>NZ_WOWS01000001.1 GCF_009741275.1 Winogradskyella endarachnes
GCCGATGGTACTGCTTGACTGTGGAAGAGTAGGTCGCCGCCTTTTTTATCGATTTATTCGATTTAAATTAAACCCTTACTAGACAACTAGTAAGGGTTTTTTCGTTTTTATACCGTTTTTGGTGAATGGTTTTTTTTGAATTAAATTATTGTATGATTTAAATCTGAAAATAAATCAGTTATTACTTCTTTTTAAACATACTTGTCATAATGGTATTTATGCCAATTGCTAGAAATGAAATAGCAAGAACACATAGTACAATGGATATGATGAGGAGTAAAATGTACAAGGGCTTATCTTTATTACTAAAGCTTATATGGAGCATAATTGGCCCCAAAAACATTAATACCAAACAAATAGCTAGTTGTTTTAAGCCTTTTGTTAATATTTCTTTATCTGTTTTATTGTCTTCCATTAATGATACTTTGTCTTACGGATTTATATTTAAATAATAATTCTTGAGCCTTAGTTTCGTTGATATTTAATTCTGTCATTATCATTTTAATTCCACGTTTCACCAATTTATTATTGCTTAATTGCATATCTACCATTTTATTTCCTTTGACTTTGCCCAATTGAATCATACTAGCTGTTGTAATCATATTTAAGACTAGTTTTTGTGCTGTACCAGCTTTCATTCTGGAACTTCCAGTAACGAATTCAGGACCAACTATTATTTCAATTGGAAAGTTTGACGTTTCTGATAATGGACTGTTTTTATTACATGTAATACATGATGTAGTTATGTTATTTTTATTACACATTTCTAATGCATGAATAACATAAGGTGTTGTTCCTGAAGCTGCAATACCAATAACAATATCATTCTGTGATATATTATAGTCAACCAAATCTTGCCAGCCCTGTTTGATTGAATCTTCTGCATTTTCCACAGCTTTTCTAATTGCTTTATCACCACCTGCTATTAATCCAATAACTAAATCTTGTGAGACTCCAAATGTAGGAGGGCATTCAGATGCATCTAAAATCCCGAGCCTTCCACTTGTACCTGCTCCTAGATAAAATAATCTTCCTCCCTTTTTTAATTTTAAAACAACTTGGGCGATTACTTTTTCTATTTGAGGTAATGATTTTTCTACAGCTAATGGTACTAACTTGTCTTCATTATTAATTGAGGTTATAATCTCATTAATAGACATATCTTCCAAATTATTATATTTAGAATCTTGCTCTGTTGTTTTTGTAAATGACATATGTAGGATAATTATATAGGATGTATTACTGTTGGTTGAATTATTCAATAATATAATTTTCTTCTACTACTTCTGATAATCTGAAATAGCCAAAAGGGTAGTTATCTTCATTGGTTATGTTTACACAATTTCCTCTTACTGTTGCAGGTTGAGTTTCAAATGGACCGCCTCCATCATCGCTTCCTTGCTGTAATAATAGATACATATACTCATAAAATTGATTTGAAATACCAAAATGTTTAATTGTGAGTTCGTCTCCAGATTCTAAGTCTTCATCTGAATAAAATCCAAATATTTGATTACCATCTATAAATTCGTCTTCGGCTACATCTAAGGAAGGTGGATTTGAAATATTGGTGGAATATTCAAAAAAGTAATAATTATCTATGTTTAGCGGATCTGTAAAATATACTTTTACTTCAATCTCATCACCTGTAAACCCTCCATCATTATTCTGCTCAATGTAGTCTATAGGGACAACTGATTTTAAAGTTTCTGTGGCCGTATAAACTTCATCTTCATAATTTATAAATAATTGATATTCTGCATCGATAACAGGAATAAAATCAAAATTTCTATAGATACCAGAGTTATTTTCTTCTATAAAATTGAATGTAGTTCCATTATTATCTATAATTTGAACAATAGCATTATTTGCTGGAGGAATTGTTTCATCATAAAAAGGAGCAGAAAGAGATAATTTTACACTCTGTTCATTCCCAGTTGTATTTTTATACCAGTTTATAGAGGCTTCAATCACTAGTCTTGGCTCTACTTCGTTTAGATTTACATCAATGACATCTTCACATGTAAAGCACAAAGAAAGAAATATGATTATGACTATATTTTTTTTCATGATTAAAATTTAAAATTATAAGATATAGAAGGTACCATTCCAAAAATAGCTAATTTAACAGCTTCGTTACGGCCAGTATCGCTATTTTCTCTAAACGAAATACTTGCAGCATTTTTACGTCCATAGATATTGTAAATTCCGAAAACCCATTCACCTTTAAAATTGCTTTTACTTTCTGGTTTTGCGTTATAAGTTGCAGAAATATCTAAGCGATGATAAGATGGTAATCTGCTTGAATTTCTAGCCTCATAATTTGGAATAATAATCCCATTATATTCATATTGACTATTTGGATAGGTTGTTGGTTGACCTGTTTGAAATATGAAATTGGAACTTAATGACCACTTTTTATTAAGTTCATAACTTGCTGTTAAAGAAATATCATGAGTTTTATCATATGCTGTATTATACCATTCTCCATTATTAATTCCGGTTTCTATAGGCGTTCTTCCTGGAGTCTTTTGTTCAGATTTTGAAAGCGTATATGCTAACCAACCAGTAAATTTACCTTCATTTTTTCTCAGTAAAACTTCTAAGCCATAGGCTCTCGCTTTTCCGTTCAAAATAATTTGTTCTATGGCATCATTTGCAGTTAAATTTGCGCCATCAATATAATCGATTCTATTTTTTATGGTTTTATAGAAACTTTCAACCTCTAAAGAGTAGGCGCTATTTTTAAATGTTTTAAAATACCCAATTGCTACTTGATCTAACAATTGTGGTTTAGTGTATTTTCCACTTGGAGTCCATACATCTAAAGGTGTAGGCGAATTAGTGTTAGATAATAAATGTAAATATTGACTCATTCTATTATAGCTAGCCTTAACTGAAGAAACATTGTTTAATTGGTAAGCAATTGCAAACCTTGGTTCTAAATTTGTGAAAGATTCAATGACATCACTTCTATTGTAGGTTTCGGTACCTATAGGTTCACCTTTTTCATATATACCAATTTCTTCGTTAAAAGTTACGGCTAAATCATCTTCATATATATTGAGTTCATTTTGGCCAAGTCGATGAAACATACTAAGCCTAGTGCCATAACTAATAGATAGTTTATCACTTATGTTCTGCTCTGCATCTATATATATTGCATTTTCTAATGCGTATTTATCTATTAGTTTATAAGGGTTAATTCCAGATGTTTCTGTAGTTGGATTAATTTCACCTGGATTAAAATCGTTGTACATACTGTTTAACCCATATTCGAGTTTAAAATTATTATTTATGTAATGTTTAAAATCGTATTTAAGGTTGAAATTTTTTATACCAGAAACCCAATCAAATTCAACGAAACTCAATTCTAAACCGTAATAATAATCTGAATATATTAGTGATAAGTTAGAAAACAGTTTATCTGAAAATAAATGGTTCCATCTAAAGTTTAATACCGTATTACCAAAAGTATTTTGGAAACTATCTGAAATTTCAAAGACATCGCGCCCAAAATAACCAGATAAATAAACGTTATTATTATTGTTAAGGTTGTAACTTAATTTAGTGTTTAGATCATAAAATAGTGCTTTACTATCTATATCAAACAGAGGAAGAAATAAATGTGCATAACTGCTTCTTCCTCCAATTAAAAAAGACCCTTTTTCTTTTTTAATAGGCCCTTCTGCTAATAGTCTACTGGATATTAGGCCAATTCCGCCATTCATATGAAAAGAATTACTATTCCCTTCTTTCTGATAAATATCTAAAACAGACGATACTCGTCCACCGTATTTAGCAGGAATTCCGCCTTTATACAATTTTAAATCTTTAATAGCATCTGGATTAAATACAGAAAAGAAACCAAATAAATGTGACGAATTAAAAATTGTAGCTTCGTCTAATAAGATTAAATTTTGATCGGCAGCTCCACCTCTTACGTTAAAACCAGAGGCTCCTTCGCCAGCATTGGTAACTCCTGGTAGCAGTGTTATAGATTTTATAACATCTACTTCACCTAAAACAACTGGCATATTCTTTATGGTTTTAATGGATAAAGAATTAACACTCATTTGAGGTTTTTTAATATTAAGTTTTTCAATATTTTCTGTAATAACAACTTCGTCTAAATTTTCTGCAGATTCTTCAAGTTTAAAACTGAAAGATTGGTTAGACGTTAGTTCTACGTTCTTTGTTAATGTTTTAAAACCAAGATAACTTATTTGAATATCATACGTACCGGAAGGTAATGTAATTGAATAGAAACCATATTCATTAGTCATGGTTCCTGTTTGTAATTCTGGTATTATAATATTAACACCAATTAGAGTCTCGTTACTAAGTTTATCGGTTATGGTACCACTTATGGTAAATTTTTCTTGAGCTTTTACATTAAAGCTACTTAATGAGAAACAGAGTAAAAGACCTCTGAAAAATAATTTCATATGTGATGAATATTGAATAGATTGATATCGTTTTTATAATACAACGACTAACTGCTATTGATGTTACACTAAAAATAAATTAAAAGCATAAAAAAAGCTTCTCGAAAGAAGCTTTTTAACATAATATTAATCTAACAACTATTAATTTATAATTGAATTAAATGCTTTACTTGGACGCATTGCATTAGACACTAAATCTTCATTTGGTAAATAATATCCTTCAATATTTACAGAATTACCTTGGCAATCAATCAACTCTTTTACAATAGTCTCTTCATTATAAGATAATGCTTTATAAATTTCTGTAAATTCAGCTTTTAAGTCTGCATCATTATCTTGGTTTGCTAATGCCTCAGCCCAATATAATGCTAAATAAAAGTGACTACCTCTATTATCTAATTCATTTACTTTTCTCGATGGTCCTTTTCTGTTTTCTAACAATTTGTCTGAGGCATCATCTAAGGCAGCACCTAATATACTAGCTTTTGTGTTACTATTTACTTCAGCAAAGTGCTCTAAAGAAACTGCTAACGCTAAAAACTCACCTAAGGAATCCCAACGTAAATGGTCTTCTTCAACAAATTGTTGCACATGTTTTGGTGCTGATCCACCAGCTCCTGTTTCAAATAATCCGCCTCCATTCATTAAAGGAACAATAGATAACATTTTTGCACTTGTACCTACTTCTAATATTGGAAATAAATCAGTTAAATAATCTCTCAATACGTTTCCTGTAACGGAGATAGTGTCTTTACCTTCTTTAATTCTTTCTAACGTAAATTTAGTAGCGTCAACGAGCGATAAAATTCTAATATCTAAACCTTCTGTATCATGGTCTTTTAAGTATGTGTTTACTTTTTTAATTAATTCAGCGTCATGAGCTCTTTTTTCATCTAACCAGAAAACAGCAGGAGTTTGAGAAGCTCTTGCTCTTGTTACCGCTAATTTTACCCAATCTTGGATTGGTGCATCTTTAACTTGGCACATTCTCCAAATGTCACCAGCTTCAACGTTATGAGATAATAATGTGTTACCATTTGCGTCTATTACTTCAACTTTTCCGTCTGCGACAATTTCAAAAGTTTTATCGTGGGAGCCATATTCTTCAGCTTTTTGAGCCATTAAACCAACATTAGGAACAGTACCCATTGTTGTAGGATCAAATGCACCATGTTTTTTACAAAAATCAATAGTTGCACTGTAAACACCTGCATAACTACTATCTGGTATAACTGCTTTTGTATCTTGTTGTTTACCTTCGGCATTCCACATTTGTCCAGATGTTCTAATCATTGCAGGCATAGAAGCATCAATAATGACATCACTAGGAACATGTAAGTTAGTAATTCCACGATCAGAATTTACCATAGCCAAATCAGCGCTATGATCTAGAGCAAATCTAATATCATCTCGGATTTCATCGCGTTTATCCTCAGGTAATTCGTTTAATTTTTCTAATAAGTTACCAAATCCGTTGTTAACGTCAACACCAATTTTATCGAATGTTTTACCATGTTTTTCAAATAAACCTTTAAAGAAAACACGTACAGCATGACCAAAAATAATTGGATCAGAAACTTTCATCATAGTTGCTTTCATATGTAGTGAAAACAAAACACTCTTATCTAAAGCATCCTCTACTTGTTCTTCTAAAAATTCTAAAAGCGCTTTTTTACTCATTACAGAAGCATCAATAATTTCTCCTTTTAAAAGGGCTAAACCTTCTTTTAAAGTAGTAGTTTTTCCTTTAGAGTCTGTATGGATAATATTTACAGATGTTGCTTCAGGTAATGTTACTGATTTTTCATTATGAGCAAAATCTCCGCTAGACATTGTTGCTACATGGCTTTTAGAATCTGCTGTCCAAGCTCCCATACTATGAGGGTTTTTCTTGGCATAGTTTTTAACGGCTTTTGGTGCGCGTCTGTCTGAATTTCCTTCTCTAAGAACCGGATTAACAGCACTACCTTTAATTTTATCGTATCGAGATTTAATTTCTTTCTCTGTATCGCTTTCTGGTTCTTCTGGATAATCGGGAAGTTTATAACCTTTAGCCTGAAGCTCTTCTATAGCAGCAGTAAGTTGTGGAACCGAAGCACTAATATTAGGTAACTTAATAATGTTAGCTTCTGGTTTTTTTGCTAATTCACCTAATTCAGCTAAAGCATCTGCTACTTTTTGGTCTTCCGTTAAAAAATCTGGAAAAGCAGCTAAAATTCTAGCAGCTAATGATATATCTTTTGTTTCAATAGTAATGCCAGAAGACTTTGTAAATGCTTTAACAATTGGTAAAAATGAACGTGTTGCTAAAGCAGGTGCTTCATCCGTTTTTGTATAAACAATCTTTGCTGTTTTTGTCATAAGTCTTGAAAATATTTAGTGTAAAATGTTGCTTAAAATTAAGCAGAGCAAATATACGAAAACGTTTGATTTTTACAGTTGCTAGATTAATAGTAAAGCACACCATTATTTAAGGAATTAATAATTTATTAGTTAATACCACCAATTTATTATTTTATCTTAATATTAAAGCTTTTTAAAAGTCCTGAAAGGTTGTTTTTTGAAAATAACGCATTTTTAATTTGGTTGTATGATGGATTGATGTTGAAATTAACAGCAGTAGTAAAATTAGCGTGTTCTAGGTTAGTTTTTTCAAAAATAGATTTGTTTAAATCACAGTTATTAAAGTTTACTTGTTTGGCTTCAGTTTCTGTAAAATCTACTTGGTGCATGGTACAATTGTCAAACTTTGTTTTGTTAATTTTTAGTTGATAGAAGCTACTTAAATTTAAATTGCAATTTTTGAAATTAAAGGATTGTAAAAATGAATTACAATTTTGAAATAATACACCTATAATTTTACAACCGGTAAAATTAGCATCGTTAAAAACGGTATGCATAACATTTACGTTACTAAAATTACAGTCTACAAAATCACATTGCATAAAATTGATATTAGAAATATCTGAGTTTTCAAAATTACAATTAGTAAATGTACAATCTAAATATTCTGCTTTAGTGAGTAGGTTAGTAGTAAAATCTTTTGAGTTGAAATACTTATTATCTATTAATGGTAAGTTCATTTTGCAAGAATACAAAAGAATTAACTGTAATTAAAAATAAAAGTGTATTTAGAATGAAGAATGAAATAGAATATATTATAAAAAGCAAAAAGCCATATCACTCAGAATAATCTGTGTTGATATGGCTTTCTTAGAAACAATACTAACTTTATCTATTAGCTTTCGCTTATGCAATTAAAACGCAATCGCTTTAATTTAGAAAAAGGTTTTATGTTTCAAAATTCGAAACATTTTATATCTTTCAAAATGTATTGACCTGATATTACTCTGTTTCTAAGGTTTGTTTTTTTTTGATGTTTTTCTAATTAATTGAATTCACAACAATTAGATATTAACATTGCTCATTTTTTTCATATTAACTTTCGTTTCCATTACTTTTTTAAGCTTTAAACGTTAATATAATAAACTACATATGTACTTTATTATATCTTTTGTTTATGATTGCTACACAAACACTTGTTAAACAAGTTGCTTTACAATCTCAAAAAACAACCTTAATACATAAAGAACGTGTCTCTATAATAATTAACGCTGATTTGTAAAATAATTCAAATCCTTTTGTTAATTGTTTTGTAAAAGTATGTGTTTTTTATGAATATCTGTAAATTTTAACAATTTAGATATCAACAATTTATAAACTAGAGTTATTAACAAATGTTTGTAATCAAAAAAAGCCTTCTAAAAAGAAGGCTTTTAATTATAAAATATAAGTTTGAATTATCTTCTAACTTCTTTGATTCTTGCTTTTTTACCAGTAAGACCTCTAAAGTAGTATATTCTAGCTCTACGTACTTTACCACGTTTATTAACTTCAATTTTTTGTAAGGCTGGTAAGTTAACCGGGAAGATACGCTCTACTCCAATAGTACCAGACATTTTACGAATTGTAAACGTTTCAGAAGAACCAGCTCCTTTACGTTGTAATACTACACCTTTAAAGAACTGTGTACGTGTTTTACTTCCTTCTTTTATTTCATAGAATACTGTGATTGTATCACCAGCTCCAAATTCTGGTAAGTCTTTACGAGTTACAAATTCGTCTTGTACAAATTTTACTAAAGAATTCATTTTGTTTTATTTATAAAAGTTGATTTAAAGCAACATTCACGATTTTCGCCAGAGGTTAGTCTAAATTGGTTTGCAAAAGTAATGCTTTTTATAAAATATGCAATGCTTTAGAGTATTATTTTTAATTATGAAATTTATTTATGGTCTAAATTCTTTTTTTGAAAATTCTGTTATCGCTAACATTATTAACCCTATTGCAAAAATTAAATACGATAAACTCTTAACTATAGAAGAAATACCTTGAATTTGTAACATTGTATCCATGCTACTTCTACCTGCAATGGTTATTATTATAAGACTTGTTAAATAAGAAATACAAACTAATAAATAACCAATTAATATCATCCATGTTGCTGGCGTTCTTTTTTTTATAAAAAGTATAATTGTAGCAGTTAATATTATTAACATTGTAAAACCATACATTGACTGACCTATTGAAAATAAAATTTCTGTTGAATTATTCATAGCGTATTATTTATCTTCTAAAAGGTCAGGCCGTCTTTCTAGTGTTCTTTTATAAGCTTGTTCTTCTCGCCATTTTTCAATCTTTGCAAAATTTCCGCTAAACAAAACTTCAGGAACCTTCATGCCATCATATTCTCTAGGTTTTGTATAAATAGGAGGTGCTAATAAGTTATCTTGAAACGAATCGGTTAAGGCAGAGGTTTCATTTCCTAAAACTCCTGGAATTAATCTTATTACTGCGTCGCATAGAACTGCAGCTCCTAATTCACCTCCAGAGAGCACATAATCGCCTATTGATATTTCGCGTGTGATAAATTTATCTCTAACACGTTGGTCTACACCTTTATAATGTCCGCAAAGAATAATAATATTTTCTTTTAAAGATGTTTGGTTGGCAATGCTTTGATTTAATTGCTCACCATCTGGTGTCATGTATATAATTTCGTCATAATTACGTTCTTCTTGTAACTTAGAAATGCATTTATCAATGGGAGCAATAGACATTACCATACCTGCACCACCTCCAAACTGAGTGTCGTCTACAGATTTATAGTTGCCCGTTGCATAATCTCTTAAATTATGAAAGTGTACTTCTACTAATCCTGCTTCTATAGCACGTTTTAAAATTGAGGCTTCAAACGGGCTTTTTAAAAGTTCTGGTAAAACAGTAATTATATCTATGCGCATAGGTATTTTATATAGTTAGCAAAGATAGGGTTAATTGAGGTAAGTTATTACAGGTAATTAAGGTGCTGTTTTTTTATTAAAAAAACATAATCATACATTACGGATTAAGTTTAAATTAGATACTGTTAGCTTAAGACTTTTGTTTATTTATCTCATCTTGAAGTTGACGTCTAACTTTCTGCTCGCGTTCTAAGGCAGTACGTCTATGTTCTTCATACTCTGTTTCTACTTCTTCTAACTTAAATTTTGCTTGTTTAGTAAGTGAATTACTATTCTTAAATTTATAAATAAAAAACAATAATAATATTGTTATCGCTCCAATAATACTCCACATTAAAACTTTATAACTAGCCTTACTAGTTTGAACGCCAAATAACGAAATATTATCTTTCTCATCATTTGTTGCGTTTAATGCAGATTTTGTATTTTCTAAATTAGATTTTAAGCTTTCAATTTCATCAGCTTGTTTTTTAACAACCGCTTGTGTGTCTGATAAATCTTTATGCACAGCTTTTAGGGTATCTGCCACATGAGCTTTTAATGTATATAACCATGTTCTCTTTACAACTTTATAATCTTGATACTTACCAGACTTCTGAATTAAATATTCAAACTGATTATCTATTGTACCACTGTTAAGAGATAATTTCTCTTCTGTTTCTGTTTCAGTTTGAGCTTTAATGGATTGAAAACTAAGTGTAACTAAAAGAATAACAGAGACTTTGGTTAGGAATTTCATCTAAGGTTTGGTTTTTTATTTTAATGGATTAAACGTTTGCCAAGATAATAATTTTATGAAGATTTATTAAACAATTAGCTTCCTAATTGAGCAAAGCATTTTATATACGAATAGTTTTAGAGTTTAGATCTTAGTGCAAGTTAATACTAATAAGGTCTTTAAAATTGAAGAGCTAAAGTATTAATGTTCAAGTATTTTTAAACAAAAAAATCTTGCCAAAAGACAAGATTTTTTCTATTTTCTTATTCATATCTTCTAATAATACGTAAATCGTCTTACTTTAGAAATATATTTTGCTAAACGTATTACTTGATGGCTATAGCCATACTCATTATCATACCATATATATAGTATAGCATTTTTTCCGTCTTTTCTAACTATTGTGGCTTTACTATCATAAATAGAAGGCGCAGAACTACCAACAATATCACTAGAAACTAATTCGTCACTCATTTCATATTTAATTTGTTCTACCAAATCACCTTCTAGTGCATATTTCTTCATTATAGTATTTAAACTATCTAAAGAAGTTTCGTTTTTTAATTCTAAATTTAAAATAGCTAAAGAACCATTTGGCACAGGTACTCTAATAGCATTAGATGTTAATTTTCCTTCTAAAGATGGTAATGCTTTACTTACGGCTTTGCCAGCACCTGTTTCTGTAATTACCATATTTAATGCCGCAGCTCGTCCGCGTCTATATTTACCATGAAAATTATCTACTAAATTTTGATCATTGGTATACGCATGGATAGTTTCTAAATGCCCTGTTGCTATACCAAAAGAATCTTCTACGGCTTTTAAAATTGGTGTTATGGCATTGGTTGTACAAGACGCGGCAGAAAAGATTTTTACTTTATCTGGATTGTGTTCAGTATGGTTTACACCATGTACAATATTTGGAATCCCTTTTCCTGGTGCTGTTAATAAAACTTTGTCAACACCTTTTGCTTTAAGATGTCTGCTCAGCGCTTCTTTATCTCTAAATGCACCTGTGTTATCAATTATTAAAGCTTTAGTTATTCCATGTTTAGTATAATCTATGTCTTCTGGCTTATTAGCAGATATTATTTTTACTGTTGTTCCGTTAATAATTAAAGCAGCGTTTTTTGCATCAACTCCAACCATACCAGAAAAATCGCCATGTACAGAATCGTTTCTTAATAAAGAAGCTCGTTTTTCTAAAACGCTTTCATTAATGTCTCCTCTTGTAACAATGGCTCTTAATCTTAATTGATTACCTTTACCAGTGCGCGTCATTAACTCACGTGCAACTAAACGGCCAATTCTACCAAAACCGTAAAGAACGACATCTTTAGGTTCAATATTTTTGATGTCTTTAGCTTCACCTAGCTTTGCGGCAACAAAGGCTGTTGCATTGCTATACTTTTGGTCTTCTAAATGAAACTCGTAAGTTAGTTTTCCGATGTCTAACTTAGCTGGTGGAAAATTTAAAGCACTAATGGCTTGTGCAATTTCTACAGAATCGAAAATTGAAATTGGTTTTTGAACAAATTCACCTGCATATTCATGCAGATTTAAAATTTCGCTCACATTTCTGTCTATTAATTGATTTCTAAACAGAACAAGCTCAATAGATTTATCGTACCATAAATCACTTATAATTTTTATAAATTCTACTGTAGCTCTTCTGCGATCAGCCTGAAACGCTAACTCCTTTTCGTAAGTGGCATTAAAACCCATATTTTAATTGGTTAAGAGATTAAATTGTTGTTTATTTATTTTGCAAAAGTACTTTATTTCAAACGTTTTCGTAATACATTTTGTCGAAAATAAAAACCCCTCAAAGAATAATACTTTGAAGGGCTCTTTTAACCTAATATTTGTTGTATTCTAACTAAAATTGTAGACTACTTTTTCACCTCTATTGTTAATAACCTCTATTTGTAATGGCTCATTTATTTGCTTTGTTTTATATGCATTCTCGGCATCTTCAATAGTTTTTAATTCTTTTCCATTAATTTTTGAAATAATAGAGCCTTCTTGAATACCATTTTTGTGCCAATAGGCCTCATAGTTTTTATCAAATTTAGAAATCTTTACACCAGAATCTGCATTATACTTTTTAAGGTCTTGTTTAGTAGCATTTTTTATAAGACCAATAGTTGGTAATATAAATGTTGATGGTTTTAATAGGGTTACGGGTAACGTTTCTTCATCACCATCTCTTAATAATGTAACATTAACAACATCATTTGGGCTTTTAGTTTTTAAATAACCTGTTAGGTCAGAAAATTTATGAATCTTAACATTATCTATCTTACTAATAATATCACCAGATTGTATACCAGCCTTTTCTGCTCCTGTATCTTCTTGTACTTCGCTTACATAGAAACCTTCTGTAGTGTCAGTTCCTAATTCTTCAGCGGCTTCACTATTTAAAGCACCACCAACAACCCCTAAAATACCGTTTTGTACGTTGCCATATTCCATAATGTCATTTACAATTTTACGTGCAATATTGCTTGGTACAGCAAATGAATAACCGATGTAAGAACCTGTTTGTGATGAAATAGCAGTATTTATACCAATTAAATCACCATTTGTGTTAACTAAAGCACCACCTGAATTCCCAGGGTTTACGGCAGCATCAGTTTGTATAAATGATTGCGAATGATTACCAGATAAATCTCTAGACTTTGCACTTATAATACCTGCAGTGACCGTAGAATTAAGATTAAACGGATTACCAACCGCTAAAACCCATTCACCAACTTTTGCGTTATCAGAATCGCCAAAAGCCATAAACGGTAGGTCTTCATCAGTATCAATTTTTAATAAAGCAATATCAGTAGTTTCGTCTGTACCAATTAATTCGGCCATATACGCTTTATTATTATTTAAGGTAATACTAATTTCATTCGCATTTTTAATAACATGGTTATTGGTAACAATATAACCCGTTGGCGAAATAATTACACCACTTCCTGTACCTACTTGGGCGCGTTGAGATTGTCGACCATAAAATAAATCTCGCATAGAGGTTGGTGCAGTAACAATAGATGTGTTTTTAACATGCACAACAGCGTCTAAAGATTTGTCTGCAGCGTCAATAAAATTAGGAGCAATGACGTTATTAGTGTTTAATGTGTTATGTGTAGATGCTGGTACAAATACCGGAAGGTCAGAGGACGCTTCAACAGCTACTGATTGTGATTCTTGTTCAATAAAAATTTTGTAACCACCTAAGGTTAAAAGTCCACCTAATGCCGAAACAAATACTAATGTTATAATCTTCTTCATAATTTTTCAGATTTAAGTTTAATTATATTTTTCTTTCTAACGATTAAAATTAGATAAATATTGAATTCAAATTTCAATTTAACGTGTTTTTAACTTCAACTTTAACGCGTGTTTAACAACTGTTTTTAATCGCTATTATTCTTATATTTGCCTTTAATTATGAATATGACTTTTTACAAATATCAAGGCACAGGAAACGATTTCATTATGGTTGATAATCGTTTACAAATTATAGATAAGACTAATATAAAAGGAATAGAACGGTTATGCGATAGACGTTTTGGCATTGGAGCAGACGGATTTATATTATTAGAGAATGATGAAAAATCAGACTTTAAAATGGTATATTATAATGCAGACGGAAATGAAAGTACCATGTGTGGTAATGGAGGACGTTGCATTGTTGCTTTTGCTAAATTCTTAGGGATTATTGAAAATGAAACAGAGTTTATTGCCATAGATGGCTTGCATAATGCTAAAGTTGAAGATGGAATTGTTCATCTACAAATGCAAGATGTTTCTAAAATAGAACTGTTTGATACGCATCAATTTTTAGATACAGGGTCTCCACATCATGTAGAAATGGTTTCTAATATTTCTAATTATGAAGTGAAATCTAATGGGGAAAAAATTAGATATAATGAGCCTTATAATGAGGCCGGAAGCAACGTTAATTTTGTAGAGCAATTGTCTAACGATAATTTTGCAGTAAGAACCTACGAAAGAGGTGTAGAAGATGAAACTTTATCTTGTGGAACAGGAGTTACAGCAGTTGCTATTGCCATGCATAAGACAGGTAAAACAGAGAGTAATCAAATTAACCTAAACACTCAAGGCGGACAGTTAAAAGTTACCTTTAATAGTTCTAACGGAGGTTATAATAATATTTGGTTAGTTGGTGCTGCAGACTATGTGTTTAAAGGTGAGATAGAATGGTAAGTCTCAGAGGAGAATATATACATTTAAGAGCTTTAGAGCCAGAAGATTTAGAGTTTGTTTATGCTATAGAAAACGATACTGATTTGTGGTACTTAAGTGATACACAAACACCATACTCTAGATTTTTAATTAAACAATATCTCGAAAATGCACAGCAAGACATCTTTACAGCCAAACAATTACGGTTAGCTATTTGTAGTACCAAAAACGAAACTATTGGTTTAATTGATGTATTTGATTTTGATATAAAAAATAAACGCGCAGGTATTGGCATCTTAATTCAAAATAAAGAAAATAGACATCAAGGATTTGGTAAAGAGGCATTAGAATTATTGGTAAATTATTGTTTTAAGTCTTTACATTTACATCAGGTTTATGCTAATATTTCAGAAGATAATACAGCAAGTTTAAATCTATTTGAAGGAAATGGATTTATTAAGATAGGATTAAAAAAAGATTGGAGCTTTAATGGTGAAACATACACTAACGAATTCCTACTACAACGAATTAATAAATAACTATGTATTTTAAAAAAATTCTTTGGGCAATTGCTCTTATAGGCTTAGTAATTTGCGGCTATTTTGCGTATTATATTTACGGAGCCATGTTTATGCCAAATACAAATTTTAATAATGAAACGGCTTATATTTTGGTGCCTACAAATGCTACGTATCCAGAAGTACGTGCCCAATTAGAGCCCTTGTTAAAAGATATAAATACGTTTGATGCTTTAGCAAACCAGAAAAAATATAATACCAATTTAAAAGCTGGACGTTTTGCTATAAACAAAGGCATGAATAATAATGAGATTATCAACTCCATTAGAAGTAAAAACCTGCCAATAAAAATAGCCTTTAACAACCAACATAGTTTAGAAGATTTAGCAGGCAGAATTAGTACGCAGATTGAAGCAGATAGTTTGTCTTTAATTAATGCAATGACAGATGAGGCATTTTTAGCAAAAAATGATTTTAATTCGGCTACAGCATTAGGAATGTATTTGCCTAATAGCTATGAATTCTTTTGGAATACATCAGCAGAAACCTTTAGAGATAGGATGTTAACTGAGTATAAACGTTTTTGGACAGACGCCAGAAAAGCAAAAGCTAAGAAACTAAATTTAACACCTAATGAAGTGATTACTTTAGCTTCTATTGTACATGAAGAATCTAAGCAAGCCGATGAACAACCTAGAGTTGCTGGTGTTTATCTAAACCGATTAAAAATTAAAATGCCTTTGCAAGCAGACCCAACTTTAAAATATGCCGCTTATCAATTACCTCAATATGAAAACACTATTATTAGGCGTGTTTTAAATATTCATAAAGAGATAGAGTCACCTTACAATACTTATAAATATTTAGGTTTACCGCCTGGTTTAATTGCTATGCCAGATTTATCAGCAATAAAAGCGGTTTTAAATCCAGAAAGGCATAATTACTTGTATTTTGCAGCAGATGCAAAGCGAATTGGATATCATAAATTTGCCAAAACTTTAGGGCAACATAATAATAATGCAAGGCAATATCACAGTTACTTAACCTCTCAAGGTATTAACAAGTAATTTATGAAGCAATCAATTGGGCTAATTATTTTCTTTTTGGCAAGTGGAATACTTTTTTCACAATCTAAAAGTAATCAGTTTTTAAAACCCAGTGATTCTTTAAATACGAAACGTCGTAATGCTGTTGTAATTTCAGAATCTGTATTAGCTTCTGCAACTTTAATTGGTCTTAACCAGTTATGGTATGCAGATTATCCACGTTCTAGTTTTAAAACTATAAACGATAGTGGAGAATGGCTACAGATGGATAAAATGGGACATATGTTCTCTTCTTATCAATTAGGTAGGTTAGGAGCTAATACATTAAACTGGTCTGGTGTTAGTAAAAAAGACCAAATAATATATGGTTCTACATTAGGTTTAGGGTTTCTTACTGCAGTTGAAGTTTTAGATGGTTTCTCAGAAGAATGGGGGTTTTCATGGACAGATATGGCAGCTAATACAGCAGGTACAGGTTTATATGTTGGTCAAGAATTACTATGGAAAGAACAGCGTATGGTTTTAAAATATTCATTCCATAGAACTAAATATGCCCAACAACGACCAAATAAATTAGGAGATGGTTGGCCTGAAGAGTTTTTAAAAGATTATAACGGACAAACCTATTGGCTAAGCGTTAATATTAATTCGTTTTTAAAAACAGAAAAAATTCCTAATTGGTTAAACCTAGCTTTTGGTTATGGAGCTGAAGGAATGTTAACAGGAGATAATAATGATTCTCTATTTTTAAATCAGAATAGAAGGCGTCAATTTTACCTAAGTTTAGATATTGATTTAACCAGAATTAAGACAAATTCTCACGTCTTAAAAACCATTTTTGATGTTTTTAATGTTATAAAGGTGCCTTTCCCAACATTTCAGATAAATGACAATGGACGTGTAAAATGGCATTATATCTACTATTAAGTTAAAATTTTAACACTTAAAAGCTTGATTTTCAGTAATTGAAAAAATGTTGTATGTTTGCACGCGAATTTTGTGAGACGGTTTGGGGAAACTTTTTCACAGTAAAAATTTAGCTGTTATGACTAAAAATAGTGTTAAGAACTTTGTTGTACCATTTACAGTTTGTTTGCTTTTAGCGTTGGCTTTGTATCCTGATACCAGTTTAAATCCTGATACATATTCTACAGAAGGATTAGAGCTAAATTATAATTTTTCTGAAGATTTAGCAATGGTAGAAATCCAAGATGAATCTAAATCTAATACATTCTCACCACATTTAGGGAAGTCTTTTGAAGGGTTTAAAGAGGCTATAGCGTTTAAAGAATCTCAAGGTGATTATTTTACTGTAAATACATTAGGTTATTTAGGGAAATATCAATTTGGAAAAGAAACCTTAAAATTACTTGGTATATACACACCAAACCAGTTTTTATATAATCCTGAATTACAAGAAAAAGCATTTATAGCTAATGCTCAACGTAATAAATGGGTGTTAAGAAAAGACATTAAACGATTTGAAGGTAGAAAAATTGCAGGTATTAAAGTTACCGAGTCTGGTATATTAGCTGCAGCACATTTAGCGGGTCCTGGAAGTGTAAAGAAATTTTTGCGTAGTTACGGTGCAAACAATGTTGCAGATGCTTACGGTTCTACAGTAAAAGCATACATGAAAAAGTTTTCAGGGTATGATACATCTATAATAACTCCAGACAAGAAAGCAAAAGTTACATTATAAAATCTACGTTCTTATTATTAACTTTTTTGGATAATAAAAATCGCTGGTCTTTTGTGAAAATCCTCTTTATTGTGTTTCCAGTCCTTAGCTGTTTTTGTTTTAATATACTCTGAAGGTAAGGTTAAATCACAGGCAACACAAATGTGTGTGTTAGGGTGTAGAGTGTTTGCTAAATCTTCAAGCATCCTCATATTTCTATAGGGCGTTTCAATAAAAATTTGAGATTGATTTTGTTCAAAAGATATACGCTCTAGTGTTTTTAATTTAGCTTTTCTTTCGCTTTTATCTATTGGTAAATAGCCATTAAATGTAAAGCTTTGGCCATTCATGCCAGATCCCATTAAAGCTAATACTATTGAAGATGGTCCAACTAAAGGTACTACTTTTATATCCATTTGATGCGCTAAAGCCACAATGTCGGATCCAGGATCTGCAATTGCAGGACATCCAGCTTCAGATAACAGTCCTATAGAATTACCTTCTAAGCAACTATCTAAAAATGTATTTCGCTCTTGTTCTGTAGTATATTTATTTAAAACTTGTAGCTTTAAAGAAGGTTGAGATTTACTTGGTGATACACGTTTAATAAAACGACGTGCAGTTTTTTCATTTTCAACAATATAATAATCTAACTCTTCTATTGTTTTTTTTATTGCAATAGGTAAAACTTCTAATGGTGGATTATCACCTAATCGTGTTGGTATAAGATATAAAATCCCTTTTGAATTACTCATTAGTGTTTAGTTAGTTTAAGGTATAGTTTTAGCTATGTATAGTTTATGAGGATAAAGTCTCTAAATTACAAAAAAGAGTTGATACTCTTAAAATGTAACGTTTACTTATATAATTCGGTAACCAAAATATCACAGGTTTCAATTACTAAGTTGTAAACGTATTCAAAGCCATCTTTTTCGCCATAATAAGGGTCTGGCATATTTTTATTCTGAATTGATGGATTCGCTTCCAAAAACAACTTTACTTTGTCAATGTCTTTTTGGTTTCTGGCTAAGTTAATTATATTTCTATAATTTGACGAGTCCATAGCATAGATGTAATCAAATGCATCAAAGTCAGCAACAGTAAACTGTCTTGCACTTTGTGTGCTAATATCTAATCCGTATTTTCTGGCTACTGCAATAGAGCGTCTATCAGGCATGTTACCAACATGATAAGCGGCTGTTCCGGCAGAATCTACATAAAAAAGGTCTTCAGGAAGTTTAGACTGCATAATACCATGTGCCAATGGTGAACGACAAATATTCCCCAAGCAAACCATTAAAATACGAGTCATAATAAAAGGTAATTAAAGGGCTAACTTTTTAGATAAATCTTCAACGTATTTTCTAAATTGCTTATCTGTTGAAGATAAATTATCTACGGTTTTACAGGCATGTAAAACTGTAGCATGATCACGCTGACCAATTTGAGAACCTATACTTGCTAAAGATGCTTTAGTGTATTTTTTAGCAAAAAACATGGCTAATTGACGTGCTTGTACAATATGACGTTTTCGTGTCTTAGATTGAAGTGTATTGACATCCATTTGGAAATAATCAGAAACTACTTTCTGTATATAATCAATAGAAACTTCACGTTTTGTATTCTTAACAAACTTCTCAACAATGTCTTTTGCAAGATTTATAGTAATTTCCTTTTTGTTAAAAGAAGACTGTGCAATTAAAGAAATGATAGCGCCTTCTAGTTCTCTAACATTAGTTTTAATATGCTTAGCGACATATTCTATAATATCATTTGGCATTTCAACACCATCTCTGTAAAGCTTATTCTTTAAAATAGAAACTCTAGTTTCAAAATCTGGAGATTGCAATTCAGCAGAAAGTCCCCATTTAAAACGAGATAATAAGCGTTGCTCAATATCTTGCATGTCTACAGGTGCTTTATCACTTGTTAAAATAACTTGCTTTCCGTTTTGATGTAAGTGATTAAATATATGAAAGAATACATCTTGAGTACCTGTTTTACCAGATAAGAACTGTACATCATCAATAATTAAAACATCTATAATTTGATAGAAGTGAATAAAATCGTTTCTATTATTCTTCTTAACTGAATCTATATATTGTTGTGTGAATTTTTCAGCGGAAATATATAACACTGTTTTCTCAGGATACTTATCTTTAATGTCAACACCAATAGCGTGTGCCAAGTGTGTTTTTCCTAAACCTACACCTCCAAAAATTAAAAGTGGGTTAAAAGATGTTCCTCCAGGTTTGTTAGCAACAGCAATTCCGGCATTTCTAGCTAAACGATTAGAGTCACCTTCAAGAAAATTTTCAAAACTATAACTCGGATTTAGTTGCGATTCAATTTTTACGTTTCTAATTCCAGGTATAATAAATGGATTTCTTAATTCTGGACTTTTATTATTAAAAGGAACGTCTACATCTTGCGATTTTACGGCAGAACGATTAGAACTAGGAATCTTCTCAGTAAAAGGTTGTCTATTACCATAGGTGTTTTCCATTTTAATAACGTAAACCAATTTAGCATCTTCTCCGAGTTCTTTGGTAAGTGCAACTTTAAGAATTTTAACATAATGTTCTTCTAACCACTCGTAGAAAAACTTACTAGGCACCTGAATACTCAATGCGTTACCAGAAAGTTTAACAGCATCTATAGGTTCAAACCAAGTTTTATAGGCTTGTGGTTGTATATTATCCTTTATAAAAGCGAGACAATTACTCCATACAGATTGCGCTGTGTTCTCCATGCGTTGAGTTGAATTTTTGTTGTTAGATTTATTAGCAAAAAAAAAGAGAAGTAGAATTCTCTAATAGTTTTGAACGAGGCAAATATGTGAACAAAATTCTTAATAAAAAAATTAAAAAGTTTTGAATATTTAGAAATTTTTCCTCATGTTTAAAACGGAAATAAATTTACAAAATAATTCGTAATTAAATTTAATAGTATTGATTTATAATGAAACTAAATTAACTGTACGTTACGGCGAAACTGACCAAATGGGTGTTGTGTACCACGCTAACTACGCTGTGTATTTTGAAGTAGGTAGAACTGAATGGTTACGAGAGTTTGGATTGAGTTACAGGGAAATGGAAGCTGAAGGTATTATGCTTCCTGTTGTTTCGTTAACTGTAAATTACAAAAATTCAGCACGTTATGATGATGTTGTTAAAGTAAAAACTACACTAAAAAAAATGCCTACAGCATCTATAGAATTTGAATATGAATTAAGAAATGAATCGGATATTTTATTAGCAACTGGCAATACAATTTTAGCGTTTATAGACGTCGAAAAAAATAGACCTACTCGGTGTCCGAAATATCTTTTAGATAAACTGCAAAATTATTCGTTATAATTGTACGATTTCAACACCGTAAAATTGCTTGAAAATTTCATAAATTTTAGAACTGTTACTTTTTCTGACAGATATTTCTAACAGGCAAGTTAATTCCATAGATTGATCTATGATTTTAACGTCATTCTCTTTTATCAACCGCATTACTTTACTCATGTTTTTGTACTCAAATTTGAGTTGAAATTCTTTATTAATAGTTCGTTCTACTATTTTTGAGGCTTCCATAGCTAATTGTGCTCCAGTTCTGTAGGCGTTAATTAATCCGCTAACTCCCAATTTAACACCTCCATAATATCTAACAACAACTATTAATATATTGGTGACATCAAAAGATTGAATTTGTCCAAAAATAGGCATACCTGCTGAGTTGCTAGGCTCACCATCATCGTTAGCCCTGTATTTTTTGGTTTCTATGCCTATTTGATAGGCATAACACCAATGTCTGGCGGAATAATGTGTTTTCTTTATAGCTTCAATATGTTGCTTTACTTGGTCTTCATTAGTAACTGGGAAAGTAAAGCCATAGAACTTACTATTCTTATCTTTAAACAATTCGCCCTCGGCTGGTTCGGTAATAGTTTTGTATATATCGTTTTCCATTACGCAAGTGTAACTAATAGTATAGCAATAAAAGCTAGTCCAATACCAATCCAGTTTTTATGGGATAATTTTTCTTTAAATAATGCCAATCCTAATAAAGTTGATAAAGCTAAAATACCTATATTATTAATGGTAAATATAGTTGAGCTTTCTGTATTTTCTACTTGTAGAGCTAATATTAAAAAGTACATGGAGCAGTAGTTAACTAAACCTAATATAAAACCAAAAGGTACACTTTTTACTTGCAATGCCTTCTTTGTGTTAATTGATTTGTATATCAATAAAAAGAATCCCATTAGACCAGCAATTCCAAATATGGTAGATAAGAACATAGAAAAATTTCCTTCAGGTGCAAAATGATTTACAGAGGTATCTATAATGCCAGAACCTATAAAAAGAATTATTGGTAAATAGATTGATTTTGTTAATACGGTTGTTTCTTTTTTCTTAATAGAGGTTAAATAAACAGCAACTAAAGCTAGAGCAATTCCAATTAATTTTTGAGCTTCTGTACTTTCGTTGTGCACGTATATTCCAAAAATTACCGGAATTACTAAACTCATTTTACTAGCCACCGAAACTACGGAGAGTCCATTTTTTTGCGCTGTGAGCGCCATAACGTTAAATATTGCAATAAACAGAAAACCTAAGCCTATGGCAGCAATAAACCAATTGGTTTCAATAATTTGAGTAGGTGAAATGTCGCCGTCATATAAAATATATCCACAAACAAAGGCTGTAGCGTAGTTAACCACAATAGCTTGTAATGTATCTACATTGTATTTGCTAAATAGTTTAAACAAAACAAATATAGCCGTAGAGGATAATACGCTTAAAAATAAATATATCAAAAGAGTTCTTTTTTAGTTTCAAAAAGTGTTACCACATCTTCAGTGGTTTCATCAATATTCCAAGTATGGAATCCCATTTGGTCTGCTGTAGCGGTGTTTTCTTTAGTGTCGTCTATAAATAGACATTCATTCGCGTTAAGTTTATTTTCATTTAACACAAAATCAAAAATATCTTTATTTGGTTTTCTAAAATGAATTTGCTGTGATAAATAAAAGGCATCAAAACACGACTTAAATTCTTCAAAAAACGGCACTGTTTCCTTTACATAATCAATATGCATATCATTTGTATTACTCAGTAATATGAGTTTGTATTCTTTATGAAGCGCTAAGTTTTTAATAAACGCTAAGCGATGCTCTGGGAAATCTTTAATGATACAATTCCAAGCCTTAATAAGTTCTATGTCGCTAATATGTGGAAATTTCGATTTGTAGAATGTAATAAATTCTGAAGTCGTAATCTTTCCGACTTCATATAATTCGTTGATTCCAATCATGTCAACTTCAAAAGTTTCTAAGTTGAATAAATCTAAGGCATGCTGCATAGCACCTTGCTTATCAAGGTTGATGAATACATCACCAAAATCGAAAATTAAAGTTTTAATTTTTTGCATATAGTTTTAAAGTATCATTTTTAATAGTGGTTTCAGATATTAAATTCCCGCTAAATTGTGGTGCTTTAATACCTGATTTAAATTCGGTTTTCCCAATAAAAACTCTGGCTTCATCCCAAAGATTTTCGTCTATAAATGTTTGAAGCGTTTGCGAGCCACCTTCAATAATTACAGAGTTTATATTGTCGTTGTATAATAATGTTGCAATTTGAATGGCTATCGGTTTTTTAAAATCAATAGTTTCAGACGTAATTCTAATGGTTTTTGCGTCCTCATTAAAAATAGCATAATCAGTATCTAATTTTGAAGTGCTATCTAAAACCACTCTAATGGGGTTTTCGCCAGACCAATCTCTAACGGTTAAACTCGGATTGTCGGCAATAACCGTATTGGTTCCTACTAAAATGGCTTGTTCTTTAGCACGCCATTTATGGACTAATTGGCGTGAATACTGGTTGGTAATCCAAACAGGTTTTTGTTTATCCTTTTTTAAAGGTGCAATAAAACCATCAGCCGTTTCTGCCCATTTTAAAATAATATAAGGACGCTTTTTATTATGAAATGTAAAAAATCGTTGGTGATGCGTTTTGCATTCGGCTTCTAAAACACCTACAATAACATTACAACCAGAAGCTCTTAGTTTTGCAATGCCTTTGCCTGCCACTTCCGGATTATCATCAATGCAACCAATAACCACATTGGGTATGTTATGTCTTATAATTAAATCGCTACAAGGTGGTGTTTTCCCAAAATGGCTGCATGGTTCTAGTGTAACATAAATGGTGCTTTTAGCTAATAGCGATTGGTCTTTTACGGCATTAATGGCATTAACTTCGGCATGTGGTCCGCCATAAGGGTTTGTAAATCCTTCTGCAATAATTTGATTGTTATAAACAATCACAGCACCAACCATTGGGTTAGGCCTTGTGGTTCCTAATCCGTTTTTGGCAATTTGCAAACAGCGTTTTATATAGGTTTCGTGAGCAGTCAACTAAAGTTTAATTTTTACATCTTGGATTTCATCTACAGCGTAAGTAGACGAATAGCCCATAATTTTATATTTAATATCGCCTTTGTATTGCACTTTTAAATTTTGAGAAATAAGGCTTCCCAATAAGCCACCTAAACTACTTTTGTCAACTAGTTTCTCGGTATCAACCGCAACGGTTAATGGGATGGTGAATTTTTCGCGTTTAGGAACGTCAAATTCATCCGATACAATTTTAGCGACTTCAATTTCATTGATATAAACTCTAAAATCGTCCGTTTTTAATGTGCCACCAACATGATTTTTGTTTAGAAACAAAGCATCTACTTTTAAAGTAATGGATTTAGAACTAGAGTCTACTATTTCAACGTTGTCGAGTCTTACAAATTCTGGCTTTTTTGTAATTGCACAGTTGAAAAGTAATGTAAAAGTCAGTAAAAACATTAAGCGTCTTATAAACATAAAAGTGTTTTTATACGTATTTTTGAAATTGCTAAAATCTAACTATTAAGTGCGTAAAGATACTATTGTTATTCGAGAAATTGAAGCTAAGGATAATCCTAAAATTGCTAAGGCTATTCGTAATGTTTTAATAGAAATGGGTGTGCCTAAAGTTGGTACAGCCTATGAAGATGTGGCTTTAGATTGTATGACCGAAACGTATGATGCACCAAATAAATCCTATTTTGTAGTAGTTGATGGCGACGCGATTATTGGTGGAGCAGGAATTTCGCCGTTAGATAATTACGAAGGTAACATCTGCGAATTACAAAAAATGTATTTTATGCCAGAAGCTAGAGGTAAAGGTTTGGGCTCAGAAATGATGCAGAAATGTCTCAATTTTGCCAAGCAAGCAGGTTTTAAGCAATGTTATTTAGAAACCTTGCCTTATATGGATGATGCGCGTAAATTATACCGAAAAGTAGGATTTAAGTCCATTGATAAACCATTAGGAAACACTGGTCATTACTCGTGTACGGTTTGGATGCTTAAAGATTTGTAGGTTATGGTTTTAAAAGAACTTCAGAATATATTTCATATTGAATTAGATGCTATTTATGGAAACCATGAAGTGAATAGTTTTTTCTATTTGTGTACAGAACATTATTTAAATGTACCAAGAATTCAATTAACGTTAGAACCAGAATTAGCCATTACAAAACCGGAAACAGAATCCTTTTTTAAAGCATTAGAACATTTAAAACAACAAAAACCAATTCAGTATTTATTGGGTGAAACCGAATTTTTTGGATTGCCCTTTAAAGTGAATGAAAACGTATTGATTCCACGACCTGAAACAGAAGAGTTGGTCGATATGATTATCCGAGCTTTAGAATCGCGTTCAGTGCAATCGTCCTTAAAGATTTTGGACATTGGTACAGGTTCGGGTTGCATAGCGATTTCATTAGCTAAACATATTCCGAATGCTGAAGTTTATGCATTAGATGTCAGTCCGGAGGCTTTAAAGGTTGCAAAACAAAATGCGGAACTAAACAATGTTGATATTAATTTTATCGAAGCAAATATTTTAGACCAGACTTGTCATTCCGCACTTGATGCGGAATCTAATTTTGACATCATCGTTTCCAATCCACCATACGTTAGAAACTTAGAAAAAGTAGAAATTAAACCTAATGTTTTAGACAACGAACCGCATTTGGCTTTGTTTGTAGAAGATGATAATCCGTTGATTTTCTATAAAGCCATAACAGAATTCGCTATAAATAACTTAAAACCAAAAGGGCAACTCTATTTTGAAATTAATCAATATCTTGGAGAAGAAACAAAGGCTTTATTAACTAATGTTGAATTTGAAGCTATTGAGTTATTGAAAGACTTAAATGGAAATGATAGAATGTTGAAGGGAACTAGAATTTAAAAAAGAATTGTTTACATACTTTATTATATGAACATAAAAGACCAATTAGAAGCACTTAGAGAAGAATTGCGTCAGCATAACTACAATTATTACATTTTAGATGATGCTACCATAAGTGATTACGAATTTGATATCAAATTAAAAGAACTTCAAGCTCTTGAAGAAAAACATCCTGAGTTTTTTGATGCCAATTCGCCTACACAACGTGTTGGTGGTGCTGTGACTAAAAACTTTAAAACAACCGTTCACGATTATAGAATGTACTCTTTAGATAATTCTTATTCTAAAGAAGATTTATTGGATTGGGAAACCCGAATTAAAAAAATGGTTGATGGCGACGTATACTACACTTGCGAATTAAAGTATGATGGTGCTTCTATTAGTCTTACTTATGAGAATGGTAAACTATTAAGGGCAGTCACTCGAGGCGATGGTGTGCAAGGCGATGAAGTCACTGCAAACATTAAAACCATAAATACAGTGCCTTTACAGTTAAAGGGCGATTATCCTGAGCGTTTTGATATACGAGGAGAAATTGTTTTACCTATAGAAGGTTTCTTAAAAATGAATGCCGAACGTATAGAAAACGAAGAAGAACCTTATAAGAACCCACGAAATACAGCTTCAGGAAGTTTAAAACTTCAAGATAGTTCGGAAGTAGCAAAACGTCCTTTAGAATGTTTATTATATAGTATAGTAGGAAATAATCTAAATATCACGTCGCAATATGAAGGTTTAGAAAAAGCTAGAGCTTGGGGATTTAAAGTGCCAAAAGAAGCAAAATTGGTGAAATCTATTGATGAGGTTTTAGAATATGTGGATTATTGGGATAAAAACAGACACAATTTACCATACGAGATAGATGGTGTTGTGGTTAAAGTAAATAGTTTATATCATCAAGATGAATTAGGCTTTACGGCCAAAGCACCACGTTGGGCTATGGCTTATAAGTTTAAAGCAGAACAGGTGTCTACACGTTTAAATGAAATTACCTATCAAGTTGGTAGAACAGGAGCTATTACACCAGTAGCCAATTTAGAACCTGTAGAACTGGCTGGTACAACGGTTAAACGTGCATCGCTTCATAATGCAGACCAAATTGAAAAATTAGATATTAGAGTAGGAGATGAGGTGTTTGTAGAAAAAGGCGGTGAAATTATTCCGAAGATAATCGCGGTAGACTTAAGCAAGCGTCCTGCGGATTCGGTTCCCACAACATATATTACGCATTGCCCAGAATGTGGTACTGAGTTAGTAAGATTAGAAGGCGAAGCCAAACATTATTGTCCTAATTATATGGCATGTCCGCCACAAGTAGTTGGGAGAATTCAGCATTACATTTCTAGAAAAGCCATGGATATTGATGGTCTAGGAGGTGAGACAGTTGCTTTGTTGGTAAAGGAAGGTTTGATTCATAATTATTCTGATTTATATGAGTTAACGGTTGAACAAGTGATTCCGCTAGAGCGAATGGCAGAAAAAAGTGCTGTAAACTTAATTAATGGTATTGAAGCTTCTAAACAAATTCCGTTTGAGCGTGTGCTATTTGCTTTAGGCATTCGTTATGTAGGGGAGACAGTAGCTAAAAAATTGGCCAAACACTATAAATCTATTGATGCTTTAATGTTGGCTACGGTTTTAGATTTAGTCACGGTAGATGAAATTGGTGAGCGTATTGCACAGAGTGTGGTGGAGTTTTTCTCTAAGGAAGAAAATAAACTCATTATAGAGCGCTTAAAAAGTTTTGGTGTGCAATTAGAAATCTCTGCAGACCAGTTAGAAAACCAAACTGATAAATTAAAAGGATTATCTATAGTAGTTTCTGGTGTTTTTGAAACAATATCTAGAAATGAGCTTAAAAAACTCATAGAAGATAATGGCGGAAAGGTATCATCATCTATTTCTTCTAAAACATCTTATCTCGTTGCAGGCGATAAAATGGGGCCAAGTAAGCGTACCAAAGCTGAAAAATTGGAAATTGAAATACTGAATGAATTAGAATTTTTAGATAAATTGAAGTAAATTCTTACGATAATTTAATTATTTACACGATAAAATGTAATTTTTATTCGTTAAAGTGTTGAAAAATGATTATGTTTGGCCTCGTTAATAAGGGATTAATTAATGTTGGTAAATAAAATTTATAAGATTACACTCTTTCTTTTAGGGTTAGTCTACATTTTGCTTCAAGGCTTTGGAATGGAGTTACAAGGTGCTGTTATAGCTACAGTGACCTTAGTATTGCTTACCTTATTTTACAGTAAAAGCACTAAATATATTTCAAAATTTTTTCTATCCTTTTTAGTTATTTTTACATTAGCTGAGAGTATAAATGCCGTTTATTGGTTTTTACCTGCTGTAGATGATAATAAAATAGACTATTTGTATTATATATCTAATATACTTTTTATCATTTCTTATTTGGTGTTAATATATAAAATGATTAGACAACTCAATTTAAAAGTTGTATTTTCTGAATTAACTATTCCTATTATAGTTCTTATTGCCTTAGATATTTTTTGTGTATCTCTAATATCTAGTACAACAGTAGAAACGTTAACATACCAACAGTATCTACTAGAATATATTTACAATGCTGTTGTTATGGCGTTATTATCTTTTGCTTTAATTGACTATATGTACAGAAACAATTCAAAGTCAATGTTGTTTTTATTAGGTTGTATTTTTATGACCTTTTCAGAAATTATTCAGCTTGCTTATTTTTACATATTAACTGATGATAATTTAGGTTTTGTTTATTCTTTTTTCTTAGTTGTGGCCTTCTTCTTTTTTTACATGCAATCACAATATAAAGTTACTGAACCAGAATTAGCTTATGAAGATGAAGCATTTAAAATTGAAAAGACCTAAACTATCCTATTATATTTTTACTACACTACTATTGAAGCTCCATTAGAGCCTACTTGTTTGCCATGGCTAAAGTAAAAATCTACTTTACCTAAGTATAAGCCGTAACACCCTACCTGATTCACTAATACATTCTTGCCTACGCTATTTGTTTCTATTGTAGGTTCGGGTAAAAATGTATGTGTATGGCCACCTATTATTAGATCTATATCCTTTGTTGCTCTAGCGAGCTTAATATCGCTAACCTTGTCTGGTTTATTTTTATATTCATATCCTATATGAGAAAGACATATAATTAAATCACATTTTTCATCTTCTTTTAGAATTCTAGACATGTCTTGAGCTTTTTCAATTGGGTTGTGATAAACCGTTTCTTTGTACATGTTTTTATCTACTAAACCTTCTAATTTAATACCTAATCCAAATATGCCTATTTTAATACCGTCTTTTATAATGATTTTGTAAGGTTTAACATGTGTGTCCATTACTGTCTTAGAGAAATCATAATTGGCAGAAACAAACTCAAAATCAGCGTGTGGAATTTGCGCATATAGTCCGTCAATACCATTATCAAAATCGTGATTACCTATAGTTGCAACATCGTATTTAAGCATGCTCATTAGTTTAAATTCTAATTCGCCACCATAATAATTAAAATATGGTGTGCCCTGAAAAATATCACCTGCATCCAATAACAGGGTATTAGGATTTTCTTGTCTAATCGCTTCCACTAAAGTGGCACGCCTAGCAACACCACCTTTATTGGCATTTCTACCATCTTCTGGTCCAAAAGGATCTATATGGCTATGCACATCATTGGTGTGTAAAATAGTTATTTTCTTTGCTTTAGAGCCAAAAGATTGTAAGCTAAGTCCACCAATACCTGCTAAAACTGTTGCAGCTGTAGATTTTTGTATAAATTGTCTTCTTTTCATGTTTTTAATCGTTAAGCTGAATAAATCGGTTGTCTTGTTTAGGGTTTAAAGTGTCCTTCTTTTTAAAATTATCTATTAAGACATCTCTTATTTTATAATTTAGAACATGTAGTCCTTCATTTTTACTAAAAAAAACCATCCCGTCACCTCCATTGTATAGGTAGTCATTTGTGGCTACATTATAAGTTTTAGAAGTATCTATAGGTTCGCCATGTATTGTTGCAGAAATAATGTTACCATCTTTACCTAAAGTTAACTGTAATTGTTTAGAAACAGGATGTGCGCGTTTTGCTTTAGATAAATATTGCATCATTTCGTTAACCTGTTCACCTTTTAATTCTGCTACAACTACAGAGTTTTCAAAAGGCATAATTTCATAAGCAGTTCTCGTGGTTACATTTCCTTGAGATAAGATAGAGCGAATACCACCATGATTAAGTAAAACAAAGTCGATATCTTTGCCTGTTCGTTTATTAAAAACAGGGTTGCTTTCACTAAAAACGGCATCTGCCATTAAATTACCAATTGCTGTATTGTATTGTCCATCTCTTTTGGTATATGTTTGAGAAGCATAAGAGATAACATTCTCCATGTCTTTATTAACGTGTTCTCTATATGGTTTAATAAAAGCGTCAACAGCTTCATTAGGCTTTAGGTCTTGGTCTATATTGAGTCGTTTACCTTCAATTTTTGATATTTTTGGTGATGCACATGTAAAAATGAGCAACAAAAGACAAAGTTTTAATGTGTGTTTAATAGTCATTGAATAACTTCTGTAAAGTTTATAATAAAATGTGAGTGCTTTTATTAAATTTGCACAAAGGCTAAAGATAAATGATTTTAAAAGCATTTAAAGAAAAATCAAATCGAAAATATGTCAACAAATTGTTGGCAGAACGTAAACCTACTGTGAATAATGAAAAAATTAAGACAGTAGCTGTGCTTTTAAATGCAAGTGAGTTTCATGAGTTTGAGGTGTTTAGAGTTTATTTTAAGTCATTAGGTTTAACTTCTCCAAAGCACAAAATAGTAGCATTTACAATGGATGATAAATTAGAGCATAACCAATGGAATGCCCATTATAGTCCTAAAGATTTTGGTTGGAAGGGTAAGATTAAAAATCCGGATTTAGAAGATTTTATAAATGAACCATTTGATATGATGATTTGTTTTTATAAAAATTCGGTTTTACAAATAGATCAAATTGCTGCAGCATCTAAAGCCCTTTTTAAAGTAGGAATATCTAATGTAGATGAAAGAATTTACGATTTAATAATTGATGTAGAATTAAAGGATATCAATATTTTTAAACAAGAACTGAAGAAATATTTAAACATACTAAAAAAATTATAATGACCAAGTTTATAGGGACTGGTGTAGCATTAATAACACCATTTAACGCAGATTTAAGTATCGATTTTGATGCTTTAGAGCGTCTTGTTGAATATAATATAGAAAATGGAACTGATTATTTGGTAATTAGTGGTACTACTGGCGAGAGTGTTACCGTTACTGCAGATGAAAAAACGGAACTGATTGCTTTTATATCTAAAGTGAATAATGGAAGATTACCTTTAGTATTAGGTATTGGAGGAAATAATACTGCTAGCGTTATAAATGAAATAAAGAACACCGATTTTACTAGCATTGATGGTATACTGTCAGTTTCACCTTATTATAGTAAACCAACGCAAGAAGGCATATATCAGCATTTTAAAGCTATAGCTGAGGTATCTCCAAAACCAATAATATTGTATAATGTTCCTGGTAGAACATCGTCTAACATGGCTCCAGAAACAACCCTAAGACTTGCTAAAGATTTTGATAACATTGTAGCTGTAAAAGAAGCAGGTAATAATGTACATCAATATTTAGAGTTATTAAGGACAAAACCAAAAGACTTTTTAGTATTATCTGGTGATGACGATTTAGCCTTAGGCGTTGCACTAGCAGGTGGCTCTGGTGTAATATCTGTAATAGGGCAGGCCTTACCAAAAGAATTTTCAGAAATGATACGTCTTGGTATAGCCCGTAAAGCCAAAGAAGCTTATGATATTCATTTTAAATTAATGCCAATTACAGCGATGATTTTTTCTGAAAATAACCCGTCTGGAATAAAAGCAGTTTTAGAAGGTTTAAATATTTCAAAATCTCATGTGCGTTTGCCATTAGTAGAAGCAACAGAAGGTTTAAAAACAAGCATTAAAAATGAATTAAAAGCATTAGGTAAAAGTTAAACTTTATATAAATAACATTTTAGCCTATAAACAACGTTTAATTTAGCTAATAATAATTGTTTTTAAATTCCGTTAATAATGTTTACTTTTGCATCCTGTTTAAAATTTATGAAGAAAGGTTTATACATACTCTTATTAAGTGTCTTATTTATTTCTTGTAGTGATTTTCAGAAAACATTAAAGTCTGAAGATACTGCTGCGAAGTATGAAATGGCAGAAGAACTATACGACGCTGGAAAATGGGCAAAATCATATAGATTGTTGGATCAAATTCTTCAGAAATATAGAGGAAAACCGCAAGCAGAAAAGCTTACATTTATGCATGCCATGTGTTCTTATAACCTAGGTGATTACTACATTGCTAGTTATCATTTATCAAAGTTTACAGATATTTATCCTCAAAGTGAAAAAACGGAACAAGCTTCTTTTTTGTCTGCTAAAGGGTATTATCATAACTCACCAGTATATTCTAAAGAGCAAAAGGAAACTGTAGAAGCCATTGAGAAATTACAATTGTTTGTAAATGCATATCCTAATTCACAATATTTAGAAGAAGCTAACACTTTAGTAAAAGAATTAGATTTTAAATTAGAAAAAAAGGCTTTTGAAATTGCAAAACAATATGATTTAATCAGGGATTTTAAAGCTTCAATTAAATCATTCAATAACTTTTTATTAGAGTTTCCTGGTACGTCTTTAAGAAGTGAGGCCTACTACTACAGATTAGATGCTGCCTATAATTTAGCCATTTTAAGTGTAGATTATTTAAAAGAAGAACGAATTAATGAAGCTATAGAATATTATAACACATTGAAGAAAACATATCCTAATTATGAAAATTTAGAGAGTGCTACTTTAATGTATGAAAAATTACAAGAAGAATTAAAGATATTAACGACTAAAAGTTAAAACATTATATAATGATGGATTTAAAAAAAACAGATGCACCAGTAAGTACTGTAACTTACAACAGAAATGAATTAGATGCTCCAACAGATAATATATATGAAGCAATTTCTGTTATAGCTAAACGTGCAGAACAAATTAATACAGATATTAGACGTGAGTTAATAGACAAACTAGAAGAGTTTGCAACATATAACGATAGTTTAGAAGAGATTTTTGAAAACAAAGAACAAATTGAAGTTTCTAAGTTTTACGAAAAATTACCTAAGCCACACGCTTTAGCGGTAAAAGAGTGGTTAGATGATAAAATCTATCATAGAAATACTGACGATTCTCAGTCGTAATAAATGTCTATTTTAAAAGACAAAAATATTCTTTTAGGCATTACCGCAGGTATTGCCGCCTATAAATCTGCTAGTTTAGTAAGATTATTCATAAAAGCAGGTGCCAACGTGAAGGTCGTTATGACACCTGCTTCTAAGGATTTTGTAACACCCCTCACACTTTCTACTTTATCTAAAAACCCAGTTTATTCTTCATTTGTAGATGAAGATGATGACAATGAGGTATGGAACAATCATGTAGATTTAGGATTATGGGCTGACCTTATGGTTGTTGCACCTGCAACCGCCAATACTATGGCAAAAATGGCGAATGGTGTTTGCGATAACCTTTTATTAGCTGTATATCTCTCTGCAAAATGTTCTGTATATTTTGCGCCTGCAATGGACTTGGATATGTATAAACACGAAACAACTCAAGTCTCATTTAATAAATTAACATCTTTTGGAAACAAACTAATACCTGCAGGAACAGGAGAACTTGCTAGTGGTTTAGTAGGAGAAGGGCGTATGGCAGAGCCAGAAGATATTGTGTCTTTTATAGAAAAAGATATATTAGATCAATTGCCATTAAGAGGGAAACGCGTATTGATTACAGCTGGCCCAACTTATGAAGCTATAGACCCAGTACGTTTTATAGGTAACCATTCTAGTGGTAAAATGGGATTTGAAATAGCCAAGGCAGCTTCAAACTTAGGTGCTGAGGTGATTTTGGTTACAGGTCCAACACATCAAACGGTTACAAGTAGTTTCATAACTGTTAAACACGTTGTTAGTGCAGAAGATATGTATAATGAAGTGCATAAACATTTTGCAATTAGTGATATTGCTATACTTTCTGCTGCGGTAGCTGATTATAAGCCAAAGAATGTTGCTAGTGAGAAAATAAAAAAGAAAGATTCTACGTTTACTATAGAGTTAGAAAAGACAAAGGATATATTAAAATCTCTTGGAGAGATTAAAGAAAAACAATATTTAGTTGGTTTTGCGTTAGAAACTAATAACGAGTTAGAGCATGCTCAAGGAAAATTAAAATCTAAAAATTTAGACCTAATTGTTTTAAATTCGTTACGAGATAAAGGTGCTGGTTTTGGAGTATCAACAAATAAAGTTACATTTATAACATCTGCTAACCTTATTATTGAAAATGAATTAAAATCTAAGGCAGATGTGGCTAAAGATTTAATGCAACATATATTAAAACAAACTCATGCGTAAAATATTTCTTTTATTTACTTTATTAGCATCAACTATTTCGTTTGCTCAAGAATTAAATTGTTCGGTAAGCGTTATCGCTCAGTTAACAGGTAATGAGAATGATTTGGTTTTTAAAACTTTAGAAAAACAATTAACAGAGTTTATAAATAATACAAAGTGGACCAATAAAGTATTTAAACCTAATGAGCGTATTAATTGTAGTATGCTTATTAATGTTACAGAAAACAATAATGATACGTTTTCGGCTACACTTCAGGTGTCTTCATCACGTCCTGTATTTAATTCTACTTATAGTTCTCCTATTTATAACTATAATGACAAGGATTTTAATTTTCAATATTTAGAATTTCAGAATTTAGTATTTAACGAAAATCAGTTCGAATCTAATTTAGTCTCCGTTTTATCATTTCATGTGTATATGATTTTAGGTATGGATGCAGATTCATTTGAGTTAAAGGGAGGAGATGATTATTTTAAACAAGCCCAAACAATTGCAGGTTATTCTCAGCAACTTAGTGGGCAAGGTTGGAAATTAGAAGATGGATTACAATCTCGTTTTGCTTTAATAGATAATTTAATGTCGCCTTCGTACAGTGGTATGCGTTCTGCAATGTATAAATATCATATAGAAGGATTAGATATTATGAACGAAAACCAAAAGGAAGGTAAAAACCAAATTATTTTGGTTTTAGACGAGTTAAAAAAAGTACATTCTGTTAGACCTAACTCGTATTTAATGCGCGTGTTTTTTGATGCTAAAGCAGATGAAATGACTGATATACTTTCTGGTGGACCAACCTTAAATACTGCTGACGCTATAGACACTTTAAATAGAATTGCGCCAATGTATTCTCAGAAGTGGAGAAATATTAAACGTTAATACTTTAATTAGGAAACCCATTGTTTTAAGAAAATTAAAATTCCTTTTTTATTTTTCTTGTACTTCATAATTATAAATACTTAATCCTTAATTTTGTCGTATCTAAAACTAAGTCGTTGTTAACATCACTTTACATAAAAAATTACGCACTTATAGACGAATTAAATGTTTCATTTAATAACGGACTCTCTATTATAACAGGAGAAACAGGTGCAGGGAAATCTATATTATTAGGAGGTTTATCTCTTGTTTTAGGAAAACGAGCAGATTTAAGTCAGGTAAAAACAGCTGATCAAAAATGTATAATAGAAGCCGTTTTTGATATATCAAATTATGAGCTACAAGCCTTGTTTCAAACGTTAGATTTAGATTATGAAGTGCACACCATAATTAGACGAGAAATTTTACCCTCTGGTAAATCTAGAGCCTTTATAAATGATACACCCGTAAACTTAGAAAGTTTAGCTTCTTTAAGTAGTTATTTAATAGACATTCATTCACAACATCAAACACAACAGCTAACACAAGACGATTACCAATTTAATGTTATTGATGCATTAGCTGATAATAAAGAATATTTACAAGAGTTTTCAAAACGACTGTTAGAGTATAAAAAACTTCAAAAGGATTTAGATGAATTAAAAGTATCTAAAGCGGAATTAATTAAGGAATACGACTATAATCTCTTTTTATCTAATGAACTCAATGAAATCAATTTAGAAAAAATTAATCTTGAAGAATTAGAAGCACAATATGAAGAGCTTAACAATGTAGAAGTGATAGGAGAGAAGTTGAGTAGTGCAAAATCAATTTTAAGTTCAGAATCGTTAGGAGTTTCCGATCAAATTAATACGGTTAAACAAGAACTATCTAAAATTACTAGTTTTGGTAAAACCTATGAAACGTTAAGAGAACGAATTACTAGTATAGGAATTGAAATTGATGATATCTTAACAGAATTAGATGATTTAGAAGAAAATTTATCATCAGATCCAGAAGCATTAGAACGTGTGAGCAATACACTTCAAATTATAAATAATTTATTTCAAAAACATTCGGTTAAGGAAATAGAAGACTTAAAAGAAATTAAAAATGACTTGCAGTCTAAAATTAATAATACCGAAAGTTTAGATGCATCTATACAGCTTAAAGAAGAAGCCATATTAAAGCAAAATGAAAAGTTAAATGAAATTGCAATAAAGATTCACAAAAAACGAAAGAAAGTTATTCCTGTATTTGTTTCAAAATTAGAGGCTATTTTATCTGAGCTAGGAATGCCAAATGCTAAATTTAAAGTAGAGCTTGAAACGTTAGCGAAATTTACCAAAAAAGGAAAAGATAATTTACAATTTTTGTTTATGGCAAACAAAGGCTCTAGTTTCAATGAGCTAAAAAAATCAGCATCAGGTGGTGAATTATCTCGTATAATGTTGGCGATTAAATCTATATTGGCAGAGTACATTCAGTTGCCATCCATAATGTTTGATGAAATTGATACAGGTGTTTCAGGTGAAATTTCAAACAAAATGGGAGAAATTATGAAGAAAATGAGTTGTAAAATGCAAGTCTTCACTATTACACATTTACCTCAAATTGCGGCTAAAGGAGATGCGCATTATAAAGTTTTTAAAACAGATATAGATAATACTACACATACACAACTTAAAAAGCTTGAAGAAGAAGAGCGCATTTTAGAAATTGCACAAATGTTAGGAGGCCTAAATGTTACAGATTCTGCATTGGCACATGCAAAACAATTATTGAATTAAGTAATTAGTTTAAGAAAAACGAACCAACATAAATAAAACAACATGTCATACAATTTACTAAAAGGAAAACGAGGAATCATATTTGGAGCATTAGATGAAAATTCTATAGCATGGAAAACTGCTATTCGTGCACATGAAGAAGGAGGTGCATTTGTTTTAACAAATGCGCCAGTTTCTATAAGAATGGGCCAAATAGATCAATTAGCAAAAATTACAGGTTCTGAGGTGATACCTGCAGATGCAACATCAGAAGATGATTTAAAAAATCTTGTTGAAAAATCTATGGAGATTTTAGGTGGAAAAATTGATTTTGTTTTACACTCTATAGGTATGTCTATTAATGTTAGAAAAGGTAAACATTATACGGATCAAAACTACGCATGGACCCAAAAAGGAACAGATGTTTCAGCGATATCTTTTCATAAAGTAATGCAAACTTTATACAAGTCAGATGCAATGAATGAATGGGGCAGTATTGTAGCATTAAGCTATATGGCGGCACAACGTGTGTTCCCAGATTATAATGATATGGCAGATAACAAAGCCTATTTAGAAAGTGTAGCCCGTAGCTTTGGTTATTTCTTTGGAAGAGATAAAAAAGTTAGGGTTAATACAATTTCTCAATCGCCTACAGCAACTACAGCTGGTAGTGGTGTAAAAGGGTTTGATGGTTTTATAGCTTACGCTGAAAAAATGTCGCCATTAGGTAACGCATCTGCAATAGATTGTGCTAATTATACAATTACATTATTCAGTGATTTAACAAAACGTGTAACACTTCAAAACCTATATAACGATGGTGGTTTTAGCAATATGGGAGTGAGCGATGCCGTAATGGAAGCTTTTATAGATAAGCAGTAGGAAACTTTTATATTTTATTTTAAAAAAAGCCGTTTTTGAATTATACAAAACGGCTTTTTTTTGTTACAATAAATTACCGATTTTGTAACATTATAGTATAACAAGTTAAGTAAAGTAATATAAAAAGTTAAGTCTGGATTATTAAATTTTAAAATTTATGTTTCTTGACGAGTTATTTTACATTTCAACGATTCAAAAGTTAAACCTTATCTTCTTCTAAAGAATTAACATATTTTTAGAAAATTACTAACTTTTAATCCATTTTTTATGAGAAAAATTACTTTGCTATTATTGACTATGGTGGTATCTACCATTTCATGGTCGCAATGTATTGTAGGTACTTCATATGGATCAGAATCTGATCCAAATGATGGTTCTGTTACAGGTATTTCTACATGTACTTATGCAGGAGAATACAATACAATTACCAATGTTAATGTAGGTGATGATTATGTTTTTACAAATACTTTGTCAGGTGTAGATAATTACGTTACTATAACTGATGCAGCTGATAGTGTCATTGCACACGGAATGTCGCCTTTAACAGTCACGGCTATAACGAGTACTGAAGTTAGACTTCATGTAACAATTGATGCGGCTTGTACAACAGATTCATCTTGTCACACTACAACAGTTCAAAACACAACGGTAGCGATGAATTCATGCCCTGAACCTTCTAATGTTACTGTATCTAACTTAACCGATTCTTCAGCAGATTTATCATGGGATGATAATGGTTTTGCTACTGTGGATTTTAATGTAGAAGTATATCTATTAGGAGAAAGTGCTGCAGGAGGAAATACTCCTGTATTTTCAAATTCTAACGTAGTAGGTACGTCACTATCTTTATCTGGTCTTACAGAATCTACAGATTACGATGTATACATAACTGCTGCTTGTAGTGGAGCAACATCTAATAGTAATATAGTTGGACCTATCAGTTTTGCAACAACAGCATCCTGTGCTGAAGTTTCAGCTATAATGGTTTCAAATATAACAATTACAGAAGCAGATATAACTTGGACTATTGGTACAGGAAATGATTCTGCCTTAGTTGAAGTATATTTAGCTGGTGAAAGTGCTGCTAATGGAGATACACCTGTTTATTCTAACCCTTCAGCATCAGCAGGTAGTGATATGGCTCTGGGATTAACAGGAACAACTGCTTATGATGTTTATGTAACTGGTTTATGTGGTGGATCTAGTAGCAATGTTGCTGTAGGACCAGTAACTTTCACAACAGATTGTAACGCTTTTATGGCTCCATATACGCAAGATTTTGAAACTGCTAGTCTTCCGACGTGCTGGGAAGATACTGGAGCAGAAGATTGGGATTATGACAACGATGGTGGTGACCATGTTGGAGATGGAGGTACAATTACCGGTTCTACAGCGTCTGGAGGTTATTATGCATTTGTTAACGCCAGTGGAACAGATGCTGATGCTATTTTAAATAGTCCATTCGTAGATATAACAACGCTTAGTGCTCCTTCTTTAAGTTTTTATTTGATTAGTGATGCAGAAGATTCTGATAATTCTCAGTTAGATGTAGAAGTATGGGATGGAGCAGCATGGAATAATGTAGGTACATATAATACTAATACCTCAGGTTGGGAACTTAAAATTATTGATTTAAGTGGATTAACAATTACAGGATATGTACAAGCTAGGTTTACGGTAACTGAGCCTACTCCAGCAGATTATGATGACGATATTGCAATTGATGATGTTACATTTGATGAGGCTCCAAGTTGTTTTGCTCCATCTGATTTAACTGCAGCTTCTATTACTGATACTTCTGCAGTATTATCATGGGTTGATAATGCAGGAGCATCCGCTTGGAATGTAGAAGTATATGAAGTAGCTGGAGGTAGTCTAGTCTATAATGGAACCGGTTTAACTTCTAACACTGTAACAATTAGCGACTTATCGTCGTTAACAGAATACGAATTTTATATTCAAGCAGATTGTGGAGGAGGTGATGCTAGTAGTTGGGTTGGTCCTATCACATTCACTACAACTTGTAGTACTTTTGTTGCTCCATATACTCAAGATTTTGAAAATGGTGGTTCTATACCTGATTGTTGGGAAGATACTGGAGCAGAACCATGGATATATGATGATAATGGTGGTGGACATGTTGGAAATAATGGTACAATTACGGGTACAACTACTTCACAAGGTTATTATACATACGTAGATGCAAGTGGTACGCAGGCTGATGCAGTTTTAACTAGTCCTTTTGTTGATGTGTCAGGTCTTATGGTTCCTTCTTTAACTTTTTATTTGATTAGTGATGCCGAAGATTCTGCTAATTCTCAATTAGATGTAGAAGTTTGGGATGGTGCGGCATGGAACAATGTAGGTATTTATAATACCAATACCTCAGGTTGGGAATTACAAATTATTGATTTAAGTGGTCTTACAATCACAGGTGATGTAAGAGCTAGGTTTACGGTAACTGAGCCTACTCCAGGAGATTTTGATGACGATATTGCAATTGATGATGTAACATTTGATGAGTTACCGTCGTGCAGTGCTCCTGTTGCAACATTTACTGTGGTTGAAGATTGTACTGTAGGATTTTCAGTTGATATAGATGTTACGGATTTAGGGTCTGGTATGTCATATGATGTACAAAGTGATGGTGTAAGTGTTGGAACAATTACAGCTACAGGTGTAACTACGGTTGGTCCATTTACAAATGATGTTGAGATTGATTTATTAATAGTACATCCAGATGACACTCTATGTAGTTTATCAGAATCTGGTTTAGTAAATCCTAATATATGTCCTATTTATGTAACGTGTGGAACACCATCAAACATAAATGGAGTATGTTACTCAAGTGGTGTAAATGAAGAATGGTTATTTACAAGTACTGATGGTGTAAGTTTATTAAACATTACGGTTAATGCAGGTCAAGTTGAAAGTGGCTGGGATGAATTTATAGTTTATGATGGTGCAGATGCAACAGCTACAGAATTATATAATGGTTATGGAAACTCAGGTGATTTAACAGGATTAACCTTTAATTCAACAGGTACATCGTTATTTATTCAAATAACACCAGATGGTAGTGTAGATTGTGGAACTAGTGGTTATACTAATTTAGATTTTGATGTGAATTGTTTAACTTGTGATGCTCCAGTAGCAACATTCACTGTTGTTGAAGATTGTACAGCAGGTTTTTCAGTTGATATTGATGTAACAGATTTAGGAAGTGGAGCATCTTATGATGTACAAAGTGATGGCGTAAGCGTGGGTACAATTACAACTACAGGCGTAACTACAGTGGGTCCATTTACAAATGATGTTGCAGTAGATTTATTACTTGTACACCCAGATGATTCTGTTTGCGACGTATTAGAAACAGGTTTAGTAAATCCTAATTTATGCCCTACAATAGTTACATGTGGTACTCCTTCAAATGTTAGTGGTGTTTGTTATACAAGTGGTGTCACCGAAGAATGGTTATTTACGAGTGCTGACGGAGTAAGTTCATTAAATATTACAGTAAATGCAGGTCAAGTTGAAAATTCTTGGGATGAATTCATTGTTTATGATGGTGCAGATGCAACCGCTACAGAATTATATAATGGTTATGGAAACTCAGGTGATTTAACTGGTTTAACCTTTAATTCAACTGGTTCATCGTTATTTATTCAAATTACGCCAGATGGTAGTGTAGATTGTGGAACAGAAGGTTATACTAATTTAGATTTTGATGTATCTTGTTCACAGGATCTTAGTACTACAGGTTTTGATAACGAAACAGCATTCTCATACTTCCCTAATCCAGTTAAAAATACGTTAACATTAAATGCTCAAAATACTATAGAGCATGTTGCAATGTATAATATGCTAGGACAAGAAGTATTAAGAGCTACACCTAATGCTATTGATAGCGAATTAGATATGTCTCAGTTGCAAAGTGGAGCATATTTTGTAAAAGTTACTATTGCAAATAGTATACAAACTATTAAAGTGATTAAGCAGTAATAGCTTAACCCAATATTTATTTAAAAAGCCGCTATTTAGCGGCTTTTTTCATTTATAAATTTAAGTATAATTTCGGTGTTCTGCACTCATAATATTGCCCTATTATAATTTTTATTTATGATGTAATAAAGAAGTAACTTTTGTCTTTGGTTTATTTACCTTTGTAACTTATGAAGGCAATAAATTTTTCTTTTATAATACCCGTTTACAACAGACCTGAAGAAATTGAAGAGCTACTCAATAGTTTTTTAAATTTTGAAGGTACTGACCTCTTCGAAATTGTGATTATTGAAGATGGTTCTACCGAAACTTCAGAGCATGTTGTAGAAAATTTTAAAAATAATTTAAATATTTCTTATTATTTTAAGCCAAATTCTGGCCCTGGAGATTCTAGAAATTATGGAATGCAGAAAGCAAAAGGAAACTACTTTATTATTTTAGATTCTGATGTTATTATGCCTCCAAATTATTTAAAAGAAGTAAAGAGTTTTTTACAGAAGAGTTATTTTGATTGTTTTGGAGGTCCAGATGCTGCACATCATACCTTTTCAAATTTACAGAAAGCTATAAATTTTGCTATGACTTCTTTCATAACAACAGGAGGAATACGAGGAGGTAAGCAACAAATAGACAATTTTCAACCAAGAAGTTTTAATATGGGTTTGTCTAAAGAAGCATTTTTAGCTTCTGGTGGTTTTGGAAAAATTCATCCTGGTGAAGATCCAGATTTGTCTTTAAGATTGCATAATTTAGGATTTAAAACAACTTTAATAGCAGATGCGTACGTATATCATAAAAGGCGTGTGTCTTGGTCTAAATTTTATAAACAGGTTAATAAATTTGGTATGGTAAGACCAATACTCAATCAATGGCATCCTAAATCTAAGAGTATTATTTATTGGTTTCCTTCAGTATTTAGTTTAGGTCTATTAGTTTCTTTACTATTAATGTTGGTGAATTTTTATTTGCCTATCTATTTATACAGTTTGTACTTTTTGTTAGCATTTGTATTAGCTTTAGTTTCAAATAAAAATATTGTAATTGCAGTACAAGCATTATTAGCCATAATCATACAATTTTTTGGATATGGAGTTGGGTTCTTAGTCGCTACATTTCGTATTATAATTTTAAGAGAAAACCCTAAGGAGGCATTTCCGAAATTGTTTTTTTAGTTAACAAATGAAATCAAATAAGAATACAAACATTTTTGACTATGTAAAAAAGAAAAACTACAAGCGTTTTGGTTTATTCTTTATTGCAGCATTTGTGTTGCTTATTTTTTCTAAACTTTCTAATGATTATAAGGAAACCATTAAATTGAAAGTGAGTTTAATAAATGTTGAAGACGAAATTATAATTAAAAATGATTCATCCAATTATATAGAGGCTTATGTTAAAGCTAAAGGCTTTGCTTTGGTACCTTTTCTTTTTAAGAATAGTAAAGAGTTAATACTAAACTCTAAGGATGATGTAACCATAAAAGACAATCAGTTTATATTTGATGCTCAAAAACAAAAGTATTTGTTAGAGGACCAATTAGGTACTGCCTATGAACTGTTGTCTGTTAGACCAGACACACTTTTAATTTCATTTTCAAAAAGAGCATCTAAAATAGTACCATTAGAATTGGTTGAAAACATTACTTATGCCGTTGGCTATGATTTAAAAGATGCGTTTAAATTTAATATAGATAGCGTAAAAATCGTTGGGTCATCTGCAGTAGTAGATAATATTTCATCTTTATCTACAAAAGAGTTAAAACTAACAGACGTTAACCAATCTATTGATAAGACAATTGATATAGATATCTCAGAATTTGATGATATTGAAGTATTTCCTAAATCAGTAAAAGTTGCTGGTGAAGTAACAAGGTTTACCGAAGGTACTTTAGATATACCAGTTGTAATAACTAATCAGCCTAAGAGTGTAAATATTAATTACTTTCCTAAAACCGTTAGTGTTTCTTTTTATGTAGATTTAGAAAATTACAATGCCGTAAAACCCGAAGATTTTAGAGTAGAATGTAATTATAAAGATTTAAATAAAAACCTAACGTATCTACAACCAAAAGTGGTAAAGAAACCATCTTTTGTAAAACGTGTAAATATTAGGCAAAAACGAATTGATTATATTAGATTGTAATATGGTAGTAGTTGGACTCACAGGAGGCATTGGTAGCGGAAAAACCACTATTTTAGAATATTTTAAAACCTTAGGAATACCGGTTTACATAGCAGATGTTGAAGCCAAGGCATTAATGAATCGTTCTAAAATTATAAAACGAAAGTTAATTGATTTATTTGGAGAAGAGGCTTATAAAAATAATCGATTGAATAAGCCTTATTTATCTTCAAAAATATTTAATAATAGAGAATTGTTATCTAAAATGAACGCTATAGTTCATCCAAAAGTAGCCTCTCATTTTAAAAGGTGGTTAAAAAAACAAAATGCCGACTACGTTATAAAAGAAGCGGCTATTATCTTTGAAAATCAGCTTCAAAATCAATATGATTTTATCATCACAGTGGTTGCAGATGAAGATTTAAGAATTCAACGCGTAATAAATCGTGACCAAACAACTGCAGAAAAGGTTAAATCTGTAATAAAAAACCAATTATTGGATGCCGAAAAAGTTAAAATGTCAGATTTTGTAATTATCAATAATGATTTAGATGACGCTAAAAAACAGGCAGTTAAAGTACATAAAAAAATTCTTCAAAAAATAAAAAGTTAATTATTACTTATCTAATGTTAACGTTTGGTTAAACCTAATTAGTGCTATATGTTAAAATGTTAAATTTGGCTGATGGGTAAAAAGCTATTCGTCTTATTGGTAGTTCTTATGAGTTTATCTCTCTTAGGGATTATTTTTGTACAATCTTATTTTATAAACAATAGTTTAGAAAATGAAAAGAAGAACTTTTCGCGTAGTGTAAAACGTTCTTTAAGCTTTGTATCAAATACTATTGAAGAAAATGAGTTTAGAGATTACGTTAACAAACTTAAACCTTATTTAAAAGATGATAATAAGGCCAGTTCTTCAATAATAAAAGAGTTATTTATAGCTACAGAAGACGATATTAATGATAAGACTATAATACATCGTAATACGGTTTTTGAAGAGCTTTACAAAGTGCCCTCAATGTTCATTGAAATTGATGCAGATAGTTTTAATATAAGCAAACTATATAGTGAGCGAGTTACAGAATACTACAATAAAACAACTATTGATGGTATCAAAAGAACAGACCCAGAAACAAGTCTAAAAGAATATTCTACTCTAGGAGATTTAGATAAACAAGTTTATGAAGAATCAATTAAAACAATCTTAAAAGATAAACCTGTTTATAAAAGAATTACAGTACAACAGGTAGAAACACTTTTGAGAAGAGAGCTTAGAAAAGAAGGAATAGATTTAAATTTTGAGTTTGCTATATACGATCAAGATTTGGCAACTAAGGTAATGTCTCCAAATTTTGAAATGATGAATGAAGCGAGAGGTGTGCCCATTTTTTTGGATAACAATAATGAAAGTGACTTTAACCTGTGGGTAGAATTTCCAGAGCGTAAAAAGTACTTGTATAGATCCATTTTAGGAATGATTATACTTTCTATTGTATTTACAAGTATTATTATAGTTGCATATGCTAGTGCTATCTATCAATTAATTAAACAACGTCAAATATCACAGATTAAAACAGATTTTATAAATAATATGACGCATGAGTTTAAAACACCAATTGCAACAATCAATTTGGCATTAGACTCTATTAAAAATCCTAAAATAATTGCAGATCAAGAAAAGGTATTACGTTATTTAGGTATGATAAAAGATGAGAATAAACGTATGCATGCGCAAGTAGAAAATGTATTACGTATTTCTAAATTAGAAAAAAACGAATTAAATATTAGTAAGGAAAGACATGAGTTACACGACTTAATAGAAGACGCTATTACACATGTAGAACTTATAGTAGAAGATAGACAAGGTTATGTTAAAACACATTTAAATGCAGAGCATTCATCGGTTTTAGCTAACGAAACACACTTTACAAATGTGTTGGTTAATATTTTAGATAATGCTATCAAATACTCGGATGATGAACCTAAAATAGATGTTTATAGTGAAAATGCAGGTAATAATATAATTGTAAAAATTGCTGATCAAGGTAACGGAATGTCTAAAGCAGTTGCAAAACGAGTTTTTGAAAAATTTTATAGAGAGCATACAGGAAATGTGCATAATGTAAAAGGTCATGGTCTAGGTTTAGCCTATGTAAAAAGAATAGTAGATGACCATCATGGTCATATATCAGTAGAAAGTGAAAAGGGGAAAGGCAGTACTTTTATTATAAAGATGCCATTAATATCATAAAAAGCGACTTATGGAAGAGCAAAATAAAAAAATACTATTAGTTGAAGACGATCCAAATTTCGGAACCGTTTTAAAGGATTATTTAATGATGAATGACTACGATGTAGTACATGCTAAAAACGGTATGGAAGGCTTTGAGAAATTCAAAAAAGATGATTACGATCTTTGTATTCTAGATGTTATGATGCCATATAAGGACGGATTTACATTAGCTAAAGAGATTCGTGAAAAAAACACGGAAGTGCCAATTATTTTCTTAACTGCAAAAGCAATGAAAGAAGATGTGTTAAAAGGATACAAAGTAGGCGCAGACGATTATTTAAATAAACCTTTTGATAGTGAGGTTTTATTAATGAAGATTAAAGCGATTATGCAACGTAAAGCAACAGATACAGTTGCTGATAGTAAACAATTTGAATTTAAAATTGGCCGTTTCGATTTAAACTCTAAACTTAGATTCTTAAAATTTGATGGAGGTGAGCCTACAAAATTATCACCAAAAGAGAATGAATTATTACGTTTATTAGCGTTACACGAAAATGATTTAATGCCAAGAGAATTAGCATTAACTAAAATTTGGAGAGACGATAATTACTTTACATCACGTAGTATGGATGTATATATAGCTAAATTGCGTAAGTATTTAAAACCAGATACTAACGTAGAAATATTAAACATACATGGTGAAGGCTTTAGATTAGTCGTTAATAACCAATAGTAGTTTTTTAGTTTATAAATATTAAAAAATCCAGTTCTTAATATGAGCTGGATTTTGTTATTTAGACATTTTAATAGATGAAAAATTGGTTTAAATGGGTGGCATTAATATTTCTCTTATTTATAGTGTACATTGTGTATTCTGCAAATACAGGACACAATATTATAGTATTTCAGTTTGTAAATTACCTGCCTTTTGGAGATAAAATGGGGCACTTTTTTCTATTTGGTTTTTTTAGTCTTGTGGTTAATATTGCACTAAAATTTAAACCATTTAAATATTTTAAATCTATACCATTAGGCACATGTTTAGTTTTAATTTGTTTGATTTTAGAAGAATTAAGTCAGGCATATTTTCCTAATAGAACATTAGATTTTGTAGATTTAATAGCAGACAGTTTAGGAATTGCAGTGTTTACGTTAATAGGAATTTATTTTAATAATAAAGGTTGTTTCACTCAGAATAAAGCAGAAGATTTACTTTAATTAATTTATCTGAGAATTGATATATGTAACTATATCTTTAAAATCTGTTTTAAAATCGAACCATTCAATTGTTTCATCTTTTCTAAACCAGGTTAGTTGTCTTTTTGCAAAACGTCTGGTGTTTTTCTTAATTTCTGAAATGGCAAAATTTAAGGTCCAATCACCTTCAAAATATTTAAATAGTTCTTTGTAACCAACTGTATTAAGCGCGTTAAGATGCTTATAAGGTATAAGAGACTTTACTTCATCTAACAACCCGTTATCCATCATTAAATCTACCCGCTGATTAATTCTGTCATAGATTATAGAACGTTCAGCATTAAGACCAATACTAATTGTTTTAAACTCTCTATTTTTTTCAGGATTAGTAAGAAAAGAAGAGTATGGTTTACCAGTGCCAATACAAATTTCTAATGCTCTTATAACGCGTTGCGGATTGTCTATTGCAATTGTATTGTAAGTTTCTGAATCTAAGTCTTTAAGCTTGTTTTGTAACTTGGTTAATCCGTTATTTTCTAATTCTTCATTTAGTTGTGTTCTTATTTCGTCATCAACTGCTGGGAAATAATCTAAACCTTTAGTAACGGCTTTAACATATAAACCAGAGCCACCAACCATTATGGCTATAGGATTTTTTTTATGTAGTTGTTTAAGTTCTGAAATGGCATCTCGTTCAAAATCACCGACGTTATAATAATCTTCAATAGATTTATTTTGAATAAAATGATGTGGTGCAGCATTTAATTCTTCTTTAAACGGTACAGCTGTACCAATAGACATTTCTTTATAAAACTGACGAGAATCTGCTGAAATTATTTCGGTATTAAAATGTTGAGCAAGTTTTATACTCAATGCCGTTTTACCAATTGCTGTAGGACCAACAATAGAAATGAGAATTTTTTTATTAATCATGATGCATTTTATGTCCACAATTATGACAATACTCGGCACCATCTTGATGCGTAGTGTTTAAACAATTAATACAACACTGAGAATTAAGATGTAATTTTTGTTCTGTTGAATAAGACTCATTATTGTTATTACTTTCATTAGATTTAGAACTGCTTTTTGCGTATTCTGCAGATACAATGCCTGTTGGAACTGCAATAATACCATAACCTAAAATCATAATAATAGTAGTAATAAATTGTCCTAAAGGTGTTTGCGGTGCGATATCGCCAAAGCCTACCGTGGTAAGTGTTACAATACACCAATAAACACTTTTAGGAATATTTGTAAAGCCATTAGCTTCGCCTTCTACTAAATACATAATGGTACCAAACACAACAGATGAAACCATAACAGCAAATAAGAAGACTAAAATTTTTACACGACTCGCAATAATAGAATCTTTTAACTGGTTAGACGCACCTAAATAGCGCGCTAACTTTAAAATTCTAAAAACTCTAAGCAATCTCAATGCTCGCAAAGTAACTAACGCTTGGGCACCACCAAAAAAGAAAGTGAGATACATTGGTATGGTAGAAAGAAAATCAATAACACCAAAAAAACTAAATAGATATTTAAATGGTTTTTTTACAGTAATGATTCGTAATATAAATTCTATTGAAAATAAGATGGTAACAATCCATTCACAGAAATAAAGAAAATCATGATATTTATTATCAATGCTAGAAACGCTTTCGAGCATTACTAAAACAATACTTATTAAAATGAAAAATAAAAGTAAGACATCAAATAATTTTCCTGAAGGTGTATCTGCTTCATAGATTATTTCATGGAGTTTAGTTTTCCAGTTATGTTTTTGATTTGATTCCAAGGTATAAAAATACGAAAAGTAAAATTATTGTTTTTCTAATACAATAACGGAGTTGTTTTGAAGCTCTACTACTTTATCCATAAACAGTTTTAAATAAGGATAATAATCTGGTGCATAGATAGGTAAATTAAACTTAACTTTAAAATAAACAATTATCGTATTATCTTTTTGTTCTAAATTAAAAATAACACTACCTGCGCTATTTGGTAAAGAGTAGTTGATTTTTTCTGGGATTTCTAGTATTTTAAATCCCTCATCTATTTTAATTTGCATATTGTAACTATAGATATCTTTATATCCAAAATCAATAGGATATGATCGTTCTTGTAATTTAAAAGGATTTTCTTCAAAGAACTTAATTATAAATGGATTTAAGTAAATCTTATCTCCAATAAACTCTGGCTCTATAGTTATATTGTAGGTTTCTGAAAAATTAGATTTACTGGTTTTAAAATCTATGACTTCATGATCTTCAATAGTAATTTCGGTTAAATCATTTATTTTATCGTTTAAATAACTTGTAGGGTTTTCATCATAGTCTTGTTTTGGCTGATGAGAATGATAGCCAGTATATCTGCTTTGCACTCTCCCTGTAAACTCATTGTCTAAAGACGAATTTATTTCTACTCTATGGGTTTGGCTAGAGTACGGTTTAACCTCAATATCTTCCCAATAACTACCAATTTCAAAGTCTATTAGTCGTCCATATTGATTAAGTGCTCTAAAGGGTAGTTCTCCAAAGGTATGATACTTATTTGTTGCATCTATAAAGTAATTTTTCTGATCTATTGTTGTTTTTAAAATGAGGTAATTAAAGTCTGTAAGAACAGGATAAATTTTGGTGGCAAAGCCATTTCCTCTTGTAGACATTAAAACCGGAAAGGTCTCAATTCCTTGGCTAGTAAGTAAGTTTTCTAATAACATATTAATTTCAAATACACTGCCTACTTTTTCTTTTATTAAATTTTTTACAGAAACATCATAGCGTTCAGTTTTCCTATTCCAAATGTAGTTGTCTAAAACAAATTGATAAATAGCTTTTGCTTTTTTTAGTTGATCTGTAATAGAAGTTATAGACATTGGTAATACATCTTTTACAAGGCTATTTTTACTTAATTGTTTACCGAAATCTGGGTCAACTTTTAATTCTTTATCAGCATCTTTCCAAGTTTTGGTTATTTTATCAATTCTACCATCAAAGCCATTAAAAACACTTAATTCATATTCTATTCTAGAGGTGTAATTAAGAGAAGTGGTTGTATAATCTTCGGGTTTATATGCAGGTATATTTTCCATTACATATTTAGAAACACCACAATCTGCACTTGCGCCACGACCTGTTTCTAAACAATGTTTCTCTAAACTCGTTTTGTGATCTGTAAACGGAATACTTCCTACCAATTTGATATGATAGATATAATTACCAGGAATACTAGTATTATATTCACTGTATAAAACAGGATCTTGCCCCTGAAAATACCATGGTTGGTATTTTGCCATAAAACGTGATTGCTTTTCATAACTAACAGTGATAATACTGCCTACTTTTACATTTGGTAAAACAAACTTAACACGTGTAAATTTTTCATTTTCTTCTCTAAAAACGGCTTTTTCTGTTAAATGGGTTTTTACAATTTTACCATTTTCTAAATTGTATGTTGTGCCCTTTATGTCTTCAATTTTTTCTTCAGTAGATTTTCCTTTGTAAAGGATAATTTCAAATTCACCTCTGTCAATACCTTCGGGTTTCAATATTTTTATTTTTTGCTTAAACTGAGAATTTAACCAAAATGTTTTTTTGTTTACAAAGCTATTTCCATAGTCGTAAATTACCAAAGCATTGGCTGTAGAATCTTTAGAATACGTTGTTGCTTGGAGTTCACTTTTTCTAATTAACATATCTGCTACGTAGCTTTGTGAAAAACTAAAAAATGAACTAATTAAAGCTATAATTAGTATATGGTGTTTCATTAGTTTTTATATAAATCGATTACTTTTAAACGTTTATTTCTTCTAAGATAACTTTGAATAATATGTTGAGAATCTCTATCATTTTGCATTGGTGTAATAACAGATTTTAAAATTTTGCTATTATTTATTTGAAGGTTTAGGTTAAAGTATCCCATACCTTTAAAAATCCCATTTTCAATTAAGAATACTACCTTTTCGCTTATTTCTCTTCCTTTATCTATAATAAGCATGTTTTTATTATCGTAACTATATTTATCCTTTAGCTGCTCTATACGTTTGTTATAGTCTTCGGCAGACTCTTTGTTAATGCATGCACCTTCACATTCTTTAACTTCATATTTAAAGCAACTAGTTTTGGTATTATATAAACCTGTAAGTTTTTGGCATAAATTATAATCTTCAACCGCTTTAAACAAAAAATGTTTACCACTAGCTCTGGTTGTAAACGTGGTAATTGGTGCATCGTCGCGGTCCGATTTATCTATTTGTAAATTAATATAACCTTTACTATCTGTAAAAGCATACAGTGCATGTGTAAAAATACTTCTACGCAAAGCTCTATTAAAAATAGGCTTATTCTTTTTTATTTCTGCGCTTTCTTTAAGTAATGCAGCCAATTCGCTTCCCGTTTTTTCATAAGTTACTGTACTCACTAACTTCTGAATTTTCTTAGATTTAGAATTAGTTCCAGTAAAATGCTGAATAATCCGTTTTCTTATATTCTTGCTCTTACCAATATATATAATTTCACCATCTGCATTATGTATGTAATAAACACCTGTGTCTGATGGCATTTCATCTACTATATTGTTAAGATTTGGAGCCATTTTAGATTTCTGTTCTATTTTAACAGCATCTTTAATTATAGTTTTGTCCAAATCTTTGTTCAACAACATTTTAAATAGCTTTACAGTAGCTAAAGCATCACCACTTGCTCTATGTCTATCACTCATTGGTATACCAAGAGCCTTTGTTAATTTACCCAAACTGTAAGATTCCATATCAGGAATCAATTGTTTAGATAATTCAACCGTACAAATGGTTTTCCGTTTGTATGTAAAGCCTAAACGTTTAAATTCGGTTTTAAGAATTCTATAGTCAAAAGCAGAATTATGAGCGACTATAATACAATCTTCTGTAATTTCTACAATACGTTTGGCAACTTCGTAAAATTTAGGCGCATTTCTAAGCATATTAGAATTTATGCCAGTAAGATTAACCACAAAAGGTTGAATTTCGCGTTGCGGATTAATTAAAGAAATAAATTGGTCTGTTATTTCATGACCATTATAACGATAAATCGCAATTTCTGTGATACCTTCTTCATTGAACTTTCCACCAGTGGTTTCTATGTCTACAATTGCGTATATAGTGTTAGGGTATTTGGAGTTTTTAAGTTAGTTGTATGTACTGAAACTATAATAGCAACTAAATATTGTAATTTCTTACACCAAATATACTACTTCCTACGCGAATCATAGTACTTCCGCAGTTAATTGCTAACTGATAATCTCCACTCATTCCCATGCTTTTAATTTTTAAATCTGGATTGAAGTTTTTAAGGTCTGAAAACGTGTTGTTTAGAAATTTAAATTCTTGTTCAACCTGTTTCATATTATCGGTAAAAGTGGCCATTCCCATTAGGCCAACAACTTTTATGTTTTTTAATTCTGAAAATTCCTCAGATTGAAGTAACTGAGAAGCATCATTTACAGACATCCCAAATTTGCTATCTTCTTCAGCAATTTTAATTTGAAGTAAACAATCTATGGTTCTATCGTATTTTTTGGCTTGTTTGTTTATTTCTTTTAATAGTTTAAAACTGTCTACACCATGTATTAAATTTACAAACTCAGCCATATATTTAACTTTATTTCGCTGCACATGACCAATCATATGCCACTCAATATCTTTGGGCATTTCTGCATGTTTGTCTGCCATTTCTTGAATTTTGTTTTCTCCAAAAATACGCTGACCAGCATTGTAGGCTTCCATTAGGTCTGAAACAGGTTTTGTTTTAGAAACAGCAACCAAGGTTACATGTTCTGGAATGGTTGATTTTATTTGCTGAAGGTTTTGTTCTATGCTCATTAATCTGCTTGCTTTTATTTTAACGCTGTTTAAAGATTTAGAAATGCAAAAGTATTTAATACTCATAAATAGTAATAGCACTTCGTAATTTAGGTAAAATATAAGTACTTTTTGGTGGCATGGTTAAACCTTCGTCTGCAATTTGTTTCATTTGTTCAACATTTGAAGGACACATACCAAAACCAACTTTAAATTCGCCACTATCTACGCTACTTTTAATGGTAATCATTTCGTGTTTACCGTTAACATAAGAAATCCGATTATTTTGTCGTAAATCTTCAATGCCCAAAATAGGTTGCAATATAGTTTTGTACAATAATTGTGCATCTAATTCATCTAATGCTGTTTTAAAGTCGTAGCTTGTTTTTCTTAAATATAATGAATAAAATTCGCCATCTAAATACATACTAAAATGATGTGGTTTTGATGGGTTATAAGGCATTATGCCTCTGTTTTCAATACGATAAAAAGTATCTAGCTTTATTAAAAATTCTTCTTTTGTTAAACCGTTTAAATCTTTGATGAGTCTATTAAATTCGTGAATTACTAAATCCGATTCCGGAATTAAATAAGACATAAAATAGTTGTAAGACTCGCTACCATTATGGTTTGGGTTTTTCGCCTTTTCATCTTTATAAAGTAAATAAGAGGATGACGATCTATGATGGCCATCTGCAATATAAACCGTATCCATTTTACTAAATTCTGTTTGAATTGTAGCAATGGTTTCTTCATCATCTACTTTCCATAAATAATGTGTGTCTCTATAGGTCATAGTAAACTCAAATTCCGCATACGTTTTTTGAGTTTCAGTTATTATATCAGCAATAACGCAATTATCAGGATAGGTAAGTAGCACAGGTTCTGCATTAAAACCTACAGTTTGTAAATATTTTTTAAAGGTTTCTTCGCGTTTTGCTATGGTGTCTTCGTGTTTTTTAATGAAGTTTTTTTCATAATCCTCGGCACTTGTTGCAGCAATGATGCCACAAAATTCTTGACCTTGTCTATTTACAATTTTATAAACATAGAAAGAAGGCTTTTCATCTTGTACAAAAACACCATCTTCCTTAAATTCTAAATATCTATTTCTTACAAGTTTATAGCGTTCTTCGCCAGTTACTTCTTGGGCATATTTATAACCAGGATTTATAACATGAAGAAAACTATATGGATTATAAGCCATACGAGATTCGCGTTCATCTAAAGTATAACTTTGATAAGGTCGTGAGGCCACAAGACCAACAATAGCTCTGGTTGGTTTTACAGCTTTAAACGGAATAATATTTACCACTCTAGTTTCTGTTTTTATTAATAAATTCGGTAGGATTTAAATAACCAGTAGTATCCTTAGAATAACCTCCTCCAATATCTAAATCTACGTCATTTCTAATTTCAAAATGAAGGTGTGCAAAATATGTACCGTTACAATTACCTATTGTTGCAATTTGTTCTCCTTTTTTAATAAGTCTATCTGATTTTACTAGAATAGAGTCGCAATGCGCATAAAGAGATTCGTATAATTTATTATTATGTAAATGAACTATTCTTACTACATTTCCCCAACCTCCTTTATAGTCTTTAGCTTCACTTATATATCCATTTGCTATGGCATAAATTGGGTCGCCTAAATCTGAATTTCCACCACCAACACCATTCCAATCGTCGCCTAAATGGTTGTTTTCTTGAAACTTTTGAGCGTTATAATAACCACTTCCATTGGGTTTACCAACAGGGAAATCAAAACCATTTGATATGAAAGAAGAATCCTTTTCTATTAGTGATTTATAATCTTTCTGTAAATCGATTTCTGATGTTAAATCATTAAGTTCCTCTGAGACATTGACATCAATATAGCTATTTGGTGTATTGCTCGTTTTATTATTACAAGAAATAAGTAAAATGTAGAAAAGACAGTATATTATTTGATATTTTATCATTTTCAATTACTTTCTTTACACTTTACACTTTACACTTTACACTTTACACTTTACACTTTTTACTTTATAAACTGCGTCGCAATTTTCTCAGCCTTTCGACTTTCAGAATAATCGTAAAAACCTTCTCCGGATTTTACACCTAATTTTCCAGCCATAACCATATTAACAAGTAGAGGGCAAGGTGCATATTTAGGATTCTTGAAACCATCATACATCACATTTAAAATAGATAAACAAACATCTAAACCAATAAAATCGGCCAACTGTAATGGACCCATTGGATGTGCCATTCCTAATTTAATAACCGTATCAATTTCTGCAACACCAGCAACGCCATTGTATAAGGTTTCAATAGATTCGTTAATCATAGGCATTAAAATACGGTTAGCTACAAAGCCAGGATAATCGTTAACCTCAGTTGGTACTTTACCTAAAGTTTTAGACAGATTCATTATAGTAGAAGTTACATCATTACTTGTACTGTACCCTCTAATGATTTCTACTAATTTCATAATTGGTACAGGATTCATAAAGTGCATACCAATAACTTTTTCTGGTCTAGAGGTTGCTGCTGCAATTTGTGTAATAGAAATTGAAGATGTGTTTGTAGCGAGAATAGTGTTTTCAGCACAAATAGCGTCTAGTTGCTTAAAAATCTTAAGTTTTAAATCTAGGTTTTCGGTTGCCGCTTCAACGACTAAGTCTACATTTTTTACACCATCTTCAGTAGTGGTAAATGTAGAAATGTTTCCTAAAGTTTCAGTTTTTTCAACTTCAGTAATCTTTTCTTTGGCGACCATTCTATCTAAATTTCTAGAAATGGTATCCATGCCTCGTTTTAAAGACGCTTCACTAATATCTATAAGTTGAACATTAAATCCTGATTGTGCAAATGTGTGTGCAATGCCATTTCCCATGGTTCCTGCACCTATAACTGCTATGTTTTTCATAATTAAAAAAGCCCATCCTAACCTTCCTACTTCGACTGCGCTCAGCACAAGCTTTAGGAAGGAACTCTTACTTGGGCGGAATAAGAAAAGCCACTTTAATTCCCCAAAGGGGAAAACTGAAGCGTTTATGTTAATACTAATTTTATGGTTTCAAATTTAATTTCTAGCCGTAACCGTTTTCACTTGCTTATTGAAAGGGCTAGAGATGGACTATTAAAACTGATTAATAATCATGTTAGCCACACGCAAAGCCTCAGTGCCATCGTGCAATGTTACAATAGGTTTAGTGTTGTTACTAATAGCATCTGCAAAAGTTTCTAACTCATCTAAAATAGCGTTGTTATTGGCTATTTCTGGATTGTCAAAGTAGATTTGTTTTTTTACGCCTTCTGCATTCTGTAGTATCATATCAAAATCGCCAGGATTATCTGGTGCATCTTTCATTTTAACAACTTCACATTTTTTTTCTAAAAAGTCTACAGAGATGTAAGCATCTTTTTGAAAGAAACGCGTTTTACGCATATTTTTTAATGAAATTCTACTTGCTGTAAGATTGGCAACACAGCCATTTTTAAATTCAATACGAGCATTGGCAATATCTGGTGTTTCACTTACTACAGAAACTCCACTAGCAGAAATATGCTTTACAGGCGATTGTACAACAGAAAGAATGATATCAATATCATGAATCATTAAATCTAAAACTACAGGCACATCTGTACCACGAGGGTTAAACTCGGCCAATCTGTGACACTCAATAAACATTGGGTTGTTAATTTGGTCTTTTACACCAATAAAAGCAGGATTAAAACGCTCTACATGACCCACTTGTCCTTTAACACCATGTTCTGCAACTAACGTCCTAATAGTTTCAGCCTCTTCAACAGTATTGGTTATTGGCTTTTCAATAAAAATATGTTTACCTTTTTTAATGGCTTGTTTAGCACAATCATAGTGAGAAAGGGTAGGTGTAACAATATCTACAACATCTACAGCTTCAATTAAATCGTCTATAGAATCATAGTATGTATAACCAAATTCTTCAACAACACGTTTTGCGTTTTCTGGATCTGCATCGTAAAAACCGACTAGATCATATTTATTAGATTGGTTAAGTAACCTTAAATGAATTTTACCAAGGTGTCCAGCACCAAGAACTCCAGCTTTTAGCATATTATCAATTTTTACCAAAAATAAATGTTTTCGATTAGAAATTGAAAAAAGAAAATATAAAATAATGCGAAATTCATAAGGCTTTTAATTATTGGAAATTCAAAATATTTATGTTTTCAATATTCAATTTTAATTGACTTTAATTTTGAATTAAAATGAAGTGATTCTAATAATTTAAAACTCAGTTTGTAATCTAAAATGTACTACAGTGATTATAGACTTTTATGCACTATGATTGAAAAAATCTGGAACTTTCAATTTGAAAATTGTAATATTTTGAAGTATTTTTACCTTAAACTAAACTACGCTTTTGAAAGATACATTTAAGCATCAAGGAATGCGCCAACAACTTGTTGATACGCTTGTAAAAAAAGGAATTAAAGACCAAAACGTCTTAAAGGCAATAAATAAAATTCCTAGACATTTGTTTATGGATTCTGGCTTTATAGACCATGCTTACCAAGATAAAGCATTTCCTATTGCTGCTGACCAAACGATTTCACAACCTTATACTGTAGCATTTCAATCTGAATTATTACAAGTAAAACCAGGCGATAAAGTTTTAGAAATTGGTACTGGTAGTGGTTACCAAACCGCTGTGCTTTTAGAACTTGGCGCAAAAGTTTATAGTATAGAGCGACAGCAAGAATTGTTTAAAAAAACCTCTAAATTTTTGCCTAAAATAGGATATCGTGCTAGAAAACTAATTTTTGGTGACGGTTATAAAGGTCTGTTAGATGAGGCACCTTTTCAAAGTATTATTGTAACAGCTGGTGCACCTTATGTTCCTAATCCATTACTTAGTCAGTTAGCCGTTGGAGGACGTTTGGTAATCCCAGTTGGTGAAGATGTGCAAGTAATGACTATGTTTATAAGAAAAGGTTCTAAAGAATTTGAAAAACACGAATTTGGTGATTTTAGATTTGTTCCAATGTTAGAGGATAAGAATTAAAGAATATTCTAAAAAAGGTATTAATCCGTAGTTAAATATTTCTCAGGAATTGGGTTTTCTTCAGATTCTTGAGTCCAATAAATATTAATAATCCACCAACGTTTACCGTCGTTAAATAACTGAACACTATTAATACCTCTCATAAAAGGTGTTGTGTCGTCTTTACTTTTAAAGGCTTGATAGGTTGTAAAAACATGAGCTATATTACCAAAGGTTTGCGTTTTTCTGCTGATTTCTACTTCGTGAAAACCGTTTTCTACTAGCCAATTTCCTGCAGTAGAAATGTAATCGTCTGGAGACATATACTTAACAACGCTTTCACCATTTTTATTTTTATTAGTAGCAATGAGCTTTGCGTCTTTTTGAAAGAGGTGCTTAAATAAATCCCAATCGCGTTTAACGCCTTTATCTCCTGATATTACGGAGTATAATGTGGCAATTGTACTATCTATTGTTGCAACTTTACTTGAATAATCTTTTTTTTCTTCTTGTGCAGAGAGACTAATTGAAAAAAGTAATAGGATTAATGTGATTTTTTTCATGTTATAAACTTAAAAGAATTTTAAACCAAATACAACCGCATCACTTATAAATCCGCTTTGGTAAGATCGTAAATAATCGACTCTTAAGAAACGCCATTTTCCCCAGCCAATATTATCTAATCCAATAGAATATTCTTGATAAGGTTTAAAATCTGGCTGTGCTAAGACGTGTGCCCCAACTACTAAATTAAAATTTAGTTTGTTTAATAAAGGTACTTTTCCGAGTATAAAGCCATTAAAATCGTGTTCTGCATGTGCTTCAAAATAAGAATCGTTTGTACTTGCGCCATAATAATCTAAATTATTAAATACATTGGTGTAATTACCTTCTGTACTCACATGCGTAAGGTTGCCATTAAAGTGCTGGTAGTCTACAAAAGCGATGTCTTCTCCATTAAAGAATTTTCCGGCTTTTAGATTGTAGTTAAATCTACCTTTATCTTTTACGTTGAAAGATTGTGTTAAACGTATTTTAATTTGGTCAAAATTATAGGCACTGTTGGTGGCTCCAAATCCTTTTTCGTACCCTAAATACAAAGTAGGGTAATTATCGTTACCAATATTGTATTTAGCATCTGGATAACTCATGTATTCTTGTCCAAAGTTAATTCGCGCGTTTATGGTTCCTTTTAAAATATTATGGGTTTGGAATGGTTCAATGCCATAGGCCAATTCATTTAACGGATTATTACTTGTGTAAGCATCATTATCATCATTAATGTAAACTTGGTCTGAAGTATTAAACAATGCTTTTCGTCTTTGATAACTTATGCCTGCATATAATCTAAAACCGTTAAAAAGTTCTTCTGAATAGTTTAAAGATAAGTGGCTTTTATCATATAACTTCATATAATTATCTTCAAAAAACAAAGAACTCACACCATTTATTAAGGGTGTAATTGGGTTTGAAGGATTAAATTGAGATGTAATTACACCTCCTGATAATGTTAAAAAAGGGTAGGAGGTATTATTAAATTTGTATGTAATTGCGCCTGTAGCACGCAATCTATCATCTGAAAATCCGTATTGTAAATCGCCATTAACACTTATGTACCTGTTATAGTCATCAAACCCTTTTGTGTAGAAAACATTTGCACCAATGGTGTATCCTTGAACCGTATTAAATTGTGTTGAAGTAGGAGGAATGTTAAATCCTAATCGATAATTTTTATATGAATTTTGATAGGTATAACCTAAAATGTTTCCGAGTTTAAATTTGTTTTTTACAGCATCAATAGAGTCTAAATAAGGTTTAGATTCTCTTACTATTTGTATACTGTCTTTGGTGATGTAATCTGTACGTTCTTCTAATGTTAATGGAACAGGTCTAATTTTGTTCCAGAAAATTGAATCCTTTTTGTTGGCTTCATCTTCAAAAGACACAATTTCTTTATTAAAATCTTTTCTTGTTAACGAGGTATTGAACTCGTAATTACTGTAAACTGCCGTAAAACGTCCATCGCCTTTAATGCCAAATAAACCATACTTAAAATCGATACTTTGAGATATTCTCGCCCAAATATCATCGCTTTCAGAATACGAGAAACTTTGTTGTAAAGAAATCACATCTACAGCCGGAATCCTTGCTTGTATGCCTGTAATATCTAACTCTAAAGCATAAATATCCCATTGATTTTCTACAATATAAATAAAGCCTGAAAAAACAGGGTCGTTTTTACGTTTTGGTGTTACTTTAATCTTGTTAATGAGGTTGCCTCTGTTATCATAGAAAACACCATCTAGTTTGTATTTGTAGTAACTAAAGGCGTTGTTGGCAATTGGAGATATAATTTCGTTTCCAAAATTAATGGTGTTATTATAAAAATTAAAGTCAACTTCTAATGCTGTGTTAAAGCTAAATCCATTACTGTTTCCGCTAATTTTTGAAGCAGAAATTCGTTCTTTAAGTTTATCTGGACTTAAAAACTGAATTTTAGAAATGGTTTCAGATAAATAGATAATGCCACTTCTTGTAGAATCTAATCCGCCTCCTAAATCGCCAACTTCTTGACCCATTATTTTCTCTGGAGCATCTTTAATTTTAATTAAACCTCTAGAGTAGAAGTCGGCTTTAAAAGATTCAATTTTATCGAGATTAGCTTGTCGTTGTGCCATAGCTTGCCGCATTATAGCATTGGCAGGATCGTTAGTGGCATCTACCAAAACTTCGCCTAGAGAAACAGATTCTTCTTCTAAGACAATATCTAATTGATATGGAAATTTAGAAATTGACACCGATTTTTTAACCGTCTTATAACCCAAATAACTATATATAATTACATAGTCTTTGGGTTGTGAGATGTTGAGTTCGTAATAACCATCGTCATTACTTGTTGTCCCTTTGTATGTATTTTCTATTAAAATATTTACAAAAGGTAATGGATTATTGTTTTGGTCTGTGATGTTTCCGGTGATTTGTGCCGAAATTGAAGAACTGATCGCGATTAGAAAGATGAAGAGTAGTTTTTTTTGCATAAACTAATTGATTGATGATTAGGTAATGGTTTTAAGATTGATTTTACATCACAAACTTTGTGCCTTTTATAATTAAAGACGTTATTATATTAAAAAAGGTTGCTTTAATTGTAAAATTTTATATGCTGTCTTCAAACTTAGGCTAATAAATAAAACGAAAAAGTTATAGGAATCTTAAAGTTATTTAAATAAATGAAAATAAAGAGGTTAATAGTTTTCAATTTTATTTAAAATTGTTCTAGGATTTGGAGTGAGCTTATTGTCTTCCCATTTTAAATTTATTTTAATAGAATTAGTTTCTTCCCAAATAGGATCATCATTAGATTCTATATCTTCAGGGAATTGTCCATGTTCTTTCAAAAATAAAATCTTGTCTTTTTCTCCGTTAGGATTATTAGGAAAAATTAATATTTCGGATTCCCAAAACCCAATATCTGCACTAGAAGTTAAATCTAAAACTTTGTGTAAACCACTGTCATTTAAAAATAGATAAAAACCACCTGTATTTGCTTCACAAGATTCAGGTAAATAATTAAAGTAGAGAATATGATTTACATTTTCAATTCCTAGATTATCATGTAAGAAGATTCTAAAAAGGTAATTGTCACCCTTAAATTCCGTTATGTTTTCTAAATAGTCAGAAGATTTATTTGTTAAAACTCGTGTAATGACGTACAATTTAGAGTTATCCATTTTAAAACTAAATAAAAATCTAGTTTCGTTACTCTTCTTTTCAGTTATAGAGATTAAACCGCCAACGAGATACCCTTGTTTATCGTTATATTCTACTTTATACCATGGAGATTCAATGCCATTGTATAGGTAAGTTTTATCTGTAACTTCAATTATTTTTAGAGTTGTTCCAATTTTTAAAAGTGAAATAGTTTTAGCATCTGTAGATGGCTCATTTCTTAATTTTACATTGTCTCCAAAAAGAAAAACAGTTTGATTGATTTTAAATTCCTGATCATATTCAAATTGACTAGAATTTTGGCCAATAACAATGTTGCAAATAAAAAATACTAATAATATTATCTTTTTCATCTTGAATTATTTACAAGTGAAGATAATAAAATAGGTTTAATTTGAAATAGAAAACAATAGATATAAAAAGGGATTTTTATTACCTAAAATCTTTCTTAATACGAGCTAAATTACGCTTGTTGTCGCGATCTTTAATAGTTTCGCGCTTATCGTAGAGTTTTTTACCTTTTCCTAAGCCAATAATCATTTTGGCATAACCTCTATCATCAACAAAAAGTTTTAAAGGAATAATGGCATTGCCTTTAACGTCAATTTCTTTTTTAAGCTTTTTAAGCTCTTTTTTATTAAGAAGTAATTTGCGCTCTGCCTTTGGTCTGTGGTTGTAGTAATTACCGTAAGCGTATTCTTCAACCGTCATGTTAATAACAAAAAGCTCTCCACGGTCATTAAACTCACAAAAGCTTTCGGCAATAGACGCTTTACTGGCTCTAATAGATTTAATCTCTGTGCCGGTAAGAACAATTCCAGCCGTATATTTATCTAATATTTCGTACTGAAATTTGGCTTTCTTATTAAGTATGTTGACCTTATTTTGCATGGTTGGCAAAGATAGGTTTTTAGTGAAAATTGTAAAAGTTTAAAGCTTGAAATGTTTTCTCTATGAATTAAGAATTTGTTAATACGTCATTAATTTGAAATCTAAACTTTAGTTTTGCGACTGTGTTTTTAGAAAATAAGTAACCCATGAAAAATTATATTTTACTCCTATTAATTGCGGTTTGTTTTAGCTGTAAAAATGAAAATACTACAATTGATACATCTGTTATTGAAGGGCATAAAACGAAATTGACAGCAAATGATATTGTAAACAAATCAATTGAAGTTTCTGGTGGTGAAAAGTTTAAACAATCGAGTTTAAAATTTGAATTTAGAGATGTTTATTACCAAGCACTTCGTAAAAACCATGAGTTTCTTTTAGTTAGAATTTTAGTAAAAGATAACGATTCTATTTTTGATATGTTAAGTAATGTTGGTTTTGAACGTTACGACAATAAAGACTTCGTAAAGCTTGAAGATTCTATTGCCAAAACCTACGAAGCCTCTGTAAATTCTGTACATTATTTTTCAGTTTTACCTTATGGATTAAATGACGAGGCTGTGAACAAAACATTATTAGCTGATGAGCAAATAAAGGGCAAAGATTATTATAAAGTAAAAGTGACTTTTAATAAAAATGGAGGAGGAGAAGATTTTGAAGATGTGTTTGTGTATTGGTTTGATAAGCAGAACTTTAAGATGGATTATTTAGCATACTCATATAACGAAGCATTTGGTGTGGGAATGCGTTTTAGAGAAGCCTATAATGAGCGTTATATTAACGGTTTACGTTTTGTAGATTATAATAACTATAAAACAAAAGATACAGAAATAAAGCTCGAAGATTTAGGTAAAGACTTTGAAAATAATCAATTAGAATTATTGTCTAAAATTGAATTAGAGAATGTAGAAGTACAGTTAATTAACAACTGATAATTCAGACGTTTTTTTGCCATCTTTTGTGAAGGTTACTTTGTATAAGTTGGCATTATTATGATCTTCAATATCATCGTATTTTTCTTCGTTTATTAAAGCATTTACAAATTTTGGTGTAGTGTTACTGTGACCAACAATTAATACGGTTTTACCTTTTGTTTTCTCTTTAAATTCTTCAATTTTAAAGTCAGAAGGATTATAAAAATGAATCACTAAATCATTTGCCTTTGCAGTTGGCGTTGCGGTCTCTTTTGTTCTATTATAATCTGTAGAATAAACAGCGTCAAATTTAATACCTTTAAAGTGTTTATTCCAATTATTGGCACGCTGGCGGCCAAAAGAAGTTAAATGTGGATCCTTATTTTTTTTATCACCTCTATCTTTTTCGGCATGTCTTATTAAGTAGTATGTAGCAATTACATTTTCATTTTGTTCAGTTTCTTTTTCTTTACAAGAGGGAAATACTACTAAAGTTAAGAGAAGTATTAGTATTAATTTTTTCATATTAGATAAAAGAATCTGATTAAGTATTACTATATAGCGTACTACGAATTTAGTGATTTATATTGTAGATTTTAAATTACTTTTTTACTAAGTTTTAAATTAGTAGGAATAATTACATTGTGTTCAGATTTTTCTAGTAATAGCTTTAAAAGTTTTTGGATATCTTCAGGCTTATAATCTTTAATGTTGATAGATATATCTGATTTTATCTTGAATTCTAAATTCAAAGTTTTAGTAATTCTATTATGGTTTATCTGAATTAGATTGGGCAAAAGTCTCATTTTAAACCAACGTTGATTAAGATATAATTTATCCTCGTATATGGCGTTTTTACTTTATAAATAAACCACATTACAAAGTTTACAATTGGTATAGACCATAAACATAAAATAAATAAAATTTCAAATTCTGAAATGTTGCCTTGCAAGATATATAAAACGGAAATTAGTATGGCGAAAATTAAATCAAATACATCAATTGATTTACCTTGACTACGGAATTTATATTCGTTATTAAAGTTGTTTTTAAAAATTGATAATTCCCAAATAATGAGTGTAAGATAAATGAGAACAACAATTGAAATATTGAGGTAAGTTGAATAGAATGTATCCAATAATTGAAATGCAATTAAACTGCTTAATAAGATAATAATTGCAATGAAATATTTCATCTATTAATAGTGTTATTACGCCAATTCTAAAGCGATTTCTATCATGTTTTTAAACGTAGTTTCACGTTCTTTACTCGATGTAGTTTCTCCAGTAACTAAAGAATCTGAGATGGTTAAAATAGCTAAAGCATTTGCATTATGTTTTGCAGCTACGGTATATAAACCTGCAGCTTCCATTTCTACACAAAGTACACCAAATTTAGACCACTTTTTAAAGGATTCTTTATCATCTTCGTAAAACTCATCTGAAGATAAAACATTACCTGCTTTAATCTCTATGTTTTTTTCGCGCGCTGCTTCTACAGCTTTTGTAAACAAACTAAAATCTGCTGTAGGTGCATAATCAGCACCACCAAAACGTAATTTGTTAATACCAGAATTAGAAGACGCAGACATAGCTAAAACAATATCTCTAATTTTTATATCCTTTTGGTAAGAGCCAGCACTACCAACTCTAATGAGATTTTTTACGCCATATTCTGTTATTAATTCATTGGCATAAATAGATATACTTGGAACTCCCATACCTGTTCCCATTACAGAAATTGGTTTGCCATTATAGGTGCCAGTATAGCCTAGCATTCCTCTAACTTTGTTAAAGCAAACCGGTTTTTTAAAAAATGTTTCAGCAACCCATTTAGCTCTTAAAGGATCTCCTGGTAGTAAAATAGTTTCTGCTATTTCACCTTTTTTAGCTTCAATATGTACACTCATATTGCAAAGTTAGGTAAAGAAGTGATTTAAGTTTTTTATTTTATATCAAATTTCTTGTCTTTGGTCTTAATTTTTTCGAATGACTTATGTTATTAAAATTTAACATAAGAAACTGAGAGCATTAAATTAACTTGAATATAATTCGAAATTAAAAAAGCTTAAATCTTTTTATTAAGGTAATTAGTGTATAATTTCTAATAGGCTGCTGTTGAATATTCGTCATTCATCATTGCAACACCTGCAGAAGCACCAATTCTAGAAACGCCAACTTCTATATATTTTAGTGCTGTTTCAGCATCTCTAATTCCGCCAGAAGCTTTTATTTTAAGCTGACCTCTTACCGTTTTTTTCATAATTTTCACGGCAGTTAATGTTGCTCCGCTTTTAGAAAATCCTGTTGATGTTTTTACAAAATCGGCTTTGGCATCTATACAGATTTCGCAAGCTTTTACAATTTCGTTTTTAGAAAGTTCACTGATTTCTAAAATTACTTTTAGCGTTGTAAAACCTATGGCTTTCTTTACTTTACTGATGTCTTTGAGAACAGCAAGGTAATTTTTGCTCTTAAGACGACCAATATTAATAACCATATCGATTTCTGTTGCGCCTTGGTCTATAGCATTTTTTGCTTCAAATATTTTGGCTTCTGTAGACATTGCACCAAGTGGAAAACCAACTACAGAGCAAATTTTAACATTAGAACGACCTATAGCTTGTTTAGCTAATGCAACATAATTACTGTTTACACAAACAGAGTAAAAACGGTATTTTAATGCTTCGTCACAAAGTTTTAGGATGTCCGCTTCGGTTGCTGAAGGGCTTAATAGAGTATGGTCAATAAATTTATTTAATTCTATCATAAAAAGTTAGGGCTTTTGTACTTAAAATTAATTGCAATAATTCCCGTATTATGTCATGGGAACACAACAAATATTGATTAAACTTAAAAGGTAACGTTAGAATTAAATAGCTCGACAAAGTTAATATTTATCCGTTAAAAAGCATTAAAACGTTGGAAAAATATTGTGCATTTCGTCGAATATATTTTTATAAAATTATAAGCACTTGATAGTCAGTTAATTAAGAATTAAGAATAAATAAACTCTTTGTAAGAAAATGTTAGATGTGTATTTCTTTGTTTAAACGTGTTAAAAAATACTTAATCAATCATTAATAAGCGTTAGTATTAAAGTAAAATTAACGCTACAATGATAAACCTAATTACGTATAATTTAAATTTTATTTACAATAAAGTAGCCAGAAGAAATCCTCTTATTATATTGAAGCATTAAATACAAAGAAATGACCAAAAAACTAAATGCTAAAATAGAATACGATTTAATTTGTGTAGGAGGTGGTATAATGAGCGCAACCTTAGCATTAATTTCTAAAATATTACAACCAAAATTAAAGGTGCTAATTGTTGAGCGGTTAAATAATGTTGCACAAGAGAGTTCTGCAGCATGGAACAATGCAGGCACAGGCCATTCTGCTTTGTGTGAATTAAATTATTGTCCACAAGGCAAAGATGGCCATGTTTCAATTAATAAAGCCATAGAGATTTGTAAACAGTTTGAAGTCTCAAAACAGTTTTGGTCTTTTTTAGTTAATGAAGGTTTAATTGAAAACCCTGAAGATTTTATAAAAAATGTACCACATCACAGTTGGGTAACTGGAAAGGAAAATTCAGATTATTTAGAAGCACGCTACAAAGCTTTTAAAAAACACTATTTATTTGATACAATAGAGTTTACAAGAGATGTTGAAAAAATGAAATCGTGGTTTCCTTTAATAGCCAGTGATAGGTCTGTTAATGAAGACATGGCAGCATCTCGTATTAGTAGAGGCACAGAGGTTAATTATGGCAATCTTACTCAGCAACTTTTTCAAATTTTAGAAACTAAGTTTAATACGCCTGTTCATTGCAATATTGAAGTGCAAGATGTAGATCCTAGTTTAGATATAGATTGGACGGTTGAATTAAAAGATTTAGAAACAAAAACTATTCATCAAATAGAATCTAAGCATGTTTTTATAGGTGCAGGAGGTGCAAGTTTGTTGTTGCTTCAAAAAGTTGAAATAGAGGAGAAGGAAGGCTATGGCGGTTTTCCCGTAAGTGGCGAATGGTTGGTTTGTAAAAATGAAGCTATAATTAATCAACACAACGCTAAAGTCTACAGTAAAGCAGGCCCTAATGATCCACCAATGTCTACACCACATTTAGATACAAGATATATTAATGGTAAACGAGAATTACTATTTGGTCCATTTGCAGGTTTTAGTCCTAAATTTTTAAAAGAAGGGTCTTACTTAGATTTAGTAAAGTCCATTAAATTTGATAATTTGTCGCCAATGCTAGGTGCTTTTTGGCATAATTTGCCATTAACTCGGTATTTGGTAGAACAAGTAAGTATGAGCCATGACGATCGCATGGATGAATTACGTAAGTTTTACAAAAATGCAAAGCGTGAAGATTGGGAGTTATTGGTGGCAGGTCAGCGTGTTCAAATTATTAAAAAGGACGATTTTGAAGGTGGAAAGTTGCAATTTGGTACAGAAGTAGTTAGTAGTAAAGACGGCAGTATAACGTGCCTTTTAGGAGCTTCGCCTGGAGCTTCTACAGCAGTGCATGTAATGATGACTGTTATAGAAAAGGCATTTCCAGAAATTCTTAATTCTGAAAAAGGAAAGCAATTACTAAAGGTTATGATACCTATGTGGAAATCAGAATTAACCCAAGAGTTGTTTGAAACTCAACTTAAAAAATCAAAGATTGCATTAAAATTGTAATAATTATTTATATTAAACAGGAAGAGCAACACGCCTTCCAAGCGCTTGGAATTTGTGTTGCTCTTAACCAACCAATCATTATAAAGACTGTTTTTAGTCTAAATTGTTACAGTTTTATTGTAATTCTTCTGCAACTAAATCTCCTTGATTTCTAAAGACTAGCTGCCCATCAAATTCATCTAATAAAATAATACTATCTGTAGTCACTTTTCCTGCTAGTATTTCTTTACTTAGCTGGTTGAGTACATCTTTTTGTATAACTCGTTTTACAGGTCTTGCTCCATATTCTGGGTTATAACCTTTCTCTGCCAAATAGCTTAAAGCCTCTGGTGTAGCATCAAAAGTAATGCCTTGTTTTGCTATCATTTTGGTGATACCTTTTAGTTGTAAGCTTACAATATCTACAATGTTCTCTTTTGAAAGCGGTGTAAACATAATGGTATCATCTATTCGGTTTAAAAACTCTGGTCTTACACTTTGTTTTAAAACAGCAAGGACATCTATTTTTGCAGCTTCCATAGCAGAAGGTATATCCTTAGTAGCTTCAAAACGCTCTTGTATTAAATGACTTCCTATGTTAGAGGTCATTATTATAATAGTGTTTTTAAAATCTGCAATTCTACCTTTATTATCTGTTAATCTACCTTCATCTAATACTTGTAATAAAATATTAAATGTGTCTGGATGCGCTTTTTCAATCTCATCTAATAAAACTACAGAATAAGGCTTACGTCTTACTGCTTCTGTTAATTGTCCGCCTTCATCGTAACCAACATATCCAGGAGGTGCGCCAACTAACCTGCTTACCGCGTGGCGTTCTTGATATTCACTCATATCTATACGCGTCATGGCGTTTTCATCATCAAATAGATATTCTGCTAATGCTTTTGCAAGTTCTGTTTTACCCACACCAGTAGTTCCTAAAAATAAGAAGGTACCTAATGGTTTTTGCGGGTTTTGAAGTCCTGCTCTGGATCTACGTACAGCATCACTAACGGCTTCAATAGCTTCTTCTTGCCCAACAACACGTTTGTGTAATTCGTCTTCAAGTTTAAGGAGTTTTTCACGATCACTTTGCAACATTTTTGTGACAGGTATGCCTGTCCATTTGGCTACAACATCTGCAATATCTTCGTAATTAACTTCTTCCTTAATTAATGAAGTGTCTTGTTGTTCTGCTAACTCAATCTGATATTTCTCTAACTTTTCATTAGCCTCTTTAATTTTCCCATATCTGATTTCGGCAACCTTTCCGTAATCGCCATCGCGTTCGGCGCGTTCAGCTTCAAGTTTATAATTTTCTATTTCTTGCTTTATATTCTGAACATTTTCTACGACTTCTTTTTCAGATTTCCATTTAGCATTGAGTTCATTACGTTCTTCCTTGAGATTAGCTAAATCTGCTTTTAAGCTTTTTAATTTTGTTTCATCTTTTTCGCGCTTAATGGCTTCATGCTCAATTTCTAGCTGCATAATTTTACGGTCTAAAACATCTAATTCTTCTGGTTTAGAGTTAATTTCCATACGTAATTTAGAAGCAGCTTCATCCATTAAATCTATGGCTTTATCTGGTAAAAATCGATTTGTTATGTAGCGTTGCGATAATTCTACCGCACCAATAATGGCCTCATCTTTAATTCTAACTTTATGGTGCGCTTCATATTTTTCTTTAATACCACGAAGAATAGAAATGGCACTCTCGGTATCTGGTTCATCTACTTTTACCATTTGAAAACGTCGCTCTAAAGCTTTGTCTTGTTCAAAATATTTTTGGTATTCATCTAAAGTAGTGGCACCAATAGCTCTTAATTCGCCACGTGCTAAAGCAGGTTTTAAAATATTAGCTGCATCCATGGCACCTTGTCCACCACCTGCACCCACAAGTGTATGAATTTCGTCTATAAATAAAACGATATCTCCATTACTTTCTGTTACTTCTTTGATAACGGCTTTTAAACGTTCTTCAAATTCACCTTTAAATTTTGCACCTGCAATAAGTGCTCCCATATCTAAAGCAAAAATTTGCTTGTCTTTTAGATTTTCTGGTATATCGCCATCAATAATTCTGTGCGCTAATCCTTCTGCAATAGCGGTTTTACCAGTACCTGGTTCACCAACTAAAATGGGGTTGTTTTTTGTTCTACGAGATAAAATTTGAAGAATTCTTCGTATTTCTTCATCTCTACCAATTACAGGGTCTAACTTACCATCTTCTGCAAGCTGATTTAAGTTTTTAGCGTATTTATTAAGTGAGTTATAGGTCTCTTCTTGGTTTTGAGAGGTTACTCTATCGCCTTTTCTTAATTCTTCAATTGCAGCATTTAAGCCTTTTTCTGTAACGCCTTGGTCTTTTAAAATTTGAGCAATTTTACTTTTAGATTTAAAAATGGCTAAAACTAAATGTTCTACGGAAACGTAGTCGTCATTCATTTTTTTAGCTATAATTGAGGATTCGTTTAAGGTTTTACTCGCCTCACGAGATATCATTATATCTGCTCCAGAAACTTTAGGGAAACGCTCTAGTTCTTTTTCTAAAATTTGATGAAGCATGGATACGTTAACATTCAACTTTTTTAGTAAGAATGGTAAAACGTTTTCATCAACGTTAAATAAAGCTTTAAAAATATGCTCGTTTTCTATTTGTTGATGACCTAAACCTTGAGCCAGCTGTTGTGCTTGCTGTATGGCTTCTTGTGATTTAATTGTATAATTATTAAAGTTCATCTTTTATTTTGTTCTTATTGTTATGTTATTGTTTTCAATGTACTATTCAACATTCTTACCAAAGTTGATTTGTAGTATAATTATGACAAAAAGGCACAATGTGTTGATGTAGATATGACGTTTTGTCTGGGTGTCGGTGCTATTTAACTGATTTATTATTATTTATACCGAAAATAAAATAGAAATAAATATTAATTATTTATATAAATTGTCATTAAATTTTCCTTTTTTAGTATTTCGAATTGAAATAATATAGACCCTAACCATATTTTATTTCATTTAAATGATGGAAATTCAGAAAAAAATTGAGAAGCGTTATTTCTTATTTATAGCTACAATAGTAGTTTGTGTAATTATTGTCATTGCCATATTTCAAAGTTATGTTGAGGAGCAAAAAAGAATTGTAAATTTTACAGAGGCGCTGGAGTTACAAATGTTAACCTGCCGTAATGTAGTTAATAAAATACATTTTATTTCTGATAATTACTCTAATGCTTCAGATTATAAGAGACTAGAAGATTTTAAATCTTACAGTAATGGTTTTATTAGTAGCCATAAGTCTATTTATAAAAAAATTGTACTCGAGAATGAAAATAGTAGTTCTAAAAATCGTTTTTACATAGATTCTATTTTTTCAATAAGTAACTCTAGTATTGAAAAAATAAATACAATTTCTAATGCATTAGTTAAAGGACAACAAAATTTACCCAATATTGATAACAAATTTCATGAGGCAGAAGCAACTTATCTTCATGCTATGAATACACTTTTAATTCATCAACAAAATGTTATAAAAACAAGATTAGATGATTTAAAAAAGGTAATTGTTATTGTTGCTATTTTGTTTGGCTTATTTGTTTTGGGTGGCTTTTTCATCATCTTAATTCCTGTATTTGATAATTTATTAAGTTCAAATAAAGTATTAACAGACTTAAAATCTAGTTTATTAGCAAAGGAAAAATATAATAGAATTTTTATAGAACAATCTCCTAGTTCTATGGCCATGTTAGATAATGACATGAAATATATTGCAGCTTCAGAAAAGTGGAAAGAAGATTATAAAATTACTGATAAGCATATTATAGGTAAATCTCATTATGACATTTTTCCAGAAATAACAGACGATTGGAAAGCACTACACCAAAAATGTTTAAAAGGAGAAATAGATATATGTGATGAGGCACCTTTTATACGAAAAGATGGAACTGTACAATGGCTGTCTTGGGATGTAAGACCTTGGTATCTTTCTGAGAATGAAATTGGAGGATTGTTAATGTACTCTCGGGATATAACAAAACTAAAAAACGATGAAATTGCTAAACTTAGAGTAGAACAAATTTTAGAGAGTACAACTAAAGTTGCTCGCATAGGCGCTTGGGAAGTTGATATGAAAACAGATAAAATGTTTTTTAGTGATATTTCTAAAGAAATTTTAAAACTACCTGAAGATTATGAAGTTTATTCTAAAAAGAGTTTACATTTTTATAATACTGAAGTTAGTAGAACACAAATTGTAAATGCTATACAACGATTAATAAAAACTGGAGAGCCCTTTGATTTAGAATTAGAGATTATGGATATGGATGGCGAAGAAAAGTGGATAAGAGATATAGGGCAAGCCGAATTTGTAAATGGAGAATGTATCAGACTATACGGTGTTTTTCAGGATATCACAGTTCTTAAGAAGTCAGAAAATGCACTAAAAAAACAAAATCAATTATTAAATTTTGCAGAAGAAATGAACGTAACAGGACATTGGCAATGGAATGTGAAAGCTAATTCTGTAAAATGGTCTTCAAACCTCTATAAAATAGTAGATATGGATGAAGCAACTGCAAATGTTACACCAGAAACATTTTTTGAGATTACGCATCCAGATGATTTTGAAATGGTCTCAAAACATTTTGAGAGTAAGTTTATGGATAATAAATTTAATCAGGATATTATTTATAGAATAATTACAGCCAAAGGTAAAGTAAAAATAATACAGGTATTAAGTAAATTATTTAAAGATAGTTCTGGAGAAATTATAGAAATTATAGGAACATTTCAGGATATAACACATCAACGAACTGCAGAGATTAAATTTAGAGGATTATTAGAGTCTGCACCAGATGCTATGGTAATTATCAATAAAGATTCTATTGTTCATTTAAGTAATAAGCAAGCAGAGCGTATATTTGGCTATTCTTCTACAGAGTTGTTAGGGCAACCAATATCGGTATTAGTTCCAAAATCTGTTCAAGCTAATTTAGAAGCGATTCAAAAACAATTTATAGATAATCCAGAAGAATTACGTTTAAGTGAGGTAAAGGAGTTAATTGGTGTAAACAAAGATGGAAGAGAATTTCCTATAAATATTAGTTTAAGTCCATTGCAGACAGAAGATGGTTTACTAATTTCAATTGCAATTAGGGATATTACCAATGAAAAAGAATATGAAGATAAGATTTTGAAATCTAATAAAAATTTAGAATTAACCGCGTTAAAATTAACCAACCAAAACGTGCAATTGGCGGATTTTGCTCAGATAACATCGCATAATTTAAGAGCACCTGTTAGTAATCTTAATTCTCTTATAGACATGTACCAAATGTCTACAGAAGAGGGTGAAAAAGCTATGGTTTTTGAGAAATTTGAAAAAGTAGTAATTCATCTTACCAATACGTTGAATAACTTAATAGATGCCTTAAAAATCAAGAACAAAGTTGTTGAGAAACAAAATATTAGTTTAACTTCAGCATTTAAGCATGCAGAGGCTAAATTAGCTCCTCAGATTATAGAATCTAATGCAAGAATAACATCAGACTTTAGTGCAATAGATGAAATATTCTTCAATAAAACCTACATTGAAAGTATTTTTCTTAACTTGTTAGAAAATTCAATAAAGTATAAATCTAATGATAGAACGCCAGAAATACATGTAAAATCTTACACTATTGATGGTAAAATTAAATTAGAAATAACAGATAATGGGTTGGGAATTAATTTAAAGAGGCATGGAAAAAAGTTATTTGGGCTAAATAAAGTGTTTCATAGACATCCAGATGCTAAAGGTGTTGGCCTTTTTATGACAAAAATGCAAATAGAATCGATGGGAGGCAGTATTAAAGCAGAAAGTATTGTTGACCAAGGCACCAAATTTATAATAAACTTTAACTAAATAATGAGAAACGTACTAAATATTTGTATTGTAGATGATGATGAAATTTACAAATTTACAGTAGTAAAAACATTAGAAGCATTAGACTTTGATAAAAACATAAAAGCATTTGCAGATGGCGAGGAAGCTTTTGATTTTTTAATTAATAACTTAAATAATGAGCTAGAATTACCAGACGTTATTTTCTTAGATATTAATATGCCTATAATGGATGGTTTTGAGTTTATGGAAGAGTATATAAAAATAAAACCTAAAGTAGGTAAAAAGATAACAATTTACATGGTTTCTTCTTCTGTAGACCCAGTAGATATAGAGAAGGCAAAAAATATTAGTGAAATATCAGATTATATTATAAAACCAATAAAACCTGGAGAATTAAGAGCAATCATTACTAATTTGTATAGTGATAATTGAAAGTTTTAATTTTTTTAACGACTTACCAATAAAAAACAATAAATGGGATTATTTAATAAAATGTTTGGAGGTAATGATAGAGCATCTAAAGAAGAAAAGATTTTAGCATGGCAACCTTTAAATAATGTGTCTCAATTAGAAGATATTGCTGAAAAATCTAATTTAAAAACTCAAATAATTTTTAAGCACTCTACCAGATGTGGTATTAGTAGAATGGTAATGAATCAGTTTGTAGCAGCCTATAATTTAGATTTAAATGCAGATTTATATTATCTAGATTTATTGAGTTACAGAGACGTGTCTAATGAAGTGGGTTATAAATTTCAGGTAATGCATCAGTCTCCTCAACTATTGGTAATAAAGAATGGTGTAGTTGTTACAACCGCTAGCCACGGAAGTATTAACGAAATAGACTTAGAAAAATATAGTTAAGTCTTGAGTTTATATAATAGATTTAAGATTACCAAAAAAGATTTAGAAAAACGTAGTTATGGTATTCATTTTTCTGGTTTAGATGACGTGTTTTTGGAATTTCTTGCCCAAGAAAAACAAAAAGAAAACCCGCTTTTAAGTGACTTGTACCTAGCAACTTTAGTTAAAAAAAGAAATAAACAAATTAATTCAAGTATCTATACATTATCTACATTAGGTATTGTTTGTTTAGTCATTGGTTTATATAAATTCTTTTATACAGAAGCTTTAGTAGGTGTTAATTTATTCACGCAATTTCCCCTAATTTCTAATGGTGCCATTGAGATTGCTGGAAGTCTGTTTTTATTAATTGGGAGTTATTATAGTTTTGTAAAACGAAAAGACGTGTTAGAAAGATTGGTAAAATCGGATTTAATTGAAGCTTTAAAAAAATTTAAAAGAGAAAAAGATATATTAGCATCTGCTCCGAGTAAAAAGCAAAAACGATTTAAAAAGTCTTTTAAGGTTGGCAAAAAGAAATCCTAGAAAACAAAAAACTCCTACCTAAGTAAGAGTTTTTATATACTAAGTTTTGATATTTCAACTTCTTCTAAACGCATAAGAACCGATGATATCCTTAAGCTTTAGTTTTAAATCTTCACCTGTATCATAGACCATTTGTTCGTCTGTAGGGAAACGCATTTGTCTTTGGTTTATAAGTGAAATATCGTTTTTATGTAACGCTCTTTTATCGCCTCTATAAGTTCCAAATACATTTTCAAAAACAAATCCGCTATCTATTTCAAAGGCATCTATAATTTGATTATGTTTTAAATCTGTATAAATTACATCAGCAATTACTTGTGCAGATTTCGTTTGTAAAACTTCCGTAAAACGTGCTTTAACATTAATAATCTTATCAATCTTAATATCGTTACCTAAACTGTCTTTTTTCACATTTCCGTTTCTATCTAATTGGTATTCCCAACCATCAACAATTTGCTTTTGTCTTAAAAGTTGTGTTTCGTTAATACGCTCTGGCGAAATGTTTATTTGCTTTAATTGCAATTGCATAGCAAAATCGTAATCTATAGATTCACTAGTATTAGCGTGATATGTTGTCCAGAAATCATTTAAACCATAGGTATTAAAATCAATTAAATTCGCTTCTAATTGTTGTAGAATAAACTGTTGTGTTTGATTCTGTACAGAAACATGTACATAATCCATACCAGCTTCATGTGCTTCTGTAATTAAGCTTCTGTTTTCTTCAAAATTAGGATTAATTTCTTCAATATAACTGAAAATACCATGTGCTTGTCTTGCATTATATTTATCGCCAGAATCTAATAATGAAATTCCTTGGCCAATTAAATATTCAGAGGTTTTGTATCTGTAATCTACAATTTCTGAGCTGTAATCGTTAAATTCTAAATCCAGGGTTCTACCATTTATCTGCAAAGGCATTACACGTTTAATTGCGTTTTGTCTTTTTTCTAAATCTATATAAATGTTATAAATGGTTTTGTATTGTTCTGGGTTACCATCTTTTTTAAGATGCGCAATAGCATTTAAATCTTTTTCTAAAACTTTATAGTACGCTTCCTCAAGCATTACAATATAATCTTGCTTTCGGTTTTTGTCTTTATTGTTTTCAAGTTTTCTTAACGCTTCAGAAATAGCTTGGTCGTAATTACCATGGCTAATTGCGGTTTCAATTTGTTTTTTAGCACTACAAGATATTAGTACTGAAACAAGGACTGTTAAAAGTAAAAATCTTTTCATAATGTTAGGTTTTATTGGTTATGTAATAGGTAAATCCAATTATGATGCCAAACTTATTTTTAGTGGGTTTTAAAGTTTAAATGTTGAATAGTTTAAAGGTTATTTCGTTTCTTTGCAAATCAATGGAAAGTACTATGTTTAATACGGAAAACGGTTGTTTTCATCCTTTAGAAATACATTCGGAAAAACTTCCGGAACAGTTTACATTTCCGTTTTATTATACACCACATCCGCTTTGTATTAAAGCTGCAGATGAAGTAAAATCATACTTATCTGCTCAGCAAGATTTTGAACATAATTTTGGATTAGACAAATCAAAGAAAGGTTTAAAACTAGGGAAAATGTTTGGTGTAATGTTAGTTGAAACTTTTGATGAACAATTAGGATTCCTAGCTGCATTTTCGGGAAAATTAGCAGAAAGCAATCATTTAAAAGGCTTTGTTCCGCCTGTTTATGATACTTTGAATACAGAAGGTTTTTACAAACAAAATGAAGCATATTTAAATGATTTAACGGCTAGAATTGAAGAACTAGAACTAAATCCTGAAATTGAAAAAGCCTTAGAAAAATTAAAAAAATTAAAGCTTGAAAAGATTCAAAAACTTCAAGATTTTAAAGCCAATGCAAAAACCGAAAAGCAAAAAAGAAAACAACGAAGAGTAGAAGCAGAGCTAAATCTTACAGATACTGAAAAAGCATTTTTTTTTGAAGAATTAAAACAACAAAGTATTCAGAGTAATATAGATTTAAAATATTTAAAACTACATCTGGAAGATGCGCTGAACAAAGCAGAAAAGAATTTAGCCCAATTACAAAACCCAATTGAAGCTTTAAAATTAGAACGAAAAACATTGTCGGCTCGTTTGCAAAAAGAAATTCACGAGCATTATAAATTTTTAAATGCTAAAGGCGAAACCAAAGATTTAATCACAATATTTAATAATACAGACTTAGGAAAACCACCTTCAGCTGCTGGCGAATGTGCTGCGCCTAAGTTGTTTCAGTATGCATATCAAAATAATTTAAAGCCTATTGCAATGGCCGAATTTTATTGGGGAATTGCGCCAACTAAAGAAGTTAGAAAACATGGTCAGTTTTATCCATCTTGCAGAGGACGATGCGAACCTATTTTAGGACACATGATGCAAGGTTTAGACGTAGAACCAAATCCTATTGAATTGGCTGGTGTGTTTAATGGCGAACTTGAGATAATCTATGAAGACGATTATTTACTACTGGTAAACAAACCACATGAGTTTCTATCAGTGCCAGGTAAAACTATTAAAGATTCTGTTTTAACAAGAATGCAAGCGTATTTACCAAATGCAACAGGTCCTTTATTGTTGCATCGTTTAGATATGTCCACTTCAGGATTATTATTGGTAGCTAAAAATGAAAGAACACACAAAAAGCTACAAAAACAGTTTATAGAACGCACTGTAAAAAAGTGCTATGTGGCTTTGTTAGATGGAGTTTTAAATGTTGAACAAGGCCTTATTGATTTACCATTAAGAGTAGATTTAAACAACAGACCAAGGCAATTGGTTTGTTACGAACACGGTAAAAAAGCCACAACAAAATTTGAAGTTGTTGAGGTCGTAGATAATAAAACAAGGATTCATTTTTATCCAATCTCTGGTAGAACACATCAGTTGCGTATACATGCTGCGCATCATAAAGGACTAAATATGCCAATAGTTGGCGATGATTTATACGGAAGAATTTCAAACCGATTACACCTTCATGCCGAGAGTTTGAGTTTTGAGCATCCTGTAAAGAAAGAGTGGGTTAGTTTTAGTTGTGAGGCTTCGTTTTAGTCTTAGTCTCAGTTGAGAATAAAAATTGTAAAGTAGAAAGTAATAAGTTTAAAGTGTAAAGTTAAACGTGACTTGTGATTAGTAAAAAGTTTAGAGTTTTAGTTAGTTGAAATATGTTTAATAAAAAAAGAAGATTAAAGTTATTTTACTCTAATCTTCCTTCTATATTTTTTAGATTACTGAACACTGAACACTGAACACTGAACACTGAACACTGAACACTGAACACTGAACACTGAACACTGAACACTGAACACTGAACACTGAACACTGCTTACTTCTTCTTTTTCTTAGAATCAAAAACAGGTAATAATTTTGTTTTTACAGAACCAAAACCAATTCTAATATCATCTTTTTCACAATAACCTCTCATAATAACAGTATCGTGGTCATTAATGAATTTACGTTCGGTACCATCTTTTAATTTAACTGGTTTAGTGCCTTTCCAGCTTAGTTCTAACATTGAACCGTAAGAATCTGGTGTTGGACCAGAAATGGTTCCACTGCCCATCATATCTCCTGAATTCACCGGACAGCCATTTATAGTATGGTGTGCTAATTGCTGAGACATGTTCCAGTACATATATTTAAAATTAGATTTAGAAACCGTTGTTTCTTTAGCGCCTTTAGGCTGAATTCCTACTTCTAAATTAATATCAAAGCTCTTTTTTCCTTTAGTTTGAAGATACTCAAGAGGCTTCGGGTTTTGTTTTGGGCTTTCTGTTCTAAAAGGTTCTAAAGCATCTAGTGTTACAATCCAAGGCGACATAGCAGAGGCAAAGTTTTTTCCTAAGAATGGTCCAAGAGGCACATATTCCCATTTCTGAATATCACGTGCAGACCAGTCATTAAATAATACTAAACCAAAGATATATTCTTCAGCTTCTTCAATTGGGATTGGTTCTCCTAAATCATTAGCATCAGTAGTGATAAACGCCATTTCTAATTCAAAATCTACCAATTTAGAAGGTCCAAATACAGGTTTGTCGGCACCCTCTGGTAAGGTTTGACCTTGTGGACGATGAATAGGAATTCCCGAAGGTATAATAGAAGAACTTCTACCATGATATCCAACTGGCATATGTACCCAATTTGGTAACAATGCATTGTCTGGGTCTCTAAACATAGCACCTACATTGGTTGCATGTTCTTTACTTGCGTAGAAGTCTGTGTAATCACCAACTTGTATTGGTAATTGCATTTCAATTTCATCCAAACGAAATAAAATGGTTTCTTTATGAGGAACATTATTTTTTAAGGTATCATTTTCGGCATCAAAAATTTCTGCAATTCTATTTCTAACTAAACGCCACGTTTTTCTACCATCAGCAATAAAATCATTTAAGGTATCTTGTAAAAAAATGTCGTCGGTTAACGGAATACCTTCAAAATAGCCCAATTGATGTAATGCACCAAGGTCAATTGCAGTATCTCCAATTCTAGTTCCAATTGTAATAATGTCGTCTCTGGTTAAGAAAACACCAAAAGGAATGTTCTGAATTGGGAAGTCTGAAGATTTACCGACATGTAACCAAGAGGTTCTGTCTGGATTATTGGCTGATAAAGGCATATTACTATTGTTGATTAAATGTTCATTAATTTCATTCAAACCTACATAATTTTTGATATTTAAACTAATGTATTCACTATTTTTGTGTCGATTTAATAAATACATTATATATGCAACGCGACGAACAAATTTTTGAACTCATTAACGCTGAAAAGGAACGCCAGGTTGATGGAATAGAATTAATAGCCTCTGAGAATTTTGTTAGCGACCAAGTGATGGAAGCTGCAGGTTCTGTATTAACTAACAAATATGCTGAAGGTTATCCTGGGAAGCGTTATTATGGAGGTTGTGAAGTAGTAGATGAGGTTGAAAATATTGCGATAGAAAGAGCAAAGACATTGTTTGGAGCTGCATATGCAAACGTACAACCTCACTCTGGTAGTCAGGCAAACACGGCTGTTTTTCATGCGTGTTTAAAACCAGGCGATACTATATTAGGATTTGATTTGTCTCATGGTGGACACTTAACGCATGGTTCTCCTGTTAATTTTTCGGGTAAATTATATCGTCCTACATTTTATGGAGTAAAAAAAGATACGGGTTATATTGATTACGATATGTTAGCTGACCAAGCTAAAAAAGAGCAACCAAAATTAATAATTGCTGGTGCTTCTGCATACTCTAGAGATATTGATTTTGCTAAGTTTAGAGAAGTTGCTGATAGTGTTGGCGCTGTTTTATTAGCTGATATTTCGCATCCTGCAGGTTTAATTGCAAAAGGTATTTTAAACGATCCAATGCCGCATTGTCATATTGTAACAACTACAACACACAAAACATTACGAGGCCCAAGAGGTGGAATGATTATGATGGGTGAAAATATTGATAACCCATTTGGTATTACTTTAAAGAGTGGTAAACTTCGTAAAATGTCTGGTTTATTAGATTCTGGTGTTTTCCCAGGAAACCAAGGTGGACCCTTAGAACATATTATTGCTGCTAAAGCGATTGCTTTTGGAGAAGCTTTAACTGATGAGTTTTTACATTATATGTTACAAGTGAAGCACAATGCTGATGCTATGGCTAAGGCGTTTGTAGCTAAAGATTATAACTTAATATCTGGAGGAACGGATAACCATATGATGTTAATTGACCTAAGAAATAAAAATATTACAGGTAAAGATGCTGAAAACGCCTTAGTAAAAGCAGATATTACAGTAAATAAAAACATGGTACCTTTTGATACAGAATCTCCTTTTGTAACTTCTGGTATTAGAGTAGGTACAGCAGCAATTACTACAAGAGGATTAAAGGAAACGGATATGTCTTATGTTGTAGATTTAATTGATGAAGTACTTAAGAATTACGAAAATGATACGGTATTAGAAGGTATTGCTGAAAAAGTGAATAAACTAATGGGAGGACGTCCTCTTTTTAATGTTTAGGTATTACTAAATAGATATAACGTGTTTCATTTGATAGAATGTGTTATATATTTAAATAATAAAAAAAGCCTTTCAAAATTGCATTGAAAGGCTTTTTTAAAGTAATGATAAAGAGTCAATTAGTTTAATATTTTTATCTGTTTTTTGTTGCCATTTTTTTAGTTTATCAGAATTTTTTAATTCATATTTATTAGGAGATAGTTTTATTGAAGGGTTACAAGATTCTAATACTTGGATTCCATTTTCTTTGGACGTAAAAAATAACCATTCTTTATTAGGTTTAAGTAAAGGTGTGCTACAGCCTTTAATTGTAGACAATATAATTGTTTCTGGTTCTCCTTTATAGGTTTTAATTATTTCTAATATCGCTTCTTTATTATAATTTTGGTTTGTAGCGTCTTTTACCGATGTAATTTTTGCACTAAAAACAGTGGTGTAATGTTTGAACGCTTTTTGGTAATTAAAAACACATGTGCACAGAGGTTTATTAACCGTTTGAAAAACACCAAAAATAAAAACTAATGAAATTGTTAATTTTTGAAACATATTTTAAACTTATTCTTTTGCAGAAGTACTAACTTTTTTAGAAGATTTTGTTTTATAGATTAGTAAAAAATTTAAACTAAAAGAAACTAGCAAAATAATACCAATAATAATTAGTTGGCCTGTTGTTAAATTTTTAAAAGAAGGTCTTCTTATTTTTTCTATGATAACAAGAACAAAAGGAATTAAGGCCAAACAATTAAATGTAAGCCATAGATTTTTAATAATCTCTATAGCGAATTTCGAGTAATTTAGTTTAGATTTCAAAATAACTTAATTAATCTTCAAAAGTGGTAAAAATATATGCTCCAGCATCAATTGAATTTGAAGTTCTAGAGTTGCCAAGAATATCATTATCTACACCAAATGTTGTGGTATTAATATTAATTGCTCCAGAATTTTCACCTATACGCATTAGGTTTTCAAAGGCATCTTCAAAATCTGGGTCTTCATTAAAAACATTGTTTTCGTAGAATGAATCATCATCAAAATCATATAAATCTGTACCAGATAGTGTACTATTATTAAACCTTAATAAGCAATTATTAAATTTGAAATTAAAGACACTTCCAGCACTTTCTATTGTGAATTCTGGATTGTCATTACCATATATTATACAGTTATTAAAATTAGCTTCTATTAAATCGTTTGTAAATACAGTATTATCGTCGTCTACGACATAATCATTTAAAAGTAATGCAGGATAATCCCTAAAACTACTATTCCAATAATTGGCAATGGTACAGTGTGTAAAATTGTATTTTCCACCAAAAGTTGCTGCAACTGAAGATTGTCCGCAATTGTTAGTAACTAAATTTTCTGCATTTATTGATGTTGCACGTCCTAAAACCCCAAAACTACTAAAGTTATAAATCTGAGAATTTGTTATAGTTAGTTTATCATTTACATCATTCTGGTTACCTTCAGCTAAAACACCTATAGTTCCATTTTTAATGGTAGCATAATTTATGGTATTATTTTCGCTTCCATTATATAGCCAAATTGTTCCCCATTGACCAGGAATATCTTCGTATAGTGGTTCTAATCTATCACCTTCTAAAATCACTTCGTTTTCTAAAGTATCTAGATCAGAACTGATGTCGCCATTAATATTTAAAGTAGCACCATCGGTTACAATTATACCAGAATCTGCATGAAAATGTACACGTACACCTGCTTCCATGGTTAAAGTTTTACCAGTGCCAACACCTGCATAACCATAAATAACATAAGGTTTTTCATTAGTAAAAGTGAGTTCTTCATCGCTAAGAAAACGTCCTTGTAATGTAGTCTCATCTGGTGTTCCGTCGCCATCTACATCAAAAGTTAGGGTTTCTATAATGTTAGTATCTTCATCTCTTGCAGGATATATAAAAACGGCATCTTTTACAAGGGTAACCACATCAATGTCTTGCTGATTGCTTCCTGAATCAAAAAGAATTTTATCTGTATATAAAAATTGATTCTCTAAACTGCTAAGTGTAGAAATATCAATAGTGGTTTCAATAAAAATAAATAAACTATCATTTGCTAGTAACTCTACATCTTCAAAAAACTTACCTTCTTGTTCGCCTTCTAAACCTGTTTGGCCATCAACATTCATTCTATAAAATGAATTAATACCGTTTTCTAACTGTACTGTCGGAATTACAATATCATCATCACTACGATTATAGACTTTTAAGCTATATGTACTTGATCCAATATCAGTAAAAACAGTATCTAAATAAATGGTGTCTTGTGCAAATTCTAAGTTTCCTGTGCTTGGAGAAAATTCAAAATCATCACGACAAGAACTCCAAAATAATAAGATTCCGAAACAAAGTATAAATGAGAGCAATCGCTTCATAAAGTGGTTTATATAATTAAGGCTTAAAAATATAACTTTTGAAGTTATGATTTATTATAGTTTTGGTATAAATTAATCTTTGCTTTTTATAGGTTCTTCACCATACTGTTCTAATAATATTAAAAATAGTTGACTATTTAACACTAACTCCTCTAGCAACATCATTTTATTTACGTCTTTTAATAACTCAGAGCTTATCTGCTTTGCTTCGCAGAAATCGTAAAAAAGATAGGTTTTATCTTCAGGTATATTTAAATCTTTGATCATTAAGTCTTTATTAAAAAAATCACTTTTATTAAATAAAGAATCCATTTGGGTATAAGAAATGGGTTGATAAATAGGAGCGACGTATTTATCCTTATTTTTAAATAGTTTAGCAACCAACCCAATAACTGCTAAGATATCTACAGCACCATTAGCGCCAGCTGGTTTGTATAAATGCGGATTGTTTTTAATGTCTTCTTTAATAATGTTTTGAAGGTCATTATTATAGGTTTCTTCCTTAAAAACAGGTTGTTCTGGTTCTGTTAAAATTTCAACTTCATCGAGTTGGTTTAAGATTTCGTCTAATTCAAAAACAGCTACACCATTAAAGTGAAAGTCTTTTAAAATAACTGTTTTGCTATGATAAAATAAAGATTCAAATGAAATACTATCGTTTATTTCTGCTTGTATGCTAAAATCTCCATTTGCATTGCTTAAGGTTAATCGATTTTGTGTTTTATTGTAAATTTTGATGTTTTTAACAATGCCTTTTGCATCGTAAATTTTTCCATTTAGAGTTTGAGCATTATGCATAAACGGTAAGCATAACACCAAGAGGAGTAGTGTAGTTTTTTTCATATTGATTTTGATTGATGCTCTAAAGAAAAGCGATTCAATTGATAATCAATATCTCATTAAATAAACTTTAACCTAAATAAATGTTAAGTTTACGTTAGAGGTATTTACAAAATGTGTTATAAGTAGATTGAAAATTGAAATTAAAAGAGTTTTCTAATCTCTGTAATAATCCTTGTAGGTCGCTGCGTTTTATTATCTATAAGACACCATTTTGCTTTAGACTTTACAATTAATTTGTTGGTCTTTGCATTGATGATTTCGACATGCCGAATCGTTGATACACCTTCAACTTCTGACACGTATGTTTTAAGATGTAAAGTATCACCAAGCAATGCCTGACTTTTATACTCAATATAATGATTGACTAAAAACCAAGAGTAAGCCTCTAAAATTTCTTTTGTTGCAAAAGCGAGCCAATGCTCTTTGGCAATATCTTGAACCCATTGCACATAACGAACATTATTTACATGGTTAAGATCATCAATATCATCTTGTTTAACGGTAATTGTTTTCTCAAATATGTACATCCTTAATTTTTCTTACTAAAGGCTAAGAATTACTGAGCTAAAATTTTTACTTCAAAAAGTTTATCCCAGTTTTTACCAGTAACAAAAATAGTTTTGCGTTCTGGATGGTAAGCAATTCCGTTTAGTACATCTAATTCTGCATGTTGTGTTACTAATTTTCGTAAAGATTCAAAATTAATAACACCTTCAACACCACCTGTTTTTGGGTTAATAATGGCAACACCATTTCTTTGGTAGATATTTGCAAATATCTTTCCATCGATCCACTCTAATTCATTTAGACTAGGTATTTTTCCTTTTTGTGTATAAACCTCAATATGGTTTTGTTCTATTAATGTTTCAGGGTCTAAAAGGTAGATTTTTTCTGTACCATCAGATTTATAGAGTATTTTATCATTGTTACAAATTCCCCAACCTTCTTTACTGGCACCATAATTAAAGCTGCTTAGTTTTTCAAAGGTGCTTACATCGTAAACAAACCCTCTTTTAGATTGCCATGTTAGTTGGTAGATCTTATCATTAAGTATGGTTAATCCTTCGCCAAAATATTGATCTTCTAAATCTATGTTTTTTAAAATTTCACCAGTTTCAAAATTTACCTTTCTAAGTTTAGATTCTTTTCTTTGCCCTGTACTTTCGTATAATTCACCATTATAAAACTCTAAACCTTGGGTATAAGAAGTAATATCGTGAGGGTAGGTGTTTATAATTTCAAAAGTGTAAATAGTTGGTATTACATTATTAAATACTACAACCGATTTAGAAAGTGTTTCTGTATTTCCTTCAACATTTACGGTTGCTGTAATAGTCTTTTTACCAAGTGTTACGTCGTTAAGTATGGTATTGTCTTTTATTGATTTTCCATTCATTTCATAAGTAACACCAGAGATATCTAACTTCTTTGGGTTATTTATAGATAATTGAAGTGTATCACCTAACATTAACGATTGTTCATTAATTTTTATAGATAAACTAGAATTTTTTGAAGTATTATTTCCGCCACAGTTGGTTAAAATTAAAGCTAATGATAAGATTATTAAATATTTAGAAAGGTGCATAGGTTTGATTTGATTTTTTAGCAAGTTATTAAATTAAATTCAGTTTAAAAATCTCTAATTAATTATTGTGAAAGTTTGAAAAGGTTGTATCTTTGCAGCCGGCAAGTCCTACACAACCAGCTCCTGTTGAATCCTCCAGGGCGGGAACGCAGCAAAGGTAAACGGTTGTAGCGGTGTGATGTAGGTAGCTTGCCTTTTTTTATGCAATAAATTCAAATCTTGAAAGCTATGGCTAATCAGGATTTTTTTGTTTAAAAGCAAAAAATAAAGCGCAAGTAAAATTCTACTAATTAAGTAATTTGTATTTTCGAAATTATAATATATAATAAGGTATGTCTAAAGTTGTATTAATAACAGGAGGATCATCTGGAATAGGAAAATCGGTTGGTGAGTTTTTGCAAACCAAAGGTTTTATAGTTTATGGCACAAGCAGAAATCCTGATAATTATCCTAATAGTAAATTCCCAATTGTGGCTTTAGATGTGACTAAACCTGAAACTATTTCTAAATGTATTTTTGATGTTTTATCTAAAGAATCTAAAATAGATATCCTTCTTAATAATGCAGGTGCAGGAATTACAGGTCCTATTGAAGAAATTCCTGAAGCTGAAATAAAACGTAATTTTGAAACCAATTTTTTTGGTCCAATCAATGTTATAAAGGCTGTTTTACCATCAATGCGTCAACAAAATTCTGGTTTAATAATTAACGTTACCTCAATAGCTGGTTATATGGGATTACCGTATAGAGGCGTTTACAGCGCAAGTAAAGGTGCTTTAGAGTTAATTACCGAAGCTTTTAGAATGGAATTAAAAGCTTTTAATATTAACATGACCAATGTAGCACCAGGTGATTTTGCTACTAATATCGCAGCAGGTCGTTACCATGCACCAGCTTTAGAAAATTCACCATACAAGGAAACCTACGGAAAAACGTTGCGTATGATGGACGAACACGTTGATAGCGGTAGTGACCCTAAACAAATGGCAGAGGCTATTTATAAAATCATTGAATCAAAGAACCCTAAAATCCATTATAAGGTTGGTGCTTTTTTACAGAAATTCTCAATTGTTTTAAAACGAATTCTTCCAGATACGGTTTATGAGAAAATGTTGATGAATCATTATAAGTTATAAGTTAAACATCTAAAAGTTGATAAGGATTTGTGAAAGACTTAAAAAAGATTAAAATTTATACAATTCTTATTCATTGCTTTATAATAATAGGAGTAGGACATGGTATAGGCATTTTACTGGTTTTAGATTATTTAAGTGTACAATCTTTATTTAACAACGAAATAATTTTTAATTTAAGTGGTAACTATCAAGATAGATTAGAGCTGGTTGGTTTAATTTCTTTCATTGGTAAAATTATTTTAATTGTTAGCTTTTTTGTTTCACGTAAAATATTTAAGAATACACTTAATTTAGTTGGTGTTATAGTATTATGGATTTCCGTTTATATACTTACCTCAGGAAATTGGAGCTACGATGGTTTATATCCAATTTCATTTATTACAAGTGTTCCTTTCATAATAGCATCGTTATTTTTAGTTTATTATACTTTAATGAGTTTGAATAAAAGGAAATCTATTCCTTAATAAGATAGCATTGGTACATTATTTGTGACCTTACGCACAAATCATCAATCATTAAATCATTAAAAATTTCAATTCTATTAGTTTGTTTGCTATCCTTGAGTTGCGATACTATTGTAGACTGTATTATTAATAAAAGACCTGAGATTCCAAACAAATCCTTTACGGTAGGAAATATTGGTTATTACTATCAAGACGACATAACAGCAGAAATTAAAAATGAACCTAACGATAATTACTACGACTATTATTTTGATGTTTATGGAAATCTCCCAGACGGTTTAGATTTGTATACGGATTATAGAACCCTGTCTATAGAAGGCGTGCCAGAAACCTCAGGGAGTTTTACATTTACAATTCAATTGTATGTAGATCCGCCTGAGTATTATGATGAAGATTCTCAAGAGTGGGAAGATAATTTGTGTTCCCATTCAACTTCTAAAGAATTTACTATTCTAATCAATTGATGTATTATAGATAATTAAATCTATAAAAATATACATTTAAAATAATTGAAAATCGTACTTTAGCGGCAACTAAAAACACAACAATTCAAAATAAATTTTCATGAAATTTTTTATCGATACAGCAAACTTAGAGCAGATTAAAGAAGCTCAAGATATGGGTATTTTAGATGGTGTTACTACAAACCCATCATTAATGGCAAAAGAAGGTATTACTGGTACCAATAATATATTAAAACATTATGTAGACATCTGTAATATTGTAGAAGGCGATGTTTCTGCAGAAGTGATCTCTACAGATTTTGAAGGTATGGTAAGAGAAGGTGAAGCTTTGGCAGAATTACATGATCAGATTGTAATTAAATTACCTATGATCAAAGATGGAGTAAAGGCTTGTAAGTATTTCTCAGATAGAGGTATTAAAACAAATGTAACGTTAGTATTTTCTCCTGGTCAGGCTTTATTGGCTGCAAAAGCAGGAGCTACTTATGTGTCTCCTTTTATTGGGCGTTTAGATGATATTTCTACGGATGGATTAAATCTTATTGCAGAAATTAGACATATCTATGATAACTATACTTTTGAAACTGAAATTTTAGCAGCTTCCGTTCGTCATACCATGCATGTTATTGATTGTGCTAAATTAGGTGCAGATGTAATGACAGGGCCTTTAAGTTCTATAACAGGCTTGTTAAAGCATCCTTTAACTGACGCTGGTTTAGCTAAGTTTTTAGCAGATTATAACAAGGGAAATTAAGTTTATATATAAACGTTTAAGACTAATTAAAGAGCATCTTGTTTTACAATAAGGTGCTTTTTTTGTAGTAAAGTCTTTAGGGTTTCATCAAAATCTGACCTAAAGATATTTACATTAGGATGCAGTATAATGCCATCCTCATCAACAATTATAGACTTGTTAAGATAGTTAACTGCTAACGTTTTTCTGGCTGTTTTAGAGTTCTTAAACTTAAACTCATTAATCGTTGGAAAGTTGTAATTATTTATTATGTTTTTCCAAAATTTATCGTCATTATCATTTACGTTTATAGAGATAAAGTCCATTTCCGGATACTTAGACTTTAACTTTTCTACCATGTAATGACTATTTCTATATTGAGATTTAGAATTAGAAGACCAAAAATATATAATGGTTGGCTTGGTTATTATAGAATCTATAAAATGATGTGTGTCGTTGTAATTAACCAATTCAATATTTGGCAAAGGATTACCTTGTCTTAAGAGTTTTAAGGAAGATACTAACTCTTTCATATAAGATTTATCGTCTTCATTAGTACTTTTTGCTAAATAATGATTAAGTAATTCATTAGCTTCATCCTCAGTATGGTTATTACTAATATATTCTCTAGCTTTATATTTTAGTAAATTATTTTTAATAGCAGTATCGCTTATTATACTATCAATTAAGTCTAGCTTGTTTTTATTATAGCACATTGCATGTCTATTAAATTTACTATGGTACGGATTGTTTTCGTAATAATCTTTAATAGCTAAGTTATCAATGTTAGAAAACAGAAATCGATTATAAGCAAAAAAATGACTTAAGTGATTGGCGTTATAATCAATATTTTTTCTATGGTTAAAGAATGTTTCTGGTAAATCCTTAATATGTATCATTTTGTTATTACCGAAATAAGCAAAAGGATAAATCTCTTTATCAGCGTAGGTGTTATAGTTAATATTGGCTTCTACAATAGACTTAAAAAATTCAGATTCTTTATTCTTTAGTAAAAATTCATGAAAATCTTCCAATTGTTTCAATCGTCTATTTTCAACAAATTCATGAAAATCTTCAGGTTCCATCTTAGAATATTCTACCAATTTCTTAGCTTCTTTTTCACTAGATAAATAGGTTTTTAGCAGGTAATTATTCTTTTTAGCCCCTTTACCTGTAAATACTAAAGATTCATCAAAATCATAAGTATTTAATCTTATCATTATGCTATCATCTGGTTCTAGTAATATCATCTGGTATTCACCTCCATGTGTAATAGAATGCAAACCAGGTTGAAGGTTGTCTATTTTATGAATAAATCTATTATTGTCATCTAAAGTAATAGAATCTACAATTTTGCCCTTAGTATTAAATAGTACTATACTTTTATTCTTAGGGTTTATAATTTCACCACCAATATAAGCATACTCATTAGTATTATTACCTTTAAATTGGCATCCAAAAGTAACAGACAGTAAAGTAAGAGCAATTACAGTATATCGATTAAGCATATATTATTGTATAAGTTTGTGTAACAAAAATATACGTTGCTTAGCTGATCTGTTGTTAATACCTCGTTAAAAATTAAGGGTTAGTTTAGCTTAATGTGTTAATTAATTAAATTTTAACGATTTACGTGTTGTTTGCTGGGCAAAATAAGCATTTGTAGGATGTGTTTTTTAGGATTTACACCTCAATATCTTAGCTAAACGTATAGGATTACAATGTTTTAGGTAATATTTAATATTCCACGTCTCGATATTTAGTTGAGTTTGCGTTTAATTTTCTACTTTTGCAATCTCAAAAAAAACACCTTAAGTAAATTAAGGTTAACAAGAAAAAAGTTTAAAATTATGTTATCAGTTTCTAACCTTTCGGTTCAATTTGGAAAACGTGTACTTTTTGATGAAGTAAATACAACATTTAATAATGGTAATTGTTATGGAATTATAGGCGCTAATGGTGCCGGAAAATCTACGTTTTTAAAAATTATTGCTGGCAAAATGGACCCAACCTCTGGTAGCGTACATTTAGAGCCAGGAAAACGTATGTCTGTCTTAGAACAAAACCATAATTTACATGATGAAGATACCGTTTTAGAGACCATTTTAAAGGGTAATAAACCATTATATAAACTTAAAACAGAAATTGACGCCCTTTACGCGGATTATACAGATGAGAATGCAGAGAAGATAGGAGAGCTTCAAGTTCGGTTTGAAGAAATGAATGGATGGAATGCAGATAGTGATGCAGCGGCAATGTTATCTAATTTAGGAATTAAAGAAGACTTGCATTATTCTTTAATGAAAGATTTAGATGGTAAACAAAAAGTAAGAGTGTTGTTAGCACAAGCACTATTTGGAAATCCTGATTTATTAATTATGGATGAGCCTACCAATGATTTAGATTACGAAACTATTACTTGGTTAGAAAACTTTTTAGCTAATTATGACAATTGTGTTATTGTAGTATCTCACGATAGACACTTTTTAGATTCGGTATGTACACATATTTCAGATATAGATTTCGGAAAAATAAACCACTTTTCTGGTAATTATACATTCTGGTACGAGTCTTCTCAATTAGCAGCAAGACAACATGCTCAGCAGAACAAAAAAGCAGAAGAAAAGAAAAAAGAGTTAGAAGAATTTATTCGTCGTTTTTCTGCAAACGTTGCAAAATCAAAACAAGCAACGAGTAGAAAGAAAATGATAGATAAATTAAATATAGCAGATATAAAACGTTCTAGTCGTCGTTATCCTGCCATTATTTTTGAACGTGATCGCGAGGCTGGTGATCAAATACTAAATGTTGAAGGTTTAAGCGCAAGCTTAGAAGGAGAAGTTTTATTTAAAAACATTGATATTAACTTAAACAAAGGTGATAAAGTTGTGATGTATTCTAAAGATTCTAGAGCAACAACAGCGTTTTATCAAATTCTTAATGGTAAAGAACAAGCCGATTCAGGTAAGTTTGCTTGGGGTGTTACCACAACACAATCTTATCTACCATTAGATAACAGTGAATTTTTTAATAACAAATTGACTCTAGTAGATTGGTTACGTCAGTGGGCAACAACAGAAGAAGAACGAGAAGAAGTACATATTAGAGGTTTTCTTGGTAAAATGATTTTTAGTGGAGAAGAAGCATTAAAAACTTCAGATGTTTTATCTGGAGGAGAAAAAGTCCGTTGTATGTTAAGTAGAATGATGATGACCAGAGCTAACGTCTTAATGTTAGATGAACCAACAAACCATTTAGACTTAGAAAGTATTACTGCATTTAATAATTCTTTAAAGAATTTTAAAGGTACTATTTTGTTAACAACGCACGATCACGAGTTTGCACAAACTGTGGGTAACAGAATAATTGAACTTACACCCAACGGTGTTATTGACCGCTATATGACTTTTGATGAGTACATGAGTGATAAAAAGATTAAAGAACAACGCGAAAAAATGTATGGCAAGAGCTTGTAATATGTTGTCATACTAAAAATAAAAATGCTGGTGTTTTTGATACCAGCATTTTTGTTTTCTCTTTTATTTAACTCAAAATCAAACGTTTTCTGTTTGCTCTGATTTTTTTTTGTACTTTTTATGTTCAATCTTTTTCTTTTCTAAAATGGCGTAAAATTTTCGAGGAGAAATTCCTAAGTCTCTCGTTATTTCTTTTACTTTTTTAGTCTTTTTTTTATAAAGCTTTAAATTTTCATTTACATTTTTATTAAAGTAAAAATCTTTCAATTTTTCTAAGACTTGTATTTCAGTTAAATTAGATTCTTTAGCATAAAGTTCTACTTCCAATTTTAAATCAGATAATTTCTTTTTCATAAGGGATATTTTTAAGGGTTCTGTTTATTGCTAAACATTTTTATTAATATAACAACGCAGAAAAAAGTTTTATAGATTTATTGGGATATAAAACAAATATATGAAAAAGGGTTAAAAATTATTTTCTCTCTATTTAACTTTATTATAGTACTAGAATAGTGAACATTCTATATTAAGATGCTGATTCCATTTCTGCTTCAACACGTGTTACAATAGCTTTTGCTGTTTCTAATTCGTCGTTGTGAACAAAAATTTCTTGAATACCTTGATTTAATGAAGCATAACCAGCCAATCTTTGAGATTCACCTTCATCTTTAATAATAGGAATTATGCCAACATGCTCTAATTCCTCTTTAATTCGTATTGCTAAAATAAAATTGCCGTAATAAACTTTTGTATATTCTGTAGTGCTCATAATAATTAGTTTTAAATATTTAAGATAAGTTACAAAATTTATTTGATATCTAATCCTAAATAATTCTTAATTTATTAGCGTTAACTATGGTTTTTTTTAAAACAATAGTTTTTGACTATTAAAATATTGTATAATAAAATGTTATAGATTCTATTAAAAATTCATTATTTTATATTTTTATAACAGAAAAACAGTTTAAATTATATAATATGGAAAACACAGCTAACAATTCTGCAGATTCAATACATGCAGAAAATCAAGAATTAAATCCACATGGAGGCACTGGGTCAGATATTACTAAGTGTCCTTTTATGCAAGGCGCAATTACAACCACAGAAAAAACAGTTACAGATTGGTGGCCAAACACGCTTAATTTAGACATTTTACACCAGCATGATACTAAGACTAATCCGTTAGGTGCAGATTTTGATTATAAAGAAGAATTGAAAAAATTAGATGTAGATGCTCTTAAGAAAGATTTACATGAGTTTATGACGGACTCTCAAGATTGGTGGCCGGCAGATTGGGGGCATTATGGCGGTTTAATGATTAGAATGGCATGGCACGCAGCAGGTTCATATAGATTAGCTGATGGACGTGGAGGTGGTGGAACAGGTAACCAGCGTTTTGCTCCATTAAACTCTTGGCCAGATAATGTAAGTTTAGATAAAGCTAGACGTTTACTGTGGCCTATTAAAAAGAAATATGGCAATAAAGTAAGTTGGGCAGATTTAATAATTCTTGCAGGTACAATTGCTTACGAAAGTATGGGTTTAAAAACTTATGGTTTTGCATTTGGAAGGGAGGATATTTGGCACCCAGAAAAAGATGTTTATTGGGGAGCAGAAAAAGAATGGTTAGCACCAAGTGATGAGCGTTATGCTAATGTTGACAAGCCAGATACTATGGAAAATCCATTGGCAGCTGTACAAATGGGATTAATCTACGTAAACCCAGAAGGTGTTAACGGAAAACCAGATCCATTAAAAACAGCAGAGCAGGTGCGTGAGACTTTTAAGCGTATGGCAATGAATGATGAAGAAACTGTTGCTTTAACAGCTGGTGGACATACGGTAGGAAAAACTCACGGAAATGGTGATGCTAGTATTTTAGGACCCGATCCAGAAAGTGCAGATGTAGAAGAGCAAGGTTTAGGTTGGTCTAATCCTACAAAATCAGGTAAGGGTAGATATACAGTTACTAGTGGATTAGAAGGTGCATGGACTACGCATCCTACAAAATGGGATAATGGCTTTTTTGAAATGTTATTTAACCACGAGTGGGAATTACGTAAAAGTCCTGCAGGAGCATTACAGTGGGAGCCTGTTAGTATAAAAGAAGAGGATATGCCTGTAGATGTTGAAGATTTAACAACAAAGCATAATCCAATGATGACTGATGCAGATATGGCTATGAAAATGGATCCAATCTATAAGGAGATTTCATTAAAATTTATGAATGATTTTGATTATTTCTCTGACGCATTTGCTCGTGCTTGGTTTAAATTAACGCATAGAGATATGGGACCAAAAGACCGTTGGTTTGGACCAGATGTACCACAAGAAGATTTAATATGGCAAGATCCTGTTCCTAAAGGAAATAAAGTTTATGATGTAGAAGCTGTTAAAGCTAAAATTGAAAGTACAGATTTAAGTATTGCAGAATTAGTATCTACAGCTTGGGATAGTGCAAGAACGTTTAGAGGTTCAGATTTTAGAGGTGGATCAAATGGTGCACGTATTCGTTTAGAGCCACAAATTGCTTGGGAAGCTAATGAACCTGCTCAATTACAAAAAGTACTTGCAGTTTTAGAACCAATTGCGACTGAATTTGGTATTAGTGTTGCAGATACTATTGTGTTAGCGGGTAATGTTGGAGTAGAAAAAGCAATTAAAAATGCAGGATTGAGTGTAAGCGTACCTTTTGCTCCCGGTAGAGGTGATGCTTCACAAGAAATGACAGATGTAGAGTCTTTTGAATCTTTAGAGCCAGTAGCTGATGGCTATAGAAACTACCAGAAAAAAGAGTATGTTGTTAGTCCAGAAGAAATTTTATTAGATAAAACGCAGTTACTTGGATTAACAGCAGCAGAAATGACCGTTTTAGTAGGCGGAATGCGTGTTATGGGAACCAACTATGGTGGAACAAAACATGGGGTGTTTACTGAAAATGAAGGCGCTTTAACTAATGATTTCTTTGTAAATCTTACCGATATGATTTATGAGTGGAAATCATTAGACAATGGTATTTACGAAATTAAAAATCGTCATACAGGTGAAGTTAAGTACACTGCAACACGTGTAGATTTAGTATTTGGCTCTAATTCTATTTTACGTGCGTATTCAGAATTATATGCGCAAGATGATAGTAAAGAAAAGTTTGTAAAAGATTTTGTTGCAGCTTGGACAAAAGTAATGAACGCAAATCGTTTTGATATATAATTAGTAATAAACATTTATATAAAAAGGAATGGACTTACGGACGTTCCTTTTTATTTTAAAATATTTTGAAAATGAAAAGGGATTCTGATGTTTTTTTTGAAGCTTTAAGGGTAGGAGACAAAGACCGACTAAAAGCCTTAATGTGTATAAATCCACAATTAGTGAATGAAACTGATGCAAGAGGTTTTACACCATTAATTTTAGCCACTTATTTTGATAATGAAATTGCGACGCAAATGCTAATTGAAAATAACGCAGATATTAATGCAAAAGATGGCTCAGGTAATACAGCTTTAATTGGTGTATGTTTTAAAGGAAATATGTCTTTATCTACCACGTTATTGGCTAATGGAGCAGATGTAAATGCAGTTAATAAAGACGGAACGACTGCGTTAAGTTTTGCAACACAATACAATAAAATAGACATTGTAAAATTATTATTAGAGCATGGTGCAGATAAAACAATAGAAGATAACTCCGGAAAAACTGCTTTAGCGCACGCAAAAGCTAAAGGTTTCACAGAACTAGTATCGCTTTTAAAATAACAGAGGTTTATCCTAGTTAGCATTTTAATAGTTGTTAGAAATAATAAAACCTCAGTAAACACTGAGGTTTATTTAATTTATTAAGTTTAAGATATTTGATTTTAAAAACTTAAAATAATTCTTGAGCTAATTCCATATTTAACATTGCACCAGCAATATTGCCAGACCGTACAGCATTTGCAACTGATTTAAATCTGTTAGCATTATCTCCACAAGCATAAATTCCAGGAATAGTTGTTTTTTGCAATTCATCCACTTTTATGTAACCGTGTTCGGTTAGGTTGCAACCCAATGTTTCAGGAATTTTAGTGTGTTGTTCAAAAGGCAATTGGGCATAAATAGCATCAAAACCTTCTGTTTTTCCGTCTTTATAAATAACACTTTTAACAGCGCCATTATCATGTATAATTTCCGTAATTTCTTTTTCTACTATAGGAATATTGTTTTCTTTTAATTTTGCTTTTTGTTCTTCTGAAAAGTCAGCAGTACCTTTTGTAATTATTGTTAATTCTTTTGTAAGGTTATGGACTATTTGGGTAAGATGAAGCGCTTTTTCTGCATTAGAATATATAGCTGTTTTTTTATTTCTAAATTCATAACCGTGGCAATATGGACAATGTATTACTGACTTAGCCCAAGTCGATTTAAAGCCTTTTATTTCTGGTAATATATCTTTAATTCCAGTGGCTATTATTAATTTTTTGGCTTCATAAAACACTCCAGATGTTGTACTGATTTTAAAACCATTGGTTGTTTTTCTGCATCAATAGCAATATCATTAATAAGCTTAACAGTATTATATTTTAAAACTTGTGCTCTTGCTTTTTCTGCTATTATGTGAGGTTGTTCACCATCGTGAGTAATGAAGTTTTGCGAATGTGGTGTAGCGCTATTACAAGGTTCTTCTGCATCTATAATGATAACCTCTCTAAGCGAACGTCCTAAAGTCATCGCTGCAGATAAGCCAGTATAACTACCTCGAATGATTATAACGTCTATATCTCTTTCTGTTTTCAAGGCTTTTGTTTTACAGAGCAAAGTTATAATAATTTTATTAATGCGACATAATTGCATTAATTTTTTTATAATAATGATTCTCCTACAGGCTTTCTTTAAGATAGACGGGTTATTTAAAGTTGAAACCCTTTAAAATAAAAAAGCCTCTATAAAATTTTTAAATGAGGCCTTCTTTGATTTATAAGCTGTAGTTATTTTAAAAACTCAAGTAGCGGTTGTATAAAACTATCGAACTTTTCAATATGTGGTAAATGCCCAACATTTTCAATTTCTACAAGCTTGGCATTTGGTATGGCTTTCTGTGTTTTCTTTCCTAATTCGCTATATAAACCCATTGTTTTTCTTACCTCTTTACTAACTAATGGTTTTCCTAAAGCGGTGCGATCTCTTGTTCCAATTATTAATAGAGTTGGAGCTGTGATATTTTCAAATTCGTAGACCACAGGTTGTGTAAAAATCATGTCGTAGGTTAAGGCATTGTTCCATGCAATGGTTTTGTAGCTAGAATTTAGTGTCCAACCAGCCAATAAATTCACCCATTGATCGTACTCGGGCTTCCATTTATTATCATAATAATTAACTAATTGGTATTTCTTTATACCTTCATAACTTTTTTTAAGCTCGTTTGCATACCACCATTCTACAGGTTTGTATGGTACTTTTAGTTTCCAATCTTCTAAACCAATAGGATTTTCTAAAATAAATTTATCAGTTGTATCAGGATACATTAAGGTAAATCTTGTCGCTAACATGCCACCCATGGAGTGACCTAATACTGATGTTTTTTTTACTTTTAAGGTATCTAATAAGGTTTTTGTGTTTTGTGCTAACTGCTGAAACGTGTAATGAAAATGTTCTGGTTTTGATGATTTTCCAAACCCAATTTGGTCCGGTACAATCACACGGTAGCCTTCTTCGGTTAATGCTTCAATAGTTGTTTTCCAGTAAGCACCATTAAAATTTTTTCCATGTAATAAAAGTATGTTTTTACCATTATAATTTTCTGGTTTTACATCCATATAAACCATTTCTAGTTTTTGATTTTGAATGTCTAATTTTAAGGTATCAACAGGAAAAGGATATTGGTAATTTGATAATTGTAAATCTAACCATTGTAAAGTATCTCCTTGAGCATTTATGTGAATTGATACTAAAAGAACTAACAGAAGTGTAATTATTTTTTTCATTGATGCTATATTTTTACTCAACGAAAGTATATTTTTCTTAGAGGTTATTGCCTTAATAAAATATTAAATTTTTAGTTTTATTAATTCTTTTAAAACAAAAACCACTTAGCTTTTGCCAAGTGGTTTCTATTAATTTTAGGGGTAATTTATTTGTCGTTTTTAGTAAAGTAACCTTCGTTTGAAATTGCAGTATCACTTACAGAAATGCTTCCAGTTTTAAACCAAACTTCTGCATAATTACCATCAGCGTATTGTTTTTGTATATCTCCACCATGTGTTTCTGCACCAGAACACCAGTTTTTATTAACTTCTGGAGATTTTCCGTTGGTTTGATTATAGCAACCCAATTTAAAGAAACAACCTTCACCTGTATACGCCTCTTTGCGCTCTACACCATCTTGACCTAATGGAAAGAATAATTCTTTAGTTTGCTCTGGTATATCTGCTACTGTTGTATATTCAGATTCTACTATGTTTTTTGTGAATGTTTTAGTCTCATGTCCAGGACTTAAGAATGTAAGGTTCATAATGCCATCTTTAACTTCAATAGTATAACTAAATTCTTCTCCTAGTTTTATACCTTCAGCCGGTTCTTCAGGGTATGTGTTTGCATCAGTTCCAACCACAGAGAAATCATTTCCCCAAACCGCAGAAGAATAATCCCAACGTTTAGAATTATCGTCACCAGCAGTGTTGATTTCATAATGCCAAAACACAGACCCTTTATCTTGTCCAGGATATTTTTTGTAGAATATTTTAAGCGGTTCATTTTCAAAGGCATCTGCACTATGTATTTGCCCTACTACTACAGCGTGGGTTGCAGCAACACGAGCGTCACCAGTAGCTGAGACATTCATTACTTTAAGCGTTGCTGTTAATTTATCATCTGCTGTTTTTGGGTACCACTTTTTAATCTGAGCTAATTCAGTTCTTGTATTATTAGATGTACCGTGTGTGTTACCGCCATTAGGCGCTTTAAACACTACCCAATTATTTTCGCCATCATTAGTGGTGTAAAAGAAGTCTTTGTTTTCAAAATTAATTGGGACACCTACGTTAGAGCCATCACCTAAGATGAGTTTCCAATTATCAAAAAACGGAATTACGTCGCTAGCGTAAACGGTTTTAGGTGTTTCTTTTTTGCTTTCGGTTGTTGTAGTTTCAGTTGCTTTAGTTTCGTTTTTACAGCTACTTAGTGTAAGTAAGGCTCCAAAAACAAGACAAGTTGAAACTGATTTAATCAGTGTTTTTTTCATTTTATTGTTGTTTAAAATTGGTTTATTTAGTGTTGTGAATGTAGTTGTTTTTTATCACTTAACTAAGGTAGGAAAAATTTGGTTAACCAATTATTGAATTAAACAAAAAAACCACTTTGCATTCGCAAAGTGGCTTAATAAAACTTATTTTTCTTTTTCTATATGTCTATTTGTCAATAGAGCCTAAAACACGTTTCATAAAATTATTAACCGCATCTTTTTTAGTAGCACCATCTTTAATCATTTTGTTTACTTCTATTGCGCCATACATGTTAGAGATTAATTCTCCTATAACGTCTAATTCTTCGTCTTTTAGGGAAGGAACTTCAGTTAATGCTTCTAATGTCTCAATAGTTTCAATGATATAATCTTCGTCATTATCTTCAATGAATTGCGTTAAGTGTTTAATTACAGGTAATTTCATACTTAAATAGCTTCTTCTACAAGTTCTTTTAAAACATCGAACTTATTAGTTTGTACTTGACCTTTAAATTCACCGTTTTTAAATGTCGCAAATGTTGGTAAATTATCTACCGTTGCTAATTTTCTGCTTTCAGGAAATTTTTCTGCATCAGCGATAACAAAAGTAGCACCTTCGTTTTCCGTTGATAATTTCTTGAATTTAGGTTTCATTATTCTACAATTTCCACACCAAGTGGCCGAATATTGAACGATTACAGTATCATTTTCTGAAATGATATTCTGTAAATTATCTTGATCTAATTCTTGAATCATAATCCTTGGTTTTATTAACCTATCAAGCTTTTCAAAACCTGATAGGTTTAATAATTTGTTTTTAGTTTAACTGAGTAGATAAATACTCTTTAGTACCTTGTGCATTAGCTTGCATAGCTTCTTTACCTTCTTCCCAGTTTGCAGGACAAACTTCACCTTTTTCTTGTACGTGTGTTAATGCGTCAATGATTCTTAAATATTCATTTACGTTTCTACCTAACGGCATGTTGTTAACGCTCTCGTGCTGAATAGTGCCTTCTTCGTCAATGATATAAGTTGCTCTATAAGTAACATTATCACCCTCTACAGTTACTAAACCAGTTTCTTCATCAAATTGCTCATTAAAAGTATCTAAGATACCTAAAGCAGAAGCTAAGTTACGGTTAGAATCTGCTAAAATTGGATATGTTACACCTTCAATACCACCATTATCTTTTGCTGTACTTAACCATGCAAAGTGAACTTCTGCCGTATCACATGATGCACCAATTACAATAGTGTTTCTTTTTTCGAATTCACCTAAAGCAGCTTGAAAAGCGTGTAATTCAGTTGGACAAACAAAAGTAAAATCTTTTGGGTACCAGAATAAAACCACTTTTTTGTTGTTGTTTTTTGCTTCCTCTAGAACGTTTACTTTAAAAGTATCGCCCATATCGTTCATTGCGTTTACTGTTAAATCTGGAAATTGTCTTCCTACTAATGCCATGTTATTATATTTTAATTTGTTAATTAATTTCTACGGCAAATTTAGTAAGTAGTATCGTACTTTCTAATAGGTGTTGATTATGTTATGAAATAGTGAAATAGTAAGTCTATATGGTATCAAAAATGTGGGTTAAATATTATCATTATCATAATATAACCTGTAAAAAAATATCAACCTGATAAATTAGGATAGAAAACTCTTGTGTATTACCTATTATTTATTTGTTAACATTTTAATTTTAATTCTAAATGCTGCAAATAATAAAGTAGTAAAAGGACTTAGCCAATTAAAAATAGCAAATACAAAATATTCTGCAACGCCAACACCTAAAACACCACTATGATAAGCACCACAAGTGTTCCATGGAACTAGTACAGAGGTTACCGTACCTGAATCTTCTAATGTTCTACTTAAGTTTTCCGGAGCAAGCCCTTTGTCTTCATATGCTTTTTTAAACATCTTTCCTGGTACAACTAAGGCTAAATATTGGTCAGAAGCTGTAACGTTAAGGGCTAAGCAACTAGCAACAGTACTCGCAAACAATCCAAATGTGGTTGTTGCTAAACTTAATAAGGCTTTACTTATTCTTGCTAATGCACCAATGGCATCCATAATACCTCCAAAAACCATAGCGCAAATTATTAACCAAATGGTTCCTAACATGCCAGCCATTCCTTTTCCTGAGGCAGAAAATAATCCTGCTAAAGTTTCATTATCTGTAGCAATAGTTGTTTTTACCGTTATAGCATCCATTACACCTTTATAAGCTGTACTTACAGTTAGTTTTTCTACACCTGCAATTTGAGCAACAATTTGAGGTTGAAAAATTAAAGCAAATATGCCACCTAATAACGTACCGACAAGCAAAGCAATAAGAGGAGGTGTTTTTTTGACGATTAACACAATAACAAAAATAGGTACTAAAAATAACCAACCATTAATGTTAAATGTTTTGTCTAAATCATTGATAAGTGCAGATGTGTCTGCTGTACCTTCTGGACTTTGAGTAAAACCTAATATTAGAAACACAATTAATGTTACTACTATAGTTGGAACAGTGGTAATAGACATGTATTTTATATGTGTAAATAAGTCACCACCTGCCATTGCAGGTGCGAGGTTTGTAGTATCACTTAAAGGTGACATTTTATCTCCAAAGTAGGCTCCAGATAAAATGGCTCCAGCAGTCATTCCTAATGATATACCTAAAACATCTCCTATACCAATTAATGCAATACCTACAGTAGCAGAAGTTGTCCAAGAACTTCCGGTTGCCACAGATATTACAGCGCATATTATTACACATGCCATTAAAAATATGGTTGGATTTAAAATTTGTAATCCATAGTAAATCATTGCAGGAATAATTCCGCTAATAAGCCATGTTCCAGCTAACGCACCTACCATTAATAAAATTAATAAAGCTCCTGCAGTAGATTTAATATTTTCTGCAACTTCTTCTATCATTTGTTCAAAAGAAACCTTATTAAAAAAACCAATAAGTGCAGCCACTGCAGCACCTAATAAAAGAACAAACTGATTACTACCACTTAAGGCATTATCACCATATACTAAAACATTGTAAGCAAGCATTCCAACTAAAGCAAACACAGGTATAAGAGCTTCCCAAATATTAAGTTCTTTATTTTCAACAATTTGTTGGTCTTTTGGCTGTGTTGGTTTAATATCTTTACTTTCCATTTAATATTTGTTAGTTAGTTTGAATTGTAATGTTACAATAATCTTAATTTTTCTACAAATTTGAGAGAACTCTTTTAGTTTAAGTAATAGGAAAAACGTGTCGTTTATCGAAAAAATGTGACCAAATAATACTAAACACGTGTCATATAAGTGTTTAACAAAATTATATTAATTAATTATTCCCCAATTATGACACTTAATATCTACCTGCTTTTACTTTCGTTAGTATTTTTTACAATAGTTACCGATTTATTTTATAATTTAAATACAGTAAATGATTTTAATTATATAGTTAATGATCAGAATTCTTACACTTCTAACTTGAGAATAAAATTTCAAGATTTGTTTTCTACCAGACAAAAGTCTTCAATAAGTAGTAATGAGGAAAAAATAATCAACGCACTAAGCCATGAACAATTAAAAGCTAAAGATTTGCTTAATAAGTATAATAAACAACTAAACCGTAGTTTAAAAACTTTAAAATATATCGCTGAAATGGAGATTCAGTTAAAAACGGATAAGGATAATTTTAAAGATTTGTTTAACTTAAAGAAAAATATTCAATTGGATGTTGTTAGACTTACGGCAAAAATCAATTTTTACAGATCTAAATTACAAATAGTATAAAAATAAATGCTAAAGCCTGAGATTTTATTATCAGGCTTTTTAATATTTTATTTGATTTACAGAATATCTAATTCTATCATGCATTTTTTCATCATATCATAAGTGCGCTCTATATCTGCATCTAATCCAATAGAAAAACGGATTAATCCATTGCTTAATCCCATTTCTTTTTGTTCTTCTTCTGGAATTTCTGAAGATGTAGAGCTTCCAGGGGCACTAAATAATGTTTTATAAAACCCTAAACTTACGGCTAAGTAGCCTAAATTACGCTTTTGCATTAATTCCATTAACGCATTGGCTTTATCTAAAGAACCAACATCAATGGTTAGCATTCCTCCAAAGCCATATTTTTCGTTCATCATAGATTTAAATAATTTATGTGATGGGTGAGACGCCAAACCAGGATAAACAGTTTTTAAACCATCTTTTTCAAATTTCTCAGCTAAATATGTTGCATTATGGCTGTGTTGCATCATTCTAATATGCAATGTTCTTAAGTTTTTTAATACCGAGGACGCTCTTAAGCTATCCATTGTAGAACCAAGTAACATTGCAGCACCACTGTTTACGTTTCTTAGATCGTCTATTAATTCTTGGGTACCACAAACAACACCTCCAACAGTGTCTGAAGACCCGTTTATAAATTTTGTTAAACTGTGCACAACAATATCCGCACCTAAATTTATTGGTGAAATTGATAGTGGAGAAAAGGTGTTATCTACTACGAGTTTTAAATTATGTTTTTTAGCCAAATTAGCCAAACCTTTAATATCGGCTACTTCTAGTAAGGGATTACTAACTGATTCGCAGTAAAGTACTTTAGTTTTTGGTGTTATAGCAGCTTCAACGGTATCTAATTTAGTAATGTCCACAAAGGTGGTATTAATACCTAAACGTGGTGTAAAGTTTTTAAGAAATGCGTACGTACCTCCATAAATTGTTCTGCTACTTACTACATGTTCTCCTGCATCGCAAAGTTGCAATAAAACAGGCGTAATTGCTCCCATTCCTGAAGCCGTAACAGTTGCTGTTTCCGTACCTTCCATAGCTGCTAATGCTTCACCTAAATATAAGTTAGAAGGCGAGGAGTGACGCGAGTATAAATAACAGCCATCTGCGTTTCCCTCAAAAGTATCGAACATGGTTTTTGCTGATAAAAAGGTATAAGTAGATGAATCTGAAATGGACGGGTTTACACCTCCAAATTCTCCGAAATATTGTAAATCTTGAATGTTATTTGCCGGTTTAAATTTCATTTTAAATTAATTTAGTGTGTATTCAAAAATCGTTTATTATAGAGTAAATGTCAATGATGTGTTTAAATTTTAGATAATTTATCTAAAAAAATTTTAAATTTTGGTAATATTTTCTATATTTTTAGTAAATTATATATTATTTCGGAAAAAAGATAAGTATGGTATTTGATGATATAGATAGAAAACTATTGTCTCTACTGCAGAGCGATAGTAAGCAAACTAACAAAGCTTTAGCAAATCAGTTAAATCTCTCCGTAACAGCAGTTTATGAACGCATAAGAAAACTTGAAAAAAACGGAATAGTAAAAAATTACGTTGCGTTAGTAGATAAAAGTAAAGTTCAAAAAGATTTTGTGGCTTTTTGCCACATTAAGTTAGTGCAGCATTCACAAGAATATGTAGTAAAGTTTGAGCGTGAAGTGAATCTTCTAAACGAGGTTTTAGAATGTTACCACCTTAGTGGAGATTACGATTATTTACTAAAAGTTTTAGTAAAGGATATGTCGTCTTTTAGAGAGTTTATGGTAGAAAAGTTAACTAAAATTGACCATATAGGTAGTACACATAGTATGTTTATGATAAATGAAGTTAAACATACTACAGCTATTGCATTATAGAAATCTAAATACTCGTTTATTAATTTTTTATTTAATTTTAGTTTATTATTTATTTTTCATGTTATTTAATTCATAAAATTAAAATATGACACAATCCCATATTAAAGATTTATACAAGTTTATATTTAAATCTTATGACAAACCATTTCTAAAACAGCATATTAAAAAGTTTATGGAGTTAGATGAATATCTTCCATACAGTTCTACTTTTTTCTGTGTTACCAACACACAAGATTTAACTTTTGAGTACGTAAGTAAAAACTATAATGCGTGTTTAGGTCTTGATGCTAAGGAATTAAAGGCAAAAGGTATGCGGTATTTTTGGCAAAGAATACATCCAGACGATATAGATGCCTGGCTGCAAGCCCTCAATTCACTGATGGAATTTACATTAAGCAATATTACCGTAGATAAAAGAAAGGATGCCAATTATACATGGAATTTTAGACTAAAAAATGCTGACGGTGTTTATGTAAATGTTATTCAGAATACAACACCTTTAGTTTTTGATTCTGCTGGTAAACCCGTTATTGGTTTAGCGCATTATACTATTTTAGATGCTAACATTAAAATGGAAATTACAGCTTCAGCAAAACTTTTAAATATGCACAATGAGTACGAAACCATTTATTTCAATAATTATTCTCAGAAGTTATTAAGCGATGGTATTAGCAACCGAGAACGCGATGTTATTAGGTTATTAGTATTAAACCAAACAAGTAAAGAGATTTCAGATAAACTTAATATTAGCTCCCATACGGTTGATACACATAGGAGAAATATTTTAAAAAAACTCAATATTTCCTCTACAGGAGAACTAATAGGAATGTTAAAAACAAAACAACACTGGTTATAAATTAACAAAATACTCAAATTGAGTATTGTAAAAATGGCCGTTAATATGCAATTTTGAAGTGCTATTAGCAACTTAGGGAAAAATATGTCCATTCTTTTATTTTATTTATAATTTAAGAGATTGGACTTTTTTTGTTATCTAATTATCATTTTTCTTAATTTGAATAATCTAAACGCTAGATTCCTTTTTAAGAATATTTTTATATTCTCAAGCAACCATTCTTTATATTTATACGTCTTTACTATAAACGGTTAATTTCAATCAATCAAAATTAATAATCAAAAGACAATAATATGAATTATAAAATAGTATTAGTCCTTTTTATCACGTGCTTCTTAGCATCTTGCAAAAGCATTGAAAAACATAATTTACAAGTTACAAAACTCCATTCTGTAGAAGATTTAAGAGAAGATGTAGATAAAGTATATACACAGTTAAAGCGCCATCATCCTCATTTATATCAATTTACTCCAAAAGAAACGTTAGATTTTAAATTCGATAGCCTAAAACAAGCCATTAATAAACCAATGGATAGTAGAACGTTTTATAAGCAATTGGCAGCAGTAACTAAATATGTTGGTCAGGGTCATATGTCAATTTCTCCACCGAGTTTACGTTATTCTAAAAAAGAAAGAAAGGCGTTAAATAAAACCAAATTCGATATCTCTAATTTAGATTTCGAATATTTAGATGATACACTATTTATAGTAAACGCAAGAAAAGACGATTCCATATTAATTAATGCGGAAGTATTAAAAATTGAAAATGAAAAACCTCAAGATTTAATAAAAAAGTACGAAAAAATAATAGCTTCAGATGGCTTTAACACTACGTTTCATCAACGTGTAGCTGGTAATCGGTTTTTAAGATATTACGCCAATGACAAAGGACGTTTTGATAGTATTAGTTTCACCTTAAGAAATTCAGATTCAACCTTTGTTAAGCATTATAAGCGTACCTTAAAAAAGGATACAACAAGTTTAAAAAAGGACTCAATTCTACCAGATTCTCTTTTAAATAAAGTAAAAAAAATAAAACTAACTAAAGCCGAAAAAAAAGCTAAAAAAATAGAACGAAAGGCTAAAAGAAAACACAACGCAAAATATGGTTACATTGCTTCTAGAGATGAATACACCAGAAATTTAAACTTTGTTGGTAAAGATAGTACGGTTGCGTTATTAAAGATAAGAGGCTTTTCTAACAATAAATATAAAGACTTTTATGATGAAACATTTAAAACCTTAGATTCATTAAAAAGTGAAGCCTTAATTATAGACTTACGCAATAATTTTGGAGGAAGACTTAGTGAAATATCTTACTTGTACAGTTATTTAACAAATGAAAACTTTGTGATGATAAATCCAAGCGAAGTAAATACTAGAACACCTATATTAAAAAGTTTAATGGCTAATACAACACCAAATTCTCTTAAGGTTTTAGGAGGGCTTTTGTCGCCAGTTTTGGTAACCATAGATTTGTTTAAAACCAAAAAAAAGGATGGTAAATTATATTATAATTTTAAACCATCTAAAGAGCAAGAGGCCAAATCTCTAAATTATAAAGGAAAAGTTTATGTATTAATTAATGGAAATTCTTTTTCTGCATCTTCAGTATTATCTACAAAACTAAGAGGTGCTAAAAGAGCGACATTTGTTGGCGAAGAAACAGGAGGCGCTTATAACGGAACTGTTGCCGGAATTTATAAAATTTACGAAGCACCAAATACAAAAGTACGTGCAAGAATAGGTTTAGCACATATAGATGCACCTAGTAAAGTTACGCCAGATGGTTATGGTATTATACCAGATGTTGAAATTATACCAACATACCTAGACCGATTAAATAATGTAGATCCAGAGTTAGAATGGGTTTTAAAAGATTTAGAAGCAAAGCACTAAATACTTAGTTCTTTAATTAAGCGGTTTTAAAATTGGTAAATCAGTAATGTAAATTGTATTTTTGTTTGTATTAAATCTAATTAGACAAAAATTATCTTTATGAAATCATATGATGTAGCAGTAATAGGTTCTGGACCTGGTGGATACGTAGCAGCAATCCGTTGCGCACAATTAGGCATGAAAACTGCAATTATTGAAAAATATTCTACACTTGGTGGCACATGTTTAAATGTAGGCTGTATTCCAAGTAAAGCCTTATTAAGCTCTTCTCATCATTACGAAGAAGCTACTAAACATTTTGAAGACCATGGTATTGAAATTCCTGGTGACATTAAAGTGAATTTAGAAAAAATGATTGGTCGTAAACAAGCTGTTGTAGACCAAACTACAGGTGGAGTTGATTTCTTAATGAAGAAAAATAATATCGATGTTTTTGAAGGTTTAGGGTCTTTTAAAGATGCAACTCATATTACAATTGAAGGTAAAGATGCTCAAGAAATTGAAGCTAAAAAAATTATAATAGCTACAGGTTCTAAGCCATCAACATTACCATTTATCACTTTAGATAAAGAGCGTATTATAACATCTACCGAAGCTTTAAAATTAAAAGAAATTCCAAAACACATGATTATCATTGGTGGAGGTGTAATTGGTTTAGAGCTTGGGCAAGTATACCGTCGATTAGGTGCAGAGGTTACTGTTATAGAATATATGGACAGAATTTTACCTACTATGGACGCTGGTTTATCTAAAGAGTTAAATAAAGTCTTTAAGAAAGCAAAATGCAAAATGATGTTATCTCACAAAGTTCAATCAGTTGAGCGAAATGGTGATGAGGTTATCGTAAAAGCTGAAAATAAAAAAGGTGAAGTTGTTGAGTTTAAAGGCGATTATTGTTTAGTTTCTGTTGGGCGTAAACCATATACAACTGGTTTAAATGCACAAGTTGCAGGTGTAAAATTAAACGATAGAGGACAAGTAGAGGTAAATGAACATTTACAAACTAATGTGTCTAATATATACGCTATTGGTGATGTTGTTAAAGGAGCAATGTTAGCGCATAAAGCTGAAGAAGAAGGTGTGTTTGTTGCGGAAACAATTGCAGGACAAAAACCACATATAGATTATAATTTAATTCCTGGCGTTGTTTATACTTGGCCAGAAGTTGCAGCAGTTGGTAAAACAGAAGAAGAATTAAAAGCAGATAATGTAGCATATAAAGTAGGTCAGTTTCCATTTAGAGCTTTAGGTAGAGCTAGAGCAAGTGGTGATATTGACGGATTTGTAAAAATCTTAGCAGATAAATCTACAGATGAAGTTTTAGGTGTACACATGATTGGTGCACGTTGTGCAGATTTAATCGCAGAAGCTGTAACCGCTATGGAATTTAGAGCATCTGCAGAAGATATTTCTCGCATGTCTCACGCACATCCAACATTTGCAGAAGCTGTAAAAGAAGCCGCTTTAGCAGCAACAGATGATAGAGCTTTACACGTTTAGATTTAATAAATATGATAATTGAACCAAAGACTAGAGGATTTATTTGTTTAACAGCACATCCCAAAGGATGTGAGAAAAATGTGTTAAATCAAATTGAATATATTAAGTCTAAGCCAACCAAAAATGGTCCTAAAAATGTACTTGTAATAGGTGCATCAACAGGATTTGGTTTAGCTTCAAGAATTACCAGTGCGTATGGCTCTAATGCTTCAACTATTGGCGTGTATTTTGAAAAACCACCAACAGAAGGTCGCCCAGCGTCACCAGGTTGGTATAATACTGCAGCATTTGAAACCCAAGCACATAAAGACGGTATATATGCTAAAAGTATAAATGGTGATGCATTTTCTCACGAAATTAAGGCACAAACCTTAAATCTCATCAAAGAAGATTTAGGTAAAATAGATATGCTAATTTATAGTTTAGCCTCACCTGTAAGAACGCATCCAGATACAGGGAAACGTTACAAATCGGTTTTAAAACCCATAGGAGATACGTTTACTAATAACACGGTAGATTTTCATACAGGTATAGTAAAAGAGATTTCAATTGCACCTTGTACAGATGAAGAAATAGACAATACAGTTGCTGTAATGGGTGGCGAAGATTGGCAAATGTGGATTGATCTTTTAAAGTCTGAAAACGTTTTATCTGAAGATTTTAAAACCGTTGCTTACTCTTATATTGGCCCTTCATTAACTGAAGCGGTTTATAGAAAAGGAACTATTGGTAGAGCAAAAGACCATTTAGAAGCTACCGCTTTTAAAATCACAGATTCGTTAAAGGCTATTAATGGTAAAGGCTATGTGTCTGTAAACAAAGCCTTAGTTACACAAGCGAGTTCTGCAATTCCTGTAATTCCATTGTATATTTCATTATTATATAAAGTGATGAAAGAAGAAGGTATACATGAAGGTTGTATTGAGCAGATAGAACGCTTATTTAATGAGCGTTTATATGATGCCGATTTACAGTTAGATGAAGCTGGAAGGATTAGAGTGGACGATTGGGAAATGCGCGATGATATCCAAGCTAAAGTATTAGAACTTTGGCAACAAGCAACTACTGAAACTTTACCAGATATTGGTGATTTGGAAGGCTATAAAACAGATTTTTTTAACCTATTTGGCTTTAATGTTGAAGGTATTGATTATGATAAAGATGTCAATGAAATGGTTGAAATCCCTGGATTACAAGTCAAGTCTAATTAACAGCATAGAATAATTAAAAAAGCGAAAATCTATTGAGGTTTTCGCTTTTTTTATTTTTAAAAGTATCTAATTATAAATCTGGGTTTACTGCTAAGCTGTTAAATAATTTTGCTTTAGTATTAAAAAACTTATTCTGAATAGCTATGGCTTTTAACTGGCCATCGATTAGTTTAGATTCTCTAGAGTTAACCATAAATAAGGAGCTTTCTCCTAGTTGAAATTTACGTTCTTCTGCAGTAAGCATTAACTCATAATCTATTACCATTTTTGTAGTAATTTCATTTTGAATTATATAAGATTCTAGTTCTTGCTTTAAGGCTGAAATTTTATTTTCTAGTGTTACACGCGTAGCATTTCTTTCGTATTCTGTATCCTTTACTTTTAGTTTTGCTAATTTTAATTCGCCACGTTCCTTTCTTAAAAACAAAGGTAAACTTAAATTTAAACCACTCTTGTAATCAGCGGTATTAAAGGTATTTGTAGATTCTGGTGTTTCTGTTAAAAAATTATATTCAAGATTTATTTTAGGTAAAAGTTTATTTGCTTTTAGGCGTTTATCAACTTCTAAACTTTGTAATTTATAATCTAAAGAGCGCATTTTTGGATGTGTTTCTAATGCCATAGCTTCTGTTTGCAAAGCATTAATACTAAAGGTAGCATCAATTATAGCTTCTGAATTTACATCTGGTATTACCTCTGGTTGTAGCTCTACAGGAATGTTATTTTCTAACCATAAAAAATTAGATAATTCTAAAGCTGCTTTCATCAATTTTACTTTAGATTGTTCTAAGCCTAATTTTCTATTATTTAAAGCAATACGTGCTTCGGTTTCGTCAATTTTAGCATTTTCACCAACGTCTACCCCTTTTTTTATACCTCTAAATCTTAAATCTGCGTTGGCTAAAATATTTTTATATAAGAGCAATTCATTATAGGCTTGTAACCATTTAAAATAAACTAAAGACGCTTCATAAAGTAAATTGTTAACGTAAATATCTCTGTCAGCTTTAGCTTGTTCTCTAAATAGTTTGGCTTGTTTTAAAGAGGCCATTCTGTTGTTAATTAATAAGCCTTGTGCTAACGGAACAGATAAGCCTGCACTGTATAAACCATCTTCTGGTACGTATGATTCTGGATTAAGATATTCACCAGAATTTTCTTCAAATGCAGCTTTTAATTCCACACCAAACCAAGTTGGTATTTTAAAAGTGCCGTTTAGTTTGTCATAATATTCTGTATTCTTGAATTTTTTACGATTATAATCAACTTCAATTTTGGGGTCAAAAGCACCACGAGATTTTAATAATTTCGCCTGACTTTTATCTATAACTAGTTCTGCCTGTTTTACAATAGGATGAAATTTTTTTACAAAACCTAAATATTCATCAAATCTTAAAACATTTGATAAATCTGATGCTTGGGAGAATCCATAAAAGGTAAAACATAAAAATACAAGAGTAATTATATGTCTCATAGTTTATTTCTTTTTAGAATTAGTAGTGTTTTTTGGCTGATAATAATTAGGAGGAAAACCATTAAGTTGTCTCCAAAGTTCAAACCAAATTGGCACGTCCTCTAATAGTGCCATAGTGTATGCGCCAGAGCCAGCTCTAATGTCTTTTGGCCAATCGAAGTCATCTTGGTCTGGTGCTAATAGCACTCTAAATTTTCCGTTATCACTAATAAAGTTTTCAATAGCCACTACTTCTGCACCATAAGTTCCGTAGGTAATATCTGGCCAGCCACTAAAAACAATTGCAGGCCAACCATCAAATTGTACACGTACTTTAGCACCAATTTTTATTAGAGGCAAATCTATAGGTTCTACAAAGGTTTCTACAGCCAAATCTACTTGTGCAGGCATCATTCCAACTAAAGCTTCTCCTTCCTTAAACGTTTGGCCAACACCACCTCGTATAGCTTTATTTATATAACCATCAAAAGGTGCTTTAATAAACCTTAAATCATTTCGCATTTGATAATTAGAATATTGATTATCTAATTTTGAAACCTGTGCTTCTGTATCAAACTGACTAGATTGTGCTGTAAATTTATCGCTCTGTGCTTTCGAAATTTTGTCTGCATATGAGGCATTAACTCTAGAAATTTCAACTTGTGCGTTAATAACTTCATTCTTGCTTGCCAACAATTTGTTTTCTTGCGAAATTAATTTGGCTTCAGTTTCTTGTAGCTTTAAACGCTTGTCTTCTACATCCTTTGTGGCTTTAAAGCCTTCCTCTTGCAGTGTAACCGTTCTGTCAAATTGAAGTTTTGCAATCTTCTTATTAGTAATGGCGGCTTCGAGGTCAATGCTATCACTTTCTACTTTGTAACGTGATTGTATAAGTTTGTTTTTTGCTTGTTCTAATTTTAAATTTCTCTCATTAGATAATGCAATTATTTGACGATTTAAAGCGTTTACTTTTTCGCTATAAGAACCAACGGATTGTGCTTTTGCATCTCGTTGTGCTGCAGTACGCTGTACTAAATTTGGGTCGAAATATTCGCTTTTAATTTCTGAAATTTTCATTATTGTATCACCTTTTGAAACAAAATCACCTTCGCGCACATACCATTGTTCAATACGTCCTGGAATTGGAGATTGAATTGTTTGAGGTCTTTGATCTGGTGTTAATGTAGTTACATTGCCACGGCCTGTAATATTTTGCGTCCATGGTAAAAACAAAATAATAACACCTATAATAGAAAATACAATTAAAAATCGATTAAAATTTTTGTAATAACTATGTTTAAATACGCGTTCACCAGATTTAAATTTAATTAGGTCAACTGTTTTATGTAATTGATTATTAGAAATATTTAACATGATTATTTTTTTTAAATGATTTCGCCGTCTTTTAATGTTACAACTTGCGTACAACTGCCTGACCATTCATTGGCTCTACTGACAACAACTAAAGCCCACGGGTTAGATTGGTCTGTTAAAAATTTAATGATTTTTTTAACCTCTCTTTCTGCAAAATAGTCTAATGGGTCTTCTAAAATTAAGAGTTTTGGATTGCCTAAAATTGCTCTTGCTAAAATTATTTTTTTAGCAATGGTAAAGGATATTTGCTTACCTTCTGGGTATAGTATAGTATTTAAACCTTGAGGACTTTCTTTAACAAATTGGTAAAGCCCACAAATATCAATTGCCCACATTAATTCTTCATCAGAGACGTTTTTATTACCAAATGTAATATTCTCTCTAATTGAGCCTTCAAATGGAGTTTCGTCAATAAGAGACATACCGATGTTAGATCTGTAATGGTTCAGGTTTATGTTGTTTAGCATAAATTTATCTAAATATACTTTTCCTTTTGAGGGTTCTAATATTCCACCAATTAATCGGAGTAGACTTGATTTTCCAGAACCACTTTCTCCTCTAATTAAAAGTCTACTTTTAGGTTTTATGGTTAAAGAAACGTTGTTTATAATAGGAGCCTCTCTATCTGGTACCACAAAAGAGACATTATCTAATTCAATACTAAAATTTTCTTTAAACTCGGGTTTTTCGCCTTTTTGGTTTTCTAGTTCCATATCAACTATTTGTCCCATTTTCTCTAAAGATGTTAATACATCATAGAAAGATTCTAAACCTAAAATTAGTTTTTCTACTGAGGTAATAACCAATAAAATAATTATTTCTGCAGCAACAAATTGTCCAATATTCATTTCTTGGTTTAAAACTAATAATCCACCAATAAGCAATAGGCCAGCTGTAACAATTACTTTAAATCCAATCATCTGTATAAATTGGATGACTAAAACACTAAAGTGACTTTCTCTTGCTTTTAAATAGTCGTTAACTAATTCGTCGTTTTTATCTATTGCTAAACTTGTTTTACCAGATAATTTAAAACTAATTACAGCTCTTGCTACTTCTTGGATCCAATGTGCTACTTTGTATTTGTGTTTAGATTCTAAAAGACTTGTTTGCATACCTTTTTCTGCTGTAAATTTAAATACTACATAAATTAAGATAAGTAGTAAAAAGCCAAAGGCAATAAAAAATGGGTGATAAAATGAAAGTAGAATTAAGGCAAAAATAATTTGAAGAATCGCAGCCGGTATATCTATAAGTATTTTTGATAATCCTTTTTGAATATTTAAAGTATCAAAAAACCTATTAGCTAATTCTGGTGGGTAATTATTTCGTAATTCCGTCATTTTAATTTTAGGAAAACGATAAGTGAATTCAAAAGAAGCCCTTGTAAATATGCGTTGTTGTATGGTTTCTATAATACGCATTTGCATAAGTTGTAATACGCCTACAAAAGAAACTCCAATAGTTACTAATATTACCAAAACAATCCATGACGTACTTACTTGAGCACTCTGAAGTAAATTGATAATAGCCTGAATTCCTAATGGAAGCGTGAGCGCTAAAATTCCAGAAAAAATAGCATAATATACAACTTGAAATAAGTCTCGTTTCTCTAGTTTTAATAGTCCAATGAGTCTTCTCCAAGGTGATTTAATTTTATTTTTTTCCATAATTGTTATTTACTAATTGTGTTGAGGGTTAGTTCTTTAAAAAATGTGGTTGGTGTAACATGGTTATTACAGTCTGTAATTGAAATAAAATGTTCTTTTAAAAAGTGCTGATGTAAAGCGCCTTCTACTATGGTACTAGCTAAGCTAGAAGAATATTTATAATCTGGGTTTATTGCAATAATCATATCTCTTAAGCGTTGTATCATACGTTTATATACTACAAAATACCCATCTTTATTTTCACTATCTACTTTTTTAGTTAAGTAAGACTTAGAGTTTTCATTAATAATAATTCTGTTTAACACAACTTCATTTATATGAGAAAAATTTTGGTCTTCCTCAATGTTCATAGTAATAATTTCTATAGCTTTAATAAGCTTTTCTTTAGGATTTGGTAAATTAAATGTTGCAAATACCATTTGGTATTCTATCCAAGCCCAATACCATGATGATAAGTATAAAAGTAGTTTATGCTTACTTTCAAAATAGCGGTAGATAGAACTTTCATTAGAGCCAATTTTTGCACCTAATTTTTTAAATGTAAAACAATCAAAACCTATTTCGTCTATTAATAATATGCTGTGTTCAATAATTCGCTTACCTAAATTGGAAGTTTCGGGATCTTTAATGTAAATCTTATCTGGTACAGAAATTTTTAGATTTGATAGTAAGTTTATCATAAATAATAAATTTGATTGCAAAGGTAATAGTATTACTATTAAAAAAATATTTTTAACAAGAATTTATTATTTAAACTAACACTGTGTATTGAATTGGATAAAGTTAGAATTAAAGCGTATTATATAACAGTAAGGTATTCCTTAGAATGTAAAGCAATGAACTTTAAAAATTATTAGTAAAATTATAATTCATGCAACAAATCTTCAATGCGCAAGCGTTTGCTATAATCATATTCATTAATGTCTTTTACAAAGCAATATGAACTAATTTCACCAGATTTAACTTTTTCGGCTAATTCTTCAACTTTAAAAGGACCATATTCTTTAGAATTTTCAATGTAGTAAAATTCATGATCATAGATAACACTACTTACTTTCTTTTTATATTTTTCTCTCAAGTACGTATTAATATCATCTACGTTATTAACTTCGTCCTTATAGTTTGTAGTGTTAATATACATCGCAAATTCCTCTTTGTCTTGATTGTTGAGCACTAAGATGTCATCATCTTTAAAAAACACTTCAACGTTAATTAAACCATCTTCAGTTTCTATAGAGAATTTGTTTAATAAATTGATATTCCATGTTGTAGTAATAACATTATTTTGTCTAGAGATCTCTAAAACATTGTCTTTTTTAAACGTGTAAATAGATTTTTTTTTAGAAATACCATTAACTAATAACCACTGTTGATTAATCAAAAGAGAATCGTGGTGATGTTCGTAGCTAAACGGCTTTAGGTTTGGTATTGTTTTGTGAAGGTAATTACTCATTTAGCAGGTTTTCAGTATAATAGCTGCACTATGCAACGTTTAAATTTGGGAATTTATTTTCTTAAAGTTAAAAAAAAATTACACGTTGCAAAACTTCTATCAGATAACTTCGACTAATTGATACTAGAAACTGATAAAAAGTTAAGTATTTTTCTGTTAATTCTATATTTCAGACGTATATTTATTATTGGTTAACCAATTTTATTACTAATTTTGTTAAAATTTTTAAATGGAAGAATTAACGTTAACAACACCGGCATTATTGTTTTCTGCTATTTCGTTAATAATGTTAGCATATACCAATCGGTTTTTGGCTTATGCCGCAATCATTAGAAATCTTAGTAAGCAATACGTAGAACGCCAAGATACTTCCATTTTAAGACAAATTAATAATTTAAAGCTAAGAGTAAGATTAACAAGATATATGCAAATTGCTGGTATTAGTAGTTTGCTTTTTTGTGTGTTAACTATGTTCTTAATTTATGTAAAACTCAATATTGTTGCGGTATGGGCTTTTGGATTAGGTTTGATATTGTTAATTGTTTCTTTATTATTTTTAATATGGGAAATACAAATATCTGCCAAAGCACTTCAGCATCATTTAGCTGATATTGAATATGATTTAAAAAAATAATTTATTTAATATTGTGACACATTTATAAATTCTGTGTCTTAAAACTGATAACTAACCAATTTACAGATTAATAAAATCCCTTGACAAAAGACGCTATTCATAGTTTAACCGATGAAGCGCTTGTAGAAGCAATCATAAAAACCAACGACACTATGTTGTTTGAGGTGCTGTATGATAGATATGCGAGTATGGTATATAACAAATGTTATGGGTTTGCTAATGGTGTAGATGAAGCTAAGGATTTAACTCAAGATGTTTTTTTAAGAGTTTTTGTTAAATTAGCAAGTTTTAAAGGGAAGTCTAAATTTTCTACTTGGTTATATGCTTTTACTTATAATCATTGTGTTAATTACGTCACTAGAAATACGGCTAAGAAATTAGAAAAGAAATCTGTAAGTTCGGAAAATGTTGATATAGAGAATATAGGTGAAGATGTTGATTCTACATTAGAGTTTCAGAACATGAGGGTAGAGCAGTTAAAGAAAGTTATGGAGTTGATATCTCCTGATGAAAAAATGATTTTATTATTAAAATATCAAGATAATTTATCAATAAAAGAATTAGCTCAAGCCTTAAGTATTGGTGAAAGTGCAGTTAAAATGCGTTTAAAAAGAGCAAAAGAAAAACTGGTACAGAAGTACTCAAATTATACTAAAGATGGAAAATCCATTTAAGCAAATAAACCAACCTTTAAAGGAAGTTCCGGCAGAACTGAAAGGGAGAGTTATGCATGATATTGCCATGGCTAAACTCTTAATGGAAATTGCTGAATTGTTTTCGTATAATATTGGTCATATCATTGATACTGTAACAAGTAAAAGAGAAATTTAATATACTTAATAAACCCTAAGATAAAATTATTAGTATGGATAAAGTAACAGAATTTAAAGATTTAGCGATGCAATCTCTTACAACAATGTGGTTAGAGATTTCTGCTATATTCCCTAATATAATAGGAGCGTTTTTTATTTTTATAATTGGATTTTTTGCTACTAAAATAGTTGTAAAAATCATTAAAAAAATTCTGAAGTTAGCAAAGGTCTCTAAGCTTGATGAAAAGATTAATGAAATTGAAATAGTAGAAGGTAAAGAATTAGGTTTTAATACTGAAAAGGTTGTTTCTAGTTTTGTTAAGTGGATAATGTATATTATGTTGTCTTTGATGATTTTAGATATACTAAATCTTAAATCTATTTCGTTAAAGATAGGAGAGCTTTTAGATTATTTACCAAAATTATTTACAGCTTTAGTAATTTTTATGATTGGGCTTTTATTTGCAAATTTTGTAAAGAAAGGTTTAAAATCATTGTTTGAATCTATGGATTTATCTGGTGGTAAAATGATCAGCCAAGCGGTATTCTTTTTATTGCTTACCTTTATCTCCATTACAGCATTAAACCAAGCAGGTATTGATACAGAAATCATTACCAATAATGTTAATATGATTATTGCTGCATTTCTATTAGCATTTGCAATAGCATTTGGTTTAGGAGCAAGAGAAGTTGTAGGGAAATTATTAAGTACGTTTTATGCTCGTAAAACTTATGAGGTTGGACAGAAAATAATATTTAACGATGAAATATTCACTGTGGAGGCTGTACAAAGTATCTCAGTGATACTTAAAAATACAAAAGGAAAACTTATTGTTCCTATAAAAGATTTAATTGAAAATCAAGTACAACTGCAGGATTAACTATAAGGTTAGGGTTATAGATTTTATGTTTGCATAGAATACGATCCTGCATGTGCTTGAGATATCAAAGCCCTTTTTAATTATTTGAAAAGGGCTTTTTATATATTTATATTAAAAAAAATAAGGAATTTATTGTTTTAATTATATAGCTAATTATTACAAAATAGTCTGTTGTATATGTGTAATGATTAAGACGATATTGGTTAATTATATAGTAACTAAAACTTATTTTTTATTTCTGCGATTATAATTTTTGTCACCTCTTGTTTTTGGCTTTTTATACTTCGCAGCCATTTTAAATTTATAAGAACCGCCTAAGTTAGTCTTAGAATTCTTTTCTGATTTTTCATGGAAAGCTGGTCCTGGTTTGTTTGCGTCGCTTCGTTTTGTTGGATTATTGCGTTCTTTAATCTGAGGACGTTCTTCTTCAATAAGTTCGGTAGAAATTTGAACATTTTCAGGTATCTCAAGCGTTTCAATTTTCATTTGCATTAATGCTTCAATACGTTCTAAACCTTCTTGCTCCTTTTCTGTAGATAATAAAATAGAATGACCTTGTTTTTCAGCTCTACCAGTTCTACCAATTCTGTGCATATAATTTTCAGGATAATCTGGTGTGTCAAAATTAATAACATGAGACACGCCTTCAATATCTAATCCTCTAGCCATGACATCTGTAGCAACTAATAAACGATGTTCACCTTCTCTAAACTGCTCAATACTTCGTAATCTATAGTTCTGTGTTTTGTTAGAGTGTATAACACAAGATTCGCTTGGAAATAATTCTTCAAGCTGATTAAATAATCGGTCGGCCATTTTTTTGTAGGCTACAAATATTAACACTCTAGAAAATTCTTCTTTATCATGAAGTAAATGTTCTAACAAATTCACTTTAGTGTAAAAATTAGGCACATCGTAGCGTTCTTGTTTTATATTTTCTAATGGTGTACCAGAAACTGCAATTGATATTTTAGAAGGATTTATAAAAAAATCGGAAATTAATTCATCAACATCTTTAGTCATAGTAGCAGAGAACATAATGTTTTGTCTTCTCTGCGGAAGGATATCAAAAATATTCATTAATTGATGTCTAAAACCTAAGTCTAGCATTACATCAACTTCATCAATTACTAACTTTTGAACAGATTTTAATTGTAACACTCTGCTCACAGCTAAATCGTACAAACGTCCTGGTGTTGCTACAATAATATCTTGACCTTGAGCAACGGCTTGTTTCTGTGTATTAATGTTAGTGCCGCCATATACACCTAACACACGGTTGTTAATGTATTTAGAGAATTTTTCAATCTCGCTAACTACCTGAACTACCAGTTCTCTCGTTGGTACTAAAACCAAAACTCTAGGATTATCTTGTCTAGAATATTTAAGATTTCGAAGAATAGGTAGCATGTAAGCTAATGTTTTACCTGTACCTGTTTGTGCAATACCAACAACATCTTTACCAGAAGCAACCACATTAAATGATTCTTTTTGTATAGGAGTAGGTGTCGTAAACCCTAAATCATCTAAGGCGTTATATAAAGGTGTATTTAAATTAAGGTCTTGAAAAGTCACGTTGCAAAGTTTTGCTGCAAAGCTACTATTTTATTGCTCAACTTACACCAAAAGGTTTTTTTCTATTTCAACGCTGTAGTTGGCTTCAAAAATAGCACCAGATTTTAAACTCAAAATGCCTTCTTTAGTTTCTATTTTTTGGTCGGTAGTTTCGTTGTCTGCAATACCTAACCAAGGCTCAATACAAACGTAAGGCGCGTTTGGTTTTGCCCAAATCCCTAATTGCTTAAACCCTCTAAAGTTAACGGTTAAAACTTTTCCTTTTGTTTTGTGTGTTAAGCTTACAGCCCTCGATTTTAAGTCTTTAAAAATTAAAGCATCAGCATTAAATAAATCTGGTTTTAAGTTGATTTTATGTCCATCTGAAAAGGCAGGTTTTGTTTCGTTGGTTAATAAACCGTTATCCGTATTTAGTAGATAGGTTTTACTATTTTCGTTTTGTTCAAAGTCTAGAAAATAATCAGTGTAATCTTCATCTATAGAAAGCGGACAATTAAAAGCTGGGTGCCCACCTAAAGAGAAATACATCGTTTTATTATCGACATTTGTAACCGTATGATTAATGGTTAGTGTATTTTCTAAAAGTGTATAGGTAATTTTAAACTCAAACAAAAAAGGATATAGCTCGTATAACGCGGCATTAGATGATAAACTAAATGTAATACTAGAATCGGATTGATTTTTAACTACAAAATTTTCATTATGTCTTACAAATCCATGCTTTGGCATTTGATATTTTTTGTTATTATAGGTGTAGCTATTGTCTTTCATGCAGCCAATAATTGGGAATAAGTTTGGTGCATGACTTCCCCAAATCTCAGGGTTTGCTTGCCATAAAAATTCAGTGTTAGTTTTTGCTGAAGTTATATTACACAATTCAGCACCTTTAGTTTTTATATTGATTTTTAACAAGTCGTTTTGTAAACTATGCATACATTCCTATTTTTTTTGAAATATACAATTCTTAAGTAAGTATTGAAATAGCTTTGAAGTCAAATTTATTTCCTTCCGAGTTTAAATTTAGGTAAATTGCAGCAATTATTTTTTTATTGAGAACAACACAAAACCATCAGCCAAAAAACATTGAGAACTTTAAGCAAAATCTGTTGCTTTGGTCGCAACAATTTGATGATATTTTGTGGTTAGATTCTAACCAACATACAGACCAATACAGTAACTATGATGCAGTATTAGCTGTAGATGCGTTTACTGCGTTACGCACAGATTTTTTTGATGCTTTTGAAAAGTTAAAAGAGTTTCAAAAATCAACTAAAGACTGGATTTTTGGTTACTTAACCTACGATTTAAAAAACACCACAGAGCGCTTAAAATCTGAAAATTTTGATGGTTTAGAGTTTCCAGATTTGTATTTCTTTCAACCTAAAAAACTGTTTTTGTTTAAAGATAATCAGGTTGAAATTCAATATTTAAGAATGGTTGATGATGAGATTGAAGATGATATAAAATTAATTGAATCTATCGTCATTTCGAGTGAAAGCGAGAAATCTCATAATCCAATCAAAATAAAATTAAGAATTCATAAAGACGAGTACTTTGAGAAAGTCAACAAAATGCTTGCGCACATTCAACGAGGCGATATTTATGAAGCCAATTTTTGTCAAGAATTCTATGCAGAGGACAGTGAAATAAATCCAATAGATACCTTTAAGAAACTAAATGAAATCTCAAAACCACCATTTGCAAGTTTTTTAAAGTTAGAAGATAAGTACATGATGTCTGCGTCGCCAGAACGCTATATTAAAAAAGAAGGTACAACGGTAATTTCACAACCTATAAAAGGAACCGCAAAGCGTTCTACAAACAAATCTGAAGACTTAAAACTAGCAGGCGATTTATCTAAAGATTTAAAAGAGCGTAGCGAAAATATTATGATCGTAGATTTGGTTAGAAATGATTTGTCGCATACAGCTATAAAAGGAAGTGTAAAAGTGAAGGAGCTGTGTAAAGTATATTCATTTTTACAAGTACACCAAATGATTTCTACGGTTCAGTCGCAAGTAGAATCGGATACAAACCCTGTCGATATCATAAAAACCACATTCCCAATGGGAAGCATGACAGGTGTTCCTAAATTATCGGCAATGCAAATTATTGAAAACCTAGAAGAAACCAAAAGAGGCTTATATTCAGGTTCTGTAGGTTATTTTACACCAAATGGCGATTTCGATTTTAATGTTATTATTAGAAGTATACTCTACAACGCTTCAAAAAAATACATTTCTTATTCAGTAGGAGGTGCTATTACAGCAAAAAGCGACCCTCTAAAAGAATACGAGGAATGTCTCATAAAGGCAAAAGCCATGCGAGAAGTTTTAGAGAAGCCCCTTTAATTCCCCAAAGGGAAAAACTAATACACGAGAAATATGTGTTACTGATAATTTGTTTGCGACTCCGCGACTTTGGGAGAAAAATTACAATATGCTACTCAATATGTCTTCTAAAGGTACGCTTAACCTTATCAAAAATGTTTTCAACACGTTTCTGTTCAATCTTTTTAATTTTAGCAATAGATTCAAAATCTAATTTCCCAAAAATGTATAAATCCATTATGTTAGAGACATTAAATGGTAACCAGTTGTAAAGCTTATCAAAAGCTCTAGGCGATTGTTTTGTAGATAAATCTTTTACTTCAAAAGCACTTAAAATAGAGGTTTCTTTATCTGAATATAGTTGTAAAATTTCACCTTCGCTTTGGTTGTAAGAAATATCATTGAGCTCTGTGTTTAAGATAAAATCAAAATCACCATCAATAGTATAATCTTCGCCAAGTTTTGAAATTTCTTTGTTAAGCATGTGATGCGTGCTAATAGTGTCTTGGTGATGTGCTTCGTTTTTAAATAATGCATTCATGTAATTATCTACTAATTTAAAAAGCTCAAGTTTTACAGCTAATGGTTCAGCATCAATATCAAAGTCTTTATTGTACAGTTCAATGATACTTTCGTCAATAATTCCGTTTGAGGAAAACATATTTTTTGGTAAAATCCCTGTAGATTCAGCAATATAAATTCTGTGTTTTACATATGGATGTAAATGTGGTATGGCAGAAAGCACCTTTTTTTCAAAGGCATTTCGTGCAGTTGTCGACGTTAATTCTTCTGATACACTCATGACCTAATAATTTTAAATTCATTTAAAGTTAACTAAAAAGTAAATACGTCAATATGATAAAAGTCATTTTAACAGCCGTGATTTTGGCTTAAGACGTATAAAAATTAACTGTTTTAGAGCCTCTTTTGCATTGAATAATTTCAATATCTTTGAAGTGTGCTAACAGACTTCAAAAATCATATAATTGAAAAGCTTTCCATGTTGAAAGATGGCAAACTACTAATTGCTATTTCCGGTGGAATAGATAGTGTAGTTTTAGCACATTTATGCCAAAACATGAATCTGAATTTTTCACTAGCACACTGTAATTTTAAATTAAGAGCAGAAGAAAGTGATAAAGACGAAGCCTTTGTTATGGATTTAGCTAAAGATTTAAATGTTGAAGTTTTTATTCAAAATTTTGATACAACAGCTTATGCCACAGAACATAAACGTTCCATACAAATGGCTGCGAGAGAGTTACGTTACGACTGGTTTAAGGAATTAGCAGCACAATTAAATTTCGATTATATTCTCACAGCACATCATGCGGACGATAATTTAGAAACCTTTCTCATTAACTTTACAAGAGGAACAGGATTGAATGGTTTAACCGGAATCCCAACGGTAAATGATAATGTAGTAAGACCGTTGTTGCCATTTTCTAGAATTCAAATTGAAACCTTTGCAAAAGAAAATCAAATTACTTGGCGAGAAGATGCGAGTAATGCGTCTAGAAAATATCTAAGAAATAAATTAAGACACGAAGTAGTGCCGATTTTAAAAGAAATTAATCCGCAATTATTAGATAGTTTTCAAAATACGCTGAGTCATCTTAACGATACACAATTGGTAGTTGAAGAGCAATTATTCGATTTTAAGAAACGAGCTATTATTTCGGAAGATGATTTAGGAACGACCTATAAAATTTCAGAATTTAAAGCGGTTAAAAATCCTAAAGCTTATTTGTTTGAGCTATTTAAAAATTATGGTTTCACAGCGTGGAATGATGTTGTGGAGTTATTAGATGCACAATCTGGTAAGTTGGTAAAGTCTAATTCGCATCGTTTAATAAAGCATCGTGAGTTTTTAATTTTAACCACATTAAATCATTCTGACCGATGCGAAAAATCTCTATTGATATCAGAATATGATGACGAAGTAAAAACACCATTTGGAGTTTTATCATTTAATAATGTTGATGAAATTTCTGAAACCTCAAACCTCATTGTTTACGTTGATAAAGACCTATTAAAATTTCCGCTAGAATTAAGACTTTGGAAAGAAGGAGATGTATTTCAACCTATAGGAATGAAGGGCAAAAAGAAAATCAGTAAATACCTAAAAGACGAAAAGGCATCGTTAGTAGAAAAAGAAAATACTTGGGTGTTAACTTCAGATAATAAAGTGGTTTGGGTTATTGGTAAACGTGCAGATGAACGATTTAAAGTAAAATCTAAGACTAAAAAAATATTTAAAGTTACTATTTAGTTTTTAGAACTTAAATATTTGTAATATAGTGAAATAGATTTAAAAATAGCCTATATAGATAATAGAAAATAAATTATAAAATTTGAAATTAAAAGGAAACATCGTAGACGTTGAGCATCGTAATATTTTCAAAGGAGAAATCACGATTAAAGATGGAAAAATTATAGCTATCGAAAAGAAAGACTGTGAAGAAAATCATTTCATTTTACCAGGTTTTGTAGATGCACATATCCATATTGAGAGCTCAATGTTAGTACCAAGTGAATTTGCAAAAATTGCTGTTAATCACGGAACCATTGCTACTGTTTCTGACCCACACGAAATTGCCAATGTGCTTGGTGTAAAAGGTGTGGAGTTTATGATTGAAAACGGAAAACAAACGCCTTTTAAATTTAATTTTGGGGCACCATCTTGCGTGCCAGCGACAAGTTTTGAATCTGCAGGAGCTGTTATTGATTCTGATGATATTAAAGCCTTAATGGAACATCCGGATATTAAATATATGGCCGAAATGATGAATTATCCTGGCGTAATTTATGATGATGCCGAAGTGCTGAAGAAAATAGAATGGGCTAAACATTACAATAAACCAATTGATGGGCATGCACCAGGATTGCGAGGCGATGATTTAACAAAATATATCGCAGCAGGAATTTCTACTGATCACGAGTGTTTTACTTATGAAGAAGGTTTAGAGAAACTCCAAAAAGGCATGAAAGTTATTATTAGAGAAGGTAGTGCTGCCAAAAATTTTAATGCGCTTATAGATTTGCTAGACAAGCATTATGAAAACATGATGTTTTGTAGCGATGATAAGCATCCAGATGATTTATTATTAGGTCATATCAATCAAATTTGTGCAAGAGCTGTTGCTAAGGGTAATGATGTTTTTAAAGTGTTACAAGCGGCTTGTGTTAATCCTGTAAAACATTACAATTTAGATGTTGGGTTACTCAATGTTGGCGATGATGCGGATTGTATTGTTGTAGAAGATTTAAAAGACTTTAAAACGCTTCAAACATATATTAACGGTGAATTGGTTTCAGATAATGGTGTTTCAAAAGTGAAACATGTGGAATTTGAAAATTTAAATAATTTCAACACCACAAAAAAAGAGGTTTCAGATTTCAGGTTAGCATCTAAAGCGAAAGAAATTAGAGTTATAGAATGTTTGGAAGGTGAATTAATTACTAATGAAATTATCGCAACAGCCACAATCAAAGACGGAAATTTGGTGTCTAATACAGATACTGATATTTTAAAAATGACGGTTGTTAATCGTTATAAAAATGATAAACCAGCAATCGCTTTTATTAAAAATTATGGTTTAAAAGAAGGTGCTATTGCTAGTTCTGTTGGTCACGATTCGCATAATATAATCGCTATTGGTGTTTCGGATGAAGCTATTTGTAAAGCGGTTAACCTTTTGATTGAAAATGAAGGTGGTATTTGTGCAGTTTCAGACACTAAGGAAAAAGTTATTCCATTACCTGTGGCTGGCATTATGAGCGACCAAAATGCAGAAGTTATAGGTAAGCAATATTCTGAATTGGATAAAATGGCAAAGCAATTAGGAAGTAAGCTTCACGCGCCATATATGAGTTTGTCTTTTATGGCTTTGTTGGTGATTCCTGCTTTAAAACTAAGTGATAAAGGACTTTTTAATGGCGGAAAATTTAAGTTTACGGATTTGGTTGTTAATTAAAGTTAAAAGTTATTAGCTATCTAATCTAGTTATCTAAAAGTCTAACAATCTCATTATATTTAAACCTTTCAAAAAAATCCAGCCTAAATATGATTAAGAATTTCACCATTGTTTTAGTACTCTTTTTAGTTTTAGTTAATTGCAAAGAAGAAAAACACCAAGCACTCGAAAATCCTGAAACTGAAAAAGTAGAAGATACTTTCGTAAAAGATAATTACACTAAAAAAGAAGTGATGGTCGAGATGCGAGATGGTATTAAGCTACATACAACGATCTATTCGCCAAAAGATACGTCTAAGACTTACCCAATCTTAATGATGCGCACGCCTTACAGTTGTCGACCTTATGGAGAAGCTGAGTTTAGAAGTAAAATAGGGCCAAACAAATATCTCATGGAAGAAGGTAATATTATGGTTTATCAAGATGTGCGTGGTCGTTGGAACAGTGAAGGCGTTTACGATAATATGCGTGCGTATATTCCTAATAAAACTGGTAAGCAATTTGATGAAGCAAGTGATACTTACGATACTATAGAATGGTTGGTAAATAACGTAGAAAACAATAACGGAAATGTTGGTGCTTATGGTATTTCTTATCCTGGTTTCTATGCTACGTATTCACTTTTGGATGCACATCCTGCTTTAAAAGCGGTTTCGCCTCAGGCTTGTATAGGAGATTTCTTTTTTGATGATTTTATTCACAACGGAGCCTATTTGTTGAGTTATTGGAGGGCAACAGGTTTATTTGGGTATATGAAAAATGAACCTACAACAGAAGCTTGGTATAAGTTACCCGATTTAGGAACAGAAGATCAGCATCAATTCTTTTTAGATCATATGCCATTAAGCAAGCTTAATGCATTTTATGATAGTACTAACGTGTTTATGGAGCAAATAAAAACCCATGTGACGTATGATGAGTTTTGGCAAAGTAGGGGAATCATACAGCATTTAAAAGATATAAAACCAGCAACAATGGTTGTTGGTGGTTTATTTGATGCTGAAGATTTATACGGACCATTTAACACGTATAAGAGCATTGAAAAAAACAGTGACAATTATAATACTGTTGTTTTTGGCCCGTGGAGTCATGGTGATTGGGCAAGAACTAAAGAACGACAAGTAGTTGGGAATATCCATTTTGGAGATAGTATTTCAGATTATTTTCAGAAGAATATAGAGACCAAATTTTTTAATCATTTCCTTAAAGGTGAAGCCAATGGCGAAACAGGTTTACCTGAAGCGCACATGTTTAATACAGGTACAAAAGCATGGCAATCTTTTGAAAGCTGGCCACCACAAAATACAGCTAAAGAAAACTACTTTTTACAACCATATGAGCGTTTAACACAGCGTGCTACTAGGAATATCGCTACGTCAGATTTTATAAGTGATCCAAAGAAACCAGTACCTTACACTGAAGATATTAAAGTTGGATTTACACCAAGAAAATTTATGACAGACGATCAGCGTTTTGCATCTAGACGTCCAGATGTATTAACATTTGAAACCGAAATTTTAGAAAACGATGTAACACTTGCTGGCGATATTTTAGCAAAGTTGAAGGTGTCTACAACAGGTACAGCAGCCGATTGGATTGTTAAAGTTGTTGACGTGTTTCCTGCAGATACTGAAAACACGGACGATGTTCAAGACCATTTAAAACTGAGTAATTATCATATGATGGTTAGGAGTGAGGTGTTACGTGGACGTTTTAGAAACAGTATGTCTAAACCAGAACCTTTTGTACCTAATGAGAAAACTGCTGTGAATTTAAAGTTGCAAGATGTGTTTCATACCTTTAAAAAAGGACATAAAATTCAAGTGCAAGTACAAAGTACATTTTTTCCTTATATAGATGCAAATCCGCAGACTTATGTAGATAATATTTTTGAAGCAAGGGAATCCGATTTTCAAAAGCAAACGCATAAAGTTTATAATGATTCCTCTATAGAATTTACGATACTTAAATAAGAGGTGTTAATTCAATAAGTCGTCACTTCGAGTGATTTTTGAGGAACGAAAAAATTGTATCGAGAAACTTTGATTAAAACATTGATAACAACATAGAATGCCAATAATACAATCAACTTATAAACCACCATTTTGGGCAAAAACAAGTTTTACATCAACTGTATTTTCTGGTTTAGCACGCAAAGTTGAAGGCGTTGAGCAAACAAGGGAGCGCATTATATTGCCAGATACGGATTTTTTAGATTTAGATTGGAGTTACACTGAGCAAAAAACCAATAAGGTAATTATTCTATTGCATGGTTTAGAAGGCAGTGCGCAGCGACCATATATGAAAGGTACAGCAAAGCTGTTTAACAATAATAATATCGATGCTGTTGGTGTAAATTTTAGAGGTTGCAGTGGTGAACCAAATAGGTTGTTTAGAAGTTATCATTCTGGTGCCACTGAAGATTTAGAAGCCGTTATACAACATGTTTTATCTAAAGGTGTTTACGATGAAGTATACATAAAAGGTATTAGTCTTGGTGCAAATATGGCTTTAAAATATGTGGGAGAAAGAGAAGGTTTACCTAAAGAATTAAAAGCGGTAATTGCGGTTTCTGCGCCTTGCTATTTAAAAGGGTCATGTGACGAATTATTAAGTTTTAAAAATAAACATTATGCCATTCGGTTTTTGGCACATTTAAAAGAAAAGCTAAAACCAAAATTAGAGCAATTCCCTAAAAATATTACAATTAAGGAGTTTAATTCAATTAAAACTTTAATAGATTTTGACGATGTGTATACCTCAAAAGCACATGGTTTTAATGGTGCTTTAGACTATTATGACAAGGCGAGTTGCTTACAGTTTTTACCAAATATTAAAGTCCCTTCTTTAATTATTAATGCGCTCAATGATTCGTTTTTATCGCCAGAATGTTTTCCTGTAAAAGAGGCTAAACACAATTCTAACTTGTATTTAGAAATGCCAAAATATGGAGGTCACGTTGGTTTTATAGATAAAGGGAATGTGTATTACAATGAAAGGCGTGCTTTGGAGTTTGTAAACGAGCTTCCTTGAGTGAAAATCTTTTTTTAACTTTAAAATCAAATAAATTGAAAAAGTATGAAATTCCTCAAATTATTTCAGAATAAAACAGCATTAAAATCTATTTCTATAAAATCTGTTTTAGGGATTGCTATAGTAGCAATGGTTTTTGTGTCTTGCCAAAGTTTAAAAACCGCAGTTTTTGATCAATATTCTTATCAACAAGCCATTTCAATAAAGGTGGAAAGTCTTAATTTAATGGATGAGGCTGTAAATGATTATTTAGCACATGAGACTGAAGTTAGAACGCTACAATTAGATCTTCAAAAAATGGTTGAATATGAAAAGAACAAGCCAGATAATGAAGTGAGTTACACTATGTGGAAAACCATTACCAATGAAGAACGAAACTTATTAGCCGGATTTTTAAAACGTTGGAAAGAAAAGGATCAATTGTCTCAGGTGTTTATAGACGAAGCGAAAGTTCAAGTTTCAGAAGCCCTTGATCTTATCATTAAATATGAAGGTCAAAAGAATAAAACCAATGAAACTAATATTCTTAACTTTTTAAACTAACAACTATTAACTAAAATGGATATAGAAGAATTATTGAAGCTGTTAAAAGACGAATTACTGTTAGTTTTAGGAGAAAGTTATGGTGATTTTAAAAAAGAAACCAAAGCAGATGTAGAGGTGTTTTTAACACTGTCTAAGGTTAAAATTGAACGTTGGACTAAATTGCTACAAGCAGGAGAATTAACGGTAGATGACTATAAATGGTTATTAGAAAGTCAGAAAGATGTATTAATTTTAAATGCACTTTATCAAGCTGGTGTTTCAAAATTACGCTTAGGACATTTAAAAAATAAGATTATTAAAACTATAGTAAATACGGTAATAACCGTTGTAATTTAGTGTCTAAATCATTGATTTCTAGATTTCAATTTTTTTATAAACGATTTATCTCTATTTTTAGGGAAATATAAATTCATGCTTAAAAAAGTTTTTGCCAGTGCCGTTTTTGGCGTGGAAGCTTCAACCATAACAGTAGAAGTCAATGTAGATAAAGGTGTTGGTTATCATTTAGTTGGTCTTCCGGATAACGCTATAAAAGAAAGTAATTACAGAATAGCAGCAGCACTTCAGAATAACGGTTACCGAATTCCAGGTAAAAAGATTACTATAAACATGGCACCTGCCGATTTGCGCAAAGAAGGTTCTGCGTATGATTTAACTTTAGCCATAGGAATTTTGTCGGCATCAAATCAAATTAAAGCTGAAAATTTAGAGGATTATCTCATTATGGGAGAATTGTCCTTAGATGGAAGTTTGCAACCATTTAAAGGTGCTTTGCCGATTGCTGTAAAGGCAAGGGAAGAAGGTTTTAAGAATATTATTTTACCAATTCAGAATGCAAAAGAAGCGGCTATTGTTGATGATTTAAATGTTTTTGGTGTTGAAAACATAATGCAAGTCATTAATCATTTTGATAATGGTGAACCTCTGGAGCAAACGATTATTAACACTAGAGAAGAATTTTTTAAAAATCTCGATTTTCCGGAATTTGATTTTGCAGATGTAAAAGGGCAAGAGTCTATAAAGCGTTGTATGGAAATTGCTGCTGCAGGAGGGCATAATATTATTTTAATCGGTCCACCAGGTTCTGGTAAAACCATGTTAGCAAAACGTTTGCCGAGTATTTTACCGCCAATGACCTTGCACGAAGCTTTAGAAACCACTAAAATACATTCGGTTGTTGGTAGAGTGAAAGCACATACTGGTCTCATGGCACAACGGCCGTTTAGAAGCCCACATCATACCATTTCTAATGTTGCACTTGTTGGAGGTGGAAGTTATCCGCAACCAGGTGAAATTTCATTATCGCATAATGGTGTGTTGTTTTTAGATGAATTGCCAGAGTTTAAACGCGAAGTTTTAGAAGTGATGCGTCAGCCTCTGGAAGATAGAGAAGTGACTATTTCTAGAGCTAAATTCACGGTGACGTATCCATCGTCATTCATGTTAGTGGCAAGCATGAATCCAAGTCCAAGCGGTTATTTTAATGATCCAGATGCGCCAATAACTTCTTCTCCGGCAGAAATGCAACGGTATATGGGTAAAATTTCTGGACCATTATTAGATAGAATCGATATTCATATAGAAGTAACACCTGTGCCTTTTGAGAAATTATCAGATGAACGAACTGGTGAGTCTTCGGTAGATATAAGGAAACGAGTTACTAAAGCAAGAGAAAAGCAAACACATCGATTTAAAGGTTTAGAAAATATTCATTACAACGCTCAAATGAATACCAAACAAATCCGTACATATTGTAAGCTAGAAGAGGCTTCCTTACAATTATTAAAATCAGCAATGGAACGGTTAAACTTATCTGCTAGAGCCTATGATAGGATATTGAAAGTTTCTCGTACAATTGCTGATTTAGAAGGTTCTAACGATATTTTAGGTGCTCATATTAGTGAGGCGATACAATACCGTAGTTTAGATCGCGATGGTTGGTTAGGATAAAACTATAACAGATTTGTTGTTTTAGTTAGAGTAATCATCTTCGTTAAATGGTTGTAGCCATTGCAGAATCATATCTTCGTCATTAGCGTTTTCAATTTTAAGTAAGCTTTGAAATTCTGTAATTTTATTGTTGATATCTTTAATGGTGTCTGCAACTAAATAAATTCTAGCAAATACTTGTCTTTCGGTTCCTAACATTAAAGGTTCTACAACATCGCCTGTTTTAAATCTATCTAAAACGAAAATCACCTTATCGTCAGATTTTATTTCTTCTAAGCCTTCAATAGATTTAATTTGTCCTTGTTTCAATAAAACCCAAATAGTACAAGCTTTCTTCCCTTTAAAATTGTAATCATTTTGAGAAGCAAAGTCTTTATCTCCAAATTCTCCAGTCAAGGCAAAGTTTACGAGCATTTCTCTATGGTCAAAACCATTGATATGCGCAATAGGAATATGAGGTGCTTCACCTTGTAATCTAAATCCTGGATCATAGGCATAAAAAATACCATCTTCTACAAAGAATTGAATATTTAAAACGCCTGTTTGTACACCTAAATCTTCAAAAAAAACACAAAGTTTTGGGTGAACTTCTTTTACAAATTGTTCAGTATATTTTGAAGGGAATACTGCGCCAATACAAACAGGGCTTGAGTCGCCTTGCTTTTTTGTGGTAAAACGATCAGATATTGCTGACAGGTATGGTACACCATCTTTAAATGTGTAATAGGCTGCCATATCATCACAATCCATATAGCGTTCAACCAAGACAACACCTTTTTTAGAAAATTTTAAAGCTGTTTTCACAGAATTGTTATAATCAACTTTATCTCTACAGATTTTCATTCCAACGCCACCACCATTATCAACTGGTTTAATCATTACAGGGAATTTCATGGTATTAGAATCGTCTATTTGAGAAGATTCGCTAATGTAAATTCCTGGGATATCTTGAATGTTTTGTTCTATACAGTGTTTTTTAAAACCGTCTTTACTGCAAAAAGCTTCAACAGTCTTCTCTGTAGCATAACAAGGAATTCCTAATTCTTTACAAATTTTGCTGTATGGCAATACTAAAATGTCAGCAACACCTACCAAAACACCATCTACTTTGAGGCGTTTTACTAAATCTACAACTTCGTTAATATTAAATACTTCAATATCGTAACTCTCATCTGCAATTTTCTTTGCAGGAGAATCTGGGTTTGGGTCAACAACAATGGTGTGGACACCCATTGAAATTGCTGTTTTAACTAAAATTGCTGTTTCTGGATTTCCACCAAGAATAATTAGTTTTTTTGACATAAAAGGAGTTGTTATTGCTAAGGCGCTTATTAAAAGTCTTAGTTGTTTTTTATTAATATTAATTATAAGACGAATTCTGTATTTAGTTGTCTATAAACATAAAATCGTCGTTGAAACCTAAATCAATTAATAGTTGAGAAATTTCTTCTAAATCTGTATTGATTTTTGCTATTTTATCTTGATCTATACCCATTAAGCCTAATTTTGTTTTAATAGACTCGTGGGTGTAATTATTAATTGTTGCTATAATTAAATAGTCGAATTCAGAGTTGTTTATGGCGCTTAATGGCATTACGTGGTTATCACCAATAATCAGTTCGTGGTAATCAACATCTATCCATTCTGTTATTTTAAAATAGTCTGTTTTAATATTAGTTGTTAATATATGTTGGCCAAATGACCCAGAACTATAAACTACAATTTTTGAATTCTTTTTAGTTTTCAAAAACGGATTAAAAATTATTTCATCATTGTCGTTTAGGATTATTCCACCAGATCGCACTAAAATTTGAGAGTATAAATATAGTTTAAGTTGTTTGTTTAATGTTTCAATATCTAATACAGAACTTAGTTTTATTTTTAGAAAGTTCATTAATAAGCCTAATCTATAATATTCTATTTTAGGGTCTTCAATGGATTTTACTATGGAGTCGTGTCTTTGTCTATAGTAATAAAGTGGAATTTCACTTATAACAAGTTTTTTAGCAATTGTTAAATATGAATAGGTGATGGCAGCATCTTCTCCCATTATAATATCATTAGGTACATCATTTAAGATAGTTTCAAGCAATTCTCTCTTAAATAACTTATTCCAAACATATGTAGAGATTCCATGCTCGCAAAACTTACCGTTATAGATAGCTTTTGGGATTATTTTAGTTTTTATGTCTTGTGCATTATATACACCTCTGTATTTAGGTTTTATGGTTTCAATTTTTCCATTAAACTCTCTAAATTGACCAGTGACTACCAAATCTGCGGCGTTTGCTTCGGCTAATTTAAATAATGTGTCTAAGTAGTATTTGTCTACCCAGTCATCGCCATCAACATAGGCAATATATTTTCCTATTGCATTTTTTAATCCTTCCTTTCGTGCTGTTAAAAGTCCTCCATTTTTTTTATGAATTACTTTAATTCTAGAATCCGTTTTAGCATAGTTATCGCAGATTTCTGGGCAATTGTCAGGGCTTCCATCATTTACTAATAGTAGTTCAAAGTCTAAAAAAGATTGATCAATTAAGCTTTCAATACATTTTGGTAAATATTTTTCAATCCTATAAATTGGAACAATTACACTAATTTCAATTTTAGACATAGTATTAGTTTTTATTTAGTTCTATATAAAACAGACTGCCTCCCTTTGGTTCGGTTTTAGAATTGTTTTGGGCTGTTGTTACATATAAGTTAGAGCGATTGTCTAAACAACAAGAGGTTATATTATTAAATGGTAGTTGAATGTCTTTAATTTTTTGTCCGTTTTCTGGATTCCATTGAGAAATACAAGCGCCTTCCCATTCTGCAATCCATAAAAGGCCTTTTTTGTCAATGCACATGCCATCAGGTTGGCCTATATCGGTAAATTCTATAACATAAGAATGGAATTTTACCTCACCAGTATTGATGTTGTAATGATATTTGGCTACTTTTTTGGTAGGTGTATCAATAAAATAAAGGAATTTATTATCTAAAGAAAATGCTAAGCCGTTAGAAATTGTGGTGTTTTCTATTAAGGTTTTTTGTGTACCATTATGATAAGATAATACCTTGCCTATATGATTTATTACCTGCGGATAACCCATAGTGCCTATTAAAAATCGACCCTTAGGGTCTGCAATTCCATCATTGTACCTTACAGCATTGTCAATTTCTAATTGAAATGAAAATGTTGATCTTAATGTTTCAAAATCAACTTTATAAAATCCGTTTTTTGATGCTGCCATTACTTTTTTATAACCTAAGATATAAACGCAGCCAACTGGTGAGTCTAATTTTATGGTTAAAAATTCTTTGGTTTCTGCATTATAACAGAACACTAAGCCATCAAGGATAGAAACAAAATAAAGAAGTCTGTTTTCTTCGTCAAAAATAGGGCCTTCTAAAAGCTCTGAGTTAGATTGATAAACCAGTGAATGCGTCATAAAATTCTTTAAATATATTGTCCTCCAGTAATTCTAATTAATGATCCTGTAGTCATGGCAGACTGGTCTGATATAAAATGCATTACAGCAGGTACTGGATCAGCACTATTTAACATACGACCCATTGGTAGGCTTTTTGCGGCTTCTTTTTTAAGTTCTTCTTCTGATATCCCTTCAGATAATCTTAATTCTAGTTCACCTTCTGTATTTGTCCAGCCCATAACAACATAATTGGATCTAACGCCATATTCTGCATAGTGATGTGCAATGTGGTTAGATAATGTGTATAGTGTACTTTTGGTTAGTGCATATGCGCATCTGTCTTTCATGCCATAATCCATGTGTGCAGAGCCAAAAAACACAATTGATCCTGTTTTCTGTTCTATCATGGATTTTATTACATGCTTTACTAAAAAGTAAGCGGCTTTTACATTTACATTAAATACGCTGTCAAATAAATCTTCTTCAGTATCTAGTAATGATGCTACAGGTGTAATGCCTGCATATAAAATTAAAGCGTCAATACGACCAAATTTTTTTATAGTTTGTTTGTAGTAATTTTCAATTTGCTCTAAATTGTTTAAATCTAGTTCGTGAAAATATAAGTTGTCCTTTTCACTGAAAGTATTGATGATTTCATGTCCTAATTTTTTATCTCTACCACAAAAAGAGACATTATAGCCTATGGTTATACAGTTTTTAAGTATTTCTTTTCCAACACCTTTGGCACCACCTAAAATCATTACTGTTTTCATATAAATATTAAGGATATATATTAGTTCTGTTGGAAGCGAAAATAATCAAATAATATTATTACCTATTGTGAGAAGTGTTTTTGAAGGTCCTTTTTAATGAAAATTCGATAAAATATTAAAGTAATCCGATAAGTTAATTATGTGATTGTGCTTTTTTGGTGCCTAAATTGCATAAATCTCATTATCAATATAGAATTTGGCCTCATTCTAACAAAATTATGCGTATCACTTGTTGATAAATTAATTGTACATTTACTAATAAATCATATAACAAGATGAATAAAAGGAATTCTAAATTATTAAATTATATAATCGTTGTAGGTCTATTATCTTTTTATGGCTGTAATAACACAACTGAAAAACCAACTAATACTATTGATATGTCTTCAAAAGTTGAAATTGTTAAAAAGCCAACTCTAAATTTAGAGCAAGCTAAACGATTAGCACAATTGCCATTTCATTGTATGGATACGGAATATCCAAATAAGCTTAATCAAATTATCGGTAGTGCTTCAGATTTAAAATCGCCAAAAGAATTGCATCCTGCGTTTTATGGCTGTTTCGATTGGCATTCTGCGGTTCATGGACACTGGAGTTTGGTGTCGCTTTTGAAACAATTTCCAGATTTAGAAAATAGTGAAGAAATAGAGCAAAAACTACTTCAGAATATATCTAAAGAAAATATTAAAAAGGAATTAGTGTACTTTGAAGGTGAGTTTAGTAAGTCTTTTGAAAGAACGTACGGTTGGGCTTGGTTGTTAAAGCTAGCAGAAGAATTACATACTTGGGAAGGTGATACTGCAAGAACTTTAGAAACTAATTTGCAACCCTTAACAGATTTAATTGTGGGGCGTTATTTAGAGTTTTTACCAAAATTAAATTACCCAGTAAGGGTTGGTGAGCATCCAAATACAGCGTTTGGGATGAGTTTTGCTTATGACTATGCAATTACTGTAGAAAACGAAGCCTTTGTAGAATTGATAGAGGAGCGCGCCATTGATTTTTATAAAAATGACCAAGATTGTCCTTTGGGATGGGAACCAAATGGTTTTGATTTTTTGTCTCCCTGTGTAGAGGAAGCTGCTTTAATGAAACGTGTATTATCTGAAGAAGCTTTCTTGTCTTGGTTTAATGATTTTTTGCCAGAATTAAGTGATGAAAGCTTTGATTGGTCTGTTGGAGAAGTGTCAGATAGAACAGACGGGAAATTAGTGCATTTAGATGGTGTAAACTTTTCTAGAGCATGGAGTTTAAACTATATCGCTAAAGATTTGCCTCAATTTAATCATCTTAAAAATTTAGCTAATAAGCACATTAATTATTCGTTGCCAAGTATTGTGGGTGATAGTTATGAGGGAAGTCATTGGTTAGGAACATTTGCTATTTACGCTTTGAAGTCTGTTGATTAATGATTTTAAAATTCTTTAAAAATATAGGTCCTGGTCCATTGATAGCAGCTGCATTTATTGGTCCTGGAACGGTAACGGTCTGTACACTAGCTGGTGTAAATTTTGGCTTTACATTATTATGGGCAATGGTGTTATCTATTTTTGCAACGGTAGTTTTACAAGAAATGGCTGCACGTTTAGGTATTGTCTCTCAAAAAGGATTGTCAGAAATTATTAGAGAAGAAATTCAACATCCAGTGGTAAAAGTGTTAGCGATTATCTTAATTCTTAGTGCTATTGTTATTGGAAATGCAGCTTATGAAGCCGGAAATATTTCTGGTGGAGCCTTAGGTATGGAAACCATTGTTGGGAATGTCCTTTGGCAAATAGGTAACTTAAACCTTAATGTAATAAGTTTGCTTATTGGTGCAATCGCTTTTGTGCTACTTTACATTGGTAATTATAAAGTGTTAGAAAAAGTGTTTGTCTTTTTGGTGATTCTTATGAGTTTAGCATTTATTACAACGGCTATTTTAACCCAACCGAATCTTACAGCTATTTTTAAAAGCATTTTTATACCAAAAGCACCAAAGGATAGTATTTTAAGCATTATTGCGTTGGTTGGTACAACGGTTGTGCCTTATAATATTTTTCTGCACGCGTCTCTGGCAAAAACCAAATGGACTTCTAAAAATGATATTAAATCAGCTAAAAAGGATACGTTGATAGCTGTGGTTTTAGGTGGTATGGTCTCTATGTGTATTATAATCTCTGCTTCTGCCATACAAAAAGAAGCCATAAATAATGCTGCAGATTTAGCCTTGGGTTTAGAGCCTTTGTTTGGTAGTTTTTCAAAATACTTTTTAGCTATCGGGTTGTTTGCAGCAGGTGTTACTAGTTCAATTACAGCGCCTTTGGCTGCGGCTTACGTGGCAAGTGGTTGTTTGGGCTGGCAAGCCAGTTTAAAATCTAAAAGGTTTAAAGCTGTTTGGATGGTTATTCTATTGTTAGGCGTTGTGTTTTCTTCTGTAGGATTTAAATCTATTGAAATTATAAAATTTGCACAAGTGGCTAATGGGATACTATTACCTGTTATTGCTGGATTTCTGTTGTGGGTAATGAATAAGTCTTCGGTTTTAGGAACTTATAAAAATTCTAAACTTCAGAATTTCTTTGGACTAATTATTTTAATGATTTCCATATTTCTTGGATTAAAAGGAGTTTTAAGTGTTTTTGAATTGATTTAACATGAAACATTTTAAAATAGATATCAATGCAGATGTAGGAGAAGGTATCGGTAATGAGGCGCAACTAATGCCTTTTGTTTCGTCTTGTAATATTGCTTGTGGAGGGCATGCAGGTGATCTACAAACCATGAAAACCGTTGTTAAGTTAGCTAAATTAAACGGTGTAAAAATAGGAGCACATCCTTCTTTTCCTGATAAATTAAATTTTGGAAGAGTAATTATGAAGCTTTCAGATGACGAATTATTTGAAAGTCTAAAATCTCAAATTGAAAATTTACAATCGGTTTTAAAGTCTGAAGGTTTAAAACTAAACCACATTAAACCGCATGGTGCATTATATAATTTGGCAGCAAAAGATTTGGAAACCGCAAACGTAATTGTAAGAGTTTTTAAGTGCTTAAATGTACCTATTAAATTGTATGCACCTTATAATTCTGTACTCGCAGATTTAGCAATTAAAGAACATATTGAAGTGGAATTTGAAGCCTTTGCAGACCGAAATTATAATGATGATTTGTCTTTAGTTTCACGTAAAAACACTAATGCTATAGTGCATAAAAAAGAGGCTGTTTTGAGTCATGTTTTAGGTGTTATAAAACACCAAAAAATCAACACGATTAATGGAGTAGAAGTGCCTATAAAAGCATCTACAATTTGTGTGCATGGAGACACAAAAAATGCGCTTGAAATATTACAATTTTTACATCGTAATTTAACCGAGCAAAATATTAAAATTCAATAAAGAATAATGATGTGTCACTTGAAGTATTCGCAATATAATGAACGTTCTATTTTAATAGAATGGCCAGCGTTTATTGATAAAAATATAGGTGAAGATGTTTTGTTTTTTAAAAATAAAATTGAAAATAGTAGTATTAAAGATATTGTTGAGGTAATTTGTTCATATAATTCAATATTAGTTATTTATGCATCAACTATAGAAAACATCAATAGTGCTTTTTTAGACTTAAAATCACTATATTTAGATACTTCTAAAGTGCAAATTAAAAATTGTAATACTATTAGGATTCCAGTTTGTTATGACGATGAATTTAGTACTGACTTAAAGAATTATTCCATAGAAAAAAAGTTATCAAAATCAGAAATAATAACACTTCATACAGCACCAATTTATACAGTGTTTTTTATTGGATTTTTACCTGGCTTTTTATATTTGGGAGGCTTAAATTCTCAACTGCATTTAGACCGAAAAACAACACCCAATTTAAACGTTAAAAAAGGCTCGGTGGCAATAGGTGGAAACCAGACTGGAATTTATCCTCAAGACAGTCCTGGAGGTTGGCATATTATTGGTAATTCACCTTTAGAATTATTTAATCCAAAAACGAATCCGCCATGTTATATTAAGGCTGGTGATAAGGTGAAATTTTATGCGATTTCTAAATCTGAATATTTAGAATTTCAAGCTGAAATAAAAAATGCATCGTTCAATATTCAATCTCTTTTTGTCAATGATTAAAGTATTGAAATCAGGATTTTTTTCTACAATTCAAGATCAAGGACGATTTGGATATAGAAATTTTGGAGTACCAGTTTCTGGTGTTATGGATAAATATGCTAGTGATTTTGCTAACCAGATTTTAGGGAATGAAAAAAAATCAGCCGTTTTAGAAATGACTATGATTGGCGCAAAATTACAATTTCTTGTTCCAACCATAATTGCCATTACAGGTGGAGATATGAATCCTAAAATTAATGGTGAATCTGTAGATATGTACAAATCTATTATGGTGAGTTCAAACGCTGTTTTGTCTTTAGGATATGCTAAAAGTGGTTTTAGAACTTATGTTGCTGTAAAAGGTGGATTTCTAACAGATATGGTTTTAGGCAGCAGAAGTATGCTTAAAGTTATCACAGAGCCCTTTAAAATTAGTGATGACGATATTCTACCAATTGCTGAAACAGTTGAGTTAGAAGGTACTAAAAATGCCAAGATTAGATATAAAGATGCATATCTTAGAGCTAATAGCATTGAGGTAACCAAAGGCCCAGAGTTTAATAAACTGACGCAACAGCAGCAAGACTTGGTTTTAAACCAAAACTTTACAGTGTCAAAATACAATAATCGTATGGCTTATCAACTTTTGCCTTTGGTTAAAAATAATTTAGAATCTATCTTAACAGCACCAGTTTTACCAGGAACAGTTCAGCTAACTCCTGCTGGACAATTAATTGTATTAATGCGAGATAGCCAAACCACAGGTGGTTATCCACGAGTTTTACAGCTAACAGAAAACGCTATTACTATTTTAGGTCAAAAGACCACAGGAAGTAGTATATTAATACAATTGAAAACTTAAAATATTTTGAAAATTTATAAATTTCTTTAACATTATAAATTAAATGAGTAATTTACATCCAATCAAACCAAATAATTAATTATGAGCAACATTAATGGACTAATCACTCCCTCAGAAGCTAAAAAACTTAACGACGCGTACACAACTCGTCACACTCTAATTAGCAAAGATATTACTAAAACAGATGACAACAGGTCGTCTTGGTATTCATTAAAAGAATTAAAAGCCTATTTAAAACATGCCGAAGAACAAGCAGAAGAATTGGGCTTTGAAATGAATGGTATAAGAATTTATTGTGGCGCACACGAGCCTGAAGAAGGTTGTGAGTCTGATGCAGAGGGTTTAACCACTCTGTTTTTAGTGCCAACAACTGCTGCAGACGAAGGTAAAGGTGGAGGAGGTGCGAATCCTGATATTTCTGATGCTGACGGATTGAATAGAGGTGGTGAAGGTAAACCACCAGGAGCAAATTATCCACAATAAAGTATATTAAACGTAAATGAATGAATTTTGATGATTTTATTTTTCATATCATTGAACTTATTGCGGCTTTATCAGGATCTTATTACTACTTAATGACAAAAGCCCAGAGTGTTCGGCCTTTTATTTGGTTTCTCTGGGTAATTGTTTTTGTTGAAACTTTTGGAATGTATGGTTATATTTTATTAAATAATTATGATAATGAAATTTTTATTTGGATAAAAAATAGTGTGTTTTGCAGAAATACATGGCTTTATAATATTTTTGATTTGTCAACTTTATTTTTTTTAGGTCTGTTTTTTAAACGAATACTCAAAATTAATGTTTCTAAGAAACTAGTGAATTTTATTATAGTTTTTATTACTTGTTCTACTATATTATATTTTTGTCTTAGCGGCAATTTTTTTAGAGCATCGATACCATATGATTTTTTAATGCAAACATTAGCCATTTTTACTTTTGTTTTGCTTTATTATTATGAGTTACTAAGCAGTGATAAAATATTGTTTTTTTATAAGTCACCTATTTTCTATTTAAGTACAGGTGTTTTACTGTGGCATTTATCAGTAAGTCCATTATTTATTTTTGATGGTTATTTTTATGAAATCAATAAAGATTTTATAGAATTCCAATCGCTTTACCTTTTAATCGCCAATATATTATTATACTCATGTTATACGTTCGGCTTTCTTTATACGTTGCAGTTTTACAAAAAACAATCAGTAGTGAAGAAATAGCATTAATTTCTTATGTTATATTTACAACATTAACTTTAGCTATAACATTTGTGTTATTTTTCGTTATATTTCAAAAACGAAAAAATCAATTGTTGATTGATAGTGTTAAGCAACAAAAAGAATTTGATAATGAGCTTATTAAAACCCAACAAGAAATACAAGAAGAAACCTTAAGACAAGTTGGTAGAGAATTGCATGATAATGTTGGCCAAATGTTAGTGCTTTCTAGTATGCAAATGAAAGTAGCAAGTAATGCTGTAAAAGATGATGTAAAGTCTAAAGTAGATAATGCGGCAGATGCATTAAATAATGCCTTAGAAGAAGTAAGGGCTTTGTCAAAATCATTAAATAGCGATGTCATTAGTAGTTTAGGTTTTGATGCTGCTGTTAATAATGAAGTAGCGCGATTAAATAAATCTGGACTGATACAGGCAAGTTTAGAAATAGTAGGAGATAAGGTAGATTTTGAAAATACAAAAGATGAAATAATTTTGTTTAGAATTCTACAAGAATTTGTTTCAAACACTTTAAAATATGCAGACGCAGAACAGGTTTCAGTAAAATTAGAGTATCAAGAAAAAGAATTAATTATTAAATTAAAAGATGATGGTACTGGTTTTAATATTGAAACAGCAACCAAAAGTTCTGGTTTAGTAAACATGAAAAAACGTGCAGAATTGTTAAATGCAGACTTTCAGTTAGTATCTTCTAAAGACAACGGAACACGTTTAACATTAAAATATCCTTACAAAACAGATTAGAGGTTGCAGGCTTGCCAAAGCACATCTTTTGGTAACGGAGCTGTTAATTTTAAATCTTCTTTCTTTACAGGGTGTGTAAAACATAGTGTTCTGGCATGTAAGCTAATACTTGCATCCTTATTGCTTCTGTTAAAACCGTATTTTAAATCACCTTTTATTGGACATCCAATTGAAGAAAGTTGCACTCTAATTTGATGATGTCTTCCGGTTTCTAAATCTATTTCTAATAGATAGAAATTATCTAAAGTTTTAATTATTTTATAATGAAGAATTGCTTTTTTACTACCTTCAACTGCTTTAATATAGGCTGTAGATTTATTGTTTTTAGGATTCTTTTTTAGCCAATGCACTAAAGTGCCACTTGTTTTTGGTGGTTGGTTTTTAACTAAAGTCCAATATGTTTTTTTTGCTGTTTTCTCTGCAAACAGTTTGTTTAGTCGTGGTAAAGCTTTACTAGTTTTAGAGAAAAGTACAATACCAGTAGTTGGTCTGTCTAAGCGATGCACAACACCCAAATAGACATTCCCTTGTTTATTGTATTTATCTTTTAAATAAGATTTAACAACTTCACTTAAGGGTTTGTCTCCAGTTTTATCACCTTGTACAATATCTCCAGCACGTTTGTTCACAACAATGATGTGATTGTCTTCGTAAAGAACTTGGAGGTTGTTTTTTGATGAAAGAACTTTAGGCATATTTAAAAATTGTTACACAGAGAATAACAGAGTTTACATAAAGACTCACTGAGTTTTAAAGAAATTCATTACCAGTTACAGTTTTCCCCTTTGGGGAATTAAAGGGGCTTTTATTTAATATTGCTCCTTATCACTTGGGAAATCTACAGATTTTACATCCTCAGCATATTGACTAATAGCTGTTGTCATTTCTTCATAAAGGTTCATATAACGACGCAAAAATCTTGGGTTAAACTCATGTGTCATACCCAGCATATCATGTAAAACCAAAACTTGTCCGTCAACTCCATTACCTGCTCCAATACCAATTACAGGTATAGAAACGCTTTCAGCAACTTCTTGCGCTAATTTTGCAGGAATTTTTTCTAAAACTATCCCAAAACAACCTGCTTTTTCTAGCATTAAAGCATCTTCTTTTAATTGTTTTGCTTCCTGCTCTTCTTTAGCTCTTACTGTGTATGTTCCAAATTTATAGATAGATTGAGGTGTTAAGCCCAAGTGTCCCATTACTGGGATTCCGGCATTAAGTATTCGTTTAATAGAATCTTTAACTTCTTTACCACCTTCCATTTTAACGGCATGTCCTCCGGATTCTTTCATTATTCTAATGGCAGAACGTAAGGCTTCTTTTGGGTCGCTTTGGTAACTTCCAAAAGGTAAATCTACAACAACTAAACTTCTGTCAATTGCTCTTACAACAGAAGAGGCATGGTAAATCATTTGGTCTAAAGTGATAGGCAGTGTAGTCTCGTGGCCAGCCATAACATTACTAGCAGAATCGCCAACTAAAATAACATCTATACCTGCGCCATCTACTATTTTTGCCATGGTATAATCGTAAGCGGTAAGCATTGATATTTTTTCGCCTCTAGACTTCATATCTACAAGACTTTTTACCGTAATTCTTTTATATTCTTTTTTTGCTGTTGACATTGTTATGTTTATTTATTGATTGTAAAAATAAAGAGATTTGTTAAGTTTTCAGTGAATAGACTAGATAATTATGGGATTAGATTTGTTTTCTGTCTTCCGTGCAAAACGTTAGGTGCAAATAATAGGCGTTAATTAAATTTTTTTCTATTTGATTAAGATGTCTTCACTTTGAGAAAGTTTATATGGATTTCTAGCAGTAGGTTTAATATACCTTGTTTTTTATAATTGATTTGAGTAAGAGTCCCTTCCTTTTTGTAAGGTAAGGATGGACTTATTTAACAATCCGTCAAATGAACTCCAACTGCCAAACCACCTTCAGAAGTTTCCTTATATTTGGTATTCATATCTTTGGCTGTTTCCCACATGGTGTTTACAACTTTATCTAAAGGAACTTTAACGTTTTTTGGGTCTGTGTCTAAGGCTAATTCTGCGGCATTAATGGCTTTAATTGCTCCCATAGAATTACGTTCAATACAAGGAATTTGTACTAAACCACCAATTGGGTCGCAGGTTAAACCTAAATGATGTTCCATAGCAATTTCAGCAGCAACTAAAACTTGCTCTGGAGTTCCGCCTAATAATTCGGTTAATGCACCAGCAGCCATTGCAGAAGATACACCAATTTCGGCCTGGCAGCCACCCATTGCAGCACTAATTGTTGCACCTTTTTTAAAGATGCTGCCAATTTCGCCAGCCACTAATAAGAATTTTTTAACGTGATTAAAATTGGCTTCATGATTTTCAATAACCATATAATACATTAATACTGCCGGAATAACACCTGCGCTTCCGTTAGTTGGCGCTGTTACCACACGACCTAGAGAAGCGTTAACTTCATTAACCGCTAAAGCAAAACAACTTACCCATTTTAAAATTTGACGAAATTTAACTTCGGTTGTTCTTATGCTTTCTAACCATTCTTGTGGGTTATTATAGTTAGCATTACCAATAAGATTTTTGTGCATATCATAAGCACGTCTTCTTACATTTAAACCTCCTGGTAAATTTCCTTCTGTATGGCAACCAACGTACATACATTCTAACATAGTATGCCAAACGCGTTTTAATTCAAAATCAATTGAGTTTTCGTCTCTTATTGATTTTTCATTTTCTAGTACAACTCCAGATATAGGAAGGTTTAGTTGATGACAGTATTTTAGTAACTCATCGCCATAGGCAATTGGATATGGAAATGTACAATAGAATATTATTTTATTAGCCTTAGCAACTTTTCGTTCTTCTTGTACAACAAATCCACCACCAATAGAGTAGTAGGTAGATTTATAATTTCTGCCGTTAATTTGTGCAGTAAAAACCATTCCATTAGAGTGAAAAGGTAGAAACTTTCTATTAAAAACTATATTGTCTTTAAAACTAAAAGGTATTGATTTTTCGTTATTAAATGGTAAGCTGTTGGTTGATTTTACTTCATTAACAATAGAATTAATGTTTTGTACAGGTATACGTTCTGGGTCGGCTCCTGTTAACCCTAAAATTACAGCGAAATCTGTGGCATGGCCTTTACCTGTTAAAGATAAAGAACCGTAGAGGTCTACCGTGATTTTTTCAACCTTATCAAAACGTTTTTTGTCTTTCAGTTCTTTAATCCAACGTTCTGCAGCTCTCCAAGGTCCAAGGGTATGAGAACTCGATGGTCCTACGCCAATTTTTAACATATCAAAAACAGAAATACTTTCCATTGCATTAACAATTTTGTTGTGCGCAAATATACATTTTGTTTAAGTTGAAAGGCATAAAAAAAACAGCTTTGGTTTTTAAACTAAAGCTGTTTTATAAGTGATATATTTTATTAAAAGTATTATTCTACGTATTGCATTACATCAGAATAATTGTTAACATCAATATTATTACTAGATATAAAATCTACGGGTAATACTACAATTCTAAATGTTTGATTTATTCTTTCTTCATCTAATAATAAACTGTAATCAAAAGTAGGGTGAGATTCAATAAAGATTGTTACAAAATCAAAGTTATGTTCATAATTATATTGAAATTCTTCTCCGGCATTTATATAAACCGTTTCGGGTAAGGATTTCCATACATCATAACCGTCTATTACATCAATAAGGTGATATACTAGGACCATGTCAGACTCATATAAGTCTATATCTAATGGAATTTCAATGCTTTGCTGATAATCTGGCGCCGAAAAACTAATGGTTCTTTCAAAGGATTGTCCAACAAAATTAACACCATCTAAACCAGGAGGTCCTTGGTCACCTTCGCAAGCGGTAAATAATAAAGTAAACGTAAATAATAAAAAGGCAATTTTTTTCATGATGAATATATTTAATTAATTACTAATGTATTGTTTATTCTTATCAAACAGTATGCCTTTTTTAGAAAAAATTAAGATTTAAGTATTTTGTTATACTAATTAGAGCTAATAAATAAAAAAACACCTTCAAATGAAGGTGTTCTAAATACTAATATAATTGAAATTTAGTTAATAATTAGTTTAATGCGCTCTCCACTTTTAGTTTTTAAAACATAAGTGCCAGCTATTAAACTAGGCAGTTGTAAATTCATGGTGTGTTCTTTTGTTAATATTTCGCGACCTTGAATATCAAATAGAGAAAAAGAAACAGCTTTATTAAAATATATAGTCTGATTTGATTTAGATGGGTTAGGATACATTTTTAATGTTTCGGAATTACTTGTAAATTCATCAGTACTTAATGCTGTTGCGTTAAGTTTATAGAAACTTAGAGTAGAACTTACTTCGTTTGCCATAATTACTAACCCAGTGTCATTTGGACTATTTTCAGGCGTGACGTATATAATACCTTCTGGTCCTAAATCTCCGCCTTCATTATCACCTAGGTCTCTATTATTGATATATTTTTCAAAAATAGGATTGTTTGGGTCAGTAATATTATAGGTCATAAATCCACCGACACGCTCTAAAGTAATAAAGGCATAAAATTCGCCATTAATTTCTGTAATTGTTACACCTTCTGGCTCTGGACCTTTATTATCACTACGGTTTTTAAAGTTATTATTACTGTTGCTAGCGTTAAATAATGAGCCATAAGTTGGGTCTATAGAGGTTATACGTTCAAAATCATCTGCACTGTCATAAACCAAATTTCCTGTAGAGGCATTCCATATACTAAAAGAACGAGATCCAAAAACATGGATTTCATCAAAATCGCCATCGTTATCAATATCACCATTGGCAGATGTTACCGTTAGTCTTCCTAGATTGAAATCGGATTGTAAATATGCTGCATCAGGAAAAACGGTTGTGTCTAAGTTTAAATCACTTACACGTTCTTCTTCTGCATAGGTACTGTATTCTCTGGCATCACCTTCGTTAGCTGTAACAATGTAGGTTGTACCTGCAACCTCATAAGAGGCAATAGCATCTGGCATGTACATACCTTTTATTGGCCAATTGGCTAAGAAAATAAAGTCAGAATCGTCTGAAGCATCTAAAGTGTTACCAGCTAAATTGTGGTCTTTTAACCCTAAAGGAATGATAGATGTAATGGTGTTTGTAGTTAAATCTATAACACCTAAAGCATTGTTTTCTTGAAGAGATACGTATGCAGTTTGAGAATCATTAGAAAAGGTAATAAATTCTGGCTCTAAATCTTGAGAAACTGTTGCTCCAGGGCCAAATATTCTTACATCATCAGCTAGAAGAGATGCTAATTGAGAATCGAAATTATTAAAGTTAATATGCGTTACATTGGCTTGAACAATATTCCCTAGGCCTCCTGTAATATCAATAACAGAAATACTACCTTCTGGATCCACAGAATAATCGTCATTTGGTTGTCCTTCATTAGCTACAAGTAGTTTTGTGCCATCTGGAGTAAACCCAACCATATCTGGTAAGTTACCTGCTACAACAGAATTTTGATTAGCGCCATCTATATCTGTAAATACAACAATACCATCTTCTAAAGGTCCTTTAGAGATTCCTAATGCCACAATACCATTATAATATGCCACGCTTGTTGGGTCACCATAAGTAGATAAATCTATAGAACTTATAGTTGTAATGGCATTGATATCAGAAAAATCTATTATTTCTAATTTCTGTCCTGTTGAGTTTAAAACAAATAAACGCTGAGAAACTGGGTCGTGTGCAACAATTTCTGCAGAACCGTTGCCATCTACTAAATAACTAGTTACATATTCTATGCCTAAAATATCTGTTGCAATAGGTGTATTAGTATCATTATCTATGATGTAAACTCCAGTGTTATAATTTTCACTAAGTGTTGCATTTGTAGGATTTGAAAGTTCTAAAATAAATAGTTCATCCATTTCTGCTATGGCATCATCTACTACAGGTATTGAGATGTTAATAGGTTCTGTAGAATTTGCAGGAAAATTTATAGTTTCATTTGTAAAGCTAAAATCATCAATCTCAGTTGCTGTTAATAATTCTGTAATTAGATTTACATCTACAGATACCATTTGACTTGTAGCAGAAGATAATTCAATTGAAATATTAATAGAAGTTTCATCTTCATTTAAACTATAGGTGCTTTCTGAAAAACTGATTTGAGGTGTAACAGAAGTAATAGGAGTATATGATCCTGGCGAAGCAAAAACATCTTCTCCAATAGATTGACCAACTAGATTGGTAGAGGGTGTCCAATTAGTGCCATCAGTGAAGTTTTCATTAGGATTTAGTAACTCTAACGAAGGACCATCACCATCAGCAGTTGTTGGCCATGGTGCATCATCACTATATTCTACCTGACTAATTACACTATTAGAAGTATTTTTAATTTCTAATAATTCACCTCCATTACCTAGAGCATTAGATATAGCTTGTGGCATATCTAAAAATGTAACACCATAAAAAGCATCTGCAGTTGTCTTATCTGTAGCAAGTAAAACTATAGCTCCAGCTGCCAATGTCATTTCAGGAAAAGTGTAAACAAAATTACCTTCATCATTAACTGTAATTCCTCCAAGATTAATTGAAGACGCACTATTATTATAGATTTCTAAAAATTCTAGAGCATTAGAATCATCAGAAGGTGCATTATACATAATTTCAGTAATTATTAAACCAGATGTTAAGGCATTGTAAAATAGGTTATCGCTAACATAAGGTACCGTTTGAGTATTACTGGAGGTGTCTTCTAATCCATTAACTGTTAAAGTATACGCAGTGCCTTCAATGAATCCAGAATGTGTTATTGTTGCCGTAAGTGTACTATTATTATATACAACAGAATTTACCGTTAAAGATGGACTAAAGGTATAATTACTTAACATTTCAGCACTTGTTTGTGTTACCGCTTCTGTAAATGTGACTTCAACTGTAGTTTGTGCTGTTGAAACGGCATTAGCAACACTTGGAGGATTTGTGTCAGATGTTGAAATAGTGAACATTGTAGTATCAAAAGGAACATCTGGCTCAATAGAGTCAATACTTTGATCGCCACTTGCATCTTGCATATCGTAATTAGACATGTCATTTAAAGCGACTAAGTACCCATTTGCAGTAAAGCCAGTTCTGGGACCATTGTATGCAGCTATATCAGTTCCGCTAGGATAAGTTATAGCAGTAGAACCTTCTGTTAATCCGGTTCCTGTTAAACCAGTTCCTGCACCATCATCATAAGCAGATGAGGCATTTGCCACAGCGGTAATAAAGGTTGTTGGTGTATCAATGTCAGTACCAAGATAAACAAAAATAGCCTCTGCAGATGCAGAAATTCCTCCAGGAGAGCCAACTATAGTTCCATGAGACACGTTTGGCGTTGCGCTAATGGCGTAAAATGTCATTACAGTTCCAGCAGGTATAATGGTTGCACCTGTATTCCATTCGTAATTAGCTTCTCCAGAATTAAATTGAGAGCCTTCCCATTCCTTGTCAGAAAAATAAATAACAGAATTTGCAGGAATATCTACAAATGTTACTAACGCAAAATCGTCGTCTCCATCTGCATTAAATGCTGTAAAAGCTAAATCGCCAGTGTTTAGCTGAGCACTTGCTATGCATGAGATAAATAAGGTAAAAAATTGTAAAAAGTATTTCATAATGTTTGGTTGTTTTTAATTGCGTGAAATTATTAACCAAACGTTGCTTCACTATATACTAAATATTATTTAAGAATGAACAAATTTTAAAGAATGTTAAGCAAAAGTTTACTATTGATGGTTTAATGATTAATTCTCATAACAATTAGTTAAAGTGACATCATGTCATATTTTTTGTCATGGCATAATCATTGACTAATACTAATCGAGTTAAAAAATAAAATACGATACTTTCCGTGGAAGCGGAAAACTAATAACAAATATAATTATGAGTAAAATTATTGGAATTGATTTAGGTACAACCAACTCTTGTGTTTCTGTAATGGAAGGTAATGAGCCGGTTGTAATCCCAAACGCTGAAGGTAAGAGAACAACACCTTCAGTTATCGCTTTCGTAGAAGGTGGTGAAATTAAAGTAGGAGATCCTGCAAAAAGACAAGCGGTTACTAACCCAACAAAAACAGTTTATTCTATTAAACGTTTTATGGGTAATAAGTATTCTGAGTCTAAAAATGAAGCAGAACGCGTACCTTATAAAGTAGTGAAAGGTGACAACGATACACCAAGAGTAGATATCGATGGTCGTTTATATACACCTCAAGAATTATCAGCAATGATTCTTCAAAAAATGAAGAAAACTGCTGAAGATTATTTAGGTCAAGATGTGTCTGAAGCTGTAATTACAGTACCAGCATATTTTAATGATGCACAAAGACAAGCAACAAAAGAAGCTGGTGAGATTGCTGGTTTAAAAGTTCGTAGAATTATTAACGAGCCTACTGCTGCTGCTTTAGCTTACGGTATGGACAAAAAAGGTACGGACCAAAAAATCGTAGTATTTGATTTTGGAGGAGGTACACATGATGTTTCTATCTTAGAATTAGGAGATGGAGTATTTGAAGTATTATCTACAGATGGTGATACACACTTAGGTGGTGATGATGTTGATGAAAGAATTATCGATTGGTTAGCGGAAGAGTTCATTAAGGATGAAGATATGGACTTACGTAAAGACCCAATGGCATTACAACGTTTAAAAGAAGCTGCTGAAAAAGCAAAAATCGAATTATCGTCTTCTGCACAAACAGAAATTAATTTACCATACGTTACTGCTACTGCTAGTGGACCAAAGCACTTAGTACGTACATTAACACGCTCTAAATTTGAGCAGTTAATTGACGATTTAATTAAGCGTACTATTGAGCCATGTGAATCGGCATTAAAAGCAGCAGGATTATCAAAATCAGATATCGATGAAATTATCTTAGTAGGTGGTTCTACACGTATACCTGCTGTACAAGCAGCTGTAGAATCTTTCTTCGGAAAAGCACCAAGTAAAGGTGTAAACCCAGATGAGGTAGTATCTTTAGGTGCAGGTATCCAAGGAGGAGTATTAACAGGTGATGTAAAAGACGTTCTTTTATTAGATGTAACACCATTATCTCTTGGTATTGAAACTATGGGTAATGTAATGACTAAGTTAATTGAAGCTAACACTACAATACCTACCAAGAAATCGCAAGTATTCTCAACAGCAGCAGATAATCAGCCATCAGTAGAGATTCACGTATTACAAGGTGAGCGTTCAATGGCGGCAGATAATAAAACTATTGGTCGTTTTCACTTAGATGGTATTCCACCAGCAAGACGTGGTACACCTCAAATTGAAGTAACGTTTGATATTGATGCTAACGGTATTATTAAAGTTTCTGCAACTGATAAAGCCACAGGAAAATCTCAAGATATAAGAATTGAAGCATCATCTGGATTAACAGAAGAGGAAATTCAGAAAATGAAAGCAGATGCAGAAGCAAATGCAGAAGCAGATGCTAAAGCAGCAGAAAATGCTAAAAAATTAAATGAAGCAGATTCTATGATTTTTCAAACTGAAAGTCAATTAAAAGAATTTGGTGATAAATTATCTGATGATAAGAAAAAGCCAATTGAAGATGCACTTGAAGAATTGAAAAAAGCATACGAAACAAAAGATATCGCAGTTATTGAACCAGCTTTAGAGAAAATCAATGAAGCATGGAAAGTAGCAAGCGAAGAAATGTACAAAGCACAAGCAGAAGCGCAAGGTGGAGCTGCAGGCGGACCAGAAGCAGGAGCTGAACAACCAGCTGACGATTCTAGCGATGTGGAAGATGTAGATTTTGAAGAGGTGAAATAACTTGTTATTCTTGCAAATGCAGGAATCTCATAAATATAATCTGTGTATCATGGCTTAAAACTCTTTATTCTCCAATGACAATTTATTAAAGGGGAATTAGCTTAGTGGCCAGAGCAGCAGTGTAATTTTAGAAAACGCAATCATTAATTTGATTGCGTTTTTTATTTTTAATTTATCAAATTAATTTTAAGTTTCTATAAAATGAAATCTTAAGTTTGTACTAAACTTCTAATTGATGCCTATTTACCATTCTCTTAAACATCTATTTACACAGCATATTCTAGATGCCAAGAAACGCTTAGTGGCATTTAATTTAAAGATGAATACCAGGAAATCAATTAAAATAACCCTTAAAAGTAACAGGACACCCAAGTTAGATTCTAAAGAAATAGAAGAAACAAGGGCTTATTTTAAATCCAAAGGCTGTAAAATTTCTAATACCTATTGGCATCAATATTATAAAAGTATTAATGGTGAGTTTTATACTAATTATATACCAGAAGATGTGTTCTGTGCTATTATTTCACCAAAATTTAATCAAATGCGGCAATGGCCTGCATTATTAGATAAAAACTTATCTTATAATTTATTTAAAAATATACATCAGCCTAAATGTGTTGTGCAAAACATAAATGGATTCTATTATATAAATGGTGCTATTGTATCTGAGAAAATGGCATTAGAAACTTGTAAATCTAATGATATATCACTGGTTATTAAACCAACAATTGATTCTGGAAACGGAACAATGGTAGAGACGTTTACTGTTGACAACAATATAACGTCCTTTAAAAATTTTACTTTGTTAGAATTGTTTATGTATTACAAAAAGGACTTTATTGTTCAAGAAAGTGTGCAACAAAGCGAGGCATTAGCGTCTTTAAACCCTTCGTCTCTTAATACGCTGAGATTAATGACGTATCTTAAAGAGGACGGTACACATGTTTTGTCTGCTGTACTGAGAATAGGTCAGCAAGGCAGCCATACCGATAATTTTTCTGGAGGAGGCATAGTTTGTGGTATTGACAAAAACGGAAAGCTAAAAGATAAAGGGTATTCTAAAGATGGTAAAGTTTATACAGCATCGCATACCAATGTTGCTTTTAAAGGCTTTCAAATTCCTAATTACGTTGAGGTTTTAAACATGGTTAAGGCCATGCATCCCAAAGTTCCATATTTTAAATTTATATCTTGGGATATTGGTATAGACAAAGATAATTCGCCAATTTTTATTGAATATAATACGTATTATCAAGATGTAGATTTACATCAAATTACAAATGGACCTTTGTTTGGTGATTTTACAGATGAAATATTAAAAATAGCATTAAAATCAAAAAACTAACCATTATAATTATTAATCACTTTTCTTCTTTTTCCAGATGATAAAGCTGGTATTTCATCTACATAAGTAATATGTACAACTGCATCTTCACCAAAATCTAGTTTAATATCAGCTATTAATTGGTTTTCAAAAGGAAAGGTGGACTCCTGAAGGTTTAATTTAACTTCATATTCTTTAGCATCTTGTTGTATAAATTGATACTGTTTAAGTAAGCTATAATATTTATAAAATTTAGTATAAACTACAAAAGAGGAGAGTAAGTTGCCTTTTGTGTCATAGATGAGGTCCATTTTTCTACCTTCAATTTGAGTAAAATAGGTTATACCGTTACTATCTTTTTCAAGTTTAGCAATATCGCCTGTATCGTATCTAATAATTGGCATGGCGTAGTTAAATAAATCTGTAACTACAATTCTACCTAGCTCACCTTGTTTTGCTGGCAAATCATTTTCTAAATTCAATAATTCTACTTGGTAACTCGCATGATTGATTATAAATTTATCTGGATTATATAAAGTTTGCTGAGCAATAATTCCAATTTCCTCACTAGAATATCGAGATAAAATAGTTGTATTAAGGTGCTTACCTAGAGTGGTTTTTGTGTAAGAATTTAAATATTCGGAATTTGCTATAATCGAGTTGATTTTTAAATCTTTAAACAATAGATTATGCCTTTCTAGATACTGCGCAATCATTTCTAGTGCAGAGGCAAAACCGAGTATAGTTTTAGACTGTTTATTGTTTTTTAGAAGTTTGAAAAAGGTAATAATTCTTTGATCTGTTAATCTAGAAATATCAAATTGAACAATATTTTGTATCCAAGATTTAAATTTCCCTTTTTTATTATGGTCTCTCCAAACCTCTAGTTCGTATAGTCTATTTCCTATTTTAAAATTAGATTGATTATAAAAATATACAGCATCTGCATGGTTTCTATGACGTTTATTTTTGTTTTGAAATAAGAAAAACGGAACACCTGTAGATCCGCTAGTTGAAACTTTAAAGTTATTTTCATTTTTAAATATTCTAGACTGAAACGCTTCAAAATTATCTTGAATAATTGTTTTTCTAATCACAGGAAAATTAGAAAGTTCAGTATAATCTGTATACGTTTTGTAAAATGATGTAGAGGCAACAGCATGACTAAGCAACTGTTGTATATATTTATCTTTTAATTGTTGAGCTTGTGTAGAATTAGGTTGCTCAACACCAAGTTTAATTTCAATAAGTTGATTTTTAATTTTACTTCCTTTTAAACCATCTAAAAACCAGAAGAATTTATGTCTCGCAAAATTCAATAGCATCTCATTAATTTTAACTTAAATATTTTGAATCTACTTTTCTGTCTTTTATAATTTTTACGGGATTTCCATAAGCTAATTTTAAGTCGCCTATGGATTGTAAAACTAATGATCCTGCACCAATAACTGTATTGTTACCAATTTCAACATTTTGTATTATAATGGAGCGTAAACATATTGCAGAACAAAAACCAATCTTAACAGTGCCAGCAATAGTAACACCAGATGCTAAGCTAGAATAATCTGCCATAACGGAATCATGTCCAAGCGTGGATGCTGTGTTAATGATGCAAAATTTTCCGACTTTGGCACCAGCATTTATAACCGCTTTAGCCATAATTACAGAACCTTCTTCAATAATAATATCACCAGCTAAAGTAGCAGTTGGATGTACCACAGTTTCAAATTGAATATTAGGCAAAATACGTCTTATATTATCAGAAACTTTTTGTCTTGTAAAATTATCTCCAATAGCTATGATTATTCCTTCAATATTTAAATCTATAGAGAGTTGTTTTAGATGTTCTCTATGACCAATAACTTTATAATTACTTAATTGGTAACCTAAAGGCTTGTAAGTGTCAATAAATCCCATAATATTATGGCTATTATTTTTTTTAATAACATCTACAATCATTTTTGCATGACCAGAAGCGCCATAAATTAAAATGTTTTTCATCAGTTTGCAAAGAGGTTATGGCAACAATTGCCATTGATAGAGTTGGTTCTTACAAACAAATATAAGCATATGAATTTTAAATTTGGCTATTACAACGGAAACAGATTAATTTAGTAAATTTTGATTACGATGTTTTTAAATTAAATCTATAAATACAATTTGTTTTAATGGTATTACAAGGGTTTATTGTAAATAAACAGCATTTGCTTTTCGGCTCTTTACAGTGTCAATTGGGCTACCAAAGGCTTGCTTATAATTACCGATAGATTTTAAAACTAAAGAACCAGCACCTACAACTGTATGACAACCAATACTTAAATTTTGTATAATAGAAGCGCCAAGACAAATTGAAGAACATTCGCCAATTTTTACATTGCCACTAACGTTAACACTAGGAGCTAGGCTAGAAAAGTCAGCCATTTCAGAATCGTGATCTAGAGAAGATTTCGTATTTAAAATACATAATTTTCCAATCTTTGTATGTACATTAACTATTGTACCTGCGATCAATGATAGGTTCGGGTTATCGCTCAAATATATTACCATTAAAAGTTTTAAAATCCTTTGGTAGTCAAACTGTATATTTTATCCTACAAATTACCAAATTGCTAAAATTATAAAGTTAATTTTGTACGTTTTATATTAGAAAACTCAAAAAATTGCCAAGAATACTTATGAAATTTAATATCAACTTTAATACACCCGAAACTAAAAATTTGGCTGTAAAGCTTAGTGCTAAAGGCGAACAATTTGTGGTTAAAGGACATCCTTGGGTGTTTTCTAATAGTATAGTTAAGATTACTGATAATGCAAAAACAGGAGATTTAGCTATAATATTTAGTAAAAATAAAAATAAGGTTATTGGCTTGGGTTTATATGATGGTAATTCGCCAATTAGAATTAAAATCATTCATAATGCCGAAACTAAAGTAAAGATTGATGCTGATTTTTTTCATCATAAAATAGAATTAGCCTATAATAAACGTAAAGATTTACTGAGAACAAACACTAATAGTTATCGGTTGCTGTTTGGAGAGAATGATGGATTTCCAGGCTTAATTGCAGATGTTTATAATACGGTATTAGTCGTTAAATTATATTCTGAAATTTGGTTACCTTATTTACAAGCTATTTTAGAAAGCTTGCAGCAAACTTCTAAAGCTGAAACTATTGTTATGCGCCTAAGTAGGGGTTTACAAAATAGTAAAAATCATACTTTAAAAGATGGTGAGGTAATATTTGGAATCCTTAAAAATGAAGTTGTAGAATTTGTTGAGCATAATGTTAATTTTTCAGCAAATGTTATAAAAGGTCATAAAACAGGCTATTTTTTAGATCATAGAGCCAATAGAAAACGAGTAGGAGAGCTTAGCAAAGGAAAAAAGGTGTTAGATGTGTTTTCTTATGCAGGCGGATTTTCAGTACATGCTTTGGCTAATGATGCATCTGAAGTCACAAGTTTAGACATAAGCAAACAAGCTTTAGATATGGCAAGGGCTAATGGGAAATTAAATAAATATTCTGGTCAACATAAAACCATTTCTGGAGATGCGTTTGAAGAAATGAAGTTATTAATTGAGAAAGGAAAAAGGTATGATGTAGTTGTCATTGATCCACCAAGTTTCGCTAAACAGCAATCTGAAGTGGATTTAGCTAAAAAGAAATATGCCCAATTAGCTGAACTTGGTATTATGCTTACGTCTAAAAATGGTATGCTCGTTCTTGCATCATGTTCTTCTAGAGTAACTGCTCAGTCTTTTTTTGACTTAAACAATAGAGTTTTAAATGCTCAGCATAGATTATTTGAAATAGAATTAAAGACAAAACACGACAGTGACCATCCTGTCAGTTTTGCAGAAGGAGCATATTTAAAATGCGGATATTATCGGTTTTTAGAATAAAACTATTATGCACGCATAATAAAAATTATACTATATTTGTTTAAAAATATCTCTACAATGCAAACCAAATTAACACAATTACTAAATACTAAATATCCAATAATTCAAGCACCAATGTTTTTAGTCTCTAATGTGGCTATGGTCACAGAAGCTATGAAAAGTGGTATTGCAGGCTGTATACCAGCATTAAATTACAGAACAATTGAAGAATTAAGAGCTGCAATTAAGGCATTAAAAGCAGCAAAAGTAGAAGGTGGTTCATTTGGTTTTAATTTAATAGTTAATAAATCTAATATTAAATACAAAGCGCAATTAGAAGCCATTTGCGAAGAAGGATGCGATTTTATAATTACCTCCTTAGGTAGTCCAGAAGAAACCATTAGACAGGCACATGCCGTTGGTATTAAAGTAATTTGTGATGTTACAGATTTACGCTTTGCCAAAAAAGTAGAACAGTTAGGTGCCGATGCAGCTATTGCTGTAAATAATGAAGCTGGTGGACATAGAGGTAACCTTTCACCACAAGAACTAACCACTCTTTTAAGTTCAGAATTGAGTATACCAGTAATTTCTGCTGGTGGAGTTGGTTGTAAAGCAGATATAGACAAAATGCTGAATTATGGTGCAGAAGGTGTTTCTGTTGGGAGTCCGTTTATTGCATCTATTGAATCAGGTGTTACGGAAGAATACAAACAGGCTTGTGTAGATTATGGTGCTAAAGATATTGTAATGACAGAACGAATTTCTGGTACACCTTGTACAGTAATAAATACACCATACGTTCAAAAAATTGGAACAAAAGCAACTTGGATAGAAAACCTTTTAAATAAGAATAAGAGTCTTAAGAAATGGGTTAAAATGATACGGTTTTCTATAGGGATGAAAGCTACAGAAAAAGCTGCAAAAAAAGCCACATATAAGACGGTTTGGGTTGCAGGCCCAAGTATTGAGCACACTAATGCTATTCTTCCTGTTAAAGACATTGTAAACAAATTAATAAGCTAGATTTGAAGCCGATTGTGTCTATTTTATTAGTTGTTTTATGTATTTCTTGTAGTACCGATTCACTAAAAATAAAGTCTGGTGATATTATTTTTAGAGGAAATGCACATAGTGATTTATCTCAAGCTATAAATGAAGTTACACAAACTTCAAAATCTACAAATTACTCACATATTGGGATTTGCGAGGTAAGCAATGGTGATGTTTTTGTTTATCACTCAGATTTAGGAAAGGGCGTTATTAGAGAACCTTTAGAAGCTTTTATTACTGCAAAAGATTCTATAGGTTATACTGTGGATTTATATCGAATAAAAACCTTAGAAGATAAGCAAATAGAAACCGCATTAGTTAAAGCTAAATCTCTTTTAGGTAATTCTTATAACAGCACCTATATTTTAGAAGATGAAGGGTATTATTGTTCGGAGTATATTTATGAGCTATTTAAGGCAGATTCTATTTTTAAATTAGAACCTATGACGTTTAAAAATGCTGAAACACATCAATTTCATAGTGGTTGGATTACACATTATGAAAACTTAGGTATTGAAATTCCTGAAGGTAAACCTGGTTGCAACCCTAATGGGATGGCTAATAATGACAATTTAATGTTCATTAGAAAAATTAAATGATTCTAAACATAGCGTTAGTTCTCAGGTAGTTCTTCATCTTGTAGTTCTGGTTTTTTCTTTTGTCTTGTAAAAATATTAAACGTATAACTCGCTACAAAGCCGCCAAGAACTGTATATGCAGCTTCATCTGAATCAAATTTTCCACTTATAATGTAGCCATCATAAATTTCTTTAGACAAACCAGCCAAAGTAGACAGACCTAAACTATACCAAAATGCTTTTTTAGAGTTTTTTGTTTTCGAATAAATTAGTGCATATGAAGTAGCAGATATTGTTGCGCCAACTGCGAAGTGTAATTGGTCGTCTTCTGCCATTAGCTGTGCATTACTTGTTGAAATTATGAATAATGTTATGATAGTAAGTAGAATTTTCATTTCGGTTAATTTAGATTGGTTTAGCAAAGTATTATTTTATTATTTCAACATTACTTATTTCCGATTGGATAAGAATTTAACCGTTAAATGGTAAGTTTATGTAATTTAATTAGTCTTTTTAAGTTCATAAATCCTTGGCATTAAATTTGTTTGTAACAAAACAGAAAGTTCTGCGACGTATAAAGTAGAACAAGTTTAATTAAAAAGAAAAAGAAGTTATGATTAATAAAGGAGCAGTAGTATTAGGTGTATTATTAGGTGCAGCAGCAGGTGTTTTATTAGCACCAGAAAAAGGAAGCGTTACCAGAGATAAACTTAAAAAAGAAGGTAAAGATATAAAAGACCAACTGTCTAGTGATTTAACGGAAGTAAAAGACGATTTATCTAAAGCAGTTGCATCTGGTAAAGAAAAATTCTTAAAAGATATGGAAGAGTTCACGTCTAAATCTAGCTATAAAACCGAACAAGCCATTACGTTTATAGAAAAGCAATTAGCAATTCTTAAAGAGAAGAATAAAACGTTACAAAAGACGAGTTGATTCTATAATAAACATAAATAAAAATGTATTGAGAAGCTTTAGAATTAAGTTTTTCAATACATTTTTTTTAAAATATTCTACCATAATCTTATGAAGGCAGTAAATCATTAATAAAACCAACATTGACAACATGTTTACCTTCAAACGGAAGTACAGTTAATCGATTTCCAAAAAGTGATTCTGCACGTTCAGTTTCTATTGTAATTCTATCCTTATCTAAATATTCATCTTCCGTTCCATAAATTAGTTTTACCTGAGTATCTTCAGATAAAAACTCAAAATCTTTAGGTGTGAGTTCTTTTGGTATTCCGCCAGAATGTAACACCAACTGACTACATTTTAATTGTCGTTTCGCCAAATAACGCATAGCGACACTAACACCTTGAGAATATCCAAAAATGATAAGATTTACATTTTCAGGAATGTTTTCTGCTTCTAAAACGGCATCAAAATAATTCAAAATATTTTGCATTCCGGCTTCCGTATTGTCTCTTGTTAACCAATTAGCACCAACATGCATTTTTGGTTGAATATAGTATTTGCTTGGTGCTTGTGGCCCAATAATATAATTCTCTTCAGCATTTAAGGCTTTAAAATATCTTAAGAAGTAACGACTTAAATATCCCATGCCATGGCAAACTAACCATACAGTTTTAGTTTGCTGTGTTAACTGGTTTAAAGTGGAGTAGGAGTTACTGGTGTTATATGTGATTTCTTTCTCTTGCGAATTCATTATTCAAGGTGGTTTCTTTATCTTTGAAGTATAAAAATAAACTAATTCTATGCAACTATCTAAAGAAGACATGTTGGCAAAAGCTAATGCTGCAAGTAAGAATACGTTAATGGAAACTTTAAGTATTGAGATTGTGGATTTTGGAGACGATTTTTTAACCGCAAGAATGCCTGTAACACCCAAAGTACATCAGCCAGATGGTGTATTGCATGGAGGCGCAACGGCAGCTTTAGCCGAAAGTGTAGGTAGTTTTGCATCGCATGTATTTATAGATACCGAAAAGTTTTTTATTCGTGGATTAGAAATTACTGCTAACCACCTTAAAAGTGTTAGCGAAGGTTATATTTATGCAAAAGCAACTTTTTTACACAAAGGAAGAACTACACAATTATTAGATATTAAAGTTACAGATGAAGCCGATAATTTAATTTCAGTTTGCCGTTTGTCAACCATTTCTCTTCCAAAAAAATAAAAAACGAATGACCGAAGATTCATTTTTTGAAACTTTAGAAGCACATTATACTAAGCAATTACCTTTTGTAGTTTATAGTAGACCTATTAATTCTAAAATAAAATGTTGGTTGCAAAATGATACTGTTTTGCATAAAACGGATTCATTTACCGAAAGTGGTTTTGTATTTTCACCATTCAACTTAGAGGACAAAAGCGTCTTATTTCCAAAAGAAGCATGTTTGATTTCTGAAATTGAGATAGACGCTTTAGAAACAGACCAGATAGATTCTATTGATATTATTGAAGACCAATTAGATAAAATTCAGCACATAGATTTAGTGTCAAAAGGTATAAAAAGTATAGAAAATGGTGATTTAGAAAAAGTGGTATTGTCTCGATTTGTATCAAAATCGCTTCAAGATGCTAATCCTATTTCTATATTTAAGCGTTTATTCAATCGTTATAAAAATGCAATGGTTTATTGTTGGTATCACCCAAAAGTAGGTTTATGGATTGGTGCAACACCAGAGTTATTATTAAAGGTAGAAGGCAAGCAGCTCACTACTATTTCATTAGCAGGAACACAATCTTATAGACGTGTTTCTAAACCAACCTGGACACCCAAAGAAATTGAAGAACAGCAAATTGTAACCAATTATATTAAAGCTCAAATTCAACCATACACCAAGCAGATAAATGTATCTGAAGTTGATACAATAAGAGCAGGTAGTTTATTGCATCTTAAAACTAAAATCACAAGTTTAATTAAGGATGATTCAGATTTAAAATCAATATTAGAAGCTTTGCATCCTACACCAGCAGTGTGTGGATTTCCAAAAGCTAATGCCAAAGATTTTATACTTGAAAAAGAAAATTATAATCGCGATTTTTACACTGGTTTTTTAGGTGAACTTAATTTGAAGGAATCTACGACTAGAAATACCAATAGGCGAAATGTTGAAAATAACGCCTATGCTGTGGTGAAAACAAAGTCTAATTTTTACGTTAATTTGCGTTGCATGCAATTGGTTAATAATACAGCACAAATTTATGTTGGTGGCGGAATTACCAAAGACTCTAATCCTGAAAAAGAATGGGAAGAGACTGTTAATAAAACCCGAACTATTGGTTCGGTTTTAAATTAGAAAAACAAAAAAATAAAGTTCGAGATACTATAATATCAGAACATTGATTTTATGATATATTCAAAAATTCCATTAGCACAAACCGTTACAACCTTATGTAAAACGCATCATATAAAGCATATCGTTATATCACCTGGAAGCAGAAATGCGCCTTTAAATATAGGTTTTACGCACGATGATTTTTTTAAGTGTTATAGCATAGTAGACGAACGTTGTGCGGCTTTTTTTGCATTGGGAATTGCACAGCAATTACAAGATCCAGTTGCTGTGGTATGTACATCTGGTAGTGCACTTTTAAACTATTATCCTGCAATAGCAGAAGCATTTTACAGTAATATACCGTTAGTGGTTTTATCTGCAGACAGGCCAAAACATTTAATAGATATTGGAGATGGACAAACCATAAAACAAAAAAATGTCTTTGGAGAACATGTTTTATATAACGCCAATTTAAAACTAGATTTAAAGGATTCTGAAAACGGAACACCTGATAATGAATTACCAATATTTAAAAATTTAGAGAATAAATTAGAACGTTTTTTAGGGCTTCAAAAAGACATTCAATCTTATAATGAATCTGAAATACATGATGCCTTAACCGTTTCAAAATTAAGTTTAGGACCGGTTCATATAAATATTCCATTTGATGAACCTTTGTATGAAACTACCAATGAATTATCAATTAATCCAAAGCCTTTTAAAATTCAGAATAGAACAGATAAAGTAGATGCCTTTGAGATAAAGAGCTTAATTGATGTTTGGCATAATGCAAAACGAAAAATGATATTGGTTGGTGTAATGCAACCCAATTCTATAGAAGAACAATGGGTACAAGAAATAGCAGATGATGATAGTATCATTGTTTTTACAGAAACCACATCTAATCTTAACCATAAAGATTTTTTTCCTGGCATAGATAAAATGATAGCGCCTTTAGAAGACGTTGATTTTAAAGCATTACAACCAGAGGTGTTGTTAACATTTGGAGGATTAATTGTTTCTAAAAAAATAAAAGCATTTTTAAGAACCTATAAGCCAGAACATCATTGGCACGTTGGTTTAAGCAAAGCAAACGACACTTTCTTTTGTTTAGACAAACATATTAAACTGCTTCCAAACACGTTTTTAGCATCTTTTTTACCACAAGTAACACATCACACAAAAAGTACTTATAAGGCTACTTGGTTAGCGGTAAGGCAAAAACGAAGACTGCAACATGATATCTACTTAAAAGGGTTGCCATTTTCAGACTTTACAGTGTTTAATTCCATTATAAAAAGTATTCCTAAATCTAGTTTATTGCAAGTTGGTAACAGCTCTGCTATTAGATATATGCAATTATTTAAAGTACCAAAAAGCATAGAAGTCTTTTGCAATAGAGGAACAAGCGGTATAGATGGTAGTACAAGTACAGCTATTGGAGCAGCCGTTGGTAAAGAAAAGCAAACTATATTGATAACTGGAGATTTAAGCTTTTTTTACGATAGCAATGCACTTTGGAATAATTACATACCTAACAATTTTAGAATTATAGTTATTAATAATGAAGGTGGTGGAATTTTTAGAATTTTACCAGGAAATAAAAACACAGATAATTTTGATACTTATTTTGAAACCAAGCATCATTTAACCGCAGAACAATTGTGCAATATGTTTGGCTTTTTGTATTATCGAGCTGATAATCAAAATCATTTAGAAGAACATTTAATTGACTTTTACAAAGAATCTCAACAGCCAAAATTGTTAGAAATTTTTACACCATCTCGTAGTAATGATAAGATACTTTTAAGCTATTTTAAGTTTATTAAGTAATTAAATATTTTATGATGAATAAAAAATGTGACTTTTTCATTTTATCTGTTTCTAAAAAATAACTACCTTTAGGGGAAACGTTATTAATTAACTAAAAAACAGATAATAAAAATGAGTAAAAGAGATGACTTAATCGTAAAGTACGCAGCAGATTTAAAAGATAAATGTGGTGTTACTCCAGATATGGATTTATTAACTAAAGTAACTATTGGTTTAGGGCCTTCTATTTACAACGCAGATTCTTCAACTGTTTCTGGTTCAGATGCTAAAGAGTTAGCTACGGTTAAAAACAATTATTTGATCAAAAAATTAGGATTAAGTGAAGGAGATGCATTAGACGATGCTATCGCTTCAGTAATTGAAACTTATGGTAAGTCTAACAGAACTAAGTATAGAGCTGTTGTTTATTACTTATTATGTAAGCATTTCGGTAAAGAGTCTATTTATTCTTAATTAGATTTTAAATTATAAAAAAAGCGCTGTAATTTTATTATTACAGCGCTTTTTTTATGTAAATTATTTTGAGTTACAATTAAATCTTTTTCCACATTCATTTAAAATATCAATACCTTTGTGGCATGATAAAATTAGGTGAATACAATACATTAGAAATTTTAAGAGACACTGAGCCAGGATTATTTTTAGGGGATAACGAAGATGGTGAAGTACTTTTGCCAAATCGATATGTGCCAACAGAATTTGAAATAGGCGATACTATTGAAGTTTTTGTTTATTTAGATAATGAAGAAAGACCTGTTGCAACTACAGATCAACCTTATATTAAAAAAGGCGATTTTGCATTATTAAGATGCAACCAAGTGACTGATTATGGTGCTTTTTTAGATTGGGGTTTAGTTAAAGAGTTATTTTGTCCGTTTAGAGAACAAGCTTTTAAAATGAAAGCCGGCGGATGGTATTTAGTCTATTGTTATTTAGATGAAGAATCCGAGCGTTTGGTAGCATCAAGTAAAACCAATCAGTTTTTAGATAACAAAGAATTAACCGTAGCTCAGTTTGATGAAGTAGACTTAATAGTGTCTCATCCATCAGATTTAGGGATGAATGTTATTGTAAACAAAACACATTTAGGCTTAATTTTTAACGATGATATTTACAAAGATATTAGCGTAGGAGATAGGTTAAAAGGGATTGTTAAAAAGGTAAGACCAGATAATAAGTTGGATATTTCTTTAAATCAAATAGGTTACAGAAATATTGAACCTAATGCAGAATTTATTTTAAATGAATTGCATGATAACGGTGGATTTATTCCGCTTCATGATAAATCTAATCCCGAAGACATAAAGCATCAACTTCAAATGAGTAAAAAAAGCTTTAAAAAAGCTATTGGTTCCCTTTATAAAGAACGTCAAATTGAAATAAAAGACGACGGAATTCATCTAAAATAGATATAAAATTAATACTTACTTTTACGTTTAAAATATTTAAATATGAGTGAAATAGATTGGAAAATTGCCAAATCTTATGAAGATATAACTTACACAAAATGCAATGGTGTTGCAAGAATTGCGTTTAATAGACCAGATATAAGAAATGCGTTTAGACCTAAAACAACATCAGAGTTATATGATGCATTTTATGATGCTAATGAAGATGTAGATATTGGTGTGGTACTTTTAAGTGCAGAAGGTCCTTCTACTAAAGATGGAATTTGGAGTTTTTGTTCTGGAGGAGACCAAAAGGCCAGAGGTCACCAAGGCTATGTTGGTGAAGATGGTTATCATCGTTTAAATATTTTAGAAGTACAACGGCTTATTCGTTTTATGCCAAAAGCTGTTATTGCAGTTGTACCTGGTTGGGCAGTTGGTGGCGGACATAGTTTACATGTGGTTTGTGATTTAACATTAGCGAGTAAAGAACACGCAATATTTAAACAAACTGATGCTGATGTTACTAGTTTTGATGGTGGTTACGGCTCTGCTTACTTAGCCAAAATGGTTGGGCAGAAAAAAGCAAGAGAAATATTCTTTTTAGGTCGAAATTATTCTGCACAAGAGGCTTACGAGATGGGAATGGTAAATGCTGTTATTCCTCATGACAAATTAGAAGCGACCGCTTATGAGTGGGCTCAAGAGATATTGGCTAAATCACCAACATCTATAAAAATGCTAAAATTTGCTATGAATCTTACAGATGATGGTATGGTTGGTCAGCAAGTATTTGCAGGTGAAGCAACACGTTTAGCTTACATGACAGACGAAGCTAAAGAAGGTCGTGATGCTTTCTTAGAGAAAAGAAAGCCTAACTTTCCTAAAAAATGGATTCCTTAATCATAAGAAACTGTAATGAACAATATTAAACCGTGGCTTTCTGCCATGCGCTTAAGAACACTTCCGCTGTCGGTATCTGGCATTATTTTAGGCAGTAGTTTTGCTTATTATAATGGAAAATTTAACCTATTAGTTTTTGTTTTAGCGCTTTTAACAACCATTAGCTTACAAATTTTGTCTAATTTGGCCAATGATTATGGCGATGGTGTAAAGGGTACAGATAACGAAGATCGTGTTGGTCCAGAACGTGCTTTGCAGAGCGGATTAATTACACCTATTCAGATGTTTGAAGCTATACGTTTAAACATTGTTATCTCTATTATATTAATAGTTACGTTAATTTGGGTAGCCTTTGGAGCTTCAAATTTTCTATATATCTTTTTATTTTTCATTTTAGGAGGCTTATCAGTGTACGCAGCATTAAAATACACCATGGGTGATTCGCCTTATGGTTATAGAGCTTTAGGTGATGTTTTTGTATTTGTGTTTTTTGGATTGGTAAGCACAATTGGCAGTTATGTTTTGTACATGCATACTATTAACCACGTTGTTGTTTTACCTGCAATTGCTTTAGGTTTTTTAAGTGTAGCAGTACTTAATTTAAATAATATGCGAGATATCGAATCCGATGAGAAAGCTAATAAAATTACACTTGCTGTTAAATTAGGATTAACACGTGCCAAAAACTATCATTATTTTTTAATTATAGGAGCTATGCTTTTAACGGCAGTTTTTTCAATCCTTTATTATGTTGAGCCTTATAACTTTTTATATTTAATAGCATTTATTCCGTTAATCATTCACGTTAAAAATGTAAAAGTCGCACATTCTGCAAGCGATTTTGATAGTCAGTTAAAAGTTGTTGCATTATCTACATTTCTCTATTCAATTTTATTAGGTGTTGGTTATATTTTGTATTAAATTTCACTTTTAATATAAAAGTGATTTTATGAAAAAATCTGTTTTAATAGTAATATTATTAATTACTACGTTATTTTCTTTTGCTCAAAAAACAACATTGAAGGTTGTTGAAAGTGAAGAGTTTAAGGATAAAGTAAAAGCGGTAAATTTGTTAACAATTTATACAAATAATAATCAAACAGGAGTTGTGAGAGAAAGCAAACAAGATTATTTGTTTGATGTTTTTGATAAAGACCTAAATAAATTACACAGTGCCTTAGTAGAAAGTAATAAAAAAGAAGTGTATGTTGGAGAAGTTGTATTTGGTGATGAAATTAAAGTTTTTACGGTTTATTCTCCAAAGGCTAAAGAGCGTATAGTTTATTGTCATATTTTTAATGTTAAAACTGGTGAGCATACTAAAAAGAATTTATTTGAAGTCACTGTAGCCAAAAAGCGAAGATTGTTTTTTAATAGAAATGATAGGCAGACTAGTTTTGATATCTCTCCAAATGGAAAGTACCTAGCAATAGCAACAGATAATATTTTTAAAGATGTTAATGATTATGCAATTCGTGTTTTCGATGCCAATACTTTAGAGTTATTGTACACAAAAAGCTATCAAAAGCATAAAGAAAAGTATTTTAATCATAACGATATTTCTGTATCTAATAATGCTGAAGTATTTGTACTCGGTAAACTCTATAAAGAAGGTAAACGAGAAAAGAAAAAGGGAGAAGCTAATTACGACTTTATTCTTAATAAGGTTAGTGAAAATAGTAACGAAGAATTATTAGTGTCTCTAGAAAATCAGCATATAAAAAGCTTAAATATTTCTACTATTAAAGATCAACTACATTTATTAGGTTTTTATTCCGAGAAACGTTCAGGTAATATAAAAGGAGGTTGTAATTTTATAATAGATTCTGAAAATTTTGCTATTGCTAGTAAAAAAAATTATGAGTTGCCATTAGATGTTTACGAAGACTTATTTGGAGATAAACGTGGCACCAAAAAAGAAGGTAAAGAGTTAAGTAGTTTTTATATAGATTATATTCTTGAAGATTCCGCGGGTAACACGTACATTTTAGCAGAAGAGTTTTATATAACTCAAACATACATCTCTAATGGAATGAATGGAGGTTATTGGCAAACTACCTACCATTATAATGATATTTTAATCTTAAAGTTTGGTGCTTCTGGAAATTTAGATTGGGGAAGAAGTATATTTAAACGAGCAACAGCACCATCTTATAATGCATTCTTAAAAAATGATGAGCTTCATGTTTTGCTTAATTCAGGAAAAAACCTATTGGAAAAAAAGGATGGTAGAACTAAGGTATCTCAAGGCTGGTTTGAGTCGTCTTCTTTATACGATATAACCTATAATAATTCGAGAGAGGTTATTTATAGTAAAATTCAAGATAATAAAGGTAAAACATACTATTTGCCATATTATGGTACTTTTAATAATGATATATTTATTATGATGAGTGATGGGCGAAAGAAAAGACAGTTTATGAGATTAGAGTAATTTATTTCTATATGATTAAACGATTAAATTGTTAGTATTTAAATATTAAAATTTATTTATATGAAAATTACATTTTACGGTCATGCCTCGTTAGGCATTCAAATTAAGGATACTTATATTTTAGTAGATCCTTTTATAACAGGAAATGAAAAGGCTTCAAATATTGATATTAATACTTTAAAAGCAGATTATATTTTAGTGACGCATGCACATCAAGATCATATTTTAGATGTTGAAGCTATTGCCAAACGCACAGGTGCTATTATTGTTTCAAACTTTGAAATTGTTCAATATTTTCAAAAGAAAAATTTAGAAGGGCATCCTATGAATCATGGTGGTTCTTGGGATTTTGATTTCGGAAAATTAACGTACGTTAACGCTATACACACGTCATCGTTTCCAGATGGTAGCTATGGCGGACAACCTGGAGGTTTTATTATAGAAGGTGAGCACAAAACCATTTACATTGCTGGTGATACAGCTTTAACAATGGACATGAAGTTAATTCCTATGCAGACCAAACTAGATTTAGCTATTTTACCAATTGGTGATAATTTTACCATGGGAATTGAGGATGCTATTTTAGCCAGTGATTTTGTAGAATGTGATAAAGTTTTGGGTTATCATTTTGATACTTTTGGTTATATTGAAATCAACCACGAAGAAGCTAAACGTAAATTCTTTGATAAGGATAAGGATTTAATGTTACTAGAAATAGGTGAGAGCGTAGAGCTTTAAAAAGTGAGATATAAAATGGGTAAAACTTTAATTTTAATACAAAACTATTTTAGCTGTATCTTTGCAGCACTATGAAAACGAATCAACTTACAGATTGGCTGCCAACAACTAATAAAGAAGTAAAACTAAGAGGTTGGGACGAATTAGATGTTATACTCTTCAGTGGAGATGCTTATGTAGACCATCCTTCTTTTGGTCCTGCTGTAATTGGTCGTATTTTAGAAAGTTACGGTTTAAAGGTGGCTATTGTTCCACAACCAAGTGTACATGACAATTTACAAGATTTTACTAAACTAGGAACACCAAGATTGTTTTTTGGGGTTACAGGTGGTTGTATGGATCCTATGGTAAGTAATTATACGGCAACTAAAAAACGTCGTGATAAAGATGCATATACACCAAATGGAGATAAAGGATTTAGACCAGATTATGCAACTTCTGTTTATTCTAAGATTCTTAAAGAGAAGTTTCCAGATGTTCCCGTTTTAATTGGTGGTATAGAAGCCTCATTACGTCGTGTAACCCATTATGACTATTGGAGCGACAAACTATTACCAACCATTTTAGAAACCTCTAAAGCAGACATGCTTGTTTATGGTATGGGAGAACAACCATTACGAGAAGTAGTGGAGTTGTTACAAAAAGGTGTACCGTTTTCTAGTTTAAAAACGATTAAACAAACAGCGATTTTATTAGATAAGGATGAAGCGATTCCTAAAAATAAGAATTGGGAAGATGTAGAAATTCATTCGCATACGGTATGTTTAAACGATAAGAAAAAATTTGCATCAAATTTTAAGGTTATTGAGCAAGAATCTAATAAGCTTAAAGCTAACAGAATTTTTCAGCAGGTTAATGATAAAATGTTGGTGATTAATCCACCGTTTCCTACCATGTTAGAAGAAGAAATTGATGCTTCTTTTGATTTACCTTATACGCGTTTACCGCATCCTAAGTACAATAAACGTGGGCCAATTCCTGCGTTTGAAATGATTAAGTTTTCTATAAATATACATCGTGGTTGTTTTGGAGGTTGTAGTTTTTGTACTATTTCAGCACATCAAGGAAAATTTATAGCTAGTCGTAGTCAAGAATCGGTTTTAAAAGAAGTAGATAAGGTAGCAAATATGCCAGACTTTAAAGGCTATTTGTCAGATATTGGAGGACCATCTGCCAATATGTATAAGATGAAGGGAAAAGTGCAATCTATTTGCGATAAATGTGTGGCACCTTCTTGTATTTCGCCTGTAATCTGTAGTAATTTAGATACGTCTCATAAGCCATTAACAGAGTTATATCAGGCTGTAGATAAGCACCCTAAGGTAAAAAAATCTTTTATTGGTAGCGGAATTAGGCATGATATGTTGGTGCCAGAATTCAATAAAAATGCTGATGCAAAAGAGTTAGATGATTATACAGAAGAAGTCATGACTAAACATATTTCTGGGCGATTAAAAGTTGCTCCAGAACATACCTCTGATCCTGTTTTAAAGCTAATGCGTAAACCTTCGTTTACTTATTTTCATAAGTTTAAAGAGCGTTTTGATAAAATCAACATTAAAAAAGGTTTAAAGTTGCAGTTGATTCCTTATTTTATTTCAAATCATCCTGCTTGTGAAGTAGAAGATATGGCAAACTTAGCTGCAGAAACCAAAGATATGGGCTTTCAGTTAGAACAAGTACAAGGGTTTACACCAACACCAATGACGGTTGCTACTGTGATTTATTATAGTGGTTATCATCCATATACTTTGAAACCAACCAAGACACCAAAAACTAAAAAAGAGAAAGATGATCAACATCGTTTCTTCTTTTGGTATAAAAAAGAAAATAGAGATTGGATAAAAAAGACCTTAAATAAAGTAGGTCGAAAAGATTTGGTAGAAGCTTTAGTTCCAGAACAAGAAAGTAAAGGTTGGAAAAGTGTGAATCTTAAAGCTGTTAAAAATACGTTTGATGACGCTGTACCTACAACAAAATCTAATTCTTCTAGTGGTTCTCGCAGAAAACGGAAACATAAGTCTCGTAAGAAGCGACGATAGAAGTATGTTTTGGTTTATTGGCTTTAAAAATAAATTTAATTCAATCCTAAATAATTTCGGTTTAATAGGTAATTCATATTTTTATTATTAGCTATTTTTGATGGAATAAATGAAAGCAACCTACCACAAATATAATTTAGAGTTTAAACGACCAAGCGGAACATCGAGAGGTGTAATGACTACCAAAGAAACTTGGTTTATTGTTATAGAACAAAACGGTAAAACTGGAGTAGGTGAGTGTGGTATTTTAAGAGGCTTATCTATTGATGATAGACCAAATTATGAAACTACCTTAAAATGGACTTGCGATAACATTCATTTAGGTTTAAATATCCTTTTAGACAAACTCATCGAGTTCCCAAGTATTCAATTTGGACTAGAAACCGCTTTTAAATCTTTAGAAAGCACAAATCAGTTTGAATTATTTCCATCAGATTTTACAAAAGGTCAAGACGCAATCCCAATAAATGGTTTAGTTTGGATGGGAAGTGAGGAATTTATGCGTACCCAAATAAAAGAAAAGATTGAAGCTGGTTTTGATTGTATAAAGCTAAAAATTGGAGCCATTGAATTTCAAACGGAATTAAATATTTTAAAATCTATCCGAAAAGAATTTTCTGTTAACGACATAGAATTGCGAGTAGATGCCAATGGCGCTTTTTTACCAAATAATGCTTTAGAGAAACTAAAACGACTTTCAGAATACCAATTACATTCCATAGAGCAACCTATAAAACCTAAGCAATTTGAGGTTATGGCTCAATTGTGCCAAGAGACGCCTTTACCAATTGCTTTAGACGAAGAATTAATAGGTATTTTTAAAAAAGAGGAGAAGCAAAATGTATTACAGACTATAAAACCGCAGTACATTATTTTAAAGCCAAGTTTGGTTGGTGGATTTGAAGGAAGCCAACAATGGATAGATTTTGCTGAAAATTTAAATATAGATTGGTGGATTACAAGTGCTTTAGAAAGCAATGTAGGCTTAAATGCCATCTCACAATGGACCTACACTTTAAAAAGTAAAATGCCACAAGGTTTAGGAACCGGAAGTTTATATACCAACAATTTTTCTTCGCCATTAACAGTAAAAAATGGTACTTTGCAATACAATTTAAAACAACCCTGGAAATTTAATTTATAAGCATGAATTACATACAACAAGCCTACAAAGGATTACATGAAGGATGGAGATATCTCGTAGGTACAATTATTATTATCATTTTTGTAATAGCTGGTCAGATACCGTTTACAGTTGCTGCTTTTATTGAAGCGAATAATCAAGGTCTAAATATATTTGAATTAGACGAAAGCACAATGATGGGTGTTTTAGAATCTAATCTCAATTTAGCGCTAATGTTATTGTCATTTGCAGTTGGTTTAGTAGGCATATTTGCGGTAAACAAATGGTTACATAAAATGACCATAACGCAATTAACTACAGCACGTAAAAAAATCGATTGGAAACGTTTTTGGGTTATATTTTTTGCTTGGGGAATTTTATCATCTGGATTAGTTTTAGTTGATTATTTTATGACACCAGAAAACTATGTTTGGAATTTTGATTTAAAGAACTTCTTAATACTCAGTGTTATCGCTATAGCCTTAGTTCCACTTCAAACCAGTTGTGAAGAATATTTATTTAGAGGGTATTTAATGCAAGGTTTAGGCGTAATTACTAAAACCAAATGGTTTCCTTTATTAGTAACATCTTTTATTTTTGGTATGCTTCATATTGCAAACCCTGAGGTTGAAAAATTAGGCAATGTAATAATGATATATTATATTGGTACAGGTTTGTTTTTAGGTATTATCACTTTAATGGATGAAGGCATGGAATTAGCACTTGGATTTCATGCAGCTAACAATTTGTTTACAGCTTTATTGGTAACAGCAGATTGGACAGCATTTCAAACGTATTCCATTTTAAAAGATACTTCGGATCCAACAGAAGCAGCATTAGTAGATATTATTGTACCAGTATTTGTTATTTTTCCTATCTTGTTATTCATTCTGTCTAAAATGTATGGATGGACTAATTGGAAAGAAAAATTATTCGGAAAAGTCTCTGAGCCTCCAAAAGAAGATTATAAAATAATTGAATAAGAAATTATGACACCAACATACGAAAAAGTACATAATCGTTTTAAGTTTAACGGACTTCATTTTAAACACGAAGAGTTAAAAGAAGTGGCCTATAGTCTTATAAAAGAAGGTAAACCCTACGAAAGAATAACAGGAAATTTTTTAATAGATTGGTTAAATAATAAAGATTTTTTAATTGTTAATACTTCTGGTTCTACGGGTTATCCAAAACAGATTAAATTAAAAAAGCAAGCTATGGTAAACTCTGCCATTGCAACAGGTAACTTTTTTGGTTTAGAACCAGGAGATAAAGCTTTGCATTGTTTACCGAGTCATTTTATAGCAGGAAAGATGATGTTTGTACGTGCTTTAGTATTAGGATTAGAAATAGATTTTGTAGAGCCTTCAGGTCATCCTATTTTCGATTATGAAGTGCCTTACGATTTCTGTGCTATGATTCCGTTGCAATTAAAGCATACTATTAATCATATTCAAAATATTAAAACCATTATTGTTGGAGGATCTAAGGTAACTAAACCCTTACTTGAAAAAATTAAAAACTGCGAACCAAGATTTTATGAAACTTACGGAATGACAGAAACAGTAACGCATGTTGCAGTGAGGTCTTTAGAATCTAAATCTGGCGAAAAGGAACCATTTTTTAATGCTTTAGAAAATGTAAAATTTAAACAAGACGAAAGAAATTGTCTAGTAATTCAAGCACCAAAATTAGTAAAAGAAACTTTGGTAACTAATGATATTGTTGATTTAAAGTCAGAAACTAGTTTTAAACTTTTAGGTCGTTTTGATAATGTGGTGAATTCTGGAGGTGTAAAATTATTTCCTGAGCAAATTGAAGAGAAGCTTCAACCTGTTATTGATGAACGCTTTATTCTTGCAGGTGAAGAAGATGCAGAATTAGGTGAGAAATTGATTTTAATTGTTGAAAATCCGCGCGATTCAAAAGAAAGTATTGCAGAAAGAATTAAATTTTTAAAAGGCCTAACAAAATTTGAAGTTCCAAAGAAAATTTATTTTATAGATCGATTTTTAGAAACTGTTAATGGTAAAATTCAACGAAAAAAAACGATTAATTCTGTATTAGAAGGTTAACTCACTCAATTGCATACTTTACTCATTACTAGTTTTATTTCATAGTGATTGTATATAGGTTTACACAAACTTATAAATCAACTCACATGAAAAATTTTATTCTTATTTGCTGTATCATATTGTCCGCCTGGCAATTACAATCTCAAGAAAAAACAATTACCGGAACCGTAACTGCCGATTTTGATGGCACGCCTTTACCTGGTGTAACTGTAACTGTTGGTGGAACGTCTCAAGGCACACAAACTAATTTTGATGGAAAATATTCCATAAAAGTAAAACCAGAGGATGTGTTAAAATTTAGTTTTTTAGGTTATAAAACGGTAACTAAAAAAGTGAATGAAGCAATAGTCATTGATATTTCAATGCTAGTAGATGATTTAACGTTAGATGAAGTTGTCGTTGTAGGTTATGGCACATACCAAAAACAAGCCTATACAAGAGCGGTCTCATCAGTGCGTACTGAAACTAAAAGAAGACCCAATGCCAATTTAGCTCAAACATTACAAGGACAAGTTTCAGGAATAAATATAACTAGTGGTTCTGGTCAACCAGGAACTAATGCAAATGTTAGAATTAGAGGAATTGGTACTATTAATGGAAATAATAAACCTCTAATAATCGTTGATGGTGTGCCTTTTAATGGTGATATAAATAGTATAGATCCAAACGATATTGAAAGTATAACGGTTCTAAAAGATAGCGAAGCTACAGCTATTTATGGATCAAGAGCTGGTAATGGTGCTGTGCAGATTTCTTCTCATACCAAAACTTATAAAGAAACAAACACAGAGACTTACGCGGAAATTCATGAAAATCCGTTTAAGATATCAGGATTAACACCATTGTCCACATTTTCAATAGATGTAGATAAAGCAGGCTACAGTAATGTTAGACGCATGATAAACAATGGGCAAAGAATAGTACCAGATGCTGTAAAGCTTGAAGAAATGGTAAATTATTTCAATTATAGTTATCCACAGCCAGAAGATGAACATCCATTTTCAATACATACAGAAGTTGTAAAAACGCCTTGGCACGCAGATACACAATTGGTTAGAATTGGTTTGCAAGGTAAAACATACGAAAATAATAATTTACCTCCATCTAACTTAACTTTTCTAATTGATGTATCTGGTTCCATGAGTTCTCAGAACAAATTACCTTTATTAAAAAGTGCTTTTAAATTATTAGTTAATCAATTGCGAGAAAAAGACAAGGTATCAATTGTGGTTTATGCTGGTGCAGCAGGTGTGGTTTTAGAGCCAACTTCAGGAAATCAAAAACAAACCATTTTAAATGCTTTAGATAATTTAAATGCTGGTGGCTCAACAGCAGGTGGTGCAGGAATTGATTTGGCTTATAAATTAGCAGAAAAGAATTTTAAAAAAGATGGTAATAATAGAGTTATATTAGCAACAGATGGTGATTTTAATGTTGGTGCTTCTAGTGATAAAGCCATGAAAAAATTAATTGAAGAAAAACGTAATTCTGGTGTGTTTCTTTCGGTTTTAGGATTTGGTTACGGAAATTACAAAGATTCTAAGTTAGAAACTTTAGCTGATAAAGGAAACGGAAACCATGCGTACATTGATAATATGCAAGAGGCTCAAAAAGTCTTTGGTAAAGAATTTGGTGGTACGTTGTATACTATAGCAAAGGATGTAAAAATTCAAATAGAATTTAATCCACAAAAAGTACAGGCCTACCGATTAATTGGCTATGAAAATAGGCTTTTGGCAGATGAAGATTTTATAGATGATACTAAAGATGCTGGCGAATTAGGAAGTGGACATACCGTAACTGCGTTGTACGAAGTTATTCCTATTGGCGTTGAAAATGATTATTTAAAAAAGGCACCAAAATTAAAATATACTTCATCCGCACAAACTGAAAACTTTAAAGATGAATTATTTACTGTGAAGTTTAGATACAAAAAACCAACAGAAGATGTAAGTATACAAATAGAGCACATACAACATAGTGGCATTTCTGAAGCTTCTGTTGATATGAATTTTGCTTCGGCAGTTGCCTTATTTGGTATGCAATTAAGACAGTCTAAATATTTTAATGAAGCACCATTATCTCAGGTGATTCAATTAGCAGAATTAGGAAGAGGAGAGGATAAAGAAGGTTATAGAGCAGAATTTATAAGACTTGTTAAAGCTTATGATAATTTAAACTAAGAAGGAATCTTTTTAATAATTGTATTAAATAAAAAACCCAATGCATTGGCATTGGGTTTTCTGTATTGTAATATCTGTAAGGATTAGTTTCCTTCAGATAAGTTTTTCATTTCAGATTCAACCATTTCATAGAATTGGTCAATTTTAGGCAATACAACAATACGTGTACGTCTGTTTTTTGCTCTATTTTCAGCAGTATCATTTTCTACTAAAGGCACATAAGAACTACGTCCAGAAGCAATTAATTGTTGAGAATTAACACCTAAGCTTTCTAAAACTCTTACTACAGATGTTGCACGTTTTACACTTAAATCCCAGTTATCAATTAATGGTGGCTTGTTATATGGCACATTATCAGTGTGTGACTCTACCATAGCTTCAAAATCTGGCTTACTGTTAATAACCTTAGCAACTTTACCTAATATTTCATTAGCTCTTGTAGTTACGTTGTAGCTTCCACTCTTAAATAATAATTTATCAGCAATTGAGATAAATACTACACCTTTTTCTACATTAATTTCTATATCTGGATCACTAATACCAACTGCTTTTTTAAGACTTGTTACAACAGCAAGTGTTACACTATCTTTTTTAGTTAAAGCATCTTGTAATCTTGTGATTTTTAAATCACGTTCCTTTAAACTTTCTAAAGATTTTTCAAGATTTTCAGCACCCTTTTGAGTTAAAGTTGTTAAGTTACCTTTAGTATCAATTAAATCTTGATTTGCTTTACGTAAATCAGCTAATTGGTCTTTCATTGTTTCTACTCTTGCATTGGCAGCCGCTACATCAGACAAGCAACTATTTAATTTTACAGTAGCTGTATTTAATAAATCTTGAGTTTCTTGATATTTTTCTTGTAAGGCAATATGCTCTTTCTTAGACACACAAGAGGCTAAAAATAACATTGAACATGCACTTAATACTATTAGTTTTTTCATAATTTAATGATTGTTTAAAATTTTAGTTTTAACACAACAAAATTATGGAAAAGAAGAGTCCATGGTGTATGGATTAACATAAACTTTAACAGTTTTTATAAACACCTAAAAGGTAGTTCTTTGCTTTGTAAAATAAGACCAAACAATAGATTTGGTTTCAAAATAACCTGAGCGTTTAGAAATTTTTTTTCGTTGTTTTATAAGACGTGGCAAATTCTTGTAAAATGAAAAATGTGCTTTTAAAATAGCAAATAAAAAAGCTGGTTTAAATTGAAATAAAAACCGAATACCAGCAATACCATCTAACACCATTCTAACCCAAATAATAGCTATTAAATTAGCATCTACATTTTTAAAAAGTGTAAAGAGGCTATTTCTAAAATTTAGATAGGTTTTTTTTGGGTTTATATTGCTTAGAGTGGCACCACCAATATGATAAACTACAGAATTACCAATATATTTAGCGTTGTAATTGTTGTTAAAAGCGCGCCAGCACAAATCTATTTCTTCCATATGTGCAAAATAACTTTCATCAAAACCATTTAAAGTTTTAAAAACAGAATTTCTAATAAACAAACATGCTCCAGAAGCCCAAAAAATAGCTTTTGTATCGTTGTATTGTCCTTTGTCTTGTTCTAGGGTGTCAAAAATACGGCCTCTGCAATAAGGATAACCATATTTATCAATAAAGCCACCTGCTGCTCCGGCATATTCAAACTGCGTTTTATTTTTAAAATCTAATATTTTGGGTTGAATAATAGCCGTATTTTCGTTGGTGTTAAATTCTGATACAATAGGCTGAAGCCAATTTTTTGTAACTTCAATATCACTATTTAGCAAGCAAAATAATGGCTCTTCAACTTGTTTTAAAGCTTCATTATAACCTTTAGCATAGCCACCATTTTCAGTGTTTTTAATGATTTTAACTGTAGGAAAGGTTTCAGATACGTAGTCAATTGAATCATCTGTAGAGGCATTATCTACAAGATAAACCACAGCATCATTAGAATATTTTAAAACTGAAGGCAAAAATTGTTCTAGCAATGCTTGTCCATTCCAGTTTAAAATAACAACAGCTAAGTCTTTTGTTTGAAGCATTTATAGGGATTTATAAGCAGGAATTTCCTTTAAAAACGAATAACGTTCTTGTTCCATATCCATTTTACAATAATAATGATTTAAACCGTTAGTTACCATTAAATACGTCGCATTTAAAACAAGGTTATAGCGTGCAATTTGGTCAAAAGTAGTTTGGTCTATTTTTATGCTATGCGATTTACATTCTACAATTAAAAAAATACTGCCATCAGGATTAAAAATAACAATATCATAACGTTTTTTTAAGCCATTAATGGTGAGCTCTTTTTCAACATTAATCAGTGATTTAGGGTAGTTTTTGTCGTTGATTAAAAAATGAACACAATGTTGTCGTACCCATTCTTCGGGTTGAAGTATGATGAATTTTTTACGAATGACATCAAAAATAGAAACTTTATTTTCTGTACTTTTGAAACGGTATTCAAACTTTGGAAAGTTGAGCTCTTGAAACACTAAAATTACTGATTTGGTTCAAATTTAAGGACATAGACGCAATATCCAAAGTACAAATTATAAACTTGTAATTTTTACATTTTTGGACGAAGCAAAACAAATAGTTACTGCAATAAAAAAAGGCGACATAAAACCTATTTATTTTTTAATGGGTGAGGAGGCTTATTACATTGATAAAGTGTCTGATTTTATTGAAGATAATGTATTAGATGAAGCAGAAAAAGGGTTTAACCAAATGGTGCTTTATGGTAGAGATATTACCATAGATGATATTGTCAGTAATGCTAAGCGTTATCCAATGATGGCAGAGCGACAAGTTGTTATTGTAAAAGAAGCCCAGGACTTAAGCAGAACTATTGAGAAACTAGCGAAATATGCTGCAAATCCGCAACCAACAACCGTTTTAGTGCTTAACTATAAGTACAAAAAGTTAGACAAGCGTAAAGCGTTGTATAAAGCTATAAATAAGGTTGGTGTGGTTTATGAGAGTAAAAAAATGTACGAGAACCAAGTTGCAGATTGGATACGACGTGTACTTGCTGGTCAGAAATACGATATCTCACCAAAAGCAGCACAAATGTTGGTTGAATTTTTGGGTACGGATTTAGGGAAAATTGACAACGAGCTCAGTAAACTTAAAATCGTCTTACCTGCAGGAACACAGATTACTCCAGAACACATTGAAGAAAACATAGGAATAAGTAAAGACTATAATAATTTTGAATTGCGTAAAGCGGTTGGTCAACGTAATGTTGTAAAAGCCCATAAAATTGCTAAGTATTTTGCAGACAATCCTAAGGACAATCCTATGGTTGTAACCGTGTCTTTATTGTTTGGTTTCTTTTCGCAATTATTACATCTTCATGGTATGTCTGATAGAAACCCAAGGACTGTTGCATCTGCTCTAAAAGTGAACCCTTATTTTGTTAATGAGTATTTAGATGCAGCACGTAATTATCCGATGAAAAAGGTAAGTTATGTCATTGGTGTCCTACGAGATTTTGATGTAAAAAGCAAAGGTGTAGGTGCTAATGCAACACCTCAAGGCGATTTGCTTAAGGAGTTGTTAGTTAAAATATTAGGTTGATTTTTCTATTTTATAATTCCTGTAAAAATAGCAACGTAATACAAGCCAGTGATTATAAATACAACACCTGCAACCAAACGCATTATTTTTTCAATTTTAGTAATTCGGTTGTAAAAGACTCCAACTTTTCCTGCAGTAAAAGCTAATAAGTATGTGAATAGTATAACAGGCAAACCTGTTCCAAAAGCGAATACAATGGGCAAATATAATCCATCTGCAGATGCTATGGTCATGGGAATAAGCATGCCAAAAAACAATGCTCCACTATAAGGACAAAAGGCTAAAGCAAAAACAACTCCAATTAAAAAGGAGCCTAAAAGCCCTTTGTTTATAAATTTTTCGGATAATTTTTCTTGAAAATTAGATTTTCCTAAGAAATTAAGCTTAATAATATTTAACATTATCAATCCTATAATAATCAATAAAGGCCCCAAATACTTTTCGCCATTCTGATTAAAAAAACGTGCAATATGAAATTTACTTGCGCCAAAATATAGTATTAATCCAATGGTTGTATAACTAAACCCTCTACCTAAGGAATATAACAAACCACTTAAAAATACTTTTTTCTTGCTCGAAATGTTTTTAGAAATAAAAGCTGTTGCAGTAATATTAGTCGCTAAAGGACACGGACTAATGGCTGTCATTAATCCGAGTATAAGAGCTGATAAAATAGGAATATTATAATTCTCTAAAAGCGATTGTAAAAAGTCCATGCTGTAGATTCTAGCGAAATTAAAGCGCTTTCAATTCGGTATCTAATTTGGCTTTAAGTTCAGAAGAAAAGGCCTCTTGGTTAGTTCCGTTCATAAAAGCAAATTCTGTTAAATCGATTTTTGTTTCTTTTCCATCTTTAATAACATTTAAGATTAATGCGGTACCTGAGGCTTCAAATTTTTCAGCAATACTTTCATTCTTTTCTTCATCTACATTGACTACTTGAAACGTAATTTTATTAGCTTTTAATTCGTTAGCAAAATACGTATCTAAAGTATATTTTGTATTGGTCTCAATGGCATTGCACGTCATGCATCTATGCGTAGAGTGGAAGTCGTAAACTTCAATTTTAGAAACCGAATTATCTATAGTTTTATTGCTGGTTTTGGTTTGACCATTACAAGCCGTTAGCAGTACTATTATGATTAGTGAAGCTAAAATTTTAATTGTTTTTTTCATTTTTTATTGATTAAAGTTTATAGTAATATGTTGAATAAGTAACCCGAAATGATAATGCATAAAGTGACAACACTAAAGAAAATAGCAATAAGCTTTAAAGACATTACTTTCTTTAAAAGCATGGCTTCTGGTAAGGATAAGCCAACAACACCCATCATAAATGCTATTGCAGTACCTAACGGAATGCCTTTGGCAACTAAAACTTGAGCAACAGGTAAAATACCAGAAGCATTAGAGTACATAGGAACCGCTAATATAGTAGCAATTGGCACGGCAAAGATGTTATCTTTAGCCATGTATTTTTCAAAAAAACCTTCGGGAATATAACCATGCATTAAGCCACCAATGGCAATACCAACAACGACATAAGGAATAACACCTTTTAAAATGGTTTTTACTTCATCCCAAATAACAGGCAATCTATCTTTTAAAGATTTTTTATCTGCAATAAAGGCATCTTGTTCTTTTTGGGCATTGGCTAAAATTTCCTTAACCCATGGTGTTAAGTATTTATCTAATTTAAATTTCTGAAGTATAAAACCAGATATTGTTCCTAATAAAATTCCACTAGCTACATAGATTAAAGTTGTTTTTAACCCAAAAAGCCCAATAAAGAGTCCAATGGCAACTTCGTTAACTAGAGGCGAAGTAATGAGAAAAGCAAAAGTAACACCTAACGGAATTCCACCTCTTACAAAGCCTATAAACAAAGGCACTGAGGAGCAAGAGCAAAATGGTGTAACCACGCCAAATAGACTAGCCATAAGGTATTCTAAGCCATATAATTTGTTGCGAGATAAGTAGTTTTTAACCTTGTCAATAGGAAAATAACTATTTACTATTCCCATTATAAAGATAATGACGAAGAGTAAGAGTAAAATCTTAATAGTATCGTAAATAAAGAAGTTGAGCGCTTCTGATAAGTGAGCTCCTTTATCTAGTTCTAAAACATCATAAACTGTCCAGTCTGCTAAGTTTTGTATCCAATCAAACATTTTGAAGTGTTTTAATGGTTCCTTCAATATGACAAGACAATTTTATAGTATTATAAATAGTACCATGCTTTTCAATGTTCTTTTTTAATAAAGCAGTATTTAGCTTTTGGTCGTCGGTATAGATGGTTAATTTATAGACTAAATCTTCCATTCTTGGTGGATTTTCTAATCGTGTGGCATTAACTTTAAGTGTCGTTTTTGTATAGTTAAATTTCATCATCTCTGAAAAACGTTCAACATTTTTTAGCATACAAGCAGCAAATGAACCCAAAAATAATTCCGCTGGATTAGGAAGAATTTTAGCCGTTTTTGAAGTCGTACCAAATTCAATATTAGATGCTTTTATATGAATAACAGCGTCTTCATTAACTTTTGAAGACGCATCAATTTGATAATTCATAATACATGTGTTTAATTCAGTAAGGCGAGTACTTCGCTTTTAGAAGGGATTCTGCCTTTTATGGTAATAACATCATCTATCACTAAAGCAGGTGTAGACATAACGTTGAATTTCATGATTTCCATAATGTCTTCAACTTTTTCAATAGTAGCATCGATGTTATTTTCTTTTATTACATCACTGACAATACCTGTCATTGATTTACATTTTGGACAACCTGTACCTAAGATTTTAATTACTTTGCTCATAATAATTTAATTTGTTTATCGCCAATAGACGATTGATTTATAAATAATATTATTCAAAAAATTGCTGAAATAATGTTTTAGCTGTATTCCAGTTTTCTTGGTTAATACAATATTTTATTTTAGGAGATTTTAATTCGCCTTGAATTAATCCGGCATTTTTTAATTCTTTTAAATGTTGAGAAATTGTAGATTGTGCTAAAGGAAAAACATCTACCAAATCGCCCGTAAAACAACAAGATTGCTTATCTAAATAATTTAATATGGCTATACGAGTAGGATGCGCTAAGGCTTTTGCAAATTTAGCTAAGGCTTTTGTATCTGCTTTATAAGTTATAGGTTCTAAATTTCGTTTCATCTAATTAAATTGTCTATCGCAAATGTACGATTGGTTATTAAAAAGAAATGTGACATTTGTCACATTTCATATAAATTTTGATTTTATTAGTTCTTATTATTTAGCAACTCTTAATGCTTCAGCATAAGCAGTACTAAATTCACTGTTTTCAACAGCCTTTGCTGCTTTTTCAACATCGTATTCTGCTCTTTTAAAGGTTACCTTTATAGCTTCAGGATTAGAGGGTATAGTATTTTGATTGAGTTCTAAAATAGCATAACAAAGTCTAGAATCGCCATCTTTTGGTTTCCCAACGGAACCAATATTTACAACATGTTTGTAACCATTTTCGCTTTTTATAATACGATGAAAGGGTTTGTGCGTATGTCCACATAACAATACATCTGCTTTATGGGAGTTCATCATTTGTAAAACTTCAGCTTCCGGATAATCAACAACCATATAATCGTTAATTGCTTTTACGCTACCATGAACCATTAATAAATTAAATGGTTCTTGATTAGTCATAAAATTGAGTGCTAAATGTCTAGGTAGATTAATAAGGTAATTTCTATTTTCATCTGAAACCATTGCACGCGTTAAACCTTTGTTAGATGGTTTTGATTCTTGAACAATAGGTAACAACAAGGCTTCGTCATGGTTGCCCATAATGGTAGGTATGTTTCGCTCTCTGATTGCGTTAACGACTTCATTTGGCCACACATTATAACCAACCAAATCGCCTAAACAATAAATGGCATCTACATGTTCCGCATCAACATCTTTAAAAAACGCTTCTAAAGCTGGTAAATTAGCATGTATATCTGAAAAAAAAGCGATTCTCATTACTTTACAATTTTAGGTGTATCAAAGTACTTCTTTTTCAACCAAAAGGACACACGAACCAGTAAAATTAAAGCTGGCACTTCTACTAATGGTCCAATAACGCCTGCAAATGCCTGACCAGAATTTAGTCCAAAAACAGCAATAGCAACGGCTATGGCTAATTCAAAATTATTTCCTGCTGCTGTAAATGCTACAGCTGTGGTTTTATCGTATTCTGCTCCTGTTGCTTTTGTAAAAAAGAAACCAATGATAAACATTAAAGTAAAATAAACTAAAAGAGGAACGGCAATGATTAAAACATCCATTGGTATTTCAACAATTAACTCGCCTTTTAAAGAGAACATAATGACAATTGTAAACAGTAATGCGATTAAAGTTAATGGCGAAATAGTTGGTATAAACTTGTTAGTGTACCATGCTTCGCCTTTTAATTTAACTAAAATAACACGACTTAAAATCCCTAAAACAAAAGGAATGCCAAGATATATAGCAACACTTTCTGCAATAGTTGCAACAGAAATGTCTACAATGGCACCTTCAAATCCAAAATAGGGTGGAAGTACTGTGATAAAAATCCAAGCATAAAAACTATAAGTAAATACCTGAAAAATACTGTTTAAAGCTACTAAACCAGCACCATACTCGCTACTTCCATCCGCCAAATCATTCCAAACTAAAACCATGGCGATACAACGGGCTAAACCAATTAAAATCAATCCAACCATATATTCTGGATAATCGCGCAAGAATATAATGGCTAAAAAGAACATTAAAACAGGGCCAATAATCCAGTTGAGAATTAATGAAATGGATAGGATTTTTGTGTTTCTAAACACCTTAGGTAGTAAGGCAAAATTCACTTTAGCTAAAGGAGGATACATCATAACTATTAACCCAATTGCAATGGGAATAATAGTGCTTCCGCTGCTAAATGAATTGACAATTTCTGGAAATGATGGAAAAAAATAACCAATTGCAACACCAATAGCCATGGCAGCAAAAATCCAAACGGTTAAATAACTATCTAAAAAACTTAATTTCTTTTTCATTACTTATGCGTTGATTTGAGAGAAAATGTAAAATAATTCAGTGGCAATTTGAAGACTTCTTTCATAGTACTTTTCTGCTTGTTGTGGTGTGTTATCAAAGGCCTTTGGGTCTTCAAACGTAATAGGAATACGTTTTTCAGCACCAGGAACAAAAGGACAAGCTTCGTTTGCAGAATCACAGGTCATTATAGCAGCGAACTCTGATTTTGGATTAAAGTCATCATCTAATTTCTTAGAAAAACCAATGATAGGATGCTCATTTTGACCATACTTAATGCTATAAACTGGGTTTTTAACTTCGGAAAGCGTTTTTATTTTAAAACCAGAGTTTTCTAGAGTTTCAGCAACCATTGGAAAAAGTGCTGTAGCTTCCGTTCCGCCAGAATAACAAAACACATTTTTAATGTTGAAGTAATGTGCCATGGTTTGTGCCCAAACTTGAGATAAATGACTTCGACGTGAGTTATGCGTACAAATAAAATTGATGCGTATATCTTGGTTATTTGAAACCTTATTTTGAATGAATTCTACTAATGGCTGTAGGACTGTTTTTCTTTCTTCGGAAATCGTTTCCGGGTTTAAACCTTGCACTAACGTTTCTATTTCAGAAAAGAGGTTGGATTTTGTGGTTATCATTTTAATATGTTTTTAGGTTTAACAACAGTTGCCATCTGGTGTACAACAAGGTTCTTCAGTTAAATCTCTAAATTGTAATTTTGGTTTCTCTGCAGGAATTCCGCAATTATCTTTTGCTAAACAATCTGTTTGTTTATTGGTTAACAAGAAATTTGTACCATTAAAATCTAACCCGAATTTACCAATAGTATCGCCTTGGTATTCTACTTCGATTTCTAAATCTTCAATACCTAATACTTTTTCAGAAAGTTCTATAATATCAACTAGTTTTTCAGGATGTAATCTGTGGTCATAATCATCTGCATTCCATAGTTGAAAGTTTACAACTTCTTCGTTTCTAACGGTTCCTCCACAATCGATGAAGTTTTTGGTAATTTTACCAACTTCTGTTACGTGAAAATGACTAGGAACCAAATCGCCATTTGGTAATTGAAACGCGATGGTTTCTAATTCTTTAAGCTTGTTTTTAATTTCTGATAATTTCATAATATATTTTTATTTGTTTATTGCAATATTGCGATTATTAAATTCAAAATTTTTTTAGCAACAATCTGTTTTTGAAATGTCTTGGTCTAAAAACTGCATTATTATGGCTTTCATTTTAGTCCAATTTTCACCGTCAATACAGTAGCAAACACTTGTGCCTTCAACATTGCCTTTAATTAAGCCTAAAAGTTTTAATTCTTTTAGATGTTGAGAAATGGTTGGTTGGGCTAATCCTATTTCGTTAACTAAATCGCCACATACACAAGTATCCATTTTAAATAAATGTTGTAAAATAGCGACACGAGCAGGATGACCAAATGCTTTAGCTATTACAGCTATTTCATTTTGTAAGTCTGTAAAAATTTCTGTTTTAGCTAATCCCATTTTAATTGTTGTATTTGTTTATTGCAATATTACGATTAATAAATCAAATTCAAAACAATTTTAAACTTTTTGTGAATAAATTAAGAGAATAGGGAAGTGGCTATAATTCTAATTGAGCGTAGTAATGTTTATATTTCTAAAACTCACTTCTCCATGGCCTTTGGCTTGTAAACCAATATAACCAGTTGCAGAAAAACTATCTATAGTATCAATGGTTAAGGTGTCATTAATCCACACTTTCAGTTGGTTTTCTTTGGTTAGTATTCTATATGTATTCCATTGGTTGATTGTGGAAACATTTGCTAATGGATTTGCTCTTGCGACAACAGCACCTGTTCTATTCGTTTGGTCAGGATGTACATCCCAAATATTAAGTTCGTAACATGTCTCAGGATTCATGTTTTCGCTATTACAACGTATAAAAACACCAGAATTTATAGTGCTATCTGGTTTAAATTCTAACTTTAATTCAAAATTGCTATAGTGTTGTTTTGTAATAAGGTAGCCTTCTCCTTTTTTAATTTTACCAGTAAGAATGTTATTAGAAAATGACCAATTAGCTTCGCCATAAGACGACCAATCATTTTCGTTCTCTTGAAATAAGTTTTTTGATTCCTCACATGCTAAAATTAAGAACAATAAACTAAAGTAGATGGTAAATTTTAATCCTAAATTTTTAGTCATTATCTGGGTTTAATTAAGCTTGCTTCCAAAGTTTTTGAATCATTTTTAAATCTGATCTCATAGCATCAAAAACCACTTTTTTATCCACTTTAAATTCACTTCGTCCTTTTTCTGCACCTCCTAAATCATATTCTAAATGAAGTGATACTGGTGGATTTAATCCGTAAGACTTTAGAAGTTTAAAGTATTTTATAAAATCTACCATACCTTCTCCAATAGGCACATTTATTACTTTGTATTTTCCATTAACCTTTGCCCATTTGTAATCTTTTAATACTATGGTTTGAATGTTATCATTAAGAAGTTTTAATCCATTCTGCCAAGATAATCCGCCATCTACCATAGCATGACGAATATCGTATTGAACACCAAAATAATCTATGTTTACGCTTTCTAATAATTGATTTATTTCCCAATATGATGCGCCAACTTTGGTACCAGCATGGTTTTGATAACAGCCTATAATATTATGTTGCTTGTTAATTTCTCCTAGGTTTTTAATCTGTTCTTGGTAGATGGCAATGGATTCTTCCATGGTTATCTCTTCATGGTATTTGTACCAATTCATTCTATAAAATTGTACATGATGTTTGGCAGCTGTTTGAATAATATCTAAATCGAAAGCATTATTAATATCAGTTATAGCAGTGGTAATCATTTTGCAAGAAGAGCCAACAGAATTAATATCGCTTATGGCTTTTGGTAAGTCAGTAAGTGTATCTTCTGGTAGTACATGTCCTTTTGGTCTAACTGTTAAATCTAGTCCGTTAAAGCCTAATTCTGCAGCAACTTCAGCCGCTTCTTTAATATCTAAAAACTGTAAATGTTTTGAGAAGAGATGAACATCTAGTGGTTTGTCATCTGCAATTCCACTAGACATATTCATTAGTAAAGGTGCAATAGGAATTCCAGCTACAGTAATTCCGGTTTTTTTAATAAATTTTCTTCGAGATAAATTCATAGTTTAAAATATTAGAATCCAAGCGTAATAAATGGAAAGAAGTGATAAAAACAATATCCCTAAATAGGTTAAGATTTGTAATCTTAGTTTTGGTTTATGGTCTAATGGAACTTCATTACTCATTACATTTTTTAAATTCATATAACCAACTATAGGTGCAAGGACAAAAGAAGTTGCAGTGGCTACCGCTAAAATTAAGCCCATGTTTGCACCAAGCGCATATAATACAATAATGCTCATTACAGCTATTATTATAATACTAGAAGCGTAGTATTTTCGTCCTTTAAATTTTTGGTGTTCACCAACTAATAAACCAATGATATCTACACTCACTCTTGCTATGGCATCATGTTGTGTTAAACAGGTACTATACATGGTTGCGAAGGCAGAAATAGCAATAAATACATAAGCCCAATTACCAATATGGCTAGAAAATAGGTTAATCACTTGGTCTGCAAAAATAGTTGCGTTTCCGCTTAATTCTGTGCCAGAGCCATAAAGCGTCATACAACCAATGGTTAAAAAGAAAATCGCTAAAACAGCAGTCATTATATAACCTAAGTTAAATTCTTGTAATGCTTCCTTTAATGGTGGTTTTTTAAGGTCTACTTTATATTTTTCAGCGCTCCAAAGGCTTAGCCAACTACTGCCTTCTACAGCTGTTGGCATCCAGCCGATTAAAACAATTAAAAATAATATACCTGTTTCGTTAAATATTTCTGGAGCTTTAAAATTAGCAATAGGAGCGATTTGACCTTTGTTAATTACGAGTACAGTGGTTACTAATAAAGCGCCAAATAATATAGGAATTAAGAACTTCAGTGTGGTTTCTAATAATTTATATTTTCCTATAATTAAAATGATACTATTAAAAATAAACAAACCTAAAGCCACTGTGGTTATTTCAACATCATGGATGCCTAAAATATTAATTAAAAGACCTGCTGCAATAGAACATAATGCAGCAGGACTAGCAATGCTAGTCGCTAAAGTGATAAAAGCGTACAACCATAAATAGCCTTTTCCTCGATTACTGTAGCCTTCAATGTTACTTTTACCAGTAATGTTGGTATATCTAATACCAAATTCAAAAAATGGATATTTTAAGAGATTAGCCAAAATAATTGGGATTACCATAATCCAGCCATATTGAGCACCTGCTTTTGTGGAAAGTACTAAATGCGATGTTCCGATTGCCATACTTGCAAACAACAGACCAGGACCAAGGTTTTTGAGTATTATTTTAAATTTATTCATGGTGTGGCTGGTGTTAATATAAAATTTCTAGTTTTTGTTGGTCTTCAACTATAATTTCTCCAGAATTAATGAGCGTGTTATTTTTATGATGATTATTCTTTTCGCCCCAAAGAAGCGCGACAAGTTTTACATTATTATTCTTAAATGTGTTGTCTGAAATATCCACATTGATAATACCTGGTGTTTTTATTAATAGACCAGATTTTTCTGTTTTACCACAATTTGTAAATAGATTATTAGAAAGCGTTAAAACACCACCAATAGTAGATTCATCATAGCCACCTCTGTAAAAATGAATAAGATTTTGATTGATAGTATTGAATTCACAATTGTTGAAAGTCACCATTTCTGCATTGTAATCGCCTTTTTCATCAGCCGCTAAAACAAAGCCATTTTTACTATTTTTAATCACTGTTTTTTTGAAGTTGATGCTATCCGCAAAAGACCCTTTTGAAGCTTTTAAAATGTAGTTGAAATTGTCAATACTGCAATCTTCTATAAATAGATTATAAGCTGAAGCCATATTTTCAGCGAGAGGTGCAAACGTGAGTTGATTCCCTTGTCCTGTTATATTTATATTTTGAAGTTTAAGATTCCCTTTAGGATGCATTTCAAATAAAGGTGTGTGTGCTTTTCCTTTATAAATAATTTCAACTTTATTTTCTCCATTAGCTCGAAGCGTTATGTCTTTATCAATTTTAAGAGATGTGCTTACTGAGTATTCAGTGTCAGTGAGTTCAATAATACCGCCTGGTTGTGCTTGTTGAATTAATTTTGAAAGCTCGCCAGGATTTGATGATGCCTTAAGTACATTAGGTTGAGTAGTATCTATTTCAGTTGAAAACCAATCTGGTCCATACTGACTTTTGTCAATTTTAAAGTTTTCAGCAGCAGCTAATTGGTTAATTGCGCCAACTTTATTGTTATCATTGCGAGATGAACCAAATAAGTCGTTTTTAATTCTTTCAAAGTCATAACCATTAAATACGCTATCTAAAACTTTGTTGTTAGTTTCAGGTACATATAACCAGTTATTGATTTTCTTCATTTTTATGGTTTCATTTTGAAACACATTAAATTCTGAAAAGACATTAGCATTGTTATCTAAAACATTATTCTTAAATAGAATTCCGCTCATATCATCATGATTAATCAAAGGCGCTTTGTCTGATTTTGTATTATAAATAAGGTTGTTAGCAATAGTTGTTCTTATAGGAGGCGCGGAACGAATTTCGCTTTTAGGTAAGACGTCTACACTTGCTAAATTTTGACCAACACCTATTTGAAATGGCGATTTACAATCTATCCAAGTGTTATTAGCAACTACAACATCTACAACTTGTTTATAACGATTTAAAGGTGTCATAGGAATTCCATTCATTATGGCTAGCGGACTTCTAAATTGTTCGCCTCGTATTTTGTAGAAATAGTTGTTAGTAATCCAATGCCCTGTATTTACAACCCTTATTCCACCATAAAAATCAGAATCGTCGCCGCCAATAAAAATGTTTGAGTCTACAGTGGCATAATTGCTATGTCTTAACACCAATGAGCCTTCGCATTTATAGAAGATATTGTTGGTAAATGAGTTGTAATTTGTTTTATCTGAAATGATTTCAACCTCGCCATTACAAGCTTCAAAATAATTGTTAGAAACGTTAACATAGCCTGGTGTAAATCTTGTTTTGCTGTCGCCAACTCTTATGGTTTCTGCTCTTGGACCACCTTTTCTTGGTCTTGGACCAAAATAATTATTCACAATCTGGTGATGATTATTAATGTGTTCGTTGCCTGTAAAAAAGACTCTAATTGTTTCGCCATCATTAGATTTTCCAGAAATATAACAATGGTCTAATTGATTGTGTTTGCCGTAAAATTCTACCCAACGGTCGTTTGTAGAGCGGTTTGGTTTTGTGAAACCTTCAATGACTGTATTTGTAACTCTAGTGTGGTTGGCAATGCTATCTTTATTAATCATGTATTTAATGATAGAACTTTTGGGAGAATAGCCATTTCTAAAATATAAACTTTCAACATTAAGATGCGTGCCACCTAAATGTAAAAATGATTGTCCTTCGATAAATACTTCGCCTGGTGTTTCAGCTTTTAGCGTAATAGGAGCGTCTTTAGTACCTAAGCCATAGAATTTTATTTTGGCATCTTTCCAAATACCATTAGCTAAAATAATTGTGCTACCTGGTTGAGCTTGCGTAATGGCATTTTGAAGCTCATTAGTGTTTCTAACTAAAACTTCGTCGTTAACTTTAGTTGTTTTGTTGCAAGAAAGTAGTAAAAGCGTTGTTAAGACTATAAGTAGATTGTGTTTCATTATTTAGTTTATTAGATAAAGTATGTAGAGATTTATCTTGATGTTGTCATCGTCCCATCCAACCGCCATCAACAAGTAGAACACTGCCATGCATATAGCTTGATGCTTCAGAGCATAAAAACACTATTGGACCAGCGAAATCTTCAGGTTTTCCCCAACGTTCAGCTGGAATTCTAGAAAGAATGGCCTCAGAACGATCTAAGTCTTTTCTCAAGGCTTCAGTATTATCGGTACTTATATAGCCAGGAGCAATGGCATTAACATTAATCCCTTTTGCAGCCCATTCGTTAGAGAATGCCATGGTTATTTGGCCAATTGCGCCTTTGCTGGCCGCGTATCCAGGTACTGTAATTCCGCCTTGAAACGTTAATAATGAAGCAGTGAAAACAATTTTACCAGACTGTCTAGTAAGCATTGTTTTGCCAATTTCTCTTGTTAGTATAAACTGTGCTGTTTGGTTGACTTCAATGACGTGGTCCCAAATCTCATCGCTATGTTCTGATGCTGGAGCGCGTTTTATGGTGCCTGCATTATTCACTAAAATATCTATTACAGGAAAATCGTCTTTTACCATCTTTATAAACGCATAAAGCGCTTTTCGGTCACTAAAATCGCAGGTATACGCTGTAAATGTTCTACCGAGTTTAGTGATTTCTTTTTCTACATCACTTCCCTTTTTTTCTAAAGAGGCACTAACACCAATAATGTCTGCACCAGCATCTGCTAAAGCAATTGCCATAGCTTTGCCAATACCTCTTTTACAACCAGTGACTAATGCTGTTTTTCCATTAAGTTGAAATTTATTTAATACACTCATGTTAAATCATTTTTATAAATACGAACTTGGATGTGAATTTTTAATGAAATTAGTTAATAAATTTAAATATTAGTTTTTTAAACCTTGATTAACTCAGAATTATAAAAATACGAGGTTAAATTGGAATAAAATAAGTAAGTACTATTATTTTTAGAGTAGGACAAAAAAAAGAGGGCAGAAGCCCTCTTTTAAATATGTGAAGTGTAAAATTATGCACTCTCTTCCATGGTATGATATACATTTTGAACATCATCATCTTCTTCAAGCTTTTCTAATAGTTTTTCTACATCTTCAGCTTGTTCTGGAGTGATTTTTTTTGTAACCTGAGGGATACGGTCAAAACCAGAAGAAATTATTTCAATATTGTTAGTTTCTAAATAAGACTGAATATCTCCAAAACTTTCAAAAGGCGCATAAATCATAACGCATTTTTGCTCTTCTCCATTTTCGTCTTCATCTGTATCTGCAAAAATTTCTTCTACACCAAAGTCTATTAATTCTAGCTCTAATTCCTCTAAATCGAAATCTTTGTCTTCAATTTTAAAATTACAAGTATGGTCAAACATAAAAACAACTGAACCAGATGTTCCTAAACTTCCATCCGTTTTATTAAAATAAGACCTTACATTAGCTACAGTACGTGTGTTATTGTCCGTTGCAGTTTCAACTAAAACGGCAATACCGTGTTGTGCGTAACCTTCAAAAAGTACAATTTTATAATCGCCTTGTCCTTTTTCGCTTGCTTTTTTTATAGCACGTTCTACATTGGCTTTCGGCATATTTACCGACTTTGCATTTTGTATAACTGCTCTTAAGCGTGCATTACTATCTGGATCAGGACCGCCTTCTTTTACTGCCATTACAATGTCTTTACCAATACGTGTAAAGGCTTTGCTCATTGCAGACCAACGTTTCATTTTTCTTGCTTTTCTAAATTCAAAAGCTCTTCCCATAGTAAAAAAAGTTATAAATTATTAAGTTTTAAAAATGCCTAATCTAAAATATAAGACAAGGCATAGCAAATTTAAGAAATTATTAAAAATCTTGAAGTATGATTATTGGTAAATGTGAATTTTATCTCTAATTGATTGGAAGGTTGAAGAAAATAAGAGCGTAGAAGTGAGAGCGTAGAGAATTCAAAAAAAGAATAAAGAAGATAGAGAAAAGAAAATAGATTTTAAGTGTAACTTGAATAGCTAGAGCGTTGGAATGCTATTTTTTCAAAGTATTTAATTCTAACCATCTAACCATCTAACCATCTAATCATCCTCTTCCTCAACAATAGCTTCAATAGCTTCGGCAAGTTTAAAATCTTTAATGGTTACACCATCTTCGTCGTGTGTGGATAACGAAATTTTTAAAATATTGTATTCATTGCTCCAATTAGGATGATGGTTTAAGGCTTCGCACTCAAACGCAATACGACTCATCGCACTGAAACAATCCTTAAAATTATCGAATTCATATTCGGTATGAATGGCATTCTCGTAATAATCCCATTCCGGAAGATGTAATAATTTCTTTTCTATAGTATCATCGTCTAATTTCATAAGCTGGGTTTTCTTTAAAATTACTATTATTTTCACTATTGAAACAGGAAAACGGGCTCTTTTATTTAAAAACTACTTTTTTAATTCTTCTAAAACGGCTTCACTTGTAATTTGAAGATGTTTTGGCAGTTTATTAAACTTTGGTAAAACGGCTAAATAACGGTCTTCATTAGTAGTAAACACTTGCTTTGTAAGTACTTTTTTATCTGTAATAAGCGCTAGGATTTCCTTGATAAAATCATCATGATGCACTAAATCTGTGCTACCAAGATGAAAAATACCATGCTTATTTCTGTTAATGATGTAATGAATTTGTTGCGTCATTTTTTTATCTAACGTCACATTCATTATTAAGTTAGGAAACACCTCTACAGCTTCCTTTTCTTTTATAGCTTTTTTTAGCTCATTTAATCGTGGTGAAGCAGGTCCAAATACCATTGGGAGTCTAATTATTGCGACCTGCTTTTTGGGCATTCGTAATAATAAATTTTCAATCTTTATTTTAAAATGTCCGTATACACTATGGCTTAATGTTTTGTCTAATTCGTAACTTGGATATTGACTGTAAGCATCAAAAACATTAGCCGAAGATAAAAATATAAACTTACACTTATGCTTTAAAACGTATTCTATAATATGTTGATGCGCAATAACTTGTGCGTTAAAATTTCCGCGAAGTGCAGAAATAATTATAGAAGGTTTTGTAGCTTCAAGAATTTCGTAAACATCATCTTCTTCAACGTTGTATTGAAAGAATTGTTTGTTCTTTTCAAATTCCTTTTTTGGGATTCTGTAGGTGCCAAAGGTTCTAAAATAAGGTCCTAATTCTTTGTAAATGGCATTACCAATATAGCCACTTGCACCAAGTACTAGAATACGATGTTTTTGCGCTGTTTCCTTCTTCATTAATCACACAACATTCTATCAATTAACCTTTAAAAAACGGCAATTTTATAACCGTAGCAGGAATGGCTTTTTTACGCACTTGGATATGGATTTTGCTATCTACCTTAGAAAATACTTTTGGTACATAACCCAAACCAATACCAATACCTAAACTAGGGCTCATGGTACCAGAAGTTACATTGCCAATAGTTTTTCCACTGCTATCTACAATATCATAACCTTGGCGAGGAATGCCGCGTTCGTCTAATTTAAAAGCGACCAATTTACGTTCTGGTGTGCGCTCTTTTTCAGCTTTTAAGGCCTCACTATTTGTAAAGTCTTTATTGAATTTACAAACCCAACCTAATCCGGCTTCAATTGGCGATGTTGTATCATCTATATCGTTACCATATAAGCAATAACCCATTTCTAAACGTAAGGTGTCTCTTGCAGCTAAACCAATCGGTTTAATTCCGAAATCCGCACCAGCTTCAAGGACTTTGTCCCAAATTTGTTTTACTTCAGAATTTTTGCAATAAATTTCAAATCCGCCACTACCAGTATAACCCGTTGCCGAAATAATGACATGCTCTATACCTGCAAAATCACTAACAATAAAGTTGTAGAATTTTATGTCTGCTAAGTCCTGGCTAGATAAAGATTGCATTGCGTCAACGGCTTTTGGTCCTTGTATGGCTAGTAAAGCGTAGTCTTCACTTAAGTCGCGCATTGTTGCACCAACATCGTTTTTAGAGGTAATCCAGTTCCAATCCTTTTCAATATTACTAGCGTTAACTACTAATAAATAGGTTTCGTCTTTAATTTTATAAATAATTAAGTCGTCTACAATGCCACCATCATCATTTGGTAAGCAGCTGTACTGTGCTTTTCCTATTTCTAATTTAGAAGCGTCGTTACTAGATACTTTTTGTATTAACGCTAAAGCATTAGGACCTTCTATTAAAAATTCGCCCATATGAGAGACATCAAAAACACCAACCGCTTTTCTAACCGTTTCGTGTTCAGCGTTTACACCTTCATATTGAACTGGCATATTATAACCAGCAAAAGGAACCATTTTTGCACCAAGTGCTTGGTGTGTAGAAGATAATGCAGTGTCTTTCATATTAAATACAGATTTCTTAATTTATCATTATTTGAAAGCAAAATTAAACAAATTTTTAAGCTTTATTCTAAAAATCCATAATCCATTCATCAATAGATTTATCGCTTGTGCCGTGCAAAACGGAAATGTCGCCTGTAGACTCAAAAATGACCGCCTTAACCTCTGATAATTGTATCACATTGGCTTCTCTTAGCTTAGCTTTTATGTCAGAATTTGAGACTTTACATTTTTTTAAATTGGCTTTTAATAATTTGCCATCTTTCATTAATAACGTTGGTTTGTTGTCAATTATTTGTTGTACAAATTTTGTTCTTCTGGCCGCAGCCACTAACATTTGTATAGAATATATAATTGCCAATGCGCTAATGCCATATTGTAAAGACACTGATTTAGAAATTATAACTGTTGCCATTATGGAACCAATAGCAACTGTCAAAGAAAAGTCGAAACTAGACATTTTAGAAAAACTTCGTTTGCCACTTATGCGTGTTAAAACTATTAATGCTACATAAATACCTATCGTTGTTAATATAATGGAAAGAAAACCATCTGTTGAAAATTTAAACCACTCTTTCATAATTCTTTCGTTTTTAAGTTAAGATGAAATAAGCTTTAAAATGGAATCAATTCTTAACTCAAATACGATTAAAATTAGTCTATACAATAATTTTTAAAGCTGGAAGATTTTAATATATGATATGCGTTAAATCTTTTAGCAATTGCAATACAACCTTCTTTAAATATTGAAGACCTTAGTAAAAATTAATATTTAAATCATTTATTATGAAAACTTTATATAAGGAGATTGTTGAAACTAATTTAGAATGTATTATAGACTGTAGAATCTGTTTTTCTGAAATGTCAGGAAAAGAAAGTTTTAACGATTGTCCTAAATGTTGTATTCAATGCGCAGATGCTTGCGATATGTTAATAAAGGTAATTACCGCAGATAGTGTGTTTATAAAACAGTACGCTTTATTGTGTGCCGAAATTTGCGATTATTGCGCAGATCATTGTGGTGAGCATGAGCACGAACATTGTAAAACATGTGCTAAAACCTGCAGAAAATGTGCAGAAGCCTGTAGAAAAATCGCAGCATAATTAAAAATTTTAAAACACATTATGGCTATATTAGGAAATATTATAAAAGGTGTCATTGAGCTAAAAGACACGTTTACTACTGAAATTATTCATGAAAAAGCACAAGAAAAAGTATTAAAGGAATTGCTTGAAACGGCAAAACACACACAATTTGGAGCTCATTTTAATTTTGAACATATTTTAGAGAGTGAGAACCCTCAAAAATCGTTTGCAGCGCAAGTGCCTTATTACGATTATAATAAGATTAATGATAACTGGTGGCACAAACTTCAAGATGGTGAAACTGATGTCACTTGGCCAGGAAATCCATCATATTTTGCGTTGAGTTCTGGTACAACTGGGAAAACTAGTAAACGAATTCCGGTTACTGATGCTATGATTGAAGCTATTAGAGGTTCTGGAATTAAACAGGTGTTTGCACTCAATAATTTTGACCTTCCTGCAGATTTCTTCGAAAAGGAAATTATGATGCTTGGGAGTTCTACCGATTTAATTGAAAAAGACGACCATAAAGAAGGCGAAATTAGTGGCATTAGTGCAAGTAATATTCCATCTTGGTTTAGAGGATATTATAAACCTGGAGATGAAATTTCGCAGATTGATGATTGGGACGACCGTGTGCAGCGTATTGTAGAACGCGCAAAAGATTGGGATATTGGTGCCTTAAGTGGCATTCCGTCTTGGATAGAATTAATGCTTCAAAAAGTTATAGATTATCACAATTTAAATCACATTCATGAGATCTGGCCCAACTTGCAAGTGTATACATCTGGAGGCGTCGCTTTTGCACCATATGAAAAGAGTTTTAAGGCCTTATTAGGAAAACCAGTTACCGTTATTGATACGTATTTGGCTTCGGAAGGTTACATTGCTACGCAAGTACGACCAGAAACTGATGCTATGCAACTGAATACAGATAATGGTATTTATTTTGAATTTGTACCTTTTAAACCAGAATATATAAATGAAGATGGTTCCCTAAAAAAGGAAGCACCAGCGTTAACCTTGAAAGAGGTTGAAAAAGACCAAGATTATGTATTAATTATTAGTACAGTAAGTGGTGCTTGGCGTTATTTAATTGGCGATACTATAGAATTTATAGATGTGAAACGTGCCGAAATTAAAATTACTGGAAGAACTAAATTCTTTTTAAATACAGTTGGTTCGCAATTATCAGTGAATAAAATGGATGCTGCGATGCGGGAATTAGAAGAAAAATTTGATACCACCATTTCAGAATATACTATTTGCGCTAAACGAGGCGATGATGATGAGTTTTATCACTATTGGTATTTAGGTTCTGATGTAGAAGGTGTTGATAATTCTGAAATAGCGAAGGCTTTAGATGAAAGTTTAAAACAGGCGAACAAAAATTACAAGGTCGCACGAAACAAAGCATTACATGGTGTAAAAGTGACTATAATTCCACCAGAACGTTTTTACGATTGGAACGAAAAAAACAAGAAAAAAGGTGGACAAGTAAAAATGGAACGTGTTATGGGAGAAGAAAAGTTTGCAGAATGGGAAGCGTTTATTGAAGGGTCTTAATAGATTTCAACTGAATAAAATATTAAAAAAGCTATTATAGAAGTAATAGCTTTTTTGTTTTAAAAAATGAAATGGTTGTGATTTATCAATCCTCAATCAATGCTCGTTCTGCATCTCTATGTGCTACTAATTCCATAATTTCTTCAGGTGATAGATAATACTTTATAATTCTATCTTTATAAGATTGCGTAATGTCAGCGTGGTTTAAAATAAAGTCTTTAGTCTTTAAAATATAGTCTTCCATGCCTTGGGCTACAGCAAAACTATCTGCACAACGTTCTGCTTCAATTATAGAATTTTCAGAAAACAAATATTTTAGTCCAAACCAAATAAGATTGCCTTTTGTTCTATCTTGGTAATCCATAATATGGCCTAATTCATGACCAATCCAACCAATAAAAATATCATCTGGTATGTGTCTGGTTAAAAATTCCTTATCTGCAATTTTAAATTTCTCACTAATAAGAATAATGTAATTTCTATCCTTTTTAGACTTAAAAAAACTGCCAAATGTTGGTCGTGCTTGCATCGTCGATTTTTTAATATTTTTTTTAAATCTAAATTCTATTTTAACATTGTCTAATTGCGGATAATAAGCTAAAGCCGTTTCTACATTAGTTCGTATATCTTCTGGTATTTTGTGCTGTGCACTCATATGTTGTGTACTTAGTATTACTATTAGAATCATGAATTTTTTCATAATACTTCAATGTAAGTTTTACTATAATTTTAGTTTAAAGGTTATGCTGTAAATCTTAACTCATTTGATTGGATAAACTTTATATTTCCACTATTTCCATAATACTACAACGTGTAGCAATTAAATACTTTTATATGTAGTAATTTTGTGAGTCAAAATAATTAATAGAAAGAGGAGGAAAAAGAATTGTCTTTTCAACGTACCCAAGAAAAATTAAAAATACTCGCAGATGCCGCAAAATATGACGTGTCTTGCTCATCTAGCGGAAGCAAACGCGCTAATACTAACAAAGGTTTAGGAGATGCTACTGGCATGGGAATTTGTCATTCTTACACCGAAGATGGTCGTTGTGTGTCGTTACTTAAAATACTATTAACCAATTATTGCATTTTTGATTGTGCGTATTGCGTCACTCGAAAAAGTAATGATATAAAACGTGCTGCTTTCAAGGTTCAGGAAGTTGTGGATTTAACTATCAATTTCTATCGCAGAAATTATATAGACGGCTTATTTCTCAGTTCTGGCATTTTTAAAAGTGCAGATTATACCATGGAACGCTTAGTGGCTGTGGCAAGGAAACTGCGATTAGAAGAGAACTTGAATGGTTATATTCATTTAAAATCAATTCCTGGAGCTTCAGATGAATTAGAATTAAAACTTTCGTTAAGATACTTGCCTAATTTCTTCCTTGGCGGAAATGTATCGTTTTCATGTGGCTCTAAAGTAAAATTACACCAATTATGATATGATGGAAACGCTTCAATAGTTGCATTTCTGTAGTGCAGTTTTGGTCTGTTTTCTAAACCCGTAAGTGCGCGTTCTGTAATATTAATCCAGTTAGAATCTGGTTGTTCTTCTTGCCAAACATGGCCAGCACCTGGCTCTTTTGAGTTTTCAAAAACTAGAATTTGGATTTCTTTATTGTGTTGCGATAATTGGGTGATAACATTTTCTAAAGCATAAAGCCCTCTAGGACCAAGACCAATGATAGCAAGTTGTTTCATGAGGGAGAAGTTAATAAAAAAACCACCTAGAAAAGGTGGTTTAGTAAAAAAAATATGTATTCAATTTTAAAATTGATATCTCACTCCTAAAGCAATATCAAAGTCTAAATCATCATTGACGTCTCCAAAGCCTATTTCTGGTCTAAAATCTAAAGATAGTAATAACGGAAAATCAAAGCTATATTCTATACCTACGTTACCAGCTAAAAAGGCAAACGTGTCATTGTAGTCGCTTTCGTTATTATAACTATCAAAACTATAAGAGCCAAGACCAGCACCTGCACCTGCATACCAGTTAAAATCGCCTTCTAATTGCCAAACCCATTGGTAAAGACCAGCTAATTTAAAACCGTCATAATTATTACCACTTCGCCATCCTAAATCTACTTCTAATCTGTTGTTATCGCCTAATGCACGTTGGTACGAAACTTCTGTTCCAAAGCCATCACTGTCTCCAATTCGTAATCCTATGGCGTTATCTGCGATGTCTTGAGCAGATGCTATTGTTGTAAATCCTATTAACAATGAACTTAATAAAAATAATTTCTTCATAATAATTTTGCTTTAAAATTTTTAATTTTAGCAATTGCAAAATTGCTTTCTTTCATAACGCCAAAATTATACCAAAATTGATTGTTGAGCATTTTTTTTAGCACAATTTTATAACCTGAATCCATCAATTATTAACGTATATGCTAAATGTAGACCTTGAAAAGCTTAAAAGGCTAAATTCTGAATTAGAAGGCGAATTACATTGTGACGATTTAATGCGAAAGCTATATGCAACAGATGCTTCGGTTTATAGAAAATTACCAATGGCAGTAGCTTTGCCAAAGCATACTGAGGATCTAAAACGCTTAATAAATTTTGCTAAGAATAATAATACCTCTTTAATTCCTAGAACAGCAGGAACTTCGTTAGCAGGACAATGTGTAGGTGAAGGTATTGTTGTTGATGTATCAAAATATTTTACGCGTATTTTAGATATTAATGAATCTGAAAAAACGGTAACGGTTCAGCCAGGTGTGGTAAGAGATGAGCTGAATAATTATCTCAAACCTTTTGGCTTATTTTTTGGCCCTAATACTTCAACGTCTAATCGTTGTATGATTGGTGGCATGGTTGGTAATAATTCTTCAGGAACCACATCCATTCAATATGGTGTAACTAGAGATAAAGTAATTCGTCTTAAAACTATTTTAAGCGATGGTACTGAAGCGGAATTTTCAGATTTGACATCTGAAGAATTTCATCATAAAACGAAATTAAACACGCTTGAAGGTCATATTTATAAAACCATATTTGAAGCGTTAGAATCTGAAACTATTCAGAATCAGATAATAGATAATTTCCCAAAACCCACGATACATAGAAGAAATACAGGTTATGCTATTGATGAACTAATTAAGTCTAATGTATTCTCAAGTTCGACTTCAAGTTCAAGTTTTAACATGTGTAATTTGTTAGCAGGAAGTGAAGGTACATTGGCTTTTACAACGGAAATCACGTTGCAACTTGATGATTTACCACCAAGTGAAAGTGCTATGGTTGCGCTTCATTTTAATAGTATTGAAGCTTGTATGAAGTCAGTTGCACATGTGATGAAACATAATTTACATGCTTGCGAAATGATGGATGATTCTATTCTGAATCTTACAAAGCATAATAAAACGCAGCAACGCAATAGAACATTTATTGAAGGTAATCCTGTTGCTATTTTAATGTGCGAGTTGCGTGCTCACACTTCGGAATTACTTCAACTAGAAATAGATGCATTTTTACAAATCGTATCGCAATTAAATTTAAGTTACGCGCAACCTGTTTTAAAAGGTGTAGATATCAATAAGGCTTTTGAACTACGAAAAGCAGGTTTAGGTCTGCTAGGAAATATTGTTGGCGATAAAAAGGCTGTAGCTTGTATTGAAGACACAGCGGTTGCGCTTGAAGATTTGGAAGATTACATATCTGAATTTACAGCGCTAATGACAACCTTTAACCAAAATGCCGTTTATTATGCACATGCTGGAGCAGGAGAGTTGCATTTACGACCTATTTTAGATTTAAAACAAAAAGAAGACGTTCAGCTTTTTAGAGAAATTACTACTGCTGTTGCTAAACTTGTAAAGAAATACAACGGTTCTATGTCTGGTGAACATGGCGATGGTATTGTGAGAGCGGAATTTATTCCGTTGATGATTGGTGCGCCTAATTATGAAATTCTTAAACAAATAAAATCTGCGTTCGACCCTCAAAATATTTTCAATCCTCATAAAATAGTTGATGCTTATTCTATGGATGAGAATTTACGTTACGAAACTAATAGAAAAGAGCCACAAATAGAAACACTATTAGATTTCTCGAGTTCCGAAGGTATTTTGCGCGAAGCTGAAAAATGTAATGGTTCTGGCGATTGTAGAAAATTACCTGAGTTTGGCGGAACTATGTGTCCGAGTTATAGAGCCACAAAAGATGAAAAAGATACCACACGAGCAAGAGCAAATGCGTTACGAGAATTTTTAACACATTCTGAGAAAGCGAATAAGTTTAATCATGAAGAATTAAAGCAAGTTTTTGATTTGTGTTTGAGTTGTAAAGCCTGCTCAAGTGAATGTCCAAGTAGCGTAAATGTAGCAGCTTTAAAAGCCGAATTTCAATACCAATATCAACAAGCAAATGGTGTCCCTTTTAGAACAAAATTGTTTGCTTATAATAACAAAATTAATGGGTATGCGAGTAAAGTTCCGAAGCTAACAAATTTTATGTTTTCTAACGGATTTACAAGTTCCATTATAAAATCAGTTGGCGGCATTGCTAAACAACGTAGCTTACCTTTAATCTCAAATAAAAGTTTAGATAAAGAACTTCAATTAATTAATAACAAGTTAGTTAACAAAAATTGTATTAAAGAAGTGTTTCTCTTTAATGATGAATTTACCAATCATTTAGATACTGAAATTGGTGTAGATGCCATTGAGCTTTTAACACGTTTAAATTACAAGGTTTCCATCATTACAAATGCAGAATCTGGTAGAGCAATGCTCTCAAAAGGTTTGGTTGCAGAGGCGAAAAAAATGGCAAATAAAAACGTGTCCAAATTCAAAGATTTGATAACTGAAAACACACCTTTAATAGGTATAGAACCTTCAGCTATTTTATCGTTTAAAGATGAATATTTAAGATTAGCAGATGATAAAGAATCGGCAAAATCCATTGCAAAAAACACATTGATAATTGAAGAATTTATTCAACAAGAAATTCAATTAGGAAACATAAAACCAGAACAATTTACTAAAAATATTAAGACCATTAAATTTCATGGTCATTGTCATCAAAAGGCTTTGGCAAATCAAAAATCGAGCTTTGATGTATTGAGTTTACCAGTAAACTATAAAGTAACCATAATACCAAGTGGTTGTTGTGGTATGGCTGGTAGTTTTGGTTATGAAAAAGAGCATTACAAAGTGAGTATGCAGATTGGAGAACAAACCTTGTTTCCTGCTATTCGTAAAGCTTCAAATGATGTTATGATTTCTGCGAATGGAACAAGTTGCAGACATCAAATTAAAGATGGAACTGGTAGAGTAGCTCAGCATCCTATATCAATATTAAAAGACGCTTTACTTTAGCTTTTCTTTCTTCTTTTTGTTAGCTTTTGGTTGCTCAACGATAGTGATAGCGGCAATTAAGTCTTGCATATTCATATCTTTTAAATCTTCATCTGCAAAGAAAGCAGAGAGTTTATCTTCGCTGTAGCTGTAGATTTTCCAGCGTTTAAACTGATATTCTAGCGCAGTAAAATTCTCTACCCAATCACCAGAATTTAAATAGGTTGTATGTCCTTTTTTAGTTTCAATTTTTAACATTTTTGGCTGATGAATATGTCCACAAATCACATAATCATAGCCATTCTCAATAGCTAAGTCTGTGGCTACCGTTTCAAAATCGTTAATATATTTTACAGCTCCTTTTACACTGTTTTTAATCTTTTTAGATAGTGAATACCGTTCTTTGCCGAGTTTATCTAAACACCAATTAGTACATTGGTTCATTAGTATGAGTAAATCGTAACCATAACCACCAAGTTTTGCCAACCATTTGGCATTCTGAATGGAAATATCAAAAACATCACCATGAAAAAACCAAGCGCGTTTTCCGTCTAATTCTAAAACCAATTTGTTAACAATAGAAACGTTACCAATTTCTGTATCGGTAAATTTTCTAAGCATTTCATCATGGTTGCCAGTAATGTATATAACTTCGGTACCGTTTGCAGCAAAGTCCATTATTTTTTTAATGACACTAAGATGAGATTTAGGGAAGTAGCGTTTTTTAAATTGCCAAATATCTATGATATCACCATTTAAAATCAGCTTTTTGGGTTCAATACTGTTTAAATACGTTAAAAGCTGTTTAGCATGGCAACCGTAAGTACCTAAGTGTACATCTGAAATTACTGCTATTTCTACTTTTCTCTTTATTTTCACAATAGTTAAAATTATACATGCAAAGAACATTAATTTTTATAGAAACAGAGTTACCCTATAATTAACTATCAATGAGTAAATTGTTATTAAAACATGAACTAAATGTTATGTGTAATTACAGGTATTACAATTTTGTAAAAGTCAGTAAGCTTGGCTAAATTGTTTTCACTAAACCATTTTGTTTTAAAATAACTTAACGGTCTGTTATTTTATGTTTGGTATTAGCAGTAATGAAATGGTATTATGTTAATTAAAGATGTAACTTTCTAATTCTTGAGAATTATATACACTAATGTTAGAAGGAAAATCTAAGGACCCTCCAAAAGTAGTCATTAGAGTTAAGAACTGTTCGTTTAGCTGAAAACTCTGATTGGCATCAGATTTAATAAGTCCAATATCTTCCGCATAATAATTATTAATTACTAGTATGTCTTGTGCATCTAAAATAGATTGCGAAATTGGGAAGCCTATATCTATCACAGTACTAACCTCTATATTAACCTTAATTTCAGTATGTATAACATTAGTATACGTTGTTTCATTTACAGTTAATGAGCTTAAATTGTTGAGATATGTATTTGTAATTTGGTAAGTAGTAGTTATAGGTAATATTTGGCCATTTAAGTCTACATCTTCTGTAAAACTATTAGTATCACTGTATAATTGCGTATCTAAGCTAGCATTAGTGTCGTAAAGTGTGAAATCGGTTAAATTAATATCTGGAATTGGTAACTCTTCAGTTTCGGATAATATTTCAAAATCTCCATTATATAATAAAGTAGAGTTTGATGTTATAAATGTACCAGAACCAAAGAAGGTATTCATAGTTCCGTTAGCAGGTGCAGTTCCATTATTAACTGTCATAGTAAACATATTGTCGGCAACAGAATTTATAGTTACTACATCAGTAGCACTGAAGTTTAATTCAGGATTAGATTCACTTGTGTTTTCTACACTATAATTCCAGGTGTTATCTAAACCAATAGGAAAATAAATACCATCTGAAGTTTCATTATTGGTATCATCTGAGGAGCATTCAAACATTAATAAGCTAAACACTAAAATGAATAAATTAAATTTCATAATTGCACAATATTACATTAATGTTATAAATGTAAACAATTGAATTAAAAAGCTCATCTTAAAAAGATATTATTAGAAGAACGGTAATTTATATTTATAAATAAGAACTACAATTTTCATTTTTCTGATAATACAATTACATTAGCGTAAAATAAATTGTAATGGCAGGAAATACGATTGGAAAATTATTTAAACTTACAACATTTGGTGAGTCTCATGGAAAAGCGATTGGTGGAATTATAGATGGCTGTCCTGCAGGAATTAAGCTTAATTTAGAGGAAATTCAGAATGAGCTTAATAGAAGAAAACCAGGTCAATCTAAAATTGTAACGCAACGAAAAGAGCCAGATACTGTAGAGTATTATTCTGGTATTTTTGAAGGTGTAACCACAGGAACTCCAATTGGTTTTGTAATACATAACACCAACCAGAAATCTAAAGATTATAGCCATATTAAAGATGTGTATCGTCCCAGTCACGCAGATTATACTTACGATAAAAAGTATGGCGTAAGAGATTATAGAGGAGGAGGACGTAGTTCTGCAAGAGAAACGGCTTCTCGTGTTGTAGCAGGTGCGATTGCAAAACAATTCTTATCAAAAATTGAAATTAATGCATTTACCTCTTCGGTAGGTGATATTTTTATAGATAAACCTTATCAAGATTTAGATTTTAGTAAAATAGAATCTAATATTATTCGCTGTCCTGATGAAGTTTCTGCACAGAAAATGATTTCTAAAGTAGAAGAAATTAAAAAGCAAGGAGATACTATTGGTGGCACAATTACTTGTGTTATAAAAAATGTACCAGTTGGACTCGGAGAACCGGTTTTTGATAAATTACATGCTGAGTTAGGTAAAGCCATGCTGTCAATTAACGCTGTAAAGGGCTTTGAATATGGAAGCGGTTTTTGTGGAGCAAAAATGAAAGGAAGCGAGCATAATGACTTATTTAATGAAGATGGAACCACAAAAACTAATTTATCTGGTGGTATACAAGGTGGTATATCTAATGGGATGGATATCTATTTTAGAGTGGCCTTTAAACCAGTAGCAACGGTTATACAAAAACAAGATGCATTAAATAGTGCAGGCGAAATTGTAGAAATGCAAGGCAAAGGCAGACACGATCCTTGTGTTGTGCCAAGAGCTGTACCTATTGTAGAAGCCATGGCTGCTTTGGTATTAGCAGATTATTTACTGCTAGATAGAGTTACAAGACTTTAATCTCTAAATTGTTTGAATTTAGAAGAAGAAAATAGAAAGAAGCGGAAAGATATTCCTTTAACCACAAGAGAATGGTTAACTTTTTTCTTGTTTCCATTTCAAACGGATGGTGGATTATTAAATACTTATGAGTTTAATAAAGCGGAAAATAAACGGTTAGAATCGTTTGGTTTCGATAAAAAAATTGAACAAGCATCTCAGGCAAGAACTTTAGGAGTATTAACTTATGCCATAGTAATAATGATAATAGTAATTATTATAAATTGGTAATTAACATTAGATAAGAATTTTAAATTAAATAAATCCTTTTCCCTTGGAAAGGGTTAAGGAAAAGCATGAAGAAATTAGCATTACACTGGAAGATTATTATTGGCATGATTCTCGGAATTATTTTTGGCTTCATAATGAATTCAATGAGTAATCAGCAATTTGTAACAGATTGGATTGCACCATTTGGTAAAATATTTATTAATCTTCTTAAATTAATTGCTGTTCCATTAATCTTAGCGTCGTTAATAAAAGGGATTTCAGACTTAAAGGATATCTCTAAGATAAAAAGCATGGGTTTACGTACCATAGCCATTTACGTTGGTACAACATTAATTGCTATTGTTATTGGTTTAACAATAGTAAACGTTGTAAAACCTGGAGCAGGCATGCCAGAAGCAACCATAGAAAAGATAAAGCTTAAATACGAAAATGATGCTGGTGTAACAGATAAATTAGAAAAGGCTAGTGCACAACAAAATGCAGGACCACTGCAGGCTTTAGTAGATATTTTTCCAAGTAATATTTTTAAAGCAATGGGAGAAGCTAAAATGCTTCAAGTTATTTGTTTTGCGCTGTTTGTTGGTATTTCGTTGCTCTTAATAGGAGAGAAAAAAGCCAAACCTATGGTAGACATTTTCGATTCGCTCAATGAAGTCATTATGAAAATGGTTGACTTAATTATGCTGTTTGCTCCATATGCTGTTTTTGCTTTAATGGCCAATGTTATTATTGCTTTTGATGATACCGAAATACTTCTAAAATTAGTACAATATGCACTTTGCGTGGTTGTTGGTTTAGTTTTAATGATAGGCTTCTATTTATTATTAATTACATTGGTGACTAAAAAATCACCACTGTGGTTTTTAAAGAATATGAGTCCTGCGCAATTACTTGCATTTTCAACGAGTTCTAGCGCAGCAACTTTACCAGTAACAATGGAAAGGGTAGAAGAGCATATTGGTGTAGATAAAGAAGTGTCTGGTTTTGTGTTACCAGTTGGTGCTACGGTTAATATGGATGGTACAAGTTTATATCAAGGCATTGCAGCTGTTTTTATTATGCAAGTTATTTGGCCAGAAGGCCTAACATTTACTAATCAGGTTGTTATTGTATTAACTGCGCTATTAGCATCAATAGGTAGTGCCGCTGTACCAAGTGCTGGTATGGTAATGTTGGTTATAGTTTTAGAATCTGTTGGTTTTCCGGCTGAATTATTACCAATAGGATTGGCCTTAATTTTTGCAGTAGATAGACCTTTAGATATGTGTAGAACCGTTGTAAATGTAACAGGTGATGCTACAGTTTCTATGATTGTTGCAAAATCCCTTGGTAAATTACACGATAATCCTAAAGCAAAAGAATGGGATGATAATTATGAGACCGTAAAGTAATAAATAATGTATTTTATTTATGAAAATTTTAAAACATAACTCACCATTAGTATCAGTAGATTGGCTGAATGAACATAAGGACGCTTCAAATTTAATAGTATTAGATGCCACCATTAATAAAGTCATAGACTCTGAATCTAAACGGATTTTAAAAGCACGTTTTTTTGATATTAAGAACAAGTTTAGTGATGTTTCTGCACCTTATCCAAGTACGTTACCATCTAAAGAACAATTTCAAAATGAAGCTAGAAATCTAGGAATAAACAATGATTCTTGCCTTGTGGTTTATGATGATAAAGGTATTTATTCTAGTGCTAGAGTTTGGTGGTTGTTTAAGGTGTTTGGGTTTAATAATGTTGCTGTTTTAGATGGCGGATTACCAGAGTGGACATTAAAAAATTTTCCTATTCAACCTTATGTTGAAGATACGTATCAAATAGGTAACATTACTGTTGAATTTAATCTAGAATTAATGACCGATTTTGATGGTATAAATCAATTTATTAAAGACTCAAATGTTTTAATTATAGATGCGAGGTCAGAGGCTAGATTTAAGTGTTTGGTAGATGAACCTAGAGAAGGTTTAAGGCGAGGAACTATTCCCAATTCTAAGAATTTACCATTCACAGATTTGATAAATGGAAATACTTTAAAACCTATTGGTCAGTTATCAGAAATATTTAGTAAGTTAGAGACGAAAAATAGAACGATGCTTTTTAGTTGTGGTTCTGGTATTACAGCTTGTGTTGTTGCTTTGGCGGCAACCCTCTGTAATTATAAAGATTTAATAGTCTATGATGGATCATGGACAGAATATGGAAGCTTAACCGAATAAAAAATGCCACGTTAGTGGAAAATTAACATGAAAACAATAGATTGGACTAAAGATGAACTTGTAGCATACGTCTTATTATTTGCTGCAAATGCTGATTTTAAAGAATCTGAAAAAGAACGAGAATTAATTATCTCTAAAGTAGATAAGGAAACTTTTCAAGAAATTCATGAAGAATTTGATAGAGATAACGACTATCAAGGTCTTAAAAAAATTACCACAAGTTTAGAGCAGCATCTTTATGGTAAAGAAGATGTAGATATACTTCTAGAAGATATTAGAGTTTTGTTTTTTGCAGATGACGACTTTGATATTACGGAGCAAAATATGTTAAAGGCTTTAACACGCTTGTTTAAGTCAATTTAAAAAAGCCTCAAAACCAAAAATAGTTAGTCTATCGTTTTAAAGACACTTATAAAAAATTAGACTATTTTTTCTTATAAGAATTAGATTCATTCCTAACTAACGGAAGCTAGGCTCTAATTGAAACTATTTTGTTTTGAGACTTGTATTTACTTACAAATTCACATGTTTTCCTTTGGGAAATCTTACAGAGTAAGCATGTTTTAAAGTTTTAGTTTCACCTGTTTGTAAGTTTAATATCCATTTTAAAATTCCTTTGTCATCATTATAGTTAGCAGTACCTGTTTCTACATCATCAATCTTAATAGATTTATTCTGGCTTTTAGGGATTCTGTCTAAAAGAGTTAACTGTACATTAGAATTTTTATTGTTTTTTATTTCAATTTCATAGGCCTTTTGTACCACTTTATTGTTGCCTATAAATGTGGTTTTTTTATAATCGTTTAACTGTGTGCGTTTTACTACAATATTTGGGTCTACACCAAGTGAAACAGTTAAACTATCTGTAGTTGCTGAAGGATTAATATTAGTTTTACCAGAATAGCTTCCTTCAAAATATACGTTAGCTTCTGCTGGCAATAAGTTGTATTGTTCCCAATTACCAATTTTAGCTGTTAAGAATACATTTTCATTTAAAATAGGTGCAGCAAAATAGTTATAAGTAGCAGGTACACTATATTTATCTATTTCAATAACTGTAATATCACCATCTGATGGAATACTATGCTTTTTATCAATTTTGAAGTTGGTGTTGGTGATACCTTCTTCTATAATATTTCCCGTTGCTGTATAATTCACAGGTTTAATGTATGGGTCATCATCAAACTCTTCATCCATCATTTGCTGTACTTTATTTCCATATTGAGCACTTGTAAAATTTTCTTTTTTTGCTGTGCCATAACCAACTATAATTACTTCATCAAGCTGACTACTATCTTCCGTTAAAGTTACATTCATAATACTAGAGTGAATTGGTAACTCTTCTGAAATCATGCCAACATAAGAGTATACTAAAGAGTTTCCAGATGTTGTTTTTAGAGTGTATTTACCATCAAAATCGGTTTGTACTCCATGAGATGTTCCTTTTTCAATGACAGAAACTCCAGGTAAAGGTAAACCATCTGATGCTGAAGTAACAATACCAGTAACCGTTTTTACTAACGGATTATACTTATAATTATAACTCTTAGTGGCACGTTTAGAGTTGTAATTACTATAAGGACTGATAAAATTTAAATATTTAGGATTTACGTTTGGTCTTTCGTTATTGGTATTTGGGTCACTTGTTGAGAGTACAAGGTTTACGTTTTCCCAATCGCAACCAGAACTTTGGTACACATGTGCTTTATATTCAAGATTAATAGGTTGGTTTATTTTCTCTGCTTTTAAATCGTAAATAGGAAACCAACCAGCATTCTTTATATTATACTTTATTTTTAAGTTTAAAGCTGCGGTAACTTCACTGTTTAGTTTTAATTTTATTTCGCCTGTTTGTGTCTTTTCTTCAACATTAAATTCGGCTAATTGTTGTTGAATTTTTGTTTGTGATTGTTTAAAGTCATCAATTTTAGAATTTGAAGTGTTAATGTCTGTTTTTAATTCTGTAATGCGCGTTCTATAATAAGTGGCAAAGGTTTTTAATTTTTCTAAGCTTACCACTTCATTAGCATTGCCCAGTTTTTTATTATTTTGAATTAAGCTTAATTCTTCATTGTAACCAGAAATGAGATTGTTTTGATATTGAATGTTCTCATTAAGACGTTTTAGTTCATTTTGTAATGAAACAATAGAATCGCTTTGTTTTTGTTTGGTTAAATAATTTATTCCAAAATTTATAGATAGTATAGAGGCGTTTTCTAAACCTGAAACTTGAATACTGCTTTCCTCTATATAAGGCGATAAATTATGAAGTGTAATTATAGATTTACCTGAGTTTAATTTTACCGTGGCTTCTCTCTGTATTTCTGCACCATCTAAATAAACAGTAACCGTTTTAATTTTTGAAGGTTGTTGAAAAGCATAATTAACTTTAGTACATAATACAAATAAGCATAATAGTTGCCATTTTAATAATTTAGGTAGGAGTTTCATAATCTTGAATATTTAGTTATACTCAAAATTATTGTGTTACATCATTTAAAGAAAAGGGTTATGAGTAAACTGAAACTTAGCGTGAGTAAAAGTACCTTATCATTGAGTAAGGCAAGTACTACTTCTGTGTTTTTAATGGTAAATATTTGCAGTTTTTTTTTATTAATCAAAATTAATTAGGCTTACAACGAGTTTATTAGAAATTCCTTTACGCTGCAACTAATTTTGTATTAGCAAAATTTGTGCTATGATACAATTCAATATTTTCCCTCAAGATAATTAGAATTGAATACATTTTTTGTAAAATTCAATTTAATTTTAAGTAAGTTGTTAATTAAAATTAAGCCCTTCATTTGGTTGTGATGGGGCTTTTTTTTTGTGTTAAAGTGAAACTTAATTAATCTATAAATTTAGATTTTAATTCTGCTGTTGGAATCATGCAAGATTCTTTTTTACCATACCATTTGTAACGGTTTTTGGCAATATAATTGTAAACCCAATTTCTAAAAAAAGCAGGGACAATTAAGAAAACCGATAATAAATTAGTCGGTAAACCTAAATGGCTAGCAATTAACAATGCAGCAGTAGATTTGTATGTTAATTTATCTTTTTCAGCATTATACAATAAGATTGAATCTGTTTTCTCAGTATCAATATTAAATTTCTTAATAATTTCAGTACCTATTTTACTCTCTAAAGGCGCAAACAAGAATTTGTTATTAGAATCTCGCTTAATAACATACAAAACACTACTGTTGCAAAGGTTGCAAACACCATCAAAAAGTATGAGTTGTTTGTTATTTGGAATCTGAGATATCATAGTGTAAAGATAAAGCTAATACCTATAATGTATTTAAAAATTCAGTTAAATCCACGTCTTTGTTTAAGGCTAACTTCTTCTTTAATCGGTATTTTGATTTTAGGACACTGTCTGGTAAAACATTAAGCATTGAAGCAATTTCTTTGGTTGTTAAATTCATACGTAGAAAAGATGCTAAACGAATCTCTTTTTCAGAGATGTCCTCTGCAATAGTTTTTATTTTATTGTCGAAGTCATTATGTACTTCAGAAAAATAACTTTTAAATACTTCCCAATCTTTATCTTCAGCACTCTCTTTTTTGAGAAGCATTACAAGTCTCCGGAATTCCACTTTAAACAATTCTGGGGAGTTTTTTATTTTTTCTAAATTCTCTTTTAGCTCTTGAATGAATGAACTTTTTTGAACTAGGTGAAGAGTTTGTGACGCTAATTCTTTCTTTTTAAAGGCGATTTCCTGCTTGTAAATTTCTTCTTGTTTTTCGCGTTCTATTCTATTTTTCTTCATACGTTGCTTAAAACCGAAGAAGAGTAGGCCTACAATAGCAAGTAACGAGAACATACCAATTCCGTAGAGTGTTTTAGTTAAATTGTCATTTATAGCTTTTATGTTTAAGTTTTTTATTTCTTCTTGTTGCAAGGCTATTTCTGCTTCTTTTTTTTCGGTTTCGTGAATGGTTTGCAATTCAGAAAACCGATTATTTATGTCAGTATTAGAAATGTCATCTTCCAAATTTTTATAAATTTTATAATGTTTTAAACTACTTTCAAATTCTTTAGTAGCTTGATACGTATTTGATAATAGTTTGTGAATTTTTGATTTAATTGCGTCAAGGTTATTTTTATTTGCTTCTGTTATAGATGTGTTTAGATACTTTATGGCATTATTGTGGTCGTTAAGTAATAATAAACATTCACCAAGATGCATGTTTAAATATGCTAGTGAGTAACTATCATTTATAATAGTTGGTTTACTTAGCATCGATTGGTATATTGTTTTTGCCTCGTCAATTTTATCATTTGCTATTAGAAATTGTGCTTTTCTTTCTAAGGCATCATCAATAAGACTTTGGTCTTTAATAGAGTTACTAATCTCTGATAACTCATTTATAAACTTACCGTTTTCTTCATTTTTCTCTTTGTTGGGTATTTGTAGACTTAGAATTAAATTTAATGTACTAGCGTATTGTCTTTTTTGGTTCTCTTTTTTAAAGTATTTCAATATTTTTTTATGATAGTCAATTGCATTTATTGTATCCTTCATTTCGCCATATACACTCGCAATAACCAATCTGTTTTGGTTTAAGTCCATAAACAAATTTTTAGTAGAATATATACTTTCAGCCTTTAATGCCTTTTCTAATGCTAAGTTGTAGTAGCCTTTCATTAAGAAAACAATAGATTTCGAATTGTATATATCTGCAATGCCAACCATGTTATTAGCTTTAGAGTAATTTTTTTCTGCTTTATCATAATAATGGTATGCGCTATCTAATTTTCCAATCATGTTATAATCTTGTCCAATATTGCGTTCAATTCCTGCTATTTTGTTGTTGTCATTACGTTGTGCATAAATCTTCAATGCTTTGTTAAAGTTTACTTTAGAACTGTCGAACTTATTCATATAAGAATAGGTTACAGCTTTGTGTTCTAAACCAAATCCAATAATAGTATCAATTTTAAGTGCTTTACCTAGGTTTATCATATCCTTAGAGAGAGTTAAGGATTTTTCAATATTGTTATTAATATGTTCACTCCATAGATGATTAAGGATGTGAAATCTATCTATGTCCATTTTTGATTCTAACAACGCCTTCTCTAAACTGTCAATTTTTGTTTGTCGTTGAGCAAATATTGATGAAGAAAAACAAACTAGGAAAAGAATAATAATCCGAAAAAACATATCACAAATATTTAATAATTAGCTGTTACGAAGTTAGTTAAAATTAAAGTGGCTTGGACAGCCTTAATATCTACACAATGATTTTAATTAATACCTTGTCTATGCATTGTCTATATGAATAGATATTAATTCTCTTTATTAAACATTGATAATCAGTTATTTGTGTTTATTTGGATTTTTTAGGTTTTATGGTATATATATATAATTTCGATTCCTCTGTCCATACTTTGTCCATGCCAAAAATTAGATTTTAGTGGATTTGACGTCTAGTTTTGACTCAGAAACAATTCGCAAAAATTTATGTATTATGAAAACAGCTATTAAAATTTTTAAACGTATTACGATGTGTACTTTATTACTCCTTGTATTTGGGTGTAGTAAAGAGGATGATGGTTCTGGTCCAGGAGATGGAGAGATTGAGCAGGTTAACGGAATTGCTGAAGACGACTTAGAAAATTATGGAGGAGACTTAGGCTTATTAATTAATACAAGAGACTTGGCTAAAAAAGGTTATAATCCTGTAAAAGTTAATATTACAACTACAGCAACACAAGGTAATTATGACCAAGAGTTGGTTGTTGATCCATTTACAAACATAGCGCAACTAAATCTCTCAATTGATGATTTAACAGAAAGTGCAGTTGATGAACTGAGAAATGGTGTGGGACTTGAGATTGAGGTTTTAAATCCATCAGATAACGTTATTTTATCTGAAACTTATAGTGTAGTTTCATTTGAAGAAAATGGTAACCAATTTGATGTTGATGCTTCGAATTTAGAAGCAGTTTCTAATAATTTACATTTTAATGGTGATATGCGCTATTATTTACAGTTGGTTGATCCAAGTGGTAACTTTGGAAATACTATTGTATGGAAACCTGGAAGCAGTGATGATGGAAGTCTTAGGCTAGAAGAGCGATCATCTTCTTTTAGTCATGGGACAACAAGTGAACAATTTTATATATATCAATATCAAAATGAGGACAATACAGTTGCTATATATTCAGCTATAACTAATCGTTATTTAAGGGTTGGGTCATCAACAAGAACATTTAGACAGTCTGGTGCTTATTCCTTTCCGTCTACGAATCCTAATTCTTTAGGTGAAGACTTAAAATTCAAAATTCAAAAGGAATCTAATGGATTATATACTATAAGAGGTGCCTTTGACAATAAACCATTAAGACGGATAGCAAATGGTTCAGATATTAATTGGGACACAAATGACGGTGGAACCATTCAGTACTTTAGAATAATTTCTTTAGATATTGATTGGCAAGTTACCCAATTAGACACGGAATATTTACAACCAATTTTGCCTGCAGTTGAGACCTCTTTTGGTTTTAACAGTACTTTAAAAAATTGCGGTTCTGGAAATTTAGAACAACAAGTAGGTATAGAAAAAGAAGTAACAACTACATATACAAATGCATTTTCTGAAACCATTGGTTTAAGCTCTAGAGTTACTACAAATGTTGATGTTACAGTTAGTGCTACTGCAGAAGCAAGTTTCTTTGGTAATGGTGGTTCTGTAACCGCTGAAGCATCGGCAGGATTGGAAGTTTCAACAGAAGCCAGTTCATCATCTACAGTCTCAGCTGAAGAATCGGTTTCAGAAACAAATACCTTCTTTTCAAATAGAATAGTGACAGTACCTGCAGGTAGCGCTTCATTGGTTTATGATGCTTACCAAACATATTCTAACGTAAAAGTGCCTTATGTAAAACGCTTAAGATTAACAGGTAATCATACCCAAGGCCCAGAGTCTATGTCTGGATTTGAAATTGCTACACAGCTCGAAATTTCAAATTTTTTAGGTGTAATTACTAATATAGGTTCAGATTTTGTAGAGGTTACCATAAAAGGAAACATGTATTTAAATAATATTGTTGATTCAGTAACCGAGGTAAGAGATGTTGCAGCGAATTGTAACTAATATTGCTAGCAATTCTTGAAAAGCGATGGCATTATTGCCATCGTTTTTTTTTATTTTTTAGCCTCAACCAATTCCAATTGATCTAAGCTAACGTTAGTGGTAAACATGCCGTAATTAACATTAGCTTTCCCTTTTTCTATAGAATCTATGCTACCAATGGCTCTTCCATCTTGCATACGTACACGGTCACCAACTTTTAAAATTGGTTTTGGTTTTTCTACTTTAATTTCCTTCTTTTTAGCAGCTTTTTTCTTTTTACGGATAACTTCAACTTTTTTTTCTGCTTCAGCTTTTACTTGACGTTCTTTATGCTTTTCGGCACGTTTTTGTTTTGCAGATAGTTTTTTTCGTTTTGAATTTTCAATTTGTACCAAACGAAATAATTCTGCCATTAATTCGCGCTTCTTTTTGTCTTCAAAATACTTTTCAGAAATATCATTAACTTTTTGACCTAAGTAAATTAAACGCTGGTTAGAATCGTATAACTCTTGAAAATTCTCTAATTTCTTTTGAACCTTAGCATTGATTTCTTCAAGCTTATCGGCTTCAGAGATTTTCTTTTTTTCGTTTTCTTTTAGCGAACGTTCAGTGCGTTCTAATTTGCTACGTTCTTTCTGAAGCTTTGCAATAGTAGCATCAAACCTCACTTTACCGCGTTCAATCTTCTTTTTAGATTTATTGATTAAGCTGTACGGAATTCCGTTTTTTTGTGCGACTTCAAAAGTGAAAGAGCTTCCGGCTTGCCCAACCACCAATTTGTACATAGGTTCTAGTGTACGCTCGTTAAAAAGCATGTTGGCATTTTCAATATGAGGCAACTCATTTGCAAGTAATTTTAAGTTTGAATAGTGCGTGGTTATAATCCCAAAAGCTTCACGCTCGTAAAAGACTTCTAAGAATGTTTCAGCTAAAGCGCCTCCTAATTCTGGGTCACTTCCTGTACCGAATTCATCTATTAAAAACAATGTTTTATTGTTACACTTTTTTAAGAAATAATTCATCTGTTTTAGTCGATAGCTATAGGTGCTTAGATGATTTTCTATAGATTGATTGTCGCCTATATCACTTAGTATTCTATCAAATAAACAAACATTACTGCGCTCATGCACAGGTATTAGCATACCACTTTGTAACATGGTTTGTAATAAACCAACGGTTTTTAGTGTTATGCTTTTTCCACCAGCATTTGGACCAGAAATAACAATAATTCTGCTGTCTTTTTTTAGTCCAAGCGTCTGAGGAAATGTTTTTTCGCCTTTTTCTTTATTGTTTAAATAGAGGAGAGGATGGTATGCTTCTCGTAGATACATACTGCGTTCATCTGAGAATTCTGGCAAAATAGCATTCATGCTTTGTGCATATTTGGCTTTTGCAGAAACTAAATCTATTTGCGTTAAAAAGGTTTGATAATCTTTAAGAAGCGGTAAAAACATTCGAATGTAATCCGTAAGTTCTTTTAAAATTTTAATAACTTCTTCTTTTTCCTCGTATTCTAAATTGTTGAGTTCTCGGGTATATTGTAAAGTGGTTTCTGGTTCAATGTATACGATGCTTCCGGTTTTACTTCCACCCATTATGGCACCACGTACTTTTCTACGATACATGGCCTTTACAGCAAGAACACGCTTATTTTCTACAACAGATTCTCTAATATCATCTAAATAATCTAAGTTGTGATACGTATTTAATGCCGAAGAAAAACTACTATTAATTTTGCCTTTGAGTTGATTAATAGATTTTCGAAGTGTAGAAAGTAGAGGAGAGGCATTATCCTTTATATCACCAAATCGGTCAACAACAGCATCAATTTGTTCTATAATTGATGTATTGAGTTCTATGGGTTGACTGTAGGTGTATAATTTGGGATAATATTCTTCAAACTTCTTTAAAAATTTTAAAATAGTGTTTACTGTTAGAGACATGCTTACCAATTTCTGTAAACTAGAAACCTCGAGGTATGTATTCTCTATATTTAGTAATTTTAATTCTTTGGTTATGGTTTCAAATCCATGATTAGGAATTCTATTTTCATTTTCAAAAGATGATAAATATTCATTAACATATGCTAGCTCTAATTTTAGTTGTTTTTCTTCCTTAAAAGGTAAAATAGATTGTACAGCATCTTTCCCTAAAGCCGTAATTGTATGTTCGCTAATTTGGTCTAAAACGGTAAAAAACTCAAGGTCTTTTAATGTTTTTTCATGAATGTTTATCATGTAATTTTTTTTCTTTTTTTAAGCATTACAAATTTAGGGCAAAAGTGACTATATGCCTAATACTGTACAGTGCTTTTATTTAGCTAATAATAATTATAGATGTTTTTTTATTTTTGAATATTAATTAGAACCTTACATGAACTTAACTATAGATAATAGCTGGAAAAAACACATTGAACCAGAATTTAATAAACCTTATTTTAAAGATTTAATGGATTTTGTTTCAGATGAATATCAAAATTATGAGTGTTTTCCGCCTAAATCTCAAATTTTTAATGCCTTTAACTATTGTACCTTTAATGACGTAAAGGTGGTTATTATTGGTCAAGACCCTTACCATGATGTTGGGCAGGCCAACGGATTATGTTTTTCTGTAAATGAAGGTGTTAAGCATCCACCTTCATTAGTTAATATTTTTAAAGAACTTAAAAATGATTTGGGAATTACTTACCCTAAAAGTGGAAACTTAATGCCATGGGCTAAACAGGGCGTTTTATTATTAAATGCCACACTTACAGTTAGAGCTCACCAAGCTGGTAGTCATCAAAAAAAAGGATGGGAAACATTTACAGATGCCGTAATTAAAACAATTAATGATGAAAAAAGCAATGTGATTTTTTTACTTTGGGGCGGATTTGCTAAGAAAAAAAATAAGCTTATAGATAACTTAAAACATATTGTGTTACAAAGCGGACATCCCTCACCATTAAGTGCAAATAGAGGGTATTGGTTTGGTAATAAATGTTTTAGTGAAACTAACTCCCAGTTGGTGCAAGTTGGCCAGAATCTAATTGATTGGACTTTAAAGTAGTTGTTTTTTTTACTTTTAAATAAGGAGGTACTCTTCTGTCTACCTTCTTTGATGTTTTGTTGCAACTGAATATTAATAACAAAAAATTCAAGACAACTAATGAAGCTAGAACTATCGCTATTGTTATTATCATATTAGGTTATTTATAGATTGATTGTAAGATTAGGCTTATTTCAAATATAGAAAAATTTTTGAATTCTAAGAAAATTATCGAGTTAAACTATTTGTTTGTCAATAGGAATACAATGAATTAGAAAGCCTATTAAAAACGTTTATTCCACGTTATGAATAAGAAAATCGTAGTCTACTTTTTTCGGAATTATATTTAAATTAAACAATTGGTCTTGAACATTTTGAATTGTTTTTTTATCCAAAATGGTTTGTGACCACTCGGTTAACGAGAGCCATTCTTGTACATCTTCTAACTCTTGCTCATATCTATTAGCAATAGTTTTGTCTATGCTTGGTATGGATTTAAAATCTGCTGTGGTTTGGTTAATAATGTTTAAGATTGTTTTTAATTCGTCATTATTGTTTTCAATAAAGTCTTCTCTTACAGCAATAACAAAACATGGCCAAGGAGACGGACAATTACCAATTCTTCTAAATATACCATCATCTACGATAGGTTTGGTTGTAAATTTTTCCCACATAAAATAGTCGGCTTTACCTTCTGTAAGTCCTCTTATGGCACCATCTAAATTACTAATAACTTCAAATTTTAGGTCTTTTTCTAAGTCCCAATCATTATTTTTAGCATTAATATAAGCCATAAGGTGTGAACCAGAACCATATCTACTTATTGCAGCTCTTGTGCCTTTAATGTCTTCTAAACTTTTAAATTTAGAGTCTGCTGCGACGTGAATTCCCCAATTTAAAGGTGTTTCTACAAATGTTTGTACAATCTTAGAAGGGTTACCATCAATAACATCTTTTATAATGCCTTCGGTTAAGATTACAGCCATATCAATTTCACCAGAACGTAATGCTTTGCACATCGCACCAGTTCCGCCATGATAATCGTGCCATCTAAGATTAATGTTTTCAGCTTTATATTCGCCATTTTTTAAGGTTAAATACCAAGCTAAATTAAAATGTTCTGGTACTCCACCAATATTTACTTTTTTCATCTTATGCTCAACGTGTTGCTTTCTTTCTCTCTTAAAAAGATGTTTTTATATATTAACAATACGCTCTAAGGCGTATTTTATTAATTTTTCTACGGTTTTTTTTGGGTCTTTACTAAAGTCTCCATTAGCTCTGTTGGCTATGATGGCGTTCAGTGAAAGTGCTTCATGACCTAATAGTTTTGATAACCCATAGATTACAGAAGTTTCCATTTCAAAATTTGTAATTCTGTAATCTTTATAATTAAAATTATCTAATTTTTCATTTAGACCAGCATCTTGTAGCGGTAAACGCAGTACACGTCCTTGTGGGCCATAGAAACCTCCTGCTGTACCTGTCATACCTTTAAACATTTTAACGCCGTCAAAATATTTTTCAAGGTATTTACTATTATTAATAATTATAGGTCTTGCTTTATTTTTATCCCAATGGGTATGTTTTATAAATGCGTCTTCTACTTCTGGATTACTAATTTCATCAATTTGATAGAAATGTAGCATACCATTAATATCTAAGCCATGTGTACTCATCACAAAAGCATCTACAGGAATATCTGCTTGGAGAGAACCAGAAGTTCCGATTCTAATTATATTTAGACTAGATAATTCTTTTTTTGGTTGGCGTGTTTCTAAATCTATATTAACTAAAGCATCTAGCTCATTTAAAACAATATCAATATTGTCTGGTCCAATACCCGTTGAAATAACCGATATTCTTTTATCTTGATAATAGCCGGTTTGCGTTTTAAATTCTCTTTTTTGAGTACTAAATTCTACACTATCAAAATGTTTAGTGATTTTTTCTACACGATCTTGGTCACCAACAAAAATGATGGTGTCTGATATATTTTCTGGTTTTAAATTTAAATGATATACACTACCATCTGGATTTAAAATTAATTCTGAATTTTTAATGGACATTAGCAATCGTTTTAATTAGTTTATTTTCATCTACATTAAATTGATAATCTAATCTATTCACACCTCCATAAACCATACTATTATTTACTTCTGCAGCAAAATTATTTTGTTTTAACAAGGCTTTATGTCCTTTTCTATTAAGTGTAACGCCTTCATTTGTTACTGTATAAAACAATGCTAATTTATCAATTTTTCTTTTTAATTGTAAATCTCCATAACCATAATAGCCTTGGTAATTTAAACAATATACTAACAAATGATCTACCGATTTTATGTCGTTTTCATTTAGTATTTTTAAAATATTGGCTTCCATAGCACCCAAACCACTTTTTTGGTCAGGAAACCGTTTTAAATGAGCTTTTAGACAGTTGCTCATGTATTTAAAATTAGACTTAGAAACAATATAAGGTTTAAAGATATTGTGGTCTTTTCCACAATAGGTTCGCCATAAGGCAATAGCAAAATCTAGATCGTCTTTAGTAAGTAATACTTTATTTTTATAATGAGATTTTAATTGCCCTGCATTTAATTCGCCTAAAGCTTTTAAACTTTTTTCACCTTTAACACGCCCACTGCAAATAAGATATATTGGTTTCTTAATTTCTTTTTGATGTAATAAATTAATTACACCGAGCATATTAATGTGACAAAACAAATCATATTCAAACCATAGGTTAATTTCTGAGTAATTATCAGTATTGTCTAATAAGGATAACTCTTTTTGAAGCTCTTTAAAATCAACATCAATATCGTAAGTAGTATTTAAAAAATCTGCACGAAGTTTAAAAAACTCATCAGAATCTATTTTTGGTATTGTAGGTCCTTCGCATAAAATCTCTTGCCATGTTAGTATATCTTCTTTAAAATCTAATTCTCTTAAATAATCGGTAAGTGCGTTACCATTGGTAATATGCAATTCATTTTTTATCATAAAATTAGCCTCCAACACGTTTTACATTAAACCCTTTTTCTTTTAACATGGTCATTATTTTATCTCTGTAATCACCTTGAATGATAATTTTATCATCCTTAAAACTGCCGCCAACACTTAGTTTAGTTTTTAGTTCTTTGGCAAGTTTTTTAAAATCTTCTGTAGCACCAGTATAACCCTCTAGAATAGTAATAGGTTTACCTTTTCGTTTTTCGTACTTACAAATAATTGGGGCGTCTTGAAGCCATAAATCATTATTAGAATCTTCCGAAACTTCTGCGGAATCTTCTTTATGATTAGGAAAAAGATTTTTTAATTGGTCTTTTAAATCCATGGGTTCTATTTACAGTTTTTAGTAGTAGAATTTTGTGTTAAGAAAGCTTTATAATCTAAAATTACTCACTGAACACTATATTTTATTTTTTAATAAGTCCTAATTCTATTAAACGTTCTGTTAAAAATTCCCCAGCGGTAATATCTTCAAATTGTTTAGGGTGGTCTTCATCAATACAACTATCTAAAACATCTAATTTCATTTCACTTATTGGATGCATAAAAAATGGTATTGAATAACGCGATGTTCCCCAAAGTTCTCTTGGCGGATTTATTACTCTGTGAATCGTAGATTTCAGTTTGTTGTTAGAATGTCTAGATAGCATATCACCAACATTTATCATTAATTCATCTGGCTCTGCAATAGCATCAATCCATTCTCCGTCATGGCGTTGTACTTGTAAACCTCTTCCTTGCGCACCCATTAACAAGGTGATTAAATTAATATCGCCGTGCGCTGCAGCTCTAACAGCATTTTTAGGTTCTTCAGTAATGGGAGGGTAATGTATAGGTCTTAAAATAGAATTACCGTTATGTATAAAATTATCAAAATAGGTTTCTTCTAAATTTAGATAAAGCGCTAATGCTCTTAAAACGTATTTTGCTGTTTTTTCTAACATTTTGTAGGTTTGTTTTCCTACTTCATTAAATTGCGCTAATTCATTTACTGTAACGTTTTCAGGATATTCTTTACGTCTTGCTTCGTCATCTTCAACGTATTGGCCAAAATGCCAAAATTCTTTTAAATCACCTTCTTTTTTCCCTTTAGCACTCTCTTTTCCGAAAGAAACATAACCACGTTGTCCTCCAATTCCTGGTACTTCATAGCTTTCTTTTACCTCTAATGGTAAATTGAAAAAATTCTTAACTTCATCATATAAATTATCAACTAAAGTATCGTCTAAAAAATGTCCTTTTAAGGCAACAAAACCTATGTCTTCATAAGCTTTTCCTATGTCATCAATAAATTTTTGTTTACGTATTGGATCGTCAGAAATGAAATCTTTCAAATCTACGCTAGGTATTCTATCCATTGGATTATAATTTAAAAATTTTGTGAATATACAAAGTTAACAATAATAGTCTTAAAAATTAGGTCGAATTTATTGACAATTTAAGGGCTAATATGGATTATTGCATCAATTTTAATTACATTTGGTCTATTACGGAAATCTCAATTTATGCCAACAATCACCAAAAGTAACATAGCCTACGATAAAAGAAATCTAAATAACGAAACTTTATTAGAACTCTATAAAAAGATGCTAAAGCCTCGATTAATAGAAGAGAAAATGCTCATTTTATTGCGTCAAGGAAAAGTTTCAAAATGGTTTTCGGGTATTGGTCAAGAGGCAATTTCTGTTGGTGTAACTATGGCTTTACAAGCTGATGAGTACATCTTACCAATGCACAGAAATTTAGGTGTATTTACTACTAGAGATATTCCATTACATAGATTATTTTGTCAATGGCAAGGTAAAGCAAGCGGATTTACTAAAGGTAGAGATCGCTCTTTTCATTTTGGCACACAAGACTATAAAATTGTAGGAATGATTTCTCATCTAGGACCACAATTGGGTGTTGCAGATGGTATTGCTTTAGGTAACTTATTAAAAAACACAGGAAGAGTAACTGCTGTATTTACAGGAGAAGGTGGTACAAGCGAAGGTGATTTTCATGAAGCATTAAATGTTGCTTCGGTATGGCATTTACCAGTAATATTCTGTATAGAAAATAATGGTTATGGTCTTTCTACACCGACAAGAGAACAGTATAATTGTAAGAATTTAGCTGATAGAGGTAAGGGCTACGGTATAGAATCATTTATACTAGATGGAAATAATATTATTGAAACCTATACTAAGGTTCAAAAACTTGCCGAAAGTATAAGAAAACGCCCAAGACCAATATTAATTGAGTTTAAAACTTTTAGACGCAGAGGACATGAAGAAGCAAGTGGTATTAAATATGTTCCTAATGAGCTCATTGAAGAATGGAAAACTAAAGATCCTTTAGAAAATTTTAGAAGTTATTTATATAGTAATAAGATATTAAATCCGTCTACAGATACTGCCTATATTGACGAAATAAAAGCAGAAATAGAAGCTGCATTAGAAATGGCCAATGCAGAACCAGAAATTGTACCAAATGAAATTACAGAGTTAAATGATGTTTACAAGCCTTATGATTATTTGGAAATTATTCCAAATAGCAGTAATCATGAATTGCGTTTAATAGACGCCATTTCTCAAGGTTTAAGACAATCTATGCAAAAACATAAAAATCTTGTTATAATGGGACAAGATATAGCAGAATATGGAGGTGTATTTAAAATTACGGAAGGATTTCTTGATGAGTTTGGTAAAGAACGTGTAAGAAATACACCCATTTGTGAATCTGCAATTGTAGAAACAGCGATGGGTTTATCTATTACAGGGCTGAAATCTGTGGTTGAAATGCAGTTTGCAGATTTTGTAACTTCTGGTTTTAATCCAGTTGTTAATTATCTGGCAAAATCTCATTATAGATGGCAACAACAAGCTGATGTTGTGGTTAGAATGCCATGTGGCGGAGGTGTGGCTGCAGGACCATTTCACTCGCAAACTAATGAAGCTTGGTTTACTAAAACTCCAGGTTTAAAAGTAGTTTACCCTGCTTTTCCATATGATGCCAAAGGCTTATTGGCAACAGCAATTAATGATCCTAACCCTGTATTATTTTTTGAGCATAAAGCTTTGTATAGAAGTATAAAACAAAATGTACCAACGGATTATTACACACTTCCATTTGGAAAAGCAAGTATATTAAAAGAAGGTGAAAACGTTTCTGTTATAACTTATGGCGCAGGTGTACACTGGGCTATAGATATTTTAAATACTAACAAAGATATTTCTGCAGATTTAATAGACTTAAGAACATTACAGCCCTTAGATAAAGACACTATAATTAATTCTGTTAAAAAAACCGGAAGAGCAATTATTCTACAAGAAGATTCATTATTTGGAGGTATTGCAAGTGATATTTCAGCCTTATTAATGGAAGAATGTTTTGAGTATTTAGATGCACCTGTTAAACGCGTGGCAAGTATGGAAACTCCAATACCATTTATTGGTCAATTAGAAGAACAGTATTTGGCAAAAGGTAGGTTTGAAAGTGCTTTAAAAGAATTATTAGTCTATTAACTAAAGATAATTTGTAGATTAAAATACAATTTTAGTAGATACATAGTTCTGTTACGTATAAATTAATTTTATAATATATTATTTATACGTTCTTTTGATGAACTAACAAAAACAGCATATTTCTAAGCATTTATTCAGTTTTTTTATAAAATTATCGTAGAAATTGTTATTTCCATGGATGGTTTTAAAGAATAGGTTAATAAATGGTTAAATTTAGCGCTTAATTAAAATATCCCTTATGAAATTTAAATTACTTTTACCCTTTTTATTTATTTCAATCTTTTCATTTGCCCAGCAAATACCAGAAGATGTTAAACCACCAAGTTGGCAATATAAAAGTTTAAGTACTCCTAGAGCATTTAAATTACCTTCTTTTAATTTACAAGCATTAATTGATGAAGATAAAGTAAACGACACAAACAAATCTATTCCTTGGAGATTTGGACACCAATTATATGTTGGTCATAATTTTAATAGTGTAGGTGAATGGACCACTCTAGAAAATGGTGACCGTATCTGGAGAATGGCCTACACCTCAGAAGGTGCATTAACATTAAATTTTATGTTTGATGTTTTTAATATTCCTGAAGGCGCTAAATTATACGTTTATAATAGTGATAAGACAGATTTATTAAGACCTTTTTCTCACTATAATAATAACGAAGAAAATGTGTTAGGTACATGGATGGTAGAAGGTAATGAAGCTATAGTAGAGTATTATCAACCAGCTAATGTAACTGGTACAGCGTCAATAGTTGTTGGATCAGTAGTACACGGTTATCGTACAGCAAAATCTTATCAAAAAGCTTTAGGAGATTCTGGTGATTGTAATCAAGATGTAGATTGTGATATCTCACCAACTACAGATCCTTATAGCTTAAACACGGTAAAAGAAAATGTAAAAAAAGCAGCAGGTATGTTAGTTACTGGTGGTTCTGGATTTTGTTCTGGAACATTAGTGAACAACACAAATAACGATGGAACTCCATATTTTATTACAGCAAATCACTGTAGTGGTGGAGAAGGTAGTTGGGCATTTAGATTTAATTGGAGAAGTGGTACACCATCTTGTAGTACAACAGCAAGTAGTCCAAATAATAGTTATGACCAAACTGTAAGTGGTTCTACGTTAAGAGCAAATAGTTCTCAATCTGATATGGAATTAGTTGAAATTACAGATACAAGTTTTTTTAATAATAACCCAGATGTTGTATGGGCAGGCTGGAATAATTCAACAACTCAAACACCTGTAGTTAACTTTGGTATTCACCATCCAAGTGGAGATATTCAAAAAACATGTAGAGATGATGATGGCGCAACAAGAAATACAGTAAACTTTAATGGTAATGCAAATACTCAAATGTGGTATATTACAGAGTGGGAGTTAGGCGTAACAGAACAGGGCTCTTCTGGATCTGGTTTATTTAATGAAAGTGGAGAATTAATAGGAATGCTTTCTGGTGGTGCAGCAGCTTGTAACGGAACATCTAATAATGGTCAGTACGATTTTTACGGTCGTTTTGGTGTGGCTTGGGATTATGGAACTACTTCCGCTACCAGATTAAAAGATTGGTTAGACCCAGCAAATACTGGTGTAACTTCAATTGGGCAATATCCAGCACTACAAACTTATGATAACGATGCTACAGTAGGAACAGGCACAAATAACAGCCTGCAATGTGGAGAAGATTTTACACCACAAGTTACAATATCTAACCCAGGTAACTTAGCGTTAACTTCTGCAACTGTAGAATATTACATAGATTCTGATACAAGTACAGTTTTAAATTGGACAGGGAATATTGCGAGTGGATCCAGCTTAGTGGTTGCTACTCCAACATATTCTAATTTAGCTTCAGGAAGTCATACTTTTGTAGTTAATATATCTAACCCAAATGGAGTATCTGACGAGAATACATCAAATGATACCTCAGCTTTTAATTTTGATGTTGCAGAATCTTACACCACATCAACCATAACTGTAGATATTACAATAGATAATTATGGTTATGAAACAACATGGTCTTTAACAGATAGTTCTGGCACAGTAGTGAGTAGTAGTCCTACAAGTGGATATGCGGCAAATTCTACGACTCAGGAAATTATTACACTGCCAACTTTAAATGAGTGTTACACATTTACTATATCAGATGCTTATGGAGATGGAATTTGTTGTACATACGGAAATGGTTCATATTCTTTAACAGATGAAAATGGTATTTTAATTAATACTGGTGGAGATTTTGGTTCAGGGGAATCAGTTACGTTTAAAGTAGAAGATGCATTAAGTGTAAATCAATTTGATATGGAAAGTTTAATTTCAGTATACCCAAATCCAATAAATGATATAATTAATGTTGAATTAACAAATTTAAATACAGAGGTAAACTATTCAATATTTAATACTTTAGGTCAAGAAATAGTTAAGGGAGAGTTAGATTCTAATGTTGTGAATCAGATAAATGTTTCTTCTTACCAAAGTGGTGTTTATTTTGTTAAATTATCTTCAGGTACTAATACGGTTACCAAAAAGATAATTAAAAATTAATTTTAATTTTATAAATTAAAAAGTCAGTTTCTTATTTTAAAGAAACTGACTTTTTTTTAAAATTAATTTTAAATTAACCTTTAACTGTTTTTAAATCGTCGTCCAAACTATTTGATGTATTGATGATTTTTGATAGTGCTTTCATGATTTATTAATTAATAACAATGTTATCTATAACGCCTTTTGCTGTTCCAAGAATAACTTTTAGATTCTATTGTTTTACTTTTAATTTGGTTGCTGTTTAAAGTTCTCATAATGTTTGTTTTTAATTGGTTATACTAGATAGACGCTAATTTTATAATTTTGTTACAGTACTATGTATTGCAAAGTAATGATTTAACATATTTTAACAATTATTATTATATTTATAATGATGAAATATAATTACATCATTATTAGCATTCTATTATTACAGTTATATAGCTGTAATAGGGAAGTAGAGAAAAAATGTGTTGATAAAACAATTGTGGTAACAGCAACAGCATATAATTCTTTAGAATACCAAACAAGTTCACATCCTACGATTACGGCATTTGGAGATAGTTTAAAACCAGGTTTAAGATATATTGCAGTATCTAGAGATTTGTTAGATTCTGGTTTGGTACATAACATGCAGGTTAAGATTCAGGGATTTGATAGTTTATATACGGTTAAAGATAAAATGAACCGTCGTTGGCGTAAGCGCATAGATATTTATATGGGTAACGATATTCAAAAAGCAAAAAAATGGGGCAAGAAAGAGATAAAAATCCAATACTGTTTACCAATAAAGGATTCTATTATTAATTAGTATGTTTTACCATTATTTCTGACACTTTAAAAGGAAAAGCACCTTGTACTTGCTTTAATTCTTTTTTAGTTAATTGTTCTGGTGTTTTATTAAACACTTCTTTCGCATAACGTAAACGTAATTGATAATAAGCTTTTGTAATTTCATCTTGCACAGCAATAAAGTGTTCGTATTTTGTGAGTGCATCATGTCTTAAGGATATTACAGCTTCTTTTGGATGATCAGATGACGCTTTTAATTGTTCGCCCTTACAATAATTACAATTAGAATAGCCATTATTATCTATAAAAGATGTTACAATTGTCTTAATTTCGGATAATTCTACAATCTCATCATCAATCATAATTTGTTGCTGAGCGTTAACGTAAACGCGCATAAGATTTCGTTCTGCAATATTATCTGTACAATCGCCAGAATCACAAACTCTGGGAAGTTGCCTCAAAATACCTTTGTCTGCAGAAATAGTTGTGGTAACTAAAAAGAAAATTAGTAGTAAAAATGCAATGTCTGCCATTGATCCTGCATTGACCGTTGCAGAATGTCTTCTAAATGATTTCATAATATAAGATTTTAAATGTTAATTCTTTAACATTCACAACAACAGTACCAATCTTGTTAAATCTTGTTAACAATTCAATTAAAAAACCTTTGTAATGTGTTATTTTTGCAAAATTAACTCATTGGTAAAATCAATTTATGTCATCAGAATCTGAAATCTTACAAGAAAAAGCAACCGAGAAAAGCCTGTATGATTACCAGAATAGAGACCTTAATCGCATTTTTGATGTGATGAAAAATGAGTCTGATGATTTTAACCTCTTATACCAATTACCAACAGGTGGAGGGAAAACTGTTATTTTTTCTGAAATTGTAAGACGTTATATAAAGCAACACCAAAAGAAGGTGGTTATTCTTACGCATAGAATAGAACTTTGCAAACAAACCTCCAATGTTTTATCTGGCTTTAATGTAAAAAATAAGGTTATTAATAGTAAGGTTAAAACATTACCAGACCAAGACGACTATCAGTGTTTTGTAGCAATGGTCGAGACCCTTAATAATCGTTTGTCTGATAATGATTTTAAATTAAAAAATATTGGATTAGTTATTATTGATGAAGCACATTATAATTCTTTTAGAAAATTGTTTAAGTTTTTTGAAGATTGCTTTATTCTAGGTGTAACAGCAACACCCTTAAGTAGTAATATTAAGCTTCCGATGAAGGATAATTACAATAAATTAATTGTAGGTGATGATATTTCTACCTTAATAAAAAACGGTTTTTTAGCCAATGCAGAAGTTTTTAATTACGATGTAGGTCTAACGTCTCTAAAAATTGGAATTAATGGAGATTATACAGTAAAATCTTCAGAAGCATTATATACCAATAGTCTTATGCAAACAAAATTACTTTCTGCGTATGAAGAGATGGCAAAAGGTAAAAAGACTTTAATTTTTAATAATGGTATTTACACCTCTAAAGAAGTATACTACACCTTTAAAAAAGCGGGATATAATGTAAGGCATCTAGATAATACAGCGAACAAACAAGAACGTAAGGATATTTTAAAATGGTTTAAACAAACACCAGATGCTGTTTTATCTTCAGTAAGTATACTAACTACAGGATTTGATGAACCTACAGTAGAAACAATTATTTTAAACAGAGCAACACGGTCACTAACATTATATTTTCAAATGATTGGTCGTGGTAGCAGAATTTATAAAGATAGAAATACCTTTCAGGTAATAGATTTAGGCAATAATGAAGCACGTTTTGGCCCTTGGAATCAACCAGTAGATTGGCAACATATCTTTAAAAATCCAGATTTATATTTAGATAATATTGTAGATGATGAAGTGTTAGAGCGCGATTTTGTCTACACTATGCCAGATGCATTAAAAGTAAAATTTAATAAATCATTTAACTTAAATTTTGATGTAAAAGCAGAATATAAAGAAGTGATTAACTCTGGTAAAAAATCATTTACAGTAATTGAGCGTTCTATTGCACAACATTCTCAAATTTGTATAGATAATAGTGAAGATATTTATGATGCAAGAGAGCTAATTAAAGATTTACAAGATGAAATAGCCTTTAGAGTAAAACAATATTGTTACTGTATAATGAATAGTACTCAAAATTATAAAGATTGGTTATTTGAAGAATATAACAGACGTTTAAGAATTAGCTTTAATGGTAAGTTTTAACGTTTTTTTGTAAGAATTTCTTTTTTTATACGTTTAATTTGATATTATTAACACTAAGGTATAGTTATTGTTACTTATATTTTAAATATTTTTAATTGAAATTGAAAACTACCAAATACATACTAGTTTTATTATGCATTTTTTGCAGCAGTATGAGTTTTGCTCAAATTAAGGATAAAAAAACAAAGACTATACATATTCCTGCAGTGGAATCTAAGAAAGATAAAGATTCTACGTTAGTAAAAATTAAAGTGGCTCCTACTCTTAAAAAGGAGGACGAAGAGAAAAAATCTAGTGATAAAAAAGACGAAGAAGAAAAATTTGTTATTAGAGAAACAGAAAGACCATTTTCTATGATTGAGAATGATGGTTTAAAAAGTCCAGGTGAGATTTTTGAAAAACGTTGGAATAAGGAAGCTGTTAAAGGCGGAATTATTAGAGAAATGTCTGATCAGTTTTTAGGCGAACATAATGTAGATACCAAATTTGTAAATATTGTTTGTAGAGACCATCAATATCCTGATGGTGATCGTGTACAAATCTTAATCAATGGTGCTGTAATTAAACATAATTTATTGCTTACAAGTAGTTATAGACGAGTAGAAGTAGATTTGTTAGATGGTAAAAATACGGTAGATATTGTAGCCTTAAACCAAGGTGATTCTGGTCCAAATACTGCAGAATTTGTAGTTTACGATGATAAAGGCAATGTAATTTCTTCTAAAGAATGGAATCTCTTAACTGGTGTAAAAGCCACTATTATTTTTAATAATGAAAAGATGATTATTACTAAAAAAGAGGCAGAAGAAAAAGATGAAAAAGAAGAAAAAACGGCTTCTAATAATTAATAGATAAAATTTCTGCGGGTGTCATACAATCTAACTTATAATCTCCAATTCTTACTCTCACCAATCGTAATGTTGGTAATCCTACTTTAGCAGTCATTTTACGTACTTGCCTAAATTTCCCTTCTGTTAACGTAATAGATAACCATGATGTAACACCATGTTTTTCATCTCGTACAAAACGCTCAAAAATATGAGAAGAATCATCTAAAATTTCCGCTTTACACGGTTTTGTAATATAAGGTTTTCCTGAAACAGAAATTTCTAAACCATTTTTAAGTTCTTCTATAACTTCTGGTGTTATAATACCATCTACCATAACGTGGTATTCTTTTTCAATTTTTGAACTTGTAATGTGGTTACTAAATTTACCATCTGTAGTAAGGAGCAGTAAACCTTCGGACTTTTCATCTAAACGACCTACAGCCATTATAGTTTCTGGCAAATCATATAGTGCACTTAATAGCTTTTTATTTCGTCTTTTATTCTGATGATTTATAAACTGACTTAAATAGCCGTATGGTTTGTATATTTTATAATATTGTTGTGTCTTCATATTTACCACCAAGTTATAAAACATTTTATAATTTCTTTATTTTCACCTTTAAGCCAAACCAGAGGTGATTTTTTAGTATTTATAAATGTGTCAATTTTACTTTTAGCATTATTAAATGTTAACCATTCAACATTATTATGAGGTTTAATTAACCAATCTAACTTATCTGGAATATAAAATTGAAATGTATCAAATTCCGAAATTGTTTTATAAGAGCTATAAAAACCAGATATACACGCTTTGTTTAAAGGTGTTACATTAATTTTTTTATTATAGTAAGGAAGAAAAAGTTGTGCCTTAAAACAAAGTTGTTGCTTTATGTTATTAATAGTAAAACCTAACTTTTTTAATTGTAGTTTAGTTTGGTCTGTGTATAACAATGGAAATTGTTTACGCTTTAATTTTTCTAATTTATAGTCTAAAGTATCTTTGCGGTTAGGACAAATCCAGTAGAACAGTGGATTGCTATAATGTTTTAAAGAATCATATAGGTAAAATTTGTAAACAATTTCTAGATGTATAGGTAGTTCATTAGCATAATACAACAAATCAAGTTCTCCAATAGTTTGTTTACCATTTTGAATCTGAAGATTTTGGGAAACAATTTTTATTTCTGATTTTTTCTTTAATTGATGAAACACAAATTCTTCAACTAATTTTCCTAACCTGTTATTTTTGAAGCTGTCAGGATCAATTTTATCATTATAGGTTGATTGTAGTTGAAGTATTTCATATTCTATTATATTTTCTGAAACAAATAAAGAGGGTGTTTCTAAATATCCTTTGTAACGAAGAATTGTTTGCGTTTTCATAGAATTCTAAAAGTAATTATAAAAATAGAATTCTTGTTGGTTTACAAATTAAAGAAATTTAAGTTTGATTAAATAGTGCCTATTGAAGCTAAAAAGATGTCAAAAAAGTGTAAAAGAAATGTAAACTGAAGTTTAAAGTCATAGATTTGTGTGTTCTTTACGGTAGTTATGAAGCAAAAAATAATCCAGAGGTTCTGCAAATTTGTACTTTTTCTATGTATTGGAATAAGTTGGTCTTGCTCAACGGAAAACCAAAATGATGTTTCTGAACGTACAAAAATAGCTTTAAGAGATGCTGGCAACAGCATATTGTTGTTTCACAATGATTCTACGTCTTTAATTCTTCCGGTAATACAATCTAATTCTAATACTTATAGATTATCATTCAGTGAAAGCTTACCCATAGAACCAGAAATGTTAGTATCTGCTATTGCAACCAGTTTAAAAAAATCTAATTTACCAGAACATTATAGGGTAGAGGTTAAACATTGTATAGATTATGAAGTAGCATATAGTTACCAAATGAGTGATAGAACCGAACAAACTATAATACCTTGTTCAGGCAGAACGTTACCTAATTTATGTTATTTAATTGAATTAAAATTTATTAACGAGCTTGAAACAACCTCAATATATTCAATTCTAATTACAACCTTAATTGTTTTATCACTTTTATTTATAGCATTTCTAATACATAGAAAAATTTTAAAAAAGACTAAGCATAAATTTATTGATGAAAATGATAATAGTACAAAATTAGGAAGTTTTAAATTTTATCCTGATCAAAACAAGTTAGTAAAAGAAGCATCTGAAATTACATTATCTAAAAAAGAATGCGAACTACTTTTTCTTTTAGCCTCTAGACCAAACCAAGTTATAAAGCGAAATGAATTAACCAAACGTATTTGGGAAGACAACGGTGTTTTTGTTAGTCGTAGTTTAGATACTTACATTTCTAAATTACGTAAAAAGCTTAAAACCGATTCATCAATTAAAATCACTAACATTCATGGTGTTGGTTACAAACTAGAAATAAATTAATCCTATTATTATCTGTAGTAACTCTGACTAGTTCCTTTTGTACAAGCACAATTACTAATACCTTGAAATAAGTCTAAACCGATAGTTACCATATGTGTACCTGTATTATAACCAGATAAATCATTAAAGGTAAACTGGTAAGCATAACCAAAATAAAAGTTATTATATGTTATACCTGCCATCGGTCCTAAATTTAAAGGTTTAAAGAACTGGTCATTTAAATAACGATAGGAGGCACCAATAAAGTAATAATCTCCTAATCTATTGAATTTTCTATACTTAAAATTAATATCTGTACTAGATCGTTTATCACTATCAAAAAACTGAAAAAATACAGAAGGTTCATATTCTACATCTTTATTATTTTTACTTTTTATAACAAGACCTGAATAGATTTGGTAGTTTAACAAACGACTTGGCTCTAGACCAATATAATCATCAGTATCTTTTTTAAGAAAGTTGTTGGCATTAGCACTTAAGTAAAATGCTTTATAACGATATAAAAAACCAGCATCAAAATTATTATTAGATATAGAACGATCATCTGTAATGGATGGATCTATAATAGGGATGTCGTACGTGGTATTAAAGTTTTCAATATCTATCCTAAAACTATTAATGTTATAAGACAATCCAAAAGATAAATATTGTTTGGATTTATAATCTAATATTAAATGGTGTGCAAAAGAAAATTTTACACCTTTTTGTCTTGTATTACCATTTTTATCATTGTAAGCACTTATACCAACACCTGTACTATTGGCAATTCTAAAATCTGCATATAGTGATTGATTATCTGGAGCATTTTTAATACCTACCCATTGTGTTAATCCGTTAACTCTAATTTTTAAGTTATCACCAATCCCAGCATAGGTTGGTGATATTACAAAATTGTTTTCAGATAAATACTGCGTAAATACAGGTAGGTTTAACTCTTGGCCATAGCTTTGTGCAAAGACCAGAAAAAGAATATATAGGGCTAATTTTTTCATAATGTTATCTTTTTTATTCTTTGCTATTATCTATATAGTGTAAAGTGTCCAACAAAATCTTTATCGTGAGTGGAGTCGTTAGTTTTTACAACAAACCAATAATCTCCAGTAGGAAGTTCTCTTCCTTTATACTTACCATCCCAAGCTTCACCAACATGATATTCTGCTATTTTACGTCCATAGCGATCAAATATATCAAAGGTTAGATTAGGATAGTTTTCTGTGCATCCTGGTGCCCATGTATCGTAGTTACCATCACCATCTGGTGTAAACCAGTTAGGGATACAGATATCTTCAAATTCCAATTCAATAGAAGCTATTGCATAACAACCAGCGCTATCGGTTACAATAACCTCGTAAGTGCCAGATTCTGTTATTATATATGAATTTTGCGTACCATAATCTTCACCATTCATAGTAAATTGGTAACCACCTTCACCACCAGCAGCAACAGCAATAAATTCATTTAATTCCCCTTCTTCTAAAGTTAAAGTAATTGGGTCTGTAGCTTCTATATCAAACAACTCAGTAGTTTGAACACAACCATTGGTATGTCTTACTTCAATAAAATAATCTGTTCCAACAGGTACATTTATAAATTTATCACTCTCTTGGTATGGACCTCCATTTAACGAATAATCTAGCTGAGTTAAATCTGTTATAGATTCATCTACCATTACTGTAACAACATTGCCTTGAGTATTATCCTCGCAAATATTTTCTATAATTATTTCTGGTAATATTGTTACTGATTCTGGGAAGGTAATATTCCATTGTGACTCACATCCTTCAGCATCACGAACATACACAGTATGATCTCCGCCAGGTAGATTTGTAAAATCAAATTCATTTTGAGAAGAATTACCAACAGTATAAACACCTTCATAATCGTCTAAACTTACGCTGTATGGTAATGTACCTCCTGAAATACTAATACTAAATTCTCCATCTTCGTCACCACTACATACTTCTGGGAATAGTGAATCTGGAACAATGCTTAATATAACAGGTGCAGGTTCTAAAATTGTAAAGCTAAAACTTAAGAAACATCCCAATTCATCTTGTACAATTAAGTCGTAAGCTCCTGGTTCTAAATTTTCTATCAAATTATTGTCAAAAAACTGATTTAACTGAGGTGAAATAGCATACTTAATGACTCCTGTACCACCAGTTGCTGTGATTTCTACACTACCGTTGTTATTTCCGGCACAAGTTATATTGTTAACTATTAATGTTGCATCTAAAGGTGCATCAGGTTCAGTGATACTAATCATTTCTGATGTAGCGACACAATCTCCACTCTCTACTAATACTGTATAATCGCCAGCGTAAAGTTCTGTAAAATATCCTGGCGTATTCTGTGTAGCCGTAACAGGATTTCCTGAAGCATCTTGTAATGTATACGTGTAATTTCCTAAACCTCCAATTGCTGTTGCCGAAATTGTTCCGTTATTATCTCCTGCACAATTGATTGTAGGATTAGTAGACTCTAACGATACTGTTAATGTTGGTAAAGGTTCTACTGTAATTTCATTAGACACATTAGTTTCACATCCATTTGCATCTCTTACATAGTAAGAATATGTACCATCTGGCACAGAGAATGTTGTTGATGATGTAAATGTTCCAATAATTGGACTAAATGAAGCATTAGCACTATAAGAATAAATTCCAGTTCCGCCAGTTGCGCTTAATGTTAATGTAGATTCTGTTAAACAGGTTTGTGTCGTTGTTCTCACTAAATTAGCAACAACAGGTGTTGGTTCTGAAATTACAATATCTACTGATGTTAATTCACAATCGTATCCATCTGTAATTACTACAAAATAAGTTCCAGGTCCTAAGTTTTCAAAAACATTCGAAGTTTGTGGTCCAGATACACTAGGAGTTGGTAAAACAGTGTTTAAAGTATAAGAATAATTAGATTCTTGTCCTCCAGTTACATTAGTGATAGTGATACTTGCATCTTGATCACCAAAACAAGATAACATTGTTGTGCTAGGCGTAAAGGTAGCAGTAATTGGGTCAGGTGTTTCTAAAATAATTGATTCCGAAACAATACAACCACCTGAATCTCTTACATTAACAACATAAGTTCCTGCAGAAAGGTCTGTAAATGTTCCATTTTCAGAATAGGCAACAGTTGCATCACCTGTTAATTCGTATTCTAAATCTCCCCAACCACCAGACGCAATTGCAGTAATTGTTCCTTGGTTATCATTACATGTTACATCTGATGTTTCAGTAATATTTAATGTTAATGGTGCAGCAGGTGATGTTATAATAACGTTAGATGTTGCAGAACAGAATGGGAAATCAGTTTCTGTAATAACTACAGAGAATGTGCCAGCTTCCATACCAGATACGGTAAGAGGATTTGTAGAGGTATTAGCACTAATTGCTCCAGTTACAGAATTACCTGTAGTATCAAAAACTTGGTATGTATAGTTTCCGGTATAGTTTTCAATATTAATATCAAAAGAACCAGAGTTATCTCCAAAACACGTAACTGAAGTCGGTGTTAATGTAAACGTTGGCGCAATAGCTTCTGATAAGGTTACAGAAACTTCTTCAGTACATAAGGTTAGTGCATCTGTTATTGTTATTGTATAAGTACCTGAAGGTACACCAGAAAACACATTACCTGTTAAAGTTATAGATGATGGGTTAGGAGCAATGCTATAAGTATATGATCCAGATCCACCATTACCAGTTACTGTAATTTCTCCGTCATCATTATTACAAGACGGTAAAGCTGTAATTTCTGGAGTAATTAAAATTGGAGCTTGGATATCTAAGTTTACGATATTACCACAACCGTTAACATCTTTAACTTCTACAGAATGAGAACCAGAGTATAAGTTAGTTAATGTAAATGGAAAAGTTTGTGTTTGAAAAGCACCTCCATTTATACTTACGGTATATGGTGGCATACCGGCTGTATCTAAAGTTACATCAATTTCAAATTCACCTTCGGCTACTGTACATTGGTTAGTGTTTACTGCTGCAATAACAGGTGTTGGATCCATGTCTAATACTTGAACAGGACTAGTAACAATACAATTATAAGCATCAATTACGTGTACATAATAACTACCTGCATCTTCATTGAATGTACTTGCAGAACTCCATGCTGTATCTGAAGCTAAAGGCGCAGTAGATGACGTTGTAATTTGATATCTATAAGGCGAAGTTCCATTTGAAGCAATAGCACTTATAACACCAGAGTTTGGATTACAATTAGCATTTTGATCTATTGAAACTACTAATTCTAAAGCAAAAGCAGATTCTGTAATATTGAAAGGTGCTGTAACAATACCACAACCAGAATTTGGACCAGATGTTTCACTTATTGAAACAAAATAATTTCCAAATGGTAATGGTCCTAAATCAGTCACGGTTAAGGAACCATTAGCAGGTACAGATCCAGAGCCCACTATTCCAGTAGAATTTAATGATAATGAATCAAATATTTCATAATTAACATTAACATCACTTGTATAAATACTGTTAACTGTAAATGTAACGTTTCCATCAGCACTGCCAGTACATGTTATGTTATTAGAACTAAAAGCTGAAGTAGTTAAGGTTGAATTTGTTGGTACTGCAATAGTAGATGGTTCATAATAACTACAATTTGTTGATTGATCGTAAACAATAAATGTATAAAGTACATCAGGCATTAAACCAGTAAATGTTGCAGATTGACTTCCAGGAGCATCTTCTGCTAACCAAGTACCTGTTGGATAAACTGTAGAAGGACCTTCATATATAGCAAAGTAGAAAGGACCAGAACTACTTAGTGTAGACCCAACACTTACCTCAGCTTCACCACCTGTTAAACAGTCTGTTGTAGTACTAATATTAATATCTAAATCAGTAGGAGGAGAGGCTACTAAAACGTCTTGTACCAATACAGAACATCCGTTAGCATCTACAACATTAATTTCGTATAGACCAAAGTCAACAACATCAAAACTTACAGAGGTTGTTCCTGCATTATTTAATTCTGAATTAGAATAACCATTGGTACCAGTTACAAAATAGTTATATGGTGACGTACCACCAACTACTGAGTTTATAATTACTGAACCTTGAGAAATTCCACTAGTATCACAAGTGATATCTATAGCATCATAATCTACAAGTATAGCATCTGGCTCATCAATAATAATAGTTTCGGTTACTGTACAAGATTTAGCATCTGTAATTGTAATTGTATAAGTTCCGGCAGGTAAGCTAGATGTTTGCGTCCCATAATCTGTTCCTGTTGTATCGTTATTTACATTGGTTACATATGGAGGTGTACCAACACTAGTATCTATTGTAATATCAATAGCACCATTAGTATCACCATTACATAAAATTGGTTGTGTTTGTACAACAACACTTAATTCTGGTAACGATACTGGGTCAACAGTAATTACAGATGATTCTGCAATACAACCATTAGCATCTGTAATTTGAAATTGATATGTACCATCATTAGCAGCAGCATAATTGAAAGGTGTACCTGTAGCTCCTAAATCAGTATAAGCTGCGCCGTTAAACGAAACTGCATAAGTATAAGGCGAAGGCCCTGTAATTGTTCCGGTTATAACAGCATCTGGAGAGGTAGTACAGTCTAAGTCTTTTGTTAATACAACAGCCAAAGTTGGAACAGGAATTGGGTCTACAGTATAAGTTTCTGAATAAACACAATCATTTTCATCTTTAACTTGAAATGTATATGTGCCTGGTTCTAAATTAGCAAAACTTGTTGATGTTTGATAAGGTGTTGCATCTGAAACTGGTGCTGTGATTTGATATTCTAAAGTACCAATTCCTCCAGTTACACCAGTAATTGTAATTGTTGATGTATTTGTAGGACACGTAATAGCAGTATGATCAAAAGTTAAATCAGTAGGAGGATTTAATGCTGCAATAGTAATTTCATTGGTTGCAGACGTACAACCGTTGTCATCTTGTACTATTATAGTGTAAGTTCCTTGAGATAAATCATTAAATATATTACTCGTTTGAAAGTTAACACCATCTATACTGTAAGTGTAAGGTGCATCACCACCTGTAACGTTTGTTACCGTTATAGTTCCATTATCTAAACATGTTAGTGGAGCAGTAAGATCAGCTGTTCCTACTATTGATGCACCAGAATTAATAACTATAGTTTCTGGAGTAGTAGTACATTCTGCAGTGCCTGATGTGTATTGTAATACAACATCATAAGAACCATCTGATAGACCTGTAAATGTATTTGAGTTTTGATACGTTGTGCCACCATCAATACTGTAAAGTATAGTGCTTCCATTAGCATTTGTTAGATTTACAGTTATGGTTCCAGTATTGCCATCATCTTCACATGTTATATCTGTTTTTGTAACATTGTACTCTGGTTCTGCAATAGCATCTACATTAATAGATACAGTTGTACTACAATTGTTAGCATCCACAACTTCTACATTATAAGTACCAGCTGAAGATACTATGATATCTGAAGTTGACTGAAAATCTGTGCTACCATTTACAAAGTAGTAATATGGAGATGTTCCACCAACTGGATAAACTGTTACAACACCGTCCTCACAAGATAGAGGTGTAGTTAAGGCTATTGTAGCAGTCAATAAAGCAGGCTCAACTATTTCAATTTCTTCTGAAACAACACAACCATTTTCAGATTCAATAGTTGCTGTATATGTTCCAGCATTTAAATTTTCAAATGTATAGTTATTGTCTACAATAGGACCAATGCTATTCACTAAAGTTCCAGATTGAGTTAAAGTAAATGAATACTGAGGGTCAGCATCATTAGCAGCCAAATTAATACTTCCTTTATCGCCATGACAAAGAGGTTGGGTTACCGTTGTAGAGGCTGTAAATTCTCTATCTCTAATTAGAACATCTGGTACTGTAAATATACAAGGATTAGTGTCTACGCCAATTTGTCTAATATAAATAGTATAAGTACCAGCTGTATTAATTGAAAAGATATTGCTAGATTGAAAATTTGTATTATCTAAACTATACTCGTAACCAGAAGGTACATCGTTAACTGTAATACTTCCGTCTGTTGTACATATTATGTCTGTTGCATTTACGGTTGGACTTAATAAATTTTCATAGACATTAAAATAAAATTGAACAAAACAACCACCAGGATAATTGATAGTAATTCTGTACTGACCAGCTGTATCGGCAACAAAATTTGAATTTGTACCTACTGAGTTCCAAGTACAACTTGGTTCTTCATTAGCACAGTCAATATCTGTTACGGCAGCACAACTAGTTTCGTCTAATTTTTCCCAAATAATAGAAGTTGAGTCTGAAATGTTAGTTTGAATATCTCTAAAGTCGTTTGCACCACATAAAAATATATTAGGCAATTCTTTTCCGTTGTTAGGACATATAACAACTTCGTCTGCGTAAGGAATTACTGGGTTTGTTGTATTATTTCCAAATAACTCAACATTAAAACGTTGAACAATTGATTGACATGGTGCAATTGCTGTATTATAAGAATAATATGATCCTGTTTCAGTAACTGTTATAGACTGGCCTGTTCCAATAACAGGTGTGCCTGTAGGACTTGTAGACCATGCATAAGTATCATAACCATTAGCAGCTGTTAATTCTACACTTTCACCACAGAGTACAATATCCTCTTGGAATCCACAATCTAAATCTGCTAAGAAATTAGTGGCTTGTGGCGTAATTAAACAGCCTGTGTTAGAACTTAAACTTGGATCATCTGTAATAGTGAAGTCTGGGTTAATAGTACCTTGGTAAGATGCAAAAGCTTGATTTTGGATAAGGTTAGAACATGCTTCAAGTAATTCTGAACAATTATCTACAACTTGTGCTTCAATTCTTATTTCTAAAACAGGATCATTTTGTTCTACAACTGAATCATCAATATCAAAAATTAATTCTCTTGTAACAGGATTATAACTAGATGCCGTAACACCAGGAGGTAATACTAAATCTGTTGGATGGTTATAAACGATGTTTACAGGAAGAATATCTCTAATTTGAAAATTAGTAGCATCATCATTTCCTGTATTTTGAAAACCAATAACATAATTTAAAGGAGCACCTAAATTTACTAACTGATCACCTATATTGTTTCCAAATTCATCTTCAACAATTTTTGTGAGTACAATATTTGGAGCTATAATTTCAATGGCGAATGCACTGAAATAATAATAGTATATATCTAAGTTACTACCAAGGCTAATATTAGCAGAAGTTGCATTATTAGCAATTAATGAGTTGCCAGGATTCGGAATATTAATAATTCCGGCATCAAAACCAAGTGTATTAGAACTGTTTGGATTTCTTGTTGTGAATAATTGAGAAGTATTAGTTAATGGATCTATATCTGAAACCGTACTATTAAAAAAGTTATTTGCGGGACGAATGGTGTTTCCGCCATTATCGGTTACACTTATTGTGGTTCCATTAAGTCTTAAATAATCACCAGTCCATCTTCGGTCACCTTCAATTGTACTAAAAGCAAATTTTGCTCTAACAGGACCAGTTGGTATAGTGTTAAATCCACTTACAGGAAATGTTTCATTTATAGTACTGGTAATTTTTGTAAAACCGTCAAATGAAGTGATGTATTTACTTGGTAATAAAGGGTCTTCATAAATTACAAATAAGGACCAACCTGCAGAAAGTCCTTCAGAATTTGGCTTTGGACCAACTAAACTAGAAATGTTTGCAACTGTGTAAGTACCTTCTGGATCGGCTAAAGCTGTTAGCATATCTGTTACATCATGGTAATATGCATATGTATTAGACTGACTATTATTTGCAGCATTTTGGTAATATATTTCAGTACCTGTTATATCTACATAAGATCCACCTGGAACTTTGAATTTTACATCTGAAATTGGATCATCACCGTCTACAACTGCACTCCAATATAAACCTGCATATACAATTTGATAACAACTTAAGTCGCTTGGTATATCTAGATCGGCACTACTGGAATTAAACGTACTTGCATCGCCATCGATATCTACATAAACGGCAGCATTGACTTGATCATTGGCATTGGTTCCGTTATATGGATTAGAAGCATGTAATCCCACATTACTGTTTCCAATTAATAACATGTCTCCTTTTATGGCTTCATCATACCTAGGAGAAAAAGGTACAAGGTTTTGTGATACGGCGTGCTGTCCTAAAAGCAGCAATAGAATTATGAGGGTTATTCTCGAAAAAGTAGGTTTTTTCATGGTGTAGGTTTTTTATGTTTCCATCATAATCTTTGGGGGCAAAAGATTACTTAAAAAACGGCTTAACTTCTATTAATTTTCAATTTTCACTATTGACATTTTTCCATTATATGGTCTATTTCCTTTAGTTTTTAATGCTTTATTGGCATCACTGATATTAGTGTGCTTTTCATAGTATATATAATACTTACTGGTGCTTACATCATGGAAGAAATCTATATCTGTTCTTCCGGCAGAAACTACTTTTGTTAAAAATTCATCTCTACGTTTTTTATCACTATGTACGGCAATAATTAAATAATACCCGCTTTCTACATTTTTGATATTTTTAAGGATGCTAATATTGCTTCCTAATTGTTCTCCATAATCAAAATCTTCAGGTTTAAATACACTTTCATTTAATTTAGTAGTTTGCTTAATATTTTTCAAAGTAGCACGATCTTGGTTGTATTGATCTTCGTCACTATTGTAAGCAGCTCTCTTTATACGTCTTCTTTTTTCAAATTCTGTAGCAATTCTAATTGTTTCTAATTTCTCATTTAATTGAGACCTTAAGGCCTTAGTTTTTTGTTGCTCATTATTTAATTTGTCGATTTCTTTTTTGTAAAAAATAGTCACTTCGTCTAGAACATACTCACTAATCTCAGAACGTTCATTGTATAATGCTGTTAATTCTTCAATTTTATTAGCTCTAGAAATAATTACTTTATCTAAATCTTTTTTAATGGCGTTTAATTCATTGTTCTCAGCAGTAATACTTTTAAATGGTCTAGGTGCAACCACAATCCCCTGTTCACTAAGATCATTCTCTTCTTTTAAACTCTTTAGGTCTTTATCTTTTATTTCTACAATTTCATTGAAACGATCTAATAATTCGTTTTGGTAATCTTTTGAATTATCTGTAGATGTTCTAATCGCCTTCATTGAAATAGCTAATTCATCTGTTGGGTTTTCAATTAAATCTATTTTAGATTCAGTTTCAACGGCTTCTTTAGCTTCTTCTTGTTCTGCTAATAATTTAGCCTGTGCTTCAGCTTCTTCCTTAGCTTTTTGTTCTGCTAACAATTTAGCTTGTGCCTCAGCTTCTTCTTTAGCTTTTTGTTCTGCTAACAATTTAGCTTGTGCCTCAGCTTCTTCTTTAGCTTTTTGTTCTGCTAACAATTTAGCTTGTGCCTCAGCTTCTTCTTTGGCTTTTTGTTCTGCTAACAATTTAGCTTGTGCCTCAGCTTCTTCCTTAGCTTTTTGTTCTGCTAACAATTTAGCTTGTGCCTCAGCTTCTTCTTTAGCTTTTTGTTCTGCTAACAATTTAGCTTGTGCCTCAGCTTCTTCTTTGGCTTTTTGTTTTGCTAACAATTTAGCTTGTACTTCAGCTTCTTCCTTAGCTTTTTGTTCTGCTAACAATTTAGCTTGTGCCTCAGCTTCTTCTTTGGCTTTTTGCAGTTCGGCGATTTCGGCTCGTTTATCAGCAATTTCTTGGGCTTTTTTATCTGCTTCAATTTTTTCTAATTGAGCTTGTTTAATTTGCTCTTCTTTTTTCTTTTGTTCTAATAGTGCAAGTGCTTCATTTTCTTTTGCCAGTGCTTCTGCTTCAGCCTTTGCTTTAGCAATATTAATTGCTTCTTCAGCTTTTTTGTTTTCAGTTAATTTGGTTTGTGCTTTGCTTGATGTTTTCGTCTTTTTACTATTCGATTTTACTACTCTTCGCCGTCTTTTGTTGTTTTTAGATAAAATACTAGTCACCTCGTCTTGTGGACTATAATCGTAATATTTGTTGTTCTGGAATCTATAAGCAATCGAAAAATCGTGAGAACTACCAAAATTAGCGTTTTCACCAATTGCATTCTCATAGTTATATTCTAATGCAATATTGTTTGTAATATTTAATCCGATGCCAGCAGTAGGGCCGTAGAATGAATTATAACCACCTTGAAACCAAAATCCCTTAGGTACTGTAATCATTGCTACAGCAGATACTATGGTTTTGTCTTCGTAGATATCTGTTTTTAATAAACCCGTGAATTTACTTTCATCAAAGAAGCCTCTGCTATCCATATAACCAGTATACATAACATGTGCATCTATGCTTTGTTCTTGATTTTCTTCTATTAAAGTAGAAGAGGTAAAATTATACATTACCAAGTTGTTAATAGAAATACCAAAATCTAAATAATCTGTACCAAAATTAATACCAGGATTAATGGTTAACACGGTGTTATCTGGTATATTTTGTAATGAAGGGTCATCAAAATTTGTAACAACAGCACCAGTGTTTAAACCGCTTTTGTAAGCACCTATATTTAAACCAAAAGTAAGGTTGTTACTTCTTCCTATTCTTGCGTTATAAGCAAAATTTAAAAGACCTCCAAAGGTAGTTAATACACCGTAATTTTGTTGAAAAACGCCAATTCCGGCACCGATATTCTCAGCAAATCTTCCTGAGTAACTACCAAAATAGGTGAGTGGTGCATTTTCAAATTGTACCCATTCTCTTTTGTTATTAAAGGTGATGTATTTGGTTTGTTCTCTTACAAAACTAAAAGTTGGGTTAATATTAAATTTATTAAACGTAAGTGAGTTTCTTGCAGGTAAATTTAATGAAACAACACCATCACCATCTTCTTGAGAGTGGTAAGTCTGCACAGAACAAATACACAATATTAAGAGTAAAAGTCTTTTCATATTATTTAACTACAGTTATAGAACCTTTTTTAGTTTTATTATCTTCAGTGGTTATGACGTAATAGTAAACTTGGTTTACACTGTTTAGGTTTAATTCATTTTGAGGCCAATTATTTTGATAAGCGTTTGTTTTTAAAACTATTTTACCTTTATTATTCATTATAACAACTTCAGTGTTAGAGCTATCTTGAACATAATCTTGTGGTATTATCCATGTGTCATTAATGCCATCTCCATTAGGGCTAATAACATTTGGAATATTATCTATATCAGGAAAGAGGTTTAAGGATTCTACTACAGTAAAATAATATTCTATAGTAACACTACAACCTGAATTTTCTGTTATTGTGGCTGTATAATCACCAAATTCTTCAACTTGAAAAGAAGGTTCTGTTGCATCAGGAATTAAGTTGCCGTCTAAATACCAAGCGTATTCAGGGTTTTGAGCATTGTCTGTTATATTTACGATAATAAAATCACCTTCAGAAATATCTACTTCTTCAGCGACATCAATACTGCTGTCAAATAATTCGCTTACTAAATCTATAGTACCGTATGCAGAGCAATCTCCTAAATCTACTTGAACAGCAAAAATTCCTGATTCATTAGTGTTGTACATTTGAGACGTTGCTCCGTCAATTAAAACGCCATCTTTATACCATTGATAAGAAAGACCAACCATTGTACTTAACGTTGTAGTACCTTCTCCAGGGCAATAAGGATTACCTAAACTAGAGACAATTGTAGCATTTGCTTCTCCAGAAACAACTTCTGTAATAGTAACTCTATTAGAAAATGAATCTGAAGTACAAGACCCATAATCGGTTTCAACAAAATAAGTACCATTAGAAGTAACTTCTAATGTATTTCCATCAGCAACAAACTCTGAAGTTGTAGGGCTTGTCTCTCTGTACCATTTAAAATTAAGGTTTGGGTAGAGTAAAGGCGAATCATTATTTCCTGTACCAGGATTATCTATACTTAGTAAATAGCTTCCACCTGAACAAAATGCACCTGTTGACACTAAATTGTTAATAGTAAATGGAGCATCTTGTGGTTTGTAATATGCAGAAAATGAAATTGAGCCAGAACTTGTTGCTACTGGAGCACTACTTTTTATTCTTATTTTATAGTTTTCTCCGGCTGCTGTTTCTGGTATTGCAAATTGCAATGTAGCTGGTGATACAGTTACAGAACCTGGTGATGATGTATAAATAACTTCTGCATTAGAAAAATCACCATCTGAATCAGATAATTCTATAGAAAACTGATTTGTAGGGTATAGACCAGTTTCTGGAGAAAATATAAATGTTGTACTGAATGTATTAAAGTCTTCATTAGCACACGCCTGACTGAATCCTAGGTTTGGTGTACCAATAACTATTTGCGCATTAAACTCTGTTTGCGTTAAAATTGCAAATAGGCAAAAGCTTAAGATTATACGTCTTATATTGGTAGGTGTAGGCATTAAGTTTGGGGATTTTGTGTTTTTTTAATAGATTAATTAGGGCTGGGTTATTTAATCATCTTCATACACTTCATTAGAAGCTATAATTTTATTAATTTTTAATCTAAAATCTGGGTATCTAGTATTGGTAGAATTTATAAAAGTTTCTGAATCTGGACCTTTAGAGTAAACATTGTTAAATGCTCTGCTACCATACCAACTTTCTAAATCATCATTATTAGTATAACCTTTTCTAAAAATATTTCCTTCACAATTATTAAAGTATGAATTAGTGAATTTAATTTTATCAAGGTTTACACTATTTATGGCCATTTTTTCTGCAAAATAAACAGCAGGCTTAAATCCGGAAATTACGCTTTTATCAATATGAAAAGAAACATCTGTATCTACGTAAATCGCTTCTTGTACAAGACCAACCTGTATATCTGATGCTAAATCGTTACTTACATTTACCAAAGTTAAATTTTCAGCATGTACATAAGTTTCTTTCTTAGTGGCATCTGCATTTTCTTTTATATCGTAAGATTTAACAAACATACAACGAGAACCATCAGCACTAGAAACATAAGGTGACCTTACAGCTAAGGCATTAGACATGCTACATTGAGTTCCGTAATTAAAATAATAATCATTTCTACTAGACCTAAAAGAAATTGTTTGAGTTAAATCTACATTACCTCCTAAAACACTAAAGGAGTTTCCTTGGCAATAACTAACCATTACATTATTAATGATAGTTTTTAAACCAACTCCAGCAAGCGTAAGTCCACTGTAATGACCAAAAGATTTTGTCATTTTTCCAGCGTATTCAATTCTTACAAATTCTAAAGTTCCGGAATCACTGTCTATTTTATCTCCACCATAACTTATGTTTTCTGTTGATGAAGGGTTTAAACCGTAATTAATAGAGCTTATGTTTCCAAAAGTATTAATTGGAGCATCACCAAGCATAAAAATTCCTCCCCAATCACCTGCTTTTTTATCAGACTTACTAGACGTAAAAATAATTGGGTCAGTTGCTGTACCAACAGCATGTATTCTAGAACCTTTACTTATAGTTAAAGAACCATTAGTCTCAAAATCACCTAAGATTATTGTGCCAGGTTCTATTGTTAAGGTTGCATTGTTCATTACATAAACTTCGCCAAGTAATAAATAAGTATTACGTTTTGTTAACGTAGTATTCTCATCTATATCTCCAGACAAAATTTGTGTAGGCTCTTCGTAATTGGCTTTGTTTGGTTTAAAATCCGTCCAGTTATCTAACCAGTTATCGTAACCAGTTATACCTTTTTCTTGCTGAGCAAACATGTTGCCAAGTACCAAAAGTAAGATAAGCGTTGTGAGCGTATTTTTTTTCATAATAGGTTTATTCTTTTAATAGATTTAAGGGGCTTTTTACTATTAGTAACCAAAAATAAAATTTTATTCCATGAAACACAAAAAATATCGATGAAATACACAAATTAATTTAAATCGTACATTATTTCTTACATTAAAAGGGCTTTTGAAGATGATTTTATGTGTTTTACAAAATAAAGTTATGTATATAATAAAAAAACCTTGACTTTAAAAAAGCCAAGGTTTAAAACACTATTATAAATAAAACTAACTAATCTTTTTTGAAATCTTCGTACGTATGTAATGCTTTTAAAGTAGATTCGTAAAACAAAATTGCCGCAATTAAATCTTTTTTATCTGAATAAGGTAATATTGATTTTTGAAATTCTATAGTACTATCAAAATACGTATCTGAAGCTTCTTTATTTTCTTCTAAGGCCTTTTTGTTATCCTTGGTTTCCGGAATTCCCAAAGATGCCATTGTAACACCTGGTTTTGTGGCAAACGCAATATTAGGAAGTATATTTACAATAACTTCTATACGCTCTATATATAAGGTAAGTAATTCACCTTTATCTAAATTTTTTAATTCTTCTCTACTGTGGTATTTTGAAATATTTACTTTGCCACTAATAATACTCTGCGAGTTATTACTTTTTTGAGCAAAACTCAAGGCGCTTATTAGAACAAGAAAGAGAGTTAATAAAGTAAATTTTAGTTTCATAATTAATTAATTGAATTATTCATTGTGAGGCAAATCTATGCAATTATTTAAAGAAAACCATCAAAAAACATGTTTTTTTATTAAAATTTTTCCGATTAAAAGATAAATAATACAGTTAAAGTGCTTATTTTACTGATTAAAAGTAAATATTATCGACAAAATACAATTATTACAAAAATTGATATAAATTAACAATTTTGGTTGATTTTTTCAATTTTGTGATTAAAAATTTAAGTTTTACGGAACTGTCTAAATAATAAAAATCTCTTTTAATTTGTAATTGATTATTTAAAAAGTACATAATTAAATAGATAGAAGTTTCTGTTATAGAACAAAATAAATGTAATTCGTCGGAATTTTTCGTAAACAATTTCAGTTTGTCGTAAAAATATCGTCTTAATAAGATATTTATTGAAATCCTATTATTAAGTATGAAATTTGGTATAACCCTAAATACATTTTCATATGAAAACGAGATTTCCTTTACTTTGTTTAATAAGTCTTATAAGTGCAACTAGTTTTATTTTTGCACAAAATTCTAAAATAGAGCTTCCTATTTATGATAAAGACGATACAAATCTGATAAATACTGATACTATTCCAGATTTTGAATCTAAGACTAATAAATTAAAAATTTCTGGTATCATATATAAGAGTGATGGTGTTACACCTGCAAAGGATGTGATTTTATATGTACAACAACCAGATGAAAATGGAGATTTTGATTTAATAGAGGAAAATGAAAAGCGTTATGTAAACCATAGAGGTTGGATAAAGACAGATGAAGATGGTCGTTATACATTTTATACATTTGTACCAGGAGGAGACAGAAGATATAATCAATTACAACAATTATATCCTATTGTTAAAGAACCTTCAAAAGATGCTTATGAAGTAGAAACATTTCTTTTTGATGAAGATCCTTTACTTACAAAAACATGCAGAAAACGTATGGAGAAAAAAGGAGATCCTACTAGAATTTTAAAATTAAATAAAGAAGAAGGTTTATTAGTGGCTCAGCGAGATATTATTTTAAGAGCAGATTCTTAATAAAACATTTTTATAAATATTTAAAGTCCTGAATTTTATTCAGGACTTTTTTTTGTTCTAACTAATCCCTCTTATATGTTATTGTGATAGAACTTTGTTTATATTTATTTCCTTATTTTAAAGGCTTAATAATAAATGCCTAATATATAATTATTAAATCAATTGCTTAATGAGTAAACAAACCTTTCACTTAGGACTTTCACTTGCAGGAGCGGTTTCAGCAGGTGCATATACAGCAGGTTTTGTAGATTACTTACTTGAAGCATTGACAGCGTGGGAGCGAGCAAAAACAGAACAAGCAGATAATCCTAATAGTCATATTCCTAATCATAGTGTAATAATTGATGCTATTGGAGGTGCATCTGCTGGTGGAATGGTTGGTATGATTGCAACTTTGGCTATGTATGCTGGTAATTGGCAGCCTGTAAAAAAAGTATCTTACTCTAAAACAGGAAATATTCTTTATGATAGTTGGGTGTTTTTAGATGATGATTTAAGCCTTTATGAGACGTCAAAGCAAGGAAAATCTACATTCGAAAAAATGTTAGACACCTCAGATATTAACTCAAAAGATGGTGTTACTTCACTTCTAAATTCTACGCCTATTGATGCAATTGCAGACCGTGTGTTTAAGGAGTTGCCTAAAACTGCTAGTTTAGAAAATTTTCCAAATTTTATATCTAAAGATTTACGTTTACTTATAACGCTTACGAGTCTTAGGCCCATAGATTATAAAGTAAAACTTAGTAGAATAAAATCTAAATTTTTAGACGCTACACCTTCACATAGAGTAAGTAGTCATGATGTAGTTGCACATTTTAAGTTGAATTACAACGAAGAATTAGATCTTCACAAACATTTACCATTTCATCCTCATAATTTAAAATCGAGAGATTTTTTAATTAAAGTAACCAAGGCAACTGGTGCATTTCCTATAGGTCTAAAGCCACGTTATTTTAATGATGAATTTTCTACGAATTTTTTAAACAAAAGTTTGAAAACTAGAAAATCTTTAACTGATGAAAAAGATGTGTTTATAGAACCAGAAAGTAATTCAAATTTTCAATTTACAGCCATTGATGGAGGTACAATAAATAACGAACCTTTTGATGAAGTTTTACGCCATTTAATTAGTAAACATGGCCAACCAGATGCAGAAAACCCACATTTTGGGACAGTATTAATTGACCCATTCCCTAGTTTTTTTGAAGGCACAACAACAAAATCTGTTAATTATGAAGTTTCTAATATAATGGGTGTTTTAGGTGCACTTGTGCCAACAATTCTCAATCAGGCACGCAATAAACAAAGTGACACCTATGGTATTGGGTTGTTTAAATTAATGTCTTTTCCTAGAAAATTAAAACCAGGAAAAATGGAAGAAAGAGATCATCCGCCATTAGCCACAGGTGCTTTAGGAGGTTTTGGAGGTTTTCTAGATATAAAGTTTAGACAACATGATTTCTTTTTAGGTAGAGATAATGCACGCAATTTTTTAAGAGGAATTCTATTTTTAGAATGCGATAAAGATGATCCAGAGAATCTGTTTTATGGTGTAAGTGATGAAGCTATTAATACTTTTAATAAGAAAGTAAAACAAAAGGATGGTGGTTTTAAAACTTATATGCCTATTATACCAGATATTAGTATAATTGATGGTGATACTAATCCTACTAAATATGAAGTAGAAGGTTTTCCTAAATTTAATTTAAAAGCTTTTAAAGAACTTAAGAAACCTTTAAAGAATAGAATAAAAGCAATAATTAAAACAGAATTAAATGGCCGAATAAAGTCATGGTGGTTAAAACCAATAATCTCAATTTTTAGAGGTCTCGTGGCTTCAAAAATTACAAATTGGGTTATTTTACAAATTGAAGCAGATTTTAAACAGCGAAAGATGTAACTTTACTATATAAAATTAAATTTTAAAAAAAAGCTCCAGATTTCATCTAGAGCTTTTTTTATTGTTGTAAAATTGCTATTAATCAACTTGGATTATTTTACAACATTATAAGCTTGTTTAGCAATTTCTAATTCTTCGTTTGTTGGTATTACTAATATTTTAGTCTTAGAATTTGCAGTATTAACTTCTCTTATTTCTTTAGATCTTAAATCGTTTTTAATTGTATCCAATTCAATTCCAAAATATTCCATATCAATACAAACTTTTTCTCTAATATAATTAGAGTTTTCTCCAATACCAGCTGTAAACACAATAGCGTCTAAACCATTCATTGCAGCAGTGTATGCACCAATATATTTCTTAATTCTGTAAGTGTTTATAATTAATGCTAATTTACAATCTTCGTTTCCTTTGGCTGCTTCAGCTTCAATATCTCTTAAGTCGCTGTACCCTGTAAGTCCTAGCATTCCACTCTCTTTGGTTAACATAGTATTCACTTTGTCCATACTATAACCTAATGTATCTACTAAGTAAAACACAATAGCATGGTCTATATCACCACTACGTGTACCCATAATTAAACCATTAGAAGGTGTAAAACCTAAACTATGATCTATACTAATTCCGTTTTCTACGGCTGTCATACTACAACCATTGCCTAAATGAATTGTTATTATTTTAGAGTTTTCTAATTTTAAATAATCGAGTGCTTTTTCTGAGACATATTTATGACTAGTGCCATGAAAACCATAAACTTGTATACCATGTTTTTTGTATAGCTCGTTTGGTATTGCGTATTTTTTAGCTTTTTCTGGCAAGGTTTGGAAAAATGCAGTGTCAAAAATTGCGGCTTGTTTGGCATTAGGAAAAAGTTGTTCAGCAACTTTTATACCCACTAAATTGTTAGGATTATGTAAAGGTGCTAAAGTAGCATATTCATCAATTTTATCTTTAACCTCCTCTGTAATTAACGTTGTTTTAGAAAATGAATTTCCACCATGTACCACACGGTGTCCTACTATTTCAATTTCATCTGTATTTTTAATTACACCCTTTTCTGGGTCTAACAACAAATCTACAACACGTTGCAATCCTTCGTTATGGTTAGCTATATGATGTATTTCTTTAATATCTACAGTATTTGTTTCGTAATTAAGAATAGCATCTTTTTGGCCAACGCGTTCCACTAAACCACTACAAACTAACGTTTCTGAAGGCATTTGGATTAACTGAAATTTAATTGAGGAACTTCCAGAATTTATTACTAATATATTCATTTTTATAATTTTAAAAATCTTGTGCTTGGATTACGGTTACAATAACAGTATTAAAAATATCATCTGTTGTACAACCTCTACTTAAATCGTTAACTGGTTTGTTTAAACCTTGAATAATTGGCCCAATAGCTAATGCTTTTGTTTCACGTTGCACAGCTTTGTATGTGTTGTTCCCCGTATTTAAATCTGGAAAAATAAAAACATTGGCTTGACCTGCAACTTCAGAATTTGGTAATTTTGTTTTCCCTACACGCATATCTACTGCTGCGTCATATTGTATAGGGCCTTCAACCTTTAATTCTGGGTTTTTAGCTTTTATAAGTTCTGTCGCTGCTCTAACTTTATCTACGTCTTCTCCAACTCCAGAGGTACCAGAAGAGTAGGAGAGCATAGCTACTTTTGGGTCTATACCAAACGCTCTACTGGTTTGAGCAGATGAAATTGCAATTTCAGATAATTGCTCTGATGTTGGGTTTGGGTTTATGGCACAATCACCATAGACAGATACGCGATCTTCTAAACACATAAAGAAAACAGAAGATACAATTGACGTTTTAGGTTTAGTTTTTATAAATTGAAGTGCTGGTCTAATAGTATGTTGTGTAGTGTGTACTGCTCCAGATACCATACCATCTGCATCGCCTTTGTGCACCATCATTGTACCAAAATAAGACACATCTTCCATTAAATCTTGCGCCATTGCAAGATTAACGTTTTTGTGTTTACGTAACTGATAAAGCGTTTCTGAATAGGCTTCAAAATTTGGAGATTCTATTGGGTTTACAACATTTACCAAATTTAAATCTAAGTCTAAATCTAAATTTAAAAGTTTTTCTTCTATTAATTTTCTATCGCCAAGTAGTGTTATCTCTACAGCATCTAAATCTACTAGTTGTTTTGTAGCTCTCAATACGCGCTCGTCATATCCTTCTGGTAAAACAATGTGTTTTTTATTAGATTTTGCTTGTTTTAGTAAATTATACTGAAACATTCTTGGTGTTACACCTTTGGTTTCAAATGTAATTAAGCGTTCTACAAGTTGATCTACTTTTACATGTTTTTCAAACTCTTTAATAGAGGTTATAATTTTGTCTGTATTTTCAGCATAAATTTGAGATTTTATTTCACCTATTTGGTTGGTAACATTATAAGTTCCTCTTGGAGCTGATATAATAGGAACAATATCAGAAAGTCCTTCTATTAATTTTATAATAGAATCTTCAGGAGTTAAACCACCTGTTAAAACTATACCAGAAACAGAAGGATAGTTTTCAGATAAATTAGCTTGTAATGCTCCTAATATAACATCTGCTCGATCACCAGGTGTAATAACCAAAGCGTTTTCTTTTAAATGTGTTAAATAATTGCGGAGTTGCATTGCACCAACACTAAAATTACCTGCTTGATTATTAATGTAAGCTTCTCCAAATAAAATTTCTCCATCTAATGCATCTACAATTTCTTTAATAGATGGATTAGATAATTTTGGGTTAGCTGGTATTGCATTTGCCATAACATTAGAAGGTAAAACCTTTTCTAATTCTGTAACGGCATGCTCTAATTTATTTGAGTCCACCATATTTGCTATTACGGATAACACTTCAACTCCTTTTTCTCTAAAAGAATCAAAAGCCATGTAAAGTGTACTAATTAGTTCTTCCATGGTTTTGCCTTTAGCACTTGCTAGTATAATAGCAGGTACACCTAAATTTTTAGCAATTAATACATTAATATCAAACTCAATTAGAGAACCTTCACCAACAAAGCTACTGCCTTCAACCAGAATAAAATCAAAACGTTCTTCTATAGTTTTAAATTTATCTATAATATGGCCTATAATTTCATCGTCTTTATTCTCGTTTTTCTTTTTGATTACCTCACTTCGTTTAAAAGCATAAGCATCTTCAAATTTTAAATCGAGATTAAAATAACTGATTACTGTATTAATATGATTGTCTATTTTACCAGGTGCTAAATCATCTATAATTGGTCTAAAATAGCCTACCTTGGCAGCTTTACCTAATAATAAATGCATTAAACCTAATGAGATAATTGATTTTCCGCTGTTGGGTTCCGTAGTGGTAATGTATACGGCTTTGTTCGTTAATTTTTGGTTCATTTGATAAGTTGAAACTAATTGTTCTGTTAATGATTTGTAAAAATACTGAACAAAATTAAGTATAAGAAAAAGTTAATAAATTGATTTTTATCATATAATATGAAAAAATGACCTCTATTTTAGTTTGTAATTAAAAGATATTTAATTTTTTTACTAATTAAAAAGCAACGATACTTAGTAGATACGTTTGGTAGGATAAAAACAAAATGTAAATTTGTAATACCAAACGAATTACAAATTAATGTCAGTTTATAATGATAGTACAATTTTTTAAAAATTTATTTAAAGGAAGCAAGACTAACGAAGTAAAACAAGGAAAAGTGAAGTTTTTTAATTACACCAAAGGTTTTGGCTTTATTAGTATTACTGGGACTGACGACGAAATATTTGTGCACACCACAAACTGTGTTGATAAAATTAAGCAGAATAATAAAGTAACTTTTCAGATTGAAGAAGGTAAAAAAGGTCCTACTGCTGTTAATGTAAAGTTAGTTAAGTCTTAAAGTTTTTTAACGACCAATCAATATTGGTTGTAATATCCTTTGAATATCTATGCTATTTTTCTGAGGAATTAGAAATGTGTTTAAATCATCAATATGGTTTATTTGTTCTTCTTTGCTTACAAATCCATAGCCTAAATATTGGCCATCTTTAATCATTACAAAGGCTTCTTCGTTATTATTTCGGCCTTTTTCTTTTAAAATAATATCATCTTTTTGGTTAGACAGATTGTGTATAGCTTCTAAAACTCTATTATTATAATTTTCTATAGATTCTTCATTTCTGCATATACCATTACAATTCTTAATACTGTAATGTGAACATTCTGAAACGGATTCTTGTAGATGACAATATTTAGGGCATAAACTAAACTGCTTACAAATTGATTCTAAACAGGCACGTACATCTCTTATATTAAATAAGGTAACGATAGGTTTAGGGACCAATTTAGTTTTATTGCTTGCTAAGTGTAGAATACCTTTTCGGTCTTCATAAGAAAAAATTGAAAATGATTGAATAGCCCGTTTAGCTACTTTATTATAAATAGGAAAGTAGTGCTTTATAGCGGCATCTTCCATAAGTAAAGCAATGAGTTCACTACCCGAAGATTCAAAATCTATATCGCCTGTTTCCCTAACCATTTCTAAAGATTTTTTAGTCTTACTGTAAAAATGGCTTAGTACTCGTTTTTTAATGTTTATAGCTTTACCAACATATATTACCTTTCCTTTTTTATTTTTAAAGTAATAAATACCTGGAGTGGTTGGCAAAGCTTCAAATTTTTCTTTAGGTAAGTTAGGGGGTAAGGTAGATTCTCTAGAGTTTTTATTTAAAAATTCTTTAAAAACCTCCTCAGCATTGGGCTGTTGTAATAATAATTTAAACAAAATTACGGTAGCTTCTGCATCGCCTCTTGCTCTGTGTCTATCTACCAAATCAATATTTAAAGCTTTACATAGTTTGCCTAAACTATAAGAACGATGACCAGGAATTAACTTACGAGATAAGCGAACTGTACATAGTTTTTTTCTTGTAAATTCTTGTCCTATGCGTTTAAATTCACCTTGTATTACGTTGTAATCAAAGTTTACATTGTGTGCTACAAATATGGTGTCTTGGGTAATACTTAATATATCTTCTGCTACTTCTGTAAAGGTTGGCGCAGCAGCAACCATTGACGCATCTATGCCTGTGAGCGCTGTAATATGTTGCGGAATAAATGCTTCAGGATTAATTAAAGATGTAAATTCATCGACAACTTGACGACCATCAAACTTAAAAACAGATATTTCGGTCATCCGATTAGTCTGTCCTGTGGTTTCAACATCAATAATTGTGTACATCATTTGCAATTGCTCAATTAATCTTAAAATTTAAAGATACTGCAAGATAATGTCTTTTGCTTTAAGAGAGAAATAGACAAACAACCTGTTATGCTTTCACTTTTATAGGTTTTAGCTTTATAATACCAAATGCGTTAAGCACTTTTATAATAAGATAAGTGATATCTATTTCGTACCATTTTACACCAAAATTGGCTCTGCTTGCAAATTTGTGGTGATTGTTGTGGTAACCTTCTCCCATCATCAGAAAGTCGAAACGGAATAGGTTTTTACTTGTATTTTTCATTTTATAATTAACATACCCGTAAATATGTCCAAACCAATTGATAATTACACCATGTATTGGAGCCATTAAAAAGGTAATTGGTAATAAAAGCCATTGCCACCAAGAGGTTACAAAAACTGTAAAAAATAAAATGTAGCCTATAATCCATAATAGTCTAGAGAAACGAGAACTGGCAAATGTGTCAAAACTTTTCCATTGTGGTACATTTTTGGTAAAACGTTGATCAACTTCTATACGTTGTTGATTAATATCTTGATAAATGGTTTTAGTTTTCCACATCATAGCAAAAAGATTATCATCATAAGATGGCGAATGTGGGTCTTGTTCTGTATCTGTGTAAGCATGGTGCATACGATGCATTATACCATAACCATAAGCACTTAAATAACTAGAGCCCTGAAAAATCCAAGTCAGTACAAAAGTGATACGCTCCATGGTTTTAGACATAGTAAAAACCTGGTGTGCAGCATAGCGATGTAAAAAGAAGGATTGAAAGAACAAACCTCCATACCAAAGTACAATTACAAAAACTACTATTGTCATAATAAATATTTTTTGCAAAGATAAATTGAAGCTCAACTTGAAACAATGAACCTAAGTTCAATAAAATGCTATACTAAGCGCTTTCTAATTCGGCTTAAAGCTTGTGGAGTTACGCCTATATAAGAACTAACGTACTTTAGAGGAATGACTTTTAGGACTTCTGGTCTTTCTTTAAATAATTTAACGTAACGTTCTTCTGCTGTGAGATTTAGTAGGTTTTGTTCGCGTTTAGATTTAATTAAAAATAAACGTTCTGCAGTTAAGCGTCCTATAAGATTTCCTATTTGTGTTGTATTATAAACATCTTGTAAATCGCTATATGTAATGCTTAAAATAGTTGTTTTAGTTAACGCTTGTAATTGATAGACTGAAGGTTTTTGTGTTAAAAAAGAATCGTACGCACTTATAAATTGGTCTTTAAAACTGAACCCAAAAGTAATTTCTTTTTCAGGATTTTCTTTAGGAATAAACAAACGAACCACACCAGATTCTATAAATGAAATATGATTTTCAACTTGGTTGCATTTTAAAAAAACTTCTTTTTTAGGTATAACACGTCGTTTCAATTTAGACATAAAGAATTCCCAATCGTTATCAGAAATAGTAGCTATAGACTCTAAGTAGGCTTTAATTTGTAACACTAAAGTTTAATAAATTAGCTACGAAGATACATAATATACACTGTATAAGTGTTATTTAAATGGTTGACTTGCTCAAGTTGTTTTAATTTTAAGTTATACATAAGAATACGCTTTTAGCGTATCAATTTTAGATTATTATAGCGTTGTTATATTTTGAGATAAAATAACAGCGACTATTTTTTGTAAGAAAAATTTTCAGATTTTTTAATTATAAGAACTCAAAATTTTCAAATTAATATTTTTTTATTCTCTTAAATAAGTTTATCGCAAAGTAATAATCAATATTAGTTTCTACCTTTTATTTTTTGTACTTTGTTAACGTACAATGGTTCATAACACATTTTATTTTTCAATTAGTCCAATTAGGTTTAGTTGAATTAGCTTTTTTAATCTAAAACTATACACAATAATAATTATGTCAAAATTAAATTTATCTGCTTATGATTCTAAAGGCTTTTATGATGAAATGTTTGATGAAAACAATGTAGTTAGACCTAATTACAAACTTTTTTTAGACCATTTAAAAAAAATGAGTCCGCGTAAGTTAAATCAGTTACAGCATGCTACAGATAGAGCTCAACTTTCATTAGGTATGACATTTAATGTGTATAACGATAATCAAGGTGTAGAGCGTATTCTTCATTTAGACATTATACCTAGAATTATCAATAATAAAGAATGGCAACATTTAGAAAAAGGCCTACAGCAACGTATTAAGGCACTAAATTTATTTATTCAAGATATTTATAATGACCAAAAAGTTATAAAGGATAAAATTATTCCTAAAGAGATGATTTTTTCTAGGGTGTGTTATTTAAAAGAATTGGAAGGGTTTAAACCACCTAAAGATGTATGGTGTCATATTACAGGTTCTGATTTAATTAAAGGTGGAGATGGAAAATATTATGTTTTAGAAGATAACTTAAGGTGTCCGTCTGGTGTTTCTTATATGCTTGAAAATAGAGAGATTTTGAAACGAACTTTTCCGGAATTGTTTGCAAAATTAGATGTGAGACCAGTAAATAACTACACACATATATTGAGAGATACCTTAGAGTCTTTATCTAAAGTAGAAAGACCGACGGTTGCAGTATTAACACCAGGAACTTATAATTCTGCATATTTTGAACATTCTTATTTAGCTCAACAAATGGGAGCAGAATTGGTAGAAGGACAAGATTTAGTTGTTAAAAATGATTTTGTCTATATGATTACTACTAAAGGATTACAACGTGTAGATGTGATTTACCGAAGAGTTGATGACGATTTTATTGATCCAGAAGTTTTTAATAAAAATTCGTTATTAGGTACACCAGGTTTGTTTAGAGCGTATCTAAAAGGAAATGTGGTACTAGTAAATGCACCAGGCACTGGAGTAGTAGATGATAAAGCTGTATATGCCTATATCCCTAGAATAATTAAGTATTATTTAGGTGAAGAAATGATTTTACCTAATGTAAAAACATATATATGTGCTGAAGAAGATGATAAAAAATATGTGTTAGATAATATAGGTAAATTAGTTGTAAAACAAACCGATGCATCTGGTGGATATGGTATGTTAATTGGTCCAAAATCTACAAAGAAGGAACAACAAGAATTTATCATTAAAATTAAAGAAAACCCTAGAAATTATATTGCTCAACCGATGATTAATTTATCTAGAGTTCCATCCGTAATTGATAATACAATTGAGGGAAGACATGTAGATTTAAGGCCATATGCACTTTACAGCGATGATATAAAAATAATACCAGGAGCGTTAACACGTGTGGCTTTAAAAAAAGGATCAATAGTCGTTAATTCATCTCAAGGTGGCGGAAGTAAAGATACTTGGGTTTTAAACAGTTAAAATATAATTTATGTTAGGTAGAGTTGCAAATACCATATATTGGATGAATAGATATTTAGAACGCGCAGAAAATTATGCACGTTTTATGGATGTTAATTTCAATTTGTCTTTAGAATTGTCTCCCAATGAAGAACAACAATGGAAACCACTTGTAGTGATAACAGGAGATTGGAAATTATATGATTCTCTTAATACTACAACTGAAAAAAAGAATGTGATCCATTTTATGGCTTTTGAGAAAGAAAATCCCAATTCCATTTACAATTGCATTATTAATTCTAGAGAAAATGCTAGAGCTATCAGAACCGAAATAACAAAAGAAGTTTGGGAACAAATTAATGCCTTATATTATCTAGTAAAAAAATCATCCAAGAAAAAGAAACTAAACGACACAGAAGTCCGTCAGTTTTTTTACGATATAAAAAATGGTTGTCAATTATTGTATGGTATGTACGATGCGACCATCTCTAGAAGCGAAGGTTGGATTTTTGCCAGAATAGGACAATTTTTAGAACGTGCAGACAAAACATCTAGAGTTTTAGATGTAAAATATCATTTACTGTTAGGTTCTGCCAATCAGGTTGGGTCGTCTCTAGATTTAATACAATGGACTGCTTTACTAAAATCGGTTAGTGCTTATGATATGTATCGCAAAAAACATGGAAAATTAACGTCTACAGGTATCGCAGAATTTTTAATATTAGATTCTGAATTTCCTCGCTCTATTCTAAATTGTTTATTACGTACGGAGAATTCTATAGAACGCTTATGCGCTAGTAAATTAGGTGGTAATAACGAAGCTCAAAAGCGAATAATAGAATTAAGAACTCAACTTGAAAATATAAATATTAACGTAATTATTGCTCAAGGTTTACATGAATATTTAGATAATATGCAAGTAAAACTGAATAAGGTATCTACAGCTATTTATAATGATTATTTTTCTAAAGAACGCTTAATGCATTAAGATAAATTGAAATCTTTACTGTTGTTGAGATTGACTTTGCATTTGTTCTATATTAGGTTTTGCTGGTCTTAGATCAACAGAAACTTGCATAGTGTTTTTGCCTACGCTATAAATAACACCTTTAAGTGGAGGAACATCATAGTAATCTCTTCCGTGCGCTACAACAATATGTTGATTTTTTGGTATTTGATTATTAGTAGGATCAAAATCTACCCAACCATAAGTGGGTATATATACAGAAAACCAAGCATGCGAAGCGTCAGTACCAATGAGTTTTTCTTTGCCTTCTGGTGGTAAGGTTTCAATATAACCACTTACATATCTAGCAGGTAAACCCATTGATCTTACACAGGCAATTGCTATTTGTGCAAAATCTTGGCAAACTCCTTTTTTCTCCCTCATAACTTCGTTTAGAGGCGTTGCTATATTTGTAAAACCAGGTACAAAATTAAAATCTGTAAAAATACGTTGCATCAGCTCAAAAGTAGCTTCGTATAATGAGCGATCAGGTTTAAAGGATACAGTAGCATAATTAGTAATTTCTTGACTAATGTTAGAAATTAAAGGTGATGATAAGATAAACTGACGTACATTAATAATTTCAGAGTTTGTTTCTTTTAGATGACTTAAAGCTTCCTTTATTGTTACTTTTTTTCCTTTTTCAAATTCTGTTACATCAATTTGTAAACTATAATCTCGATCAACTTTACTTCTTGCGATTACAATTAATTCTTTATGGTTTTGTTGAATAGAAAAACGCGTTACAGTATTGCCAAAAAAGTCTAAACGCTCTGAAACGTCAGTTGGAGTAGGCGTTATTTCTAATTTATAGTCTAACAGCTTTTGACCTGGGAAATTTTTAGGTTTTAGAGTTGTGAGGTTATGGCAAAAAGAAGCACCATTCTCGTAACTATATTTTGTTTTATGCCAAAGATCAAAAATCATATTAATTAGCTATTTTTCTATTAACCAACTGTTTTTGTGGTTGAGAATGATTAAAGTAAGTGTCAGATATGGAAAGTGATGTATTATGTAATAAGTCACTTAGTTCAGAAAGTAAATAATCTAAATTTTCTCGCATGCCAGAAGTGGGATTAACTTGCAGCATGTCTTCAATAGTTAAACTTTCAATTTTTGAAATTACGGCATCAATATTTTTTTGACATATCGACATCTCGCCATTTTTGTTGGTGTTTGGTAGTTTATTAATATCCTTTTTTAAACGATGTAATCTATAGGTTAAAGACCTTGAGTATTCCGTGTCTAAAATTAAAAGGTTCACTACATTTTCTATACTCAAATAAGATTTGTAACTATATCTATAAATATTTAAACTCTCATGACTATTCAATAAAGATTCTAAAACTTCGTAGGTTAAATCTTCGTTATGGCTAATTACTAATAAAGCTCTGAATTTTTCAATAGACATGGCACTAATTTCAAGTTCTAAACCTATAAAATAGAGTAGAAGCCCTTGTCTTACTAATATGCTCTCTTCAATAAGAGCCATAAAAGCTATTAATCGGGTAATTATTTTGTCAAAAAAAGTAGTTAAGGTGAAAATGGTGTGTGCATCTTCTTCTTTTAATTTTCTAATATGTTTTTGAATGCCATCAAAAACACGCCACATATCTTTAGACCATAAATTTCTTAAAGAATAATAAGAATTGTTAAAACTCTGCATGGATTGGGCAAAGCTTCCTATCCTAGTTTCGTCTGTGATTAAGCTTTCAATTTCTTTCAAAGGATTTTTTAAAACTTCTTCTGCATTTTCGCCTACAAAACCTGGAAAAGTTGATGTTATCTTAGTTATTGAACTGTATAGAATTTTTAAATTTTCAGAATCAGGTTCTCTTGTGTTGTACTGAACTTGAGCCATCTGATTAAGTACCATTCTTAGATATCTGGCTGTAACTAGTGTTCTTCCTAAATAGCGTCCTGACCAGAATAAATTTTCGGCTTTATTACTAGGTACATCGTTTATGGTAGTTGATGGGTTTGTGTTAGATTTATTCCAAGAATAATTCTGTAAATAAGGTTGTGGATTATTGTTAATTATCCAAAAATCTTTGCTTGTTCCACCTCGTTGGTTGGATACAAATAATTCTTCTCGCTCAGCCGCAACTCTAACTAAGCCTCCTGGCATTACGCTATAGCTGTCATTTTTAGCAACTGCAAAGGTTCTACATAAAATTTTCCTAGGTTCTAGTTTGCTGTCTACAAAATTAGGAGCTGTTGAAAAGGATATTTTTTGTTGCGCCACAAAATTATAAGGGTTTTCAATAATTTCTTTTTTTAGATTTTTTAATGCTTTCTTGTCTAAAAACTCACAGAAATAAATATGCTCTCTTTTAGATCGGTCTATTCGTTTAAGTACAAAAGCACTTAAATTTTCTAAAACATGTTTTCGTTCTTTTTCTTGTCCACACCACCAAGATGCAATTTGTGGTAGAATTAGTTTTTCGTTTAAAAAATATTTGCAAATATTTTCCATAAAAGGAATTAATGCAGGGTTTTCTAGAATGCCACTTCCTATTGGATTTACAATAGCAACGTTGTTTAATCTTACAGCTTCTAAAATTCCTGCAACACCTAAATAAGAATCTTCTCTTAACTCTAAAGGATCCATAAAGCTGTCATCAATTCGTCTTAAAATAACATCAACTTGCTTTAAACCTTTTAATGATTTTAACCAAACTTTGCCATGTCTCACTACTAAGTCATTACCTTTAACAAGGGGATAACCTAAAAATGAAGATAAGTAAGAGTGTTCAAAATAAGTTTCATTATGTGGTCCTGGTGTTAAGATAACAACCATAGGACTTTCTATATTTGTTGGTGCAATATTTAATAACAATTGATTAAAATCATTAAAAAAACTTGAGGGTTGAGTAACATTAATATCCGTATAAAGCTGTGGTATAATTTTACTTGTAGAAAATCTGTTTTCTAAAGCATAACCCATACCAGAAGGTGCTTGAGTTCTATCATTTACAACCCACATTTGTCCATCTGGTCCACGTGCTAAATCCGCAGCATAGATTAGTAAATGTTTAGAATTCTTATATTCAATTTGATCGCAAGAACGAAGAAAACCACTATGTGCATAGATAACTTCTGGAGGTATAATGCCTTCTTTTAATAATTCTCTTTTACCGTATAAATCTTTTAAAATAAGATTTAATAATTGTGCGCGTTGTTGAATACCTTTTTCAATAAGATTCCATTCATTTTGATGCAATATATAAGGAACAACGTTTAAATCCCATGGTCTATTTAATCCTTTTGGGTCATTGTAAACATTATAGGTTACTCCATTTTCTGCTAAAAGCCAATTTATATCCTCTTGTTTTAAAGCAAGATTTCTTGGGCCAATTTTAACCAAGTTATTAGATAATAGTTTCCAATTATCTTTAATCGTCAATTTAGACGTTAGAAGTTCATCATAATTATTTGATTCTGAAAAATAATTTTCAAATAATGGTTTTGTTTTAGTCATCATATAATATACAACGGTACTATTATTTTTTACGCAAATCTAAAGTATAAGGAAATTCAAAATTAACGGGTAATTCCTTAAATGTAAAACGTTTTGAGCTACTTTTTTTCTTAACAGTTCTAGATGAAGCTTCTATATCTTGATTAATGTTTTCAACAGAATTAATTTCGCCTTGTGTATGGCCAAATTCCCAAAAGCGATTAATTCTGCGAGATTCTGCTTCAAAACTATTTACAGGATAAACCTCATAAGAACGACCACCAGGATGTGTTACAAAATAAGTACAACCTCCTATAGAGCGTTTATTCCAAGTATCCACTATATCAAAAACTAAAGGTGTATCTGCAGGAATGGTTGGGTGTAAAGCAGAGTAGGGATTCCAAGCTTTATATCTAATACCTGCTACATACTCACCTTTTACACCAGTACTTTTTAATTGAACCTTAACACCATTACATGTTAAAACAAAACGCTCTTCTATAAAATGATTCACTTTTACTTGAAGTCTTTCTAAAGAAGAATCTACATATCTTGCCGTTCCTCCTCCTGTCATTTCTTCTCCTAATACGTGCCAAGGTTCAATTCCAGCTCTTAATTCTAAATGAATATTATTAATTTCTACCATACCATGAAGCGGAAATCTAAACTCGAAAAACGGATTAAACCAATCCACTTCAAATTTATAACCAGCTTTATTTAATTGCGAAACAATATCTTTTATATCTTCTCTTACATAATGTTCTATTAAAAATTTATCATGTAGTTCTGTTCCCCAACGCACTAAGTTGTGTTCGTATGGTTTTTTCCAGAACCAAGCCACTAAGGTTCTAACCAATAACATTTGTACTAAACTCATTCTGGCATGAGGAGGCATATCAAAACCTCTTAATTCTAATATTCCTAAACGTCCTGTGGATGAGTCTGGTGAATATAACTTATCAATACAAAACTCGGCTCTGTGCGTGTTACCTGTTAAATCTGTTAAAAGATGTCTAAACAATCGATCTGTTAACCAAAAAGGAACTTCACCATCTTTTGGAATTTGGCTAAAGGCAATTTCTAACTCGTATAAACTATCTGTACGTGCTTCGTCTATTCTTGGTGCCTGACTTGTAGGGCCAACAAATGAGCCAGAAAATAAATAGCTAAGACCAGGATGATGTTGCCAAAAGGTTAGTAAACTACGCAGTAAACTTGGCTGACGCAATAATGGACTATCAGAAGGGCTAGTACCACCGAGTGTTACATGATTTCCTCCTCCTGTACCAGTATGTTTGCCATCTAGCATAAATTTTTCTGTTCCTAACCTAGATAATTTAGCTTGTTCGTATAATTTAAATGTATTATTACATAATTCTGTCCAGTTAGCAACAGGATGTACATTAACCTCTATAACACCTGGATCTGGAGTTATTTTAAGCGTCTCTAACCTATGGTCTTTTGGAGGTTCATAACCTTCTAGAATAACTGGTACTTTTAATGCTTTAGCTGTATATTCTATGGATGCAATTAAATCTAAAAAGCTTTCTGCAGCGTCTAGAGGTGGTAAAAATAGATATAATTTACCATCTCTAACTTCTGCACAAATTGCTGTTCTTACAAAGTAATTAGGCTCTTTATCATTTAAGCCTTCCTCTAAAAAAGCTTTTTGGCGTTTTTTTACAATATCTCTATAACTTGGTAAAGGCTTCTTTTTTGAAAACAAATCTGGTTCATAGGATGGTAATATTTCGTGCTCAGGATTTTCTAGTAACGCGCTTAAAGGCAATCGCAATCCCATTGGAGAATTTCCAGGAGTTAAGAATAAATGCTGTCTTCTAAATTGCCAGTGGCATGTGTACCATTTACCATTAGCATTATTTAAAGGTAATAAATGACCAACAGGAGTAGAGGTCCCGTTTTCTAAAATGTCTTTTAGTTTGTTTTTTACTAAGGTGTTATCTCTATCCTTTGTAGGATCTACATCTATTGGTAAGTTGCCTTCTTGCCAAAGAAAGTAAAACGCATCTTCAAAACCAGGTAAGATATGTTGCGATGTAATCCCTAAATAAGTGGCTAATGTTTCTAAGAATAATTTATCGGTATTTGGAGGTACAATAAAATTATCACTGTAGGTTTCTAAATACTTCTTGTTATACCAAATTGGTCTTCCATCTTTACGCCAACAGATTTCAATTTGCCATCTTGGCAAAGGTTCTCCGGGATACCATTTACCTTGAGCATGATGTAAAACACCACCTTTTCCAAATTCTTGGTGTAGGCGTTTAGATAAATCCTTTGCTAATTTTCGTTTATGTGGTCCATCTGCATCTGTGTTCCATTCTGGTGATTCTAAATCATCAATAGAAATAAACGTAGGTTCGCCACCCATGGTTAACCTCACATCATTTTTTTGAAGTTGTTTTTCTACTTTATGACCTAATTTATCTATGGCTTTCCATTGCTCTTCTGTGTATGGTTTTGTAACTCTAGGCGATTCAAAAATACGTGTTACTGAATTTTCAAAAATAAATTCAGTTTCACAAACGTCTGTCATCCCAGACACTGGAGCAGCGCTTTCAAAAGACGGTGTACAAGCCAAAGGAATGTGACCTTCACCTGCTAATAAGCCAGAAGTAGCATCAAACCCAATCCAGCCTGCTCCAGGCAAATAAACTTCTGCCCAAGCGTGTAAATCTGTAAAGTCTTCTTCTGGGCCAGAAGGACCATCTAATGATTTTTCATCGGATTTTAGTTGAACTATATAGCCAGAAACAAACCTTGCTCCAAAGCCTAAATGTCTTAATGTTTGTACAAATAACCATGCGTAATCTCTACAAGAACCTTTTTTTAAACTTAAGGTTTCTTCGCAACTTTGTACGCCAGGATTCAATCTAATATTATAATCAAGATATTCATAAATTTTTTGATTAACGTGTATTAAAAAGTAAATGGTTTTTCTTGGTGTAAGATCTAAGGTTTCTAAAAACTCTTTTAATAACGGTCCTTTATCAGTGATTTCTAGATATGGTTGAAGTTCTTTTTTAATAATATCTGTATACTCAAAAGGGAATTCTTCGGCGTATTCTTCAATAAAAAAGTCGAAAGGATTAATGGTTTTTAAATCGGCAATAATTTCTACATCTATAGATAATTCATCTGTTTTATCAGGAAAAACTAATCGTGCTATGTAATTACCAAAAGGATCTTGTTGCCAATTAAAAAATTGATTTTCTGGTTTAATTTTTATAGAATATGATTCTATTGGAGTTCTAGAATGTGGTGCAGGTCTTAATCTAAAAACATGAGGAGATAAGGCTACTTTACGATCATATTTATAAGTAGTTTTGTGAGAAATTACAATTTTTAATGCCATTGATATAGAAAATATTTAGTAATTTTTAAAAAATATAAGTTACTAAATTTAATTACAAATCAATAGAAATTACTATGAGAAATTCTATTTTGGCATTACGGCAAAGATTTACGAAATTATAAGTTTTACAGGTATTTATGTGCTAAAAAATACTCATTTCAGAATATGTAGTCACAGTTTCTAACAATTTCATACCCTTAAACGAATTACCGTTAGGATTAAGTCTTGGACTCCAAACTGCAATAGTAAAATTATTGGGATAAAGCGCTACAATACCACCACCAACACCGCTTTTTCCAGGTAAACCCACTTCAAAAGCAAACTCGCCAGATTCATCATAAAATCCACAAGTTAACATTAAGGCATTTATACGTTTTGCTTGGCTGGTAGTTATAATTTGCTTGTTATCTCTTAGTTTTTTTCCGCCATTGGCTAAAAACGAAAACGCATTAGATAATTCTTTACAGTTTAATTCTAAAGAACACATGTCAAAATAAAAATCTAAAACCTCTTCTGGTTCATTTTCAATGTTCCCTAAAGATTTTATAAAGTTGCATAATGCTACATTTCTATAACCTGTTGCTTTTTCTGAATCTGCAATTTTATCGGAATAAGTTAAGTTTGGAATATCGCTTATATCTCTTACAAATTCTAAGAATTCTTCTCTCGCATTTTCTAAATGAGAAATTAAAATATCACAGATTACAATAGCTCCAGAGTTTACAAAAGGATTTCTAGGAATACCATTGTTAGTTTCTAAAAGTAAGAGAGAATCGAATTTTGTTCCAGAAGGTTCTACATCAATTCGTGTCCAAATCTTTTCACCTAAAAATTTTACCGCTAAGGTTAATGACAAAACTTTTGCAATACTTTGAATTGAAAAACGCTCTAAATTATCTCCTAGACCAAAACAGGTGCCATCAATTTTAGTTAGGTGTACACCAAACTTTTCTGGATTTACATTAGCAAGTTCTGGTATATATGTTGCGAGTTTTCCTTTATCTTTTAACGGTTTGGTAAGTTTATAGGCATTTTCAATTATTTTACTGTAATCTGAATTCATTTTGCGGTGTCATTTTAACTTCTTTTAGCAAGGTAGGTTTATTTCTGATTATTATCAATTTAAAAATTGAATCATCATTTGTTTTACAATAAACGGTCTGCGATTTCTTGCCAACTTCCAACTCTTGTATAACCTGTATCATTAACGTTATGTGGAGAATTAAAAAGAAGTGTGTCGCCTTTAAAATGTTCTAAATTATAGACTCTATCGTCAATTAGTAAATCACCATTTAATATAAACTTATCACCACACATTATTTGGTGTTGCCATGTAATAAAAGGCATATGTTCTGCTAGCCATTCGCTTTTTTCAATTAAAGAATTAGGAAATTGCGTTGCAGCTGTAGCAATATAAACCTCGTGTTTTTTATACAAAGCTTCCATAACTTCTATGGCATCTTTTATAGGTTTTAAGTTTCTAAAGAAGCCAGGTTGCAGCGCATGTTGTCTAATACTTGGGTAATGTTCTTCTGGTACATTTTGCCACATTTCACCAGACGAAATCTGACTAATATGTAAATCTTTTTGGTGTTCTTTATTATATAATTCTATGTGTTTGCCGTAAGTATCTGCCAACACATCATCCATGTCTACAAAAATTGTCATTTTTATACTTTTTAGCTAAGTTCTAGATATTGCCTGAAATAGACAAACTAACCACTGTTATTTAATGTTAAATTAATCTAATCACTTTATTGCAGAAGAATCGTCTAAATTTTGAATAGAAAGACAGTGAATAAAATAATTAACATTAGTAGTATGCTTGCCTTTTACAAGAAAGTAAAGTGATAACAAACAATATTTCAGCACTAGGTATTAAAAAAAAACGTCTTAGGAGTTTAGCTGATTTACAAATTTGTGTCCCTACAGGTATGCGGCAAAAAGATTAAGAATACAAAATTAATCCAACACCAATCATTATTCCTAATAAAGGAACTAACTTTTTACGTTTATTCTTTTCTTTAAAAATTAAGCCACCAACTACTACAGAAATAATTATTTGGCTACGCTTAATAGCAGACAATAACATTATTAAAGCATCTGGATCTTGCAATGCCTTAAAATAGAAATAATCTGCACCAACTAATAGCACACCAACAGCAACAATGGTCCATCGAAATTTAAAGGCTTTTCGTTTTTCTTTAAAAGGAAACCAAGTAATAGATAAAATTATAAGGAGAATTAAAACCGTATAAAAGCAAAACCAAAACTGTAAAGTTTGAGGATAAAGTTCTAAGTTTTGAATTAAAAACTTATCGTATAATCCACTAGAAGCTCCTAAAAATGTAGCGCCAATAATGGCAAAAATCCATTTGTTTCGCTTAAAATTAATGCCTTCGCTTTTTCCAATTCTAGAATAGAGAATCACTGAGAAAATGATAAGAAAAAAACCAATCCATTGTAAAAAATTAGGTTGTTCTTGATAAATTAAAATGGCGCCAATAAATGTAAAAAATGGACCTGCAGACCGAATAGGTGTAACTATAGTAATAGGTAAATGTTTTAATGCTTGATAAGCCAATACCCAAGAGCTTGCCATTATAGCAGATTTTATAGCAATAAACCCATGGCTTTTCCATGGGATATCTGCAATATACAAGTTCATTTTTACAAACTGCTCTTCATAAAAAATTGAACCAAAATACACTGGTAATAAAAATAAAAAGCCAGAAAATATAGTGCCAAAAAGTACAGGAAACACTTCGTTTCCCTGTACTGCATGTTTTTTGCACAAATTGTGTAAACCTAAAAATAAAGCCGCTAATAGTCCAAGATACATCCACATAATTCGCGCGAAGATATTGGTTTATTTTTAGAAATATTATTTTGTATTCAATTTGTGATTAATAAATGAACTATATACTAATAAGGTAATTTTTTTGAAACATCTTATTGTAGATATCTAAACTAAACATATATAATTGCGCTGGTCTTTTAGAAACGCCAACTTGTTTTTCATCTAAGGCAATTATGTATTTTTTATTGATAAGTTTTCGTCTAAAATTTCTATTATCTATTTCAATTCCTAATATAGATTCGTACAAATCTTGAACATCATTAATAGTAAATTTATCAGGAAGTAGCTTAAATATGATAGGCTCAGATAAGCACTTCTCTTTTAAATCTTCATAAGCTTCTTGTATTATTGTATTATGATCAAAACCTAAAATGGGTAAATCATTTACAGGAAACCAAGTAGCCTTATCGTTACCGTTATTTAATGAAACATCTTCTGTTTTCAATAAAAAATAATAAGCTATAGTTATTGTTCTGGTATTAAATTCTTCATTCTTAATCCAAAGCAAATCTTTTTCATTTGTTAAACGATCCGGATTACCAAAGGCTTTAAACTGCTTTTTGTACTGATTGGTTAAACCGGTGAGTTCTTTTAAAACTCTAGTAGCCGTTTCATCTAAAGTTTCATGCGTATATACATGGTAACCTGTTAAAACGTAATCATCTACCAAAACTTCACCTTTAGATTCTAAAAATCGGTTTATAAGTAAAACATTTAAAGATTTGGTATTAACATCGTAGCCAAATACTACACAATCTACAGAAATATTCAATATTTTTTCAGCCTTCATAAATCTTATTTTTTTAATATTTGTAGTTTTATTCGGTTTATTAAACGTCATTTTTACACTAGCAATATTACCACTTTTAATTGATAAAACCATAAGAATATTATCAATTTAGTATACCTAAATGATAATTTAACATATAATTTTGCTAAAAAATTAGGTTTTTTATTTTTTTTTGTAATACATTTGAATAATAAACGTAAATATGACGTTAATAATTATGTACAACATTTAATATCTCTACAAATGAAAATCCTAACGCTAAAGCTATCTAACAGTAATTTATATTTTGAAGAACGAAAACGTTTTAGTATCTTTTATATAACTACTATAGCGACAATGTTACTAACATCTAATATGATATTTGCTCAAAATGATATCATAGGTGATAACAGCGATACAGAAAAGCCGAAAATTATGGAAGATGATTATTCTCCATTTAGCTTTAGTGCACATTTAAAAAACATGCATACTTGGCATGGGTTTGTAGTACATCCTGGTGCAATGATAGCAAGTAGCTTAGAGTATAATTCTAAAAACAAAAAATTTACTTTTGGTTTTTGGGGTGGAGCAAGCTTCTCTACAGTTGATGTAAACCATATTGAAACAGGCGAAAATGAGAGTGCTTATTATAAAGAAGTATCTATATATACCAAATACCGATTTTCTGATAAGTTTTTTATAGAAGCTGTTTCTCACAACAATTATACAGGTGTTGAAGAGCGAGGTGATAAATTAGAATATTGGAGTTTTGATAAAACACAAGGTTATAATTTTGTGGATCTTAATTTTGGCTATAACATAACGCCAAATACCTTATTGTACTTTGCTACAATTATTGGCGGTGGTTCTGGTGATTATGAAATACAAGATAATGGTGATTTAAAAAATTCTTGGACACACTATTTTGAAGTAAACAGCAAGGTATGGAAAAATAAAGACGCTAGCTTATCTCTATTTGCAGGCGGTGCTTGGTCATTTATTACGGATAAAACATTCTACACAGAAGGTGCCGGAAACATCATTAATGTAGGAGCAACTTACAACAAACAATTTGAACTTTTAAAGCACACAATCCCTGTTGATATGACATTAATGTGGAATCCTGAGCAAGAAAAAACAGTGATACAATTAGATATTACATTATTTTAATTGAATAACTGATTATTTAATAATAATAACGCGATAATCCATTAAACTTATAATTATGAAAACAAAAATTTCAAATCTCAATTTTAAGAAATTGTTTTTGCCAATCATATTAATTTCATTCATCTTTAATTTTAATAATTGTGCAGAACAGTTGGATCAAGCTGATACGTCTTCAAATTCTAAAGAAGAGATTGGTGATGTTTTTGAGAGTAAAATCGATTTAACAGGTAAAAAAATTGGCTATTGCTCACCTTCACTAAATGCTCCTTATTATCAAGCATTGTGGCAAAGCATAAAATCAACTACAGAAAAAAATGGAATGACATTTTTATCTGCGGATGGTCAAGATGATATTAATAAACAAATTGCAGCTGTAGAAGATTTAATTACAAAAGGTGTAGATGCTTTATTATTAAATCCTAAAGATCCTGATGCTTTAGTTGGTGTTACTAAATTAGCAAAAGAAGCTGGTATACCTGTTTTTATTATTGATAGCTCTATTAGTCCTGAAGCAGAATTTGTAACTACTATACAATCTAACAATTTAGCGAATGGTGAATTAGCAGGTGAGTGGTTAGCCAAAAAGTTTGGAAACAAACCTATGAATATTGCTTTATTAAGCGGAAATGCTGGAAACCCAGTAGGTCGTACTCGTAAACAAGGTTTGTTACAAGGAATTACAGAAGAACAATTGCGTACGCTTGGTAAGATTAACCTAAATGTAAAAACACAAGCCTATACAGAATGGTCTTATGCAGGCGGACTTAAAGCAATGGAAGATATTTTAGTAGCACATCCAGATGTAAATGTAGTTATTACAGAATCTGATGTTTGTGTATTAGGAGCTATTAAAGCCATTGCACAAGCTGGTAAAACCGATGATATTTTAATTGTTGCTGGTGCAGATGGGCAAAAAGAGGCTATAAAATATATCATGGAAACTGATTTTTATGGTTGTACTGCTATGAATAGTCCTGTGCAAATTGGTAAAAACGCTGTGCTTTATGCTACAGAATATTTAAATGGTAAGCGAGACTTTGATAAAAAATTATACACAGCACCTTTATTAATTACCAAAGAGAATGCTGCTAAGTACTACAATCCAAACGCAATCTTTTAATCGTAATTGACATGAAAAATGCAACAAGCAGATATCGTCTAGAAATGTCAGGAATTTCCAAAAGTTTTGGAGTTGTTTCTGTACTTAAAGATGTAAACTTAAAAGTAAAGTCGGGAGAAATTCATGCTTTATTAGGTGAAAATGGTGCTGGTAAATCTACTTTAATTAAAATATTGAGTGGTGTACATCAAAAAGATGCTGGTAAAGTGATTTTAGATGGGGAAGAAATTACACCAAAAAACACTCACGAAGGTCAGGTTTTAGGAATTAATGTAGTTTATCAAGAATTGTCTTTAGTGAATGATTTATCGGTTGCAGAAAATATTTATTTGCACAAATTAGGGGCTAGTAAATCTTGGATGAACTGGAAAGAATTAATTGAAGATGCACAAAAATTATTAGATTCTCTAGACTTTAAAATTGATGCTTCAGCTAAAGTAAAAGACTTAAGTATTGTACAAAAACAAGTGGTTGAAATTGCAAAAGCTATCTCAGAAGACACTAAAATTTTGGTTTTAGATGAACCAACAACAGTCTTTGATCCTAAAGATGTAAAAAAACTATTTCAAATTCTTTTTAGATTAAAAGAACAAGGCATTTCTATTATATACATATCCCATCATTTAGAAGAAATTTTTAAAATAGCAGATACTGTTACGGTTCTTAGAGATGGTGTAGATACAGGTAGTATGCCAATTTCTGAAACAGATAAAGATGGTGTTATTCGCTTAATGATTGGTCGTGAGTTAAAAGATTTATATCCAAAAAGAGATATTAAAATAGGAGAAGTTCCAATCTTTCAAGTGAAAAATTTAACCGCAAAAGAAACCTTGGTACATGATGTTTCTTTCATTGTAAAACCAGGTGAAGTTCTTGGTATTGCTGGTTTAGGAGGAAGTGGAAGAACAGAAACTGCTAAATTGATTTTTGGTGCAGATAAAAAGAAATCTGGAGTATTAACCTTAGAAGGGGAGGTAATTAATACCAACTCTCCGGTAGATGCTGCAGGTTATCAAATTGGTTTTGTTTCGGAAGATAGAAAAGAAGAAGGTGTGTTTTTACCACTATCTATTAGAAGAAACATTAGTGTAACCAGCTTCAAGTCTATATCTAGTAGACTCGGCTTTATAAACGTAGAAAACGAATACAAAAAGGTATTGGGTTTAATTGAAAAGTTAAACATTAAAACACCAAACTCTGAGGTTAATGTAAAAAATCTTAGTGGTGGTAATCAGCAAAAAGTTGCATTAGCAAAATGGTTGAGTATTGACAGTAAAGTCATTTTTATTGATGAACCAACCAGAGGCGTAGATGTAGGTGCAAAAATTGAAATCTATAAACTTATTAATGAAGTTGCTAAAAAAGGGGTTGGTGTCGTTGTAATTTCTTCAGATATGCCTGAGATTATGGGAATTTCTGACCGTATTCTAGTAATGCATGAAGGAACCATTTATGGAGAACTACAAAAAGAACAATTTTCAGAAGAAAACATTTTACGTTACTCTATAGGAGAACCATTAAAACAAAATAACTAAACTAATTAAATATTAACGTTATGGCTTTAACAATTAAACAACAACTAAGTTCTCCAGGCGGAATACTAAAGTTCTTAGTTAAATATAATACAATATTCATTTTTATATTATTAGTGATTTTTTCAGCACTAATTTCAGATGTATTTTTTACATCGGTAAACCTTTCTAACTTATTAAAACAAGTGTCTGGTATTGGTATCATTAGTATTGGTATGCTCATTGTAATCCTAACAGGAGGTATAGATTTATCTGTAGGTTCTATGGTGGCATTATTAGCCGTTGCCTTTGCTATTTTGGTCAATATTTTTGCTTTACCATTAGCTATTTTAATGACTATTGCTATTGGTTTTGGGTTAGGAAGTATTTCAGGTTACCTTGTTGCTTATCAAAAAATGGCGCCTTTTGTAGCAACTTTAGCATTAATGACCATTGCTAGAGGATTAAGTTTTATTTATTCTAAAGGTTCTCCAGTTACCTTCACAACTGTTGGAGGTAAATTCATGTCAGACTTCGCAAATAACGCTACTTTAGGTATTCCAAACATTGCAATAGTATTTTTTATCATCGTTATCTGTACTATGGTTATGCTACGTTACAACGTTTTTGGACGATTAATTATAGCTATTGGAAGTAATGAAGAAGCATCTCGTTTATCCGGAATTAAAGTCAATAAATACAAATTTTTAGTCTATGCTATTTCTGGAGCTTTAGCAGCAACTGCTGCTATTATTGTAGCTTCTAGAACCAATTTAGGGTCTCCAAATATGGGAATGGCTTGGGAGTTAGATGCTATTGCAGCTGTAGTTATTGGTGGAGCAAGCTTAAACGGAGGAAAAGGAACAGCAATAAATACCTTAATGGGTGTACTTATTTTAGGATTAATAGGAAATATTTTAAACTTATTAAATGTGCCTTCGTACCCACAACAAGTAGTTAAAGGTGCTATCATCATTTTTGCTGTATTATTACAAAGATTTGAAAGCAAATAAAAAAATATTCTGTAATGGAAAACTTAAAAATAAATAATAAAAACCTTTCTGCAATTGGACAACGAATTGCAGTACCAAAATACAATAGAGATATTATAAAAACAGGTATTGTACATGTTGGTATTGGAGGATTTCATAGAGCACATGAAGCTTTTTATACAGACCAATTATTACATAATGAAACCATAAAAGAATGGGGAATTTGTGGTGTGGCTTTATTAGATTTTGATACTAAAATTTACAATACACTAAAAGAGCAAGACGGCTTGTATACTTTAATTGTTAAAGAGTTAGATGGTACACATACCAAACGTGTTATAGGTTCTATTGTTGAATGCTTATATGCTCCTGAAAATCCAATAAAAGTCATTGAAAAAATGGCAAGTCCTGAGGTTAAAATTGTCACTTTAACCATTACAGAAGGTGGCTATAATTATAATGAAGCGACTAAATCATTCGATTTTACAAATCCGTTAATTATTCACGATTTAGAAAATCCTGATACACCAAAAACCATATTTGGTTATTTAACGCAAGCTTTAAAATTAAGAAAAGAACACGGTTTAAATGGAATTACTATTCAGTCTTGCGATAACATTCAAGGTAATGGTCACATGACGCAAAACATGTTGCTAAGCTATGTATCTAAAGCAGAACCTGGCTTAATGGATTGGATTGATAAAAATGTTTCTTTTCCAAATGCAATGGTAGATCGTATTACACCTGTAACTGCTGCAGAAGATATTGCACATTTAAAAGAATCTTCTGGTATTGATGATGCTTGGCCAGTAGTTTGTGAGCCTTTTAAACAATGGGTTATTGAAGATAATTTTATATCTGGAAGACCATCTTGGGAAACAGTAGGTGCGCAGTTTGTAGAAGACGTAGAACCATATGAAAAAATGAAACTTCAATTGTTAAATGCTGGACACTCTGTTTTAGGTATTTTGGGAGCTTTATTGGGTTATAACACTATTGATGAGGCAGTTAACAATCCTAACATCAGTGCTTTTTTAAAGCATTATATGGATAAAGAAGTTACACCAACTTTAGGAGGATTAGAAGGTGTTGATTTAGATGCCTACAAACAATCGTTGTTGGAGCGCTTCGGAAATATCAATATTAAAGATCAAATTGAGCGTATTTGTTCAGAAACTTCTGCTAAATATCCCATTTTTATTTTACCAACCATTCAATCGCAATTAGCAAGTAATGGTTCTATTAAACTAGCAGCATTTTTAACAGCTTCTTGGGCAATTTATAGTTTAGGTACTGATGAAAATGGAAACGCTTTAAACATTAAGGATGCTTTAAAACAAGATTTAAACGAAAAAGCAAAAGAAGCAAAGCAGCATCCAACTGCCTTTTTAGAATTGGAGTCGGTGTTTGGTGCTTTAAAACAGAATCCTGTGTTTACTGAAGCATTTGTAAATGCTTATAACGACATAACAAGTAATAACATTGAAGATAATTTAAAAAGTATTAATAGTGCTTTCTAAAAAATAAATAGTATGAAAAATATAGTATGTTTTGGAGAAGTGTTGTGGGATGTTTTTCCTACACATAAAACAATTGGAGGAGCACCTTTAAATGTTGCCTTACGTCTAAATTCTTTAGAAAATAATGTTTCTATTATAAGTAGAATTGGAAAAGATGACAACGGAAAAAATACTGCCTTACATATCATAGATCACGGAATTAATACTACAAACTTACAAATTGATGATTTCTTAAAAACAGGTGAAGTAATAGTAACGCTTGATGAAACGGGCTCGGCAACCTATAATATAGAACATCCTACAGCATGGGATAATATTCAATTAACTGAGTCCGCTAAAAATGAAACAGAAATCTCAGATGCCTTTATTTACGGTAGTTTAAGTGCAAGAGATGCCAATTCTAAAGCCACTTTATTAGCACTTTTAGATATAGCTAATTATAAAATTTTTGATATTAATCTTAGAGCACCACACTATAATCAAGAGATTCTTAATCAATTAATGGGCTATGCTAATTTTATTAAATTTAATGATGATGAAATTCTAGAAATTGCAGCTAATTTAGAGTTTAAATCAGATGCAATGGAAGCTATAATTGAATTTATTGCTAAACAAACAAATACAGCCACTATTTGTGTCACTTTAGGTTCTAATGGAGCCATTTTATATTATCAAGATACATTTTATTACAACAAAGGCTATAAAGTCACAGTTAAGGACACTGTTGGTGCAGGTGATTCGTTTTTAGCGTCTTTAATTAATAAATTACTAAAAGGAAATTCACCACAAACTTCATTAGATTTTGCATGTGCTGTTGGAGCAATTGTTGCAGGTAGTGAAGGTGCAAATCCAAAAATAGAACAAGCAGAGATAGATGCTTTGATTACAAAGAACATAATTCAATAACCCTAACCATAATTTCCATAATGTAGAAAAGAGCTTTACAATTTATTTTGTAGAGCTTTTTTTATTCTGTTAGAATAATGTAAAAAAGAATTGGAAAGTATAAAACAACTATTGTGTAAAATTATAGACCTATATTTAAATTATAAAACTATAATTTATGAAGGCTTCAATAGCAACTGTTTTCATTTTATTACTCACAAGGAGGTAAATTTTATGTAACCTATAACGATGGTGCATTAACGTTAGATGAACGAAGCAAATTGAATAAGCGTTCAGAAATTGAAGATTTAGATGAAGAAACGCTCAATTTTGTAAACTCACATACGCAATCAGAAATTCTGCCAGATATTTTAGAATATGGCAATGAGTTTTTTCCTCATATTGAAGATCCAACAGATACTGACCTTATTCCATTTGTAAAATTGAAGTCTACTGTAGAATCTACTAAAGAGGTTATTATTTCAGAAAACAGTCTGTTTTTTGCGAGTTGCGATGATTAGTTTTAAAAACCAATGTTACTTAATTAAAGGTTCTAAAACGTCCCAAACGGTTTCAGCAAGGATTTTATGTCCTTCTGCAGTAGGATGTATACCATCTTTTTGATTCAATTCAGCAATACCACCAACATCTTTCAAAATAAAAGGAATAAATTCTAGCTTATTTTTTTTAGCTAAATCAATAAATAATTGTCTGAATTCTGTGGTATAATCTTGGCCCATATTTGGAGGTAATTGCATACCAGCAAGGATAATTTTAGTTTCAGGACTTTTAGTTTTTACGGCATCAATAATTACCTGAAGATTAGCTCTTGTTTCAGATAAAGCAACACCTCTAAGGCCATCATTCGCACCTAATTCTAATAAGAAAACATCTATAGATTGATTTAAAATCCATTCAATTCTACCTTTTCCACCAGCTGTAGTTTCTCCACTTACGCCAGAGTTGATAACTGTATAATTTAAGTCTAAACTATCAATTTTCTGCTGGATCACCGCAGGAAAAGCATCGTTGGTATCATCTAATCCATAACCAGCAGTAATACTATCACCAAAACATAAAATGGTTTTGGTTTGGGAATTCGTTGTAGTGGTTTTTTCGGTTTTGGTTTTAGATGTAGTTTGTTCCTTAGTTTTTTCAGATTTATCGTTACCACAAGCCATTAATAAAAGTCCTATTAGAATATAACAAAACTTTAAGAATTTAGCTGGTGTTAAGATGAAAGAATTTAAAACCAATTGATTATTTTGAGCCTTGTACATAAGACGTTTATAAATTAAAATTAATATGCCAAAGATATTAAAGATAAGTGGTCTAGAAAAGACATATTCTAGCGGTAACAAACAATTAACGGTATTGCATAACATCTCATTTGAAGTTGAAAAAGGACAAACCTTTTCTATTGTTGGGCCATCAGGAAGCGGTAAAACTACCTTATTAGGTTTATGTGCAGGTTTAGACCAACCTAATTCTGGTAATGTAGAACTTTGTGGCGAGGATTTAGGTGATTTAAATGAAGATCAACGCGCACAATTAAGAAATAAGAACGTTGGTTTTATTTTTCAGAATTTTCAATTATTACCAACACTTACAGCGCTTGAAAATGTAAGTGTACCATTAGAATTACAAGGTAACAAAGAGGCTGTAGCAAAGAGTAAACAGCTATTAGAAAAAGTAGGTTTAGCTAATCGCTATCATCATTATCCATCGCAATTATCTGGTGGTGAGCAGCAACGTGTTGCATTGGCACGTGCTTTTGTAAATGCACCTTCTATATTGTTTGCAGATGAACCAACAGGAAACTTAGACGAAGAAACTGGCGAAAAAGTGATTCAGTTGTTATTTGAGTTAAACAAAGAAGCCGGAACAACTTTGGTCATTATTACTCATGATTTGGATTTAGCAAACCGAACACAACAAATTTTAAGACTTAAAGGCGGACAAATTTTAACCAACGAACGCACTTTAGTTCAGTAAACTTTCAGTTTAAACATGAAACAAAACACAAATTGGTTATTTAAAATGGCATGGCGAGATGCCAAAGCAAGTAAAGTCCGCTTATTGCTGTTTATGGCTTCTATTATTTTAGGCATTGCTGCTGTGGTCTCTATTCAGTTATTTAGCACTAATCTAATAGATAATATTAAAAAACAGTCTAAATCCATTTTAGGTGCAGACTACGTTATTAAAACAAGACAGGTTCCTACAGAAAGAACAAAAGCTATTGTAGATTCGTTAAAACCTGATGCTTCTGAGGTTAATTTTGTGTCAATGATTGCGTTTCCTAAAAATGGAGGCACTAAATTAGTTGAAGTACGTGGCTTAGAAGGCGATTTTCCTTTTTATGGTACTATTGATACGCAACCTACTTCTGCTGCAGTAAGTTATCAAGAATCAGGTGGAGCTTTAGTTGATGCTACTTTAATGCTACAATTTAATATTAAACCAGGTGATTCTATTAAAGTTGGCAAAGTAACTTTACCTATTTCTGGCAGTTTAAAAGCAATTCCTGGTACTACAGCAATTTCAACATCTGTTGCACCTCCAATTGTTATTCCAAATCGTTTTATAGAGGATACTGAGCTCCTTCAATTTGGAAGTAGAAAAGAATATAAGTACTTTTTTAAAGTTGCTGAATCTGTGAATTTAGAAGCTTTAGATAAGGTATTAAGACCAAAATTGAAAGCAGAAAGTGCCTCAATTAATACACATATTAGAACTAGTGAACGATTAGGAAATCGCTATGAAAATGTCAGTAAATTTCTAAATTTAGCTGCCTTTATCGCATTATTATTGGGTTGTATTGGTATTGCAAGTTCAGTGCATATTTATATAAAAGAGAAACTACGAGCGATTGCAGTATTAAAATGCTTGGGAGCTTCTAGAAAACAGAGTTTTTATATCTTCCTTATTCAAATTGCAGGTATTGGTATAATAGGCGGACTTTTAGGCGCATTAATTGGAGTTGGTCTTCAAGAGTTATTTCCATTGTTTTTAAAAGATTTTTTACCATTTACAGTAGAAATTTCAATTTCGGTTCAACCTATTATAATGGGCATACTACTCGGTTTATTTATGTCTGTATTATTTTCGCTATTGCCACTTTTAAGAACTTGGTATGTCTCACCATTAGAAGTATTACGTGTAGATGAACAAGCCTCAAAAGAGCCATTAAAAGTAAGATTATTAGTATTCGCTTCCATATTAGTATTTCTGTTCTTATTCTCAGTTTGGTTGCTAAATGATGTGATGTATGCCTTAGGTTTCATCAGCGTTACAGTTATTGCTTTTTCGGTTTTAGCAGGTGTTGCAATTTTATGTATTAGAGGTATTAGACGTTATTTTCCTAAGCGTTGGGGATTTACAGCCAGACAAAGTTTACTCAACTTGTTTAGACCTAATAATCAAACTGTAGTTTTAATTGTAGCTATTGGTTTGGGTACTAGTTTGATAAGTACTTTGTACTTTTCTAAAGATATTTTACTAGCAAAAACAGATATTGAGCAGACTTCTAAAAATGCGAATATCATTATTTTAGATGTACAATTAAAACAGCGCGAAGCTATTGAGAATAACATTAAAGCTAAACGCTTACCAATTTTAAGCAATATTCCAATTGTAACTATGCGTATGCATAAAATTAAAGACAAATTGGTTAATGAATTGCGACAAGATTCTACAAGACGACGACGTGGATTTTTAAATCATGAATTTAGAAGTACGTATCGCGATTCACTTTTAAATTCTGAAGACGTTATAAGAGGTGAGTGGGTTGATGCGTTAGGACCAAATGAACCTATTGTAATTTCAATTTCTGAAAATTTAGCCGAATCAACACAAGTAGATATTGGAGATACTATTGTTTTTAATGTTCAAGGAGTTTTGATGGAAACCACTATTGGAAGCATAAGAAAAGTAGATTGGCAACAATTACAACCTAACTTTAATGTGGTATTTCCTAAAGGTGTATTAGAAAAAGCCCCACAATTTAATGTCATTTTAACCTCAGTTACAGATGCAGAAAGTTCTGCGGACTTGCAGCGAGATTTAGTTGCCAAATATCCAAATGTATCCATAATAGATTTAAGACAAGTCTATACAATCATTGAAGATATTTTAGATAAAGTATCTTGGATTATAAATTTTATGGCTTTTTTTAGTATTTTAACCGGAATTATTGTTTTAATTGGCTCTGTTAGAACCAGTAAATATCAACGTATAAAAGAAAGTGTTTTATTAAGAACAATTGGTGCTAAAAACAAACAAATTTTACAAATCTCAGCTTTTGAATATCTATTTTTAGGGCTGCTAGGAAGCTTAGTAGGTATTTTATTAGCTTTATTAAGTAGTTTGTGTTTGGCGTTTTTTGTGTTTAAAGAAGCATTCATACCTTCTTTAATTCCTTTCCTGGTCTTTTTACCAGGAATTACGCTGTTAGTCTTGGCTATTGGATTAACTAATATTAGAACCGTATTACAGAGTTCGCCTTTAGAAGTGTTACGTAGAGAAGGTTAGAGTAACAAAATTTTAATATTATTTATAAAAAAAAGCCTGTATAATTAATTTTATACAGGCTTTTTGTATTAGTTAAAAGGGTGATTATTTTATGTCTTAAAACTATAAAGTAGTCGTAGTTATGTCAGTATGAGTGTAATTAAAAACCTTAGAATTTTTGCTATTACTGCATTTTAACAACACTCAAAACTGACGTTTTAACTAGTAAGCCATTTTAACAATTTTCTCAACGTTTTCTGGAGTTAAACTTTTGTGTTCACCAAGTTTAGTCCATCCACGATTTATAAAACGTTCGGAGATTTTTTCTGCTGTACCTTCGTAATCTTTCGTATATTCTGACAACTTAGTATCAATGCCTAATTCTCGGAAAAATGCTTCAGTTTTTACAATAGCTTCGTAGGCTTTATCATCTGTACTTCCTTCAGTAATTTTCCAAACCCGTTCTGCATATTGTGCTAATTTTTCTTTTTTAGATTCAAAATTAAATTTGTAATGACTTGGTGCAATAACTGCTAATGTGCGTGCGTGATCAATACCGAATAAAGCTGTTAATTCATGTCCCATAGCATGAACTGCCCAATCCGTTGGCACACCTTTTTGTATTAAACCATTTAAAGCCATTGTACAACTCCACATAAAATTTGAAGCTGCTTTATAATCTGTTGGGTCTTTTAAAACCGTTGGCGCCACTTCAATTAAGGTTTGTAAAATACTTTCTGCAAAGCGATCTTGTAATAAAGCACCAATTGGATAGGTCATATATTGTTCTAAAACGTGTGTAAATGCATCTGTTAATCCATTTGCTAATTGACGTTTTGGAATTGACGTAATCACTTGAGGGTCTAAAATAGAGAATTCAGGGAATAAACCTGGTCCTCCCATTGCTAATTTTTCTTTAGTTTCTGCACGTGTAATAACTGCTCCAGAATTCATTTCAGATCCTGTTGCTGGTAGCGTTAACACGGTTCCAAAAGGCATACCCTTTTCAGTTCTAACATTTTCAGTTAAAATATCCCAAGGTGTATCGCCATCATAAACAGCAGCTGCAGATAAAAATTTAGTGCCGTCAATTACAGAGCCACCACCAACTGCTAGTAAAAAGGTGATTTTTTCATCTTTAATAACTTTTAAAGCCTTTATAAGCGTTGCATATTCTGGATTTGCAGGTATACCTCCAAACTCAGTGACATCAACATCTGCTAAAGCAGTTTTTACTTGCTCGTAAATTCCATTTTTCTTAATGCTTCCGCCACCATAAAGCAATAAAACTTTAGCATTTTCAGGAATTTCTTGGTTTACTTTTTCTATTGTATCCTTTCCAAAAATAATTTTGGTAGGGTTTTTAAATTCAAAATTGTTCATTTTATTTTCTTTTTTTTAGTTGATATTATATGATATTACAATAAGATTTACTCTATTACTGTAACTAAATCTTCCATTGGCTTTCTAACCTTTACAAGGTCAACTAGCCAATCTTCATCGGCATTTCTATATCCAATAGGCAATAACACAGCGCTTCGCAGTCCTTTTTCGCGTAGGCTTAAAATTTTATCTACAGCAGCAGGATCAAAACCTTCTAAGGGAGTTGCGTCCACGCCTTCAAATGCAGCAGCCGCAATGGCTTGAGAAAAAGCAATATAGGCTTGTTTTGCAGCATGATTAAAGTTCTCCTCAGCATCTTTTTGAGGATAAGCATTTAATAACATTTGGCGATAATTTTCCCAACCTTCATTTTTAAAACCTCTGATATCGTTAGTTAAATCAAACATATAATTAATTCTATCTGCAGTATAAGTATCCCAAGCTGCAAATACGAGTAGGTGAGAGCAATCTGTTATAACCGATTGGTTCCAAGCTACCGGTTTTATTTGTTCTTTTATCTCTTGATTTTTAATTACTATAATTTCAAAAGGCTGTAATCCACTAGATGTAGGTGCTAAACGTGCAGCTTCTAGTATTCGTTCTATTTTATCTTCTGCAACTTTCTCACCATTCATGGCTTTTGCAGCGTATCTCCAGTTTAATTTTTCTAATAATTCCATATCTAATTTTAGTTGTTTTTTGTGATTCGTTTTATATCGTTTGAAGTAATTATAACGTCTCTATGATTAGTACTATTTGCTATAATTATCATGGCTTTAGCCATTTGTTTTGGATCTGTTATTTTGAATTTTTTTAGTTTTCCAAAGAATAAAGGCTGAATGACTTTAAACAGTACTTTTCCAATCATTTCTAGCGTACGACGTTCTTCACGACGACCACCAATTAATGACGGTTGTAGAATAACTGTTTTTTTAATGTCTTGTTTTAACACATCGCGTTCCATTTCGCCTTTTGTTTTATTGTAAAACACGGTACTTTTTGCATCTGCACCTAAAGCTGAAATAACTATAAAAGTCTCTATACCATTGGCTTTAGCTAATTTTGCTGCCGAAACCGGAATCCCGTAATCTATTTTTTTATACTGATCTTTGTTAGGTGTTTTGGCTTTTGTTGTACCAATACAACAAAACACCTGATCTCCAGTAAAATCACTTTTAAATTGTTCTAGCTCTAACAAATCACCTATAAATTGAGTGACTTTACTTGGTAAACCTTTAAGTTTTGAACGTGAAAATAACTTAATACTTTCGTAGCGCTTATCATTAATAAGTTGGTCTAATAATAAACCACCTGTTAAGCCTGAAGCACCTAATAAAATTGCTGTTTTTTTCATGTTATTGACAAACTTTTATACTACTCCAAGCAGATTGATAGGCTTCTTCTAAATGCACTTTGTCTAACTTAAAAACACCTCGTTTCTGTATCATCATTAGAAAGGATAAGGGATTAATGGCGTAGGCGTAAAGTAAATAATCAGACAATGGTTTTATAATACCGTCTTGTCTACCACGTTCCCAAAGGTCTAGTAGTGGTTGCAAGTGTTTTATGCCTTCTTGTCTGCTTACTTCATCAATCATTGGTGTGTTGTCACATTGTGCTAAAAACATGGCGTTTTCACACTCTTTAAGTTTAAAATCTGCAATACGGTTCCAAATTAATTTAAAGCCAACTTCTACTGGCATAGTTTCATCATAATTAGAAAATGCATATTTTGTGTATTTGGCTTTAACCTCTATATACGTCTTATTTACTAAATCTTGTTTGTTTTCAAAATACAGGTAAATTGTAGCAGGAGAAACCTTTGCCATTTTGGCTATTTTACTCATAGGAGTAGCATGAAACCCATTATTGTTTACTAACTCAATTGTTGCTTTTACCAAAGCGTTTCGTTTATCAATGCTTTTTTGAAGTTTTCCCATTTTTATACTAATTGAGATACAAAGATATAAAAAAATGAATGTTCATTCTTTTTTTTAACAAAGGTTTAAGCTTAGTGCAATGAAAACAATAAATTATAATAATATTAAGATAAAATTAATAGTAGATGTTTTTAATTTGAAATTCAATTTCTCAAAGCACAATGATGACAAATAAAATGATAGGTATAGTTGGAGGTGTAGGTAGTTACGCAGGAATCGACTTAATTAAAAAGGTTTATGATTTAACCGAAGCAACTTCAGACCAAGAGCATTTACCTGTATCTATGCTGTCTGTCCCACATAAAATTATTGACAGAACAAAATATCTTTTAGGTGAAACCGAAACTAATCCTGGGATTGCAATTACCGAAATAATAGCCTCTTTAATAGCTAGTGGAGCTCGAATTATTGGAATACCTTGTAATACTGCACACGCTAAGCCTATTTTAAGTCTAATTGAAAAAAGTATCCCGAAGTCTTGTGTTTTGGTTAATTTAATAGAAGAAGTAGGATTGTATATTTCTACAAAGCATCCAGATATAACTAGAGTAGGAGTATTAGGTACTACAGGAACCATTTTGGCAAAAGTATATCCAGAAGTTTTATCTAAATATAATATTGAAGTCATTCAACCTTCAAAAGATATTCAAGATTTATTTGTACATCCTTCTATTTATGATACATCTTATGGTATCAAAGCATTTTCAAATCCTGTAAATGAAAAAGCGAAAGAAAACTTAAGTATGGCAGCAACCTATTTATCTCGTAAAGGTGCACAAGCTGTTATTTTAGGATGTACCGAAATACCATTAGCTATTCAATACGATAAAATTGAAGATAGTTTAATAATTGATGCTACAACCGTATTAGCTAGGGCATTAATTAGGGAATCTAAAAAAATGGAATTAAGCAATTAAATTATTTAATAATTTCCCTTTTTCCTTCAACAACATTAACACCCCAATCTGCAATAGATTGTACCACAGGTATTAACGTTTTACCAAAATCGGTTAACGAATATTCCACTTTTAAAGGTGGTTTAGAGGTGTAAACCTTTCTTTTTACAATACCATCTTCTTCCAAGGTTTTTAATTGTAAACTTAATGTGCGTTCAGTTACAGTAGGCATTTCTTTTCTAAGCTCATTGTATCGTAAAGTCTTATCAATAAGATGAAATATAATTACCGTTTTCCATTTCCCACCAATTAGTCCCATAGTTAAACTGGCACAACAAGGGTATTCTTTTCCTTTAAATTTATACATAGTATTTGTTTAAATAAGTACAAAGGTATTGTACTATCATTAATTATACAACTATACTTTTTATAGTAAATTTAACATTCGTTTAAATCTACTGATATTGTTGAGTTTAGACCTTTTTATACTATAAAAAATTAAACTATACTTTTTGACCGTTATTGCACAGAATGTAAACTACAGATACTTTTGTTACTATAATTTTGATAGTATAAATTAAATCCATAATAAAAATCAATTAAAAATGAATTTAAAAGAAACATTAAACTGGAGATACACTACTAAAGAATTTGACCCAACCAAAAAAATATCTGAAGAAGATATGAATCAAGTTAAAAGCCTTTTAAGAATGAGCGCTTCAAGTGTTAACTTACAACCTTGGCATTTTATTATTGCTGAAACTGAAGAAGGAAAAGCACGAATGGCTAAAGGAACACAAGGCTTTTTTCATTTTAACGAACCAAAAGTAACTAACGCTTCAGCTGTGGTGCTTTTTTGTGCAAAAACCGATGCTAATGAAGATTACTACAAACACATTGCAGATGTAGATGATAAAAACGGAAGATTCCCTAATGAAGATGTTAAAAACGGATTTATAGGTGCTGTAAAAACATTTGCAGACATACATAAATACGATTTAAAAGATTTAAATCATTGGATGGAAAAACAAGTATATCTTAACATAGGTAGCTTTTTGTTAGGTGTTGCTACTTTAGGTATTGATGCCACACCAATGGAAGGTATTGATGTAAAAGCTTTAGATGAAGAATTTGGTTTAAGAGAAAAAGGTTTTACAGCTTTAGTAGCGGTTTCCATTGGATATAGAGCAGAATCTGACTTTAACACAACCGATAAAACACCAAAATCTAGATTACCGGAAAGCGAAATCTTCACTGAAATATAAATTGTAACTACGCTCTAAAATCGTTTTCCGACCAAACAATATATTAAAAAATGTTAATTTGGTTAACAACAGAAAAAAGCCACCTAATGTAAAACACATTCTGAGTGGCTTTTTCATTTTTTAAAAGGTTTAATTAATTATAATTATGGCAAGAACAATTCTAGAAAATATCGTTATTCAGCAATACAAAGAGCAAACATTTTTCTCGTTTTGCGAGTACACCAGTATTCGTTTTTTCGAGATTCTATATTTTGAATCGGGTAGTGGGCGCATTAAAATAAACGGAAATACGGTTAATTATACACCAAATAGCATTTTTGGTTGTATGGCGATAATATGCAGATACCACGAGGAAGCACCAGTAGTTATGGAAATATTAGTAACAGCAATAGTATTAAAGACGTTGCATTAGAAAATGTTACCGCTCGCCAACGTTGGAGTTTACCTGATGGACCAAAAGATACTGTTGCACCATTCTAAAAGATAGAATACTTTACAAATGAATTAGAAACGTCAGTTCGAGTGATTATTCTTCAGAAGACATTCTGAAGAATAATCGTATCGAGAACAATTTAGGGCTGACATTTCAACAAAAAACATAAAAAAAATGAAAACCATATTAATAACAGGAAGTACCGATGGCATTGGGAAACTAACCGCTTTAAAACTAGCTAAAGAAGGACACCAAATATATCTTCATGGTAGGAGTGAAGACAAATTAAATACCGTAATTAATGAACTAAAAGAAGCTTCAAAAAACCAAAACATCAAAGGTTTTGTAGCCGATTTTTTAAATTTAAATACTGTAAAACAAATGACTGAACAAATTAAAAATGAACTACCAAGTTTAGATATTTTAATTAATAATGCAGGAGTTTTAAAAACACCTTCAAATAAAACCAAAGACGGTTTAGATATTAGAATGGCTGTAAATTACTTGGCGCCTTTCATCTTAACAGAAAACATTATTTCGGTTTTAGAAAAAGGAACAAATACAAGAGTGGTTAATTTAAGTTCTGCTGCGCAATCCACTGTAAAAAAAGGTGTTTTAACTGGAGATGTTTCAATTAATTCAAGTGATTCTTACGCACAAAGTAAATTAGCTTTAACCATGTGGTCGTTCAATTTTGCAAAACAACATCCAAATATTACAACCATTGCTGTAAATCCTGGTTCGTTATTAAATACAAAAATGGCGAAAGAACCTTATGGTCAACATTGGTCGCCTGCGGAGAAAGGTGTAGATATTTTATATTCTCTAGCCATGGATAGCATTCATGCCAATAAAACAGGTTCTTATTTTGATAACGATAGAGGTTGATATAAGAATGCGCATCCAGATGCTTATAACGAGTCTAAAATTGAAACATTGTTAGATTTAACCAGCAGTTTGGTTTAAGTTATTATTCAGCATTTTTTTGATTTGAACTAAGTTTTAAATCGATAGCGTTAAGTAAAGCTTTAAGTTAACTGTAATTTTACAAGCGTAGACCAATAGTGGTTTATATAACATTAAAAGCATATAAAATGACGAACGCTGTAGAAGATAAATTAAAAGGAAACTGGAATATTGCTAAAGGTAAGCTGAAGCAAAAATGGGGAAATTTAACCGATGATGATTTAGATTACCAAGAAGGAAAAGAAGATGAATTAGTTGGTAGAATCCAGAAAAAAACAGGAGAATCAAAAGAAAAAGTAAATGATTTTTTAGATAGTTTAAAATTCTAATTATCATTTAACCTTTATAAATAAATGCTGAGATTAATTATAATTAGTCTCAGCATTTCTTATATTATACCAATAATAAAATTTATAGCTTCATTAAAAAAATAACAACTATTGATATTTTAAAATTCTACTGGACTAATTTTCTTAAATAAAACAAAATATTTTGGTGGCATAGCAGATATTCAAGTTCTTGCAGGATTAATTTTAAATCAATATGGATAATTTAATTACGTTTTCAATAGCTGTGTTTACGGCATTTTTTGCGATAACAAACCCTATTTCTAATATGACGGTTTTTCTGTCATTAACGCAAGGTGCACATAGAAAAACCAAACATGATATTAACAGACGCTCTAATTTTATAGCGTTTATAATCGTCGCCGTATTTGTACTTTTAGGTAAATATATTTTTGAATTATTCAACATTACAATTCCTGCTTTTAAAATTACAGGTGGAATTCTAATATTTTTTATAGGTTTTGATATGCTTCAGTCTAAGCAATCTAATGTAAAAACAATTGATAATGTAGATATAGATGAAAATATTGCTGTTTCGCCTTTAGCCATTCCAATTTTAGCAGGTCCAGGAACAATTGTAACGGCTATGAATTTTGTTGCTAAAGCAGAAACAGTGCACATTATACTAGTGATAGCCATATTTGGTTCCATGAGTTTATTAACTTATTTTACGTTTAGATTAAGTGATTTAATTGTAAAAATTGTAGGTAATAATGTAATTTCTGTAATAGGAAAAATAATGGGATTAATTATTGCCATTATTGGAACAGGCATGATTATAACAGGAATTAAACTCGCCTTTAATTTAGTAGCTTAATTTAAACATTTAGAAAATTTAGAGCAGATATTATATAAATTGAAGCATGAAAAAAATATTAATCCTTTTCGCTCATCCCAAATTTGAAAAATCTCGAGCAAACTTAGCTTTAATCAATCAAATTAAAAATAAAGAAAACGTTACTATTAATGATTTGTATGATGAATATCCTGATTTTCATATCGATGTACCAAGAGAACAAAAATTATTAGAGCAACATGACATTATTATATGGCATCATCCATTTTACTGGTATAGTTGTCCGCCATTAATGAAACAATGGATAGATATGGTATTAGAATTTAATTGGGCTTATGGACCAGAAGGAAAAGCCCTTCACAATAAAATCTGCTTAAATGCCATAACTACAGGAGGCTCTAAAGAAGTATATTGTTCAGCAGGTTACAATAGTTTTACAGTAGAGCAATTTTTAAGACCTTTTGAGCAAACTGCAAATTTATGTGGCATGACGTATTTTCCACCTTTTGCAGTAATGGGAACTCATAACCTTTCCGATGAAAAATTACACGATTATAAAATTAACTACGGTACATTAATAGATTTATTACAAGCTGAATTAACTATGAAAGACTTTAAAAAAATGTCTTTCATTAATGATATTCCACAACTTAAAAGCACTTAAAATTTATGACTGGAAGTTTACTTTTTGAAGCCATTGTATTTCTAGCAGGTGCCATAATTTGTGTGTCCATTGCTAAACGATTAGGCTTGAGTTCTGTGATAGGTTATTTATTAGCTGGCGTTTTAATCGGTCCTTATGTTCTAGGTTTTATTGGTGAAGAAGGCGAAGATATTTTACATTTTGCAGAGTTTGGAGTTGTCATGATGTTATTTCTTATTGGATTAGAAATAGAACCTAAAAACTTTTGGAATATGCGTAAAACCATACTTGGAATGGGAGGAATTCAAGTAGGAGGTACCATGTTATTATCGTATTTATTGTTCTATTTCTTAGGATATAATTGGGAAGTCGCATTAGTAATTTCCATGGCTGTAGCTTTATCTTCTACAGCTATTGCTATGCAGACCATAAAAGAAAAAGGGTTGATGGACACTACCTTTGGAACTAGCGCTTTTTCAATTTTACTGTTTCAAGATATTATTGTGATTTTTATGATTGGTGCAATGCCTTTATTATCTAATTCTAATGAAGAATTACATACAGACAGCCATAATGAATCTCTCAGTTTAATTGATAGTTTGCCATTAGGTTTTCAAACGTTAGCAATTATTTTATCAGTGGTTATTGTTATAGCTTTAGGTCGTTTTGTCATTGTACCAATGCTAAGAAAGGTTGCAAAAACAGGTGTTCGCGAATTGTTAATTGCTGCAGCATTTTTAATTGTATTTGGCATTGCTCTTATTATGGAATTGGTAGGTTTAAGTCCGGCTTTAGGTGCGTTTTTAGGTGGAGTCGTTTTATCGAGTAGCGAGTTTAAACATGAATTAGAAAGCACCTTAGAGCCTTTTAAAAACCTGTTATTAGGTTTGTTTTTTATGGCAGTTGGTGCGTCTATTAACTTTATCGTTATTGCTAAAAGTCCGTTAACTATAGCAGGCGTTTTAATCGCCATTATTGTATTAAAAGCTATAATTTTATATATTACTGGTAAAGTTTTCAAATTGAAACTAGACCAAAAATTATTGTTAACCTTCAGTTTAGCTCAAGTTGGAGAATTTGCTTTTGTATTACTGTCTTTTGCATTCGGACTTAATATTTTAGAACAAGAACAACTGGATATGTTGTTAGTAATTACAGCATTAAGTATGGCTTTAACTCCTATAATAAGTATCATAAATGAGCGTTTTATTCTTCCAAAAGTAGGAACCAAAGAATCCATTCAGCGACCTATGGACCATATTGCAAAATCTCAAAAAATAATTTTGGTTGGTTTTGGACATTTCGGGAGTACTGTTGGTCGTTTTTTAAGGTCTCATGGTGTAGAAGCCACCGTTTTAGATCAAGATTCTAATCGTGTTGATTTTCTTCGTAAAATGGGGTTTGAAGTGTATTATGGAGATGCAACGCGTATAGATTTGTTAGAATCTGCAGGAATTGCAGATGCTAAAATTATAATTATTGCTACTAACAGAGTAAAGGTTTCTAAAGCCATTAGTAAAATTGTGGAAGAAAAATATCCTCATGTAGAACTAATGATTCGTACTAAAAACAGATACGATGCTTATGAGTTGTTAAACCTTGGTAGAGAAAACATTTATAGAGAATCTTTAGATACTTCATTATCGCTCGCAAGTGATGTGTTACACAAATTAGGTTTTAGAAAATATACTTTAAACAGACAGGTTAAAAATTTCATCAAGTACGATGAGACAAGTTTAAGACGATTAGCTAAAGCACCTAAACGCGAGGAAGATTATATTTTTAAAGCTCGAAAAGAATTACAAGAGCAAGAAGAATTGCTAGAAGCTGACTTTAAAAGAGGTATCGTAGATTTTGATAACCATTGGGATAGTGAGCATATTAGAAAAGCGCTTGAGAATTCTAAATCAAAAATGTAATGGGAAAAAGATACCACATATTGTATTTAATTCTAAAAACCTGATAACAGGGGTATTGAAATCTTAACTATTCAAAATCTGGTGTATCGTAAAAATGAAGTTTTAGACCATCATCCCGAAAAAGCACACCAAGTCGTTGTTAATAAGATGGAGTTATATACCGAAGGAGAAAGCCAACAACTTATAGATTTTGTTTGGCATGATGTGCAAAAAAAGCATTCGATAAAGTTCATTTTAGAATAAAGCAGATATTTACCATTTTTAGCCCTAAGTTAATCTTTCTTTTAGCTATAATAATTTTAACCTTTATATGGTAAAACGAAATTATATTTCTAAAAATTAAATTATGAAAATAGTAGTAGTGAAGAATTTAGTGCAAACAATGTTATTTCAGATTTTGAAAAAACTACAGTTAGACCACATCTATCAATTCTGGAAATGATGTTATACTTCAAAAACAATCAACATTAAGTATTTGAATTAAATTTCTACAAATTATATAAAATTCAACGTATTAGATAAATAAAGAGGATAGAACTTAAACTATCCTCTTTTTTATTTTTTATAACATAAGGTTTAGCTAAAATAACGTTAAGAATTTACTCAGTATTTTCATAAAACTAACCAATTCATTAGAAATTAAATAATAGAAAAGCAATAAATTTTTATTACATGACATCTGTCATATAATACAAAATTAACCTAGACTAACTTTGATGCAAATTAAACAACTTAATTATTTAATCATGAATATTTCTCATATAGAGCATTTGGGTATAGCAGTAGATAATCTAGAAGAAGCCATAAAATACTATGAACAGGTATTAGGGATGAAATGCTATTCTATAGAAGAGGTTGTCGATCAAAAAGTGAAGACAGCCTTTTTTTTGGTAGGTAATACAAAAATTGAATTATTAGAAAGTACATCACCAGATGGTCCTATCGGAAAATTTATTGCAAAAAAAGGTCAAGGAATCCATCACATTGCATTTGCAGTTAATGACACCAATGAAGCTTTAAAACTTGCAGAAGAACGTGGTGTAACTTTAATTGACAAAACCTCTAGAAGAGGCGCAGAAGGCTTAGATATAGGTTTTTTACATCCAAAATCTACATTGGGTGTTCTTACAGAACTATGTTCTAAACAAGATTAATTTCAAACTATTATAAAAGATTAGCAAAACAACATTATGGCAAATCAAGATAAAATTAACGAGCTCATAGAAAAAAGAGCTAAAGCCAAATTGGGAGGAGGAGAAAAACGAATAGACTCACAACATGCTAAAGGTAAATTAACAGCTCGCGAACGTATAGATATTCTTTTAGACGATGATAGTTTTGAAGAATTTGACATGTTTGTAACTCATAGAACAAAATCTTTTGGATTAGATAAACAAATATTCTTGTCTGATGGTGTTGTAACTGGCCACGGAACAATTGATGGTAGAATCGTCTATCTTTTTGCTCAAGATTTCACGGTGTTTGGTGGTTCATTATCAGAAACATATGCCTTAAAAATTTGTAAAGTAATGGATATGGCAATGAAAATAGGAGCACCTATAATAGGATTAAATGATTCTGGTGGTGCACGTATACAAGAAGGTGTTAGGTCATTGGCAGGTTATGCAGAAATTTTTCAGCGTAACATAATGGCTTCTGGTGTTATACCTCAAATATCATCCATACTTGGTCCTTGTGCAGGTGGAGCGGTTTATTCGCCAGCATTAACAGATTTTACAATTATGACTGAAGAGACCAGTTATATGTTTGTTACTGGTCCTAAAGTGGTAAAATCAGTAACGGGAGAAGTGGTTTCAGCAGAGCAACTTGGTGGTGCCAAAATACACTCCACACGTTCTGGCGTCTCTCACTTTTTAGCTAAAGATGATGAAACTAATTTGTTGTTAATAAGAAAGGTACTGAGCTATATGCCTTCTAATAATTTAGAAGAAGCACCAATATTGAGTTGTAATGACCCAATAGATAGATTAGAAGATGCTTTAAATGAGATTATTCCAGAAAATCCTAATCAACCTTATGACATGGTTGATGTTATTTCAATAATTACAGATAATGGCGAATTTACAGAAGTACATAGAAACTATGCAAGAAATATTTGTGTAGGTTTTGCAAGATTTAATGGTCGCCCTGTTGGTATTGTGGCTAATCAACCAAAATATTATGCAGGTGTTTTAGATATTGATGCCTCTCGCAAAGCAGCGCGTTTTGTACGTTTTTGTGATGCTTTTAATATTCCTATTGTCACTCTGGTAGATGTACCTGGCTTCTTACCTGGAACAGGGCAAGAATATGGCGGAATTATTTTACATGGTGCTAAATTATTATACGCCTACGGAGAAGCTACTGTACCAAAAGTAACTATTACACTGCGTAAATCTTATGGTGGCGCTCATGATGTAATGAGTTGTAAGCAATTAAGAGGCGATATAAACTATGCTTGGCCAACGGCAGAAATTGCAGTAATGGGAGCAAAAGGAGCTGTAGAGGTTTTAGAGGGCTCAAATATTAGAAAAATTGAAGACCATTCTGAAAAAGAAGATTATATACAGCAAAAAGAAGATGAATACACAGAACGTTTTGCTAATCCGTATCAAGCTGCTAAATATGGTTTTATAGATGATGTCATTGAACCTAGAAATACACGCTTTAGAATTGTTAGAGCTTTAGAATTACTTCAAAATAAGAAAGATGTAAATCCACCAAAAAAACATTCAAATATTCCATTATAATGATACAACTATTAATTAGCACAGATCCCATAAGTGAAGGGTATGTAATTTTAATTACAGGATTATTAATTGTTTTTAGTGCCTTAGTTATTCTAGCGCTTTTCTTTAACTACGGACTACCTGTAATGCTTTATATCTATAAGATAATTACCAAAAGAAAAGACAGAAAAATCAGTGATATAAAAGTAAAAGGAGACAGTGGTTTTACAGGTGAAATTTCAGCAGTTATAGGAGCTGCAGTACATATGTACTTAAGTGAACAACACGATGTTGAAAGCGGAATTTTAACAATTAAACAAGTAAAAAAGGCCTATTCACCATGGAGTTCTAAAATATATGGTATTCAAAATAAATTATAAAAATTGAAATGAGCATATTCAAAATTTTATTGTTAAAAATAACAATAATTAAAGTACAACATGTGCGCATAAAACTCAATAAATAGAAACAGATGAAAAGTTATAAATTCAAAGTTAACGAAAACGGTTATACTGTAAATATAAAGTCGCAAGAGGATAATGTGATTAATCTAGAAGTCAATGGTACTTCATTTGATGTTATAATGAAAAAAGAGATTAAGCAGTCTAAAACACCAACCTTGGTGCGTTCGGCTTCAAAACAACCTGCGGTGCCATTAAAGGTTAATCCAAAATCTACAACAACTAAAATTGTAGCACCAATACCAGGTGTAATTTTAGCTCTTAAGGTAAATGTTGGTGACACCATAAAAGAGAACGATTTACTTTTAGTTCTTGAAGCTATGAAAATGGAAAACAATATTGTGGCTGAAAAATCTGGTGTAATAACGGCTATTAAAGTTGAAGTAGGGCAGCAAGTATTACAAGATGCCGTAATGCTAGAATTAGAATAGGCATTTTAGATGTAGTGTTTTTCACTTAAGTATACTAACCATTAGTTAACAAAAAAATGAAGAAATTAATTATAATATTTAGTGCATTATCGTTACTGATTTTTATAAGACCAGTACTTGGATTAGGCACAAATACAAACCCTACAACAACTACTGTAGTAAGCTCTACTCAAACAGATATTACAGAAGATAAAAGTGTTTTAGATGGTGCATTTGATGGTATAAAAAAGTTTTACAGTTATACAGGATTTGCAAATTCTACATCTGGAAACGTAATAATGATTATTATAGGCATCATTTTTATTTATTTAGGTATAAAATTCGATTATGAACCCTTATTACTTATCCCAATAGGAGCAGGAGTTATTTTAGGAAATATTCCTTTTGTCGCCGGAAACCAAACAGGTATTTACGAAACTGGTTCTGTTTTAAACTATCTATATTTTGGTGTGGTAAAAGGGGTCTACCCTCCGTTGATATTCTTAGGTATTGGTGCTATGACCGATTTTTCGTCATTAATTGCAAATCCAAAATTAATGTTATTGGGAGGTGCGGCACAAATTGGTGTTTTCGCCACATTTTTAGGAGCTATTTATTTAGGGTTTAATCTACCTGAAGCTGGCGCTATTGGTATTATAGGTGGTGCAGATGGGCCAACAGCTATTTTCTTATCTTCTAAATTAGCAAACGGTGTAAACATATTGCCAGATGGTACAACCGTTAAAAACTTAATTGGGCCAATAGCCATTGCTGCGTATTCATACATGGCATTAGTACCAGTAATTCAGCCACCATTAATGCGTATGCTAATATCTAAAAAAGACAGAAAAATTAAAATGAAGCCACCAAGAGCTGTTACACAAAAAGAAAAAATGATTTTTCCGGTTGTAGCTTTAATATTAACTACGTTTATTTCTCCTAGCGCATTACCATTGTTAGGTATGCTTTTCTTTGGTAACTTACTTAAAGAGTCTGGTAGAACAGAGCGTTTAGCAGATACTGCAAGAACCAAATTAATAGATATTGTTACCATTTTATTAGGTGTAACAGTAGGAGCATCAACGCAAGCTGATATTTTTATAACTAAAGATTCTATGTTAATCTTTGGACTTGGAGCAATATCATTTGTTATTGCCACTTGTGGAGGTTTGTTATTTGCTAAATTTATGAATCTATTCTTAAAAGGTGACAATAAAATTAATCCATTAATTGGTGCTGCAGGTGTTTCAGCAGTTCCAGATAGCGCAAGAGTTGTGCATACTGAAGCCTTAAAATCAGACCCAACTAATTATTTGTTAATGCATGCTATGGCTCCAAATGTTTCAGGTGTAATTGGTTCTGCAATTGCTGCCGGTATTATTTTAAGTTTTTTAGGATAAATTTTCTTTTTATTTAAATGTGTACAAACACACATTTGTAAATTTTAAAGTCATCAAATACCAAATGCCATAACAGATAAAAAGGCTTTTAAACATATAAAATCTAGAAATAGGGTTTAATTATGGTGGTTATACCAATTTAGATTTAAGAGATAGTTATAAAGCTATTTTTGAAAGATTTGGAAGTAGTTTAATGATAAAATAATTTGATAATAGTAATTATTATGAATAACAATAATAAACCACTCTTTTCAGAATTTCCACCTGTAACAACAGAACAGTGGATGGAAAGAGTTACAGCCGATTTAAAAGGTGCTGATTTTGAAAAAAAACTAGTTTGGAAAAACTTAAATGGTATTAAGATTCAACCTTGTTACAACAGTGAAAATAACATCACTCAACTTAAAAATACAGGAGAGAATTCTCAATCATTAGTCAATTATCGTACAGTTGCTGTTTGCTGTTCTGAAACAGGAAATGATTTAGCAAAAAAAGCCATTGAAGAAGGACTTAATGGAATCATTTTTCAAATTATAAACAATGTTAAAGTTGAAGAACTTTTAAAAGATATAGATTTAAATACTGTTACAGTATCCTTTGAATTATATAATAACACCTTAAAATTCACAAAAGAATTAGTCGAATTTGCAAAAAATAAAGACTTAAAGGGATACATTAACACTAGTCTAATATCTAGCTATGTTACAACTGGTAATTTTGATGACAATAAGATTGAAATTACAGCAGAATTAATAAAGTTAACAGCAGATTTCCCAAATTTTAAAGCACTTACTATTTCCGGAACTGAGTTTTTAGACTCTGGTGCTAATCAAGTTCAAGAGATCGCTTATACTTTAAATGCATTAGTATTTTTAACAGAGAAACTAAAAGAAAAAGGTGTTGCTGTCCAAGACGTTTTTAACAACTTAAATTTTCTATTGGCAATAGGTTTAGAGTATTTTGTTGAAATAGGTAAATTTAGAGCTTTCAATAATTTATTAACCGAAATTGCTGCTAAATATAATGTTTCCGATTTTTCTAAAATCTTAACGGCAAAAACATCTATTTGGAGTAAATCAATAACAGACGCAGAAACTAACTTATTACGTTGCACTACTGAAGCCATGTCTGCTATTTTAGGCAACGTAGATGGCGTATTAATTGATCCTTACGATAAAGAGTTTAAAAGTGCTTCGGATTTTTCAAATCGTATTGCAGGAAATATTACTACCATATTACGAGAAGAGTCTTATTTTGGTAAAGTATCTAATCCTGTAGATGGCTCTTATTACATTGAAGAGGTAAGTACTAAAATTGCAGAAAAAGCTTTAGAATTATTTAAAGCTATTGAAGCTAAAGGTGGATTTTTTAAAGCTTTTGAAAACGAAACTATACAACAGCAAATTGCAGAAATTCGACTTCAAAAATTAAAACTAATAAGCCAACGTAGAATTGCAATGGTAGGTGTTAATAAGTACCCTAACTTAATGGAAACCGTTGAAGCTAATCTTCTTTCTAAAGGAAGCGTTGATAATACAAAAGTATTAACACCACGACGAGCATCTCTAGAAATTGAAGCCATGAGACGTGTTACAGAAGAGATAGTAGCAACAACCAATGTAAGACCAATTGTACAACTAGCCAGTTATGGAAATTTAACCATGCGAAAATCCAGAGCAGCTTTTGCTTATGATTTTATTGGTGTTAGTGGTTTTGATATCCAGCAAGAAGAGACCTTTGAAAATGCTGAACATGCGGCTACAGAAACGGCTAAATCAGATGCTCATGTGGTTGTAATTTGTAGTTCTGACCAAGATTATGATGAAACAGCCCTTAACTTTATAAAATCATTTAGAGCATTAAATACCAACAAAGTATTACTGTTAGCAGGTGCTCCTAAAAACATGGACGAATTAACTGAAGCTGGTTTAGATGGTGTGGTTAATATGAAAACAGATGTTATTGTAACACTAACCAGCATTCAAGATAAAGTTCAAAAAACCTTAAAATCTTAAGACTATGCGACCAGATTTTTCAGATATAACATTAAATTCTGCGGTTAAACAAACGGTTGAAGCTTCAGAAAATAAAGACATTTGGAATACACCAGAAGGTATTCCTGTTAAAAAACATTTTTCAAAAGAAGATATTGCTAAAGCAGAGCATTTAAGTTATTCTGCAGGAATTCCTCCATTTTTAAGAGGTCCTTATAGTGCTATGTATGCTATGCGTCCATGGACTATTAGGCAATATGCAGGTTTTTCCACAGCAGAAGAGTCTAATGCATTTTATAGAAGAAACCTAGCTGCAGGCCAAAAAGGACTTTCAGTTGCTTTTGATTTGGCGACGCATCGTGGTTATGATTCGGATCATCCTCGTGTAACAGGTGATGTTGGTAAAGCTGGTGTTGCTATAGATTCTATCTTAGATATGGAAATTTTGTTTGATCAAATTCCTTTAGATAAAATGTCGGTTTCTATGACCATGAATGGAGCAGTATTACCAATTATGGCTTTTTATATCGCTGCAGCAAAAAAACAAGGCGTTGCTTTAGAAAAATTGTCTGGCACTATTCAAAATGATATTCTAAAAGAATTTATGGTTCGTAACACGTACATATATCCACCATTGCCTTCTATGCGAATTATTGGCGACATTTTTGATTATACCACTAAATACATGCCTAAATTTAACTCTATTTCAATTAGCGGTTATCACATGCAAGAAGCTGGTGCCACTGCAGATATTGAATTAGCTTATACCTTGGCCGATGGTATGGAGTATATTAGAACTGGATTAAAATCTGGATTAAAAATCGATGAGTTTGCGCCACGTTTATCTTTCTTTTGGGCAGTAGGAATGAACCATTTTATGGAAATAGCAAAAATGCGTGCAGCACGTATGCTTTGGGCAAAAATTATTAAACAATTTAACCCTAAAAATCCAAAATCAATGGCATTACGTACACATAGTCAAACGTCTGGTTGGAGTTTAAGTGAGCAAGACCCTTTTAATAATGTCGCCCGTACTTGCATAGAAGCTATGGCTGCCACATTAGGAGGCACACAATCTTTACATACAAATGCATTAGACGAAGCCATAGCATTACCAACAGATTTCTCTGCAAGGATTGCGCGTAATACACAAATCTTTATTCAAGATGAAACACAAACCACAAAAGCTGTTGACCCTTGGGCTGGTTCTTATTACGTAGAATATTTAACTCAAGAGATTGCTAAAAAAGCTTGGAAACTTATTGAAGAGGTTGAAGAGCTTGGTGGCATGGCAAAAGCTATTGAAACAGGTGTGCCAAAATTACGAATTGAAGAAGCATCTGCTCGTAAGCAAGCCCGTTTAGATTCTGCACAAGATATTCTTGTTGGCGTTAATAAATTTAAAACCAATGAAAAATCGAATATAGAAATTTTAGAAGTAGATAATACGGTTGTTAGAAATTCTCAAATTGTACGTTTAAATAAAATGAAAGCTGAACGAAACTCAGAGTTAGTGGCAGCAAATTTAAAAGCTTTAGAAGATTGTGCAGGTGGAGGAGAAGGTAACTTATTGGCTTTAGCTGTTGAAGCTGCTGAGAATTTTGCTACTTTAGGTGAAATATCTGATGCTTTAGAAGTTCACTTTGGCAGACATAAAGCAGATACTAAATTAATAAGTGGTGTGTACGGAAAGGAAGTGAAAAGTGATAATACGTTTGCCAAAGCTTTAAACATGACGGATAAATTTGCAGAAATAGAAGGTCGTCGTCCTAGAGTTATGATTGCAAAAATGGGACAAGATGGGCATGATAGAGGTGCAAAAGTTGTATCTTCTAGTTTTGCAGATTTAGGCTTTGATGTGGATATGGGAGGATTATTTCAAACACCTGAAGAAGTAGCAAAACAAGCCATAGAAAATGATGTACACTTTGTTGGTGCTTCTAGTTTAGCAGCAGGTCATAAAACATTGATTCCTCAATTAATTGGTGAATTGGAAAAAATGGGCCGACCAGATATTATGGTTTTTGCAGGTGGCGTAATACCAGCACAAGATTATAATTATTTATTAGAACGAAAAGTGGTAGCCATTTTTGGTCCTGGTACTGTGATTTCTGAAGCCGCAATTACTATTATGGAAAAATACTTAGAGCAAGAATAAGCGTTTAGTCTTATATTATAATATAAAGCCTAATCTTGTAAGAGGTTAGGCTTTTTTATTATGGCTTATTGTAACCATAAATGCAAAATTGGTTTTCAACTAAAATTATAATAACGGATTAAATATTTTAAAATAAAAGGCCAGAGTATTCACAAAATGTTATGATTTTAAAACCCAAATGTAAAAATCAACTTAAAATGAGTTTTTGAAGGTTTTTAGAATTTGCTGAGCTGCTTTTACAGGTGAGATTTTAGAGGCGATAATATCTTTTTCTAAAATTGAAAGTTGACTTTTAATACTCTTTGACCCATAAAACAATTGTTTTAATTCATCATTGATGTTATTGTACATCCATTTTATTTGTTGATGATTTCTATTTTTAAAGAAATAACCATTGTCTTTAACTAATGTTTTAAATTTTAAAATCTCATCCCAAACATTAGAAATTCCAATATTTTTTAAAGCAGAAGCAGTGGTTACCACAGGGCTCCAACCAGACTCAGACATAGGGAAAATATGAAGTGCATTTTGGTACTGAACTCTTGCCAATTCACTCATTTTAATATTGTCTCCGTCAGCTTTATTTATAACCACCATATCAGCCATTTCCATAATACCTTTCTTTATACCTTGCAATTCATCTCCAGCACCAGCAAGCATTAATAATAGAAAGAAATCAGTCATGCCATGTACTGCAGTTTCAGATTGTCCTACACCAACAGTTTCTATTAAAATAACATCATAACCAGCTGCTTCACAAAGTAACATGGTTTCACCAGTTTTATTAGAAACGCCACCCAAAGTATCTCCAGAAGCAGAAGGCCTAATATAGGCGTCTTGCAATACTGCCAATTGTTCCATTCTTGTTTTATCACCTAAAATACTACCTTTAGAGCGCTGGCTGGTTGGGTCAATAGATAAAATGGCAACTTTATGTCCTTGTTTTATCAAATGCAATCCAAAGACTTCAATAAAAGTACTTTTGCCAACACCTGGAACTCCTGTAATACCAATACGAATTGATTTACCAGACTTTGGTAGTATACTTTGAACAATTTCTTTAGCTAATAATTTATCGCTTTCTAAGTTACTTTCAATAATTGTAATTGCTCTAGATAGAATAACTCGGTCTCCATCTAATATACCATCAATATATGCCTGAGAATTTAGTCTGTTTTTTGGTTTATAGTTTTTCATTTTTGGTATTAGAAAATTGAGAATTGTAGAGTGATTTTCGTTCTAAACAAAGATACTCATAATCAAAAAAAAGACCTCAAATATTGGTAGGTATTTAACTGATTTTTCAAGCTAATTTTATTTTAATTTACATAGCAGTTTTAAATAAAAATAGCGCTCTATCTAAATAAATTTGATGATTAAAAAATTATATTTTTTAAAACTTAATTTTATTTTTATAAATGGATAGAGTATATTTCAAACAGATTTACGCTCAACACTTTAATAATCTAATTACAAATGAACAAGGAAGAACAGTTATTAAGAATAGAGAAAGATAAAATAATTGAAAGACAACTTAGGTTTCAGCAATTATTAATTAGTATTTCTACTACGTATATTAATTCAGATTTATCAGATATAGATGATTTAATTCATAAATCATTAAAACAAATTGGAGAGTTTGTAGAGTCCGACCGTAGTTATGTTTTTTCATACGATTTTGTTAATAATACAACCTCAAATACTTATGAATGGTGTAGTGATGGTATTGAACCCGAAATAAACAATTTACAAAATATTCCTATTGATTATATTACACATTGGTTAGAAGCACATAAAAAAGGCGAAGCTTTCTATGTAGAAGATGTGAGTTTATTACCAGAAGATGGCGAATTTGGATTACGTGCTATTTTAGAACCGCAAGGTATTAAAAGTTTAATTACTATACCAAAAATTAAAAACGATGAACTGATTGGTTTTGTTGGTTTTGATTCGGTAAAAAAAATTAATAAATACAACGACAATGAACAAGATATTCTCTTTGTTTACGCAAATATGCTAGTTAATGTTATTCAACGTAAAGAACAAGAAGAAAAGATAAAAGTTCAGGAAGAGAAGAAAGAACAACTACTCAAAGATTTATCACTTCAAAATGAACAATTAAACGAATATGCACATGTGGTGTCTCACGATTTAAAAGCACCATTAATAAATATTCATACCTTGGTTGGTTGGTTTATGGATGATAATAAATCTAAAATTGATGAAAAGGAGTTTTACCCATTAGAACAAGTAATATTTAACGTTGAAAAAATGGATAATCTTATAAAAGGAATTTTAGATTATTCTACCATAGACAAATTAGAAGCTCAAGACACCTTAATTAATTTTAATACTATGATAAATGAGGTTACAGAAACGCTTTTAATACCTGAAAATACCTCTATCAAAATTCAAAACAATTTACCAAGTATCTCTGGTAATACTTGGCGATTTAAACAAATATTCCAAAATCTGATTCAGAATGCAATAAAATATTCTGATAAAGCCAATAACACAATAGAAATAGGCTGTATTGAAAAAGACGATAAATATGAATTCTTTGTAAAGGATAATGGAATAGGTATTAAATCTGACTATTTTGATAAAATATTCAAAGTTTTTACAAAGTTGGAAAGCACAGGCTCTTCTTCTGGAATAGGATTATCTATTGTAAAAAAGATTGTAAACTTTTACAATGGTGAAATTTGGTTAGAAAGTGAAGAGGGTAAGGGTACCACTTTTTATTTTACATTATTAAAAAATTAATTTTTACATAGCCATAAAATAGCATCTAAAATATGAATATTGTTACTTTAACCGTTAATCCTGCATTAGATAAAAGTGCAAAAATTGCACAGCTTTTACCTGAACAAAAATTAAAATGTAATGCCATTGAGTTTCAAGCTGGAGGAGGCGGTGTTAATATTTCTAGAGTGCTGCATACACTAGGCGTAAAAAACAATTGTGTTTTTACTTGTGGAGGCGATACTGGTAAAAAATTAAAAAAATTACTAGAAGACGAACAATTACAAATAACACCAGTAAACGTAGAGGCATGGACACGCGAAAATTTGGCTGTTGTAGATGCTAAAACCGATTTACAATACCGATTTGGTATGCCAGGAAAGGGGTTAAGTAATACTGAAATAAAAACATTAAAAAATACTATAAATAAGCTAGTTACAGAGGATTCTATTTTTATTCTTAGTGGAAGTATTCCAGATGATATGTCTCCTAGTTTTTATGTGGAATTAATAGAAGATTTAACAGCTAAAAACGTAAAAATTATTATAGATACTTCAGGAAAAGCTTTAAAGGAAAGTCTTAAAAAACCCGTGTTTTTAATGAAACCTAACCAAGGTGAATTAGCACAACTAGCAGGAAAAGATTTTCTAACAAAAACTGAACAAGAAGAATTTGCTAAGCAATTAATAAAAAATAAACAAGCAGAATACGTTGTTGTTTCATTAGGTGCAAGAGGTGCGTTTTTAGCGTCTTCAAATGGAATTTTTTACCAAAATACTCCTTCAGTAAAAGTAAAAAGTACCATTGGTGCTGGTGATAGTATGGTTGCTGGTTTAGTTTATGGTATCGTACAAGGTTTTTCTTCTGAAAATATTTTAAAATGGGGCGTTATATGTGGTGTAGCAACCACAATGACTGGCGGAACTAATTTAGCTACTCAAGAAAACATGGAATTAGTAGAAAGACTACTAAAATGAAAAAGCCAGATAAACTATAATGTTATCTGACTTTTTTAATTATTTAAATTATGTTATCTAATTAGAAATAACCTTTTTGTATATAACACCTTCAGTTGTTGTTAATCGCACAAATAATACCTGGTTTCCAATTACAGCATCAGTTAAATCTACCTTAATTATATTAGCACTCTTATTTATTGAGTTTTCAATACGTTTTAGCAAATTACCTTGAATATTAAAAATTTCTATAGTTGCATTAGCATCTATATTAGACGTGTATTTTAAATTTAGAATACCTTTAAAAGGTAATGGGTAAACTTCTAAACTATGAGCTGCTCTACCAGCACCTTCAAAAGCACCTTCGCAAACATCACCAATATAATTATTGTTTTCATCTAATTGGTCTGGATTAAAAGTTTCCAAGCAATTATCTATACAATCTGCTACACCATCACCATCTGTATCTGTATAACCTTCATCTATAAGGCCATCACCATCATTATCTAGACCATCACAAAACCATTCTAGTTCTTGAACCTCACAAGCATCTCCAATACCATTTCCGTCTACATCTAATTGATCAGGATTGTAAGTATCTACACAATTATCTACACAATCTGCAACACCATCACCATCTGTATCAGCAAAACCTTCATCTACAACGCCATCACCATTATTATCAATACCATCACAGATTTCTTCTGGTTCTTGTACCTCACAAGTGTCTCCAATACCATTATTATCTTCATCTATTTGATCAGGATTGTAAGTATCTACACAATTATCTACACAATCTGCAACACCATCTCCATCTGTATCAGCAAATCCTTCATCTACAACACCATCACCATTATTATCAATACCATCACAGATTTCTTCTGGTTCTTGTACCTCACAAGTGTCTCCAATACCATTATTATCTTCATCTATTTGATCAGGATTGTAAGTATCTACACAATTATCTACACAATCTGCAACACCATCTCCATCTGTATCAGCAAAACCTTCATCTACAACGCCATCACCATTATTGTCTATACCATCACAGATTTCTTCAGGTGTAGAATCATCAGGAATATCTATAGTAGAATCAAAAATATAAGGATGAACCTCTCCTGAATTTTGTTCAAACATTTCTACAATAATTTGACCATCAATATTAAAATTACTTCTATTATTAAATCGCGCTTCTGGTGCATAAATAGTACCGTAAATTTGAGCACCACCAGTATATGTTATAGTAGATGTAATATCAGGGAAATTGATTAAAATATATGGCGCATAACTTAATGGGCTACCAACTATATTTGGCCAACTATCTATAATTACCTCATTACCATTAGCACTATCTGTAATATTAATTATAAAAGGAGCATCTGTTGATGGCACTTGATTGTTAAATTTTATTTCACTCAAGGCATTAAATTCTGCAACAGTTAAATTGATAATATTAGTTTCATTTGGTATTAAATCAATCCATAATTTACCATAATTATATTCAGATGCCGTCCAGGTTGTATTAGTTGGAAGCGTACCTAAATAATCTGAAATCGAAATAAATTCTATAAAAGCAGAACTAAAATCTACCTGAGGATTTTCTGCAATAGAATTTGAGGTTTGTTGAGTTGCTAGAGCAATTCTTGGTGTACTATCGAAATTTCCTCCAAGGGCTGTAATTCTAGTATTGGTCGCAACATTGTTTTGGTCAACTTCAAAAATTGAACTTGTAGATAAATCACCTATTTTAACATAGTTGTTCTGTAAAATTTGTAACTGACCAGAATTATAATTAATCTTTCCTGCGACCACTAAAGCAGTAGGTTGTGTATCTTGATTGTAATAGTTTACACCACCAAAAATGTTAATAGTTCCATCTAAAGTAAAATCACCACCAACAGCCCAAGAACCTTCGGTTTCTGTTCTAATAGCAATGGCATCACCAGACGTAAAAATATTAAAATTTGTAGCAGCTTCAGTTGGATTAATAGGATTAGTTTGGGCTTCTATATAATTTGTAACACTAAAACAGGAGCAACCAACAACTAAACTAAATAGTAGTTTTTTTAATTCCATAACAATATATTTTGTAGGTTAAGTACATCAAATTTAATATTTTAAACCTAAAAAAAATGTCAGTCATCGAATAATTGAATTTTCACTCTATTTTTTCGATGAACTGCACGGATTTAGAATTACACGCTTTAGTTTAAGCACAAAAAAAGTCACAATATTTACTATTGTGACTTTCAATGTGTCATAAATGGATTAATTTCCGCTTTGTAAATTTAGATTGTTTACTGCATCTGAAACTTCAAAACCTAGTCTTAGACCTTCTATGGCATCTTGCTCAATATGTACACCTAAAGGCACACGTGAATAGGCGTTTTCATAAGCCATTTCTGTAAATGAAGTAAAACTTCTAGCTGTTCCGTTAAATGATAAGTTTGTAAAACCTGTATATGTATTATCTGTAATACTCATATTATCTGAACCAAAAAAATCAATAAATATACCAGCAGCAGCACCAGCAAATGTAGCATGACCAGATGGATAACTTGGAAAAGCAGGATTGCTACCACTAATAAATTTAGATAAGTTAGTTGTAAAATCTTCATCTATATATTCTCTAATATAATTACTTGGACGTTCTATATTGTAGGTGTATTTATCATCCCAAGCAGAAACAGCGGCATCATTTAGTGCTAATCCTAATCTTAATAAAAGCTCTAACGTTTCGTCATAATCTAAGTCATTTTGTTCTATTAATTGGTTAGCAATAGAGTAGTGCCTTCCTGGTGGACTAATCATTAAACCTTCTACATCATCTGCCCAAAATTCTGCAATCCAAAGATCTTCTCCATTTGTAGCCGCAGCGTTAGTTGTTGACTCATATACATCGTTCATTTGTCTATAATAAAGACTATTAGTATTAGTACTGTGCTGCAAAACAGAATTAAAACTGGTACTACTAGATTGTTGAGGCGTAATAGCAAATGTTCTTACTTCTCTCCAATACGGAAACCATGCATCTTCGTTATCAGCAGCTTCCCAAAGTCCAACCCCTTCTGGTGCTACATAATCATTTGGTGTCTGATTAATAATTTGTTCTTCAGCATCTCTATCGCTTTCTGCATAGTCTATAACACGTTGTGCTACATGTCTTCCCCAACGCTCAGAATTTTCTATTTCATTATCAGTAAGTCCTTGTGTTAATAAAGCCTCTTTTTCGGCTTCAAAAGCTGCAATATTTTGTCTTACTCCTGTCTCCAAACTGTGCATAAAATGATCTATTGCAATAGCGTAGGCTGTATTTAAAGCTAAATTTAGATTTACATTATTCTCATAAACATTATTATTTATATTTAAATTATTAAACCTATTTGTGTTAGAGGTATAATTGTTCATAAACGGAATAGCTGTTTCGTAGCCAGTAAGATGAATATAGGCCAATGATCGTGTTACCGTATTTGGCCGCATGCCAACCGTATATTGATCTAATGTTACCCAAAGTTTACTCCATTCAGTTATGAGTTCTGTGGTATCATCTGATACAATAACGGCCACGCTTGTTGAATTTGAACTTTCACTATCAAATTCTTCATCATTTGTGCACGATTGAAACCCAATTAATAATGCTGTAATAATAAAAGATTTTTTTAGATGTTTTGTGGTCATAATTTTTAAGATTTATGAAATTCGATAAAATAAAATCTAGCTTCGTTGTTAATATATCTGTAATACGAATGAAGTATTATTTTACCCAACCTTAAATTTTAAAAAAAATAAAATAGCTGATTTTAGGAATATGCAAACCAGATTTACACACCTGTTATTCAGGTGTTTAAAAGTAAAAATTCACCTGGAGATTTGGCGAAAATTTTGTACCCTTTCTATACGTGCTTTCTGAAGTATTTTGAAAAATATTAACCGTATTATCTGCATTATAAACATTAAGTATAGATAAACCAATTACTGTTTTTAGAGTTCTTAATGAATTGTAAAAGGTGTAAGACGAAGAAAAATCGAGTTGATGTTGAGCGTCAAAACGATCCGATAAAATTGGATCCAATGTATTGCTATCCGTTTCATCTGGAAATATAACTGGCATACCAGAAAAATATCCCCAAGACAGGGCGAATTTCCATTGCTTAAGATTAAACAATGTTGTAATATTTAATAAATGTGTTTGGTCAAAAAAGGCATCCGTAGTTACACCACTAAAATCAGATTCTGTACTACTTAATGCATAGCTTACCCAAGTTTCTATGTTATTCCAACGCTTTTTTACAAATAAATTAGCACCAGAACTGATAAGACTACCTTGAGCATTATCTGATTTATTAGTAATATGATTAGTCTTTTTACTGTATAATTCTAAATCTATTAACCACTTAGAATTATCATAAACCACACCCAGCATGCCTTGCTTAGCTTTTAAGGTAGAAATATCTTTACTAGGTAAATACCAAAGTTGATTTGTAATATTAAAATCATCAAAATCATTAGTATATTTTTTTTGAATGAACTGATTAGAACTTCCAAAAGATGATTTTAAATATAATCTTTTATTTACAGCAAAACTTGCGGTAAATCTTGGGTTAATATAGAGCTGTTTTGTTGGACTATAATAATTATTATGAAACCCAAAATTGATAATTAAAATGTCTTGCCAGTTTTTTTGAAGTGATAAATAAGAAGAGTGAACGGTAGCACTTTGATTTCGTTTAGAGTCTATACTATTTTCTTGATCAACTTCATTACTAACCAAACTATGTTCTGTTAACGTATAGCCCGTTTCAAACAATAAACTTTTACTATAATTATAAACAACTTCAGTAATTAAACGCGAATCTGTAATGGTATTATCATATTTTTGTCTGCTATTGCGCTCTTCTAAAACAAATCCTTGACTATCACTAACTAGGTACATTTTAGAACGACTTAATCTTAATTCTGAAGTCCATTTTTCAGAAAAATTAGCTGTCCATTTTCCTGTAATTCCCCAATTATCTAGCTCTAAATCTCTAAAATCAGTTTCATTGCTTCCAGAATCTCCTTTAATTTCAGCAGATAAATCATTCTGAATATTTATAAAACTAATAGAAGCGGAATGTTTGTCATTAATTTTATAATTCAATTTAGCATTCATATCAGAAAAGCCCATTTCAAAATCATCTGATGTATTTACTTGGTCTGCTTCAGATTCTAACTTACTACCTTGAAAAATTAGCTCTGAAATAGCTTCTAATTTTGGCGATTTAAATCTAGGATAACTCCCTCTAAAACCTGCTATTAATGATAATTTATCTTCTATAAGTTTCGTTTTTATTGTGGCACCAGAAAATAATGTATTCACAGCCACTTCGTAACGTGTACTATCTAGAATTTTATTTGTGGTTACCATGTCTATAAGTCCACCAACACGACCACCATATTTAGCTGGCAAGGTATTTCGTTGCACGTCTACATTAGTTATAACAGAACTATTGTAAGGCGAAATAGCACCCAAAAAATGACCCGAATGATAAATAGGAATATCATCAATCTGTATGAGATTCTGATCGTAAGTACTACCTCTAAAATTAAGGTTTCCAGATTTTCCGCTAGGTGAATGTATACCAGGAATACTATTTAACACATTAAAAATATCACCATCGGTTTCACCTGCTAACAAGCCTAAAGTTTCTGTGTCTATTTGTAATATATGGTTACTTATTTTTGCATCAATTCCTTCCGTTAAATAACTTTTTAAAATTACACCATCTAAATGAAACTGCTCCTTATAGAATTTTAGTGTTTTAGCAGATTTTAGATCTTTTGCCTGAATATGAATATCTTTATGAAAACCAGAATAAATATGAATAGAATCTAAAGGAAACACATCTTTAAGTGTAAAAACACCATTTTGAGCCTTAATATTCAATCGTTTACTTTGGTTTATTTGATAAATTAGTTCTGAAACCGTTTCGTTAGATTCTTCTTCAATAACATTGAAACTTATTGTACTGCGTTCAGGAATTACCATAAAATTAATGGTGTCCTTGGTATCAAAACTCACTGGAATTCGTTGTTGAATAATACTTAAACACGCTTCAATAGTTTCGCAATTAAAATCATACTTTAAAAAGATACCATCAAAAAATGTATGATTGTATGAAAAATTAACATCGAATTTTTTCTCTAGTTCTTCTAATTTATCTGAGAGTTTAATGCCTCTAGTTGTTTGGCACGTACCTAAGTTAATTGCACAACAACAAGCTATAGTAATAATCAGTTTGTATGAGAACACCCTTAAATTCATCAATTAATTAACGGTTACACTGTTGTTATTTACTTTGTAGCTTATCTCCATAGAGGTAAATAAGGTTTCTAAAGCGGTATATAAATCCTTGTGAGTTAAAGTACCTGTAAATTGTAAATCTTGGTATTTACTTGGTAATTCTATATGTACTTCATAATACAATTCTAAATCATTAACAACATCTAAAAGCTTAGTTTCATTATACTTACTAAAGCCTTTAAGCCAATCTGGAGCGTTAGAAGTATGTGTATTGTTTATTAAATGGTCTGCCTTTGCAATTACAGATTCTCCTTTTGTAAGAATTTCTGCATCAGTATTATAAAAAACTTTTACTTTCCCTTCGTAACATTTAACTTCAAAGATTTGTGCTCTAGCATTTACATTAAACTGTGTACCCAAAACATTAATGCTGCCTGTTTCAGTGACCACTTTAAATGGTCTGCCTTTAGTGACATCAAAAAATGCTTGGCCATCTAAGGTAATCGTTCTATTATTTTCCCAATCTTTCTTTTGGTAAGTTACTTTAGATAATGCATCAATTTCTACAACGGAACCATCTGGTAAGGTTATACTTTTAGTCTCTGCTATTTCTGTGGTAATGGTAGTCTCTTTGGTAATAAAATAATTGACAGTAAAATAACCTGCTGTCAACAAAAAGAGTACACTCGCTGCAATACTTAACCAATGTATTTTTGATTGTTTTCTCTGTGGCGCAGGAGTAATTACTAATTTTTTACGCTTTTTTAAATCTTCTAAACCTTTGTTTACATTAAATTTTTCAACTTTCCATGTGCCAATATCATCAACAACCGCTTTTAGATTGTTTAGTTCACCAGAATTTTCAAGTTCAGCTTGCTCTTCGTTTGTTAAACGGTTGTCTAACCAACGTGCTAAAAAATCCTCATCTGTAAATTTACTGTCCACAATTAATACATGTTTAATTCAATTTATATAATATGTTCAATTCTAGTTGTTTACCAATATTAAAAACTACGTTTTTGCAATTCTGTCAATTCTTTTAGCTTCACTAAAGCTTTGGCTATACGCTTTTCTACAGCGGTTTGACTAATATCTAGCCTTAAAGCAATTTCCTTATACGTTAATTTTTCAATTCTATTTAATAAAAAAGCTTCGCGTTGCTTTTCTGGTAAAGCAGAAATAGTGGTTTCTAGTTTTTCTTGAAATTCCTTAGTTCTTAAATGAAAATAAGGATCTTCATGATTGTATGTTTTTACGGTATTCTTTTCAAATTTCAAAGCTACTTTTTTAGATCTTAAATTATCTATAAATAGATTTTTAGCAACAGTGTAAAGAAAACCAACTGCTTTTTCGTAAATGATAGTGCTACATTTAGCCCATAATTTTATAAACGATTCTTGTACAACATCTTCTGCCTGAGCTAAATTGCCAAACTTATAATATAGATGATTTCTTAAACCTTCAGCATGTGTTTTATATAAATTATTATATACATCTTCATCACAAACAGAAATAAGCTTATTCATTAAATATCGTTAATTAATGAGTAAATATACTTATTTTTATAAGCATTTAATCAGTAAAAGGATCGGCATATTTTTCGTCTGTTATAAATTCTTCATCTGTAAGGGTATGTAAAAAGTCTACCAAAGCCTGCTTATCAGCATCAGAAAGGTTAAGACGACGTACATTGTTTCCTTGTCTTAAGCGATTATCTAAATTAGGATTATTTTGAACACCACTATTGTAATGTTCAATAACTTCTTCTAAGGTTGAAAACCTGCCATCATGCATATAAGGCCCTGTTAAACCAATGTTTCTTAAAGATGGTACTTTAAACTCACCAAGTTCATTGTTATTTCCTGTAATTCCGCCAACACCTAAATCTGTAATTGTAGCATCTAAGCCATTGTTTCTGGCGTCATCACCAACAAATACATTGGTTGCATGGCAATCAAAACAACGTGTTTGGTTACTTAAAAACAGTTGTTTTCCTCTATTTTCAGATGCTGTAAAATTAGGAAAGTTGTTGTTAATATTTTGTGTTTGTGCTAAACCTTCGTCAAACTTAGATTGGTAAGACACCATAGAACGTATAAATTGAGATAAGGCTAAGGCTATTCTCTGGCTTGTTACATTACCATCACCAAATGCATTTGTAAACAAAACCTGATAATAATTTTCTTGTGCTAATTTAGTTTCTAATGCGTCTAACGTCATGCCCATTTCTACTAAATCTTGAATAGGAATCAACGTTTGTGCCTCTAACGTAGCACCACGTTCATCCCAAAAAAAGCGTCCATTTTGGTAAAATCTAGCATTAGCTAAACCCATAGAATTCCTTGGCGTTAATTCACCATTAAAACCAATACTAAACTGATTTGGGTCAGAGAAACCATGTTCTTGCAAATGGCAAGACGCACAGGCAATTGTATTATTTAAAGAGAGCTTTTTATCATAAAATAAAACACGTCCTAAAACGGCACCATCATCTGTAACAGCATTATTGTTAGGTGTGTTGTCTTCATTAAGTACATCGTTATCTAAAAAATAATCAGGCAATACAATGTTAGCATAATTAAAAGGTGAATCAGGAAGGTTAAGAATATTAGAGTCTATTGGTAATTCTTCAGAAATTATTACATCGTCTTCTACAGGTGAATAATCATCTTCATTACAAGACATTACAATAGAACTTATGAGCAAAACAGGAATAAGGTTTTTCATATACATAGATTTAAGTTTGAATTAAAACACAACAGCATTATTGCATCTTTACCTATTGACGTGTAGGTCCTTATTTTACCCAACCCTTAAATAATAAATATTTTATTAATACATGAATTTAGTCAGTGTTTACTAATTATTTTTGTATTCTAGTAATTATGTTCTATATTCGTAACCATCATTATGAAACATAAAATAAAAACAGAAGCGATTTCGTTATTTAACACCTTAGGATTTTCGGTAGTTTCTATGAAACAAATAGCCGATAAACTGGGAATTAGTGCAGGAAATTTAAGGTATCATTATCTAAACAAGGAAGCTTTACTAAAGGTAATTTACACGGAAATGTACAATGAAACCTTAGATTACATTCTTCCTGAGAACACCTACATTACATTGTTTCATTTTGAAGAAATGATGCAGAAATTTGATAATCTGCAACAACGTTATGCCTTTTTTTTTAAAGAAATAGTACACATTTCTACGGTTTATCCTGGCATTTCAAAACAATATGAAGCATCTAATTTGGTGCGTTTTAAAGATGCCAGAAAACTAATTGATTACTATATAGAATCGGGTAGAATGGTACCAGAAAACCAAACTATAGACTACGATAAGGTGATTTATACCATATGGATGATCAGTACATTTTGGCAAGCCCAAAAACAAATAATGAAGACAGAACAGTACAAGGTTAACAAACGACCTTCTATAGAAATTCAGTGGAATCTACTTTTACCATATTTAACGGAAAAAGGATTAAACGAATACCAAGAACTCCGAAAATTTATTAAAACAACAACAAATTAAATACTACTAAATGAGAAAAATAGATGCCCTTTTAAGCGAATACGCAGTAAGTCACCAAACCAAATTAAATATTGCCATACACTATGTTTGTGTACCACTTATCTTTTTTAGTCTTATTGGGTTATTGGCTAGTATTCCTGTACCAGAAGCTATACGTACTGTTTTCCCTGATGTTTTAGCACCTTACATGCATTTTGGAACGCTTGTCATTGTATTAGGACTCATCTACTATTTACGTTTATCACTTGTATTATTTATTGGTATGCTGGTATTTTCTGCGATTGTACTTTTAACAATAGATCAAATTTCGTTATTACAATTTGCACCACTTTGGCAAATAATGCTTGGTATTTTTGTAGTGTCTTGGATAGGCCAATTTATAGGTCATAATCACGAGGGTAAAAAGCCATCCTTCTTAAAAGATTTACAGTTTTTAATGATTGGTCCTGCATGGACAATGAGTCATTTATTTGACGCTTTTAAAATTAAGTTTTAATTAATGTCTATTAGCTTTTAACCAAACTTTCTAAAGCATAATACAACCGATTTTTTGCATTGGATTGGGACCCAAAAACAGAACGAAAAAGTTCACCTTGTTCCGTAAATAGTAACCATTGAGGTGTGCCTTCTGCATTAAACTGGTCATAGACTTTATGATCTTTATCAATGTAAATAGGGAAAGGAATCTCTCCACTTGTAAATATGCTTTTAATAGTGGTTTTAGAACCTTCTCTACCTACAAAATCTGCATGAATACCAACAACCTGAATCTCAGCAAAAATTTGTTGAAACTCGTAAGCCAAAGGAATAGCACGCCCTGTACAACCCAAACAATCATTGTTATAGATAATAACCAACAAAATTTTGCTGTTGTAAACTTGCATTAGGTTTACAGGATTATTGTCTAAATCTAAAACGTTTATGGTTGGGGATGAGTTTTGCATTAGTGATAAATTTAGATTACCGAAATTTGAGCAAATTTAGTTACTTTATTGAATGGTTAAACCAAATAAGAATTCAAAATCCTCAAGTAATATAACTAAACAACTAAGTATCCAACTATTTATCCTTCAAAACAACAGAATTATAGTATTTATAACATAAAATTCAATATTTTTGAAATTGGTTAACCAATTTTACTTTTTATTGTCTTGTTATGAAAAATTATCTCTACCTCTTTTTTTGCCTAACATTTATTAGTATTAATGCCCAAGTGGTTAGCTCTACAACCGAGTTATTAAATGCAGTCTCTAATGCACAATCAGGCACTGTTATAGAAATCGCAGATGGTACTTACAATAATGTACTATTATCTATTAATGTAAATGCTACAGAAACGCAACCTTGTATTATTAAAGCTCAAAATCCTGGCAATGTATTTTTTGAAGGTCGTTCTCATATAAGTTTAGGCGGTTCTTATATTATTTTTGAAGGTATTGTTTTTCAAAATGCATCAGGTCTTATAACCACCAATGATAGAATAGAGCCTGTAATAGAATTTAGAGATACAAGTAATAATGATTGTGTGAATTGCCATGTAAGAAACATAAAAATTGATAGCTATAATGGTACATTAAGTCAAGCGGAAGACATTTTTAAGTGGATTATTATTTATGGCGAATATAATGAGGTGAGTTATTGCTCTTTTATTGGTAAAAACGGTGTTGGTAGCATTATTAATGATAATCATAATAATTCAACGCCAGATTATTCTAAAATACATCATAACTATTTTGCAGACAGAGTACCAGTTAATAATGATGTTAATGGCTTAAACGACCAAGATGCTATTAGAATAGGAACGAGTAGTACTTCACTTTCAGACTCATTTACAGAAGTGTATGATAATTTGTTTTACAATTGGTCTGGTGAAGTTGAAATTATTTCAAACAAATCTGGAAGCAATAAATATTACAACAATACTTTTAGAGATTACCAAGGCACATTAACCTTAAGACATGGTAATAATGCTGAAGTCTTTGGAAACTTCTTTTTTGGAAATGAAAACTCATTTTCTGGAGGTGTGCGCGTTATTGGTGAAAATCATAAAGTTTACAATAATTACTTTGAAGGATTAAGATATAGAAAACCAGGTGGGTCAGGCTCTAGCACAACAGGTGCCTTAAATGTAATGAATGGCCAAGTAAATTCTGCATTATCTGGTTATTATCAAGTAAAAAATGCAATTGTAGTTAATAATACGCTTGTAAATTGCGATTTAGGTATTAGAATTGGCACCAGTTTAAGTGGCGCAACGTTGGCACCAGAGAATATTATTGTTGCTAACAATATAATATTAGATTCAGAAGATAATGCATTTCAAGAAGTAACAGCACCAACAGGAACATCTATTTACGAAGGTAACATTACTCAAAATGGAAGCTGGGATTTAACCAATGGAGTTAACTCAAATCAAACTGTTACATCTGGACTTTTAACTAGTGGAACCGATTTTTACACCATAGAAAGCGGAAGTGCAGCAATTGATGCTGGTCTTGGCAGTTTTTCATTTTTAACAGAAGATATTTTACATGGCAATAGAGATGCTAATATTGATGCTGGTGCTGAAGAATTTGGAGCCAACGGTAATAAAGGACCTTACAACGTTGCCGATGTGGGTACAACACTGGGTTTTGGCGCATTAAATGCCTTATCTATTTCAGAATCTGAATTTATAACAGACCCGTTAAATGTATTCCCAATACCAACACAAAACACGTTAACGGTTTCTAAAACACGCAACAACATTGGGACTCTTAAAGTGTACAACTTACAAGGGCAGTTATTAATTTCTAAACACATAGAGCAACAAACTATTAATCTAGATTTAGTTGGTTTTACCTCTGGCGTTTATATTTTAAAAACAACAGATCAAAGTATTCGTTTTGTAATTGAATAAATCTAATTAAAAATAGACTAGGAGCGAGGTCAACTTATTTGTTAGTTGACGCAGCACGTTTAAATTTATAGATAATACCAATATTTATCCCAAAAGAAGAATACGGTACTTTTACAGCCAGTTCCTTTGAAGTATCTGTATTATCGCTAGACAGATAATCCACATAATGTGTAACACGATTTACACCTGCTGGTAAATTATCTAAAGAATACAGTCCGCTCACGGCAACGGTTCCATCTGCTAAAACCACATTGGTATTAAATTCTGTAATCTCAGAATCTTTTCGTTTTAAGCTAATTCCATAATATTCAGCTTCTGCAAAAACACTAAAGTTAGCATTTAAATCATGTCTGTAACCAATGGAAGCAACAAAACCCAAAGGAAATTGTCCATGAAAATCTTCTACATAATCTGTTTCTGAATAAGAACCAAAAGGCACACCAAAAGCTTCAGCTTCAGCTTCAGAAAACGTCACTTTTTGATTCACTACAGCTTCTGTTTTACCGCCTAATTTAACTAATGCACCAAGACGTGTGTACACATTCTCATTAAACTTATAAATCACTGACATTGAAGCGCCAAAAGCACGTGCTCGAGCAATAGCATCTACTTCATAACCTGTTAATCTCACTTTAGACACTGTTTGGTCAGAACCATATAAGTAACCAATACTTAAATCTGTTCCAAGATGCTCATTAAAATAATACGCACCACGTATTTGTGTATTAATTCCTTCTCCATAGCTGCCATAGCTATTTTCTGTTCCGTCTGCTGTTTGCGTTTCTCCAAGTTTCATTCCTGCACTTCCAATAGCATAGCCACCACTTAGAGATATTTCAAACTGAGCATACGCGCTTGTACTTAAAAGTATTGCAGAAAGCGCTATTATAAATTGTTTCATAATTAAAGTTTATTATAAAAATAAAGTTATCGACTTAAAAATTAAATAGGCACAAAATTACTGATATTAAGCAGATTGTACTATTAAAACTTATGTAAAAATTGAAGTTATTTTAAAACAATATATTACACTGAAAAACAGAAGCATAAAAGAAATACTTGTTTAAGAATCAGCGTTATTAAATTAAAAGTTTAAGGTAGAATACTAAAATTTCGATTGCATTAGACGCAAGTTTTACATACACCAGAGATTACACAATTCATATTTTCTACAAGATAACCTTTTGGTATCGCCAAATTGACTTCTACAGGCAAACATTCTACAGTTTCACATTGAGTGCACCTAAAGTGGAAGTGATCATGATTATGTTGTTCTTCGCAATCATTACATAAGGCAAAATACTGTTTGCCATTTTCGGCAACAATTTTATGCAAAACGCCATCATCGCAAAATCGATTCAATACTCTGTAAATCGTCGCTCTGTTAATATCTATAGAAATTTGCTGTTCTATAGCGTCTTGACTCATAGCTTTTCCTGCTTTAGTTAATACCTCTAAAACAGCTTCTTTAGTTGGTGTTTTTCTTCTTTTCATACTAATGCGATTTATATGCATTATATTATTGCGATTCTATTGCAATAATAAAAAATAATAATATCTTTGCATACATAATACTTATAAATTTAAGTTATTTAGCGCAATTCTTTAATGAAAACCAGTGTTTTAAAACATAGTATCACGTATTTTTTCCTGATTCTTTTTCTTTCAATGAAAATGGTAGGATTACATGCATTATCACACATAGATGATAACGATGATCATGATACGCACTGTGAAATTTGTGATTTTACGCTTACTCAAAATCTAACACCTGCACTTGCTCCAGAAGTTCAATTAGTTTCAATAGAAAATACAGAGACAATACTTCACCAAGAGGTTATTAATATCTACACTTTTGCAGGTATTAATTCTTATTCTGTTAATCAATTATTTTCTAGACCACCTCCTTATTCTGTATAAATTCTGCAATACATAGTTTCTGTATTTCTACATTCAACGTCTTTAATGATAAGGTGATTTATATTGTAAAAACACTATTCAATAGTCATTAAAAAGCCATGCAAAACGTGGAGAAACACCATACATAAACTGTTAGTATTACTAATTAACGTTCGCTCCTAAGAACAAATTTCAATTTCTATTTAATCTCAGTATGTTTTATAAAACAGTGAGTCTTTGGCTAAGTATTAGTCTCAGTTCTGTAGTGTTTGCACAACATAGCTTTAACATAAAAGGTGTAGTGCTAGATTCTAAAACCCTTCAACCTATTGAAGGTGTTAATATTATTGGTGAGAATTTATTTGCAGTAACAGCTTCAACAGGAACATTCAGTATTAGCGATGTTTCAAAAGGCAATTATAACTTTAAAATATCTCACATTAGATATTCACCAAAAATTGTTTCTGTTGTAGTGTCTTCAGACATGGAACTTATAAAAGTGGTATTAGAAGAATCTACCACCAGTTTAAACGAAATAGCCGTTACAGGACAAACTAAAAAACGCTTAGCAAAAGAAACACCAATCGTCACCGAATTAGTTTCTAAAGAATATTTAGAAACCAATAGAGAGAACAGTTTAATGCAAACACTAAGTAAAATACCAGGCGTTAGTACCATTAAAATAGGTTCTGGTCAGTCTAAACCAGTAATTAGAGGTTTAGGTTTTAATAGAGTAGTAGTGGTACAAAATGGTGTAAAGCACGAAGCACAACAATGGGGAAATGATCATGGTTTAGAAATAGATCAATATGGTATTGAAAATATAAAAATAATTAAAGGTGCTGCATCTTTGGTTTATGGCTCAGATGCAATTGCAGGCGTTGTAGATATTGAACCTAATAAAGTACCATTAGCACACTCATTTAATGGCGAGGTGAATCTATTAGGTGAAACCAATAATGATTTGTTAGGTATATCTCTTGGTCTTCAAAAACGAAACGAAAAATGGTTTTATCGTACACGCTTGACTTATAGAGATTATGGTGACTACAAAGTACCGACCGAAAAGATAAATTATGAAAACTACATTTTTGAGCTTCATGATAATAATTTAAGAAATACAGCGGGTAGAGAAGCAAATGCTAATTTTAGTATAGGGTACACGTCTAAAAACATAACCTCAGAAACCTTTATAAGTAATGTATATGCTAAAAACGGTTTTTTTGCCAATGCACATGGTTTAGAAGTTAGAGTTTCTGAGATAGATTACGACGCTTCTAATAGAGATATAGATTTACCATACCATAAAGTGAATCATTTTAAAATCATCAACAACACCTCTATAGAATTTAACAATCACACATTATTGTTTGATGTTGGTTATCAAAATAACCATCGCGAAGAGCATACAGAACCAACCTCGCATGGTTATATGCCTAAACCAGACGATACTAAAGAGCGCGAGTTTGTTAAAAACACTTATTCTTTAAATATTAAAGACACGTTTAAACCCAATGAAAAACACACTGTTGTAGCAGGTATTAACACCGAATACCAAAATAACAACATTGGTGGTTGGGGATTTTTAATTCCGGAATACAATCGTTTTACTATTGGTGCTTTTGCTTTTGATACTTATAAAATCAATACAGATTTACATCTTTTAGCTGGTGCTCGCTACGATTTTGGAATTTTAGAAACTAAATCTTACAACGATTGGTTTCAATCTACAGTAAATAACGAAGATGGTTCAACCTCGTATATCTATTTGCAAAGAGCGCAAAACAAAACGCTGAATTTTGGCAACATTAGTGCGTCTTTAGGCTTAAGTTATATACAAAACAATACTACTTATAAATTTAATATTGGTAAGAGTTTTAGAATGCCTTTAGCTAATGAATTAGCTTCCGATGGTGTTAATTATCACATGTATCGTTATGAAAAAGGAAACCTAGATTTAGACCCAGAACAATCGTATCAATTAGATATTGATGTTAGTCATAAATTTAAAAATAGTAGTATTGGTATTAGCCCATTTATCAACTTCTTTGATAATTATATTTATCTAAATCCTACGTCTAATTACTTTCAAACCCAACAAATTTACGAATACACGCAGGCCAAAGTTTTTAGGTTTGGCGGTGAATTTAGAGCCAGTACTACGATTTTTGACAACTTACAATTAAATGTAGCGGCAGAGTACATTTATGCTAGGCAAACCAGTGGACCTAAAAAGGATTTTACATTACCGTTTTCACCACCTTTTTCTACGTTAATAACTGCTAATTATCAATTTAAAGATTTAGGTTTATTAAAAGCTCCTAGTCTTACGGCAGATTTTAGAATTACAGCCGATCAAAACGAAATAGTACCACCTGAAGAAACCACCGAAGGTTATGAGGTGCTAAATATGTCCTTTATAACATCAATTTCTGCTCTAAAAAAGAGTGCCCCACTCCAAATCAGATTGAAATTAAATAATGTTTTCAATACTGAATATTATGATCACACTAGCTTTTACCGCTTAATAGATGTGCCAGAGGCTGGCAGAAACATATCAATAGCGTTAACACAAACTTTTTAATACTTAAAAACAAAAATGAAAACTATTACTTTAAACTTAAAATCAAAAATGATGAAAATTAAATCTAATTTCAAATTAATAGCCATTACGCTTTTCCTTGGTACATTTTTATACTCATGTAGCAGTGATGATGATGGCTCGTCTTCAAATGCTCCAGTTATTTCAAATTTTGAATATGGAGAAGGAAGTACTCACTCTACGGACCAAGTTGCTTACAAAGGTTCAGACATTCATATTGAAGCTGATATTACTGCAGAAGAAATTGTAAGTAGTATTACACTATCTATTCATGCGCATGATTTAACGCCTGGTGATGATGAAGAAGATTGGGATTTTGTACAAGTTTTTACAGACAGTAACTACATGGCAATCAATCCAACTTTCCATGAGCATATAGATGTGCCAACAAATATTCCTTCAGGAGAATATCATATAGAATTATTAGTTACTGATGAATTAGGAAACAGCACAGAAGTAGAAGGCTATATTCAGATTTTAGACTATATCACATTGAGTGAAATTTCAATAGATGCTACGGTTGCAAGAGGTAGCGATATGCATACTGAGTTTATGATAACTGCGGTTAACGGAATTCATAATATTAGTGTTGATATCCATGCACATGATCTTACACCTGTTGATGGTGAAGTTGAATGGGACTATGAAGCTGTTTTTGAAGAAGGCTATCATGAATTAACAGAAGCTGATTTTCACGAACATATTGATGTACCTGCAACAGCTCCGGCTGGTGAATATCATGTAATATTTACAGTAGAAGATGAAGATGGTAATACAGAAGAATATGAAACACATATTGATGTTACAGAATAACACATAATAATGATATCGCATAGCATTTTAATATGTTATCCGATTTTATAACGCATACTATGAAACTTACAATTAAACATTTCTACTTTTTAGCTTTTCTAATTCTAGTAACATCGTGTTCTAGCGATGATGACAATACAACAGATTTAGACAAACCTACAATTTTAGTTAATTATGATGGTGGATTTCCACAGGCGTGCCAAGAACTAAGTAAAGGTGAAACCTACAGTTTTAGTGCCTTAGTTATAGATAATTTAGAATTAGCATCTTACAGTATAGATATACATAATAATTTTGACCATCACACACATGATGATCAAGAGGCGACATGTGAATTGGATCCTATTAAAGACCCAATAAACCCATTTATTTTTATAGAAAATTACGCTATTGAAGCCGGATTAACAAGCTATGAAATTAATGTAAGTATTGATATACCAAATGACATAGATTCTGGTGATTACCATTGCTCTTATTCCGTAACTGACGTTACAGGTTGGCAAAGGATTACTTCTTTAGATATAAAAATAATAGACTAATTAATACTCATAATTATATATGATATCCATAAATCAAAAACCCGATATTTTGGGAACCTTTGCAAGTTCATTATGTCTTATACATTGTGTAGCTACACCTTTTATTTTTATTGCACATTCTTGTGCAGCATCTTGCAGTACAACAGCACCAATTTGGTGGAAATCTATTGATTATATTTTTTTAGTGATTTCATTTTTTGCCATTTATTGGTCCACTAAAACAACCTCTATAAACTGGATAAAACCAATGCTCTGGCTAAGTTGGCTAGGTTTAGTATTTGTAATTCTAAATGAGAAACTAGAGTTAATCCCTTTGGCAGAAAGTGCTATATATTTTCCGGCAATTGCTTTAGTAATATTACATCTCTACAATAGAAAATACTGTAAATGTGAAACCGATAAATGTTGTGTAAATGAAAACTAAAGACCAAATTGAAATTACTGGTGACAACCATATATCAACAAGTGTAGAAACACCTTTAAGGACCGATGCTTTTAAAAAAACTGATGACGAAAAAATAAAAAACATCGAGCATCATTTTAAGATGATCATGGAAGAAATTGGGCTCGACTTAACAGATGATAGCTTGTCTGGCACACCATATCGTGTAGCAAAAATGTATGTAAAGGAGTTGTTTTATGGGCTCAACCCAATAAATAAACCAAAACTTTCTGTATTTGAAAATAAGTATGGCTATAACAAAATGCTAATAGAACAGCATATTAATATAGACTCCGCTTGCGAGCATCATTTTCTGCCTATAGTAGGTTATGCAGATGTCGCTTACATACCAAAGGATAAAGTTATTGGCTTATCTAAAATTAATCGTTTGGTAGATTATTATGCGCGTAGACCACAAGTACAAGAACGCTTAGTACTACAAATTCTAAATGATTTACAAACTGTTTTAGAAACCGAAGATGTTATAGTATCTGTAACTGCAAAACACTTATGTGTATCATCTAGAGGTATAAAAGATAAAGAAAGTTTTACCACAACTATTGAATATGGAGGTCAATTTAATAAACCTAAAATAAGGGCTGATTTCTTTAATTCACTTCAAAATAAATAATCACAAAAAACGATAACCATGAAAATTAAAGACACAGTAAACAAACATTATCCTGCTGCAAAAACTGGAGCAGAAATTACAGAAAGTTATTTATCACTTTTAGAAACGGAATACAAATCTGACTTAAAAAAAATGTTGTTTGCAACATCTGTTTGCTCCGATGATGTTAATGTTTCAACAGACTTCCGTAAAGTATTAAGTAGACCATTTACCATGGGAGGTTTAGGAGGATTGCCATTTTCTGGTTTTACAGGCATGGTTGCTTTTTCTCACCATATTCCAGATGGAGGAGACGCCTTTATTTTTTATGGTCCACATATTGGTATAACAGACGAAGGTGAATTGGGCAGAATGCGCAGAATAGGCCAATCGCGTTTAACAAATAGTTGTGGTGCTCTAATGCTCGCATTAGAACGATTTCAAAAAAGTGACGAAGAACCAACTTACGTACCTCAAAATGTGTATTACGATCAACAACAAATACAATTAGAACAATCTCTTATGCCTTTTAAGCATGATATTGTTAATGCTAATAATCCAAAAAAAGCTATAACTGATTATACTTATGTAGCCATAAATAAGCAGATAAAGCAATTGGTAAAAATGAGTATAAACGAGTTTTCATGTGAAAGAATATTTTTACTTGGTGGCGTAATTATAAATACAAGTGAAGCATTTAACGATTATGTTGATGTTAGAAACTTTGATGTAATACATACCAAAAATCCAGACCACTTTGAATCGGTATCAATTATGGAAACAGAAGCATTTAAAAACTTATAAACCTTGCTTAAATTGGCCTACGATTATGCAAAACAATCTATTCCTTGTGTGTCCTACAGATAATTTAGAACCTGTAATTAATACCATGTTTAGTTACGAAAATTATTTTTACACCTCTTTGGGAAATACATTTTCTCAAGATAAAAGAATCTTGGACAATCTAAGTGAATTGATTATAACTAAACAAATTGGTAACATATTCTTTATACTCTCTAGCAAAAACAAAATTATTTTAGACGCTTTAGGGCACCAATTTTTTAAAAATATAACTGGCCTAGAACAGCTTTACAACAAAATTGAAGAGCAAAAAGGGTACTCCAAGTTTTGGAATAATAATCAATTTCAAAACTTGTTGTTTTCCTATTATTTGAATGATAAAATTAATGAGCTTAATTATAATTTGAATGATTCCTTATTTCAACCAGTAACTATTAAAGGGCAAATTTATAATGCGCAACACAATAAGTTTTATCCTATTTATTCCAATTTAATCTGTAGAGAAAAATTTTATTTTAATTAAAAGACAACCCTAAAGATGGTTTATTATGGGTAAATCATAAATATATTCATCCCTTTATATCTCAAATTATATCAAAAATCGCAACCCAAAACAAGCTAGAATCAAAGCTGGAGATTTAATTGAAAAAATGAATAAACTCAATCAAATAGAATTATAATTTATATTAAATAAGAAGATTATGAATAAATTACCAGTTACCGTTTTAAGTGGTTTTTTAGGAGCCGGAAAAACAACTTTACTCAATCACGTTTTACACAATAAAGAAGGTTTAAAAGTAGCCGTTATTGTAAATGATATGAGTGAAGTAAATATTGATGCTCAGTTTATTGAAAATGAAAACACTTTATCTAGAACCGAAGAGAAACTTGTAGAAATGTCTAACGGTTGTATTTGCTGTACATTACGAGAAGACTTAATGATAGAAGTAGAGAAGCTTGCCAAACAAAATAAATTCGACTATCTATTAATAGAAAGTACTGACATAAGTGAGCCTATTCCTGTGGCACAAACTTTTACTTTTGAGAGCGAAGATGGTAGCATAGACTTAAGTCGTTTTAGCTATATAGATAATATGATTACGGTTGTGGATGCTTTTAATTTCTTAAAAGATTTTTCTAGTGCAGATTATTTAGCATCAAGAGAATTAACAAATATTGAAGGCGATGACAGAACCATTGTAAACCTATTAACGGATCAAATTGAGTTTGCCAATGTTATCTTGTTAAATAAAGCAGACTTAGTTTCAGAAGATAACTTAGAAGAACTACGAGCTATAATCCATAAATTAAATCCGGAAGCCAAAATTATTACTACAACCAACTCTAACGTAGATTTAGAATATGTGATAAATACAGGTTTATTTGATTATGAAAAGGCCGAAGCTTCTGCAGGTTGGGTAAAAGAATTAGAAAATGAACATATCCCAGAAACCGAAGAATATGGTATTAGTTCTTTTGTTTTTAGAAGTAAAAAACCGTTTCATCCAGAGCGTTTTCTTACGTATTTAAATCAACGTTTTCCTCAAAATATTATTAGAAGTAAAGGGCTATTTTGGTTGGCTTCAAGATCTAATCAAGCCTTGATATGGAGTTCTGCAGGTGGTTCTTGCAAAGCAGATAATGCAGGCGTATGGTGGGCATCAATGCCTTTTGCCGAGAGGATTAATTATGGCGCCTTTAACGACAATAAAGCACAAATTGAATCGCAATGGGATGCCGTTTTTGGAGATAGAAAAATAGAACTTGTTTTTATTGGTCAGCATATTGATAAAGAATCGATGATTTCAGATTTAGAAGATTGCATTTTAACGGAAACAGAAATAAAAATTTGGCAAAGTCAATTGTTTCCTCAACAAGACCAATGGCCCATAAATCATTAATTTTGAAATTAGATGTTACAAACTGAGAACCTACAATTTTACTATCGTAAAAAAGATCAACATTTTCGTTTTCCGGATATAGCATTAAAAGAAAAGCAAAAGCTATTAATTTTAGGTGAATCTGGTATTGGTAAAACTACACTTTTACATCTCATTGCTGGTTTAATAAAACCTAAAACTGGTACAATAACTATTAATAATGTGAAGATAAATGAGTTAAAGCAATCTCAGTTAGATGCTTTTAGAGGCGAACAAATAGGACTAATTTTTCAAAAAAACTAAGCCATAAAAGCACTAAATGTTTATGACAATTTAAAGGCACGTCTTCATTTTGCAAATAAACCTATTAATAATCAGTTGATAAATCAATTATTAGAAAACCTAGATTTAATAAATTTAAAAAACAGCACTACTAATACGCTCAGCGAAGGCCAATTACAACGTTTAGGTATTGCCATGGCAGTTGTACACCAACCTAAACTTATTTTGGCAGATGAACCAACATCTAGTCTAGATGATAATAATTGTAGTAGAGTTTTAGAATTATTACAAAAACAAGCAGAAGCATCTCATGCAAATTTAATAGTAATTACCCATGATCATAGAATAAAATCAAAGTTTCAAAATATACTAGAGTTATGATTATTTGGAGAATTAGTATAAAAAATCTTTTTCATAAACCTCTATATACAATATTAAGTATTATATCACTTACCATCAGTATTGGTTTACTTATTTGTATAGAACAAATAGACAATTCAATAAAACAACAATTTAATAATAATTTAGGCCATGCAGATATTGTTATTGGAGCCAAAGGAAGTCCATTACAATTAGTATTAGCATCTGTGCTACATATTGATAATCCTACCGGAAACATTTCCTATGCTGAAGCAAAAAAAATAGCAAAAAATCGCTTAATAAAAACAGCAATTCCTTTATCGTATGGCGATAATTATAAAGGTTATAGAATTGTTGGTACCACAAACGCATTTTCTAAGTTTTATAAGACCAAAATAGCCAAAGGAATCGATTTTAAAAACCCAATGGAGGTCGTTTTAGGTTATAAGGTTGCCAAACAAACTGGTTTAAAAATTGGTGACAAATTTTTAAGTTCTCATGGCTTAAATAGTGATATTGAAGACACACATAATACACCATTAATTGTTGTTGGTATTTATGAAGAATCTCACCAAGTAATAGATCGATTAATTATTACACCCTTAGAAACCGTTTGGGATGTGCACAACCATTCTAATCACACAGAGCACACAGAGCATGCTGAGCATGCTGAGCATAAAGAAACAACAAAAACCAATGATCATCTACACCAAGATATCGATGAAGATCATCATACTGAAACTCACCAACATGCGCATACAAATGAAGAAAATAAAGAAATTACCTCAATGCTCATTAAGTTTAGAAACGCCATGGGACTCATAACTATTCCTAGACAAATTAATGAAAATACAACTATGCAAGCCGCTATACCCAAATATGAAATAGAACGTTTATTTAATTTTACAGGTATTGGTGTTAAGGCTATTTCTTGGGTTGCATATATCATTTTATTCATTTCTAGTTTAATGATATTCATTAATTTATATAAAATGGTTAAAGAACGTGCTTTTGATTTAGCAATGCTAAGAACCTTTGGAGCTAGTAATTTTCAACTCATAAAAATTGTAGCTTTAGAAGGTTTTATTACTAGTATAATAAGTATTGTTTTTGGTGTTTTATTATCGCAAATAGGACTACTTTTAGTACTTCAATTAGTAGATAGTCAATATCAGCAAACTCTAAGATTCAATTTAGAATTTATAAACGTATTTCAAATTGCATTTTGGGTCTTTATATTGGTTATTATAGCTATATGTTTTGCTGTAATACCTATTTTAAAAATGAATCTCTCTAAAATATTATCTAATGAAAACTAAACTCTTTTTACTTTTTATAATAGCTTGTAATCTAAGTATGGCGCAAAAATCTATTACTTGGGATGATCTGGCTGATGTCACTTTTACAGATAAGTATTTTCCTATTTACGAGGAGTACTTTATGTATCCTAATTTTGGAGAAAATGTTAAATCTTTAGATGGCCAACTAGTAGAATTACAAGGTTATTTTTTAAATATTTCTCCAGAAGACAACCTGTATATCTTATCAAAATCTACCATGGCAATGTGTTTTTTCTGTGGTATGGGTGGACCAGAAACAGTGGTAGAATTACGATTAGATGACAACCCTAAATTAAAAACAGATACAGTTGTAAAAATTACAGCAACCCTTCAACTAAATAGCGAAGATGTTGATCATCTCATTTATATTTTAAAAGATTGTAAATTAGAAAAAGTGAATTAAAAAAATAACAACATGAAAAGAAGAGATTTTTTTAAAAACGGTGCATTAACAGCCATGGGATTATCTGTTTTAAACCCATTAGAAACACATAGCACACCCATTTTAGATTCAGAATTTAAAAATAAAAAAGCCAAAAATATAATAATTATTGTTAGTGATGGTATGAGTATTGGCACATTAAACATGGCAGATTTATACCTATCTAGAAAAACAGGAAAAGGGTCTAATTGGCTACAATTGTATAAAGAGAATAAAGTCTCTAGAGCCTTAATGGATATGGCTTCTGCAAGTTCTATTGTAACAGATTCTGCAGCGGCAAGTTCTTCTTGGGGAGGCGGAAAACGTATTAGTAATGGTGCTATTAATGTAAGCAGCAATGGAGAGCAACATTTACCCATATGGCAAAAATTTAAACAGGCTGGTAAAAAAGCAGGCTGTGTTACAACTGTACCTATTACTCATGCAACGCCTGCAGGTTTTTGTGTAAATTCTAAAAAAAGAAATGCACAAGAAAAAATTGCAGAAAAATACTTAGCACAACAATTTGATGTTATGATGGGAGGAGGGCATAAGTACTTTTCTGCAGAAACCAGAAGCGATAAAAAAGACATGTATAAAGCTTTTAAAAAGGCAGGATATACTGTTGCAAAATCTAGAAAAAAAATGCTGGCGGCAAGTACAACAAAACCTTTATTAGGTGTGTTTGCTAATAACGGTTTACCGTATTCTAAAGACAGAGAACAAAATAAAGAACTATTAAAAAGTGTTCCAACACTTGCAGAAATGACAAAAAAAGCCATTGATAATATGAAAAATCACCCCAATGGCTTTGTATTACAAGTTGAAGCTGGTAAAGTAGATTGGGCTGCACATGGTAATGATATAGCTGGACTAATATATGATCAAGCCGCACATGATGAAGCTATAAAAGTAGCTATGGATTTTGCAGAAAAAGACCAAAACACTTTAGTAATTATCACCACTGATCACGGAAATGCAAACCCTGGAGTTATATACGGACACCAGGCTAATGATAATTTTGATAGCATACAAAACTATAAACATACCAATGATTGGGTTTTAAATGGTTTAGGAAAAGAATCTTCAATTTCACAAATAAAAGAGCGCATATCATATGCCAATAATTTTAGTGTTACCGATGATGAAGCCAAACTTTTATTAAGCTATTATTCTAATTTAATAACCGAAGATGGACTTTATAATCCTAAACATTTACCATTTAAACCTTTAGCAGAAATACAGAAACAATACAATTCGGTTGGTTGGATTAGTATGCAACATTCTGCAGATTATGTAGAATTAGCCATGTATGGTCCAGGAAGCCAATTATTAAAACCGTTTATAAAAAATACCGATTTACATTATTTAATGTTGCAAGCTGCTGAAGTAGAAAATAAATTTTAATAGCTATTGGAAGTTAAACTCATTAACATTAGCTAAAAGGTCAATTAAAAGGAAGAACCATTTTGAAACTGTAATAAGGTTTTAGAGCATTTATATATAAAGCGCATTAATGTTTATTAGTGCGTTTTTTTGTATCAATTTATATATTATTAATCTCACAGTATTTGTTTATTTAATCATGAACGTTATACTTTATAGATATTAGGACACTGCGTGTCACTAAAACTATAATTATGTCAAATATCGCTAAAAAGCGCTATTACGTAAATTGCTACAGATTGTCCTATAATTTATATTATGTAAAATAGTATTTATTATTACTCACCTCACTTATAAATTTACTATTACAATTGGTTTTGTAAAACACAGTAAATCTTCTACTCGGTTTTAATCAGTGTATTTAATTCTTCTAAGTGTGTATTTAAAAGAGTTTCAACTTCAGCTAAAATGTCATCATAACCATTTACATATAAAAAACGCATATGCAATACACGGTTTCTATAATCATCAGAACCAAAATATTTATATTCTTCAACCGTAAAATTACGTTTGTCACCAACTAATTTTTCATCCAACTAAAATTATCTTTAATATAATTGATATTCTTTATCAATTCATCTTTCATAATGTCTTCCATTGGTCGTAACGTGCGATCCATTACATTATAATCTTGCTGAATTTCTAGAAGCTTGTTAGATAAGTCCGAATTATTAGAAGCTACATGATCTAAAGATGATGATAATATTGGGTTAACTGGTAAAAACTGAATACTCATAGTGAATAAAAACGGCGCAGACTCTATAGATTATACTGCTTTAATTGTTCTTTTATGTCTTGCCGAGGTTCCGCAACAATAGTGATATCCTTTGTTATTTTCTTTTCAATTTGTTTGGCAATTTTAACCAATTCTCTTTCGGCTTTTTTGTCTTCATTATAATTGTTAATGGTTACGGCAACTAAAATGCCAATTACCACCAATATAATTTCGCCAATAGCATATAGAAGATATTTTTTTAGACGCTTCCCTTCTATCGTTTTAAATCTAAATTTGTTGAATAATTTCATAAATTCATTTAATCGTAAATTACAAAAAAAGTGAGTATACCGTAATGAATTTTATAATTTAAGATATATAATCGTCTTCAATATAATGATTTGCATACTCTTTGGTAAAATGGGCACCATATAATAAAATTAAGCTCGAGTAAGATACCCAAAGCATTATTAGAATAATAGATCCAGCAGCACCATACGTAGAACCTGGTTCCATGGTATTAAAATATAAAGCTAAAAGGTATTTGCCAATTAAGAACATAATAGTGGTTAATGCAGCACCAACACGCACGGAAGCCCATTTAATTTTTGCCGATGGTAAATACTTAAACATGGCAGCAAAAAGTACGTATATAAAACTTAACGAGACTAAAAAGTCAATTACATATAAAAAATCGAACCAATTTTCTGGTAAAAAACGGTTTAATTGTTTACTGAAAGCACTTAATAAAGAGGTTAAAACAAAACTGGTTAACAACAAAAAGCCCAGAATTAATATAAACCCAAAACTCTTTAATCGGCTCATTACAGTAGATATAATATTGTTTTTATAAGCTGGTACTTGTTCCCAAATATCATCTAGTGCCGATTGTATTTGAAAAAACACTCCTGTAGAACCATATAATAACGTTGCAATACCCATTATAGTTGCAAAAACAGAAGTTTTCTCTGCGCTTTTATTTTTAATTATAGTTCTAATAGCGTCTGCAGCATCTGCTCCAATAGCTTTTGTTATCTCATCTAATAATTCACCTTGTACAATATCTTCGCCCAAAAAATTACCTACTACTTTAAGTATAATAATCACCAAAGCTGGTAATGATAGTACAGCGTAATAGGCTACAATAGCACTGCGCTCAAAGGGTTGGCCATTAAACCAAGATTTAAATGATGTTACTAGCAATTTTGGGAAATCTTTTATTTTAAAGCTTTGCGATGTGGTCATAATCTAAATTTCTATGGTTAAAATTAGATAACCTAGCACTCAGCCTTTAACTGATATGCTACAATTACTATTCTAAATACAATCGAAGTCTTGTATATAGACCAAAAAAAAGCCCATCAAAAACTGATGAGCCTCCATAATACTAGGTTAAGTAATATATATATTTTAAATACTGATGATGTTTACTGAATATTTAATAACTACAGATTAATATTCAACAATAATGCCAAAATAAAATCACCTGTTAATTAACGGATAATATGTTCATTATATAGGTATAATCGGTAAATATGGTCGTTTCATCATACAAATTAGAGCTACCAACTAATAGATGATACCTTTGTCTTAGATTTCCCTCAATCTACTACTCCAATTGAGTTTTATATTTAGTTGGTGATTAAAATGAAAATATTATGGAAACAAAATTCTCTTTGTTTAACCAGATTAACAGCTTGTGCTACTGGTTATTAATTTCTAGTGATTACAGAACTTCGGTAAAATTAGATGCAGAAAACGATACGTATAGTGTTTGTATTAAGCATGCTGGTGTAGAACTTTACGCTAATACTATTAAAGGCTTTAGTAAAAGAAATGCTAGTTTCTTAGAGCACGAATTAGATGGTATGGTAGCTGGTTTGTTGCATTTAAAACAAAATGTTGAGCAGAAATCAGCTTAATTCTTCGCCTTAAATAACAATTTATATAGTAACATTAATTTGAGTGTTTCAACTTTTTTGTTGAAATGAAGAATTAGACGTCAGTTCGAGTGAATTTGAAATAGCAAATTTGTATCGAGAACCTTTATTCACTAGATGCTTCTCAATACAAAATTTTAAAAAACGAATTTCACTCGAAGTGACGATTAAATTGTATTTATGTTTGAAGTTTAGCGCGCTAATTTTCTAAGCGCCACCCATTGTTTCAACATTTCCCTAGAATCTACAGCAGGATAACCCAAAACTGTTTTTCCGGCTTCAACATCATTCATAACGCCAGAACCTGCACCAACGGTTGCACCAGAATGAATAGTGGTATGGTCTTTTATAGAAGCGCTTCCTCCTATAACTACACCATCACCTAAGGTTACAGAACCTGCCAGACCAGAGTTTCCTGCCATAATACAAGAACGACCAAGGACACAGTTGTGCGCAATTTGAACCAAATTATCAATTTTACAACCATCGCCTAAAATAGTAGAACTAAACTTACCACGATCCACACAAGAATTGGCACCTATTTCTACACCATTACCAATGACTACGTTTCCTATATGCGGAATTTTCACAAGTCCTCTTCCATCTTCACTTGGACGATAACCAAAACCATCGGCACCAATACTTACATTATTATGAAAAATACAATGACTACCAATAACAGAACGCTCTCTAATTATAGTCCCAGACCAAATCGTAGTATGCGCTCCAATGGTAGTATCATCTAAAATGGTCACGTTAGGGTAAATGGTAACATTATCGCCTATAACCACGTTTTTTCCAATGTAAGCACCAGCACCTACTCTACTTCCATTACCAATTTTAGCAGTAGCATCAATGTTAGCTGCAGGATGAATATCAGTTTCAAAATGAGGCGCTTCTGGTGTAAAAGATTCTAGTAATTGTGCCATAGTTAAGTCGGCATTTTTTACTTTAATTAAGACTCTATTTTCACCTGGTTCTATATCTAAATTATCATTTACAATAGCTAAACTCGCTTTAGATTCTGGCCAAAGTTTTGCGAATTTTCGGTTACCTATAAAGGTGGCTTGATTTTCGGTAGCATTTTGAATTTGTTCTAATCCTGTGATTTTATGAGTTGTAGAACCTACAACTTCGCCGTTTACAAAGGCATTAATCTCCTCAATTGTGAATGATTTCATTGCTGTTATATCGTTGTATATAGTTTATTTAGACAGACAAGATAGTACTTAAAAATTGAAATGCAATTTTCTGCTGCTCTAAGCTATGATTTTTGTACTTGAATTGTGAGGAAGTAATTTTCGTTAAATGGATTATTTAATTGGATTTGTTATTCCGAATGAGGAACGAAGAGGAATCTCATCCTATAAGCTTATAAATGAATTGTATAGTAAATTTAGAATTATGTAATGTGATTTCTCGTCGTTCGTTCCTCACGCCGTCGAAATGACAAGAAGGCCCTAAAACTTACGGAAACTACATAGTAATCTCTCTAAACACAATACCTAAAGCCTTTTGCGTATCAATAACTTTTTGCATTTCACCAGGAATAATCAATGCAATAGATTGCCCGGTTTTACCAGCTCTTGCGGTTCTACCACTTCTGTGTGTGTAATAATCTATATGCTCTGGTAACTGATGATGCAACACAAACCCAAGATTATTAACATCGATACCTCTTGCCGAAACATCAGTAGAAATAAGGACTTGCAAACTTTCATTTTTAAAAGCACGCATTACTTTATCACGTTCTTTTTGTTGCATATCACCTTCTAATGCGCCAACGGCAAAACCTTCATGTTGTAATTGTTCTGACAGCGCTTTTGCACCAGCTTTAGTTCTGCAGAAAATAATTCCTCGTTCATCTGGACGCTTATCTAAAATGCGAATAATCATATTCACTTTATCCTTAATCGTCGTTTGTATATAATGATGTGAAATATTCTCGTTTACCAATGCATTTTTGTTCACTTCTACTCTAACTGCGTTTGGTGACATGTAGTTTTTTATGATATTTTTAATTTCTACAGGCATAGTTGCTGAGAACAACCAAGTATTTCTTCGAGAGGTATTAAACTTTAAGATTTTATTTAAATCCTCTTTAAAACCCATGCTTAGCATTTCATCAGCTTCATCTAAAACCAAAATTTTAATTTTAGAAATATCTACAGCACCTCGTTCTATTAAATCGAGTAAACGACCAGGTGTTGCTACAATAATATGAGTAGTTCTCTTCAGTTTATTAATCTGTTTATCTATTTTTTCGCCACCATAAACACCTTCAGCAAATATTTTATGTTCTATATACTTTGTAAACCTAAATAATTGTTTCTGAATTTGCTGTACCAACTCTCTTGTTGGTGCAATAATTAAAGCCTGCACACTAGAATTATAAGTATCAATAGCATGTAAAACAGGTAAACCAAAAGCTGCTGTTTTACCAGTACCTGTTTGTGCTAAACCAATTAAATCTGTTTTAGATTCTAGTAAAACAGGAATTACAGTTTCTTGTATTTCAGTAGGCTTAACAATGTTTAGCTCTTTTAGACCTTTAATATATGATTTATGAATTCCTAATTCTGAAAATGTAGCCATAGTTTATTTATTGTGGTGCAAAGGTAATTTGTCCTTTGTATAAACAATAGAATTATTGGTAAAATATAAATGATTTTTAAGGTAGTAAAAAAGAACACCAAAATTGGTTATTGAAAGACAATGTCATCCCTTAGCGTTCCTGAATAATTTATAAAGCTTTTAAAAGTTGATGCTATGTTTACATTAACCTTATTATTAGGAAATATCTCTATTTTAACTTCGTAATTCTCGGAAATTTCATCTTCCTGATTCGTGGTGAATTTTATCTCTAGTTTTCGTTTCTTTTCATTAATTCCTTTTAGATAATCTTTAGGTAAACCATTAAACACAATACCACCATTGGTACCACCATAATGCCCGCCACTTAAGCGTCTTTCTCCAAAAAACGATAAATTTCCTTTTACAGAATCCGACTTTATTTGTACAAAATGACCATCTCCCGAAACATCGATTCTACTTGCATTATTACCAGTCCTAGACAACAACAAAGCATTTGCAACTTGCTGTGTAGCCAAGGTATTTAATGGATATACAACTTCTATATCTATGTAATAAGCATCTCTATCCATTAACATTTGTAACTTGTTAATGTCATCTAAGCGTGTTTTACTTGAAGAAACGCTATTAGATTTACAACTCCATAATACAATTGTAAAAACTAATACTAAAATTAAATGTAATGGTTTAAATAATGAATTCTTGTACATAATGTACTAAAGATACTATTAAAACATTAAATTAACAATAGCATTAACAGTCTTTTAGAAGTAATAATAGGAACTAAAATTTCTAATTACCAACTGATAGGTCGATAATCTTTTAAGAATTTACCAGACCAATGTTTACCAGTATTAATACCATCAAATAAAGGATCCATTACTCTAGCTGCACCATCTACAATGTCTAAAGGTGGTTGAAAATCGTGCAACTCTTGTTTGCGTTTTGCGAGTTCTGCAGGATCTTCATCAGTTACCCAACCTGTATCTACGGCATTCATATAAATACCATGTTTGGCTAAACTACCAGCTGAAGTATGGGTTAACATATTTAAAGCCGCTTTAGCCATATTGGTATGTGGATGACGATCTTCTTTAAAAAACGTATGAAACTTTCCTTCCATTGCTGAAACATTGATAATGTGCTTTTTACCAGTGTTCTCTTTCTTCATTACTTCAGATAAACGATTACACAAAACAAAAGGTGCTACAGAATTTACTAACTGTACTTCTATCATTTCTGTGGTCTCAATTTCACCTAATTTTAAGCGCCAACTGTTTGTTTTTCTTAAATCTATTTGTTGTAAATCGGCATCTAATTTTCCTTCAGGAAATACCTCTTGCGCTACTAAAGTGTTATCAAAACTGTATGGAATTTGCGACAGTTTAGCCGACGAACGCAAACCAATGCCTGGTTCTGGTCCATGCCAAGTTACAGGCATATTTTTATTAGAAGATGCGCCTGGTGTTAATTCTTTTAATTCTTGTAAACATTCGGTATGATCCTTCAGTAAATCGCGTGCAAATTTTGGTAATTCTTCTATTGGTCGTTCTTCATTTGGCATGAGATGACTATAAAATCCTGCTGGACGTCTTACCGTCTGCGCTGCATTATTTATAAGAATATCTAATTTCTCATAACGTTGCTCAATAAAATTACAGAAGATTTCTACACTAGGAATATGTCTTAAATCTAAACCGTGAATTTTTAATCGGTGTCCCCATTCTGTAAAGTCCTCTTCTTTAGAAAAACGCAAAGCAGAATCTACAGGAAAACGCGTAGTAGCAATTACAGTAGCACCAGCACGCAATAACATTAAAGTAATGTGATATCCAATTTTTAAGCGAGAACCAGTAATTACAGCTACTTGGCCTTTTACATCTGCAGTTTGAAAGCGTTTAGCGTAATTAAAATCACCACATTCTTGGCACATGGTATCATAAAAGTGATGCAGTTTTGTATACAGTGTTTTACATACATAACAGTTTCTAGGAGATTCTAATTCTAACTGTTCTTTTGCCTTTAAATCGGCTTCTGGCAATAGTTTAGGTGCTACAAAAACATGCGCTTCTCTTGCACTTCTAATACCTGTTTCTTTACGCGCATGTCTATCTCGTGCGGCTTGCTTTCGTTTTGCCGCTTTTTTAGCATCTTTTTTACGACGCGAAAACTCTTCTCTACTTGGGCGAGATAATTGCCCAGAAGCTTTAATTAAAGCCGTTCGTTGTGGTTTAGGAATTTCAAATATTTGATTGGTATTCTTTACTAAACGCTCTAAAGTAGCAATACATTTTTCAATGTCATCTAAAGAAATATCTTCAGGCTCATTTATTTGTTTTTCGCTCATATAACAATAAATTAGTAGTACATATTTAATGCTATATGTTAATCTTCAGGAGGATAACCATGAATTTCTTCAAACTTTTCATCAAAATTAGTTCTTAGATAAGAATTTAATTTCTTCTGATAATCGTCTTTTAACCATTTTAAGAAATTATACGTACTTCTACTAATACATTTAGCATAGGTTTCTATACGTTGATTTATATCATCTTTTAACAATTTTGCTAAAGCCAAAGCATCATAGACATCCTCACTGTTTTCTATACAAATTTTAGCATGTTGTTCTATAGAACGTTCTAAAACCACTTTAGATGATTCTCCTTTAGCTACGGCATCTTTGTAGGTTTGCTTAATATCAAAATACGTTTCTTCAGATTTAGAAAATTCTTCTTTTACCTCTTCTGAAAGATCGTGCTTAAAATTAGCCTCTATTACTTCATCATCTTTAATACGGTCTGCAAACCAATTAGGCGAATTAAAAATGGTTTGCCAATCTAAATCTGCTCCCCAAGGTCCAAAGCGATAAAGATTATTACCTAAATCAATGGTAGTAAATTTTGTTTTATTATTTAGAATACGAGAACCACGACCAATCATCTGGTAATACAAGGTCAACGATTTTGTAGCTCTATTTAATATAATAGTGTCAATGGTTGGCTCATCAAAACCAGTTGTTAAAATACTTACAGACGTTAAAATGGCATCTGGTGTTTCATGAAACCATTTTAAAATTTGCTTACGCTGTTTTTTAGTTGCTGTATTATCTAAGTGCATTATTGGTAAATCTGCTTCTTTAAAAGCATAATACACATTAATTGACGTGTTAATTCCGTTATTAAAAATTAAAGTTTTTTTACCTAGAGAATGCTTTTTATAGGCATCTAATAGTTTTTGTAACATGGCAGGACTCGAGTATAAATCTTCTGAAGATTTAACCGTATAATCTCCATTAGAACCTACTTCTAAAGAGGTTAAACCCATGTCATATGCATAGGTTTCTGCTCTAGCCAAAAACTCATTTTCTATAAGATTTGCTATTGTTTCACCTGTAATAAGTTCATCGTAATTATCCTTCATAGGCAAATCTTTATTAGAACTTAAAGGTGTTGCCGTAACACCAAGAATAAAAGATTTTTCAAAAAACTTAAACAGTTTTGTAAAGGAGTTATAATGCGCCTCATCAATAATAACTAAACCAACATCAGAAATATCTAACATGTCGTCATTTAATCTATTATTTAAGGTTTCTACCATAGCCACAAAGCAAGAATACTCTGCTTGGTCATCTAAATTAGCCTTACTATTAACAACTTTGTTAGTCACACCAAAACCATCTAGCATTTTAGCGGTTTGGTTACAAAGTTCCACTCTATGCGTCATTATTAATACCTTTTTATTGTGGTTTTTTAGGTATTGGCGCACCATTTCAGAGAAGATTACTGTTTTACCACCACCTGTTGGTAACTGGTATAATAAATGGTAATCATCACGTTCTGTGTCAAACTTTTCAAATATTTGTTTTATAGCACCTTGTTGGTAATCATATAACTCTTTATCCGTTTTCTTTTCTTGAACAGCTTGATTTGGTTGAGACATAAATATAGTTTAGGGTTTTATTTTGAAGATGCAAATTTACAACACTTTCCTACACAAAAAAAGTAAGAAGCCAATTGATATGTATTGAAATTGCTGATTTCCCTAGATTTTTTTCATCAAACTCGGTTGAATTTTAAATTTTATCTAGAAATAATAATTATTATATCTTTACGTTTTTAAAGTTTGTTAGATTACATATCCCTCTATGAAAAACATCTTTTTCTTTATTGCTTTTATATGTTCTATTTGTTGCATTTTTGCACAGAGTGATTCCGTACAAAACGTTATTAAAATTGAATTACATCCTTTAAAATTAAATAAGAGTAACCTTAACACTTACATTACCATTCCTTTAGTTTCTAGATCTGAAACAGTTACAACTTCTACGGATATAACAGGAGAATTTTGGGATAATACCAATCACAATCCTTATAGAGAAGTAATTCAAAAATATCCTTTAGAAATAGAATTTACAGACAGTACTTTTGCTTCACCTGTGCCACATACAAAAGTGGTAACATCTCATTATGGTTGGCGAAGAGGTCGTCCGCATAACGGTATTGATATTGATTTAGTTACTGGCGATAGCGTTGTTGCTATTTTAGATGGTGTGGTTAGAATAGCAAAATACTCTAGAGGATTTGGTAACGTGGTTGTAGTGAGACATTATAACGGTTTAGAATCTACTTATGCCCATTTATCTCATATTAATGCAAAAGCTAACGACTCTATAAAAAAGGGCGAATACCTAGGAAAAGGTGGTAATACAGGTAATTCTAGAGGCAGTCATTTACATTTAGAATTAAGTTATAAAGGTCATCCAATTCACCCAGAATATTTATTCGATTTTTCAGATAAAAACACCATAAGAGCACAACGTATTTGGGTGACTCAAAAATGGACGCACGCTAGGTTTCATAACTCCAAACGAGTAAGCCCTATAAAGGTTATTAAATCTGAGGATGAAGCTGCTCTACTTAGTTTAACACAACAACCAAAATTTTACGTTGTTAAAAAAGGAGATACCCTTTATGGTATTTCTAGACGAAACCACATGTCACTAGCAAGACTCTGTAAAACAAACTCTATAAATCAATCTACGACATTAAAAATTGGTCAGAAATTAGTTTTAGAACCGTAAATATTTTACTTCCTGTTTATAAAATTCTGTATTTTCGCAGTCCTTAAAATTTACAATTTTTGAAAGTTTGTATTGCAGAAAAACCAAGTGTTGCCAGAGAAATTGCCGCTGTATTAGGAGCTACCACCAAACGAGATGGTTACTTTGAAGGTAACGGTTATGCAGTAACTTACACCTTTGGTCACCTTTGTACTCTGTTTGAACCTGCAGATTACAAGCCTTATTGGAAAAGCTGGGATTTAAACAATTTACCAATGTTACCAGAAAAGTTTAAGGTTAAAGTAGCTAATAATGATGGCATTAAAAAGCAATTTAATATTGTAAAAAGTTTATTTGATAAAGCCGAAGTTGTTATAAACTGTGGTGATGCTGGCCAAGAAGGAGAGCTTATTCAACGTTGGGTAATTAATGAAGCAAATTATACAGGAAAAGTTCAACGATTATGGATTTCTTCGTTAACTACTGAAGCTATTAAAGAAGGATTTAAAAATCTTAAACCTGCAGAAAATTATGATAATTTGTATTATGCAGGTTTTTCGCGCTCCATTGGCGATTGGCTGTTAGGTATTAATGCCACACGACTTTATACTGTTAAACATGGCGGTTACAAGCAAGTCTTATCTGTTGGACGCGTACAGACACCTACTCTAGCGATGCTTGTAAATCGGTTTAAGGAAATTGAAAACTTTGTACCACAACCGTATTGGGAGTTACAAACATTATATAAAGATACACTTTTTAGTTACGAAGAAGGGCGTTTTCTTAAAATGGAAGATGGCGAAAAATTAGCTAACAAGGTAAAAGAAGATGAATTTGAGATTGTTTCAATCACAAAAAAGAAAGGAACAGAATATGCTCCAAAACTTTTTGACCTTACAGGTTTACAAGTGTATTGTAATACTAAATTTGGATTTTCAGCAGATGATACACTAAAAATAGCTCAGAAATTATACGAAAAAAAAGCAGTTACCTATCCAAGAGTTGATACCACTTTTTTACCAAATGATGTTTACCCTAAAGTAAAAGGCATTTTATCTAAACTAACTGATTACTCTTATCTTACAGAATCTATTTTAAACAAAAAGATTAAAAAGTCTTCTCGTGTTTTTAACGATAAAAAAGTTACCGATCACCATGCTATTATTCCTACCGGAATACAAACACATTTACAATACAACGAACAACAAGTTTATGATATTATAGTAAAACGTTTTATTGCAGTTTTCTATGACGATTGTAAGGTATCTAACACCACAGTAATTGGCAAAGCTTCAGACGTAAATTTTAAAACTACAGGAAAAGAAATACTTTCTAAAGGTTGGCGTGTTGTTTTTGAAAAGAAAGATGGAACTTCTTCTTCTAATACATCAAAAGATAAATTACTACCCACTTTTGTTAAAGGTGAAAAAGGACCACACAAACCTTCCTTTTTAGAAAAACAAACCAAGCCACCTAATCAATACACTGAAGCTTCCCTTCTGCGTGCTATGGAAACCGCAGGCAAGCAAGTAGAAGATGAAGAATTAAGGGATTTAATGAAAGAAAATGGTATTGGTCGTCCATCAACCCGTGCAAACATCATTGAAACACTTTTTAGGCGTAAATATATTAAGCGAAACAAAAAACAGATTTTACCAACAATAACTGGCATACAATTAATTGACACCATTCAGAATGAACTTTTAAAATCTGCAGAACTTACAGGTTCTTGGGAGAAGCAATTAAAAGATATTGAAAAAGGAGAATTCAGCGCAAGTGCCTTTATTAGAGGCATGAAACGTATGGTTGATGCTTTAGTCTACGAGGTCCGTAGCGAAAAAGTACAAACTAGAATATCTGCTATAAACAATAAACCTGCAGGAAACGGAAAAGCAAAAACCAAAACTAAACCAACAACTTTAGTAGGTAATTCTTGTCCTAAATGTAAAAATGGTCAGCTTTTAAAAGGTAAAACAGCTTATGGTTGCAATCTTTATGGTAAGTCTTGTGATTTTACCTTGCCATTTAGTTTTGGTGAGAAGAAAATTTCTGAAAAACAATATATACGCTTACTATCTAAAGGCTCTACAGTAAATTTAAAAGGCTTTAAAATTGAAGGACAAGTGTCTGAAGGCTTATTACGATTTGATGATAATTTTAAATTAAAATTTGAACCAAAACAAGTTGCAAAACAACCACCATTACAAGCTGGAGATGCGTGCCCTAAATGTAAAACAGGTAAAATTTTAAAAGGAAAAACGGCCTTTGGCTGCAGTAATTACAAAAGCGGTTGCAATTTTAGGGTTGGGTTTTAAATTTTGTTTAGTATCTATAATAAGTTTACATCTTACCTATTTGCGTGCTACTTTGGTGAACTATTCTTCCATTTATAGGTTGTGTATTTCTATAATTATTTACAGGCATTAATTTTTGCAATTCCATTACTTGCTCTAAAGACACGGTAATTGGGTCCTTAAATACAAACCAAGATACGTCCTCTGTACAAGGTGGCGTTGTTAAAGAGCCTCCATAAGAATAGTATGTCTTATTTTTTGGTAAATTTAGATTGATATCAAAATCTTTATCAATTTGTTTAGTATCTCCATTATAAATAGGAAGATAATTTTCTAAAAAGGTAAAAGCCTCACTGCTTTCTCCTTCTTTAGCCATTACTGCTATTACAGCAATCTTATTATCCTTATTAGCGTGCACTAAATGCATCTCTAAAGGATACCGAATACCATTTATAGTATGTTCTGAAGGTTCATGAAAATGAATTTGTTTTAACTCATAATCATTTCCTTCTAAAGAAATAAAATCACCCTTTTCAAAATTATATTGAATTGAATGTCCATTATTAGTGACTTCATGAATTTTTACATGACTAGAATAATGGGTTTCAATAGGCTTTAATGAAGCATCTTCTACAACATCAATATCTAAAATGTTTATAGGAGATTGCCGTTTTCCATCACAGTCAGATTGTTTTTCAATCTCAGACCAATGCTCAGGTCCAGTTTCGCCAACATAAGTCCAATGATTATGCTCATTATCTAAATTTGCATGAGCCTTTTCTTCATGACGTATCGTCTTATCATTGGTTTGATTACAAGACATTAACAGTAAAACTGCTAAAAATAATAGTGAGGATTTATGCTTCATTTCACAACAGATTTAGTTACTAATAGAAGTTAAATTTCACTAGTAAATTTACAAAATCTATTTTATAGCACCATCTAATTTAGCCGTAAAATTTAATGTTTTTATTAAAGAATAATTATCACTATTTAGAACAAATAGGAACATAAAAATCCTCCTCAGAATCTGGACTTCCATTAATATAACGCTCTCCCATTACTTGAAAATGAGGACGATTATCAATTTTGTATCCAGAAGTTGGCAACCATTCTGTTATTATACTTTGATATGTGGCAGCTGCATTAATGCCCTTATGATTAAACACAGCATACAAGCCCTTAAGTATTGTTAGTTTTAGCATGTCTTTAGGAATATTTTCAAAATCTGAAACTTCTACACATGCCCATATATCAAATGCTTTTTCAGTGGAATTGAAATCTTCATAAACTTGAATGGCTATATATTCAGAATTTAAGTTGTTTAGAATTTCTTTGCTTCTTGGTCTAAATTTTTTCCAAAGACTTACAATGTTAGCATACTGTCCATGTAGCATTCTACTTTTATTTCCAACGAGGTATTTATCTGCTATTGCAACTAATTTTGGCTTCATTTTTTGTTTGTTTATTAATAGTTGATAAAAAAAGCACAAGTTAAACACTTGTGCTTTTAAGAATTAGCAAAACCTACTAATGTACCAATTCTTACCCTAAACTTATAACGCAAATATTACAAGCTTGGTATAACTAAAGTATCAATTATATGAATAACACCATTAGAACATGTTTTATCTGTTAATACCAACGTAGATACATTACCAGATTCATCTTTTAATATTATGTTATCATTTTGTTTTAAAGCTATTAATTGACCTCCATTTAGCATCTTAAATTTAGCTTCTCCTCTACCCTTTTTTATAGCTTTTAAAATTTTATCTTTACTAAAATCACCAATAATAATGTGGTATTTTAAAACTTCTTGCAATTGTTCTTTATTATCGGTTTGCAGAAGGATATTTTTTGCATCTTTTGTTAATTTATTAAATGCATCGTTAGATGGTGCAAAAATAGTATACAAATTTTCTTCTTTAAGCGAATCTAATAAGTCAGCATTTTTAATTGATTTTGATAATGTTGTTAGTGCCTGAGAATTATCTATCTCTTTAATAACATTGTTAGATGTTTTATTTTGAGCAATTGCTCCAAGTAAAATTGTACAGGTTAAAACCAATGTAGAAATAATTTTTAACGATTTCATGATTTTGAGATTTGAGATTTGAGATTTGAGATTTGAGATTTGAGATTTGAGATTTGCAAGTTAATATAAAATCTTTATTTAACAAAAAAGCCATTATTAACTAAAATAATGGCTTTAAATTTTTCTATAATGACGTTAAGCTTGTTTTACTTTAACAGCATTCATTCCACGTTGTCCTTTTTCAAGTTCAAAGGTTACATTATCATTTTCAGCAATGTCATCTATAATACTGCTTACATGTGTAAAATGTTTTTCGTTAGTTTCTGAATCAATAATAAAACCGAAACCTTTTGAATTGTCATAAAATGAAACTTTACCTTTTCTAATTGGATCAAACTCTTCAACTTCTGAATCATCTTTTTGAGGTACACCAATAACAATGTTCTCTGCTTTTACCTTAACTTTCATTGAAGGATCAGGTGGTGTATCTGTTAAATTACCATTATGATCCACATAAGCTAATGGAATTCCACTAGAACCATTCTCTTCTTTTTGAAGCTTACGCGCTTCCATTTTTTTACGCTTATCTTCGCGTTTTTTTAATCGTTTTTTTTCTTTTTCACTTTTACTAAAAGTCTGTTGTGATTTAGCCATTCGTAGTTTTAAATATTAATATCTGTGGGCTTTTGAAAATATTGTAATGCAAACAAGTTAATTATCTTAACAATGAATAGTATTAGAGTCTAGTGCAATAACTTGTGGGAAAGCTATTTTTTGTAGTATATCTTCAATAAGACAAGTACAAATATATAAAATATATAACAACTATCTTGCTAATACATTCTTCAAGTCATTAAATAAAAACCAAATACTTATAGGTTATTTAAACTACCTGTCCATTTAACAGTAGTATCATCCTCTTTTGTTAAAGTTAAAAATGCTTTTCCGTTAGGTTTAACTTCAATGTTAACAGAGACCAATCCAGAATCTGTATTGGCATTAAAATTAATAGAAATTTGTTGTATTTGATCTTTAAAATTAACAGAGTAATCTTCAATATCTCCTTCTAAATTAATAGTTTTATTTTCAGATGTTGGCGCTGATATATTACCAGAGACTTCAGCTCCATCAATTTTTAGTTGATTATTTTCAGTTAAACTTTCACGTGTTCCTTCTCCTAAAACCAAATCTCCTTGATAAACAAATTTCTTAGAGCTAACTAACTCTTTAGAGTTTTGATATGTAGACTCAAACATATCCTTTTGGCTTTTTTTACCTTGTGCGCATACAAAAGTAGTTGCTGAAATACTTAAAATAAATACTAGTGAAATTAATTTCTTCATGTTATTTTGGATTTAAAATTGTGTTAATTCTTTCTATACTATCTTTATAATGATATTCTGTTTCAGTATCTATACTTGTTCTAGCTGCCGAAGTTAGCATTCTCTTTATTACATTTAACTCACCTCTAACCAATGCTCTAATATCAGATTGATTAACATTAAAATATTGCCTGCTTCTATTTGGATCTAAATCTTCGGTAAATAATTTAAACATAGCATCTAAATACACACGTTGCAAGTTACGTCTAAAAATTGAAACATTTAAACTCTTATTGGTTTCTGACCAAATTCCTTTACGTAAATCTCTAAGCATTTCTAGTGCCGAATAACTTTTAGAATCGAGTGCATTGTGATCTATTAAACGTCCTACACGTTCAAAACTGAGCAAATTATTTAAATGTCTTGCTTGATAGCGTCTAATTTTTTCGGTGTAGCCAGCATAATTTATATTTTGAAGAATAGACTTATCTATTAAAAACATTGGAGTTTCAAATGCATTTCTATGCAACCATTGTATGGCGGACTTTTGGTAGTCTTTATCAACCGGATTATACACTGAACCTTCTTGCGATGGATTTTTAGTGTCTTCTACCACACCACCTACATGTGTAACTACATGACCTACATATCTACTCCAAACACTAAGCAATTCGCCATAAAGTTCTTCTAAATCCTCATAATTATCTGTTTGATCACATGTCCAGGATGGTAAATTTTTAGCAACAATTTTTAAGTTTTTAAGTCCATAAGTACTTGCTAAAATACTATTATTACCAATATCTTCAGTTTGTGCAGTAGGATCAAAACGACTACTTTGTTTTCCAAATTTATAAATAGGATTTCCAACCTTTTCTAAAATCCAACTGTTTAGAATTTCCTTTTCATCATCAGCAGACTTAGCAGAATCAATATACCTGTAACCATAGTTAATGGCATAATTATCATAAGGACCTAGTTGTCTCACAAATCTAATATTCTCATCTCCTGGTTGTGCAATGTAGTTATAACGTGCATAATCCATTATGGTTGCAGCAATTCCGTTTTGTTGAGTAAATGCACCATCTCTGTAACTTTCTACATCGTAAGCATAACTTGCACTCATGTTATGTGGAAGTCCTAGTGTATGGCCTACTTCATGCGCAATGACCATCTTCATCATTTCACCAATTTCTTCATCTGGTGTATTAAGTGTTCTTGCCAATGGATTAGCTGCACCTGTTTCTAATAAATAACGATTTCGGTACGAGCGTAAATGGTTGTGATACCAAATTATATCACTTTCTATAATTTCACCAGATCTTGGGTCTGCTACACTTGGTCCTGTTGCATTTCTAGTTGTACTTGCAACATATCTTACTACAGAATATCTTATATCTTCTGGACTAAAATCTGGGTCTTCGTCTTTAGTTGGAGGATCTTTAGCGATAATTGCATTTTTAAATCCGGCTGCTTCAAATGCTTTCTGCCAAAGTTCAATACCTTCTTTCATATAAGAACGAAATTTCATTGGTGTAGCAGGATCTAAATAATACACTATAGGTTTAATTGGCTCTACCAACTCGCCTCTATTATAAGCTTCAATATCTTTAGGGATTAATTTCCATCGTCTCAAATAGGTCTTTCTATCTGCTTTTAATTCTTCACTACTATAATCGTATTTACTAAGTGTAAACCAACCTACACGTTCATCAAAAAGTCTTGGTTGCATTGGTGTTTTTGGTAATAGAATCATGGATTGATTCATTTGCACACTTATAGTTTCATCACCAGTATTTACAGGAGGTTTAGCAGCATTATAGGTAAAATCTTGAATCACTTCTATATTCTCTGGAAAGCTTTTTACAGAGTTTATAAAACTCCTAGATTTATCTAAATTTTTAACCTTATAGGCCGAACGCAATCTAGATGACAATCCGCTGATAGATTTAACATCAGAACCATAAAAACTGCTTACATCAATAACAACAGCACTTGAATCTTTTGAGAATGCTTTTATATCAAAAGCATATAACGTGGATTCGTAATTATTGGCTTTGACCGAAACGTTAATTGGCAAACTATCTGCAGCAATTGCACTAAATGATTTTTCTTTAATTAAAATTTTGTCTTTAAAACGTTCCCAATTTATTAATCGTGTATTTGTTTTTGTACCTGCATTAACGTAACCACCTCCTAAATTAGATGGCAACTTTGCAAAACGACTTACTAAAAGCATATCTGTATTTAAATACTTTAAAGGAATTTCAAAAAAGTACTTTTCACCAATTAAATGAACGTTAAATAAACCTGTATCAGTTATAGCATCTTTGGTAATTACCTTACTATAATCTTTAATTTTTCCTTTTTTCTTTACTGGTGTTTTTGCATTTACCTGTATTGCTTTAGCATTACTTTTCTTTTTACCTACAGATTGAGCTGTAGAACAGGACAAAACAATGCCTGCAAACAGCAATAACGTTAAGATTTTTTTCATAAAATGTTTGATATATTATAGAAATAATCGGTTAAAGATACTTAAAGAATTATAGTTTTAAAAAAAATCTTAAAAGCTGTTAAATCCTAAACGTATTCTTTAATTCTACAGTACTTTTGCTTTAAAATTATAAAGATGTTAAAACTTTTGCCCTTTTTTAGAATTGTAGCACTATTTGAAGGTGTATCTTATTTATTATTACTTTTTATAGCATCGCCATTAAAATGGTTTTATAACGATCCTCAATATGTAAAGATGTTAGGAATGCCTCATGGTATTTTATTTATGATTTATGTGGTAATGGCTGTATTAATTAGTTCTGATATGAAATGGACTACACGCACACTTTGGATTGTTTTAATTGCATCTGTTCTACCTTTTGGCACTTTTTATATTGATAAAAAATATTTAACAAAGACAAAACGTGCTTAATATAAAACACTTTTTATACGATTTTTTTATAGATAAAGGTTTATCTAAAAACACGTCTGAGTATTTAAATATGCTTGGATTACTTATAGCTTTAGCAATGATTGCTTTTGCTGTAGATTACGTTACGAAACGTCTGCTATGGAGATTTTCATCGAGTGTTGCTAAACGCACCAAAACCAATTTTGACAATATTTTAATTTCTAACAAACTCCCAAGAAATGTTGCCCATATTATTCCATTATTAATCCTAATAGAGTTTGTGCCTCAGGTATTTTCTGACTTCGAATTCACCCAAGATATTATTGAAAAAACACTTAAAGTTATTACCATAATTTTAACCCTTCAAATTATAAGAAGTCTTTTAAGTTCTGTAAAAGATTATCTTAAAACCTTGCCTAGCTATAAAGACAAACCCATTGATAGCTATGTACAAGTGTTTATGATTTTTGCATGGCTGCTAGGTTTTTTCTCAATAATTGCTATTGTAACCGGTGTTTCTTTCTTAGAATTTGCCACGACTTTAGGTGCAGCTTCTGCTGTTATTATATTAATTTTTAAGGATACTATATTAGGTTTTGTTGCAAGTATACAGGTATCAATTAATGATATGGTTCGAATTGGTGATTGGATTACTTTTGAAAAATATGGAGCAGACGGTGAGGTTACCGAAATAAATTTAGCAACTGTAAAAGTTCAGAATTGGGATAAAACTATTACTACAATACCAACTTATGCATTAATATCAGATTCGTTTAAAAACTGGAGAGGTATGTTATCTTCTGGCGGAAGACGCATTAAACGTTCTGTAATAGTAAAAGTATCTACTATTAAGTTTTTAGAACCTGAAGATATTGCTAAACTAAAAAAAATTCAATTAGTAACTAATTATATTGAGCGCAAAGAAATTGAGATTAACAAATATAATGTTGAACATGGTGCTGATAAATCTGTTTTAATTAACGGTATTAATCTTACCAATTTTGGTGTTTTTAGAAAATATTTACAAACTTATATTGAAAACCATTCGGCCATTAATAAGAACATGACCCTAATGGTAAGGCAACTAGAACCTACAACTCAAGGAATTCCTATGGAAATATACGCGTTTAGCAAAGACCAACGTTGGGAAAACTATGAGTTTATAATAGGTGATATTTTTGACCACGTGTTAGCAGCCGTTAATTACTTTGATTTAGAAATTTACGAACTAGATTTAGGCAAATAAAAAATAGTTGAACTAAGCCAATCTATCTTTAACAAATTCAATTTCAGTTTTACCATGTGGTTTTGGTTTTCCATCTGCCCCTAAATTAACCATTACAATATTATCTACCGTTAAAATAGTCTCTCTTGTCATTTTATTTCTGGCTTCGCATTTTAGGGTTATTGAAGATTTACCGAACTTAACCACATCTATTCCTAGTTCTACAATATCACCTTGTACGGCAGAACTCATAAAGTTAATTTCAGAAATAAACTTAGTAACGATTTTTGAATTTTCGAATTGAATTATAGTATAAAGCGCAGCCTCTTCATCTATCCATGCTAATAGTTGCCCGCCAAATAGTGAACCATTTGGATTTAAATCTTCGGGTTTAACCCATTTTCTTGTATGAAATCTCATATGTTTGAATGTTTTTTTTAAAGTTATTTTATACCTTAAAGATAAGATATACTTGCGGTTCTAACCTTTATAAACCATTGCATTTTTAAATATTAAAATGCACAATGTTAATAACAGCGTTAACAAGATAATTTTACAATAAGTTGATGCGTTCTCTAATTGATTAAATTTAATTCCGAATTAATCCTTAATAACCATATTATGGCTTCAAGATTAAATAATCTACTTTCTATTAGACCTCAAATATTATCAGCTAAAGTACATGATGCTACAAGTGCAGAAGAAGCTTTTCAAAATAAAACATTGAGACCTATTATTAAATTACAACATGATTTAATTATTGCCGTTTTTAAAAACTATATAAGAAAACATAAAAATGTTTTTTATAGTCTAAGTTTAGAAGACCAATTAAAGTATATTTCTAACGCAATACAGAAGGATATAAAATTTAGAAATTCATTAAAAGGCATGGTTATAGGCCAATTTACGGTTGATGAATACGAACTCTACATTAAAAACTCATCTGCACTAAATAAACGGTTAACTAATATAATTAAAGAACGTTTAATACATAGCATTCAACTTTTTAATGATATAAATAGTTTAGAGAAAGCCTAACTATGGTAAGGTTATAACAAAGATTCACCATTTAGATTTGTGGTAAGTACATCACTCATATAATTAAAAAATGGTCTTATTTTTATAAAGGCTTCGTTTACATTATTTAAAAAATCATCTTCTAACACCTCTTTATCAGAATACTTTTTTAGAAATATATATTGTTTTCTTCTAATTAAATCTATAGCAGAATGCTCTTTGTTAAACCCTTTTGGAGCTGTTTTTAATTCATCCCCTGTAAAGCTTCCCCAAGTTTCTTTAAATGTTTTATCATTTAAAATATCTCGCATTTCACTATCATCCATTTCAAATTCTTTTCTAATACGTAATAAATCTTCTTTATTTGGGTTCCAAAAGCCTGTTGCTATAAAAGATTCATTATTAGGCTGAATATGCAAATAATAGCCACCTCTTAATTCTGGTTTTTTTCTGCTGTAAGAACCACCAAAATGTGTTTTATAAGGTAATTTATTTTTTGAAAACCGGACATCTCTATAAATTCTAAATATCTTGATTTTCTCAATTTGATCGTGGGTAGCCATTAATTCTCCCAAATAATTATAGGCAGCTTTAGCTTTTACCTCTATGGCTTTAAACTCTGGTTTATGCTCATTGAACCAATCGCGATTATTATTCTTTTCAAGCTTTTTAAAAAACGTGAATATTTCTTTTGGTACGGTATTAGTCATAAGAATTAATAAGTGTTTTATCTTAATTTTATAAAAATATAAAAAGCCATCTTAATGATGGCTTCTATGTAATACTAAATATTCTAAATGTTATTATTTGGTATCATCAACAGCATCTTCAACTTCATCTGAAACGTCATCTACTGCATCTTCAATTGCATCTCCCGTATCGTCTACTGCCTCCTCAATTTTTTCTTCAGTAGTTTTTTGTTCTCTACAACTGGTGGTTAATAAACTTAAACTGAATAAGGCTATAAATAAATAACTTATTTTTTTCATCTTTCTTGGTTTTAAAATTATACTTTAAATATCCTTACGATATAATATATTTATTTTGCTATTATACTGAGAGTTTCAACGCTCTAGAATTTCTTTGTCTCAAATATGATTAGTTGTTAGAGTATACTTCCTTAAAATCTGGCGCTTTTACATCTAACTTATTATCGAATTGTAAGGTTCTAATTGGGAAAGGAATATTAATACCTTCCTTATCATACGCTTTTTTAATTTCAATTATTGCTGTTGTTTTTGCTCTTAATTTTGCTAACATACTTTCGGCATCAATCCAAAATCTACATAGATAATTTATAGAACTTCCTCCAAATTCTGTGTAGTAAAACTCTACATCATCTGGAGACTTTACCTGATCAAAAGTATCTGCTATTACTTGTTTAGTAAGTTGTTCAACTTTTTCTAAATCGGACTCATAACCTACACCACACTCTAAAAATATTCTCATTCTAGTAGTTAGAGAATAGTTTTTTAATGGATTGTCTAAAATGGTCTTATTTGGAATGATAACAATATTATTATCAGACTCTTTTAGAGTAAAATCTTTTAGATTTATATCCATAACTTCACCAGAGTAACCAGTTGTTTCTACCCAATGACCAATTTGTATTTTCTTTCTAAAAGACAATATAAGACCCGCAAATGTATTTGCTAAAGTACCTTGTAATGCTAAACCAATGGCTAAACCAACCACACCAGCACCAGCTAATAATGACGTTAACGCTTTACCTAAGTTTAATACACCTAGTGCAACAAATAACCCTAAAGCTACTACAACTACTGAACTTACTCTACTTATTGCGCTCTTAATTGAGGCCTGCTCTACTTTTTTATCAATTAGTTTACCAACTAACCTACTAATATATTTAGCTGCAAAGTAAGTTGTTACCATTACTAAAATGGCTAAAACTAAATTAGGTATACTCTCTATAATGGTATTAAACCATCCTATTAATTTATCTACTAAATTGCCAAGTGCTCTATTAAATTGTTCTTTCATAATTGCATTTTTTATTAAAACTATTGTCCGTAAAGCATTAATTAATTTGCCTAAAACGGTACATTACAAATTTCTAAATTATAGAAGTCAAGGCTTTGCTCTTTTACAATTAGTCTTAGCTCTTTTCAAAATTCTTCAGAATTAATTTTGAACTAGCAATTGTTAAAAAAATTATAATTTCTTAAAATTAAACCAATTATTTTTTTGAATTTTCATTACAATACGATTGTTTTTATTAAGCAGCAATAAGTCTGTTTTTAACAAAAAAAAATAAAAGTGAATATCTCATTAATAACTGAAGTTAAATAAACTTGTGAGTTGATTTAATTTTTGCTATTATGCACTACTTTTTAAAACAGATAATATTTATGGGTAGACCAGCAACTAGACCAACTAAATTAAAGGATGGTTACTATATTGAAATCAGAAACAAAGGCTCAAAAACAGGTGTAAAACTTTACAGTGGTACTAAATTACAGATGCATCGTGCAATAAAAATGTACGAACGCTCTAAAGAAGTTATTATTTTAGGTGAATCTGTGGATGGTAAATTTGTTAACAAAGAACCAAAACTCCACGTTGCGGATTAATTACAATTACTTTTTCTTTTAAAAAGAACCAATAATTAACACAAATTTTTAATATTCAATATTTATTAGTTACAATATTAGCTAATTAACTTATAAATATTTTATATTTAAAAATTAATTATTTTTCTTTTAGTAAGAAAATTACTTAACCAACCAAAAATTAAAAAGGTATTAGTTCTGCTAATACCTTTTTTTATTGAAAATCTAATGAATGTAAAATTAAACCAGATGCTGGTGCTATGTAGTCCATCACCTCTGTACTTTCAAATTTCAAAGTGTCCTCAATATAATCTAATGTAACCTCTCCTCTACCTAATTTAATTAAACAGCCAAACATTAATCTAATTTGATTCCGCATAAATCCTTTTCCTTTAACCTTAAATACATAAGATTTTTCTGGAAAAAAATTGGCAGTATAAATAGTGTTATCAACAATTTCTGAAGCTTCAATTGTTCTAAAATATTCACCTTTATCCGTAGCTCTATAACAATAAGTTTTAAAATTATGAGCACCCTCAAACAACTTGGCTCCTTTTTTCATTAAATCTACATTGAGTGGTTCTAATATAGTAGTTAAAATAGGTGCGCAAAATGGATGATTTTTTTGACCTTCTGAAAATACATAATGATATTCTTTAAGCTTAGAATCTTGAATAACATTAAATTTATTATCAACTTCTTTAATAGACAAGGCCCTTATATCTTGTGGTAAATTATGATTAAACACTTCTAAAAATTCATCAAAATCTTCTATAGGTTTATTATAAATAAATAATTCTAAGGCAGCTTCATTTGCAGAAACCATAGCATCTGTTCTACCTGCTCCTAAAGTTTTAAACCTTATATCCTTTAAAATATATTTAAGGGTTCTATCTATCATTAGATGTACCGTTTTTACATCTGGCTGTTTCTGCCAACCATGAAAACGATAGCCTAAATATTGAATTTTTATAAGGTAATAATAACGTTGATTAAACATACTGACAAGAACGCTATTTTAAAGAAGAATGCAAAAATATTGCTAAACATTATTCAATAAAAAAACTACCATAATCCTAAGACTATGATAGTTTCAACAGAGTATTAATTTGGGGCTATTTAATTATTAATTTTTCTGTACGTTTTTGGTTTGAATTATTTCCATTTAATGCCATTACATAAACACCAGGTATTAAATACTGTACATCTAAAATTTGAGTAGTGCTTTTAGTGTTCAGTGCACTTTCTAAAATAAGGCGACCATTAATATCGTATAATTCTGCCATGGTATCACCGTTTAACTGTCCATTGATTTCAATAGTGTCATTCTTTAGATTAGAAATAATACTAATAGTATCAAATTCAGTAGTATTATCATCTATAATACTTAATGCTTGGTTTTCAAATCTTAAATAAAAACGACCCGTTCCTGAAATATCTGATGCTGCAGTAAATATATAGTCATTAGAATTTAATAATGTAGATGTGCTTAATTCATTATCTTCTAAATAAATATTAATATTTGTTGGCATATCTGTTTCTGTAATACTAAAAGTAACTTCTTGCCCTTGTGTTGCATGAACACCTAAAGATATAACTGAATTATCCATTGAAGGTGGATCCATTGCTTGTATAGCAAGAGCTACACCAGAATTCTCTTCAATTAAATTAGAGTATAAAGAAAATGCTGGAGGCGTTGATCCATAAATACCTGAATCATATCCTGGATCAAAACCACAAGTGGCATTATCATTAAAGTAAAAATCGGTATCAAAACTAGAACCTGCAGCACTAGAATTTAATTTAATATGTCCATGATGAGGACCTGTTGTTTCTGAACGTCCAGCAATGAAATCATCACCTTGGCCAACAGAACGCATTGCCAAAGTAAAATCAATTAAACCTCCACCTGGCTTAGACTTAACAAAAAATGCTTGACCAGGAGCAATAAATTCTGGAACATCTGGATTATCTATTACAGCCTGATTCCAAATTACCCAACCATCTGATGCATCACCATCATATCCATAGATTGCTTGTGCTCCACCAGCATCAAATTGATCTTCATTTATTTCAAAAAATAGCGCAAAATCAATGTATGATGGATATGGATTTCCAATAAGGTTCCATCCGTTATTTGTTGCATTTTTTGTAATAGGAATATCTAAAACATTATCATTCCTTACAGTTCCTGTAAACACCAATTCGCTATCGTCTGTAGTTGCAGTTCTAAAACCTTGTCCAGACTCTATTACTGTAGCTGCATTAGTTACAATATCGTAATTTTCATAAGCACCTGTTGATGTGTTAAATGGCGCAAATGCTCTCAATGTACCTGATGCTGGTAAGTTTAAATTGTCTACATGAAACGTTGAAAACAATTGACCAGACAATGGAGATGCAATTAAGTCATTTGTTCCAATAGGAGCAACTTGCTCAACATGTCTATAATATCTTACCAATCCAACTATTGTTCCGTTAGATATAAAACTAGCAAATTCTGTAGATGTAGAGTAAAGCTCTACATTACCAGTTAAAGTATATCCTGAACGCAAAAATACGGTAGCACCTTCGTTTACAGTTAGGCTTGCACAAATAGTGTTTGCATTAATGTTTACAACACCAGATTCAATTTCAATTTCATCAATAGATGTTGAAATTCCAATAGGATTACTCGGAGACCATCCGCCTGCAAGAGTGTACGTATAATTTACTTGAGCATTAGATGCGCTTGTTAAGAATAACGCAAATAGTAATAATAAAGTAGATTTAAAAAAATTCATAAGATTAGGGTTTTTGATTTATGTTAAATTATAAATACAAATTTAGAAGAACCTTACGAAAAATCGATGAAACGCATAATTTATCGATTAAAAAAAATAAAAAATCGTTTAAATCCATATAAATCCGATAAAAAGCATATTTTATCGATAAACGGAGATATTGAGATTTACAAAAAAATGCTTAGTATCTAAATTTCAGATACTTAAACCAATTTTGTTTAACCGTTAGCATATTTTAATGAACATAATTACTTTAGAAATCCCTCTTTATTAAATTAATAAGCAATAATTGATAAGAAACTAATAATCAAAAACTTAATATACCAATAGATATTAAACTGAACTTACTTCATTAAATTAATTATTAAAGCTATAATATGGTTTCTATAAAAATTAACCCCTACCTTTTAATACTTCAACAACATCATTTATCTTAAAACCTTTTGCTTGAAGTAACATTAAATAGTGAAAGAATAAATCTGCACTTTCCTCTAAAAACAAATCATCATTATTATCTTTAGCTTCAATCACCACTTCTACAGCTTCCTCGCCTACTTTTTGCGCAATCTTATTAATTCCTTTTTCAAACAAAGAAGCCACATAAGATTTTTCAGAGTTACCAGCTTTTATTCGAGAAGCAATCGTTTCCTCTAGTTCTGAAATAAAACCATAAGTTTGAGTATTGCTTTCATTCCAACAAGTATCTGTTCCTTTATGACATGTTGGACCTGCTGGACTTGCTCTTACTAATAAAGCATCGCTGTCGCAATCTAACTTTATATCTACTAGATTTAAAACATTACCACTCTCCTCGCCTTTTGTCCATAGTCGCTGTTTAGACCTGCTGAAAAAAGTGACCAACTTAGTATCAATAGTTTTCTCTAATGCATCAGCATCCATATAACCTAGCATTAAAACTTTGTTAGTTACTGCATCTTGAATTACTGCTGGTACTAAACCGTCTGGACTTTTATTAAAATCTACGTTCATAATATTCTTTTATCATTCCTGCTTTTAAATTATCGCTCAAATAAACTACGACAGGTATCTATTTTATTAATATTTTATATTGGATTCCTGCCTGCGCAGGAATGACAACTATAATCTAACAGGAATACCCTGTTGTTTTAATTCTTCTTTTAATTCTAATATTGGTATTTCTCCAAAATGAAACACACTAGCTGCTAATGCTGCATCTGCCTTACCATCTTTAAAGGTATCTACAAAATGTTGAATAGTTCCTGCACCACCTGAAGCAATAATAGGAATATTAACTAATTCAGATAAATGCGCTAAAGCTTCATTTGCAAATCCGGCTTTGGTACCATCATGATTCATTGATGTAAAAAGTATTTCTCCCGCACCTCGTTCTTCAACTTCTTTTGCCCAATTGAATAATCTAATGTCTGTAGGAATGGTGCCTCCTGCTAAATGTACTAACCATTCGCCATCAACTTGCTTAGCGTCAATAGCTACAACAACACATTGACTTCCAAATTTTTGTGACAATTCATTAATTAAATCTGGACGTTTTACTGCAGACGAATTAATAGACACCTTATCTGCACCACAATGCAACAAATCATCTACATCTTCAACAGAGGATATTCCTCCACCAACTGTAAATGGAATATTAACTTGTTCAGCAACTTTTAAAACCATATCGTGCATGGTTCTTCTATTTTCTATAGTCGCTGCAATATCTAAAAACACCAATTCATCTGCACCTAAATCTGCATACTGCTTTGCCAGTACAACTGGGTCGCCTGCATCTCTTAAATCTACAAAGTTGACACCTTTAACGGTTCTTCCGTTTTTGATGTCTAAACATGGTACTATTCTTTTTGTGAGCATATTCTCGCTTTTGGCTTTTGGCTTTTGGCAATTAACTAATAGCTAACACCTAAAAGCTAATAGCTATCTATTAATTATAAAATTCTCTAATTCCTTTAAACTAATTCTATTCTCGTAAATGGCTTTTCCGATGATGACACCTTCGCAACCCATTTCTTTAAGTTTAGGTAATTCATCAAAATTTGAAATGCCTCCTGAAGCTATTAGTTTTAAATTATGAGATTTCTCGTCGCTTTGCTCTGTCGAAATGACATTACTCTGTTTTAATATTCTATCATACAACTCAAAACTTGGGCCTTCTAACATACCATCCTTTGAAATATCTGTACAAATCACATACTGAATCCCTTTAGCTTGATAGTCTTTTATAAAAGGAATCACTTCTAAGGTGCTTTCTTCTTGCCATCCGCTAATTGCAATTTTCTCGTTATTACAATCGGCTCCAAGTATAATACGCTCTGCTCCAAATTTTGAAATCCAGTTTTGAAAAACTTCAGGATTCTTCACGGCGATACTGCCTCCTGTAATTTGATTGGCTCCAGAATTGAATGCAATTTTTAAATCTTCATCAGATTTTAAACCACCACCAAAATCTATCTTCAAATTGGTTTTAGTAGCAATGCTTTCTAATACTTTATAATTTACTATATGACTTGCTTTTGCACCATCTAAATCCACAACATGAAGATATTCAATACCTGCATCTTCAAAAGATTTAGCCACTTCTAATGGATTTTCGTTATATATTTTTTTGGTGTCGTAATCGCCTTTTGTAAGTCGTACGCACTTTCCTTCTATGATATCTATTGCTGGTATTATTCTCATTGATTAACTTGTTAATCAACCCTGAACTTGTTTCAGGGTCTTTATATTATATTTATTGAATTTAAACTTGGGTTCGAAACCTTTATTAAATTCAATTTCCATTCTTTATGCCAATTCTTTAGCTGTCTTTCCCTATCTCTAGCTTCTTTAGAATTATCATATTCTTCATAAAATATTAAATCAGCTACATTGTATTTCTTGGTAAATAAAGCTCCATTTCCTTGTTTATGCTGTAAAACTCTTCTTTTTATATTATCAGTATAACCAACATACAACACTGTTCTATTTTTATTTGACAGTATGTAACAATAATATTTTTTCATATTCAAAAGATTCTGAAACAAGTTCAGAATGGATTTAAAGATTCAAAAAATTTTGTAAAATTTTTGAACCTTTTAATCCACTTTTCTCTGGATGAAACTGAACGCCATAAAAATTATCATTTTCTAATGCTGAAGCATATTCTAAATCGTAATTTGATGTTGCAATGGATTCATCACAATTTTCAACATAATAACTATGGACTAAATACATAAACTCATTGTCCTTAATATCTTTAAATAAATCAGATTTTAAGTTTGAAATGGTATTCCAACCCATTTGTGGCACTTTTACCTTATTTGAAAATCGTTTCACTTCAGCATTAAAAATGCCCAAGCCTTTAGTATCGCCTTCTTCTGTATGCTTGCACATTAACTGCATACCTAAACAAATACCTAAAACAGGTTGTTTTAATGATGGAATTAATTTATCTAAACCACTCTCTTTAAGCATTTTCATGGCAGAACTCGCTTCGCCTACACCAGGAAAAATCACTTTATCTGCAGCAATAATTTCATCTGGATTGTTACTTAAAATAGCTTCTACACCTAATCGCTTAAACGCGAATTGGATGCTTTTAATGTTTCCTGCTCCGTAATTAATTATTACTAATGACGATGAAGCCCCTTCTAGCTTCCCAAAAGGGGAAGAACTCTTACTCTTATTTGAAACAATTTTATCTTCTTTATTCATAATTTTCAAACGCTTCTAGTTCCTTCGCTATGGGAAGGTTAGGATGGGCTCTTTTTTTTACAACATTCCCTTTGTACTTGGTAAAATCATTTTTTCAACATCTTGTTTTACTGCCATTTTAATCGCTTTTGCAAAGGCTTTAAAAATGGCTTCAATTTTATGATGTTCGTTATTGCCTTCTACTTTTATATTGAGATTACATTTTGCACCATCAGTAAAAGATTTAAAAAAATGATAAAACATTTCGGTTGGCATTTTCCCAATCATTTCGCGTTTAAATTCGGCTTCCCAAACTAACCAATTTCTTCCTCCAAAGTCAATACCAACTTGGGCGAGACAGTCGTCCATTGGTAAAGAGAAACCGTAACGTTCTATTCCTAATTTGTTTCCTAAGGTTGTAGCAAAGACTTCGCCTAAAGCAATTGCTGTATCTTCTATGGTGTGGTGCTCATCTACTTCTAAATCACCATCAACTTTAATGTTTAAATCCATCTGACCATGACGTGAAATTTGGTCTAACATATGGTCGAAAAACGCAATGCCAGTATCAATGTTGCTTTTTCCGGTTCCGTCTAAATTTAGGTCGATTTTAATCTGAGTTTCATTGGTGTTTCGTTCTATAGAACCCACTCGTTCTGTGGTTTTTAGAAATTTGTAAATGGCTTCCCAATCATTTGTTTCTAGTGCAATGTAGTTCTGTAATTCATTATTACTAACAGTAACTTCGTCGGTTCCTAAGTTGGTATTGTCATTAATAAAAATGCCTTTTGCACCTAAGTTTTTAGCCAACTCTACGTCAGTTAAACGGTCGCCTATTACAAATGAATTCTTTAAATCATAGTCCTCTGAAAAATACTTGGTTAACAAACCTGTATTCGGCTTTCTAGTTGGTGCATTGTCTTTTGCAAATGTTCTGTCAATGAACTGCTCTTTGAAAACCACACCTTCGCCTTCAAACGTTTTTAAAACGAAATTATGCACTGGCCAAAAGGTATCTTCAGGATATACGTCTGTTCCTAAACCATCTTGGTTGGTAATCATCACGATTTCAAAATTCAATTCTTTAGCGATTTTGCTTAAATATTGAAATACTTTTGGGTAGAACTCTAATTTTTCAAAAGAATCTATTTGCTCATCTGCAGGTTCTTTAATTAGTGTTCCGTCTCTGTCTATGAATAATACTGGTCTCATTTTTTTTCTGTCATTCCTGCCTTTCGACTATCGCTCAAGATAAACTACAGCAGGAATCTTTTTTAATTTTATAGTTTATCATTTTGGATTCCTGCCTGCGCAGGAATGACAAACATTTTTATAATTGATTTAATACTTCGATTAACTTCTCATTTTCAGCCTCAGTTCCAACGGTAAACCTCAAACAATTTTCGCATAAGGCTTGTGTGGTTCTATTTCTAACAACAATACCTTTTTCTACTAATTCATTATAACGCTTATTGGCATCATCTACCTTGACTAACAAAAAGTTAGCATCTGAATAGTAAACCTTTTCTACAAGTGAAATATCTTCTAATTTTTCAGCTAATATTTCGCGTTGAGATAAAATTGTGCTGACTTCTTTCTTAATAGCTCCTATATTATTTAATCGTTCTGAAGCTTTATCTTGCGTCAATTGATTAATATTATATGGTGGTTTTATTTTGTTTAAAACAGATATAATTACTTCCGAAGCATAACAAATTCCTAATCTAATTCCGGCTAAACCATAAGCTTTAGATAAGGTTTGTGTTACTATTAAATTCGGAAATTCTTGTAAACGATTCAACCAACTTTCTTCTTTTGAAAAATCGATATACGCTTCATCAATGACTACAATGCCTTCAAACTTATTTATTAATGTTTCAATTTTATCCGCTTCAAAACTATTAGCTGTAGGATTATTTGGCGAACATAAAAATAATAGTTTCGTTTGATTGTTTGCCGCTCCTAAAATTGCATTCGTATTGGGTTGAAAATTAGGTTCTAATTGAATTTCAATATTATCGACCGCATTAATATTTGCTAATACGGAATACATACCATACGTTGGTGGTAATGTAATGATTTTATCTTTGTTTGGTTCGCCAAACGCTCTAAATATTAAGTCTAACACTTCGTCACTTCCGTTTCCTAAAAGAATATTTTTCTCTGAAACCCCTTTTAATTCAGCTAATTGCCTCTTCAAATTGACTTGCTGAGGGTCTGGATAACGATTTACGTTGGTGTTAAACGGATTTTCATTAGCATCGATAAACAACATGCCGTCTGTAATGTCCTTATATTCATCTCTAGCTGAAGAATAAGGTTTAATGTTTTTTATGTTATCCCTTAAGAGATTATTTATGTTGAAATTTTCCTTCATTTTAATTGCTTCTCGCTAAAATTTCTCGTTCCTCGAAATCACTCGAAGTGACGCTATTACTCATTAATTAAATCGTTTAGCCTTAAGGTTACCGCATTCTTATGTGCTTGCAACCCTTCTGCTTCTGCCATAAGTTCTATAGCATTTCCAATATTTTGAATCCCTTCTTTAGAAATCTTTTGAAAGGTCATACTCTTTTGAAAACTATCTAAATTCACTCCTGAATACGCTTTTGAAAACCCATTAGTTGGCAAGGTGTGATTGGTTCCTGATGCATAATCACCTGCACTTTCTGGTGTATAATTCCCAATAAAGACAGAACCAGCATTTCCTATATTTTCAACAAAGAAATCATCGTTTTCAGTGGCAACAATAAAGTGTTCTGGACCGTAAGTGTCTATTAATTCTAAAGCGGTGTCAAAATCATTGACCACAATAGTTTTAGAATTAGAAATAGAAATCTCAGCCATATCTTTTCTTGGTAAAGTTTCTAATTGAGTTTCAACTTCCTCACTAACATTATCAGCAAAATCCTTAGACGTAGTTACCAAAATCACTTGGCTATCTGCACCATGTTCCGCCTGACTCAATAAATCTGACGCTACATAAGCCGCATTAGCAGAATCGTCTGCCATTACCAAAAGTTCACTTGGACCGGCTGGCATATCTATAGCAACACCAAATTGCGTGGCTAATTGTTTTGCAACCGTTACAAACTGATTTCCAGGACCAAATATTTTATAGACTTGCGGAATGGTTTCTGTACCAAAAGTCAATGCAGCAATGGCCTGAATTCCTCCTACTTTTATAATCTTAGTAACACCACATAATTGTGCAGCATATAAAATTTCGTTCGCAATTTTTCCTTCTTTGTTTGGTGGCGAACATAACACAATCTCTTTACAACCTGCAATTTGCGCAGGAACTGCTAACATTAAAACCGTTGAAAATAAAGGTGCAGTACCACCAGGAATATACAATCCAACTTTTTTAATTGGACGTTTTTCTTGCCAACAAGCCACACCAGACATAGTTTCTACTTCAACTCTATCTGTTTTTTGCGCGCTGTGAAATGTTTCAATATTAGCTTTGGCTAATTGAATTGCTGTTTTTAGATTTTCGTCAACCTTACTAGCTGCTTCAGCTATTTCTTCTTCTGTTACGCTATTGTTTAGAAGTGTAACACCATCAAACTTAGATGTGTATTTCTCAACAGCATTATCGCCATTGATTTTAATATCATTGAAAACCGTTTTTACAGTGGCTTCAATGTCTTCAATGGTTTGGGTTGGTCGTTTTAGTAACTCTGACCACGTTGATTTATCTGGATTTGTAACTAATTTCATATTGTAACAATAATACCTGTTGGGTTTTTGAAACCTTATAGGATTTTTTTAAAGTACCATGTTTTCGATTGGGCAAACTAAGATGCCTTCTGCACCATTAGCTTTTAATTCATCAATAATTTCCCAAAAATCATTCTTGTTAATTACGGAGTGTACAGAACTCCAACCTTCAGTAGCTAAAGGTAAAACCGTTGGGCTTTTCATTCCTGGTAATAGGTTAATGATTTCTTCAAGCTTATTGTTAGGCGCATTTAATAACACATATTTACTATTTCTCCCCTTTAAGACAGATTTTAAACGGAATTGAATTTTATCAATTAATGTTTGGTTTTCTTCAGAAATTAATGGCGACGTTGCTAAAACCGCTTCGGACTTTAATAAAACATCAATTTCTTTGAGTCCGTTTTTAAATAAGGTACTTCCACTAGAGACGATATCGCAAATTCCGTCTGCTAAACCAATATTTGGTGCAATTTCTACAGAACCATTAATGATGTGTAAATTTGCTTTAACACCAGCTTTATCTAAGAACTGATTTACTGTATTTGGATACGAAGTTGCAATACGCTTACCATCTAAATCCTTTAAACTCGTTGCTTTAGAAGATTTTGGCACTGCAATAGACACTTTACATTTAGAAAAACCTAAACGCTCTACTATAGTTAAATCCTTACCTTTTTCTATTAAAACATTTTCTCCAATAATAGCTGCATCTACCACGCCGTCTCTTAAATATTGAGGAATATCGCCATTTCTTAAGTAAAACACTTCTAACGGAAAATTACGTGCCGACGCTTTAAGTTGGTCTTTACCGTTGTCTACAGAAATTCCGATTTCTTTTAAAATTCTCATGGAGTCTTCATTAAGACGTCCTGATTTTTGAACTGCAATTTTTAGTTTATTCATAATATTTCCTGAGAAAGCAGGAATCTTTTGTTTTATGTCTAAGAATTTCTGAGTTTAATAAATAAAAAACCCGCTTGAAATTCTCAAACGGGTTTTTAAAATATATCTTGAAATTATTCAATACAAATTCACCTCGCTTGACTGCCAGTATGAAAATGATGATGTAATTGAATAAATGTCATGTTTCTGTTTCTTAATACAAAGATTGTGAAATAATATTTTGAAATCCTAATTAATAAATAAAAAATTTACATTTTTAAGAAATAATTAATATTTCAACTTATTCTTTATTGATTTCCTAAAATAATTGGCATTCCACTTTCTCCAGAGCCAATAATTATAGTTTTACTATTTGGAGATTCTGATAATTTAACCGTAGCTTCAATACCTTTATCTTGAAGAATTTTATCTGTAAGCGACGCACTTAATATTTTATTAGCATCTGCTTTTCCTTGCGCTTCAATGATTACTTTTTCTGCCTCTTTCTTTGCCGTGACTAGCCTAAACTCATACTCTAAAGACTCTTGCTCTTGCTTTAGTTTTCGCTCAATCGCATCTTTTATTGTTGTAGGTAACTTTACATTTTCTACTAAAACACGTTTAACGTTTACAAATTGTCCATCGAGTTCATTTCTAACTTCTTCTAAGATTTCTAGCTCAATAATATCTCTTTTACTAGAATATAATTGCTCTGGTGTGTAACGACCAACCACACTTTTGGCAGCTGCATTAATGGCAGGATTTAGTAATTCTTCTATATAATCTTCACCTTTAGTTTGAATTAACTTTCCCAGGTTCTTATATTCGGGCTCAAACCAAATAGTCCCACTTACGGTAATATCTAATCCGTTTACAGATAGTACATTCATGTTTTCAGAAATAGACTGCTGTCTTACTTTTTTAACAATCATATCATTCCAAGGTGCTACAATATGAAAGCCCTCTCCATAAGTTCTTTCTGTATTTATACCATCTCCTAAAGGCTCAAATAAAACACCACCTTCTCCAGGTCCAATAGTTACTGCTGATTTTGCCACTAAAATGACGAGAATTATAATTCCGATTAAAATCGGCAATCCAACTTTAGGTAATTTTTCCATGTTTATTATATATTAGCTTAAATTAGTCCGTTGTATTTTCTAATAAACCACTCCGCAAAAAGGCTTAAAACGATAATGCCAAGTAGATATTTCCAATCTATCAAAGGTACGATATTTTTAGTGCTTTTTTGTATAGTTGCATAGCGTTTATCTTTGAGAAGATGTTCTATTAATAATTGCGATTGATTTGTAAAGTACGCCTCTCCATCACTATTATAAGCCAAAGCTTTTAACTTTGTAATGTCTGCGTTTAAAAACTGCTGCTCCACATTATATTCTAAAATTTGAAAACTTCCAGATGTTGCTACAGATTCTGAATTATGTTTTATCGTAAAATCATACAAACCAGAATTAATACCACTTAAATCTACGGTGTAATTACCATTATTAAGTAATAGAGGCACCTCTCTTATACTCTCGTCATTTTTATTTTTTAAAATGATGCTAAGCGAAGCGGAATTATCAAACTCAAAATTCTTATTAAAATATTGCGCTGAAATTATGACGTCATCAATGCCATTATAAAACGATTTGTAATCAATATTGATACGTTTTCTTTTTTTATTAGAGCTTAAATATTGAACAAGTTTATTAATGAATTCATCAAAATTATTAAAGCTATTGGTGTTTAAAAATGATTGTGCTCGCCATTTCCAAATATCTTCTCCATTTAGAATGGCATGTTTTGTTCCGTCGGCTTCAAATGTGGCAAGCAATGCATCTTCAGTAGTAATTCCGTTTACTGATTTGTATAATAAGGTTTCAAATGGTACTGAGATTTGAAGTGTTCCAAACTCAGATTTTAAAGGTGGAAAACTATTAAAATCTAGATTTTCTACAATAAAAGTTCCGTAATTTCTATTTAAACTTGGTTGGTAATTTTCGGTTTGATTTGTTATTTTTTGTTTGAAATAATCTTGACTTTCATTTAAGATATTCCAATTAGTCGTTTCGCCAGAAATTATAAACGTATTGATTTTCTGAGTTTGAATTTCTTTTAAAACTAAATTAAATGTATTGTTTGGTTGATACAATATAGCTAATTGAAAATCATTAACTTGCGTTAAATAATCTTTTGGCTTAATTAATTCTACACTTCGTTGTTCATTACTTTCAATAGCTTTCTTAAGTGCACCTAAATCTGGATGCATTCTATCATAAACCAAGGCAATATTAGTTTTTTGGTCTATAACCTCAACTCCAAAATTCTTAGAATTATTAATTTTATTTTTTTCACTTTCTAAAGGCACCAATTCAACTCGATACGTTTTTACACCAACACTATTTGCCAATAAGGCTGTAGATATAATTTCGGAAGTTTTTGATGCATTTAACTGCAGTTGTTTTCTATATACAACAGAATTCCCGGACCAAATTTTCAGTTCTGTTGTTATGCTTTCGGTACCACTATAATTAGCGATAACCTCTACAGGAAATTTATTTTTTAAGTACACATAGCGATTAACGTTTAGCTGCTTTATACTTAAATCTGAATACACCGTAGAATCACCCAAAATTACAGGGTAAACAGGTTGTTTAATACTTTTAGACACATAACTGTAATCTGAACCGTAGGTTTGATTTCCGTCGCTCACTACTACAATTGGTGCTATTTGGTTAGCATATACTTCACCAAATTGCTTTAGAGCCAATGCTAAATTAGACTGACGTTCATTAAAATTTAAACTATCTAAAGACGATAAGGATTTGCCAAAACTGTAAGTTTCAATATTAAAACGGTCGTTTAAATCTGAATTATCTAATAATGCATTTACCATTTGCTTTGCATTATCAGCTTGTTTTAAATAAGAAACTGATTCTGAATTATCAACTGCAAGCACTAATGTTGGCTTTTCGTCAAAGTAAATATAGGATTCAAACTTTGGGTTAATGATTAATAATAAAATCCCAAATATTGAAATTACTCGTAATGCTGTGAGTAGGTATTTTAAATTCGACTTTAATTTCGATTTATACAAATACTGAAACAGCGCTAATAATAGCGCTGTAAATGCAGCAATTGTTATATATACTATTGTGATATTTTGCATTAAATTAATTGTGTATACAATAATTATTCAGTTGACTTTTGCATTATCCTTATTCTATCGCATAAGTTTCAAAATTACGAATAATTAAAAGAATTAATTATAATGGTATTATAAATTCTTTCTAAATCAAAAAGGAGAATAATTATAAAAACTACCCTCCTTTTCTATCAATCAACCAATCAATCTAATCAAATAATGTGTCTATTCCATGTCTATAATACCAACAACTTCGTAGGCTCTGGTGCCATCTACTTGTATTTTTTCGTATAAAATGTTTCCGTATTCATAATAAGTTAGGTTATCTATAGTAACTTTTTCATAATCATCTGGTAATTCATACACAATTGTACCGATTTCTGGTTCTACCACTTCATATTCATCACCAACTTCAATAAAAAATGTACCATCCACATTAAAATATATGTGAGAATTAAATCTAACTCTTCTGTAATGTTCTGGGAGTACATTAATTCTAAATCCTACTTTTGGAGCAATAACGATAAAACGTCCTCTTGAATGCGAATAAAACTTATTATTTGCATAATAATAGGTTTGCCCTTTGTGTTTTACTGTCTTTCTGTTTGGGATAGACCTTACAGAAACAACCTTTCTTGTAGGTTTTTTATAAGTAACTCTTGCACTTGGTATTCTTTTATTAGACAAAGTTGTTGTTTTTTTAGTAGCAACTGTTTTTTCTGTTTTCTTTGTCGCTGAACTTCTTTTATTTTGAGCTGTAATTTCTGTTGAAACCGCCATAAATAGTATAGCTGGTAAAACAAATATTTTAATTAAGGTTTTCATAATGCTTATATTATTAATTACACTTTACTTACTGTTATTTAAGACTTCTATTAACAATTATAGTTTAAAGATATGGGCATTATTTTTTGAAAAAAAGGCAAATAGATGTTCTATTAAATTTCATCTACGAAATAGAAATATTTATAGATATAATAATTTCATATTAAGATATAAACAAAAAAGCACACCGTTTTTAGTATGCTTTTTTTAAGATTTAAACAATGAATTTTATTTTAATAAACCTAACAGCCCAGTTAACTCAGTTAGATTTAAGCTAGAACTATTATCAGTATCTAACACATTAAAATTTTCTGAAACAGAGCCTATAGCCTCTGATGTACTAATAGCTTCATCGTTATTAGCGTCTAACAAACCAAATAATGTAGTAATCTGTTGAACTGTTGAATTAGAACTTAAAGAACTTAACAACGTTGCAGCATCAGATAAATTTGATGTGTTTACATTTTTTACACTATCACAACTAGAAACACTTATTATGATGGCTAAAGAAAGTACAATTTTTCTCATAATATTTTCATTTTAGAAATTAAAAAAGTAAAAATAGCTTTGTATAACCGTTATAAGAAAGACAATATACTAACACAGAAAATCTATCTTTTAATACAATAAAACTATAGACGAAATATTTTAAAGAGAATTACTATTTATAAACTCTAGAAATTTTGACTTGTATTGCTCAGATACAGTAATGCGTTGGTCATTAATTATAATTTGACTACGCTCAATAACATCAATATTATTTAGAGATATAATAAAAGAACGGTGCACTCGCATAAACTGCGTATTTGGTAGTTCTTGTTCTAAAGATTTTAAACTCATAAGGGTTAAAATAGGTTTAGGATTATCTTTTAACCAAATTTTGATATAATCTTTTAAGCCTTCAAAATATAAGACATCAGCAAGTTTAATACGAAGTTGTTTATATTCGGATTTTACAAAAAGAAATTCTTTTTCTTCAGAGAGTAAACTTTCTCGTTTTCCTTTTACCAACTCAAACCAAGTATTAGCTTTATTCGCTGCGGCTAAAAACTCTGCATAATCAAAGGGCTTTAATAAATAATCTATGGCATCTACTTTAAAGCCCTCTAAAGCATAATGGTCAAATGCTGTTGTAAAAATAACGCGCGAATCTTTGGGTAACATTTTAGAAAACTCTATTCCTGTTAAATCAGGCATTTGTATGTCTAAAAAAAGTAAGTCTACAGGATGTTCTTTAATAAATTGCATTGCTTCAATAGCACTACTACATTTAGCTTTGAGTTCTAAAAACGGTGTTTTTTCAATATAACTTTCTACCAAATTTAAAGCCATAGGCTCATCATCTACAGCGATACAAGATATTTTTAAGCTACTCATAATTTATATGATTTCTAATTCTAAATTTACAATAAAAAGGTTGTTTTCTACCTTAGTATTAAATTTATATTTATCTGTATATAGCAGATTTAAACGTTTTTCTAAATTTTTTAATCCTATGCCAGAACCACTTTTATCTTCAGTGTTTTTAGGAAAGTTATTGTTTATTGTTTTAAAGACTACCTTATCATCTGCAAGAGTCATTGTAATATCTATTGTACTATCTTGACTTGCTGATACACCATGCTTAAAAGCATTTTCTATTAATGAAATAAACAATAAAGGTGCTATTTTAATTTGATTGCTGTCTTTTGGAAAACTGTAATTCACCACAGTTTTATCAGTAACTCGTAGTTTCATTAACTCAATGTATTTAGACATAAATTCTATTTCTTTACTTAATGAAATTTCTTCGGTATTGGTTTCATAAAGCATATATCTCATTAATTTACTCAGGCTGTGGATAGATGTTTTGGCTCTTTCTGGCGAAATATCTACCAACGCATAGATGTTGTTTAATGAATTAAAAAAGAAATGTGGCTGTAACTGATAATGTAAATGTTGTAGCTCTGATTGTAACTTAAAGTTGGCAGCTTCCTTTCGCTCTGCTTCGGTTTTAACCCATCGCTTTGTTGTTTTTACTGCTATTGAAAATAATAATGGTGCCAAATAAGAAAACATTTGTACGTAAATCATCATTTTTAAAGGTGGCGCATTACCATCTTTATTTCTAAGAATATCTGAAAAAACAGTACTTTCAATTTGTTCTTTTAAAGTGATACAAATGGCTATAATTAAGACATTGATAAGTATATATAAAACGGTTTCCTTTTTGAATAAATATTTATCAATTAAAACAAAATAATTGGTATAAAAAATAATAGCATAGAATAGAATAGGAATCCAAAAATGCGCAATTATTCTATTGATATTTTGCTCTTGTCCATACGATAAAATATACGGAATACTAAACAGAACTAACCATACTAGTATATGAGAAAATAGCGTTATTTTTTTGTTTTTATCCATAAATAAAAATGAGTTTTAATCCCAAATATTTTTCGAAGATATGGCATATTTTCCAGCTCCTGTAAAAAACAATGCTACAGAACCAAATGTATAGAAATAAATTAATTCGTTTTGAAATGCTCCTTTATCTGAAATTGCAAAAATATCATTGGCATGTGCAAGAAATATAATAAAAAGCATGCCTAGAAAAAATACTAAAGACGCCAGTCTTGTTCTATAGCCAACTATTATAATTAATGGCGCAACTATCTCTGTAATATAAGCACCATAAGCCATAAACTCAGGCAAACCATTGGCACTTAACATTCCTTTTATACCATCTAAATGGCCTAATTTTGCAATACCGTGAAATAGCATTAAACCTGCTACTGTTATTCTAAGGATTAGTAATCCTAAATCTGTGTTTTTTTTCATTTTTAAATTATTAAGAGGTTGATTTAATCTACATTTCTAACTAAACGTACATAATTGTAGTAACGTTCTCCGCCTTCACCTGCTGGTCCGTTTTCGTGTTTTGTGTCAAATCTTACAGCTCCTGCACCATGAGAATCTAACCCGTTTTGACTAACAGCTCTACCAAATGCTACATACCAAGCATAGTAATAAGGTTTTCCTTTCTGAAATCTGGCGGAAGTACTTGTCCAAAAATATGGATAATCTTTATCGCCATTTTCATTAGTGATATCAGAAATATTGAATAACGGATGTATTGCAGCTCTATCTTTAGAAGCATCTTTGGCTTCGGGTGCAAAATTATAATCTACGATACCTTGTAATTCCTTTACATTTGGTAAACGCCAATCGGAATAGCCAGCTAGTTCTGAATTTTCGGCATAATAAAGCGCATTTTTCCAATCTAAACCTTGTTCACTATCATTCTTAGCCCACATCAATCCTGTTGCATTATCAGTAATAGTGCCATTTCCATTGTCTTTAAAATCATTTTCACCATAGGTATTTCCTCTAACCGCTCTAACATGTTTTAACATTGGGTTACCCATTGGTCTTTCGCCATTGCCAGGTGGTGGCGGTCTATTCTCATTTCTATTCTCACCTTCTTGTCCGCGTGGTTGTTGGTTATTTGGCGGTGGGCCTTTTCTATCTTTCCTATCTTTAGGTGCTTCTCCAGGATATGCTTTTATATGTCCTGTGGCGTGATTAACACCAAAAACAGCAGTGTATTGTCCTTCTTCTGTGTGGCCAAGGTACTTATTGGCTGTCCAATATTGTTCACTTTTATCTACATGCTCATTATTAACTAATGAAAAATAAGTAGTATCTAAATAGGGCCAACCTTCACTAAAATCGCTTATAGAAAATAATTCTTTAGCCGTTGGTAGTCTCCAATCATCATAACCACCCAATTCTAAATTTTCTACATAATCCTTGGCGCCTTGCCAATCGAAACCCTCAGTGGTTGGAATTTCTTCCCACATTAATCCTGTGTTGTTATCGGTTATTGTGCCATCATTATTTTTTTTGAAGCTCATTTTTTTACCTTTTAAATAATGAGCATCCTGACCGTAAAGCGAATCACCAGGTTTTAACTCTGAAACTACATTGCCATTTTCGTCATAAACATGAATTTGTCCTGTTGCTACTTGGGTATAGTTTGCTTTAGTATTTGTAACACTTGTTTGAGTGTTTTTTTCTTTACAAGACTGTGCAAATATTAGCGCAATTACCATGAAAGTACTACCTAATATTCTGTTGTGTTTTATTGTTTTCATGAGAAACTATTTATAAATTTCTTACTAAACGAACATAATTTTTTATCCTAATTGAATCTGCTGCATTTACAGATTCCATTAAATAATCTTCAATTTTACCTGCTTTAGGGTCTGAGCGTTGCGCACCAGCACCATGCCAGTCGAAATAATCTTTTACTTTACTATTATCTTTACTGTAAGCCTTACCAAAAGCTATGTAGCAAGCGGTGTATTTAAAATCGCCTTGTGTGGTACTTGTCCAGAACCAACTATCTGGGTTTGTACATTTAAAATAATTTTCATCAATTGCAGGAAATGTTTTCTTATTGTAATCTACAATACTTTGTAGTTCTTTAGTATTTGGTAATCGCCAATCGTTATAATTACCAAGCGAACTATTTTTAGCGTATTTAAGCGCATCTACCCAATTGTATGCATTGCCATCGTCAATTTTTTGCCACATTAATCCTGTAGCCTTATCGGTAATTGTACCATCGTTATTATCTACAAAATCATTAACTCCGTAAACATTTTCTTTACCACGAACGGCTCTTACATAATTACCTGGATTTCTTACACCACTTTCTCCGTTATAATACAAACCTGTTTCGTAAGCTTTTATGTGTCCGTCGGCAAAATTAAACCCAAAAGCACCTTCAATTTTTATATTTTGAATTGGGCCTTTTACATATTTGGTACTCGACCAATATTGACCGGCATAAGGCATTCTTTTATCATATTCAAAATCGAAATAATCGGTGTCTAAATATGGTTTCGACTTACTTAAATCTTCAGGAAATAGCTCGCCATTAGAATTTAATAATGAATACAGTTCTTTAATAGTTGGCAATCTCCAATCTGTATAACCTCCAATTTCAAGCTCATCTACATAATCAAAAGCATCATAAAAGTTATGTTTTTTATAATCTGGTGTTTTTTGCCACATTAAACCGGTATTTAAGTCGGTTATTGTACCATCGCCATTATCTTTATATGATGAAACTATTCCTTTAAATTGCGCATCTTGACCGTAGTAATCATCATCAAAGTTAGGTGTCTCAATTTGGTTACCATCGTTGTCATAAAATTTATCTTGGCCTGTATCTGATAGTACAAACTGAATATTAGCATTTGGTTTAGTGTCTTTTTCTGTGTTCGTTGTGTTTTTACAGTTTGCAAACAGAAGTAGAACACTTAATCCTCCTATTTTTAATAAATTATACTTCATTTTTATATTTTTTAGTAATTAGTATTTACTCGTAGCGTAATGCTGTTATTGGGTCTAAAGCCGCAGCTTTTCTTGCCGGATACCACCCAAAGAAGATACCAGTTATTGCGCAAACTGCAAAGGAAATTATTATTGAATATAGCGCAACACTTGTTGGCCAGTTTAGGAAATTCTCAATAAACACTGTAGCACCTAAACCTAAAGCTACGCCTAAAACACCACCTGTAATACTTATTAAAATGGCTTCTATTAAAAACTGCATTAAAATATCTGAGCCTTTTCCGCCAACAGCCATACGCAAACCAATCTCTTTGGTACGTTCTTTTACAGACACGTACATTATATTCATAATACCAATACCACCAATTAATAGTGAAATTCCGGCAACAGCAACTAACAAAATGGTTAGCATTTCACTGGTAGAACTAAAGGTTGAAATTAATTCTTCCATAGAACGTACAGTAAAGTCATCATCTTCAAAATCTTGTAATTTGTGCTGTTCTCTTAATATTTCAGTAATAATTTCTACAGCTTCTGGTGCATCATCTTCACTAACTGCAGATGCCATAATTTGATTTAAATAATCGATAGCCAGAATACGTTTTTGAACGGTTGTAAATGGTGCTATTACAATATCATCTTGGTCTTGCCCAAAGGTATTTTCTCCTTTTTCTTCTAACACACCAATCACTTTAAATGGAATGTTGTTAAAACGAATCATTTGTCCAACAGGTTCTTCACCATTAGGAAACACATTATCTACAACCGTTTGCCCAATAAGTGCTACTTTGGATGCTGTTTTTACTTCAGCATCGGTAAACATACTTCCGCTTTGTAAACCAACCACTTTAATGTCTAAATATTCTGGATATACACCATAAATACTACTCGGCCAGTTGTTAGAACCGTTAATTACTTGTCCGCTACTGTTTACAACAGGTGTACTGTTTGATAATAAATCAACCTTTTCGTTAATAACGTTGTAATCCTCTAAAGTAAGGGTTTGTACATTTCCGCCACTTCCTCTTGCTGGACCTCTATCGTCTGCACCAGGTCTTATGGTAATCATATTAGAACCCATACTAGAAATGGTAGAACGAATGCTCTCTTTAGAACCTTCTCCAATAGCTAACATAGCAATTACCGAAGCCACACCAATGATAATACCTAGCATGGTAAGCAAGGTTCTCATTTTATTTAGGATAATAGCTTTATAGGCTATTTTAAGTAAGTTTAATAGTCTCATAATTAATGATTTTCTACAGGTAATTGTGCTAATTGCTCTGCAGCAGATTGTACGTTATGATTTTTATAATCTTGCATTATTTCACCATCTTTTAAAACAATGGTTCTGCTACTAAATGTGGCAATATCTGGCTCGTGTGTTACAAAGGTGATGGTAATCCCTTTTTTGTTTAATTCTTGAAACAAGGTCATTATTTCATACGATGTTCTGGTGTCTAAGTTTCCGGTGGCCTCATCTGCTAAAATCATAACTGGATTGTTAACCAAAGACCTAGCAATAGCAACACGTTGTTGTTGTCCTCCTGAAAGTTGCGAAGGTGTGTGATACAATCTGTCGCCCAAACCAACCATCTCTAAGGCTTTAATTGCTCGCTCCCTTCGCTCTTCAGAAGTTACTTTACTGTTATATAATAAGGGTAATTCTACATTTTCAATAGCACTTGTTCGTGCTAGTAAATTATAGGACTGAAAAATGAATCCAATCTTTTCGTTTCTAATAGTTGCCAATTCATTTTTAGACAAATTTTTCACCTTTACACCATCAATTTCATAATTACCAGAAGTAGGTTGGTCTAAACAACCTAGAATATTTAGCATGGTACTTTTACCAGAACCACTAGAACCCATTATGGTTACAAATTCGCCTTCCTCAATGGTAAATGAAATGCCTTTTAACGCGTGAACCGTTTCAGAACCCATGGTAAATTGGCGCTTCAAGTTTTCTATTTTAATCGTTTCTTTAGCCATGATGTTTTATTTTTTTGCTCCTGGTGGTTTTGGCATAAACGGACTCTCATTAGAACCTTGAGGTGCTCCTGATGGTGCAGCAGCACTTCCACCTTTTAGGCTATATACTAATTGTTCGCCTTTAGAAATACCTTCTAAAATTTGTACGTTAACGCCATCGCTTGCGCCTAGTTTTGCAGGTTTTGGTGTTATGGATTTATCATTATTTAATACCCAAAGCATTGTCATCTCTTCATCTGGTTGTTCATTGTTGTTTTCTGGACCACCATTTTGAGGACGCTCTGGCATTGTGAGGTTATTTTGTTCTATATACTGTGCCATTATTGCTGGGTCTGGTTTAAAGTTTACCGCTTTAGCTTCAGTAGTCAACACATCTTTCAACTCTAAAGTGTAGATAGAAATGGTTGCTGTTAATCCTGGTTTTAGTTTTAAATCTGGATTATGCGCTTTAATTACAACTGTATAAGTGACAACGTTTGATGTTGTTGTTGGATTAAGACGTACTTGCGTTACTTCACCTTCAAACGTTTGGCCTATATAAGCATCTACGGTAAACGTAACACGCTGCCCTTCTCTAACATTTCCTATATCAGCTTCATCCACATCAGCTTCAACCTGCATTTCTTTTAAATCTTGTGCAATAGTGAATAACGTTGGTGTGCTATAACTGGCAGCAACGGTTTGTCCTTCGTCTATATCTCTAGACAACACTACACCATCTATTGGCGAATAGATATTGGCATAACCTAAATTGGTTTTTGCCGTTTGAAGTAAAGAATAACGTTGCGTCACAGTATTTTTAGCAGTTTGATAATCATATAGAGCATCATCAAAATCTGCTTTACTTATTACTTGATTATCATAAAGTGTTTTTTGACGATTATAGATTGTTTCAGTATATATTTTTTGACTTATTGCACTATCATAATTTGCCTGAGCTTCAACTACTGCTGCTTTAAGATTAGTTTTATCTAGTTCTGCAATAAGTTGCCCTTCTTTAACCTCACTATTATAGTCCACATATATTTTTTCTACCACACCAGAAACTTGTGTACCAACATCGACTTGTGTAATTGGCTCAATAGTACCAGTTGCAGTAACTAATGTGGTTACATCTCCAGTAGTAACAGTGATAGTTTTAGCTTCTACCAAAACTGTTTCGCTTGGTTTAAAAATGTTATAAAGTACCAGTGCAATTATAGCTACTGAGATACCTGCTATGAGTATTTTTTTATTTGTTTTCATTTCTTTTATAATTAAAGTGTGATAGCGTTTCCTTGATAAAATTCTAGTAATTGATGATAAAGTATGTTTAAATATTTTGCTTGTAAATAGTCTTGTTGCGCACTAGTATAGGTGTTTTGACTAATCACTAAATCAGTTGTGCTTAATCCTCCTAATTCGTATTTTTTTTGTGCTAACTCGTAAGATTGTTTAGCAGCTTCAACAGAAGATTCTGCAGCTACTAATTGCTCTTGAGCAGATAGTGCATTTTGGTATGCAGTTTCTACTTTTAGGTAAATTTCTTTTTCCGTTGTTTGCTTGTCTATTTGTGCCTTTTCAATATTTATTTCTGCAGTTTGTACTGCTGCCTTAGTGGCATTTCTATTAAAAATTGGAATATTAAGCGATAGCCCAATACGTTGGTTGAAATTAACATCAAACTGGTCTGAAAATGTATTATCAGCAATACTTGTATAACCAGTACCCAAACTAGAGGTTAACGATAATGTTGGTAGATAACCACCTTTTGCAATATCTAAGTCTTTTTCACTAGCTTCAATGGCTATATTACTGGCGTTCACCTCAGGTAAAATACCAAGCGCTTTGTTGTAAATAGCTACTTTGTCTAATAAAATAGCTGCATAATCAGTATCATCATTTAATGGTTCTATTTCAATGTCTTGAGTAGGATTTAACTCTAACAATTGCTTCAAAGCTATAATATATTGTTGGTAGGTATTTTTAGCATTTATTAAAGCATATTTATTAGTTGCAGCTTGACTCTGCGCTTCGGTATAATCACTTAAAGCAATAGTACCAGCATCTAATCTGGCTTTGGCGCGTTGTACTTCTTGCTCTGTAGATTTTAAATTGTTTTCGGCAATAGTGATGCCTTCTTTGGCATGTAATACCTGTAGATAGTTTTCTAAAACACTAAGTATGATGTTGTTTTTTGCTTCTTCTTTAAGAAACTGACTTTGATTTACGAGTAATTCGTTTTGAGCAATTTGATTGTTTATTTGATTCCCTTGAAACAAGGTCACCGAACTATATAATCCAACATTTGTACTATAGATTTGGTCTGTTACATAATCACTAGTAATAGGATCAATAGAATTACCATTAGTGAAACTTTGAGAAGCTGAGCCAAAAAGGTTTGGTAATCTTGAAGATTTAGCTTCGAAATAATCAACATCTGCTTGTGATTTATCTAATGCCGCATCTTTTATGGTGATATTGTTTTCAATTGCATATGTAATACAATCTTGTAAAGACCATACTTCTGCTTTGGGAGAAACCACTTGCGCAAAAGTAAATTGCGATAGTATTAAACTTGATATAATAAAAAATAGTTTCATTTTTTTGTGTATTTCTAATTAACACTTCAAAAATGAAACTATATACAATAGTATAAAACCGTAATAGATGTTTGCGGTAATTCTCTAGATGAAATTGGTTGTTTTATCGAAGAGAATTTTACAAATATTAATTGTATTTACGCTGCTGAAACCACAAGTCTGATAGTGATATATTTATATTAAGCGTATTAATATTTTCTTGTATAAGAATACTATCTGTAGTTCCTCTATTACCGAATGTATATGACACATTTAATAATGATTTTTTACCAATTGGTAAACCTATACCAACTGAAGCAGCATAGGTATCTATTCTTTTATCATCTACCTTAAGATAGCCAGAATTGTAATTTAAGCCCATTCTAAAATCCACGCGTTTCCAGTATTTATAACTTTTTGGATCTACAGAATAAGATGCTCCAAAACTAAAAACATCTTGATTTACGTAGTCTCCAATAGCATCTGACTGGTCGGTTGAAGACCAAAAACTCTTACTATAATCTGCTGTTAACAATAAGGTTTTAATTTTAGTACTGTAGCCAAACCCAATATTAAGAGGTATAGAAAAATCATCTATATCTTCATCTTCGGTTTCCTCTAGAACTGAATATGCTGAATTAGAATATTTACCAATAACGACATCTTTTGTACCTGTTAATTTAGTAGGAAAATCTACAGTAAATCCAAAATCATGTTTTTCCTTAAACTTATATTGTAATCCTAATCCTAATCGTCCACCTCTATAAAAATTAACTTCGTTAATATTTAAATAACTAGTACTTGTAATAATAGATTCATCTTCTTCAATTTTTCCAAACAAATAAGCCGCTTTAAAACCTACATTTAAATTTTTGGTAATAGCTCTTCCATAATCTAGTCGTAGTTCGTTTAAACCACCAGTACCTTCAATATTTGTATAAAATTGTTCTGAACTACCTTCAATATTACTTTCAATTCCTGTTAAGGAATAACCAACATCTGTAGATGGTTTTAATGTTAATGCTATACCGTATTTTCCTCCTCCATTAAATCCAAAAGACATGTTAGAAAAGCTATATGTTGATTTTTGCTCGTTGAGATCGTTACCTGATAAACTCACAAACTCTGCAGTTCCTCCAAAATCTAAGAAAAATTCATCTGGTTTCATTGTCGCTAATGAAGCTGGGTTGTATAAATTAAGACCATAAGAAGCATCTAACGAAATCCCTGTTTTACCTAGTCCACTATTTCTACCTGTACCAGAGTTACTTTCTACACCTAAGCCAAAAAGCGAATATGGAGAATTGGTTAAATTATTAGATTGAGAATAGCCAAAATATCCTATTACCAATGTAAAAATAAGTATGTATTTAGATTTATTCATAGATAGCATAGGTTATGACTAATCTGGTATTATAATCAGATTTTTCGGCGTCATTAAAAATTATTTTATTGATTGTAGAATTATAATCTTCTGGTATTAAAATAAGGGCATCCTCTGTTTCTGGACTTTCACTTAATTTTTGATCTATAAAATCAATTACAGGCACTTCATAAGTAATGAGATTAAATTCTGAGTTATCTGTAGACAATGTTCCTGAAACAACATCTACACTATTAGCAACTTGACTAGCTAAATCATTGTTTTGATCTATTGTATACAACAATAATGATTCGCTTAATGGTTGAATATCTGAATGAGAAGTGGTATTAGGCTCAATATAAAGCACTGCATCTAAAATGGTTCCTTCTCTACCTATATCAAAAACTTCTTTAATAGTTGGAAATTCTATTTTAGTCACATATCCTGTACCTGCTTGGTTATAACTAATGCCATTACTATCTGAAGAATCTAAATTATCTTCTTGATCGGTAAGCACTTCTAAAGGCAAGCCTGTAACATCAGCTTCTGTATGATTGTAATAGCTGTTTATTGAAAAATCATAGGTGTATTCTTCAGTTTCTAACTCATCTGGAATAGTGTAATAAAAGCGAATATAAGTATCTGCACTAGAGGGAGAAAAACCCATTATAGCTCCATTATCACTATCGCCTGGTTTAATTTTTAAACCTTTTAATTGTTGATATAAGGATTCGTCATCTGTTATATTATTGTCTCTAATATCGTTAAACAATTCTTCTCCAAAAGAATAAGGCAGAGTAACGTATAGCGAATCTCTATTTGGGTTTGGATAATATGATGTGCTCAATATAGGTGTAGATTCTGAAGCTGTTATTGACGTATTATAAAACGCATCATCATCACTCTCCATTTTATCAGTTAATTTATAAACCTCTAACGAGGCAACCTGTGTAGTATCATTATAATAATAGGTGTCATAACCTAATACTAAACCTATACTATCTAAAACAGCATCATTATCTAAATAATAAGAAGATGCGCTTATTTGCATGTATGCTGAAGAACTTACATTACCCATTTCGTCATCTGCATACTGACCAATTAATAATCTACTACTAATTGAAGTTGAAATAGAATCGAACTTCATTGTAGAAAACTTAACCGAAAAGGTATCAATTGAAAGGACTCTAATATTTGTATTTGTAAAATCTTCACCAGCTAAAGTACTTTCTTCGTCTGAGTCTGTAGAACATGAAATTACAAATATTGCCATGGTAATTGCGGCGAATAATTTTAGATAAGATTTAGACATTTGATTTATTTTATTTGTACAAATCAACTAACCTAACTCTTTAATAAAAAGTATAATATACCTACTCTCGTATTCTATCTACTAACAGCACATTTTATACTATAAAATTTCATTAATCATTTTATAGATTAAATACCTGTGTTGGTCTACAAAAAATGAGCCTAGGTCTATTTAATAATTAACCTAAAAGTTTCAGGTAGTAAGTTAGCCGTTAAAAGCGATAAATAACTTTTCGCTAAAGCAATCAAAAATTAGTTTAAACAATTAAATAATTAAGTGAAATGAAAAGATTTAATAACAAGGCAGCAATTAGGTTACTTTATTTAACTGCTATGCTTACACTGTTTTACAATTGTAATGGTGATGACGACAGCGATGACACTGATGGAAACTGGGTAAAAAAATCTACTTTTAACGAAGAAGCAAGAAGCAGTTCTTCTGCCTTTACAATTGATAATATTGGTTATATGGGAACTGGTTATGATGGTGACGATTACTATAATGATTTTTGGAGCTATAACATGGATACCAATTCTTGGCAGCAGCTAGCAGATTTCCCTGGTATAGAACGTAGCTCGGCATCATCTTTTGTAATAGGTACTGAAGGTTACATGGGAACTGGCTATAATGGTGATACTAACGAAGAATTATCTGATTATTACAAATACAATACCGCAACCAATACTTGGACACAAATTGCAGATTTTGCTGGTTCTGCTAGATACGGAACAGTAGCTTTTGGTTCTGATAGCTATGGCTATGTTGGTACTGGATATGACGGAAGTGATAAAAAAGACTTCTGGAAATATGATCCAGTTGCAGATACATGGACTGAAATTTACGGCTTTGGAGGCGATAAAAGAAGAGATGGTGTAACATTTACTATTGATAATAATGTGTATTTAGGAACTGGCATTAGTAATGGCGTTTATGAAACAGATTTCTGGGTATTTGATTTAGATACAGAAGAATGGACACAGCTTGAAGATATCGATGAAGATGATGACGATTACGTTGAAAGATCTAATGCTGTTGCATTTACAATAGATGGTAAAGGTTATGTAGCCTGTGGAGAGTATGGAGGAAGTATTGATACTGTTTATGAATACACACCATCTACTGAATCTTGGGTTGAAAAAACAGAATTTGAATTATATGCAAGACGAGATGCTATTGCATTTACTAATGGATCACGTGCTTTTGTAGCCTTGGGAAGAAACGGTACACTATATTTAGATGATAATATGGAGTTTTTTCCAAATGCAGAACAAGACGATGACGACAATTAAGATATAATACATTGTTTAGATTGATTGAAATGGGCTATTAATTTTTTAGACACCTATTAATAGCCTTACCTTAGAGTCAGGATAATGTTGATTATACTTCATTATTCTGACTTTTATTTTAATAAATATATTATGAAAAAAATATATAGTTACATCGGTGTGTTTATGTTGATTTTAACATTAACTATTTTCTTTTTATATATTAAAAACACCAATAACAAAAGTAAAGCAACAAACCAATCGTTATACTCACTTAAGGTTATAGAAAATAAAGATTCTTGGATTTACGAAATTTACAAAAACGATACCATGTTTATAAGACAAGAATATATACCTTCCGCTAAAGGAAAACAGAGTTTCAAAACAAAAGAAGATGCTAAAAAAATAGGTAACCTCGTTGTGAGTAAACTATCTAAAAATGTTTTTCCAGTAATAAGTAAAAATGACCTAATAAATAATAACATTAATTTTGAAAATAAATAGTTTGAATTAATCATTAAATTTTGGTAAAAAAAATCTCACATAAAGAACTTTTAATACACATTATAGTTTGGCTTTGTATTAGCCTTTTTCCGTTATTAACTGCTTATATTGATTTAGGAAAAATTCCATCAAACTTATATTTTAGACAAGCCATTCGCCCAATTCTATTCTATGTAAATTACTCCTTTTTAGTTCCTCATTTTCTTTTAAAAAGAAGACTTATAGTATATGTTATATTATCTATTGGATTTTTAATACTTTATAATTACCTGAGTGAAGAGTTTATAACAACCACTTTTGCTAATGAGTTTGTAAACAGACCAAAACCTCCAATTATGCCAAAAGGACCTTTTGGTCTAAAACATGCTATTCCAGTAGTATTTTCATTTACTATATTTCTTTTAGGTGGTATTTTTAGTTTAGTTGTTGACTTTTACAAAAGAGATCGCGAGACTAAAGCTATAGAAAATGAACAAAAAGAAATTAAACTTCAATTTTTAAGAAATCAACTAAACCCACATTTTTTATTCAACTCTCTAAATAGTATTTATTCTTTAGTACAGAGCAAATCCGATGATGCGCCAGAAGCTGTAATTACCTTATCAGAACTAATGAGGTATATGCTCTACGAAGCTGGTGATGAGCAAGTACCGTTAGAAAAAGAGATAAATTACATACAAAATTATATCGCTCTACAACGATTACGTTTAAAAAACACCGAAGCTGTTAAACTTAACATAAAAGGTGAGACTAGACACCTTAAAATATATCCTTTGTTATTAATTTCATTTATTGAAAATGCTTTTAAATACGGAACCGACTATAAAGGTAATACACAAATTGATATTAAAATTGTAGTTGAAAACGATAAATTAATTTTTAATGTAGAAAACATTGTGGGTATATATAAACGTGATGATAAAAATTCTGGTGTAGGCTTAGCAAACATAAAAAACCAACTAAACCATTTGTATAATAATAATCATGAATTAACCATAGAAGATGATAAAACACTCTACAAAGTATATTTAACGATAAATCTTAAAAAATAATGAAGTGCATAATTATTGATGATGAGCCCTTAGCTATTAATGTTATTGAATCTTATTGTAAAGCATTAAGCGATGTTGAAGTAATCAGTACTTTTACCAACGCTATTGAAGCTTTAGATTTTATTAATAATAATGCCATAGATTTAGTGTTTTCTGATATTGAAATGCCAAATATTACAGGTATAGAACTTATTAAATCCTTAGAAGGAAAAGTACCTTATTTTATATTTACAACAGCATACCCAGAATACGCCTTAGAAGGATTTGATTTAAATGCTATAGATTATTTGGTAAAACCTATTCCTTTTCCTCGTTTCTTAAAAGCTGTAAATAGAGTAAAAGAAATGCTTAAATTAAGTGAAGTTAATACCTCGTTTAATGTATCTTCAGCGGGTGGAGAACTAACAAAATCTATTACACAACAACATGAAGATGATTTTATTTTTGTAAAATCTGAATATGAAAATTTAAAAATAGATATTAAATCAATAAAACACATTCAAGGTTTAAAAGATTATTTAAAAATTCATTCTGAAGATTCTAAACCAATACTAACATTAATGAGTTTTAAGGAAATACAAGATAAATTACCAGAAAATATATTTATTAGAGTACATCGTTCTTACATTGTCAATGTTAACAAAATTACATCTATTCAAAAAAATAGAATTGTTATTAAAGATGAAAGAATTCCGATTGGAGAAAGTTATAAATCTATGGTTTATAGTAGACTGAATATTTAAAAAATAATAATATACAAAAACAGCGCTAAATTAGCGCTGTTTTTGTTTTTATATGATTATTTACAATAATACTAAGTTAACATACCTCCATCTACATTTAAGGTTTGTCCTGTTATATAAGCACTTAAATCACTTGCTAAAAACACACAAGCATTTGCAACATCTTCAGGTGAACCTCCACGTTTAAGAGGGATTCCCGCTCTCCAACCTTTAACTGTTTCTTCATCTAATTTTGCTGTCATTTCAGTTTCAATAAAACCTGGAGCAATAACGTTACTTCTAATATTACGAGACCCTAACTCTAAAGCTACAGATTTAGAAAACCCAATGATTCCGGCTTTTGAAGCAGCATAATTTGTTTGACCAGCATTGCCCTTAACACCAACAACAGAACTCATATTTATTATTGACCCCTTACGTTGTTTCAACATGGTACGCTGTACAGCTTTTGTCATGTTAAATACTGATTTTAAATTAACCTCTATTACTTTATCAAAATCAGCTTCTTGCATACGCATTAAAAGGTTATCTTTAGTGATACCTGCATTATTAATAAGAATATCAATAGTACCAAATTCTTCTAAAACATCTGCTGCCAATTTTTGAGCATCTTCAAAATTTGCAGCATTACTCTGGTAACCTTTTGCCTTAATCCCTTTTCCGTTCAATTCTTTTTCTAAAGCATTTGCCGCTTCAACTGAAGAACTATATGTAAAAGCCACATTTGCACCATGATCTGCAAATACTTCAGCAATTCCTTTTCCAATGCCTCTACTTGCACCTGTTATAATGGCTGTTTTTCCTTCTAAAAGTTTCATATCTATTTATTCAATTAGTTAGTCTTGTCTTTATCAACGACGTTTACAGTAAAATTATTAATTCAATTTTACGCTTCTTTTCAATTCAAATATACTATAAATTAAAAATTTTAAGACATAAAAAAACCTCATATTTATATCAATATGAGGTTTAGATTAAAACTTAAAAAGTTATTCTTATTGCTTTAACTCTTCAGTTTGGTTATAATTAAAAAGATAATCAATATCTAATTCTTTTATAGTTCCTAATTTACTTAAGGCATCAAAATCCATATCTTTCTTATTTCCAATAACCATAACATTATAATTTTCACCTTTAATGTTATTATTAAAGAAGGATTTAAGATCATCCATTGTCATATTCTTTATAGTATTATAGATTTCTTCACGGTTATCATTATCAATACCTCGCTTTTTTAAGCCTTCATAAGTCCAGAATATATTAGACTTTGTAATTCGTTTTGCTGCAATTTTCTTTAACGTTGCTTCTTTTGCTTGGTTAAATTGGTCTTCTGCTTCTGGCATATTTGTCATTAACTCCATCATTGCATTAACAGCTTGTTCTAATTTATTAGCTTGTGTACCTACATATGCCATGGTATAATCTGGTTTTCCTTGCTCACTTGCCATTCTATAACTAGAAAAAGCAGAATAAGCTAAAGATTTAGATTCTCTAATTTCTTGAAACACAATCGACGATAATCCACTACCAAAATAGGTGTTAAACAACTGAGATGCTGCCATTTTCTCTGCACTAAACTCCTCTCCTTTTGCTAATAATAAAATCTCGCTTTGTACCATGTCATAGTCTACAAAGTACACATTACCTCCTGTTTCTAAATTAGTATATTCTATTTTTTCTGGATAGTCTAATAAAGTTTCTGGTATTTTGTGATGTTTATTTAAAGCGGCTTTAGCTTCATCTTCTGCATTACCATAGTAAAATATTCTTTGCTTATAGGCACGCATTTCTTTAATCTTATTAACTAATTCAACAGGACTTATAGCTTTAAGCTCTACTTCTGAATAAATATTTCTTAATCTAGAATTTTCACCATATTGTCCGTAACTCATTAAACCATTCCAAAAAATATTTCCTTTTTGAGTTTTACCATCTTCTCTTCCTTTTAAAATACTCTGTACATATTTATCGTAAGATTCTTGGTTGGCTTCAGCGTTATTCCATAAATGTTCTAAGAGTTCTAAACCGGCATCTAAATTTTCTTTAAGACCAGAAATACCAACATATGTTTTATCACTAGAAGAAAAGACATTGTAACTTACTCCAATTTTATAAAACTCTTGTTTTAACTGTTCTGGTGTATATTTTTCAGTTCCTAAATAATCTAAATATCCAGCAGCAAGGGATAACATTTTGTCATTATCTTGTCCCATATCAAATATGATATTTAAATCAAAAATATCGTTGTTTGGGTTTTCTATAAAAGATAATTTAAGTCCGTTATCTGTTTTAGACTCTTTAATTGCTGTTTTGTAATCTATAAATTGAGGCTTTAAATCTGGAGAAACCATTTTGTTAATAGATTTTAAGAAATCAGATTCTTTACCTCTATTTAATTCTATTGGAGTAATACCAGGATTTTCAACTTTTACAATAGATTTATCTTCACCTTTAAGTTTATGTACCTCTACGTAATTATTTCCATAGAAGGTGTTTGCAAAATCCACAACTTCTTGTTTAGTGATTTTTTTCATTTCATCTAATATCTCTAAACGATTTTTCCAATCTTGCTTACCAATAAATGCATCTAAATAAGCATAAGCTGTAGCAGAGCCATTTTCGTACTCTCTAATTTGTGATAATCGCATGTCATTAATTACGGCATCTAACAACCAGTCTTCAAACTCGCCTTTTTTAATTTTATCTATTTGCTGTAACAATAAGTCTTTAACTTCATCTAATGTTTGGTCTGCTTTTGGAGAACCATAAAGTAAATGAAAACCATAATCATTATTAAAATTTGTAAAAGAAGAAGCACGTTGTACTAACTGTTTTTGATTAAGATTTAAGTCTATTAAACCAGCCTGAGAATTAGCTAACATATAATCTACTAAATTTAAAATAACCTCTTGATCAGAACCTTTTCCTTTAGACCTAAAAGCAACATAAATAGATTCTGCCGTTGGGCCTAAAACTTCTTTTTTAACAGGAGTTGTAATAGGATCTAACTCTGGAAAAGTTGGATGCGTAACTTCCTTTTTCTCGTAACTACCAAAAGCTTTGTTAACTTTTTGAATTGTAGAATCAAAATCTAAATCACCTACCATAATTACTGCCATGTTATTTGGTACATAATATTTATCGAAATAAGCATTAATAGCTTCCATTGAAGGATTCTTTAAATGCTCTGAAATACCAATTGTAGACTGTGTACCATATGGATGTGTTGGGTACAACCCTTCTAAAGTTGCAAAGTATTGTTTACGTCCATCACTATCTTGTCCTCTATTAAATTCTTCATATACAGCTTCTAATTCGGTATGAAATAATCGTAAAACTAGTTTACTAAAACGCTCACTTTCTATCTCTAACCATTTATCTACTTCGTTTGAAGGTATCTTATTTACATAAACTGTTTGTTCATTAGACGTAAAAGCATTTGTCCCTTCTGCACCTAATGAATTGGTCATTTTATCATACTCATTAGCAATAGATAACTTAGAAGCTTCTAATGAAATCTCATCAATCTTTTTATAAATTTCTTTTTTCTTTTCTGGGTCTTTTTCTGCTTTATGCTTTTCGTACAAATCAGAAATTTGTTTTATCAATTTAGATTCTTCTTCATAGTTTAGAGTTCCTATTTTATCGGTTCCCTTAAAAACCATGTGTTCTAAATAGTGTGCTAAACCTGTATTATCTGCTGGATCGTATGTTGAACCTGCTCTAACTGCAATAAGTGTTTGTATTTTAGGCTCTTCCTCATTTTTACCTAAATAAACTTTAAGCCCGTTATCTAGAGTATAAAGTCTTAATCCGGTTGGATCGTTTGTGACGGTTTCATAATTGAATCCATTAGCGTCTTGACTGGTTTCAATAATGTAACCGACCTTTTTAGTTTCGTTTTCGGTTTTACACCCAAAACATACTGCAACTAACAAAAGCAGTAATACTGATTTAGTGATTTTCATTGTATAGATTTAAATTGATTGAATAACGGATAAAAAAAATCCATTAGCTAAAAATATAGCCAATGGATTAATAACGAGATGTTTTTATATTTATTTTAACAGAAGTTTTTTATCCTAAAACTTCAGCTACTTTTTTACCAATTTCAGCAGGAGAATCAACAACATGGATTCCACAAGCTCTCATAATTTTCTTTTTTGCTTGAGCAGTATCATCACTACCTCCTACAATAGCACCAGCATGTCCCATTGTACGACCGGCAGGTGCAGTTTCACCAGCAATAAAACCGATAACAGGTTTCTTACTTCCACTTTCTTTGTACCAGTTAGCAGCATCAGCTTCTAATTGACCACCAATTTCACCTATCATTACAACAGCTTCAGTATCTGGGTCATTAATTAATAATTCTACGGCTTCTTTAGTAGTGGTTCCAATAATTGGATCCCCACCAATACCAATTGCAGTAGTGATACCTAAACCTTGCTTTACAACTTGATCAGCAGCTTCATACGTTAACGTACCAGACTTAGAAACAATACCTACATTACCAGATTTAAAAACAAAACCAGGCATGATACCTACCTTAGCTTCTCCCGGAGTAATAACACCAGGACAGTTTGGGCCAATTAATCTACATTCTTTATTTTTTATATAGTCAGCAGCTTTAATCATATCTGCAACAGGAATACCTTCAGTAATTGTAATAATTACTTTGATACCTGCATCTGCAGCTTCCATTATGGCATCAGCAGCAAACGCTGGTGGTACAAAAATAATTGTAGTATCTGCACCTACTTTTTCTACAGCTTCAGCAACTGTATTAAAAACTGGCTTGTCTAAATGTGTTTGTCCTCCTTTACCTGGAGTAACACCTCCTACAACATTTGTTCCATATTCAATCATTTGCCCAGCGTGAAATGTTCCTTCACTTCCTGTAAAACCTTGAACTATAATATTAGAATTCTTATTAACTAAAACGCTCATTTGATATTGTTGTTTTTAAGTTTTAAAATTTGTTGCACAAAAATAAGAGATTTATTACGCAAAACCGACCTCTTTTATAATTTTTATTTAAGACTAAAAATCTTTAATTAAAATTATATGTTTTTTAATTTTTGAAGAATCTCTGGAATCATTTTAACGTAAGCACGCTCCTTAAAAAATGTTCTTGCCTCTATAGCAGGAGAGCCAAAATAAGTTTTACCTTCTTCAGTGGTATGTCCTAAACCAGATTGCGCATATAAAACAGTACCCTTTGTTATTGTAATACCACTTTTTACACCAACTTGTCCCCAAATTGTTACGTTATCCTCAACAACTACGCAACCGGCAATACCAGTTTGGGATGCTATTAAACATTTTTTACCAATAACAGTGTCGTGACCTATTTGTATTTGATTATCTAATTTAGAGCCTTCTCCAATAGTTGTATCTCCTGTTACACCTCTATCAATAGTACATAATGCACCTATATCTACATTATCCTTTATAATAACACGACCACCAGATTTTAATTGATCATAACCTTCTGGCCTATTTTTATAATAAAATGCACTTGCTCCTAAAATAGTACCAGCATGTATAGTAACGTTATCACCAATAATAGCATCATCGTAAATGCTTACGTTAGAATGTATAATGCAGTTTTTACCAATAGTAACATTATTACCAATAAAACAATTTGGTTGAATTTGAGTTCCTTCTCCTATTTTAGAATCATTTGCAATTGCATAATTTGATGCTTTAAAGGGCTTAAAATGTTCTGTAAGCTTATTAAAATCTCTAAAAGGATCATCTGAAATTAAAAGCGCCTTCCCCTCCGGACATTCAACATCTTTATTAATTAAAACAATGGTAGCTGCAGATTTTAATGCTTTATCATAATATTTTGGATGATCAACAAATACAATATCACCTGGTTCTACCACATGAATTTCGTTAATGCCCAAAATTTCAAAATCGTCAGCACCTTTGTATTCGCAGTTAATTAATGATGCAATTTGTTTTAAGGAATGTGGCTTTGGAAATTTCATATCTTAATATTAAGTTCTCAGTCACAGAAAGGATTCTAACTATTGAGGTTGTGACTGCTTTCTGAAATTTATTCTTTAATACGTTCTTTATATGTGCCTTTTGCAGTTTCTACCTTAATTTTATCACCTTCATTAATAAATAGTGGTACATTAACTATTGCTCCAGATTCTACAGTTGCTGGTTTAGTAGCATTTGTAGCTGTATTTCCTTTAACCCCAGGTTCTGTTGCTGTTATTTCTAAAATAACCGATGCTGGTAATTCTACTGAAAGTGGCATATTATCTTCAGTATTAATCTGAATAGTTACCACTTCACCTTCCTTCATTAAGTCTGGTCTATCTAATGCAGACTCTAATAATCTAATTTGAGTGTAATCTGCTTCATTCATAAAATGATAAAACTCACCATCATTATATAAATATTGAAATTTATGTGTTTCTACACGTATATCGTCTATCTTATGACCTGCTGAAAATGTATTATCTATTACCTTTCCACTTGTAACACTTTTTAACTTAGTTCTTACAAAAGCAGGACCTTTACCAGGCTTAACATGAAGAAATTCTATTATTTTATAAATGTCATTATTATACTTTATACATAATCCGTTTCTAATATCTGAAGTACTTGCCATTATTATTTTTTATTTATTAATATAAGTTTTTAAGCGATTTATTGATTTCAATAAATACTATTTTAATTAGATTTAAAGTAACCTTTCATTATACCACGATGAGAGTTTTTAATGAATTGTAAGATTTCATCGCGCTCTGGAGTGGCTTCCATCTCAGCTTCAATTAAATCTGAAGCCTGTGTATTATTGTAATTTTTTTGATAAAGCATGCGGTATATATTCTGAATCTCTCTTATTTTCTCCGTTGAATAACCTCTTCGTCTTAAACCAACTGAATTAATACCAACATACGATAAAGGCTCTCTAGCTGCCTTTACATAAGGAGGAACATCTTTACGCACCAAGGAACCACCAGTTACAAACGCATGGTTTCCAATAGAACAAAATTGATGTACAGCCGTCATACCAGCTAAAATCACATAATCACCTACAGTAATATGACCAGCAAGGGTACTATTATTGGAGAATATGCAGTTATTACCGACAATACAGTCGTGTGCAATATGGCAATATGCCATTATTAAACAATTATTACCAACGACTGTTTTCATTCTGTCTGAAGTTCCTCTGTTAATGGTAACGCATTCTCTAATAGTAACGTTATCACCAATTTCTACAGTGGTTTCTTCGTCGTTATATTTTAAATCTTGAGGTACAGCAGATATTACTGCACCAGGGAAAATATTACAATTTTTTCCAATACGAGCACCTTCCATAATAGTTACATTACTTCCAATCCAAGTGCCCTCTCCAATTTTCACATTATTGTGTATTGTTGTAAAAGGCTCTATTACTACATTCTTTGCAATCTTTGCTCCAGGATGTACGTATGCTAGCGGTTGGTTCATTTCTTATTTTTTAATTATAAACATGTTTGTACTTTAGTGTAAATGGGCTTTCTTATAAAAGTTTAATATATTATTTAACTTTTGAAATTTGCGCCATTAACTCCGCTTCGGCACATAGTTTGCCGTTAGCGTATGCATATCCTTGCATATGGCAAATACCTCTTCTTATAGGTGTTATTAAAGAACATTTAAATATTAATGTATCACCAGGTACCACTTTTTGCTTAAATTTTACATTATCCATTTTCATAAAGAATGTTAAATAATTTTCAGGGTCTGGTACAGTGCTCAATACTAGTATTCCACCAGTTTGCGCCATAGCTTCTACAATTAAAACACCTGGCATTACTGGTGCACCCGGAAAATGACCTTTAAAAAACTCCTCATTCATGGTCACATTTTTCATTCCTATAACATGGTTGTCTGATAATTCATAAACTTTGTCTAGCAATAAAAATGGTGGTCTGTGAGGTAACATTTCCATTATCTGGTTAACATCCATTAAAGGAACTGAATTTAAATCTACTTGCGGAACATTATTTCGTCTCTCGTTCTTTATAAGTTTAGATATTTTTTTTGCAAATTGTGTGTTTACAAAATGTCCCGGTTTATTTGCTATAACTTTACCTCTAATACGTGTTCCTATTAACGCTAAATCTCCTAAGACATCTAATAATTTGTGACGAGCAGCCTCATTTGGATAGTGCAGTGTCAAGTTATCTAAAATTCCATTTGGCTTTACAGCAATACTATCTTTATTAAATGCTACTTTTAATTTTTCCATAGTTTTTGGAGACAATTCTTTATCTACATATACTATAGCATTATTTAAATCACCACCTTTTATAAGACCATTTTCTAGAAGCATTTCAATTTCATGCAAGAAACTAAATGTTCTAGCATCTGAAATTTCAGCTTTAAAATCTGCAACATTAGTTAAGGTAGCATTTTGTGTCCCCAGAACCTTTGTACCAAAATCAACCATTGTAGTAATTTGATACGAACTTGAAGGCATTAAAATAATTTCACTGCCAGATTCTTCATCTGTGTAAGATACTACTTGTGTTACTTCATAAACTTCTCTATATGCTTCTTGCTCTACAATACCAGCTTCTTCTAAAGCTTCTACAAAAAACTTTGAAGAACCATCCATAATAGGAGGTTCTGATGCATCTAATTCTATTATTGCATTATCTATGTCTAAACCAACCAATGCTGCTAAAACATGCTCGCAAGTTTGTATAGTTACACCATTTCTCTCTAAACAGGTTCCACGTTGTGTACTAGTTACAAAATTGGCATCTGCCTGCAACTTAGGACTTCCTTCTAAGTCTACGCGTACAAACACAAATCCTGTATTTTCTGCACCAGGTTTAAATATTAATTTTACTTCTGCACCAGTATGAAGTCCTACACCAGATAATCCTACTTCCTTTTCAATGGTTTTTTGTTTGATTTCTGTTTTAATTATTGCCATCTACTTTTTTTTCTAATTCATTAATAGTTTTTGCAAGTTTCGGTAAGTTTTTGAAATAAACATAAGATTTATTCCAGTCTGAATAACCAAAAGACGGAGATCCTTGTAAGATTTCGTTATCTTTTACATTTCTTCCAATACCAGATTGTGCTTGCACTTTAACGTTATTACCAATTACTAAATGTCCAACAATACCAACTTGGCCACCAATGACACATTGTTCTCCAATTTTGGTTGAACCTGCAACACCTGTTTGTGCAGCTATTACTGTATTTTTTCCAATTTCTACATTATGCGCTATTTGAATTTGATTATCTAGTTTTACACCAGACCTTATAATCGTAGAACCTATTGTTGCTCTATCTATGGTAGTTGCTGCACCAATATCTACAAAATCTTCCAATATTACGTTACCTGTTTGTGGTACTTTATTATAACCTCCATCTTTTGTAGGTGCATAACCAAATCCATCTGCTCCTATTACTGAACCAGAATTTATTACACAATTCTTACCAATGATACAGTCTGAATAAACTTTGGCTCCAGGAAATAGTATAGTATTATCACCTAAAACTACATTATCACCTACATAAACATTAGGATAAATTTTTACATTATCGCCAAGTTTTACATTGTTTCCAATATAAGCAAAAGCCCCTATGTATATGTTATCTGGAACGTTAACACTTTCGTGTATAAAACACGGTTGTTCTATTCCTGATTTATTAGTTTTAATTCTATCGTAATATTCTAACAACTTAGAGAAACCTTCATAAGCATCTTCAACTTTAATGAGAGTTGTAGAAATTGGTTTTTCAGGTTCAAAATTATTATTAACAATAGTAATTGAAGCCTGGGTTGAATAAATATAAGGTGTATATTTTGCATTAGATAGAAAGGTTAATGAACCTTTAGTTCCTTCTTCTATTTTAGAAAGCTTAGAAACTTCTATGTTAGTATCTCCTACAACTGTTCCGTTTAAAATACCTGCAATTTGTTCTGCTGTAAATTTCAAAAAATAATTTTTAATGTCTTTATTAGTACATGCAAAAATAGAAAAAAAGGATTACATTTTCTTTTTAGGATAGCACATATAATATTTTGTAATCGGTTTACTTAATGCTTTTAAGTTTAATTGGTCTGAAGCTTTAACAATATCCTTCACTTTTCCTGTCTTAAATAAAATGTTAATCTTCTGAAATTTATTCTGATAGGCTTGATTAGTTAACTCTCCGTTAAACACAAAGTATTGTGCTGCATGCTTAGTAATATTATGTTTTTCCATTAAAGCATCTGTATGTGATTTTAAATCTGATGATCTAATCGGTTTATTTTTTAACTTCACTTTCAATAAATTTCTATCTAAAATCATCTGACAAAGATTACTTAAAACAAAATCTTCATGCCTTTGCCATTCTTTTAATGCAGCCACAATATCATAATCATCTAACTGTGAAAAAACCTTCAGTGTATCATTTGTAAAGCTTTCTGCATTTATTTCAGAAAAAAGAAAATAAAATAACGCATTACTACTATTTAACTTCTCACCTTGCTGCACTAGTTCTTTTGCTCGTCTTAAAACTCCCATTAACAATTGTTCTGCAACAACACCTGTTTTGTGCATATAAACTTGCCAATACATAAACCGTCTGGCAATTAAAAACTTTTCTACACTTAAAATTCCTTTTTCTTCTACAACTAATTCATCATTTACAACATTTAGCATTGTAATTAAGCGTTCGCTGTTAATATTTCCTTCTGCAACTCCTGTATAAAAACTATCTCTTTTTAAGTAATCTGCTCTATCCATATCTAACTGACTAGATATTAGCTGACACATAAAGGGTCTGGGGTATTCCCCTTTAAAAATTGAAATAGCTAAAGTTAAACTTCCGTTAAACTCTTTATTTAACTCTTCCATAAAACACAGTGAAATTTCTTCGTGAGAAACATCATTTACAATACTATGTTCCATAGCATGAGAAAATGGGCCATGACCAATATCATGCAATAAAATAGCAATTAATAAACCTGTTTCTTCTTCTTGAGAAATCATAACTCCCTTAAAACGTAGGACATTTATAGCTTTCTGCATTAAATGCATACAACCTAATGCATGGTGAAAACGTGTATGATGTGCACCTGGATAAACCAAATAAGATAATCCCATTTGACTAATTCTTCTTAATCGTTGAAAATATTTATGTTGGATAATATCAAAAATTAACGAATTAGGAATGGTAATAAATCCGTAAATTGGATCGTTAAAGATTTTAAGCTTATTTTTTGTAGGCAAAATTTATAGAATTCAAAAATTATTAAACAAATATACATAACATGATAAATATTCTTTGGGTAGACGATGAAATAGATTTATTAAAGCCACATATAATATTTTTAGAACAAAAAGGGTACACCGTAACTAAATGTCAAAGTGGTACGGAAGCAATAGAAATTATTACAGATACTAATTTTGATATTGTTTTCTTAGATGAGAATATGCCTGGACTTACTGGTTTAGAAACCTTAAATGAAATTAAGGAAAAACGAGCCAACTTACCCGTGGTAATGATTACTAAAAGTGAGGAAGAATACATAATGGAAGAAGCCATTGGTAATAAAATTGCAGATTATTTAATTAAACCTGTAAATCCGAATCAGATTTTATTAAGCCTTAAAAAAAACCTAGATCACTCGCGTTTAGTTTCTGAAAAAACAACTTCTAATTATCAGCAAGAGTTTAGAAAAATTGCTATGGATTTGTCTATGGTTAATTCTTATGAAGAATGGATAGAACTATACCAAAAGCTTATTTATTGGGAGTTACAGCTTGAAGATATTGAAGATGTAGGAATGTCAGATATTTTAGAATCTCAAAAAACGGAAGCCAATATGCAGTTTGGTAAGTTTATTGAAAAAAATTATGAAGATTGGTTTCAACCTAACACAGAAGCTCCAGTAATGTCTCATACATTGTTTAAAGACAAAGTTGTACCAGAGTTGAGTGATAAACAACCTACAGTCTTAATAGTTATTGATAATTTACGTTATGATCAATGGAAAGCCTTTGAACCTATTGTAAACAACTATTACAAAAAATCATCAGAATTATCATTTTATAGTATTTTACCAACAGCAACGCAATACGCAAGAAATGCAATTTTCTCTGGATTAATGCCTGCTGATATGGAAAGTTTATTTCCTCAATATTGGAAAAATGATACTGATGAAGGAGGTAAAAACTTGCATGAAGCTGACTTTTTAAAAGAACAACTTAAGCGTTTAGGCCTAAGACACATAAAACATGAATTTCATAAAATTACAAATTTAAAAGCTGGTAAAAAGTTAGTTGAAAACTTTAAGGCTTTAAAGGATAATGACCTAAATGTTATTGTATACAACTTTGTTGATATGCTCTCTCACAGTAAAACCGAAATGGAGGTTGTAAAAGAACTAGCATCTAACGACAAAGCGTACCGCTCCTTAACTCAAAGTTGGTTTAAAAACTCACCTTTACTTGAAATGATTCAACTATCACAACAACTTGGCTTTAAATTAATCTTAACTACTGATCATGGAACAATTAATGTAAAAGCACCATCAAAAGTCATTGGAGATAGAGATACGAGTTTAAACTTACGTTATAAAACAGGAAGAAGTTTAACATATCAAGAAAAAGATGTTTTAGCTGTTAAAAACCCTAAATCTATTCATTTACCATCATTAACCATGAGCAGCTCTTTTATTTTTGCAAAAGGAGATATGTTCTTAGCCTACCCCAATAACTACAATCATTATGTGAGTTATTATAGAAACACCTATCAACATGGTGGTGTATCGTTAGAAGAAATGATTATTCCATTTGTAGTAATGCAACCTAAATAAATTAAAGATAATTAAATTTCTGATTATTAGTTAACTACAGTTTCAAATCCACAAAACGCAAAAAAAACCGATGAAATACGTAATTTTCTTGGTTATTTAAAATATTATTCATAACATTGCCGTGTAAACTACAATTTTACTAGTGGAAATTAAAGAGTATACATATCATTTAAAAGATATAGATTTCATTGCAAATGATGTTTTAAATTATCTTAAAGATAAAATTATACTTTTTAATGGCAGTATGGGAGCTGGAAAAACGACGTTTATTAATGCATTGTTAAAAGCAATGAAAAGTAATGATATCGCTTCAAGTCCAACTTTTTCTATAGTTAATGAATATAAATTACCTAACGACAAAGTTTACCATTTTGATTTTTTCAGAATTGAATCTTTAGATGAAGCCTATAATTTTGGAATAGAAGATTACTTAAACTCAAACAATTGGTTGTTTATGGAATGGTCAGAGCGCATAGATGAACTCTTACCTAATAAACACCAAACAGTTACAATAACGTACTTTGAAGACAATTTGAGGAATCTTAAATTAACAGTATACTAAACCATTTAAAATCAAATAAAAACGGTAAAAACTAAACATTATAAAGAAGAATAATCCTACAAAAATAAGTGTGTATTACGGTTTTACCGTAATATAAAGTTGTTCATTATAAGGAATTTAACATCTTTAAAGTTGTAAGCACTAATCAAAGCTTTTACTTTTGAAGTATTAATTAATTAAATCCCTTGAATTATGAAAAACAAAAGAAACTTAGTTTTGGCAATTGCTATCTTCGGAGGTATGTTATTTACTGTACAAGCTACGAACATTATTGACTTAGATGGACAAACTACAACAAAAATTGAAAAAAAGAAAAGAAAACTCGTTAAATGGGGATAACGGAAAATTAAGTAGAAGTGCTTTTGTTGGGTCAATTGTCGCCACGTTTATAGCCTCTACTCCATTATTGTATTTAATACATGAAAGTGTTCCAGATGTAAAAATTTGGGAGACTTTTTTGTTTACATATGAAAGTGGCTTTTGGGAGTCTGCACAATATGCTATGTGGGTTTATACTGGTAAAATTGTCCCATTAATTTTAGCTGTTATTTGGTTTTTTACCTGCAGGCATTGGTGGTATCACGCGATTTTAGTACCAATAGTTATGTATTCTTTTCAAATAATAACTAGCTACAACGCAGAATTACAACATATTGACGAAAACCAAATACTATTTTTATTACCTGTATTAGTGATAGTAGTTCCTTCTATTTATCTTATAAGAGCCAAAATGTTCAATAAAATAAATAATTCAGATAAAACCCTTGAAGAACTTGAAGAAGAGTTTATGATAAAACCAAGAGGTTTTTGGGGTAAGGTTAAACGGTATTTTTAAACAACCATCGTATTTTTAATTCTCGATTGAAGTTACAATTATATAACGTTATTCATTATATTGCAATGGTCAACTAAAGTAACAACTTCAATGAGTAAATCTTTATCTCCTTTTACAAAAGCGCAATTACTACCACAAGAAGAAACATTAGAAATTCTAAAACAAAAAGGAGAGCTTTTTATAGGCATCCCTAAAGAAGCACACTTTCAAGAGAGACGAGTTTGTTTAACACCAGATGCGGTTTCAGCCTTAACGGCAAACGGTCACAGAGTCTTATTAGAATCTGGTGCAGGTGAAGGAGCTAATTTCAAAGATAAAAACTATAGTGAAGCCGGTGCAGAAGTCACAAAAGACACTGCTAAAGTTTATTCTTGTCCAATTATACTAAAAGTAGAACCGCCTTCTTTAGATGAGATTAAACTAATTAATCCACAAACGCTCTTAATTTCTGCGCTTCAAATAAAAACTCAGAATAAAGTATACTTTGAAGCCTTAGCAAAAAAAAGAATTACTGCGTTAGCTTTCGAATACATAAAAGATGATGATGGGCAATATCCCGCAGTGAGTTCCTTAAGTGAAATCGCAGGTACAGCCTCCATATTAATTGCCTCAGAACTTCTTTCAAACGTCAACGGTGGTAACGGCTTAATGATGGGAAACATTAATGGCGTACCTCCTACAGAAGTAATGATTTTAGGTGCTGGAACTGTAGGAGAATTTGCTGCACGTTCTGCAATTGGTTTAGGTGCAAACGTAAAAGTGTTTGATAGCTCTATTACTAGATTACGCCGACTACAAAATAATTTAGGTCGTACAATTTACACATCAACTATGCAACCAAAAAATTTAATCAAAGCATTAAAACGTTGCGATGTTGCAATTGGAGCGGTAAGAGGTACAAATAGGGCTCCAATTGTAGTTACCGAGAGCATGGTTGACCACATGAAATCGGGTTCAGTAGTCATCGATGTTAGTATAGATATGGGTGGTTGTTTTGAAACTAGTGAGGTGACCACCCATGATAAGCCTATTTTTAATCACAATGGTGTAATACATTATTGCGTTCCAAATATTCCTGCACGTTATTCTAGAACAGCTTCAGTATCAATAAGTAATATTTTCACACCATACCTTTTAGAAATTGGAGAATATGGAGGTATAGAAAATGCCATTAGATTTGACCGAGGTTTAAAAAATGGGTTGTATTTTTACCACGGCATTTTAACTAATAAATCCGTTGCAGAATGGTTTGGATTAGATTATAACGATGCTAATTTATTAATTTTTTAATTATAGTTTTAAACTATATTCTAGCTATTATAAGCATTTTTTTACATGAAATTTATACATCGTTTAGGTTACTATCTTGGCGGATTTTCTATTGGGTTAATTTTACTCCTGTTTTTTTTAAATGGGAAGGATGCGTCTTGTGATTATGGACCAAATGCTAGGACCATAAAAAATATAAATTCTAAACCAATAAACTTCACAAATAAAGCATCTAAATTTATTAATATTGAGCAAATTGATACTGTTACAGTAAGAAATTTAATAAAATTTGGGAATGTTAATTTCTCAAAAAGTAAAACTAAATTAGATTCTTGTAAAGTTTATTTAATTGAAAACACCTATAAAGAACGTGAAATGGAGTTAAAAATGAAAAATTGTGATTCAATAGCGACACTCCTCGATATTTATTATACAAACATCTAATTTATTGAAATTGATCTCACTATAAATTAGTGTTCTCATTCTAATTTATAATATTTGAAAACTATAATTTAAAAATTAATTATAATGAATATATTAGTAACAGGAGCTGCAGGATTTATAGGCTATTTTGTTTCAAAAGTTTTAACCTCTAAAGGTCATTCTGTAGTCGGTTTAGATAATATTAATGATTACTATGATGTTAATTTAAAATATTCAAGATTAAAAGAATTAGGAATCGATAAAAGTGAAGCCATTAAATTCAACACTTTATGCAAAAGTACTTCCATTAATTTTTCTTTTGTTAGAATGAATTTAGAGGATCGAAACGAACTACCTAAATTATTTGATTCACAAAAATTTGATATTGTTTGTAACCTTGCAGCACAAGCAGGAGTAAGATACAGTATCGAGAACCCTGAAACCTATGTAGACTCAAATCTAGTTGGTTTTCTTAATATTTTAGAATGTTGTAGAAATTATGATATAAAACACTTAGTCTATGCTAGTAGCTCTAGTGTTTACGGAATGAATAAGAAGATTCCTTTCTCTACAGATGATAATGTGGATCACCCAATAAGTTTATATGCTGCAACCAAAAAGAGTAACGAACTTATGGCTCACACATACAGTCATTTATTTAAGTTTCCAACAACAGGTTTGAGATTCTTCACTGTTTATGGTCCTTGGGGACGACCAGATATGGCCATGTTTTTATTTACCGATGCCATTGTTAATGACCGACCAATTAAAGTATTTAATCATGGAAATATGGAGCGGGATTTCACGTATATTGATGACATCGTTGAAGGTGTTGTAAGAATTATTGAAAAATCAGCTCAACCAAGAATTGACACCAATAACCTATATAAAGTATATAATATTGGCAATAACAATTCTGTTAAATTATTAGATTTTATAAAGGAAATTGAAATTAATTTAGATAAAGTTGCAATCAAAAACATGATGGAAATGCAGCCAGGTGATGTAGAAAGAACCTGGGCAGATGTCGATGAACTAATTAAGGATTACGACTATAGACCAAACACTTCAATTAAACAAGGTGTAAAATCTTTTATAGATTGGTTTAAAAATTATTACAAATAGTTAATTACTAATACTAATGTTACTATTTTTGAAAAATATAATTATCGAAAAAAAATGTTTTTGAAATAAAAAATTGTCTTTGATTTTTTTATAAATAAAACTCAAATTAAAATAAACTTAAAAGAATGAAAATCACAAAAATCTGTTGTATTGGTGCTGGATATGTAGGGGGACCTACTATGGCTGTTATTGCTAAGAAAAATCCTGATATAAAAGTAACTATTGTCGACATAAATGAAGATCGAATAGCTGCTTGGAATGATGAGGATGTTTCAAACTTACCTATATATGAACCCGGTTTAGCAGAAATAGTTGAAGAAACAAGAGGAAAAAACTTATTTTTTTCAACTGAAATTGACAAAACCATTCAGGAATCCGAAATGATCTTTATTTCGGTGAATACGCCAACTAAAACTTATGGTAAAGGAAAAGGCATGGCAGCCGATTTAAAATATGTAGAATTATGTGCAAGAAACATTGCAGAAGTTGCTACAACGGATAAGATTGTTGTTGAAAAATCTACATTACCAGTTAGAACAGCACAAGCTATAAAGAGTATTTTACACAACACAGGTAGTGACGTTAAGTTTAGTATTTTATCAAATCCTGAATTTTTAGCGGAAGGAACGGCAATTCAAGATTTATTAAATCCTGATCGTGTTTTAATTGGTGGTGAATCTGAAGAGGCTATTGAAAGTTTAGCTAATGTTTATGGTAGTTGGGTACCTCAAGATAGAATATTAAGAACTAATGTTTGGTCTTCAGAATTATCAAAATTAACAGCAAATGCATTTTTAGCGCAACGAATTTCTTCTATTAATGCAATTTCAGAATTGTGTGAACATACAGAAGCAAATGTTAATGAAGTGGCAAAAGCTATTGGTATGGACTCTAGAATTGGCCCAAAATTTTTAAATGCTTCTATTGGGTTTGGAGGTTCATGTTTTCAAAAAGATATTTTAAACCTTGTATACATTGCTAGAAGTTACGGATTAAATGCTGTAGCTGATTATTGGGAACAAGTCATTATTTTAAATGACCACCAAAAAAGACGTTTTTCTGACAACTTAATTAGCACGTTATATAACACCGTTTCAGGTAAAAAAATAGCAATGTTAGGTTGGGCTTTTAAAAAAGACACTAACGATACTAGAGAATCAGCTGCTATTTACGTTGCAGACCATTTACTAAATGAACAAGCAAATATTGCTGTTTATGATCCTAAAGTAAGTAGTAAAAAAGTACAAGCCGACCTTAATTATTTAAACACTAGGACTTCTGAAGAAAATAATGAATTAGTCAATACTTATGCAGACCCATATGAGACAACCAAAGATGCTCATGCTGTTGCAATAATGACAGAATGGGATGAATTTAAATCTTACGATTGGAAAAAAATATATGACAATATGAAAAAACCAGCATTTATTTTTGATGGAAGAAACATATTAGATAAGGAAGAAATGACTAAGATTGGTTTTGAATATTCGTCTATTGGAAAATAATCTTTAAAATAAATAATAAAAAAGCACTACTTAAAAAGTAGTGCTTTTTTATTTAAAAGTACATCTTACGATTATTAATTAATTTACAATTAACTTTTTGGTAAAATCTTTTTTACCATTATCAATAAATTTTACAAAGTAAATACCTGATTGAAAAGATGAAATATCTATAGTCGTTGTTGTAGAAGGGTTTAAATCTTCATTAAAAATTTCTATTTTATTAACAAGCTTTCCTGTTACATCGTAGAAATAAACATACGAGACTTCATACACACCTGTAAGCTTAACATTTACTTCATTTAATGCAGGATTAGGAAAAACAGTTAAACTCACCGCTTCGGTATTAGAATTTGTAGGGTCATCATTTTGTATACTACAGTTTAAATCTACCTCAACCGTTACTGTATCTTCATCAAAATCTAAAGCATTAAAAACAGTAACTGTATAATCTGTTGTAACTAATGGTGAAACTTCAATTGTTGCAGTAGTTTCTCCTGTGCTCCACAAATATTCATCACCACCTGTAGCTGTTAACAACACAACATCTTCTAAACAAATAGAAACATCTTCTCCCGCCTCCGCTTCTACAGGATGATGTACATTAACTGTCACCTGTTTATCATCATAACAATCTCCTATATAACCTCTAACCTCATATGTTGTCGTTTCGGATGGACTAACAGCTATATTTGGTTGTGTAGCACCATTATTCCATTCATAACTATTAGCACCAGACGCTGATAAGGTTATAAAATCACCACTCATAATATCTACACTCTCTCCATTCTCTATCACAACTTGTGGACTAGGGTCAACATACACAGTAACAGAGTCTGAATCTTCTTGAATTCCTTGTGTTATTGTAACATGATAGGTAGTAGTAGCCATAGGACTTACAACTATGGATTGTGATGTTTCACCTGTACTCCATAAATAACTATCTCCTTCACTCGCTGTTAAAACAACTTCATAATTTAAATTATCGCAAACACGCTCATCTAAGCCTGCAGAAGCAACAAACAAAGGTATAACCGTCACCACTATTTCTTTCTCATTACTAACGCAAGAATTAGAAATACCATACACTGTGTAAGTAGTAGTTTCTGAAGGACTAACATTTACAGAAGAAGATGTATCACCTGTACTCCACACATAAGAAACTGCACCATCAGCCTGCAATATAGTGTTTTCTCCTTCTACAATAGTAATATCATCACTAACATAAATAATTGGAATTGCATTAACATTTACGATTACATCATCAGAGTCAGAATTACCATATTCATCCATTACTGTAACAGAATAAAGAGTTGTATCATCTGGACTTACAATAATTGATGCTCCTGTTTCACCTGTACTCCATAAAAAATCAGAACCACCTGAAGCAGATAACGTTATACTTTCACCAATACAAATTGCAACATCTTCTCCTGCATCTGCCACTACTTCAGGAACGATATTGACTACTATTTCTCGTTCTATACTTTGACAGCCTACATTAGAAATACCAACAACTGTAAAAATTGAAGTCTCCATTGGATTTACGACAATTGAACTAGTGGTTTCACCGGTACTCCATAAATACTCATCAGCTCCAGAGACCGATAAAGTTGCGTTCATACCTGCTATTATGTAAACATCATTATTCACATTAATCTGAGGTGATTCATTTACAATTACTGTTACTGTATCTGTATCTATATTTCCATAGGCATCAGAAACTGAAACCGAATATGTTGTAGTCTCACTTGGCTGAACAATAATAGAATTACCAGTTTCTACAGTACTCCATGAATAATACATTCCTCCACTTGCTGTTAATGTTACACTTTCTCCTTCGCATATAACAACATCCTCTCCAGCATAAGCAATAACTTCTGGTATTACTGTTACAACAACACTTATTGTATCTGAACATCCATTCATTGAATACCCTGTAACTGAGTAGGTTGTGGTTTCTGAAGGCGACACTATTATACTATTGGTGACCTCTCCTGTATTCCATAAATAAGATTCAGCACCATTAATTGAAAGGTTTGCACTTTGTCCTTCCACTATTAACAAATCTTCAGTAATACTTAAATTAGGATTTTCATTTACCGTAACTGTAACACTATCCGTATCACTGTAACCATAAGCGTCAGTGACGGTTACAATATAAGTCGTAGTCTCTGTAGGTGAGTAATTCTGATTAGCACCTGTATCACCTGTATTCCACAAATATGTTTGTCCACCAGATGCGCTTAAATTTATATTTTCTCCTATACAAATTTCAACATCTTCTCCGGCATAAGCAACAACTCCAGGAATAACTGTTACAGTAACATCTAAAACACTTTCACAACCATGCTCATTATATCCAGTTACAAAATAGGTTGTAGTTTCTTCCGGACTAACTAAAATATTGCTTGTAGTTTCACCTGTATTCCATAAGTAAGAATCACCACCATTAACACTAAGCTCTATTGCCTCACCTATTACAATTACCTCATTTTCACTGATAGTTAATTCAGGGGTTTCTAAAGTATATACCGTAACACTATCTGTATCAACACAATTATTTAAATGTACGTCTACTGTATAAGTTGTATCTTCTAATGGATTCACTTCTATTGTTTGTGTTGTAGCTCCATTGCTCCACAAATAAGAATCTCCTCCTGTTGCTGTTAAAGTAACTGTTTCACCTTCACAAATAGTTTGATTTTCTCCTGCATTAGCGGCAGGAATAGGGTTAACTATAACTGTAACATCATCTGTATCAATATTTCCATAAGCATCTCCAACTGTTACTGTATATGTTGTTGTCTCGTTAGGATAAACTTCTAATATAGCACTATTTACACCTGTATCCCAAGAATACGTTATTCCTCCTTCTGCAATCAAAGTAACAGCATCACCTAAACAAATAGAAATATCTTCACCTGCATTTGCATTCAACTCCTCTACAACAGTTACCAATACATCAACGGTTTGTTCACAACCATTTTCTAAGTTGCCTGTAACTGTATATAGTGTTGTCACATATGGTTGAACAGTAATAGATGATGTTGTTTCTCCAGTATTCCATAGATATGTATCACCGCCATTGACATTCAGTGTTGCCGATTGACCTATCATAATGAAAATGTCGTCATCTATAATTAGATTGGGTGATTCATTAACAAAAACGGTTACAGTGTCAGTATCCATATGTCCATAATCGTCAGTTACCGTGACAGAATAAGTTGTAGTACTATTTGGTGCTACAGTATGTAGTGAATCTGCACTAATACCTCCACCCCAATCATATAAAACACCTCCAGTAGCAAATAAATCTACTGATTCTCCATTGCATATTGTAACATCTTCACCAGCATTTGCGATAACTGGAGGTACTACTGTAACTACAACCTCCGAAGTACTAATACAACCATTATCATTTAATGAAGTAACCTCATATACCGTTGTTTCTTCAGGACTTACAACAATTGATGGACTGGTATCTGATGTGCTCCACAAATAATTATCACTACCTTCCGCTGTTAATGTTACACTTTCTCCTAAAACAATTACAATGTCATTTGATATATTAATATCTAGAACTTCATTCACAAAAACACTAACTGTTCCTACACTAGAACAATTATTGTCGCTAAACACCTCCACAGAATATACTGTATCAAATAAAGGATTCACAATTATTGATTCACTAGTTTCTCCCGTGTCCCATAAATATGAGCTACCTCCAGAAACAGTTAATGTAACTGAATCTCCCTCACAAATTGTAAGATTCTCTGTTAAAGTAACAATTGGAATATTTATTACAGACACAATAACGCTGTCTGTAGATTCATTTCCATTATCATCAAAAACTGTTACAGAATATGTAGTTGTTACTTCCGGCGATACACTAATAGTCGGTGTTGTTTCCCCATTGTCCCAAAGAAAATAGGGCCCTCCAGAAGCTGTCAGTTCAGCAATATCACCTTCGCAAATTACCTGGTCTAATCCGGCATCAGCCACTGGTAATACATTAAAAAAAAACGACAAAGAAAAATTATCTACCGCAACAACATCACCTGCTGCTGCATTAAGGCTGTAATATTTAACCGTAAAATTATAAGTACCTTCTTCAACAACATATGGTTCAAAATTTAAATCAACATGTCCACCTGGTAAACCAGCATATAAAGGGACACTTTCTGTCCATGTTCCACTGGTTGGTCCTGTCCAAGTAACAACAATACTTTCTACAGCAGGATTATCGTCTCCACCTTGAGGTATACATCTAAAATTAATTTGATTACCTTCATCTGCCAAATTAATAGCCTCATCCCCTTCAATATTCTGAATTATCTCATCTGAAATGGCATTATATAAAATATAACTTCCATAAAATACATCAACAACATTAATAAAGATACTTTCTGAAAATTGACCATCCTCTGTAACAAATGTAATTTCAGCTTCACCTTCTGCTAATGCAGTTACCAATCCATTCTCATCAACAGTACAAACATTTTCATTATTACTAATCCAAGTACCATTTGTAAATGTTGCATTGCTTGGTGTAATTTCTACATTTAACTGTATGGATTCATTAATATCCAGTTGTACAGGATTTGGAGTAATAGTTATTGATTCAATAGGAATTATAATATTAGTTACTGTAACTATAGATGTATCTGTAAAATTTCCATCTTCTGATACAAATGTAATAGTTGCTTCTCCTTCTGAAATTGAATTTACAATTCCTTCTGCAGTAACAGTTGCAATGGATTCATTACTAGATGACCATGTTCCATTTAAATTTGAAGCGTCAACAGGGGTAAACTCTGTTGTTAAAGTAATTGTCTCTGGAATATTTAATGTAACAGCTTCTGGAGTAATTTCCACATTTTCTAAAGCTATGGTTACAGTTGGCCCATCTACTTGGTTTAAATATTCTTCTAACCATGTATAACCACTTGGAGCATAGCTATTATGATCTTGCCCATCTGGAACATTATTATTAAACCAAATTTCAGGAATATGAGGATTAGACACATAAAAGTTATCCGGCCGTTCAATAGAATTAATTGCAGGAACAACGTATTCAGATTGTGATAATTTATTTGTAAAAATTTCATTATTTACTGCGTTTAACCAATTTGCATCTAAAACATCTGTATTATCACTAACAGAACCATTAGCATTTAATCTAGAATTACAACCAACATCACTGGCAGTTTGTATTAATGTTTGATTGCCAGTTAACAAATCAACAGGCCTACCTAAGATTTCGTGTTGAGTATCTACAAAATAATTACTTGGAAGCTGGTCACCATAATTATAACCTCCGCCATCTAAAAAAAACTTCCAGCTTAATTTATTATTATTATTCATTTCTGAAACTAAGCTCGTTAGTCCATAATCGCTAGTGTTTGGGGCTACAATTTCATTATTTTCTATAAAGATTTCAGGGATAGTTCCAAAGAAGAAAACATTAAGACTAGTATCTGAAAGTAATGTTGAACCGTAATTATAATAGTTTCCAATTTGATTTAGTTTAAAACTACCATTTCCTCTGATTAGTCGTCCGTCTGCATTCCAAACAATATTATTAAATATATCAATTCTACCATTATCACCAGCTATGTTTGGAAACCTATATCCAGAATTATAAAAAAGGTTTCCTATGAATGAAATAGTTGGTGCTGCACCAGATGTTCCAGACTGTTTTCCAATAATTGAACCCTTTACATTTTCTGCAAACAAACAATTTTGTACAGTTACATCATTTACGTTTTGCCCATCTCCAGTTGCATACCAACTAGCGCACTCATCAACTCCAAAAGCAAAACTACAATGATCAAATATCTGATTAGTAATTGAACCAGCTGCTGAGAACGAGTCATTACCTAAATTATCATCATTCCATATATTTGTATCGGCAGAAAGACCACCTTTAAATCGAATATGTCTCACAATAACATTATCTACAAAACCAAAATAAACTCTACCTCCATCAATAGTAATTCCCCCTTCTGGAGCTGTTTGGCCCGCAATAGTCAAATTACTATTGGCTGCACCTATTGCGAGTATACTATTTAATTGAATAACTCCACTTACATCAAAAACAATTGTTCTAGGAACGGTCATTGACATCGCCTCTCTTAAACTTCCAGTTCCGCTGTCATTTAAATTGGTGACGTGCACTACCTCTCCTCCACGACCTCCAGTTGCGTATGCACCTGCTCCATAGGCTGTAGGAAAAGCTAATTGTTGAGAATAAATATTAGAACTGATAATTATGGCAAAAAAGGAATAAAAAAATTTTAATCTAATATTTGATAGGGGTATAAATTTCATAAATTCAATCGTATTAGTCATAAGTAGGGGTCGCAATTTAAAAATATAAAACGCAAATTCTGTTAAAAAACTCAATTAATCGATTAATGTCATTTTTTTGTAATCTTAATCCTATAATTTAATTAAAATTGACATTACATCTTAAAATACGATCATTTAACGGTTTTAGATTTCTCTATCTCAATATTTAACAAATCAGTAAATTGTACTACAAAAATAATTATTCAAAGCAACTATTAATTTCAACTAATACGATCTTATACAGAGTTATTAACAATATATAATTGAAATATCTGATACATATCGGATTTTTAGTCTCATCAACTTAAAAAAAACTTAGATATTAATATTTTTAACATATTTGCAAACTCTGGTTATCAAAGTCATTTATTATCTAAACTTATATAATCATAACTTATAATTATTTTAAATCATTACTAATAAATGCATAAAAAAACGACCCATATCCTTTCATTTAAATGTTTCATTCCTTATAAAATTTTAAGTGTTTTTAAACTATCGTAAAAAAATTTATAACAAGATTAAAACTGCCCATAGCGATACTATTATTAGAAGTATGGTTACTGTGGCCCTTGTTACATTTGTTATTAAAGGCCTCGCATTTTATAAAGAAACCATTATAGCTGGCTCTTTTGGATTATCAGAAACTTTAGATACCTTTTTGGTAGCAATACTAATACCTACCTTTATACAAAGTGTATTTTTAAATTCTTTAAAACATTTGTTTATACCAAATTATATATCAGAGCTAAAAAATAATGGTAATAAATCCGGATTTCAAAGTATAGTATTTTTAATTACATTCATAGTTTCCAGTCTTTCTATAATATTAGCCTATTTTTTTATAGATTTATTTTTAGAATCTTTATACGCTGGTCATTCTGAACATTATTACCATCTTGTAAAAACGCAATTATTTATAATTTTACCATGTTTAATATTATGGGGCTTTTCAACAGTAGTTTCTGGACTTCTAGAGGTTGAAAATCGCTTTCTACTTGCTACGATTTACGAACTTTTCCCGTTAATATCAATGTTATTTTTTCTATTTTTTCTTAAAGATTATTTTGGTAACATGGTTTTAGCATATGGCACATTAGCCGGAAGTATAGTTGGATTCATATTTCTAATAATATCAGCTATAATTTTCAAAGACATAACGTTAAGTAAACCGGTTTTAAATTCTAATTCTAGAATAATGTTAACACAACTACCACCTAAAATCACTTCGAGTTTTCTCTCTAGTATGAACACTTTTATTGATCAATTTTTTGTTGGTCAATTAGTAGTTGGATCATTAGCTGCATTAAATTACGGTAACAGAATACCAGCCTTTGGTGTTACAATAGTTATTATGGCCTTAGGAAGTGTACTTTTACCTCATTTTTCTAGGTTAGCCAATAAGGATTTAACCATGGCCTACAATTATCTTTTTAAAATTCTAAAATTAGTTTTAGTGATAGGTATAATTGCTGTGATATTTGGTATTTTTCTTTCAGATTACATTGTAGAGTTATGGCTAGAACGTGATGAATTTACCCATGAAGACACCTTAAAAGTATCAAATATTCAGAAAATTCTTCTAATCAACGTGCCATTTTATTTATGTACTTTAATTATTGTTAAATTCTTAACAAGTATCAATAAGAATAAATTTATGGCCAAAATTTCATTCGTTAATTTACTTGTAAATATAACTTTAAACTTTATTTTAATTAAAAAATATGACGTTTATGGTTTAGCTTTAAGTACTACTTTTGTATTAATTATTAGTAGTTGTTTTTACTTCGGTTACACCTATAAACAATTCAAAAAAATAAATTATGAAAATTGATTTTATAATTTCTACTTTAAAAGGAGGAGGCGCTGAGCGTGTATTAGTACTTATGGTTAATAGTTTAGCCAAAAATCCTAATTATAAAATATCAGTGATTACATTGTTTGAAGGCAAAGACAATTACGCCCTAGACCCATCTATAAAAAAAGTAAAACTCAAACAAGTAAAATTACCAAGCCATACTCTAAGAAGTATTACAAATTTAAGTTTACATTATAAAAATAAAGCTAATAGACCAGAAATAATAATATCATTTATTACATTAACAAATCTAATTTCGATTATTGTTGCAAAACTTTTTTCAATTAAAATTATTGCCCAGGAACATAACTCACATTTAAGATATATGAAAGGGCGCAAAAGAATAACCAACTTTACAAAAAAGTACATTTATAAAAAAGCAGATGCCGTTACAGTACTAACTTCTTTTGATATAGATTTTTATAAAAAATATGGTGTTAATGCGTTAGTATTGCCAAACCCTTGCAGTTTTGAGCCAATAAAAACTAATACTCATAAACGTGAAAATATAATACTCGCGGTAGGGAATTTAAATAGATATCATCATAAAGGATTCGATAATCTATTAGAATTAATAGTGCCTATTTTTAAAAAATTTCCTGATTGGAAATTGAAAATTGCAGGCTCCGGAGATTTAGGAATGAATCATTTAAAACAATTAGCTGTTCAATATGATATTTTGGATAAAATAATATTTACAGGATTTATAAATAATGTTTCAGAAGTAATGTATAAGTCGTCAATTTTTATATTACCTTCAAGATTTGAAGGGTTACCAATGGTTTTACTAGAGGCTATGTCTCAAGGCATGGCTTGTATAGCTTATAATTGTAAAACAGGACCTTCTGATATTATTAACAATAACGTAAATGGTTTTTTAATAGAGGACCAAAATATGTCTAAAATGCAAGATTCTCTCAGTCAACTAATATCTAATAAAGAGTTAAGAATTAATTTATCTAACGAAGGTATAAAATCTTTAAATAGATTTAAAATTGAAACTATTACTAGTAAGTATGAGAAATTATTTAACGAAATTACTAAGACTCAATGAATAAATTAATAGTAACTATTTGCTTCTATTATCCTTTAGTCTGCAGTTGTTTAAATATACAAGCCACAATCGGAAAATTTATTTCCCCTACCATTGCGCAATTAATGGCTTATTTTAATTTAGTTCTTATTGTATTAGGTATTTTTTTATTTAGAAAAAATTTTAAATCATTATCTAAAATTAACAGATTGTGGTTTATTTTCTATCTTTTATATTACAGTTTTGGACTAATGGCAACTGGTGTTACAGGTTTTGAGTCTTCAATAATTGCTACTTTTGTTCCTGTTATATATTGTATAGGATTTTTCTTTTTACTAAGTAATAGACGGCAATTTCAGATTTTTTTTAAAATAATAACTATCTGTTTTGTTATCTCTGCTTTTCTCACTATTGTTTTAATTAAATTAAACATTAACGTATATACTGGTTCAGAACATGGTTGGGCTCTTGACCGAGCAGGTGGTATAACAGGAGATGCAAATGCTGCTGCTCATACAAGTATATTTGCATTTATTTTATTGAATCACTTCTTTCAACCTAAAAAATACATTTTTATAATTTTAAAGGTAGTAATGCTTTTATTAATATTTTATAGCTTAGTCTTAACGTTTTCTACTACTGGTTTATTTGTATTTACCATTGTTTTCTTTCTTATAAATTATAAGTTTTTTACAGGGCTAAGACTCGTTTTAATAGCTGCATTAATACCTCTGCTATATGTAGGCATATTTACTCTAAAATCTCAAATACCACATTTAGGGTTATCTGTTGCTCAAACAGGAAAGGTAAATAACATAATCAATCTTTTAACTTTAAATTTTGATGAAGTTGATAGTTCTGGTAGAGGAGATTTAGTTACAAAAGCATTTGATTATATTGTTGAAAACCCATTTATGGGTAATGGCGTAGATTATGCGGTACATAAACTAGTTCATAATACCTATGTTGGTGTCTGGGTAGACGCAGGTTTATTTACCTTTTTATTTTTTCTAATAATGTTAGGTACTCTGTTTTTTGGAACATTTTCACTAAAACCTCAACATCGATTTTTTGCAATTTCTATATTATTTGTTCTGTATATATTTATGATAAGTTTACAAAGTGTTATAAATCAATCTTATCTTATAGTTTTATTTATATTCGTTGGATATTTAATTCATCATAATAAAGAAAACCCTGAATTACCAGATATTATATAATACCCAATAGATTGTAAGTCTAATATTCACATTAATTTCATAATTTTTTTTTAAATGATTCAATCCTTTGCCGAGTATAAAAGTTTTTTAAAGCAAGATAAATTGGCTTGTGGAATAAAACACAACGATATTAGTTCAAAATTAATCTCAATAATCTCACCAAATCCAATATGGAAATTTCAAAAAATATTAAGAAAGTTAGAGTTTTATACAAATTGCAAAAATACAGGAATTAATAAAATCTATTGTTATTATCTAAGATACAGGTTCAAAAAAACATCTATAAAACTAGGATTTTCCATTCCAATAAATGTTTTTGGTCCAGGTCTAGCTATTGTACATTACGGCACAATAGTTATTAATGGAGCTACAAAAATTGGTAGCAATTGCAGAATACATGCTTGTGTTAACATCGGTGCATCTGGAGGAGAAAAAGAAGCTCCCGTTTTAGGAGACAATATATATATTGCTCCTGGTGCAAAAATTTATGGTAATATATCGATAGCCAATAACACTGCCATAGGTGCTAATGCAGTAGTTAATAAGTCTTTTGAAAAAGAAAATACAATGATTGCAGGAGTACCAGCCAAAGTAATCAGCGAAATAGATATCAAAAAAATCATAAAACATATATAACCTCAATCATACATTTATAAATAATTAATAATCAACACTTTATAATCAAAATTTAATTCAATAAATTTGGATAATGTTAATTAAAGTCTTTATCATACCTTTTAAAGAATAATTTTGATTTTCTAAATAACTTAGGGGATATTTACAAGGTAAAAATTATTGCTATTAAACTACAGCTCAAATAAAAAATGTTATTTACTTTTTCAATACTATTAATAGTTTTAAATACTGCTTTATTTTTTAATAACACATCTCGCTCTACATATTTCACAAATAAATATTGCTCATTTATAAATTTCGTTTTTTCAATTAAATGTTTAAATATTTCAAATTGTGAATAATTTAAAAAAAATTAAAATCATTTTTTTACTTCCATCATTAGTTCCGGGTGGAGCTGAGCGAGTAATTTCTTTTGTATCACAAAATATTAGTAAGAACAAGTTTGAACCAATACTTTTAATTGCTGGTTTTAAAAAAGATAATGCTTATGATGTTAATAACGTTGATGTAATTTACCTAAATAAACCGAGAATTCTTACTGCATTACCTTTAATCATAAGTACTATTATTAAATTAAAACCTAATATAGTTCTTAGCTCCATTTCTCATGTTAACACTGCCATGTCAATTATTTCTCCTCTTTTTAAAAATACTAAGTTTATTGGAAGAGAAGCCACTATTCTAAGTAAACGTAAAAATGAAAAAAAATCTAGAAAATGGTCTCCTGCTCATTTTATAAGTAGTAGTTTTAAAAACTTAGATATGATTATTTGCCAATCTAGAGACATGGCAATGGATATGCAATTAAATTATGAAGTTCCAGAAAATAAAATTTGTGTAATTAACAACCCTATATCTAGTTTACCACCTGTAAAAGAAATATCAGATTCTACTAATATTAAAAAATTTATAACTGTTGGCAGATTAACGGAAGTCAAAGGTCATTCTAGGATTTTAAAAATGTTATCTCAACTAAAATTCCCATTCCACTACACTATTATTGGAGATGGAAATTTAAAAGATGAAATATTAGAAGAAGTTAAAAGTTATGGATTACAAGACAAAATAACTCATATTCCTTTTACTAATAACGTTAATGATTTTATATCTAAAAACGATTTATTTTTACAAGGTTCTTATGTAGAAGGATTTCCAAATGCCTTACTCGAAAGTTGTGTTATAGGAACACCTGTAATTGCGTTTAACGCTCCTGGTGGCACTAAAGAAATAGTTGAAAACGGTATTAATGGCTATATAGTAGACAACGAAATGGACTACCTAGAAAAACTTAATGAAAATAAAAAATGGAAACCAGAGGAAGTAAGAGAATCCGTCTATATTAAATTTAATAAAGAAACAATAATCAATCAATACGAAAAATTATTTATCCAAATTGCAAACTAACTTCTTAAAGTGAAAAGTTCAAATAAAAATATTAGCATAATAAGTATAACTTTAGGTAGTGGTGGCGCAGAAAAAGTAATTAGTCTGTTACTAAAAAGTCTTAGATTAGATTATAATGTTACTTTAGTTTTATTCTATAATAACATTCATTTTCAAATACCAGAAAATGTGAATCTAGTAATCCTATCTGATACAAGTCCAGATAGACCATTCTATTTAAAAGCTGTTGATACTCTAAAATTCATTAGAAAATATTATCAATTTGTAAAAAAAGAAAATATTAGTATTTCAATTTCATTTTTAGCATTTCCGAATTTAATTAACGGCATTATTTCAACATTCAATAAATCTGTTAAAACCATTATAAGTGAACGTGGTTTTCCTTCAGATAATGTTTCAAGTAAACTATCGCTTTATATATCAAAAGTGTTTTACCCAATATTTTACAATAGATGTGATAAGCTTTTTTCAAATTCTGTACATATTAATAAAGATTTAAAAGATAATTTTGGAATTAAAATTCCGATGGAAGTTATCTATAATCCTATTGAAATACCTAAAAAAACAATAGATTCAAACGTTTTAAATCAAAATTTTGAAACGCTAAAGGTTATAACTGCTGGAACATTAAACAAAAGAAAAAATCAAATAATGATTATTCGTGCTCTAAATAAATCAGTATTAAAATACGATTTATCAATTTTAGGAGGTGGCGAATTACAAGATTATTTAAACAGCGAAATAATAAATTTCAACTTAGAAGATAGTATATCTTTAAAGGGTAAGGTTAAAAATGTAAATGACTATTTATTAAGTAATCATTGTTTTGTATTATCATCATTTACAGAAGGCTTTCCTAATGCATTATTAGAAGCTATGGCTATTGGTTTGCCAAGCATTTCAACAAATTGTCTTTCGGGACCATTAGAGTTATTAAATGAAAACGAAGAAGTTTCAATAAAAACTGGTGAGTTTTATATTGGAAAATATGGGATTTTAGTCAATAACGATGACCATATTGGGTTAAGTAGTGCATTAGATTATTTTCATAATAACCCTCTAGAAAGGGAGAAATTTAGTAAGCTCAGCTTACAGCGTGCAAAAGAGTATCATTTAGATGCAATATATGCAAAATTCAACAAATTCATCCAGAATTAAATCAATATTAAATGTGTGGAATTAACGGTATTATAGTAAAAACCAACAGAAACAAAGAAGATATTTCTGTGGTTCTTAATAATATGAATAATCTAATTATTCATAGAGGTCCAGATCAAGATGGTTTATTTGCTGAAGAAAATGAACAATATACTGTTGGTATGGCAATGCGAAGATTATCTATTATAGATTTATCTTCTGGTAAGCAACCTATATTTTCAGATGATAAACAAATAGTTATTGTTTTTAATGGAGAAATCTATAACTATAAAGTTTTAAAAAACAGATTATTAACCGAAGGTGTAACTTTTAACACCTCTAGTGATACTGAAGTTATTCTTAAAGCCTATGAAAAATATGGTGTAGAAGCCTTTAAGTGGCTAGATGGTATGTACGGTTTTAGCATTTATGATAAAAACATTAATAAACTATTTATTGCTAGAGATTTCTTTGGAGAAAAACCATTGTATTACACAAATACAGATCAAAAATTTATTTGGGCATCAGAATTAAAATCTATAATTAATACCATTGATTTTACGCCAAACATTTCAAAAAAAGGTTTGAATCTTTATTTTAGATTAACCTATATACCTGCACCACACACTATTTATGATAACATTTATAAACTAGAAGCCAATCATTATATAGAATATGATTTAGCCTCTCATAGTACATCAATTCATAAAATAAATGCTGAGCCAAAACCAATAGAGAGTAACATTTCATTTGAAGATGCTAAAGCAAAAACTAAAGAATTAGTATACAATAGCGTAGATAGTAGATCTATTGCAGATGTTGGTTTAGGTACATTTTTATCTGGTGGTGTAGATTCATCTATTATTTCATTGTGCTTAGCCCAATCAACAGATAGAAAAATTGACACCTTTTCTATTGGTTTTAAAAAAGCATCTTATGATGAGACTGATAAATCTAGAGTTGTAGCAGATATGGTAAATAGTAATCATCATGAATTTATTATTGATGAAGACGATTTAAAAAATAATATTCATGAAATTCTAGTTAATTTTGATGAACCTTTCTCAGATACAGCTGCCCTCCCAACCCATTTACTTTCAGAAAAAACAAGAGAACATGTCACAGTTGCTTTAACAGGCGATGGTGGAGATGAAGTTTTTGGTGGATACAACAAATATTACATAGGCAAAATGAACAATAGATATACTAATATTGTCCCTAAAGGTCTACATAAAACAATCTCTAAATTAAGCAATAAGTACCTTATTAATAAAGATGATACGCGAGGAAAACGATTCAGAATTAATAAATTATTAAATGCTATTGACTATAATGGTGGATTTTATTGGGATATAATTTCATTAGCAAACACAAGTGCTCAGCTAGAAGAATTAATGTCTCCAGATTATTTTGATTCAAATATTTTTAAAGAATATAAGGAAATTCTTGGTAAAGAAAAGATTGAAACGTTAACCGATTTTAGGTTAGTTGATAAAATTATGAGTTTAGAAGGTGGTATGCTTGCAAAAGTAGACCGAACAAGTATGATGACCTCTTTAGAATGTAGAGCACCTTTTCTTAATAAAGATTTGTGGGAATTTGCAAATACATTACCAGAAAATTACTTAATGAAAGGTTGGAATAAAAAACATATACTAAAAGAAGCCTTTAGGTCAGAATTTCCTGATGAATTTTTAGAAAAAAGTAAAAGTGGGTTTGGATCACCGACTGGAGACTGGTTAAGGCAAAGTCTAAGAAAAGAATTGGAAAGTTATATTGAACCAGAGTTACTAAAATCTCAAGGCATATTTAATATAGAATTTATCACTAAATTGGTACAAGATCATTTAGATAGTAAAAAAGATAGTACGTTTAGAGTATGGTCTTATTACTGTTTTCAGAAATGGTATAAATTTAATTACCTCAAACAACACTAACTCAAATGGAGAAAAAAAGAATATTACTTATTGCATCATTTGATGCTTCTCTTATAAGATTTAGAGGTGATTTTATAAAAAGTTTAGTTGATGACGGATTTGAGGTCTTCGCTGCTGCTCCTGATTTTGCGGATGAATTCAAAGAAAAAATAAAAAATTTAGGAGCAACGCCTATAGAATTTAATTTACAACGTACAGGTCTTAATCCATTTAAAGATTTTAAATCAATTTTAGAATTAAAATCCATTATAAAAGACAAAAAAATAGACATCGTATTTCCATATACAGTAAAACCTGTTATATACGGTTCTATGGCTGCAAATATGTGTAAAGTTCCGGTGATTTCTTTAATCACAGGTTTAGGCTACGCTTTTACTGGTTTATCTACAAAAGCGAAGGTATTACAAAGATTTAATGAAGTTTTATACAAATTATCGATAAGAAAAAACAAAGTTATTGTATTTCAAAATAAAGACGATTACCAATTGTTTTTAGATAGAAAAGTTATTTCTAAAAAACAAAAAGTAGACTTTGTTAGTGGTTCTGGTGTAAATCTTAATGAGTTTACCTTTAAAGAAAAAAATGCTACAGATAAAGTGAGTTTTTTATTAGTGGCGAGATTAATTAAAGAAAAAGGGATTGCCCTTTACATGGAAGCTGCTAAAATACTAAAAGCAAAGTATCCTCAATCAGAGTTTCATTTAATAGGTATGACAGAAACATCGCCTTCAGCCATAGATGAAATAGAAATTAACGATTTACATGATAAAGGAATACTAATATTTCACGGACCTCAATCTAACATTCCAGAACATCTAAATAACAGAGATATATTTGTACTACCCAGTTATTACAGAGAAGGATTACCAAGAACAACATTAGAGGCCTGCGCATGCGGAAACCCAATAATAACAACCGACTCAGTAGGTTGTAGAGAATCTGTAAAAGAAGGTGTAAACGGATTTTTAATTAAGCCTCAAAGTCTTGAGGCCCTAATAAAGCCAATGGAATATTTTATAACCAATCCAGATAAAATTAAGGAAATGGGTATTAACAGTAGAAAATATGCAGAAGAGCGCTTTGATGTTAATATTATTAATAGTGATTTAATAAAAATAATTAGAGAACAACTTTAAAGTAATTTATTATGAAACTATATAGAAATCTCATTAAGCGCCTTTTTGATTTTTTAGCGGCATTTTTTGGACTAATTTTTATTTCTCCAATATTTATTATCCTCTTAATAATTTTAACTATTTCTAATAATGGAAAACCTTTCTTCTACCAAAGAAGAACAGGAAAAAACGGCAAGATATTTACAATCTTAAAGTTAAAAACCATGACAGACAAAACTGATGATAATGGTGTGTTATTACCAGCTATGCAACGTATTACAAAAACGGGAAATATTTGTAGAAAATATTCTTTAGATGAAATTCCACAGCTAATAAATATTTTAAAAGGTGATATGAGTTTAGTAGGTCCTCGCCCATTATTACCTCAATATTTAGAATTTTACAATGAAGAACAAAATAGAAGGCACGAAGTAATACCAGGTATTACAGGTTGGGCTCAAATTAATGGTAGAAATACAATTTCTTGGGAAGAAAAGTTTAAATATGATGTTTATTACGTAGACAACCAATCTTTTATTTTAGATGTAAAAATCTTATGGTTAACTTTTTATAAGGTTATTAAGAAAAGTGATATTAATAGTTCTGAAACAGTAGACATGCCAGCTTTTACTGGTACCAAAAAGGCACAATAAAACTTGTTAGTTTTAATCTAATATTTTCAATTTAATCACAACAAAGCACTCCTTGTTTCGTATAACTTATTCAATATATATATCTGCCTTATAAATTATTAAAATCTTTCCTTTTTACCTGATTTATATACATTTATAACAAATTAACTTTTTATATATCGTCTAAACCCAACAGTTCGTCGTAAATCATTATTTTTGTTTTTTGGTTTATATTTTATGGACTTATATTAGCATCATAAACGCTATTGATTATTTGGGTCCCAAACACCATTAAATATAAACTTTAGGTACTATCTTAAAGAAAAAACCTATGAATGAAAAAATTTGGCTTTCGTCACCACATATGAGTGGCAATGAGCAATCTTATGTGCAAGAAGCTTTTGATACTAATTGGGTCGCTCCATTAGGACCAAACGTAAATGGTTTTGAAAGTGATTTAGAATCTTACCTTAAAGAAGATACTTATGTCGCTGCATTAGCATCTGGCACTTCTGCCCTACACTTAAGTCTTATATTGTTAGGTGTGAAACATGGAGACGAAGTTATATGCCAAAGTAAAACTTTTTCAGCCTCTGCAAATCCAATAGTTTATCAAGGTGCAACTCCCGTTTTTGTTGATAGTGAAAAAGACACATGGAACATGTGCCCAATTCAATTAGAAATTGCAATAAAAGATAGAATAAAGAAAGGAAATAAGCCAAAAGCGATTATAGCTGTTCATTTATATGGAATGCCTTATAAGGTAGACGAAATAAATAAAATCGCAGAAGAATACAAAATACCTGTGTTAGAAGACAGCGCAGAATCATTAGGTAGCCGATATAAAGGAAGAAATTGCGGAACATTTGGCGAATTATCTATTTTATCGTTCAACGGAAACAAAATTATTACAACTTCTGGAGGAGGAGCTTTGGTTACAAAATCTGCAGAATTAAAGCAAAAGGCTGTATTTTTAGCAACACAAGCTAGAGATAATGCACCACATTATCTGCATTCTCAGATAGGATACAATTATAGAATGTCTAATATTGTAGCTGGTATTGGTCGAGGGCAAATGACTATTTTAGACAGCCATGTTGCCAATCGTCGTGCTAATTTTGAATTTTATAAAAATGCTTTTAAGGATATTTCTCAAATCTCATTTTTAATGGAGCCAGAAGGCTATTTTTCTAACAGATGGTTAAGTTGCATCTTATTAGATTCTAAATCAACCAGAGAAGGTTTAAGATTAGCTTTAGAAAAAGAAAATATAGAATCTAGACCATTGTGGAAACCAATGCACCAACAACCTGTTTTTAAAGATTCACCAAGTTATCTCAATGGTGTTTCCGATGAGCTATTTGAAAAAGGACTATGTCTTCCAAGTGGTTCTAATTTAACCGAAATAGAACTCAATAGAGTAGTTTCGGCAATAAACACATATTTTGCAGCATGCTAATAAAGTACTTAAATAAAATATCTAAAAAATATGCCTCAAAATGGTTAGTGCTACTATTTGACATCGCTATAGTAGTTGCTATGTTTTTTATCGCCCATATTATTAGATATAATTTTACTTTAAAGTTTGATTACCTCAAACTAATAAATCAAATACCTTACGTGGCATTAATTGCTGCAATTAGCTTAATAGCTGTAGGTACCTACAAAGGTGTAGTAAGATTTACTGGTTTTAAAGATATTGTTAACATCATTATTGGAGCAAATATTTTAGCAACCATCCTTATTTGTATTACTTTTCTTAGTAGAAAATTTGTTGGTCAAGATAGTGTGTTTAGTATATCTGGTTCTATTGTATATATCCATTTATTATTAAATATTTTATTCTTAGTTGGCTCTAAACTATTTATTAAATCCATTTATAATTACATCACACAAGATTTTCAATCAGTTTCAAATATTTTAATATTTGGTGCAGGAAACTCTGGCATGTTAACTTATGACGCTATTGTTAATGACACAAAAAATGGCTTAGAAGTTGTAGGTTTTATTGACGACGATGAACAAAAAATAGGTAAAAAAATAAACTTACTAAAAGTTTATAAAATCGATAGTATTGACGAAAAATTCATAAAGAAACATAATGTAGAAGAAGTTATAATTTCAATTCAAAACATTGATCCTACTCGTTTATTACAAATTACCGGCAATCTATTCTCTTTAGGCTTAAAAGTAAAAATAGTTCCTCCAGTTCAAAATTGGATTGATGGCGATTTAAGTGTAGGGCAAATAAAAGAAGTTAAAATTGAAGATTTACTTGGTAGAGACCCAATAAACATAAAAAATCCAGACTTAGAAGATCAGTACGATAATAAAGTTATACTGATTACTGGTGCGGCGGGATCAATAGGTAGCGAAATTGCAAGAAAAGCTAGTTTATATAACTTTAAAAAATTAATTTTAGTTGATAATGCAGAATCTGCACTTTATGATATTCAACAAGAATTTAGACAACAAGGCCTCCAAAATATTGAAGCTATTGTTGCTGATGTAAGAAATAAAACTAGAATTGATCAAATATTCAATCTGTACAAGCCAAAAATGGTATTCCATGCCGCTGCGTATAAACACGTACCTTTGATGGAGAATAACCCTTTTGAAGCGGTAAGTGTTAATATTGGTGGTACAAAAAATGTAGCAGATATTGCTGTTAAGCATGGTGTAGATAAGTTTGTATTAATCTCAACAGACAAAGCTGTAAACCCAACAAACGTAATGGGTGCAACAAAAAGAATTGCAGAGCTTTATGTTACATGTTTGAAAGGAAAAGGGGAAACAAAATTTATAACAACGAGATTTGGTAATGTATTAGGATCTAACGGATCAGTGATACCTTTATTTAAAAAACAAATAGAAAAAGGAGGTCCACTTACAGTTACTCATAAAGAAATCACAAGATATTTTATGACAATACCTGAGGCATGTCAACTTGTATTAGAAGCTGCTGCTATGGGTAATGGTGGAGAAATTTTTGTATTTGATATGGGAGAACCAATTAAAATTTTCAATTTAGCAACCAATATGATAATTCTTTCTGGTTTACGTTACCCCGAAGATATTGACATAAAAATTACCGGACTTAGACCTGGAGAAAAAATATACGAAGAACTTTTAGCAGATGGTGAAAATACTAAGAAAACTTACCACGATAAAATTATGATTGCTAAGTCTAGAAATGTGGATATTGAAAGCGTAGAAAATCAAATAAACGATTTAACCTCAGTAGGGACTTTAACGCAACCATTAGAAATTGTTGCGTCTATTAAAAAATTAATACCTGAATACGTTTCTAATAATTCTACATACGAAGTACTAGATTCCAAAAAATAAATTAAATAAAACTAATGAATAATACAATTTACATGAAATCAAGAATTTTAATTATTTCATTATTAGCCATAATTACCGCTACATCTTGTGCTACACGTAAAGATTTCATCTACTTTCAAGATGAACCGCTAGAGGAAAGTCAACTTGTATCTGAACCAAGAGAATTAACCTACAAACCAGATGATTTATTAATTATTAATGTCTCAGCTTTAGATCCAGACACCGTTAGACCATTTAATTTACCTGTAATATCTAACAACACATCAGACATAGGAAGTGCTCAAGGAACACTTCAACAACAATCTTATTTAGTAGACTTTGATGGAAATATTGAGTTCCCTGTTTTGGGAACAATAAAGGTAGAAGGCTTAACACGCACAGAATTAACAAAAAAGTTGGTCGACAAAATTAAAATTATGGTTAATAATCCAATAGTAAATATAAGACTAGCTAATTTTACAATAACTATCATAGGTGAAGTTAATAAACCAGGCACTTTCACTTTACAAGACGAAAGAGTGACATTATTAGAAGCGCTCGGTCTTGCAAATGATTTAACCATATATGGAAAACGTAAAAACGTTAAACTAATTAGAGAAATAGATGGTGTTAAAAAGTTTGCTTATATAGATTTAACCTCAATTAATACAGTAAATTCTCATTTATATTATTTACAACAAAATGATGTTATATATGTTGAACCAAATAATGCAAAAGTAAGATCATCTACCTACAATCAAAATAATGGTGTATTAATCTCTGCAATTGGTACCTTAACGACTATCTTAGCTGTATTTTTAATAAAATAGTATAATTTTAATATTTTATGGATTCAAAACATACCATAAAGCCAAATGAAATTCGGCAAACTATAGATACTTTTCTATCTCATTGGAAAATAATATTGATGTCAATTTTTATTGCCCTTTTTCTTGGCTATACCTATATCAGATATGCAACTTTTGAATATAAAGCATCGGCAACAATTAAGATAAGAGATGAGAAGCAATCAAAAAAACTTCCATCAATCGAAGAAATGACGAGCGAGGGTTTGTTTTCAGATGGAACAAATAAAATAAAAGATGAAATTGAAATTATAAAATCGAAAACACTAATATCTAATGTTATAAAAGATTTAAATCTTAATATTAGATGTTTTGAAGAAGGAAGCATTAAGGAAAGAGAAATCTATCAAAATCCTCCAGTTAAATTAAGTTTTTTCGCAAGTGATTCAGTCATATATAATTTAGACACCACTCTATACATTAAAATTAAATCACCTACAGAGTTTTTATCATTCAAAAATGAAGGTAAATCTTTAGTTGCAAGAGATAACAAGGACGGGAAATTACACTCCTTTGGTTCAAGGATTAAAACAGGCTTTGGTGACATGGTTTTAACACCAAATAGTGGTAAATACTCTCCTGTGGTAGGAAGTAACTTAAAAATCTCTATATCAAAAGTTAGCGACTTAGTAGATGCTTATCAAGCAAAAATTAATGTAATCACTGAAACTGGATCTAGTGTAATTAAATTAGACTTAAAAGATACAAATTCGCAAAAAGCAGTTGACATATTAAATGAACTTGTAAATGAATATAATAATGATGTTCTATTAGAAAAGGAAGCGGTTGTAAAAGCCACATCCGAATTTATTGACAAACGATTAGCGCAAGTTTCTGAGGAGTTAAGAAAAGTAGATTACTCTGCCGAAGATATTCAAATAAAACAAGGTTTAACCGCCCTAGATTCTAGAGCAGATTTAAATCTTCAGACAGGACAACAAATCCAATCACAAATAGCTAATGAATCTAGAAATATTCAATTAATCGACTACCTACAAGAAGAAATCAATAGTACTGATAGAAGTAGCGATATGCTACCGGCAGATATAGGAATTGGAGATTCAAATACAGCACAAGTATTAAAAAGCCACAACGAGCTTGTTGCTCAAAGAGATAAATTATTAAAAAACTCAAGTAATCAAAACCCTGTTGTAATTCAATTAAACAATCAAATTTCTGCACTTAAACTAAATATTCAAAATTCTTTAAAAAATATAAAATCAAGTTCAGAATTAACTCTTAGTAGTTTAAACAGAGAAAATTCAAGAATTCAGGGAAGATTATCTTCAAATCCTACCAAACAGAGACAATTTAGAGATATTAAAAGACAACAAGATATAAAAGAGTCTTTATATCTTTATTTATTAGAAAAAAGAGAAGAATCCGCTATAAAACTAGGAATGGACTCACCTAGTGCTAAAATAATTGACCGAGCATCATCTTCTCATAGGCCTGTATCACCTAACAAAGGGATTATCTTTATAGCATCTTTTATATTTGGTATAGGCATCCCTGTAGGACTAATTTACCTTTCTAATCTAATAAATACTAAATTATACAGAAAGGACGATTTGGTTGAATTATTAGATATTCCGTATTTAGGAGATGTACCGAAGACATCCAAAAAGAATAAACTCGTTAAAAAGGTGGACTATACTCCAAAAGCAGAAGCTTTTCGTATATTAAAATCTAATATTGATTTTATGTTGGGAGATGTTAAAGGTCGTGCTAAAAAAATATTTATAACATCAACAGTTCCACAAGAAGGTAAATCTCATACAAGTACTAATTTAGCCTCATCAATTGCATTTTCAGGAAAATCTGTATTATTAATTGAAACAGACATTAGGGTTCCAAAAATATTAGAGTATTTAAACATAATTGACCAACCAAACAAGGGATTATCAGATTATATTGCTGACACGGCACTAAAACCAAAGGATGTTATATTTAAACATAAAGAAATTGAAAATTTAGATATTATTCCTTCTGGAACTATACCACCAAATCCATCTGAGTTACTAATGAGCGAAAGAATGGACGAGTTATTTAATTATTTTGAAGACAAATATGATTACATAATTGCAGATACTTCTGCTGTGGGTATTGTAAGCGATACGCTATTGATATCACATTTAGCCGATATGTTTATCTATGTTGTTAGTGCAGGTAAAATTGATAGCCGCCTATTACAACATGTTGCTAAACCATTATATGCAGAAAAAAGACTACCTAAAATGACTATGTTATTAAATGGTGTTCAGCAAGGTAAAAAAGGTTATGGTGGATACGGTTACGGATATGGATACGGCAATAACCCTAACAGAAAGAAAAAATGGTATGAATTTTATAAAAAAGCATAAATTACATATTCGTTAATAAAAAATGCCACTTTTAATTAAAAGTGGCATTTTGCTATTTTTACAAAATTGAAACACTATAATTTTCGTCTTTTCTTCTCTGTTTTTATTAATGTTAGTTCTCTGCTTGTTTGCCCAGCAACAGAGGTATTCTCCTCTGCTCTTCTTATTAAATATGGCATAACATCTTTTACTGGACCAAATGGAATATATTTTGCAACATTATAACCCTCTGCAGCCAAGTTAAAGCTTATGTGGTCACTCATACCATATAATTGTCCAAACCAAACATTATTATCTTGTTTAGAAATATTATAGGTTTCCATTAATTCCATTGCTAAATAACAACTCAATTCATTATGAGTACCGATAAAAACTGAAATATCATTTAAATTTCTAACAATATATTCGAGCGTTACATTAAAGTTATCATCCGTAGCTTTTTTGTTTTCACAAATTGGTGAATTGTACCCTTTTTCATTTGCTCTTTCTCGCTCTTTCTCCATATATGCACCTCGTACAATCTTCATTCCTATTTTAAAACCTTTCTTTTTAGAACGTTCGTGTAAACTTTTAAGGTAATCAAAGCGGTCCCAACGATATAATTGTAATGTATTATAAACAATAGGCACATCTTTATTATAACGCTCCATCATTTCCTCCACTAAATCATCTGCTGCATCTTGCATCCAACTTTCCTCGCCATCTATTAAAACTTCGACATCTTTCTGTTTTGCTAATTTACAAACAGCATCAAAACGATTAACTACCCTATCCCATTCTGCTTGTTCTTCAACACTAAAAGCTTTACCTTCTGTCTTTTTTTGGTATAAATAAAACCTTCCAAATCCTGTTGGTTTAAATACAACAATTGGCATAGCCTCCTTTTCATCACAAAAATTAATGATTTTTAATATTTTATTTAAAGCTTCATCAAATTGTTCTTCTGCAGCCTTACCTTCTACTGAGTAATCTAAAACAGAACTAACGCCTTCTGTATATAAACTATCAATTACAGAAAGACAATCGTCTTCATTTACACCTCCACAAAAGTGATCAAAAACAGTAGACCTTATTAATCCTTCTACTGGTAAATGTGCTTTTAAGGCAAAATTTGTAGCCAGAGTCCCTATACGAACTAAAGGCTCGGAGGAAATCATTTTAAATAAAAAATATGCTCGCTCTAATGCAGAGTCTGACTTTAATGTAAAAGCCGTCTTTGTGTTTTCAAAAAGTGAACGATTGATCATTATAATTAAAATATATATACAAATATATTTATTATTAGTCTTATTTTTTCTGAAAAAGGGAGTATTTTCACGCTATCAATTTAGATTATATATAATGGATTCTATATCAACAAAAAATGCAGTTGTTTATTTTAATTCTGAAGTTTACATAGAGTTAAATAAATACATAGAAACAACTCAACCTTCTAAAATATTTGTTTTAGTGGATACAAATACTCATGATTATTGCTTACCTAAATTTTTAGAACAGGTAGAGTCTGGAGATATTGACATTGAAGTTATGGAAATGCCTAATGGAGAAGAAAATAAATCCATTGATATCTGTACTGGTGTTTGGGAAGCAATGTCAGAATATAATGCAGATAGAAAAAGCTTGTTAATAAATTTAGGTGGTGGTGTAGTTACTGATTTAGGTGGTTTTGTTGCTAGTACTTATATGCGCGGAATAGCCTATATTAATATACCCACGACTCTCTTAGCAATGGTAGATGCTTCAGTTGGAGGCAAAACAGGAGTTGACTTAGGTGCATTAAAAAATCAAGTAGGTGTAATAAACGAAGGTGAAATGGTTGGCGTTGACACTTCTTTTTTAGACACTCTCGCTCCTAAAGAAATGGTTTCTGGCTTTGCCGAAATGCTTAAACACGGTTTAATTTTTGATAAAGATTATTGGAATACCTTAACACATCTCGAAGCATTAGACATTTCAGATTTAGATCAATTAATTTATGACTCCGTAGTTATTAAAAATAAAGTTGTAACTTCTGATCCGACTGAACAAGGCTTAAGAAAAATTTTAAACTTTGGACACACCCTTGGTCATGCTATTGAAAGCTATTTTTTAGAAAATGCAGATAAAACACCTTTATTACATGGTGAAGCCATAGCTATTGGGATGCTTTTAGAAAGTTATTTGTCTACTAAAATTTGTGGTTTACCTAAAGAAGAATTAAAAATAATTAATGAAGGTATTTTAAAAACATTTACTAAAGTACCTATTACTAAAAATGATCAAAAGGTGATTATTGATCTCTTACAATACGACAAAAAAAACAGTCATGGTATAGTTAAGTTTGTGCTCTTAGAAGCTATTGGACAACCAAAGATAGATTGTATTGTAAGCAATGAACTAATTGAAGAGGCTTTTGATTATTATGAAAGCTAAAGATAACGTTTCTTTATTACCGATACATGATGATTTTCGTGACCAGTAATAATATAACCTAAAGCCCTAACAGATATTGGGAAACCACTAGCCTCACCTATTTTTAACAATGCATCTGTGTTAAAACTTTTATATAATGCTATGGTAGATTTTCTTACAGCTATGTATTCCTTTATTAGGTTTTCCATACTGCGATTATTAGCATATCCATTTAAGACATAATCATCTTGCTCAAAACCCTGTAATGGCAATTTATCATTTCTTGATATCCGTAATGCTCTATAAGAAAAGATGCGCTCCGTGTCTATAAGGTGCAGAAGTATGTCTTTAATAGTCCACTTACCTTTTGCATATGCATATTCTTGTTTTTCTTCTGAAATGGTTTCAAAAAACGCAACTACATCTTTTAGGTTAATACTTAAACCCTCTAAAATAGAACTGTTTGTAGCATAATCAATATAGGGTTGATAATATGAATTGTATTCATTTGAATTTATCATAAGCCACCTAAAGTAATTGTTTAATAAAAAAGCCCTAAGCATTTAAACCAAGGGCTATAAGTTATAAATTAACTCAATTACAATTCATTGAAAATCGTATGCATTAATCGCTTTTTATCATTAAGACTTTCTTCTAAAGAAATCATAGTTTCTGTTCTATAAACACCATCGATATCATCTAACATAAAGATAATATCTTTTGCATGCATAGTGTCTTTTGCTCTAATTTTACAGAAAATATTAAATTTACCTGTGGTTATATGAGCTACAGTTACATAAGGAATTTCATTAATACGTTCTAAAACAAATTTTGTTTGAGATGTATTTTGAAGAAAAACACCAACATAAGCAATAAATGAATAATCAAGCTTATGATAATCTAATGTTAAAGATGAACCTCTTATAATACCAGCTTCCTCCATTTTTTTAACACGCACATGCACAGTACCAGCAGAAATCAATAATTTCTTTGCGATATCTGTAAAAGGTATACGTGTGTTATCGATAAGCATATCGAGAATTTGATGATCAACTTCATCTAATTTAAACTTTGCCATTATTTAATAATCTTTAGATTAAACGCAAAAATAAGACATTTATCCTAACGATTAATCATTAAAAATGAAATATTTTAAGAATATAACGAGATTTCTTCATTATTTAACAACACGAAATCGATTTCGGAACCCTCTTGGAATTCATTATTTCCATTTACAACAACAACACCACCATTAGCTTCAACCTCTTTATGTCCAAATTTTTCAATTAATTTTGAAATAACCTCAATTCTTGGGATAAACCTTACAAAGCCACCCTTCAAAACTTCATGAAATTGTATTCCTATATCTAAAAAATCCCTATCATCTCTACACAGTCTTACATTTCTAATAATAACATCGTAAAAACATTTCGCATTTTCAGGAATAGCTAAATACTCTATATGCTTATCTTCTTTTATTCCTTTCGAAATAACTTCTAATCCCTTTAATATAGAGATAAACATTAATCGTCTTACCTCCTCTCTTTCGTAATCATTTGCATAATGACCAGCTTCATACAAAATAGTTGGCACACCAAAACTCTGAAAAGTATCACCAACACAATTAATATTAAAACCATCATCATACCTACCCACAGATTCCGGTATTACTTGCTGCAGCAAATCATTTATTTCTGAAATAATTGTCATTGCTACTTTTCTATTAGGCGTTAACGAACGATTTTCATCTTGAGCTGGCGATAGAAACGATAGTGTTGCTATATTATTTTTTTCACCTGCGCTAAAAATTGTTCTTTGGCCATGAAGATTAAAACAGTAATTTGGCTGAAAATCATTATAAACTTCTCGCAACAAAATACTCTCTGGCTGACTTAAATCTTGAGCATCTCTATTTAGATCAACTTTGCTAGCATTAACACGTGTATATTTTTCTGCACCATCAGGATTTAAAATAGGAATTACACATAAGGTACAGGTTTCTAAAATTGAGTTAACTAAAATATCTTTTTTTTCAAACAAATTAAAACAGTCAAAAAGAGCTTTTGTAGATGTAGATTCATTACCGTGCATTTGCGACCATAACAATATTTTAATTGGCCCTGTCCCAAATTTAAATCCATAAATTGGTCTATTTTCTACAGACTTGCCCAGCACATTTATTCTTGATTTTTTATAGCTATTGAAACATTTTTCAATATGAGAATTAGTTATATACCTACCATTTAATAGCGGTGTCTTCACTAAAGAAAATGCATTATTTAAAAGCTCTAAATTCATATGATAAAATTATTTGCTACAAATGTAATCATTTGAAAATTTACATTTGTAAACAGTTGTAATTCACAATATTTGTTACAATATTAAACAGTGTTTTTAAAAATCTGTTAGATAAACAATGTGTTAATCTACATATATCTATTTAATAAAATAAATTATTATCAAATTGCTTTAATTCAGTGTTTTACAAGTTTTATTTAAACAAAAAAAACAACTACATGTTAATGTTTTTAATACAATTAACACTAATTAAAAAACAAATGTTTACATTTGTATAAATTAAAAGGCTGAATTAAAGTTTACAATGATAAACCACAAAGAGTTTACGGAACGACTGCAAAAAATCATTGATTTTTATAATGAAACTGCCTCTAGTTTTGCTGAAAAAATTGGTGTACAACGCTCTAGCATTTCGCATATATTATCAGGAAGAAATAAGCCAAGTTTAGACTTTGTAATGAAAGTTCTTAATGCCTACCCTGAAGTAGAATTATACTGGCTACTTAAAGGCATAGGAAATTTTCCTTTTACAAAAAGAACTAATGAAATTGAAACCACAATTAAACCAAAAGAGAAGCACAGTGTTCAAAATACTTTTGTAGAAAACAAAACTGAAACTTCTAAAAATTCAGACATAGAAAAAATTGTTATTTTCTACACAGATGGCACTTTTAAAAGCTATAACCCGTAAAACTAGAATAGCTATTTATTATCTTTGTAAAAAGATTCACAATGAAAATACGAATTGGCTTTATATTTTTAATCTCACTAACAAGTTGCTACTCCATTAAAAGAGAATGTAAAGACTTTAAAACAGGTACATTTGAATTCACCTACACCATAGATGGTATTAAACACACTTCTAAATTTAAACGAACAGAAAAATACAATATCGACTACCACAATAACAAGGCTGACTCATCCTCTATTCGCTGGATAAATGATTGCGAATTTATTCTCAAAAAACTACATCCAACTAGTAATTCCGAGAAGGATGCTATTCACATGAAAATCCTTACTACAACTGAAGACTCATATACGTTTGAATATAAACTAGCTGTAAAAAGACCAAATAAACCTCTTAATATTGAACAAGGCATTGCCAAAAAACTAGATTAACACAATGTTAGATTTTCTATTAACAACAGATGCTATAATGGCTCTTTTAACTTTAACATTCTTAGAAATCATTCTAGGAATCGACAACATAGTTTTCATATCAATTGCCGCGAATAAATTACAAGAAAACCAACGCAATAAAGCCACAAACATCGGCCTTATTCTCGCTATGCTACAGAGAATTATATTATTGTTTTTTGTTTCATTCTTAGTAGGATTAAGTAAGCCTTTCTTTACTATAAAATTATCTTGGATAAATGCCGAAATAAGCTGGCAAGCATTAATTTTATTTGTTGGCGGATTGTTTTTAATTTATAAAAGCACAACAGAGATTAGAGAAAAGGTTGAAGACCCAAATTATGACGAAGATAATGCAAAGTCTAAAGTTATAAAATCACTAAGCAATGCTATAGTTCAAATTGTGATTATTGATTTTATTTTTTCAATAGACTCAATTTTAACTGCGGTAGGAATGACAAACGGCTTACACAACAACCATAATTACACATTAGTATTAATGATAATCGCTGTAATGATATCTATTGCAATAATGATAGGGTTTGCAAACCCTATTAGAAAATTTATAGATGCACATCCTAGTATTCAGATATTAGGACTAGCATTTTTAATCTTAATTGGTTTTATGTTAATTACTGAAGCAGCACATCTATCTCACACCAAATTATTTAACCAAACCGTTGGAGCTATTCCTAAAGGTTATCTTTATTTTGCAATTGCCTTTTCGTTATTTGTAGAGTTTTTGAATTTTAAAACAGTGAAGAAAAACCTAAAAAAGTAATGAACGTAAAAAGTAAAGTACAATTTTTTTTTTTAATACTAATAGCTTTATTTAGTTGCAATCACCAAAAAGAAAAATTAGGATACCAGACAACACTAGATATAAACAAAGAATATTATGTTATTTATTTGGCAGGGCAATCAAATATGGCTGGCCTAGGTAATGTTAGCCAATTAACAGATAAAACACTACCAAATAATGTATCTTTTTTTAATTACAGTACAGATACAAAACTAAATTCACTGCCCTATAATTTTGGACCCGAAGTAGGACTAGCAAAAAAACTAAATGAAAAATTTCCGAATTTAAATTTCATTTTTATAAAATATGCTATAAGCGGGTCTTCAATATCTGAATGGCTTCCAAACGTTGAATCTCAGATAGAGAGAAATATAGATTTTGGAGAAATTTATCTAAATTTTTTAAAAATGTCTAAATCCATTACTGATAATTACAAAACTCAAAACTTGGCATTTATATGGATGCAAGGTGAAGCAGACGCATGTTATAAAAACACCTCAAAGTCTTATGAAACTTATTTGAAATCCTTAATAGATAGGGTTAGAAAAGATTTTAACAATGATAACTTACCCTTTATTTTCGGCAAAGTAAATACAGAACATAAAATCTTTAAATTTGTACCAGAAATACAACAAGCTCAATTACACATTAATTCTCTAATAACAAATACCTACCTAATAGATACTGATAATTTAGAAAAACTAAATGACAATATTCATTACTCCACACAAGGACAATTAGATTTAGGAAAAGCATTTGGAACTACTGTAAATGAATTAATTATACAAAAAACAACAGATTTCATTGAGACTAATAAAGATTAATTTTATTTATTTAAAGTTTTGCTATAGAACGACATAATTATACGATTTAACTAAAAACAAGAATTAATTGCTTCAACCGTTTTACCATTAACTATATTTCGCGAAAATTAAATTCTTTAGAAAAAACATTTCACTAATAAAATTCAATAATGCTTTTTAACTCAATAGATTTTGCAGTATTTCTACCAGTTGTTTTTATATTATATTGGTTTTTTTGTAATAAAAGTTTAAAACTTCAAAATTTGTTAATTGTTATTGCTAGCTATTTGTTTTATGGTTGGTGGGATTGGCGCTTTTTATCATTAATTATTTTTAGCACAATAGTCGATTATTCGATCGGTGTAGCTCTATCTACGGAGGAAAATTCGAAAAAAAGAAAAGGATTTCTATGGCTTAGTATAATTGTAAATTTAGGTTTTTTAGGTTTTTTTAAATATTATAATTTTTTCTTAGATAATTTAATTTCGGCGTTTACTCTATTTGGAACCGAATTACATGCAAGTTCATTAAAAATTATTCTTCCAGTTGGTATTAGTTTTTACACGTTTCAAACTTTAAGCTATACCATCGATGTATACAAAAGAAAGCTTAATCCTACTAAGGACTTCATTGCATTTTCTGCTTTTGTTAGTTTTTTTCCACAATTAGTAGCAGGGCCAATTGAACGAGCAACCAACCTATTACCGCAATTTTACTCGAAACGAAAATTTGAATATAGCAAAGCCGTTGACGGTCTAAGACAGATACTCTGGGGAATGTTTAAAAAAGTAGTAATCGCAGATAATTGTGCCGAATTTGCTAATGAGTTTTTTAACAATCATACGGAGTACAGCGGTAGCGGATTATTATTAGGCGCTCTATTTTTTACATTTCAAATTTATGGTGATTTTTCTGGTTATTCAGATATTGCTATTGGTACATCAAGATTATTTGGTTTTAACCTAAAACAGAATTTTGCGTTTCCTTATTTTTCTAGAGATATAGCAGAATTTTGGAGAAGATGGCACATGTCTTTATCTACTTGGTTTAGAGATTATTTGTATATTCCATTAGGAGGTAGCAAAGGAGGTACAGCAATGAAAGTCCGTAATACCTTCATTATTTTTATTGTAAGTGGTTTTTGGCATGGTGCTAATTGGACCTTTATTGTTTGGGGAGCATTAAACGCTCTATACTTTTTACCTTTATTATTAGCGAACAAAAACAGATCTAATATAGGAACAGTTGCAGAAGGAAAACTAACACCGAATATCTCAGATATGCTAAAAATGTGTACTACATTTTTTTTAACAGTAATAGCTTGGGTGTTTTTTAGAGCCAATAACGTAAGCCATGCTATAAGCTATTTGAATGGGATTTTTTCTAAAAGCTTTCTGTCAATTCCAGAATTTGAAAACAGAACCCATGCTATAGAAGTCTTAGTATTAATAGGTTTTCTTATGTTTATAGAATGGCTGGGGAGAGACACACAGTATGGCTTAGAAAAATTCGGTTTTAAATGGAATAAAACTTTTAGAATTTTATTTTATTTAGGTGTTGTTTGTATAATATTTTTGTTCATTGGGAAAGAACAAGAATTCATTTATTTTCAATTTTAATATGAAGACATTTATTCAAAAAACAATTATTTTTTTATTAGTATCAACTTTTTCAGTTTTAGCTCTAGTAATATTCACTAACTATATCGTAAAACAAAATGCCAATTTTAAATTCAATGAAAAAAATACAAAGTTAATACTTGGGCATTCTCACTCTGCCTATGCGTTAAATGATTCACTTCTTAAAAATACAATAAACCTATCTGCCTCTGGAGAGTCTTATTTTTATAATTACCAGAAATTAAGAAAATTAGTTGACAACAATAAGCAAATAAATACATTGTTTCTAGAGTTTGCAAACAACCAAATAGATAGTACTATGGATAGTTGGATTTGGGGATTTGATAAAATGTCTGCAAAAATTAAATATTATAGTCCATTTTTAGACCAAGAAGATTTTAACTTACTTCTAGATAATAATTCTTCAGATTTATTTGCCAGTTACTCAATTGCAACAAGAAAACAACTTTACAGAGTATTGGGTCAAAATTTTGATTTTATAAGAGATATTGGCGGTTATTCTTACTCCGATATAACTAAAGTAGAAGACATGATAAGAAATGATGATTTTAACTATAGTATTTCTAAAACATTAGCACTTTCTGAAAAAAACATCAGTTATCTAAGAAAAATTGTTGATTTTTCAACAAAAAACAATATAAAAATTTACCTAATTAGATCACCACAACACCCACAATATGCAGATTTAGTTAACGAATCAATTTACAAAAATGTATTAAATACAAAATTTAAGGATGTAGAATTCCTAGATTTTGACGCTATGTATTTTCCTAACAACAATTATTTAGATTTACATCATTTAAATGCAACGGGTGCAAAAAAATTCTCTATTTTTTTTAATGACTTAATAGAAAACAAAGGGTTGTTAAATACATTAAATAAACAAGAACTAATTGATAAAGAAATTAAGGTATTTAACAATAATTACCTCTCTAACTAGAGAATAGATATTAAAACAAAGTAACCTGACCTTGATCATTAGCGTCTAAATCATCATCATTACTAGAATTATCTTCTCCTGATTTTTCTTTAGTATCTTCTTTAGACTTTTCCTGTGATGACGAATCTAATGTTTCTTCGTCAACAACTTCTAGATCATCTGCATGAACCTCCTCTGGTATTTCAAAAGGCAATGGCTCTAATAAATTAACCTGATTAATTTTTTCTCTAGTCAATTGATTACCAAGTGCATTAATACCTTTTACCGAAATAAATTCTTCAAGATTAACTTGCATGTTTTCTTTGCGGTCTTTTCCTCTTTCTTTAGTAAATTCAACCTCTACCATTGGTCTCCAATCTGTTGATACTATCTCTAATTGAGAATCTGCATGATCTGATATAAATTTTTCCTCCTTACCTTCTTGATCAATTAAAAATCGTTTTACATAATAGCGTTCCTTTTCACCATCATAGTAAATTGCTGAAATTGGTTTTTTTGGAACCCATTTCTCTAAGATAATCATATCATAATCAAAATGCGCTGTTAATTCTGGGATTATAGTTTTCACAACACCAGATTGATTAATAATTAACAACCTATCCTCACCTCTAAATTCACCTATCAACTCACCTCTTTCGTCAACATTAAGTCGCTGTACTGTATCATCAAACCAAATTCTTCTAGGTTTCAGGGTAGAAACACCTTTCTCTTTTAGCTCTACACGTTTTATAGCATATTTTGTAACCGTATTTCCTTTCGATGCTCTACCTTTTATAAGTACATCTGCAAAGTCTAAATCCCATTTCAATTTCTTTATACTACCTACTTGCCTTAGTGAGATTGAAACCACTTCTGCTTCTCCGTTTGGATTTGCTGAGAAATACCATAAAACAGAGCCTTTATTACCATTAGTTAGGTCATATTCGCGATCTCTTGTCATACTGGTTACTGCAAACCGTTTTACATACGAAGGACCACCTTTGCCATCGCGATAAATCATGTTATAAATGGTGCGTTTATCCTTTTTCTTAAATACAGCGACATGGATAATATTTTTACCTATAAAAGTTTTAGAATCTACTTTTGTTACCATCATTTTACCTTCTTTAGTAAAACAAATAATATCATCTATATCACTACAATCACAAACATATTCGTCGCGTTTTAAAGATGTGCCTACAAACCCTTCTTCCCTATTTACATAAAGTTTTGTGTTTCTAATAACAACTTTTGTAGCGTCTACTTCATCAAAGATTCTAATTTCTGTTTTGCGCTCTTTACCTTCGCCATATTCTTTTTTCAATCTTTCGAAATATGCTATGGCATAGTCAATTAGATTGGCTAGATGATGTTTTACTTCAGCTATCTGATCTTCTAAGGCATCTATTTTTTGTTGAGCTTTATCAATATCAAATTTAGAAATACGTTTTATTCTAATTTCAGTTAGACGCGTAATATCCTCTACTGTAATTTTTCTTTTTAAATGTTTAATGTGTGGTAGAAGTCCTTTGTCTATAGCATTAATAACACCATCCCAAGTCTCCTCTTCTTCAATATCTCTATAAATTCTATTTTCTATAAAAATGCGCTCTAGAGATGCAAAATGCCATTGCTCTTCAAACTCACCCAGTTTTATCTCTAATTCACTTTTTAAAAGCTGAACTGTATTATCTGTAGAGCGACGCAGCATTTCAGATACACCAACAAAAAATGGTTTATTATCCTCAATAACACAACCTAAAGGTGAAATAGAAATTTCGCAATTTGTAAATGCATAAAGGGCGTCTATAGTTTTGTCTGGTGATAAACCAGACGGTAAATGAATTATAATTTCAACTTCTGAGGCAGTATTATCTTCAATCTTTTTAATTTTTATTTTCCCTTTATCATTGGCTTTTAAAATTGAATCTATTAAAGATGATGTTGTGGTGCTAAAAGGAATCTCTGTAATAACTAACGAATTTTTATCACGTTGAGAAATTTTTGCTCTAACTCTAACTTTCCCTCCTCTTAAACCATCATTGTAGTTAGAGAAATCAGCAATTCCGGCAGTTGGAAAATCCGGGAGGATCGTAAAACGTTTCCCTTTTAAATGCTTAACTGAAGCATCAATCAATTCTATAAAATTATGTGGTAATATTTTAGTAGACAAACCAACCGCAATTCCTTCACCTCCTTGTGCTAAAAGCAACGGAAACATTACAGGTAAATTTATAGGCTCTTTTCGTCTACCATCATAAGACGCTTGCCATTCTGTAATTTTTGGATTATAAACAACATCTAAAGCAAACTTTGACAATCGTGCTTCTATATAACGAGAAGCTGCTGCGCGGTCACCTGTTAAAATATTTCCCCAGTTCCCTTGAGTATCAATAAGTAAATCTTTTTGACCTATTTGAACCATAGCATCTGCAATACTTGCATCACCATGAGGATGATATTGCATGGTATGCCCAACAATATTAGCCACCTTATTGTAACGACCATCATCTAAATCTTTCATGGAGTGCATAATACGACGCTGAACTGGCTTAAAACCATCTTCAATTGCTGGTACAGCACGTTCTAAAATTACGTAGGATGCGTAATCTAGAAACCAATCTTTATACATTCCGGTAACCTTTTTTATAGTTTCTTGGTTTCCGTTATCCTCATTTAATAACTCGTCATGCTCTTCTGCCATTTATCCTAGTTTAGCTTTTTTATTTTCCTTAATTATTTTTCTTAAAGATTGTTTTATGTAATTTATTTTCTTCTTTTTCAACAATGTAATATTAAAACGTTCTTTAACAACATTAACTTTATCTCCACTTCGCCTTAAAATCACCAATGATTTATAAAAAAGAAAATTATATATTTTAAAACTAATTACCGTACGCTTCTCTATTTCTTTTTTATACTCTCTGTAATTGATATATTCTGTAAGAATAAACCCTTTACTTGTAATTATTAATTTAGAGCTGTCACTATCATATTCAAAAAACCTCGCCACAACATAAATACCTATTAAAATCAACAATAAGAACAGTCCTATATGAGCTATATAATTCTCAATTAAATGAAATGAACTGAATACGGTTACAAACAACAAAGCAATAACCATAAAAACAAAATAGATGGTAACAATTGTATTTTTTATACTTCTATTATCTGTTCTCATACGGTATCTTCAACCACGTCTAATTCAACTTTTAAATTATCAATTATAAATTCTTGGCGCGTAGGTGTATTTTTTCCCATGTAGAAAGATAACAACTCTTCAATTGACATATCCTTATCTAACATTACAGGATCTAAACGAATATCATCACCAATAAAATGTACAAATTCATCTGGCGAAATCTCACCCAATCCTTTAAATCTTGTAATTTCTGGTTTGTTTTTTAATTTTTCAATTGCAGCCCTTCTTTCGTCTTCAGAATAACAATAAATAGTTTCCTTTTTATTACGTACTCTAAACAAAGGTGTTTGTAAAATATATAAATGTCCTTCTTTAATAATTTCGGGAAAAAATTGCAGGAAAAATGTAATTAACAACAAACGAATATGCATACCATCAACATCGGCATCTGTAGCTATTACCACATTGTTATAACGTAAATCCTCAAGAGACTCTTCAATATTTAAAGCCGCTTGTAATAAGTTGAATTCTTCATTTTCGTAAACAATTTTCTTACTTAAGCCATAGCAATTTAAAGGCTTTCCTTTTAAGCTAAACACAGCCTGCGTATTAACGTCTCTAGATTTTGTAATACTACCAGATGCAGAATCACCCTCAGTTATAAACAAAGTTGTATCTAAGTAACCATCTTTTTTAGTATCACCAAAATGTACTCTACAATCTCTTAATTTCTTATTGTGTAAACTGGCTTTTTTAGCTCTATCCTTGGCTAATTTTCTAATACCAGATAATTCTTTACGCTCTCGTTCTGCCTGAAGTATTTTACGTTGTATTTTCTCTGCAGAGTCTGGGTTTTTATGCAAAAAATTATCTAAATAACGCTTTACATAGTCGTTAATATACGTTCTTACCGTTGGCAAATCGCCTCCCATATCTGTAGAACCTAATTTTGTTTTTGTTTGACTCTCAAAAACTGGTTCCATTACTTTTATCGCAATGGCTGCTACTATAGATTTTCGTATATCTGAAGCCTCATAACTCTTTCCATAAAATTCTCTTATGGTTTTTACAATAGATTCTCTAAAAGCCGCTAAGTGCGTTCCACCTTGCGTTGTGTTTTGTCCGTTTACAAACGAACGGTATTCTTCACTGTATTGCGTTTTGCTATGTGTAATAGCTATTTCTATATCTTCTCCTCTCAAATGAATGATAGGATAAAGCATATCTGATTCATTAATGTTTTCTGATAATAAATCCTTTAATCCGTTTTCACTATAGTATTTTTCGCCATTATAAACTATGGTTAATCCAGGGTTTAGATACACATAATTTTTAAGCATCTTCACAACATACTCGTTACGAAATTTATAATTTTTGAAGATTATGTCATCAGGAATAAAGCTAACCTTTGTCCCTTTTCGTCTACTGGTTTCTTCTAATCGTTCTTGGTTGGTTAAATTTCCTTGTGCAAATTCTGCAGATGCGGATTTTCCGTCTCTTGTAGATTCTACTCTAAAATAAGATGATAATGCATTTACGGCCTTTGTACCAACCCCATTTAAACCTACAGATTTTTTAAAAGCTTTAGAATCGTACTTTCCACCAGTATTCATCTTAGAAACAACATCAACTACTTTTCCCAAAGGAATACCTCTACCGTAATCTCTAACTATAACGCGCTCACCTTGAATAGAAATCTCAATGGTTTTACCTGCTCCCATTACAAACTCATCAATAGAGTTGTCTAAAACTTCTTTAAGAAGAATATAAATACCATCATCTGGAGAAGAACCATCACCTAATTTTCCGATATACATACCTGGTCGCATCCGGATGTGTTCCTTCCAATCGAGTGAGCGTATGTTATCTTCGGTATAGTTAGACTGTTCTGACATAGATATAGGTAAAATTTAAGATGGAACGCTAATATAAGATTATACCGTAAAAAATGAAATACCGTTTTTGTAAAGTAATTAACAATAATGCATTAAAACTGTTGAGAACATTGATATAGGTTACAATGAACTATTGAAAAGGTGATTTTGAATAAATGCAATCAACCTTTTTTACTTTTTGAAATTAACAAGATTCCAAAAATAACAACCAAAGTCCCTAATATTTGAAGTAGAGATAAATTTTCATCTAAGAAAATAACAGCTAATATTATAGTTGAAATTGGGCCAATACCTGCAACTATTGCAAAATTTGATGAATTGATTAATTTTATAGACATAGACACTAAAAACGAAGGTATAACCGTGGCAAATACAGCTATTGCTAAACCAAGCGCATACACTTGCCAAGGATAATTTAAAATTGCTACTCTAGAAAATAATCCATAATGTACAAACACACAAATACAAGATACTAACATGGCATAAGCCGTAAAACGCATTACGCCAAACTTAGGAATCAACCATCCGCTACCAACTAAATAAGATGCATACGTTATAGCACTAAGAAGCACAAATAAACCTCCTAAATATGTATTATTACCAGAGACTGTAACTTCACTACTAAACGTAATTACAATACCAATATACGTTATAAAAATTGCAAATTTTTGAAGCTTATTTATTGCTTTTTTTAGAAATAATTTATTAAACAACAACACTATGGTTGGATATACAAAAAGTATAATCCTTTCTAAACTCGCTTTTATATATGTAAGGCCAACAAAATCGAAATAGCTTGCCATATAATAACCTACGAATCCAAAAAATACCAACCACAGATAATCTTTTCTTTTTAAAGAAGCTTTATTTTCACTCTTATAACTAAAGGCTATAATGATATAAAACGGAAAGGCAAACAACATACGCAAAAGCAACATACTTAGTGCATCAATACGGTATTGATACGCTAATTTAACCATTACAGCTTTAGACGAAAATAGCACAATACCTAAAATACCTAATAAAATACCATAAATAAATGATTGCTTAGATTTCATGTTATGAAATTAACGCTCTTGCTATTAAAGAAAAAATGAAAAGATTTAAGAATTACGACGTTCAAAGTAAAACATAGTTTCAGCTTGGTGTTTTAATAACTGATTTCTTGTTTGTAATAAATTATGCATATACTGTTTTAGAAAAAGTACATTAGCTAATTTACCCATAAATCCAAATGGCGACACAAAATGAAACTTATCAATCATTAGTGTTTGTTCATTTTTAATCTGAAAAATATGCTCGTGCTTAAAACTTTTAAAAGCACCAGAAACCATCTCATCTACAAAATAAGTTGGACTTTCAAATGCTGTGATCTTTGAAGTCAATTGTTGCGTAACACCAAAGTGCTTCGCCTCCCAAGTTACCCATTCACCTAGCTCTATTAAACCAGATGTTTTACCTGCCACAGCTCTCTCCTTAAAATCTGACATAGATTCCTTATGAAAATCAATACTACGTGCTAAATCAAAACAGGTTTTCAGGTCTGCTTTTATTAGGGTTTTGATTTCGATTTTGGGCACTTTTATAGGTTTTAATGTTGAAATGTTGAAAAAAAATTCAACTCAATAACAAATAATAAGAAATCAAAAATCTTTAAGTCTTTAAGTCTCTATAACTTTAAAACTTTGAGCCTTTGAAACTTTGAAACTAAAAATCCAAGAACCCTACACAAAAACAAGCTAAGCCAAGAGCTAACACCTAAAAGCCAAAGGCTACTTAAACATTAAACAAAAAGTGCATCACATCACCATCCTTAACAATGTAATTCTTCCCTTCTACTCTCATTTTACCAGCTTCTTTTACTTTAGCTTCACTTCCGTATTCTACATAATCGTTGTAAGAAATAACTTCTGCTCTAATAAAACCTTTTTCAAAATCGGTGTGAATCACACCTGCTGCTTGCGGACCAGTTGCTCCTACATTAACCGTCCAAGCTCTAACCTCTTTTACACCAGCTGTGAAATACGTTTGCTGATTTAAAAGTTTGTAAGCCGAGCGAATTAACTTTGCCGAACCTGGTTCTTCTAATCCTATATCTGCTAAGAACATTTGGCGCTCTTCATAGTCGTCTAACTCATTAATATCTGCTTCTGTGCCTACAGCTAACACTAAGACTTCTGCATTTTCATTTTTAACAGCATCTCTTACTTTATCTACATAAGCATTACCAGTTGTTGCAGCACCTTCATCTACATTACAAACATACAATACAGGCTTGTCTGTAATGAACTGAGATGGCTTTACGTAATCTTGGTAGTCTTCTTCAGAAAACTCAATAGCTCTAACTGAAATACCAGCTTCTATGTTTTCTTTAATTTTTAAAAGTATAGCCTCTTCTTTCTGTGCTTCTTTATTACCAGTTTTGGCAGCACGCTTTACTTTATCTAATTTCTTTTCTACAGTTTCTAAGTCTTTTAACTGCAGTTCCATATCAATAGTTTCCTTATCTCTAATAGGATCTACAGAACCATCAACGTGTACAATGTTCTCGTTATCAAAACAACGCAATACATGCAAAATGGCATCTGTTTCTCTAATGTTTGCTAAAAACTGATTTCCTAATCCTTCTCCTTTAGAAGCACCTTTTACCAAACCGGCAATATCTACAATCTCCACCGTTGCAGGTATTACACGCTCTGGACTCACTAGTTCTTCTAATTTCTCTAATCTTGGGTCTGGCACATTTACCACACCAATATTAGGCTCTATAGTACAAAACGGAAAGTTTGCACTCTGTGCTTTAGCGTTAGATAAACAGTTAAATAAGGTTGACTTTCCTACGTTTGGTAATCCTACAATTCCAGCTTTCATTGAATATTATTTTTGCGTTTGCAAAAGTACATGATTTTTTTTCATTATAAAGTTCTTAAAAACGAAATGAAAAAATATTTATAACCTAAAGAAGTGGTTCCTGAAGTGAAACTAAATTTTGTAATATTTTTTATTAAAACATCGGTTCTAAAATAGACATGTAGTATAATGGTTATTTAAAAGATTTAAGAATAATTGAAATGCGATTTTTGGATTGCGCTTATCGTTTCCGTATTTGAAACGTAGCGTGTTAAAAAACACTTTCGTTTCGGATTATAAACGAGCCGAATTTTTAAATTTTTCTTTTTATCTTAAATTTCCAAAAAACCAAATTTAAAAATTTGGCAGTCTTCGTAAATACACATAAACCTCTCGCAAATCTTATAATAGCTATGTTTTATATACATTGTTAGTCACCGTGTTTTTGACTTTTCAAATGGTCTTTTATCTGAAGTAGTCATTTTATATTGTTCTAAAGCCTCTTCTAGAGTAAGATCTGTTGGCATATTTTCAATGAATGTCATAACTGATGTAAATATGAACGGTATGTTACTTTTTGAATTAAAATCAGATTTCGTTGCAATGTCATCTAATTGATCAGCGTTCCATTTTTTTCTTATTTCATTAGCACGTTCATAATTTTCCTTATTCAAATTCCGAAGCCATATTTTGTTATTTAGAGAATCTGGCAACAAGTGATGTCTATATTGCCAAGTTGAGTAAACCTCAAAATTACCTTTATCTTTATCATTTTGGAAATGCAGGTAAGAGATTGCCTGTTCAGGATCAAATCGTCCCTCATTTACTGCCTTGCAAAGAATTGGTTCAAGATCAATAATGTTTTTATTGTTGCTTCTTCTTTGAGATGTATGAACTAAAACCACATCATGATTTTGCCCTCTTAAGGATTTTCTATAACCGAGCTCTATCTGAGAAGGGAAGCCAACAGAATCAGTTATTGAAAGTATCCTGTTCATATTTATTATTCGATTAGCTTGAATAGTGTCATCATGAGTATCGTACATTGGTCTGAACAATTGATCTCTTTCCCAAATTGATTTAAATTCATTTCTTAATCTTGTGTCATATTCAGTCGTTCTTTTTTCGATAAAAGAATTCCAGAGGTTTTCATCTATATATGTGTTGACAAAAATTGACTTTAGCAAACTTAAATCATCAGAATTATTTATAAGTAGTTGAATATTTAAATTTCTTTCATCTAAATTATTAGAGAGTTGATTTGAAAGTGCGGCATTATAAACATCATGTCCAAAAGGTTTTTTGATTTCTCTAAATGCCAATGAATAATTTTTGGATGCTCTATCGAAATCACCATCACAAATTGCAATTTCAGCTTTATTAGTTAGAATGTGATATTTAGTAATTGCTTCATTATTGTATTTGCATGTCGTGAATTCAGTGATTGTAGAATTTTCAGACTTAATATTCGTCTCATTACGGTTTTTACAACCTACTTGAATTGTCATAATAATTAAAATGATTGTTATTCTCATTTTTTAAATTTTATGGTGACTAACTTTAATGATATGAGTCCGTTTTAATGACTTATATCAGACGATACTGAAGCAAGTTCAGCACATGTAATCGAAGTTACCCTTTTCAAAACAGAAATTCAATACGTAAATCTATGTATTTTAACAAGAAAAATTCCAAGCCAAAGACTTAGGATTTAATATAATATTTCGTAATCTATTTTATATTTTTCTGTAGTTAACTCACATTCTTAAAAGTAGGATAGTTCTCAGTAATACTACCAATACCTTTTTTATTCACTTTAAAAACTACATCCTTTTCCGTAGTAAATAATAGTACAGATAAAAAAGAGGATTTTAAATGTTGCTTTACAATAGGTAAAGCGTCTTCTAAAGTCATTTCTTCTTCTATATCTTCGGTTTCTCTTGGCCTAAAGCTATATTTAAGAGACACCTTAAACTCATCCTCAGAATATATTGGTCTTAAGAAAATATTTTTTAACTCAGGCTTACCAATGGTTTTTGCCATGGTTAATTTTGCAAACGTTTTAGCTTCTACACTTTCTTTTACTTGTTCCCAGAATTCGTTAAAAACATCTTGGTAGGTCATTGATTTTATTATTTAAACTGGTTTTACTCTGTTTTAAATGTTTTTTGATTATTTAAATCTAGACTAAAGTTATTGCATATTTGTACAACAGACCTATAAATATAGCCATACCAAAGCTTATTAATGTACCTATAAGCATATACTCGGTAAGCTTTCTATCTTTTGCTCTAGACAAATCGCCAAATCTAAATACGGATTTTGCAGCAATGAGTAACCCAATAGCACTCCACTGATTTAGCAAAATAAAACTAAATACAAATAAACGCTCTAAGATACCAATGTATTTACCTGCGCTTTCTAATGAGTCTTCAGAATTATCTTCTTCTAAACTCCATGTTCCCATTAACATTTTCATAATTATGGAAGATACAGAAGTAATTATTAACAGTGCAAGTAGTAATAGAAGTACTTCTTTAGAATATAGTTTTTCAAAATCCAATTTATAAGGCGCTTTAAAATAAACTATTGCACTTATAATTAATACATGAAGTATTTGATCTATAAAAAACAACCATCTGGTATTAACTTTTTCTTCGAGATTTATTTTAACAATATCAATTACTAAATGACTGATAACTATTATCAAAAAATATGGTAAAAACGACCAATTGAATTGAAACAAAACTAATAATGCCATAAAATGTACTAAACCATGAAAGTATAAGTATTTTGATTTATGCTTTTTAGCTTTTTTATTTTTTACCCAACTATCTGGTTGCAAAACAAAGTCTCCAATGATGTGAGCGATTAAAAATTTTGTAAATAAGAGTATCATATTTGAGAGATTTTTGCTTTATAAAAATTATTCATAGTCATTATCTCTTCAAAGCCTCCTCTTTTTAGAGCTTCACTAATACTACTCTGTGATTTATTTAATAATTGCGCCAAATCTTCTTGTTTTTTATCGGAATGCTCTAAAGTTGTTGTTATTACTTTAGCAACTGTACTACTCCAATTATTAGCAGTTAATAATGCTAAACTAAGCATAATATTTATAGATTCACTGAAATTTTGGTCCGTTGTCTTTATGGCTAAAGTTTGCTTTTTAAGTGCTTCAAAACAATCACCAGACATTATGTATGCAGACCCATTAGATTCTGTTATTTTGTTAGATTCATAGCTTTCATCGCCTATACCAATAGCCATTCTAACATCTTGTGATTTTAATTGCTTAATTGTTGCTTTAATATGCATAGCTGCAAGTAATGCTTTTTGTGGTTCTATTAAAAGCTGAAAACTATCACCTCTAAATATCTCCCAATTTTTAGGTTCGTTACCATAATAATTAAGCGTTTTTTTTAGAGGTGCTAACCAACGCTTTACGTCTATCTCTCTAGAGTTGATTATATCTCCTGTTATTACTGCTATCATTTTTCTGGGTTTTACACAAATATATCGGTTTTTTAGCCAATACACAACTTTATCGGCTTATTATCCGATAATTTCAAATATCGGCTTTAGAGCAGATAATTAAAAAATGAAGAAAAAAATCCCAAGCTAGAGACTCAGGATTTAAATATTAAATTAAGGGAAAACAGCAACTTCTATTAGCAATCTGTTATTTTTATTTTTAAAGGCGAATAATGACCACTAACAATCTTCCACCCTTTATTAGAATTCACAAACAATAAAATCAACTGTTACATACAGTTAACAAATATACAACCAGCTAAATTTACAAAAAATAAACTAAAAGCAATGCGTAAAAACACCTTAATTAACTAAAAATCAATATTTTAACAAAAAAATACAAAAAATTTGAGTTAAACACTGAAGATTTATAATTGAAATATGTACAAACTAAATGCTATATTATTCTCGCTCTAAAAATTTTTTAGAAACCTTATAACTTGCCGCATATGCCAAACCTTCTTGGCGTTTTTTAAATTCTGAAAATGCTTTATTGTACCATCTTGGGTCAGTAGCTTTCTTTCTATAAGCATCATGACTATAAACATCAAACATTTCGCCATTTAACCAAGATTCTATACCATAAACGCTAATACCAAAATGCTCTACACGTTGTAATACAATTTCAAAATCAGCTTCCGTAAAGTACTGAATGTCATCAGAATCAAACCCATCATTAATATTAGTTAAGCCTTTAAATATATGTTTTTCTAAGAATTCTGATTGCTCCATATTATTATTAATTGTTGCTTTTAATTTATTATATTTTCAATTACTTAATAATTTAAATAAGATGTTAGTAAAATAGACTTTACCTATGTATTAGTCATAGATTACATTGTTATCATTAAAAAAAATCCCAAGCACTAGACTTAGGATTTCTTATTCAATTTTATATAAAACTCAATTAATGACCATCTGGATGCATAAAACGTTGTTTTGCTAAAAGCTCTTCTTCTGTTTCCACATGTGCATCATCTGGTATACAACAATCTACAGGGCAAACTGCTGCACATTGCGGCTCCTCATGAAAACCCATACACTCCGTACACTTATCTGGTGCAATGTAATAGACTTCATCATCAATAGGTTCTTGTGTTTCATCTGCATCTACTTCTTTACCATCTGGTAAAACAATTTTTCCAGATAGACTAGTACCATCAGAATAACGCCAATCATCAGCACCTTCATAGATAGCAGTATTTGGACATTCTGGCTCGCATGCGCCACAATTAATACATTCGTCTGTGATTATTATTGCCATAATATTTTTCTTTTTCTTTTTTTAATCTGTTTGTTTATTTTAATTAAATGTCAGATTGAATCCGCAAAATTTAAACCATATTTTACAACAAACTTTTTCTCGCTCAAATGGATTGCGTAATTTTGCAAATGCAAAAATAAAGCCAAAACATCGTTTAACCAAACCATATATGGATTTACAACAAAGAATTAACGCATTTATAAAATTGGGTGGTTTTTTACAACAATTTCAGAACAATGAACCTGTTAAAAACAATAAAGTTGAAGCCAACGATTTATTTTTTGACGGCTTTAAGCATCAAATAAAATTAGCACAAGAATCTAATGGTTGGTTTTCTAAAAAAAATATTGAATTCACCTTATTAAATTGGTCTAAAGCCCTAAAAGAAAACAATATATCAAATTGGTTAAGCAAATACAATTTTAATAATGTAAATCCACAAACAGTTGCAGTAATCATGGCAGGAAATATTCCTCTAGTTGGTTTTCATGATTTTCTATGCGTACTTATTTCTGGTCATAATGTACTGGTTAAACAATCTTCTAACGATATGCACTTATTACCTTTTTTAGCGAAATATCTAGAAATTGTAGAACCAGATTTTAAAGGGAAAATTAAATTTACAGAAGAAAAACTAGAAGGTTTCGATGCTGTTATTGCCACAGGAAGTGATAATACTGCACGTTATTTTGAATACTATTTTAAAAATAAACCCTCCATAATTAGAAAAAACAGAAATTCAGTGGCCGTTTTAACAGGAAACGAATCCACTGAGCAATTAGAAAATTTATCTGATGATATTTTTAGATATTATGGTTTAGGCTGCAGAAACGTATCTAAGTTATTTGTGCCAAAGGATTATGATTTTCAACCCCTTTTTAAAGCCGTTTATAAATGGCATCCTATTATAAACGAAACTAAATACGCCAACAATTACGATTATAACAAAGCGGTTTATTTAATGAGCGAATTTGATATGCTAGAAAACGGATTTCTTATGATAAAGGAAGACCAAAGCTACGCCTCTCCTATTGCTACGTTATTTTATGAATTTTACAATTCCACAGAAGAACTTAAACAAAAAATAAGTGCAGAATCAGACAAGATACAATGTGTTGTTTCTCAAGATTTTTTAGATACCGAAATTCCATTCGGAAAAACACAAAATCCTGAGTTATATGATTATGCAGACAATGTAGATACCATTGAATTTTTATTAGAAATATGACTTAAAAATTATCATTTTAATAACAGTATTTAATCAAATAAGTGCCACCTTTGTATCTGTTTAACTATTATTTAAAAACTCAGAAATGTTGAAATTTTCTGAAATATAAACTAAGAATAAATGAAGAAACATAATTTTAGTGCAGGACCATGTGTATTACCAAAATCGGTAATGGAACAAGCAGCAGCAGCAGTTTTAAACTTTGACGACGGCTTATCGCTTTTAGAAATTTCGCATCGTAGTAAACCTTTTGTAGATGTTATGGAAAATGCTAGATCCTTGGCATTAGAATTATTAGGTTTAGAAGGAAAAGGCTATAAAGCTTTATTTTTACAAGGAGGCGCAAGCACACAATTTTTAATGGTAGCTTTAAATTTATTAGAAAAAAGAGCTGGATATTTAAATTCTGGTACTTGGGCAGATAAATCTATAAAAGAAGCTAAGATATACGATGATATTTATGAAGTTGGCACTTCTAAAAGCGCTAACTTTAATTACATCCCAAAAGGATATGATATCCCAGAAGATTACGATTATTTTCACTGTACATCTAATAATACCATTTTTGGAACACAAATGAAGAGTTTCCCAAACTCACCAATTCCTATGGTTTGTGATATGAGTAGCGATATTTTTTCACGTCAGTTAGATTTTACGCAATTTGATTTAATTTACGCAGGTGCTCAAAAAAATATGGGACCAGCAGGTACAACTTTAGTAGTTATTAAAGAAGATATTTTAGGAAAAGTATCTCGTAAAATTCCATCAATGATGGACTATAAGGTACACATCAGTAAAGGCAGTATGTTTAATACGCCTCCTGTGTTTGCAGTTTACGTATCCATGCTTACAATGCAGTGGTTAAAAGATTTAGGTGGTATTAAGGCTATTGAAGAGATTAATGAGAAAAAAGCAAGTTTAATTTATTCTGAAATTGATTTAAATCCATTATTTAAAGGATATGCTGCAAAAGAAGACCGTTCTAACATGAATGCGACCTTCACCCTAGAAAATGAAAATCTAAAAGAAACATTTGACGCCATGTGTGTAGAAGCTGGTATTAATGGCATTAATGGCCACAGAAGCGTTGGTGGCTACAGAGCTTCAATGTATAACGCCTTATCTTTAGATAGTGTTAAAGCCCTTGTGGAAGTTATGAGTGAATTAGAAAGTAAAGCTTAAAATAGTAGGCAGTATTCAGTAGACAGATTACAGTATTTACTTGGCCCTAAAAACGAAGCAGTATTTTGTTGCAGTTTACGGTTGCTTATTAAAAATTAAAAAATAATTATAATTTAAAGTTGAAGTCTCCAAGTTAAAAACTTTTAAACCTTCACACTTTTAAACGAATAAACAAACATGAAAGTATTAGCAAACGACGGAGTTTCTCAAAGTGGTATTGATGCCTTAGAAGCTGCTGGTTACGAAGTTATAACAACAACAGTTGCCCAAGAACAATTAGAAAATTACATCAATACAAATGAAATTTCGGTATTATTAGTAAGAAGCGCAACAACGGTAAGAAAAGATTTAATTGACAACTGCCCTAGCCTTAAAATCATTGGTCGTGGTGGTGTAGGTATGGATAATATTGATGTAGAATACGCACGCGAAAAAGGATTAAGTGTAATTAACACACCAGCTGCATCATCGCATTCTGTTGCAGAATTAGTATTTGGTCACTTTTACGGTTTAGCACGTTTCTTACATAACTCTAATAGAGATATGCCATTAGAAGGCGACGCTAATTTCAAAGGTTTAAAGAAAGCCTACGCAAAGGGAACAGAATTAAAAGGCAAAACTTTAGGAGTATTAGGTTTTGGACGTATTGGCCAGGCCACAGCAAAAGTAGCTTTAGGAGCAGGAATGAAAGTGGTTGCTTTTGACCCATTTATAGAAAAAGCAGATTTACAATTAGAATTCTTTGATGGCCAAAACGTAAATTTTGAAATTAAAACAATTTCTAAGGAAGAGGTTTTAAAACAAGCAGACTTTTTAACATTACATGTACCAGCTCAAAAAGACTATGTTATTGATGAAGCTGAGTTTAAACAAATGAAAGATGGTGTAATTATAGCTAATGCTGCACGTGGTGGTGTGGTTAACGAAGTTGCACTTGTTAAAGCTATAGAAAGCGGAAAAGTAGCAAGAGCAGCTCTAGATGTTTTTGAAAAAGAACCAAAACCAGAAATTCAATTATTAATGAACTCTGCATTATCACTAACACCTCATACAGGTGCTGCAACTAATGAAGCTCAAGATAGAATTGGTGTGGAATTAGCTGAACAAATTATTAGTATACTTGGCTAATCATATATAAATGTGACCAATCCATAAAAAATGAGTCCTACTTAATGTGGGACTTTTTTTTTGTACCTTTAAAACTGAAACTATTTTTAACTTAAAACATATACAACAAAATGGCAGGAATTTTAGATTTATTAAACAGTGACTTAGGAAAAACAATAATAAGCGGTGTTTCTGGATCAACAGGAACAGATACAGGTAAAACAAGTAGCGTATTAACTATGGCTTTACCAGTACTTATGAAAGCAATGGAACGTAATGCTTCTACTCCAGAAGGTGCGGCAGGATTAATGGGTGCTTTAAGCGGAAAGCATAACGGAAGTATCTTAGATAACCTTGGTGGTTTATTTGGTGGTGGAGTTGATGAAGAAGTAACTAACGATGGTTCTAAAATTCTTAACCATGTTTTAGGAAGTAAGCAACAAGGTGTTGAGCAAGTTATTGGTCAAAAAGCTGGTTTAGATGCAGGATCAGTTGGAAATATTTTAAAAGTAGCTGCACCAATTTTAATGGGTGTTTTAGGTAAACAAGCTAGCCAAAATAATGTAACTGACCAAAATGGAATTACCGGACTTTTAGGAGGTTTACTTGGAGGTAATGAAACTGCAAATGAGCAAAGTTTCTTAGAAAAAATATTAGATTCTGATGGAGATGGTAGTGTAATTGATGATGTAGCAGGTATGGTTTTAGGCGGAAGCAAAAGCTCTGGAGGAATTGGAGGTCTTTTAGGAGGTTTATTCGGAAAATAAAAATTCTTACCGTATATAAAATTAAAGCAGCTACTAATGAGCTGCTTTTTTTGTTTCATACAAACCTAACTAATTAAAATGGTGAGTTACCCCATTGTAAAGCTGTGTTTACTTATTATAGGTTGTTATTAGTTTACATTCCTTGTTTCTTTAAAGTGTTAAATCAACTTAAAAAGCAAAACAGACTAACAATTTTTTAATACCTTTAATCTTATGAAAAAGCTTATCCCATTTTTTATTATTCTAATTTTAATAGCGAGCTGTAAATCTTACAACACAGATCCAGTTGTAGACAACTCAAATACGGATAGTTTAGTAGCTAATGATACCGTTGTAATTAATAGCGATGAAAATGATTACGAAATTATAATTATAGAACCAGGTTTTAACGCATGGTTAGTGTCTACAGCAAGACCAGAAGGTTATTATTCGCAAGATTGGCTAGAAAGTAGAAATGCAATATTGGTACAATCTTGGAATCAAAGAAATCTTCAACCTGGTCAATACGACCCAAATCTTTATGAATTACGTATAGACTACGACACAACTACAGATTATGGTTACGAGGTTAATTATAAATTATATAACTACTTTGTTTACTTTCAAATAAAACACAACCAACGATTATCTTCTTTTAGACCTCGAATTTAGAATAGAAAGACAGCTTATTTTATTAATTTTGTAGCATAACAATTATGCTATGGATAAATTTAAAAAACAATGGGAAATACAACACAATTGGCAGTTGTTATTTCCCTTTTTTGGTATATTAATATTAGGGTATTCCGGTTTTAAAATATCTAATGCTTTTTTAAAAAAATACAATTTACTACTAGTAATTTTAATTGCTATTATTATTTTTTATCTACTTTTAAAAGTAACACTTTTCATATTTAAAAAATTAGAAAAAAAGTGGATTCTAGATTACAAGTGGGAAATGATAAGGGTTTTTATGGTCTTTGCAATTACAGGATCATCTTCGTTATATGTAGGACGACCAATTATTAAATTCTTAGGAATTACTAAAGAAAACCTAAACCCTATAGTTTATTGGGTTTTATTTATTATCATTGGGCTTATTTTTTATCAAATTTTACTTGTAAGCTTTGGATGGCTTTTTGGTCAATTCAAGTTTTTTTGGGAATTTGAAAAGAAAATGCTTAGAAGATTTGGGCTTAAACGATTTGTAGATTGAATTTTAATACAGTAATATCATCAATATGTAAAGGCTTAGCAATTATGCTAATGCTTGCGGTATTATTGCCATCTGCCGTTAAATTTAACCATGTATTTAGCCATCACTCACATACGGTTTGTAACAATGACGATTCTTCTGACACCCATTTTCATGAATCTGATTTTGACTGTAATTTTTATAAATTCAAGCTTACACATAATTTATTTTTAGAAATTAGCAATTTTGAAATAACTACAAAGAAGACCGTTTCTCAACACTTGTCTTCATATTATATTTCTTCAACTAATTATCAACCACTTTCTAGATTTTTAAGAGGTCCTCCTCAAACAGTGTAACTTCAAAATAATTTACATTAATAAATAAAATCTATTTAATGAAGCAATTCATTATTGGCCTAGCTTTAGCGTTTACCTGTTTTAGCTATAGTCAAGACTGTACTTTTACTTTTTTAGGAGAGCTATCTGATTTTCATGACGGAACACTCATCTCTTCAGCTACCATATATATTAAAGAAATTGATAAATATGTTGTATCTGATTTTGATGGAAAGTTTAAGATTGAAAATCTATGCAACGGCACCATCACTTTAACAATTTCTCATGTAGGTTGTGAAACTAAAACAGTTTCATTTCTTATTGAAAATGATATGTTTAAGAAAATATACTTAGAACATCATTTAGAAGAACTCAATGAGGTTACGGTAAACTCTAACTTAAAAACCGAAAGTACAAGCGTAGAACGATCTATAAATAAATCGGTTATAGACAATTACTCAGACAAATCTTTAGGAGATGCTCTAAATACCATCAGTGGTGTTTCTTCTTTAAATACAGGAAACACAATTGTAAAGCCAATGATACATGGTTTACACAGTAGCCGTTTGTTAATTATTAACAATAATGTGAGACAGTTTGACCAAGATTGGGGAGATGAGCATGCACCAAATATTGATCTTAATTCTAGTAACAGAATTGAAGTTATAAAAGGTGCTAACACACTTAGGTATGGAAGTGATGCTATAGGAGGATTAATACTAATTAGACCTAAAAAATATATAGCAATAGATAGCTTGTTTGGTAGTTCTATTGTAGCATTAAATTCTAATGGTCGTGGTGGAATTGTTAATTCAGAATTAGTTAAAACTTATGAGTCTGGCTATTACGGAAAAATTCAGGCGAGCTATAAACAATTTGGTGATTTTAAAGCACCAGACTATTACTTAACAAATTCTGGATTAAAGAATTTAAATGGGTCTTTTAATTTTGGTTATAACAGCTTTGAAAAAGGATTTGATGCCTATTATAGCTTGGTCCATAATGAACTAGCGATTTTAAAATCTTCGCACATTGGTAATGTTAATGATTTGGTAAACGCAATAAATAGCGACGAACCTATAGTGGCAGATGATTTTTCTTATGACATTGACTATCCAAGACAAGATATACTACATCATTTAGCCAAAATAGAAGCTTATAAACGTTTTAAAGGATTAGGGAAATTAACCCTACAATATGATTTGCAAATAAATAGACGAAAAGAATTTGATTTAAGACGAGGCGATTTAGCAGATACACCTGTAATTGATTTACGCTTATTTACCAATACTTTTCAACCTAATTTAAGGATAGATTATTTTAGTAATTTAAAGATTGATACAGGTATATTGTTGCGCTTTCAACAAAACGATGCTATTTCTGGCACAGGTACTAGCGCTTTAATCCCAGATTACGAAAAATATGATGGAGGCTTATATGCTATTGGTAGTTACAATTTAAACGATACATCAGAGATTAGTGCTGGTGTTAGATATGACTACACAAATATAAATTCTGAAGGACGAAATGACGAAGCAGATTGGAAAGGCACGTTTAATAACCTATCTACCAATGTTAGTTATGTAAAGCAATTTAATAACAATTTATCATTTAACGTAAATTATGGTTTAGCTTCTCGAGTTCCTAATCCTTCGGAATTATTTAGCAACGGACTACATCATGGTGCTGCCAGATTTGAAACAGGTTCTCTAGATTTAAACAAAGAAATAGCACATAAATTTATTGCTTCATTAGAACGTAATAATGAAAATTTTGGGTTTTCAATAAGTCCATATTATAATTACATTAATGATTATATTCAACTTATTCCTACAGGTATAACAACCACAGTTCGTGGTGCTTTCCCTGTTTGGGAATATAACCAAGTCAATGCTCAAATTTTTGGTGTTGATTTAGACATCAATAAAAAAATTAGTCAAAAGATTACATACAACGGTAGTATTAGTCTTCTCCAAGGAGATAATAAAACAGACAAAATTGCCTTAATTAATATGCCTGCAACTAATTTTTACAATAGTATATCTTATAAAAATGAAGATTTAAACCAATTAACACTTAGTTTAAATCACAAAACTGTATTACAACAAAAAAGATATCCAGATTACAATTTTTACACTTACAATGCAACTTTACAAGAAGATGTGTATGTAGACATTAGTTCTACTCCATCCTCTTATTCCTTATTTAGTTTTAATAGTTCAATAGAACTTAAAGCTTTTAAAAAAGGAAATTTAAAATTAGAATTTAACGTAGAAAATATATTTAACACCTCATATAGAGACTATTTAAATAGGCTTAGATATTATGCAGATGAGTTAGGTAGAAACTTCAACTTAAAGATTAAAATTAATTATTAACACAAAAATGAAAAAAATGAAAAATTTACAATCAATTAAAACAATTAAATTATTAGCATTATTATTTATTTCTAGTTTAACAATAGTAAGTTGTTCTAGCGATGATGATGGTGATGACCACGATCACGAAGAAGAATTAATTACTACAGTTACTTATGAACTTACTAACGGTACTGACATTGTTACTTTAGAATTTCAAGATGTCGATGGCGACGGAAGTGCTTTACCAACTTACACAATTTCTGGGCCATTAATGGCAAATACAATATACACTGGTGAAATTGAATTATTAAATGAAACAGAAGATCCAGCTGAAGATATTACAGAAGAAGTTGAAGAAGAAGGTGATGAACACGAATTCTTTATTACATCATCTATCAGTGATATCGTTGTTACTAAAACAGATGTTGACGAAGATGGAAACCCAATAGGAATTACCTCTACTTTAGAAACAGGTGATGCTGCTACTGGTACATTAACAATTATCTTAAAGCACGAACCAACTAAACCAAATGATGGAACGTCAGAAGGAGCTGGTGGTAGTACTGACGTAGAAGTAACGTTTGATATCGAGGTACAATAAATATAGTTTGTAATACAGTTAAAAAAAGCACTCAGTTGAGTGCTTTTTTTATATCATAAATTTAAACATTTTCCTTTTTAAAAACATAAGTATAAAACCACATTATCGTAAATGTAGGTATAACATCTAAGCCAGGTAAACCTTCTTCAATTAAAGTAATTACACCTGCAATCTTACCAGCTTTGCCAGCATATAGTTTTGTCATTAACCATGCCGAAATAGGTGCCCAAATTATGTCAGAAAACTCACCTACTCCAGGTATTATAAAAGAGACATAGCCCAAAGCATCTAACAATAAGCCAAGTCCAAGTATTTTGTATTTATTCATATATCATATTTATTACCCATGTTAAAGCAATAAGTGTTCCAAAATATAGAAGGCATCAGTTACAACAGTTTCTAAAAACTAGGATTTAACATATAATTAAGATATAAGCCTAACATCTAAAGTTAGATTTGTCATTATATAAGTGTAACAACCGCTAAATAATTGCATCTATATAGTTATATCAATCATAAGAAATCAATCAATTATGAACTTACGTTCGCACCTTTCACTCCTACTTTACTTTATTTTAACACTTTGTATTTTCTCACAGGAAAAAAAATCGCTTCAAATGGAACGTACGCAAAACGCTCCTAAGATAGATGGTATTTTAGATGATAACGTTTGGAAAAATGCTGAAATTGCCACAAATTTCACTCAAATTAGACCCGAAATTGGCAATAAACTACCAAATGAAGAACGAACCGAAGTAAAACTTTCTTACGATGATAATGCTATTTACATTGCCGCATATCTCTATGATGACCCATCAAAAATAATGAAACAACTAACAGCTAGAGATAACTTTGGGCAAAGTGATTTTTTTTTAGTGGCTTTAAATCCTAATAACGATTCTCAAAACGATACATACTTCGTAGTTTTTAGTTCTGGCCAGCAAGCAGATGCTATTGCAAACCCAACAATTGGCGAAGATTATGGTTGGAATGCCGTTTGGGAAAGTGCGGTTAAAATTAACGATGATGGTTGGGCATTAGAAATGAAAATACCTTATAGAGCATTAAGATTTGCCGATCAAAAAGAACCTACTTGGGGCATTCAATTCCATAGACATTTTAGACGTTTGCGCTCACAATATACTTGGAATCCCTTAGATCCAACACAAGGTTATGTTGGTCTATACCATGGAGAATTAAAAGGATTAGATAATATTAAACCTCCTGTGAGATTAAATCTTTATCCATTTTCTACAGGTCTAATTAATAATTATGATGGTGATACAGATACTGATTTAACCTTTGGTATGGACGTAAAATATGGTATTACAGATAATTTCACTTTAGATGCAACATTGGTTCCAGATTTTAGTCAAGCTGGTTTTGATAATATTACCCTTAACCTAGGGCCTTTTGAACAAACCTTCTCAGAGCAACGACAATTTTTTACTGAAGGTGTGGATTTATTTTCTAAAGGTGATTTATTTTTTTCTAGACGAATTGGAAATAGTCCTAGCGGTCAACTCAATTTAGCAGATAATGAAGAAGCTAGCATTCCAAACGAGGTAAAAGTTTTAAATGCTATAAAAGTCTCCGGAAGAACAAAAGACGGACTTGGTATTGGCCTTTTTAATGCTATAACTGAAAAAACATACGCAACCATTACAAATACAGATACACAAGAATCAAGAAAAGAAGTTGTGGAGCCATTTGCCAATTATAATATCCTTGTTGTAGACAAACAATTTAACGGTAATTCTTCTATTGGTTTAATTAATACCAATGTTTTAAGAGAAGGCAATTTTAGAGATGGTAATGCCACTGCCTTAGTTGGTGATATTAAAAACAAAAGAAACACCTACAGAATTGTGCCTCAGTTAAAAATGAGCAATGTTAATTACCAAAATAGCGAACTAGAAACGGGTTACAGCACCTTCATTTATGTAGGTAAAACTCATGGTAATTTAAGATATAGTTTTGATCATAGTTTTGCAGATACCAAATATAACATCAATGACCTTGGACTAATTTACAGAAATAATTATAACAATTTTGGAGCAGATATCTCGTATCAGATTTTTGAACCCAAAGGTAATTTAAATAGCTATAGCGTTAATGCATATGTAAACTATGAAAATCTAGCAAATCCAGGAACATTTACAGGTACTAATTTTGGTGCTGAATTTAATGCACAAAATAAAGGACTAAATAACTATGGCTTTTGGGCAGATTTTGAACCAGGTAAACAATATGATTATTTTGAATCTAGGGACGGAAGAGCCTTTATATATGAAAATTTAGCTAGCGCAGGTGGTTATTATTCCTCTAATTATAATAAAAAATTTGCGTTTGATATTAACGCTAATTCTTTTAAGATATTTGAAGATGGCAGAGACTTATTTGGCTATAACTTAACATTAAGTCCAAGGTTTAGGTTTAACGATAAATTTTTACTTATTTATTCTGCAGCATTAAATGTATCTAATGGCTCTAGAGGTTATGCCACTTTTGTAGATGACCAACCTATTTTTGGAGAACGCAATAGGCATAGTTTAACCAATAGTGTTTCTGCAAATTACACCTTTAACCCTTTAAATACTTTAGCATTAACCTTTAGACATTACTGGGATACTGTAAAATATGATAATGATTTTTTTACCCTGTTAGATAATGGCTTATTAACTACAGCATCTGGTTATTCTTTTGATAATATTGGAGATAGTCCTAATATTAATTTCAGTACATGGAATATTGATTTTAGTTATTCATGGCAATTTGCTCCTGGTAGTTTTTTAACTGCTCTTTACAGAAATCAGCTTTTTAACAGAGATACCTTAGCCGAAGAGAGTTACACTGATACATTAAATAATTTATTTGACCAACCAATACAACACACGTTGTCTTTACGAGTTCAGTATTTTATAGACTTCAATGGTCTAAAATCTGTTTTTAAAAATAACAAATCCGCATCCTAAATATTGCGTGTTATTACATTAAGTATTACTTTCACAGCGTATGAGTAAAACAGTTATTTCCGCCAAACAAATAAAGAAAGCCTATAAAGAACTTCAAGTTTTAAAAGGTGTAGATTTAAACATTTTAGAAGGTGAAGTTATCTCTATTGTTGGTGCTTCTGGTGCTGGTAAAACAACATTACTTCAAATTTTAGGTACTTTAGATAAGCCAGATTATTATGCAGATACTGAACTCATTATTAATAACGAATCTATAAAAACATTAAACGACAAAGCTTTAGCTAAATTTAGAAATAAAAATATTGGCTTTATCTTTCAATTTCACCAATTACTGCCAGAATTTACTGCATTAGAGAACGTTTGTATTCCTGCTTTTATTAATAACACACCAAAAGCAGAGGCAGAAAAACGTGCTATAGAATTATTAAACTATTTAGGCTTAAAAGATAGAATTCACCATAAACCAAACAGTATGTCTGGTGGAGAACAACAGCGTGTTGCTGTAGCCAGAGCCTTAATTAATAAACCTAATATTATTTTTGCAGATGAACCATCTGGTAACTTGGATAGCGAGTCTGCTGAGCAATTACACAATTTATTTTTTAAACTGAGAGATGAGTTTAATCAAACATTTGTTATTGTTACACACAACCAAGAATTAGCTGCTATGGCAGACAGAAAACTTACTATGGTTGATGGTAAAATAATGGCTTAATAAAACTAAACTAACAGAAACATTCTCCGTTCGTCTATTCTATTTGCCCTTAAAAAGTTTAAAAACTATAACTTCTCTCAAAGGTGAGTTAATTATAAGCTTTAATTCTATCAATGAATTTTAAAATTATAAATATATTTACATACAAATAAGTAGCAGATATTAAATGCGCTTTCAAAAATTCTAAAAAGTTTTAACAGCAACCCTCCTTATTATTTTATTAAAATTGGTTCAACCTCATTAAACATGCAAAAAACCTCAGGCTTTCAATACCAATTAGCAAGTAGAAAAAGACGAATTGCAGCCTTTTTAATAGATCATTTTGTAATAACATTTTTAATCGTTTCTATTACGTTTTTAATATTAGGTCCAGATTATTTAAATAACCCTGATTTCTCTAAAATAACAGCAGTAATGTTAACAACATTATTGTTAGGTTTTACTATTTATTTCGGTAAAGATTCAATTAATGGCATCAGTATTGGCAAATGGATTTTTGGTATTATGGTTAGAGATGAAGACAATCCTGAAGTTGTACCCTCAATAGGTAAATTATTCATTAGAAATATCTTTTTAATCATTTGGCCTGTAGAATTTATTGTTCTTGCATCTAGCAATGAGAAAAAACGTTTAGGAGATAATATAGCAAAAACTCGCGTAGTTAAAAATCCTCACAAACCAAGTAAAACTCCAAGAATACTTGCTTTAATTTTAGCTGGTTTAATTTTCATTACTTTTTTGGTAATTTTTATTGGCTCTGTAATGAAAAACTCTGATGCCTACAAAGTAGCTGTAGAAAACATAGAACAGAACAAACTTATTTTAGAAGAAACAGGAGGAATAACAGGTTATGGAATTATGCCTTCTGGTAGCATAAATATAACTAATGGTTTTGGTAAAGCCCAACTATCAATTACAGTTAAAGGAATTGAAAAAGATGTAAACGTAGATGTTTACTTAACCAAACAACCAAACGAAGACTGGCAATTGATAGATATTAATAATTAAATTCGGTATTTTGTATTTTACAATCAGTAATTAAAATCCAACTAAACATCTTTAACTCGTATAATTTTGCTCTAGAATTTAGTAAAATGATTAAAAATATTTTAAAACGAATAATGATTACAACCTTAATTATAATTGGCTTATTGGTAATAACGTACTTTGCTTTTACTAACTTCTACCCTAGTTTTGGTGGCGATGTTTCTAAAAAACAAAAAGCTGTCTATGCAAAATCTGAACAATTTAGAGATGGAAAATTTAATAATACAAATCCGGTTCCTAAAGATTTAAGTTTTACCGAAACTATGAAATTGGTGTATGCTTTTTTTACTACAAAAGTGCCTAACGGAAGGCCAAAAGAAGACTTAAAAGCAGTTAAAATAGATTCTACAACTATTGCAAATTATACAGGCCAAGCTAGAATGGTTTGGTTTGGGCATTCTTCTTTTTTATTACAAATAGATGGCAAAACAATTCTACTAGACCCAATGTTTAGCAAAGTGGCAGCTCCTTTAGATATTTTAGGTGGTAATCGGTTTAATAAAGAATTTCCTTTAGAAATCGCAAAACTACCAGAAATTGATGCCGTTATTTTTTCGCACGATCATTATGATCATTTAGATTATAAATCAATTTTAAAAATTAAAGATAAAACCAAACATTTTTATGTACCATTAGGCTTAAGCACACATTTAAAAGCTTGGAATGTACCATCTCATAAAATTACAGAATTAGATTGGTGGCAAAATACAGAGTTTAAAGGTTTAAATTTAGTCTGCACTCCTGCTCAACATTTTTCTGGTCGTAAAATGAATAATGGACAAAGTACCTTATGGAGTTCTTGGGTTATTCAATCTAAAACCGAAAACATTTATTTTAGTGGAGACAGTGGTTATGCTAATCATTTTAAAGAGATAGGTGAAAAATATGGCCCTTTTGATTTAGCACTTATGGAGTGCGGTCAATACAACGAAAAATGGTCTGACATACACATGATGCCAGAAGAAACAGCACAAGCCGGAATTGATGTAAAAGCCAACAAAATAATGCCAATTCATTGGGCAGGATTCAAGTTAGCATTACATGAATGGACAGACCCAATAAAGCGTGTTACTAAGAAAGCAAAAGAATTAAATCTTGAGGTTATTACACCCAGAATTGGTGAACAAATAATGGTAAAAGATTCTACCAACACGTACACGGATTGGTGGATAGGTTTATAATCTTATCTTTATTTACATCAAAGAATTGCTCAAATAAATAGCCTCATAGAAGTACATATATATTTTAACGCGGACAAAGCTAAAAATCAGATTAATTGATAACAGCATCTTGCCAACTTTTCAACTGTAAAACTGTTAAATAAAACCACAATAATTAGCACTTAAATCTTACAAAACCCTTAAATTTGTAAGAGCTAAAAATATATTACAAATGAATTTCCGTATAGAAAAAGACACAATGGGTGAGGTAAAAGTACCTGCCGAAAAACTTTGGGGAGCGCAAACTGAACGTTCTCGTAATAATTTTAAAATAGGACCTTCTGCCTCTATGCCTTTAGAGATTGTATATGGTTTTGCATACTTAAAAAAAGCAGCTGCATTTGCTAATTGTGATTTAAATGTTTTATCTAAAGAAAAACGAGATTTAATTGCTACAGTATGTGATGAAATTTTAGAGGGCAAACACAACGATCAGTTTCCTTTAGTCATTTGGCAAACTGGTTCAGGTACTCAAAGTAACATGAATGTTAATGAAGTTGTTGCTAACCGAGCTCATCAAATTGCTGGGAAAGTAATTGGAGAAGGTGAAAAAACAATTCAACCAAACGATGATGTAAACAAGTCACAATCTTCTAATGACACATTTCCTACAGGCATGCATATTGCTGCTTATAAAAAAGTAGTAGAAACTACTATTCCAGGGATTATTCAACTTAGAAATACATTACATAAAAAATCTATAGAATTTAAATCCGTAGTAAAAATTGGTCGTACACACTTAATGGATGCTACACCTTTAACCTTAGGTCAAGAGTTTTCTGGGTATGTGTCTCAATTAGATCATGGCTTAAAAGCCTTAGAACATACTTTAGCACATTTAAGTGAATTAGCATTAGGTGGAACAGCTGTTGGTACAGGATTAAATACACCAGAAGGTTACGATGTTTTAGTAGCAAAATATATTGCAGATTTTACAGAATTACCTTTTGTAACTGCGGAAAATAAATTTGAAGCTTTAGCAGCTCATGATGCCATTGTAGAAACTCATGGCGCTTTAAAACAAATTGCAGTATCATTAAACAAAATTGCGAATGATATAAGAATGATGGCCTCAGGACCACGTTCTGGTATTGGTGAAATAATAATACCTGCAAACGAGCCTGGTAGTTCTATTATGCCAGGGAAAGTAAACCCTACACAATGTGAGGCTATGACTATGGTATGCGCTCAAGTAATAGGTAATGACGTAGCCATTTCCGTTGGTGGTACACAAGGCCATTATGAGCTAAATGTTTTTAAACCAATGATGGCAGCAAATATTTTACAATCTGCGCAATTAATTGGTGACGCTTGTGTAAGTTTTGAAGAACACTGCGCTAGCGGTATAGAACCAAATCATAAAGTTATAACAGAATTATTAAACAATTCTTTAATGCTAGTTACCGCATTAAATACTAAAATAGGATATTACAAAGCTGCAGAAATTGCAAACACAGCGCATAAAAATGGCACCACATTAAAAGAAGAAGCTGTTAATTTAGGTTACGTTTCTGCCGAAGATTATGACGAATGGGTAAAACCAGAAAACATGGTTGGAAGCTTAAAATAAATAGAATTAAAAGTGTTTCTTATTTTAGTAAAAATGGATAATTTTAAAATATTTATTTTGAAATAAATCAAGAATATAACCACAATTCATAAAAAAAACACTAATAAATTGCTATTAGTGTTTTTTTTTGTTCAAAATTTTAACAATCTTTACAAAAACACCAACCAATATGTCAACCCTCATTTTAAATATTAAACAACTTTTACAAGCACATGAGTCTAATGTCACTATCCTAAAAGGTGAAGAAATGAAAACACTCTCTATAATTGAAGACGCGTATGTATATATAGACCACGATACAATTATTGAGTTTGGTAAAATGGAAGATTATAGACCTATAGAAGCAGATATTACTATTGACGCTGCCGGAAAAATTGTGTTACCTTCTTGGTGCGACTCACATTCTCATATTGTTTATGCTGGCGATAGAACATCAGAATTTGTAGATAGAATTAATGGATTATCTTATGAGGAAATTGCAAATAAAGGTGGTGGCATTTTAAATTCCGCAAAGGTTTTACAAGACACATCAGAAGATGAGTTATTTGAGCAATCTATAAAACGATTAAATGAATTAATTGCTATGGGAACTGGAGCCGTAGAAATTAAAACCGGTTACGGACTAACTGTAGAAGCAGAATTAAAAATGCTTAGGGTTATAAAACGAATTAAGCAAGAAAGTTTGGCAGTCATTATTCCTACGTTACTTGCTGCACATGCTATTCCGGCTGAATATAAATCTAAAAAACAAGAGTATATTAAATTAATTATTGAAGAATTAATTCCGAAGGCTTCACAACTCAACATTGTTCATTATATAGATGTATTTTGTGAAAAAGGTTATTTTAATTTAAAAGAGACCGAAGCCATTTTAGCAGCTGCAAAAGCCTATAATCTTCAACCTAAAATACATGTTAATCAGTTTAATATTTTAGGAGGTATTGCACTTGGTGTTGAGTACAATGCTTTATCGGTAGACCATTTAGAAGAACTTAATGATAAGGATATTGAAGCTTTAAAAGGAAGCAACACAATACCTGTAGCTTTACCGGGTTGCTCCTACTTTTTAGGAATACCATATACAAAAGCTAGAGATATAATAGATGCTGGTTTACCGTTAGCAATAGCAACAGATTACAACCCAGGTTCTGCACCTAGCGGAAATATGAATTTTATTGTAAGTTCTGCTTGTGTAAAAATGAAAATGACACCAGAGGAAGCCATTAATGCAGCAACTATAAATGGTGCATATGCAATGGGAATTAGTAATATGTATGGAAGTATTACCAGAGGAAAAAAAGCAAATTTATTAATTACAAAGCCCATGAATCATTACAGTGAAATTCCATATGGATTTGCACATAACCCAATTGAACAGGTTATTATAAATGGTCAATTATTAAATTAATATCAATTTTTAAATATAATAAAACAAAAAAATCCAGAAGTTCACTTCTGGATTTTACCTATTAATCAATTAATTAATCCCCTTATTTCAAAGTAAACTCTGATGCAGAAATTAATGCCTTATCGTTAAAAACATTTATTTTATAACGACCTTTTTCAAATTTGGAGTCTTGAAGTTCATCTATATACTCACAAATATTTAAGTTTCTATTCTCATAATTAAACCTACTAATTAAGCTATAGTTAAGTACTTGATCGTCAAAATTAATTTGACCGTTAGCTCCAAGTACATTATTTAATGGGTCTATAACTTGTACGTAAAGTTCTTTATCACCAGCTTCTGTTAGCGTATTTTTAGCAACAGTAAAACAAACTTTAAGCTTATCACTTCTACTAGCTCTCTCTGTTGGTATTTGCTTACCACTACTTCTTTCAATAACTCCCATACCAACTAAACCAACAGTTTGTAACGCTGCTGCATCTTTAACAACAGTAGCCAATTGTGTGTTTTGCACTAATAGAGAATCTGTAAACATAGTACGCTCTGCTAATTGTACCTGAGTACTGTCTAAAGATGTTGCTAAATATTCATTCTCTACTTTTAAACGGTCGTTCTCAGCTAATAAAATTTCCATTTCTTCTTCTAACGCTTGGTACTTCTTCTTATATCTCCATAAACTGTTAACGCTACTTTGAGATATTTTTAAAGAATCCATTAAACCTTGAATACGTTCTCTAGCTGCAATTAAATCTTCATTTTTAATTTCGCTTTCTGCAATTGCTTCATCATAATCCTTAGCTAAATTATTAAGGTCATTTAAAACCTGTTGCTTTTCGCTAACTAATAGTTTTTCATTTTCTTGTTTTTCATTATACAACTTAGATGTATAAAATGCAGTGACTAAGAACAATACAGCCAATATTGCTAAGCCAACTTTTAACGCGGTATTTGATTTTTGTGTACCTTCCATAAATTATCTGATTTTAGGTATTATTAATTGTTGTTTTATAATTAATTTGAGATCAATGTAATTAAATAAAACTGTATTTTTATTCTATTATTTAATTATTCGTCCAAATGAATCATCTTATAGTATTTACAGAAAAAGAAAAACAACAGCTTTTAAATAAACGTAAAGGTGAATCAAAATTTGGAGAACATATTCAGGTATTACCTAATCTCACTAACATATACGATGATATTGTTAATTTAGACGTTGACTATGTATTATTTGGTATTGCAGAAGACGTTGGCGTATACGGAAACTTCGGACAAACAGGAACTTACAAGACTTGGGAAGCCACAATAAAAATTTTGTTAAATATACAGAATAACGATTTTACCACTCCAAAACGCATTTTAATCTTAGGGTGTTTAATGTATAATGAACAACGTGAAACTTTGTTAGCTTTAGATAGATCTAAAAAGAAAGAACTTTCAAAAATTAGAAATTTTGTTAATACCATTGATAAAGATGTTACACAAATTGTAGCCTCTATAGTAAAAGCTAAAAAAATCCCAATTGTAATTGGTGGAGGGCACAATAATGCTTATGGAAATTTAAAAGGAAGTGCTTTAGCGCTTAACAAAAGAATTAATGTGGTTAATTTTGATGCACATTCAGATTTTAGAGCAGAAGAAGGCAGACACAGTGGCAATGGTTTTAGTTATGCTTATGCTGAAGGTTTTTTAAAAAATTATTTTGTTTTTGGTCTGCATGAAAACTATACGTCTGATGCTTTACTTAAAAAGATGAAAAAAGTAAAGTCCATTAAATACAATACATATGAGTCTATTGAAGTAAGAAACGAGGTTGACTTTAAACCCGAAATGAAATCTGCATTAGACCATGTCTCAGAAAGCTATTTTGGTATTGAAATAGATTGCGATGCTATAGAAAACATACCAAGTAGTGCAAAATCACCAAGTGGATTTAGCGTTAAACAGGCTAGACAATTCGTTAATTATTTTGGAAAACATAAAAACGTAACCTACATTCACATTTGCGAAGCAGCACCAACAAAGAAAACCAATACTAAAGTTGGTAAACTAATTACGTACCTCATAACAGATTTTATTAGAGCAAATGGCAATTAAAATTATTGATTTTAAACCAGAATACACCCAAGATTTCTACAATTTAAATATTGAATGGCTCAAAGCACATTTTTACGTAGAATCTTATGATAAAGACGTATTAAGTAACCCCATCACCTATATAATTGATAAAGGCGGCTATATTTTCTTTGTATTAAAAAATGATAAAGTTGTAGGTACTGCTGCTTTAATGCCAACAACTGAAACTGGCTTTTTTGAATTAACAAAAATGGCCGTATTACCAGAAAAACGCGGACAAAAAATTGGTCAGCAATTATTGCAACACTGTATTGATTTTGGTAAAACTAAAAATTTAAAAGGCCTTCTACTCTATTCAAGTAGAAAATTAGAAAATGCAATTTATTTATATAGAAAATATGGTTTTGTGGAAATTAAGGTTGAAGAAAATTGTCCTTATGAACGCTGTGATATAAAGATGTTTATAGAATTTTAGTTTTATCATCTAAATCTGAAACAAATTTAAGACAACAATAGATATAATTGCTGTAATGCATAAATAAAATGAGTAATATCTTATTGCTAAAAAAACCTGTCAGGTTTAAAAAACTTGACAGGTCTAAATACTATAAAACTAAATATTTTATTGTCCGCCTAATGCTTTTAACGAATCTAATTGACGTTGAAGCGCATCTATTTTATCTGTATTATCTTCAATTTTAGGTATACTCATTATGGAATCCATTTGCTGTTCCATAACATCTTCATCTTTTGGCACTTCTTTGTAATAATAACCAATACCTTCACTTGCTCTCCATGCTTCGTTTAATTGGTTATAAACTTCCTCGTCCCAAGTACTAGGATGCTTAACGTCTATCCAAATAACATCTCTATATTCACTATCAATTAAAACTAAATCTGGTGTAGCAGAACCGTCAAATTGCTTAGCGTTTTTTTCGCTAATAGAAGATACTGTTCCTAAGAAAAACATGCGCTTTCTTCCTGCTATATTTTTTATATATGGTCTAAATTCTACAGGTGTATTAGCTGACCAATCGTATTCTTTCCTAGATTCTTTTACTTTTAAAGGCATAGCAGAAACACCTGCATAACCTTGTTTTTTAGAAGCGTGATCAAAGTAGTACAGTCTATCTGTTCCGTCTGCCGGAATAAATACACTATAACTTAAACTAGTACGCTCTTCTCCTACTGGCTCCAAACCAAACCAATGGTACAAACCACTAAAAGCATCTGAATTAGAACCTGCAAAATCAAAATCAGTAACATACGGTTGTTGATTTTGATCTTTAGGCATCATTGGGATTTTTACCGCTGTTTCCATGTTCCATGGTAAAGGGTCGCTAAAACCTCCTAAGAACTTTAATGATTCTGCTTGTAACTGAGACACTTCTTCTGCTAAGGTATTTTGTTTATTTAAAAACGGATGATTTTTAATTTCTTCTGGACTTACAAAAGTTCCTTTACCGATTGTGATACGCTCTAAATAATCATTCATATCATGTTCACCACTTTCAATAATCATTACTCCTCCAAATGATGGATAAGGAAAAAAGAAACCTTTCCATTTAATTAAACTTACTACTTCTACCCATTTGCCATCATCATTTTTCATGTAAAATGTATCACTTGGCTCGTAATTAAATAACATCCAAGGATTAAAACGCTGTACTACTGCATTATATGTATTTCTGCTAAACTTTAAAGATTCTCCAATTGAGAAGGTTACAGAAATTCTATTTTCGTTAGAAAAACGCGGAAAAGGTGTTGTACTGCTTACTGCAAATACTTCTTCTGTATTATCACTCATTTGTTGCATAACATACTTTTCACTTGGCTGAATGGCCATTGTCCATTTATTTTCAGTACCAATGCGCACCAAATGTGGTAATGAGACATCTTTTGTTTCTCCAACACTTTCATTGGCCATAGAAAATATATTTCTAAGTGGTTGTATACGTTCATTTTGTGTTAGTGGTAATTCATTTATTTCAACTTTATTTAAGCTATTGAATACATTATAGGTTTTCATGTAATCGTACATTTTTAAATGCCAACCAACTGTATATAATATACCGAAAAAACCAATAAGCAAAGCTAACATACCTAAACGTGTACCAATACTAGATGAATTTCTGAATTTTCTTAAGCCTAAGATTAAAACCAATGCACTGATTATAATTATAAAAATATATTTACGTATAAATAATAAAGCTGGCTGGTAATCGTCTCTAAAAAAGAATAATAGCACTAATAATAGCAAGACTACGAAAATTGTAATTACTTTTTGTTTTCCTCCTTTATTCCAATAACTTTTAATCATAATTGTTTGTAATTCCTGACTTGACAGAAATCTTTATTTATTAAACATCTTTTTTCAAATCCGTATTACATATAGTGTAACGTATATGTAATATCATATTTAAATTAACTTAGAAAAAACACTTGGTATTACATAAGACCCTTATCTTTTAATCGGTCACGTGCACTTTGTTTTTCTACTTTAGGCTTCGCTTTTATCTCTTGCTCTATTTCTACATCTTTAGTACTTTCTTTTGTTTCTAAATCTTGTATAAACTCTTTTCCTTTTTCTACAGTGTCCTTAACGGCATCTAGTAATGAATCTCCTTTTTCATCTATAACTTCAGACGATTTAAACACAAAATTTGCTAAATAAGTTCCTAATAAAGTACCAAACATACTAGATGCAAATAAAGAAATGGTCATTAAATCTATAGGAATTAAAAATCTAGTAATAAGTATACCTACTAAAAATAGTACAGCAATATAGACCAACCGCATTAAGAAAGATTGTTGATATAAGAAACCTTTTTTACTATTGGCATCCATTTGTAAATCTTTAGAATAAAAAAGTTTGTTGAAAAACTTATATACTTTATTGCTTTTAGATTCTCTCCAATACAATACAATTCCGAATAGTATTGAAGCTACAAAAGCTATTATTTCTAGTGACATCATTTTTTATGTTTTTAGTTTTTTGTCATTCTGTTCTAGGTCTTAAAATCTATTACAAATTTCATTCCTTGAAATAATCTAACCAATTTAATATGACCTTATCTAATTAAATCAACCTTCCTTTGATAACAATTTATTTTCATTTATTGGATTCCGCATCAATTGCGGAATGACAGCTGTTATAAAATTAGTCTAAAATTATTAGATATTGTTACGGATTCTTTCAATTACCCAATCTTTAAAAGAGTCGTCCCAAGTGTCATAACTCTTATAAAACTGTTCTTTATCGTACCAGTACAAGAACAAAACGTCTTTTGGTGCAATGTTTATTAATAATTTGTGTATTAAGTCTCTGTGCTCTGCTGAAAGCGAAGAATGTGGCTGATGCAATGCAAAATACAATTGTTGGTCTACTATATCTTCAATTTTATAGGCATTGCTACGTTCTAGTTTTTCGAGATATAATTCTACACTCATCACTTGTTTACGCGCTTTTATATCAATTTTATTTAAGTAACTCTTAAACAGTACTTTATTATCTAATATATCTTTAATAGGATGTTCTGTTTCCTTTAAAAACTGATATAATTCAAACTTTTTAATTCTGTTATAATTAGGTGTATCTACAACCTGTTCTAAATCACAGTCTATAATTAGATGGCTTTTCAGTTTTTCTACTAATTCTGGCTGCGAGATATGATAGATTAAAATATCATAAACAGTATCTTTTATAGCTTCTTTATAATGGTCTAAATTTTCAAAAATTATAATTGGCTTTATAAAATCTCTAAGCAAATAAACACCTCCAAATGCTCTTGTAAAAAAAGAACCTGTAGAATAATGCAAAGGATGTAAACTTAAATCTCTGTCTCTTAAGTCTCCATAAGTTGTGGCAGAGTCTAATAATTGTTGATGAATACGCTCATCAATAAAATTATTTTCAGTTCTAAATTTATCAATGAGTTTTAATTGTTCTTTTTGTTTGTCTTCAAGATTATCTATTAGACGAAATGTTATACTAACATTCTTGTATTTAAGCACGTCTAATGGTTCGTAAAAGACATCAATATCTTGGTCAAAATCGATACAAATGGCAGAATCTCTTGTGATATCATTAATTTTTGGTCCATGAGTTCTAAACACATGTTGCATCATTTCTTTATCAAAAGAATGAAATGGCAAATACACCGGTTTTCCTTTTTGTAATGGTGAAATAATAATGCCATGCGGATTAGCATCACCATGATTTAGGTAATGTACATTTTCTTTTTCGTCTGCTACCTCTGGGCTCCAACCAATACCGTCAATAGAAAATGATTTTAGTTTAGTTTCTTTAAAACCTAAGGTTTTTAAGCATTTATTATAGCGCTCTACCAGTTTGCCACTCACCGGAATTAGTTCACTTCTATATAAATGTGCTTTTTTTAATTTTTGCATCTTAGTCTAACAAATTATTTAACTGCGCAAACTGCAATAACATTATTGTTTTTGCGTCAATAATTTCTTGGTCTTTGACCATTTTAATAGCTTTAGAAAACGATAATTCTAAAACTTCTATTTCTTCATTTTCACTTTCTAAACCACCACCTTCGTTTATTTGCATCTCCTCACTATATTCCGCAACAAATAAAAACATTTTTTCTGTTAATGCACCTGGTGATGTATATGCCGTGAGTACTTGTTTGGCGTTGTTAATTTTATAACCAACTTCTTCTTCTGTCTCTCTAATAATAGTTTCTAAAGGCTCGTCACTGTTATCAATAGCACCAGCACATACTTCAATAGACATGCCTTCTTCTTTGTTTTGCTCATAGATTGGCATACGAAATTGTTTTGTTAATATAACCGTTCCTTTTAAAGAATTATATAACAAAATTGCCGCACCATTACCACGATTATAGCATTCTCTAGACAAACGTTTCCAATCACCATTTTTAAATTGAAAATCGTAATCTATTCTATCTAATGTTGCCCATTCTTTCGACAGGTTAGTTTTAGTAATATTTTTAAGGTTATTATTCATTTAAAGGCTTGTTTCTAATTGTTTTCGGTATAATAAAAAGGAATTGACCAAGACTTTACATTATCCTTGCTATATTCTTTTTTAATAGTAATAGTCTGCATTCCGAAGGTTGCATCTTTTAACGATACATAACCTATAACTCCAAATTGTTTTGTTATTGGATGCTTATATTTTAAGAAATTGGCATCTACTTTTTCATCATTTAAAAATACTGTATTATACGTTTTATAGCAATTTAAAAAACTTAAACCACTCGCTTTTCGTTGTTCTGATTTGGTTAAATTTTCATCCTCTTTATAAGTTTCGCAAGTGCCTTCTCTCAGCTTCTTTTCATTATCAAAAATGGGTATAAAGACTTTAATTACTTTAGATTTAATAACATCTGAAGCAATTTCTGGTGCTAAAAGAAATGTGCTGCTTGTATTTTCTGACGCATAGTAATTTGGGTCTATTTTTAATTCGTCGTCTTCTACTCCAATTCCTGTTTTAATTAAATACGGAATGTTAGTTTTATTCATTTGAATAATAGCCAAGGGCATTCCAACAACTAAAAACGACAGCATTAAATAAGCAAGGGATTTGTTCTTCTTAAAATTAGAACCAAATATCATTGATACTTGCAGAATGGACTTATACAAAGGTCCAATCATAATCAGTGAGGTATATTTTACAGCTTTAAAATATAAAACCTGAAGACTTTCTTTTTCTCTATTTTTCTTCAAATTAGCTATGGTACCAATAATTATTTGAAACATCATGGCTCCAATAAATAAAACTAATGGAATTAAAAGAATTAGTGTAGGTATAAAACCTGATAACAAATTAAATAACAGCAGGTAAAGACAAGCCATTAAAGCCATGTAAGCATACATCAATAAAAACGTAAATGCTGCCGAAAAAATAACGCTACACAGCTCATCTACTTTTTTTATTGAGTCTTCTAATTTTGGAAGAATAGAAAGAATCTTCTCTGTATATATTTTTGAATAGGCACTATCTTCTATACTGTAATCTGGAAAAACAGAATTTAAGCCTACTAAACCAATCCAATACGCACGAAGAAAAAAATGAATTACAAACATTGATGCCAAAATACTTATGGCAAATAATCCTATAAATAAAATGGCATAACCCACTAAATATTGACTAGGATTTAATATGTTAATAAACTTATTTGTTCCCCAATCAATAACATCAAACATCTGAAATATCCCAAAAATAGCAATGGCAGAGACTAGCAATTCAGCTTCCCAGCTTTCATCTTTTAGTCGCTGCAACCAACCTTTAGTAGGCGCTTTGACCACTTCATTTATTTCTATTTCTTTATTTGCGTTCTCTTCCATTTTTAGCCTTTAATACCAAATTGCTCGCGAGCCTTAGTTTCAATATTCATTTGGTTTACTCTAGCATCTACTTTTCGTTTAAAGTCTGTATCTGCAATGGTTGCTACGTTATCTAAATATCTTATTACTTCTTGTCTTCTAATATCTGAAAAGTTTAAACCTTTCATATTAGATTTCATTAATTCTTGAAGCATATTAAATTTAGTCTCGTAATCTTTTTTGAAATACGTTTCAGGATTTTCAAACCAATCTTGTTCTAAATCAAAATCCGTAAGACGCAATGAAATAGCAGATTGAATATTTCTTACATCTCTTGAAGAGAAAAACGGAAATATTTTCTGAATTTCTTTATATAACGCTGCATAAAACATATGATCCGTCTCTTGATGAAGCTTTTCTACTTTATCAAAAGTATCATGTACTCTTGCTTCTGAAGGTTTTTCAATGGTATTAAGAATGTCTCCCATACTGCTGGCTAACCCTTGGTCTGACAAATATTTATACACTTCTGGATCATTCATGTTTACAAAATCTGGCATAGTATCATTTAACTTTTTCCACCAAATGTAATCTTGATCAACAAAATCGTGCTCAGTGCGTGCACCATCTATTTTAAATCTGCCTTGCACTCTAGAAATTACGGCTTTATCTAACATTTCTGGCAAATTGGTAAATAAACCAATAGAACTGTTACCATAATTTACAGCATAAGCGCCTTCTGTATATCTTAAAAACACACCAATTACTTCTTTTACTCCTGCAGAAACGCCTTGTGCTGTACGTTCTTGCAAATTGTTTTCGGCATCATCTATTGGCGCAAAAATTAATTTTGTTGGGTCTTGCAATGGCTTCATCCACTCTACCATTTTTTCGGCAGAACCACCTTGAAACGTACTAATCAACGTATCTGGCATTGGGTGGAATAAAAATGGAATATCTAAATTATCTGAATGTTCTTTTAATCGGGTTGCAATTGCTGCAATTAACATACTTTTACCTGTACCAGGAATACCGTAACCCATAAAAACTGGCATAAATCCACCTAATTCTTGAAATGGGTTTTTCTTTGCTTCTATATCGTAACTTAATAAGCGCTCTGTTAAACGACGTGCAAAATGTTTAGCATCTCTGTTACCTACAATTTGCTCAAACTGAATTTTATTAAATTCTATACTCTTTGCTGTGCCAGAAAATGAATTTTCCCAGCCAGATACTGCAAATTCTGAATTTTCTAATTTATAAGTTCTATCAACTATGGTTTCGGTGTATTCTAAACTACTTTTTCTAAGTTGAATTTCGTCTATTAACGCTTCAAAATAAACGACTGTAAAATCAATAACATCTTTGTCTGACTTTATAATTTCAGGATGCCCTAAATATTTATCGTAATAAAATAACTGACAAGAAATTCCTTTTAAAGGTGTTAAAAATGATACTTCTGGTATGCCTGCAAATTTCTGTTTCATTACAGATAAATCATCTGAAGCATGTGGTTTTAAATCGTGAAGAACTTTATACGCTGTTGAAAATAGCATAAAAGCCGTTGCTGTATGCATTTTACTTTCGTATTCTCGTCTTCCTGAGCTATCTAAAGCAGATTTATTTTCACTTAAACTCGATAATCCTGAAGCATCATAAAATGAATCTTTAATCCAAATACCAAGCGTTATAGCTTCTTGCACGGCATATAACGTTTGATTTAAATAAATAGGAAGTGCCACAGACTCTGGTAATAAACGCTTTTTTAAGGCTAAAATGGTTTTAGAAACTGAAGTAACATTAACGTTACTTCCGTTATTGGCTCTAGACAAATACAATAAAATAGATTCGTCTTTAGCATCTGCATCTTTATTTTTTGCGCGTTGACTTTGTTCCCATTGAATAGATTTTAGATATGTTGTTGCTTCATCTCGAAGCATGTCTAATTCATTTTGTTTTATAGGGAAAGTTGAGTTGTGTTCCATTGGTTAAGTTATAAGTGAAAAGTAAAAAGTGAGAAGTTTTATCACTCTAATTTTTGAGCTACAATCTTCTAACGTTAAACTTATTTTGTATTTAGTTCCGAAATTTGAATAGGCGACATCGCCAACTTATTCATAATCTCTGGTGTTTTATTATAAAGTAATTGTATAATTCTATGTGGTGCAAATACATAGCGTTGTCTAAAAATTGTATCCCATTTTTGAAAGGTTTGTTTACTAAAAAAACTGCCTTCTCTAAATTCGCTACTAGATTTTAATTCGTCTATTTTAAATGATATAGCATAAGATTCTAAAGGCACTTCTTTACTCGCTATACTTTGCAAAATGGCATGTGTTACTTTGTTTTCGTCTTTAGCAAATACATTGTGTATTGGTCCTAAATCTACACGTCTTATGTGCTTAGGAAACACTTTTGGCAAACGCTTATCTATAGCATAAGCCATGGTATCTAGATTCATATCGCGATCTGCTACAGTTTTAAGAATAGAATAGATTTCATCTTTATAATCTTGCACATTTTTACCGTCATAATTAAAATACATATAGCAAATGTATGGTCTGTTGTGTGTAACATCATAAAAGCTCCAACTTACCAAATAGTCTGCCTCGGCATTTTCTGACACTTGCATTATTTTACCTTGTACAAAACGATTAAAAATATATTCTTTTTTTGCCGATGTATAATAAACAATTGATGATGCTTGAAAGAGTTTGCGTTTTGCAATTGGCTCTTTTTTCCGCATTAGCGTGTCTAAAAATTCGTCCTTTAGAGTTTCTACATCTGTAAGTTTACCCAGATACTCTTCACGTAATTCCAAATCATTAAACAAATATCTAAACTCAAGATAATTTGGAAATCCAGAATCGGTTAAATCCACTTTCATGTTTTCCTCTTCGTCATACATGTATTTTACACGCATGGCTTCAATTGAATACAATAATAAATCACTGTATTGTTTAAATAATTGAACTTCTTGGTTGTTTAGTAATTGTTTTTCTTGTACAGCAACAATAAGTTCCTTTAATGTGAAATCTATCATTTTGTGATAGAACACATACTGTTCTTTGGAATCTAATATTGCGGAATCTAAGGGTGTAACTATCATTCTGGTTGGTAGTTGGCAGTATTCAGTTTACAGTAATCTACGAATACCCAAAACGTATTTAAAAAGTTATTGAAGTTTTAGTGTGTAGCAACAGTATTCAGTCACGATTTTACTGCCAACTGAATACTGAAGACTGCTCACTAATTTTTATCCTAAAAGGTCGTCGTCACTAGCTTCTGGCTTCGGTGAATCTGCTGGTTCACCTGCTCCGTCATTTACTGGTGCGTTTCCGTCTGCTGCGTAATAATCTTCAAAAATTTCTTTCATATCAATGCCGTAACGGTCCGCAAAATTAGACTGAATAGACTTATCCTTTTCTCTAATTTCTTGTAATGCTTCAGCATAACTTCCATAGACACCTTGCATCACTTTTTCGTGCACTGGAATATTGTCCATCATTTCTTGACGTGCTTTAGCACTTGCTGTATGCATTGCTGCTAAAGTTTCTCCAATATGCTCATCAGTTTTAACACCTAAGTGTTCTAAAATAGCTGCAAATTCTTGGTCTGTACGTGCTTTTAAAGCTACAACGTAACCGTCATAATATTTTAGACGCTCATCAGTATCACTCTTTAATTTTGCTCTATGCGTTTGTAAATTACTACGTAACGATGTAAGAACTTTAATTGTAAGGTTATGTTTGTGAACGAAACTATCTTTTGAAGCCGCTAAGGTTGTATAAGCATTTTTAAGACCTTCTAATTCTTCAACCTTTTGCTCTAACGTAGTTACTTTACCTAAGGCATCTGAATATTCTGTAGATTGCTTATCCGCAACTTCTTCTAATGCTTGACGTGCTTGTTTTAACAATGCATATTGTTCTTCTAACTTGTCCTCTACTTCTTTTTTCTTTTGAAGTGCTTTGGTGTGGTTGTTAGAGGCTTCAACAATGGCTGTTTTTAAACTCTCTTCAACTTCTTTTATTTCAATTTCTCTGTCCTTTAAACGTTTAATAGCTGCTTGACTTTTAAATGACAATTCATTTAACAAGGTTTGTACATCGGCAGTCTCAATACGTTGCTGAAACATGGCTTTTGCTTTATTATCTGATGCATCACGTTCTTTTTGAGCATTTTTAAGTTCTGCCTCTGCATCTTTAATCTTGCTTTTTCGACCCCAAAGATTATTCCACCATGTATCTGGTTTATTATTGGCGTCTTCAAGTTTTACCTTAGCACGTTCTAAACGTTTTACTGCATCGTCAATTACTTTTTGTTCTTCTGCGTTTAAAGCCGAAAAACCTTCAAACATAATACCAACTTCATCTTGGTAATCTGTTAAGTCTTTTATGGCATCTAATAATGTTGTTCTGTCTTTTTCAGCCATGTCTACAACATTATCTAATGTTGCATTTAATATCTTCTGACGGCTTTCTGGATCATCTTCTTGAGCCAATTTAGACTTCATTTGGTCAATAGCTTTTCCCCAATTTACATCGACTTTAGCTGTTTTTTCATTGGAATTGGTTTCTAATAAATCAAAATCATCAGACATATTTGTGTAGTGTTATTAAGTTGAACAATTTAAGGATAACAATTTCGGTAATTTTTTAAGACTATAAAAACTTTACTTACTAAAATATAGGTAGATTAATAATTAAAAATGTTACAGTCTAATTCAAAATAATTCAAGAAATCCATTACATAATTCTTTTTACATTAAAAAAATGTTCATTATAATTTGAGAAAGATTGAAAGCATAAAACCTTAAATAAACCTTAAAAACACTGTTATTCGTCGACTTTTAACTACATTTAAACGATGAAATTTTCGTATTTTTTTCGTAAATAATTTAAAATTAAAGGTTTAAGAAAATATAATTATATATCTTAGCACTCTACAAGCCCAATTCTATATAAACAACACCATGAATAGTAACCTACTCCCTAAGCCTCTGATTGTTACAACCACGCAACTAACCATGATTTTGATTGCAGTAGCTACCGTTTTTTTTGTTCTTATTATTTTTGCAATATTAAAAATGTATAAGCTAAAAGCAGAAAATAAAAAGTTAATGCAAACCAATGCATTTAAAGACTATGAAAATTCTGATGATGGAACACCAAGCGGTCATTTATATGGAGAAAGCTAACAAATATTTGGAATGATTGAATTTATAAGAACATCCATAAAAACCAGTGAAAACACAACTAATAAATTAATTAGTATTTTATCGGTAGCGCTTGTAACTATGATAATATTATGGTTTTTACAGTTTTTAAAAAACCGAAAACTTAAAGCTAAAATTAAAGATTTAGAACGTAATTTATAAAATAAAAATAGCCAGCAATTTGCTGGCTATTTTTATTTTATTAGGTAATTTAAATTACCTCACCAACTTTTTGTACTTAATACGTTTTGGCATTAGGTCACCCCCTAATCGCTTCTTCTTATTTTCTTCATAGTCACTAAATCCTCCTTCAAAGAAATAAACCTGAGAATCACCTTCGAACGCTAAAATATGGGTGCATATTCTGTCTAAAAACCATCTATCGTGACTAATAACTACGGCACAACCTGCAAAGTTCTCTAAACCTTCCTCTAAAGCTCTTAAGGTATTTACATCTAAATCATTGGTAGGCTCATCTAATAGTAATACGTTACCTTCTTCTTTTAGTGTCATAGCCAAATGTAAACGGTTTCGCTCTCCACCTGACAACAATTTTACCTTTTTATTTTGTTCACCTCCAGAGAAATTAAATCGACTTAAATAGGCTCTAGAATTTACTTCCTTTCCTCCCATCATCACCAACTCTTGCTCATCACTAAAGTTTTGCCAAATTGTTTTTTCTGGATCAATATTTGAGTGCTTTTGGTCAACGTATGCAATCTTAGCTGTTTCACCTACTTTAAACTCGCCTTTATCTGGATTCTCCTCTCCCATTATCATCTTAAATATTGTAGTTTTACCAGCACCATTTGGACCAATAACACCAACAATACCAGCTTGAGGTAAATTAAAGTTTAAATCGTCGTATAATAATTTATCGTCATAGGCTTTTGCAACACCTGCAGCTTCAATTACATTGGTACCTAAACGCGGACCATTTGGTATGTAGATTTCTAATTTCTCATCGAGCTGTTTTTGATCCTGACTCATTAATTTATCATAGTTCTTTAAACGTGCTTTTTGCTTTGTTTGTCTTCCTTTTGCGCCTTGACGTACCCAATCGAGCTCTCGTTCTAATGTTTTTTGACGTTTAGACGCTGATTTACTCTCTTGTGCCATACGCTTAGATTTTTGGTCTAACCAAGACGAGTAGTTTCCTTTCCATGGGATACCTTCACCTCTATCGAGTTCTAAAATCCATCCTGCTACATTATCTAGAAAGTATCTATCGTGAGTTACAGCAATTACGGTACCTTTATATTGTGCTAAATGATGTTCTAACCAATGTACAGATTCTGCATCTAAATGGTTGGTGGGCTCATCTAATAGTAAAACGTCTGGCTCTTGTAATAATAAACGACATAATGCGACACGGCGACGCTCACCTCCAGAAAGTACACCAATCTTTTTATCACCATCTGGTGTGCGCAGAGCATCCATAGCAATTTCTAATTTGGTATCTAATTCCCAAGCTCCTGCAGCATCAATTTGATCCTGTAGTTCTGCTTGACGGTTCATTAGCTTTTCCATCTTATCCGCATCACTATAAACTTCCTCCAAACCAAATTGCTCGTTTATACTGTTATATTCATCTAAAATGGCAACAGTTTCTGCAGCACCTTCTCGTACAACTTCCATTACCGTTTTGTCATCATCTAATTGCGGTTCTTGCTCTAAATAACCTACTGTATAACCTGGTTGAAATACCACATCACCTTGATAGTTTTTATCTACTCCAGCAATAATTTTTAACAAAGTTGATTTACCTGATCCGTTAAGACCAAGAATACCTATTTTAGCGCCGTAGAAGAAGCTTAAATATATATTTTTTAATACTGGTGTATTTGCTCCTGAAAATGTCTTAGTTAAGCCAGACATGGCAAAAATTACTTTTTTATCGTCACTCATTTTTTTAGTTTAAAGTTTATTTAATCAATTTAAAATTAAAAGGTTAATTACACTCTTCCTTTTAAGGCATTAAACACCCAAGCAATACAGAAAAAACCTCCACCAACTGCTGCAAATCCCCAACCTGCAACGTCATCATATCTAAATGCACCAAGTGCAATTAATCCTAATCCCACAAATATCATAATCCATGTTGCCCAAGACAGTACTGTATTTTTATTCATCGCCATATTCTTATTCTTTAAGTTTTAGTAGTTAGTTGTATTACAAATATCGCATTTTAAATAAAAAAAGCATCACTATTTGTGATGCTTCTATTATAAAAATTAATGAAAATCTATATTTTAAGCATTGGCACTTCTATAAATAATAATTCGCAATTAGTTTTTGAAATGATTTTAAAAGCATCTAACTCAGAAAGTCCAATAGCATCTCTGGTTTCTAAAATTTCTCCTTCAACTTCACATTTACCTGAAATAGACATAACATAAACACCATGTTTTTCAGTTTTTAAAACATAATTAAATGATTCACCTTCCACTAAATCAATTCGAGATAATTTAACATCTTGATGAATTTTTAAACTTTCCGAATCAGTATCTTCATAAGATGTTACTAAAGTTTGAAGTCTTCCTTTTCTATCTCCTTCATTAAATACTTTTTGTTGATAACTTGGTGTTACATTCCGTTTATTAGGTATGATCCAAATTTGAAACAATTTTAAATGCTCATTTAAAGATCCATTAATTTCGGAATGCTGAATACCTGTGCCTGCAGACATTACTTGCACTTCACTAGGTACAACCGTTTGCCTGTTGTGATTCATATTATCGCTATGCTTTAAAATACCTTGTAATGGAATGGTTATAATTTCCATATTGTCATGCGGATGAGTACCAAATCCCATGTTGGGCGCAATAACGTCGTCATTTAACACTCTTAAAGCACCAAAATGTAATCTGTGAGGATTATACCAATTGGCAAAGCTAAATGAGTGATTAGCCTGCAACCAACCATGATCGGCAAATCCTCTACTTTGCGCTTTATGAATTAACTTTTTCATCTAATTTTATCTAATAAATTGCTTAATTGAGTTGCTTCCTCCTCCGTTATATTCTTTAGTATATCTGTTTTGTGAGACTTAGAAATTTCGTTTAATAGATTTATTCCTTCTTCAGTAATTTTAATGTGCACAACACGTCTATCTGTTGGGCAAGCAATACGCTCAATTAATCTTTTTGCACTAAGTTTATCCATTAAACGCGTTGCATTTGGAGATCGTTCTACCATGCGCTCTTTAATAGTTTGAACTTTTAATGGTTTTTCTGCTCCCTTCAATATTCTTAAAATATTATACTGTTGTGATGAAATTTTAAAAGGCTTAAAAAAGGAGGTTTGGTAACTTTTAATCCAATTAGCTGTATACATTATATTCAATAATGCCTTAACTTTTTGATTTGGAAAAGTGGAGTTTATATCTTTTGAAAAATCGCCCATTAGCTTAGATTATTTTAGTGAATAATGATATAAAGCTGATTATTAAAGTGCTTCTTCAAATTGTCTTACTTGCACCAATAACTCTTCATTTAAAGTATCGTTATTTATTTTGCCTTCTGAAAAATTCTCATAAAATGACGGTAATGAAAACTCACCGACAATTTGAGCATTATGATATGAAAATCTTCCCTTTGCAATTTCTAAAACAGTAGCACCACCTCTTGCTCCTGGAGATGTTGCCATTAATAACATGGGTTTATTTTGAAAGGTTTTTTGCTCTACACGAGACATCCAATCAAATAAGTTTTTAAAAACTGCAGTATATGCCCCATTATGCTCTGCAAGAGACAAAATAATACCATCAGATTTTTTAATCATCTCTACAAAACGTTCTGCAACATTGGGCAACCCATTATCTTGCTCAAAATCAACACTATATAATGGCAGTTGATAATCATTTAAATCTAAGATTTCTACGTTTACATTACTCACTAAATTTGCTGTATAACTTGCAAGCTGTTTATTAATTGACCGTTTACTGTTGCTTCCGGCAAATGCTATAATCGTTTTCATACTAATTTTGAGTTTTTTTGTTAAAAATATAAGAAATTGCTAAAAGAATAATTGCAACTAATGGTGAAAAGTGCCCTCCATCACTAATCATAAAATGAGCGAAAAATGCCAAAACAAAAGCAAAAAAGAAACCAGCATAAGCCCATTCTTTAATCACTTTAAATTTAGGGTTCCAAATAGCAAATAGCCCTAATAATTTGGCGACAGCATAAGGGTAAATAATGTAAGAAGGATATCCAAAACCTTCAAACATATCTGAAACCATATCGTTTTTAAAAAAATACATACTCACAGAAAATAACATTAATAAAGTTAATAGACCTGTAGATGCATAAAAAATAATCTTATCTCTTTTCATAACACTTAAATTTAGTTAGGGTACAAATATACACAAAATTAATTTTATATTCCTAGGAATATATTTCCATGTAATATTTTTTTAACAAAATATTCACTTTCTTAACATATTATCATTTTGTAAATTCGTACAAAACAGAACTAAATAAATGGATATAAAATTCAACCAAAACGAAGACTACAATAAGCTATTAGTTTCCGATTTAAAAAAACGAATTGCTAAAGTAAAATTAGGTGGTGGCGAAAAAAGTATTGCCAAACATCATGCAAAAGGTAAAATGACTGCTCGTGAACGGGTAGACTATTTATTAGATTCAACATCTAAGTCCATTGAAATTGGTGCATTTGCAGGCGAAGGCATGTATGAGCAATATGGTGGTTGTCCTTCTGGAGGTGTTGTTGTAAAAATGGGTTACATTAATGGTACACAGTGCATTGTAGTTGCAAATGATGCAACTGTAAAAGCAGGTGCTTGGTTTCCTATTACAGGTAAAAAGAATTTACGTGCTCAAGAAATTGCCATAGAAAATCGTTTACCAATAATATATTTAGTGGATAGTGCTGGAGTGTTTTTACCAATGCAAGATGAAATTTTCCCAGACAAAGAACATTTTGGTCGCATATTTAGGAACAATGCTATAATGAGCAGCATGGGAATTACTCAAATTTCTGCCGTTATGGGAAGCTGTGTTGCAGGTGGAGCCTATTTACCTATTATGAGTGATGAAGCCATAATTGTAGATAAAACAGCAAGTATTTTTTTAGCAGGAAGTTATTTAGTAAAAGCTGCAATTGGTGAATCTATAGATAACGAAACTTTAGGCGGTGCAACTACACATTGCGAAATCTCTGGTGTTACTGATTATAAAGCTAAAGATGATAAAGATGCTTTAGATAAAATAAAATCTATAGTTGATAAAATTGGTGATTTTGATAAAGCTGGATACAACAGAGCTGAATCTAAAAAACCAAAAGAGAATCCAGATGATATTTACGGTATCCTCCCTAAAAGTAGAGCAGACCAATATGATATGAAAGACATCATAAAAAGATTGGTTGACGATTCTGAATTTGAAGAGTATAAAGCAGATTACGGTAAAACAATAATTACAGCATATGCCAGAATTGAAGGTTGGGCTGTTGGTATTGTTGCTAATCAACGAAAATTGGTAAAAACTAAAAAGGGTGAAATGCAATTTGGAGGTGTGATTTACAATGATTCTGCTGATAAAGCAACTCGCTTTATTGCTAATTGCAATCAGAAAAAGATTCCGTTAGTATTTTTGCAGGATGTTACAGGCTTTATGGTTGGTAGCAAATCTGAACATTCCGGAATAATTAAAGATGGTGCAAAAATGGTTAATGCCGTAAGTAACTCTGTAGTACCAAAATTTACTATTGTTATAGGTAATAGTTATGGTGCAGGAAACTATGCCATGTGCGGAAAAGCCTATGACCCAAGACTAATTGCTGCCTGGCCAAGTGCTGAACTAGCTGTAATGAGCGGAAATTCTGCAGCTAAAGTATTATTACAAATTGAAACGGCTTCTCTAAAAAAGAGAGGTGAAACAATTACTAAAGAAAAAGAGGAAGCATTATTTAATAAAATAAAACAGAGATATGACGATCAAGTCTCACCATATTATGCAGCTTCTCGTATTTGGACAGATGCTATTATTGACCCATTAGATACTAGAACTTGGATTTCTATGGGAATTGAAGCTGCTAACCACGCTCCTATTGAAAAACCTTTTAATATGGGAGTTTTACAAGTTTAATAATATATTTTGTAGAAGCGAATAACAAAAAAAAAGAGCATAAATTTAAAATTTATGCTCTTTTTTATATTATTGAGAAAACTATTCTAAGGTTAGACCTTCTCGTGCAGCTTTCTTTTCTTCTTTTATTTCTTTAAAACGCTCAATAGCTGAACCAAATACCCAATAAGGTATAACAAAAGTTAAAAGGAAAATCATTAACCAAAATCCTATAGTTAAAATGGTTAAAAATGCTAAAAATCCTAAGTATTGATCAAATTCGAACATAATTTTTGTTTCGTTTACGTTTTAATAGCACAAAGATATAACCAAAATATAAGTTTTACAATAGGCTTGCCTAGTTTTATTAACAGATTATTAAAAATTATAAGCCTTTTATAAGTAATTCTGCTGTCGCAGGATTTGTTGCTAATGGTACATTGTGTACATCGCACAATCGCATAAGCATTAAAATATCAGGCTCATGAGGATGTCGATCTAAAGGGTCTCTAAAAAACAACACCATATGGCAATGACCTTCTGCAACCCTTGCTGCAATTTGTGCGTCGCCACCTAAGGGTCCAGATAATAGTGCATTAACTTCTAAACCCGCCTTACTTACTTTTTCTCCAGTGGTACCAGTGGATATTAAAGTGATATTTTTATGTTCTAAAATTTCTCTATTCTGATTTAAAAACTGAACCATTTCAGCTTTTTTACCATCATGCGCAATAATTGCAATTTCCATATTAAAGATTCTTTACGTGATAATCTACCAATCCTTCTATTGGCCTTCTAACAAAATTACCAACTTTAAAGCCATATTCATTAGCAACTTGTTTAATTTCTTCTTGTCCAAAAAATGCAATAGAACCTGCAAAATGTACAGGAATTCCAGTTTCTAATTCCTCCTTATATTGAAGAATCATATTTTCTGCAAATAGACGAATACCATTAGTTATAAGGTTACTTATATATTCTGAATCTTTATTAATAAACATAAACTCTGCATGATCAGCCAGGTATGCGCTAGGATTGGTTTGTTTATATAAATTATATTTAATAAAATCTGCATCTAAATTATGCTTGTGAGCAAAAGCAACACTAATAGTATCTGGCATTTTTTTAAAGTAGTAGTCTCTTATTAGTTGTTTACCAAAATAATTACCACTGGCATCATCCATTAAAATAAAACCTAAACTAGCTACTCTTTGGTGTAGTTTATGACCATCATAATAACTACAATTAGACCCAGTACCTAAAATACAAACTACAGCAGCTTCATCGTTAGTATTAATACATGCTCTAACGGCGGCATACGTATCTTCTCTAACCTCAACAATTGCGTTTTTAAAATAGAATTCTAGTATAGATTTAAGAAGTAATGTTGGTTTATCTGTACCGCAACCTGCACCATAAAAATAAATACGTGTTACTTGATCGGCAATAGCCATTAACTCTTTACTCTTACCTATTATTTTATTCAATTTTTTCTCAGCAACAATAGCTGGATTTAAACCTTTGGTTCTAATTTTATCAACGGCTTGGTTACCATCTTTATCTATAGCAATCCAATCGCATTTTGTAGAACCGCCATCTGTAATTAAAATCATGATAGTGATATGTATAAATAAAAATTCCGTAGTCTATGACAATACATAATCCTACGGAATTTTCAGAATTAATAATATGTCTTAAAGGCTATTTACCTTTTGAGCTAAATCTACTAATTTGTTAGAATAACCAAATTCGTTATCATACCAAGATACTAACTTGAAGAACGTTGAATTTAATTCTATTGCAGAATCTGCATCAAAAACACTAGTTTTTACTTCACTTACAAAATCTTGAGAAACTACAGCATCTTCTGTATACCCTAAAACACCTTCCATAGAACCTGCAGCAGCAGTTTTCATTGCATTTTTGATTTCTTCTAAAGATGTTTCTTTTTTAGTTTTTACTGTTAAATCTACAACAGAAACATCTGCAGTTGGCACTCTAAATGCCATACCTGTTAATTTTCCATCTAATTCTGGTATTACTTTACCAACAGCTTTAGCAGCACCTGTTGATGTAGGAATAATATTATTTAACGCAGAACGACCTAATCTGTAATTTTTACGAGATGGCGCATCTACTGTAAATTGTGTAGAAGTTGCCGCGTGAATTGTAGTCATCAAAGCTTCTTCAATACCAAAGTTATCTTCAATTACTTTAGCTATAGGTGCTAAACAGTTAGTAGTACAAGATGCATTAGATACAATTGCATTATCTGCCGTTAATTTATCATCATTTACTCCCATTACAAACATAGGAGCATCTTTACTTGGCGCAGAGATTACTACTTTTTTAGCACCACCATCAATATGGTATTGCGCTGTTTCTAAAGTTGTAAAGATACCTGTACATTCTGCTACTACAGTTGCTCCTGCTTCATCCCACTTTAAGTTTTTTGGATCTCTTTCTGCAGTTACACGGATTGTTTTTCCATCTACAACTAAATGTCCATCTTTTACCTCTACAGTACCATCAAATCTTCCGTGTACCGAATCATACTTTAATAAGTAAGCTAAGTGATCAACATCTAATAAATCATTAATTGCTACAACGTCTACGTCACTACGTTTTACTGTTGCTCTAAATACAATTCTTCCTATTCTACCGAATCCGTTAATTCCTAATTTTAAATTTGCCATTTTTCTATTTTAATTTTCGTTCTTATTATTAAATTGTCATTATATCTGAAACTCTTAAAAGTTCCATATTAATTTTTGATTTACCTTTTACAGCTTGGTCAAATGGTGTTAACTCCATAACATCATTTTTAATACCAACCATATAATTGCTTTTACCGGTAATTAAACTTTCTATTGCTTTTACACCCATTCTACTGGCCAATACGCGATCAAAACAAGACGGTGAACCACCTCGTTGCATATGTCCTAAAACGGATACTCTTACGTCGTAATCTTCCATATTTTGATCTACGTAATCCTTAAGTTCAAAAACACTTTTACCTATTTTATCACCTTCTGCTACTACTACGATACTAGAAGACTTTCCTGATTTCTTACTTCTACGTAATGATTCTACTAATCTATCTAATCCTAAATCTTCTTCTGGTATTAAAATTTCCTCTGCACCACCAGCAATACCAACATTTAGAGCTATATGCCCTACATCTCTACCCATTACTTCTACAAAGAACAAGCGATTATGAGAACTTGCCGTATCTCTAATTTTATCAATAGCATCTACCACTGTATTTAAAGCTGTATCGTAACCCAATGTATGTGATGTACCATAAATGTCATTATCAATTGTACCAGGAATTCCCATCACCGGGAAATTAAATTCTTGATTAAAAATCATTGCACCAGTAAAACTTCCGTCTCCACCAATAACAACAAAAGCATCAATACCTGCTTTTAATAATTGTTCGTGAGCTTTTATTCTACCTTCTTTAGTTCTAAATTTGGTTGAACGTGCAGATTTTAACATTGTGCCGCCTTTATTAATAATACCTTTTACACTACGAGCATCCATTTCTACAAAGTCACCTTCTATCATCCCTTCGTAACCTCTATAAATACCGTAACATTTTATATCGTGAAAAGCACAAGTTCTTACTACAGATCTTATTGCAGCATTCATTCCTGGAGCGTCTCCTCCAGATGTTAAAACACCTATTTTTTTAATTGTTTGTAGCATTTCCATATTTTGTTTACAGTAAAATTAGTAAACATTACACAGAAATATGTGACTATTATCATAAATATTTGTTGAAAAAACAATTCAAACGTTTTCGTTAATAAATATATTTAAAAAACAAAGAATATTGAGTTAATTAGACTTTGTTTTTGCCTTTTTTTCTTTAACTGTCATGAAATTTGGCATAAAATCACTGTCATTATTAGCTTCTTTTTGAGACTGCTTTTTAGTAAATTTTTCTTGTTTGTTTTTTCCAGAAAATAGTTTCTGAAGTAATTCTTTAAACGTATCAAATTCTACATTATAAGATAAACCCACACCTTGCGTGTAACCTATTTCATCTCCAAGATTTACAATACTATTTTCCCTATTAAATACTTTAGCTCTTAACGTACCATCTTCATTAAGTAAAAAATCTATTTGTACATTTCCACTAATTACAGTTTGACTAGCACTACCAAATGGTACACCTACTTTACCATTAACCAATATTTTATCGTTAATTTTAGTTTGAAGTGTAACGCCAAATTTATTATCTGTTTGCAAGTCTGGTGTGTCTTGCCCAAGTTCTAAATCGAAACCAACATCTAAATTTCCGTTGTTTGTACCAAATAAATTATTTACAATACCTGTAAGACGCTCCGAGATTGTACCTGTAAAATTGGCACCTTCTATACCATTAGAGAAACCACCTGTTGCTAAAAATATTAAGGCTTGATTGTCTTTTTCTTCTTTAGAAGATAACCTGTAGTCTAACTCTGATTTTACTGTAGAACTTACGCCAGGAAACCTAAAATCAAAAGTTGGCTCTGGTTGTTCTAACTGACCTGTTAAATGTATTTCTACATCAACATCTATACTTTGCGTTATAGGATTGTCTAATAATACAGAAGGATTAGCACTACCAGAATATACAGCTTTTAGGTTTAACTCTGCTCCTAAAGGGTCACCTTGCCAAACAATATTTCCGCCTTCTTCAACCTTAAATTTCTTTTCTACAAAACCACCATACTTAAAGTTATAAAACCCTTCGTATACTGTAAAATCACCAAACATATTAAATGTACCATTAGTATTAATAAAAAAGTTTAATGTTCCTTCTCCCTTTCCTTTAATTGTACTACCAGCTTCTTTATCTATTACTATTTCTATTGTGGCATTTTGATTAACATTTAAATCAAAATCTAAGATTAAACCTTTTACTTCAATCTGTTCTGAAATTTCACCTTTTACTTTTGCTTGTTTTTCATTTGGACTTAAAAAATTAATAAATGTATTATCGCCAAAACTTTCTGCATCATTAAGTGGAATAAAGAATTCTGTACCTGCTTCTGTTCTTCCATTATTAACTTCAATCACCAATTGCTCAGTTGGTCCTTTTATCTCTGCTGTACCAGAAATAAAACCTGTACCATAGTACAGCTCGTCTACAGACTCTTCAGTATTTAAAACGAGTAATCGGTTAGTATTAAGTCTTAATCCTAACCTCCAATTTAAAAAATTATAATGTTCTATAAATCCATTTAAATTTCCTTTAGAGAAATATTTAGAATCTGTCATTGCCACATTCTTAAATATAAATTGCTGTCCTTTTAATTCAACTTTAGAATCGAAATCAAAACCATAATCTACGTTTAAATACGGAATAGACAAACCTGCTCTATCTAATAGTAGCTCTCCATCAATACTTGGTTTGTTTAAACTTCCACTAACTTTAGCACTACCTGATACTAATCCTCTTATGTTATTTATTACTCCTTCTCCTAGCGGATTTAAAGGATCTAATAAAAATTCCTCAAAATCGACGTCTAAATTAATGGTAGGATTATTTGCCGAGACATCAATTGTTCCTTTTGCTGCTAAAGATTTTAAGTTATCATTGATTAGCGACATATCAACGTAGTAGTCTGTTATGGAATTATTACCTTCTATGTTTGCTTTTAGTTTGCCTAAGTCATAGTTGTTTACAAAAAGGTCACTAATTTCTACGTTAGATTTTGGTAAGTAGATACCATCGTTTTGAGAAACCTCTAGCTTACCATTAACCAAACCTTTTAAGTCTAAACTATCAATACGAGGTGTAATTTTTACGAGTTCTACATCTTTAAAATCAACATTAAATCTTTTATTAATTGAATCTGATATTTTACCAGAAACTAAAATTTCTTCATCGCCCTGGGTGATACTAATAGGAAGAATATCAAATGCTTTTAGATTTCTGTTAAAACGAATTTTATTGAGCGTATCTTTTTTAGAATTTAAGAGCCAATTGTAACCTTTGAATTTAACATCAGATTTTCTAATACCAACCACAGACTGGTTATTTTTATCTATGGTATAAAACAAGTTTAAATTGTAGTTATCTGTATTATTGTTACCTCCTTTAAATTCAGATTTAACTAAAAGTGTATCTCGCTTAGTAACATTAATTAAATTAAATTGTGAAGCATTGTAGACTCCTGTACCAATGCTATCTACTTCTATAAAGGTATTGTATAATGGGTTACTATTGTCAATGTTTAAGTTTATTTGATTTGCAAAATAGTTCTTAAACTTAATCTCAGGCGAGTTAAAGGTAAGTTCAAAACCTTTTGCATCTGTTTCAATTCTACCTTTTATAAAAGTATCTTTACCTAATATTAATTCTTTATAAAATACGGTTGCTATTTTAGAGTATATATTAAAGTTGAAGTTAAGATATTGTCCTTCTTCTAAAATATTGGGCACATAATTAGTATATATACTTCCTATTGAATTTTCTATTAATCCAGGCACATCTGCAATATTAAATTGCCCTGTTATTTTCCCATTAATAATATCTGGTGAGTTAATGGACAAAGTACGCTCTTTACCTTCAAATGAAGAAACAATATCAAAATCTTTAAAATCGTAGCTGTTATCTTGATTTTTATACGTCGTATTCTTAATATTTATAGCACCTTCTGCATTATCAAAGGTAGAACCTGTACCATTCATAGTTACTAAACCTCTAAATTCTGAAATTTCATCTCGTGTAACAAAATTTAATTCATTAAGATTAGCATAACCAACTTTAGCCTTAAAATCGAATTTTTTAATATCCTCTGAAAAATCTACTAAACCATTAAAGTTTAGCTGCAGGTTTAAATCTTCAACATTTAAAACTCCATTAAATATTTTATTTCCTAAATCACCTGAAAGTTCAATATCTCTATAGGTATAACCATTATATTTTAAAGTAGTTACGGCACCTTTTACATCAGTTCTAAGATTATCTATGGTAAACCCTTTACCATCTACATCTAGATTTAAAGTTGTTGTTTCTACTAATGGATCATCAATTAATTTTCCAATATCAAAATCGTTTAAAATTATATTTCCTATATAATTAGCGTCATCTATATTGTCAATATTAGTAAGTTGCAAATCAGATTTTATAAAGCCTAAATCTGTATCTATTTCTATATCGCCCTCAACGGATTTAGCTGTAATAAACGTTGTGCCTGTAATATTAAAATTTCCAACCTTTGAAATTACACTAGGAATAGAATTACCTAATAGCCTTGGTAATAACGCTGTTAAATCTCTATAATTTGAAGCTAAATTTTTAAAATCGCCTTGTAAAGCAAAACTATCATCTTCTCTGCTAAATAAGTTTTTAAAACTTATATCACCAATTATCCGTGTATTTGTTGTTGTACTAACATTTAAGTTGGTGGCTACTAAATCATTTAAAGTCCCTGATAAGTCTGCATTAAAACTAGCTTGTTGATTTGTACCAAATTCATCAAAAAAAGCATTAAGTTCTGTTAACGATATATTAGAATCCCTAAAACTTGCAACGACATTAACTTTGTCTTTAAAGTATTTTAAATCTTCACGCTTATAATTAAATCTTAAATCGCCTTTAAGTTCTGATGCTTCTGTTTGAATGTTTAAATCTCCAAAGGTCATGTGATCTAAGGTATATTCAAAATTTGACATTAAATTCTTAACAGCGATACCTCTACTATCTCTAAAACTAAATTTATTAATACGAGTACTAACTTCAGGACCATTAATTAAAAAGTTGGTTGCATTAGCATTTAATTCAGTAAATTTAAAAACATCTGGCGTTTCTAAATTTTCATCTGTTAATTTAAAAATACCATCTTCTATAGATAAATCACTCGATGAGAATAAAAATTCACTAGGTCCAACTCGTGGGTTATCACTATCAAACTTTGCAACAAAAATATCTAAATTGGTATCTGTTTCACCTTTATAAGTTTTTAGGTTAAAAATTAAATTTTGAACATCAATATCTCCAAAATTCAGTTTTGTATTAATTAAGTTTCTAAAACTTATAATAGAACTATTAAGTTCACCAACACTAATTAACGTATCTTTTTTATAATCTCTAATTAAGATTTCTTTTAACTCTACATCACCATTTAGCTGTAAACCAACTCTACCAACGTTGATATCGGTTTTAAAATCATTATTTAGTCTATCGGTAACATATCTTCCTAATCTGGTTTGTACAGCAGGTATAGAAAGAATCAAAAACAAAATGAAAAATAGTAGCAAGATTATTGCTACTATTTTACCTAATATTTTGAGTATCTGTTTGATAAATTTATTGTCTTTAAATGTTTTAAAACTTTTTACCTTTGCCCTAACAATACATTGTTAAACCTAATGCCGGACTTTAACTTGTAAAATTAACAATTATTGTGCCTAATATCGACTATGGAAAAAGAAAATATTTACATCCTTGGAATAGAATCTTCTTGCGATGACACATCTGCTGCAATATTATGTAACAACCGCATTTTAAGTAATGTAGTTGCAGACCAAAAAATACATGCAGAATATGGTGGTGTTGTACCAGAACTGGCCTCTCGTGCACATCAACAAAATATTGTACCTGTAGTGCACCAAGCGATTGAAAAAGCCGGAATTAAAAAGGAACAACTTAGCGCTGTAGCTTTTACACGTGGTCCTGGTTTAATGGGTTCTTTGTTAGTTGGTACATCTTTTGCAAAATCCTTGGCTTATGGTTTAGATATTCCACTTATTGATGTTAACCATATGCAAGCGCATATTTTAGCTCATTTTATAGATGAAGACAACCATAAAAAACCACCATTTCCATTTTTAGCAATGACCATTTCTGGAGGTCATACACAAATTGTAAAAGTAACGAGTCATTTTAATATGGAAGTTTTAGGTGAAACCATAGATGATGCGGTTGGTGAAGCTTATGACAAAAGCGGAAAAGTTTTAGGTTTAGGTTATCCTGCTGGTCCAGAAATAGACCGTAGAGCGCAAATTGGTAATCCCAAAGCATTTCAATTTACAAAACCAAAAGTGGATGGATTAAACTTTAGTTTTTCAGGATTAAAAACCAACATTCTTTATTTTGTACAACGAGAAGTAAAAGCAAACCCTAATTTTATTGAAGACAATCTCAATGATATATGCGCTTCAATTCAATATACCATAATAGGCATTTTAATGGCAAAATTAAAACTAGCGGTAAAACAAACAGGTATAAATCATATTGCTATTGGTGGAGGCGTTTCGGCTAATTCTGGAATTAGAAAAGCATTAAAAGATGCTGAAGACAAGTTTGGATGGACCAGCTATATCCCAAAATTTGAGTATACAACAGATAACGCTGCAATGATTGCTATTGTTGGTTATTTAAAATATTTAGAAAGAGATTTCTCTGGTTTTGATGTTATGGCCACGGCTAGATTAAAGATTTAGTCTACTTTTTAAATTTAAATTCTTTTAATAAAGAATTTCGTCTCATTTAGTGTTAAATAACATGTTCAATATCTAAATTGTTAACACATCTGTTAATATCTTTATGACTTTACTTTTATGGTGTTTTAATATTTAGTTGTTTTGTAATACCTAAATCAAAACCTAAATAACCATGAAGTATTTATTATCAATTTTCTTATTAATTCCTATCATTAGTTTTTCTCAAGATTCATTAGAACAGCAATTAGATTCAATATCTAGTTCTGAGGAAGCGACAACATTCTTAAAAGAAAAGAAACCTAAAAACGGTAAACTTTTCACTTTTAATAAAGCTAAACATAAAACCAGATTAGCTAACGATTTATTCAATTTAGCCAAAGGGGGAAAAAAAGTAATAAAAACTGACTTTAAAAAAACCTACTACAAAGTTATTGATAAGTCTGAAGTGATGTATTCTAAATTTAATATCATTGTTTTTAATGCTTCAAAAACGTCTATAGAAGATGTTATTGAACAACGAAATAAAGTATTAGCAAAGTACAACGAAGGCTATAGATTTAAAGACTTAGCAAAGCATTACTCCTTTGGACCTACTGCTAAAATGGGTGGCGATACTGGCTGGATAAAAGCAGGTGATATGTCCAAAGCTTTTGATAGTGTTGCCTTTGAAGAAAAACATCCTTTAAATGAAGTTTTTACTGTAGATGACACGGAAAATAACATGTACTATCTTGTAGTGAAAACGGAAGTAAAAACGCCTATTGAAGAAATTACAGTTTTAAAATTTTCTGAAGACTTAGATTAGCAATGCAACTATTTTATAATTCAAATATTTCTGAAAACGATTTAACTTTTAAATTCGATAAAGACGAGAGCAAACACATTGCTAAAGTTTTAAGAAAAAAAGAAGGAGACCTCTTAAATATAACTAACGGAAAAGGTTGGTTATTTACTGCAGAAATAACTACTGCAGAACAGAAAAACTGTGTTGTTTCTATAACATCTAAAAGGCCACAGCCTAAACGTAAATATAATTTACATTTAGCAGTTGCACCAACAAAAATGAATGATAGGTACGAGTGGTTTTTAGAAAAAGCTACTGAAATTGGCATTGAAACTATTACTCCTATTATCTGCGACCATAGCGAACGTAAAGTTGTAAAAACAGAACGCTTTGAAAAAATTATTCAGTCTGCAATGAAGCAATCGCTACAATGTTACTTACCTAAGTTAAATACACCAATTACATTTAAAGAATTTATAAAACAAGACTTTAACAATCAAATATTTATTGCACATTGTGAAGAAACAGATAAAAAATCGTTAAAATCTCAATTACAAGCAAATAAAGATTGTACCATTTTAATAGGACCAGAAGGCGACTTTAGCGTTAAAGAAATTGAAATTGCCTTGCAACACAACTTTATTCCTGTAACTTTGGGAGAGACACGTTTAAGGACAGAAACGGCTGCTATTGCTGCTTGTCACTCTGTTGCGTTTTTAAATGAATAAGCAAATGAAATTTATAGTTACCTTATATTTTACACTTTTTAACCTCTTTATATTTTCTCAAGATATTGCTATCTTAAAATATAAAGGAGGTGGTGATTGGTACAGTAATCCCACAGCATTACCTAATTTAGTAAAATATTGTAACAATAATATTGATACTAGTATAAATGAAAATATTCAAACTGTAGAAGTTGGAAGTACAGATATTTTTCAGTTTCCGTTTTTACATATGACAGGTCACGGCAATGTATTTTTTAGTGAAGATGATGCCGAAAATTTAAGAAATTATCTTATTTCGGGTGGATTTCTTCACATAGACGACAACTATGGCATGGAACCTTACATTACTAAAGAACTAAAAAAGGTTTTCCCTAACAGTGAATTAGTAGAAATCCCTAAAGATCATGACATATTTAAAGCTGCGTATGAGTTTTCTAACGGACTTCCTAAAATACATGAGCACGACGGAAAAGCACCTCAGGCTTTCGGAATTTTTGTAGAAAACAGGCTCGTTTTATTATTTACCTTTGAGAGTGATTTAGGTGATGGATGGGAAGATCAAGAAGTACACAATGACCCAGAAGATGTTAGAGAAAAAGCTCTAAAAATGGGTGCCAACATTATAAAATATGCTTTTGAGAATTAAAAACTAAAATTGAAACCTGAAAAATGAAATTAAGTTACCGTTGTAGTTCTTGCAAAAAAGACAATTCCATCAAAACAAAAGCTACAGATAGATATGGTTTATTAATGGAAACAGGAACAAACGAATTTAAACATCGTTGTAAGCATTGTGGTAACATTACTAAAAAACATATTAATCGTTTATATGCAGAGGATAATTACACCTATGTTTTGGCAGGATTAGTACTTGCGGTAATAGCCACTTATTTTATGTGGGATTTTGGATTTATATCAACATTAACTGGATCCATACCTATTTGGTTTTGGACAGAAATGAAAAAGAAATCGAGTAATTTTAATAGAACAATGGTCGACTAAACAGACACCATAAACGTCATATATTTTTTTAGAAACACATTGAGTCAACTTACCCACTACAACACCAATTTTAAAAAACAAAAACATGCCATTACAGTTGTATGCGATAATGTAACTAATGCGCCAAATATTGGTAGTTTATTCAGGATTGCAGACGCTTTTGGTGTAGAAGAACTCATTTTTTGTGGTACCAATATCTCTATTGGCAAACGTATAACAAGAACATCGCGCTCTACTGAAAAATACGTTTCCTATAGTATTTCAGAACAAATAGAATCTGAAATTGAAGCGCTAAAATCTAAAAACTATTATCTTATTGCCTTAGAAATCACAGAAAACAGCCAACCTTTAACAACATTTAAATTAGACACTAATCAACCCATAGCATTGATTTTAGGTGATGAAAATTTTGGAGTTTCAGAAGCTATTTTAAACCAAGTGGATAGTGTGGTGCATATTAATATGTTTGGTAATAATAGTAGTATGAATGTGGTACAAGCGACTAGCATTGCCCTATACGAAATAACAAAACAACTTAATTCTTAAATTTGTCGTGCTGAATTTAATTCAGCATCTTTGAGTAAATAAACAAACAGAAATGAATTCAAAAACTTTAGCCAATGGCATTTTAAGAGCATTAGGTATAATTTTGGCAATTGCTTTAGTTTTATATTTTCTTTTTAAAATACAATCCGTAATAATTTATATAGCTATTGCTGCTGTTATTTCACTTATTGGCAGACCAATTATCCTTTTTTTTAGACGTAAATTAAAATTTAACAACACCTTATCTGTTGTTGTTACCATGGTATTACTTTTAGGCTTATTAGTTGGTTTAGTTGGCTTGTTTATTCCACTTATTGTAGAACAAGGTCATAATTTATCGCTTTTAAATATTGAACAATTACAAGTTAATGTAGAAGATTTATACAATCAAATCATAACCTATTTTGAGTTTAATAATATAGATGTTGAGCAATCTATTAAAGAGTCTAATGTACTTTCAAAATTAGACTTTGCAATTATTCCAGATTTCTTAAACAGCTTTATTAGTGGTTTAGGTAGTTTTAGTATTGGTTTATTTTCCGTGTTATTTATATCCTTTTTCTTTTTAAAAGACAGTAAATTGTTTGAAGATGGTATAATGATATTTGTGCCTAGCGGAAATGAAGAACGCTCAAAACGTTCTATAAATACTATAAAAGATTTATTGTCGCGCTACTTTGTTGGGTTAATATTTCAAATTTTAATATTGTTCATAATTTACACTATTATCCTATTAATCTTCGGAATAGATAACGCTATAGTAATTGCATTTTTATGTGCACTTCTTAATCTTGTACCTTACGTTGGTCCTTTAGTAAGTGGCTTTTTAATGTTGCTTCTTAGTATGTCTAGTAATTTAGGAGAGAGTTTTAGCGACGTTATTTTACCCAAAACAACTTATGTAATGATTGGTTTTATCATTGCTCAATTGGTAGATAACTTTTTTAGCCAACCGTATATCTTTTCAAAAAGTGTAAAATCCCATCCTTTAGAAATTTTTTTAGTTATAATTATAGCAGGAATTTTATTTGGTATTGTAGGGATGATTGTCGCTGTCCCAACATATACGGCTATTAAAGTAATTTTGAAGGAATTTTTATCTGAATATAAAATTGTAAAAAAGTTTACAAAAGGCATTTAATTCAATTTGAATCACACTATTTTAAATACTGAAATTCAAGAATTTATAAATGAAAATTTAAATTCTGACACCTCTAAATTAATATTAAAAGGAATTCCTTTTAAGAATATCGATTCAAAACTTATTATTGAACAAATTGAAGCTAAAAAAAAATGCACAAAAAAACTACCAACATGGTTTAACGCCAAAAACATATACTATCCAAATAAATTAAATATTGAACAAACCTCTTCTGAGACTACTGCAAAATATAAAGCCAGTTTAGTTTCTGGCAAAAACTTAATTGATCTTACAGGTGGTTTTGGTGTAGATACTTATTATTTTTCAAAACAAATTGAAAAGGTTACACATTGTGAAATTAATACAAATTTATCACAAATGGTTCGGCACAATTTTAAGGCGTTAAATATTTCAAATATTAATTGCTTAAATGATAATGGCATTGAAGAATTAATAAAAAATGATAAAACTTTTGATTGGATTTATATAGACCCTTCCCGAAGAGATCAATTAAAAAAGAAAGTATTTTTATTATCTGATTGTACGCCAGATATTAAAAAACAACAAAAATTACTACTTATGCGTGCTAATAACGTAATGATTAAAACATCTCCATTATTAGATTTAACAGCTACGCTTAAAGATTTAAATTACGTACGAGAAATCCATATTGTAGCCAGTAATAATGAGGTGAAGGAATTATTATGGATTTTAGAAAAAAATTATAAAGGAAAAGTAAACGTAAAAACTGTGAATTTCAATAATAAAGATTCACAGTTTTTTGAATATATTTTTGAAGAAGAACAGCAAGCAACAGCAAGCTATAACTTACCGCTAACCTATTTATATGAGCCCAATACCGCTGTACTTAAATCTGGTGGGTTCATCTCAGTAAGTTATAAATTAAACATTTATAAACTTCACCAACATTCGCATCTATATACCTCAAATAATTTATTAGAATTTCCAGGTAGACGATTTAAAATAGAAAGCGTATTACCTTTCAATAAAAAAATTATTGCAAAAGAAAATATAAGCAAAGCCAATATCACTACTAGAAACTTCCCCGTATCTGTAAAAGAAATACGCAAGAAACTAAAGATTACAGATGGTGGTGAGATTTACCTGTTTTTTACAACAGATATTAACAACAACAAAACTGTAATCGTTTGCACTAAAGCACTATAGGTACGTACGATACAATCTGATTATTAGAATCTATTTCAATTTCAAATGCTGTGCAATTATCCATTTGCAATTGTACCTTATCATCACTTACATTTTGATCAGAACAATTTAAAGCAAATACATACTCGCCTTCATTAAAATTAGCCCAAGATGTAGTAGAATTTGGTGGGATATTAAAAATAGTAACTACAGGCGTAGCATCATTTTGCACAACCAATAAATCAAATGCAACAGTACCATTATTGATAACTCTTGTTTTTGGATCCTCATTATCACAAGGATTTAGTATAGAATCTATTGTGTAATCAACATCAGAAATACTCTCTGTATCAAAATCAGCATCAGAAGGAGTACATGCAGAAAATAATAAAATTAGACATAAAAATGCCTTTAACTTAAGTAGGTTTTTCATTTTTTATTTAGTTTTTGAAAAAAGCTTAAAAACTCAATTCATTTAATTTGGGATTGCAAATTTATAAAACAAAAAATATATCACCGACGAAAAGCTCTATATTTTCGACGAAATGCATGATTTTTGGAACAAAATGACAACTATTTCTTACTTTATCGGATAAAATTGCCGTTTATAAGTAAAAAAGAGTATTAACTATCAATGAGTTATAATGAAAATAGAAGATAAAAATAGGATTTTTACTACAAGAACGTCGTTTTAACATAGTTTGGTAGTAATTTAATAAAAACTAAATATTTATATAATTCAAGCTTTTTTTTTACCTATATCTCTGATAATAATTTGTTTATAAATAATAATTGAATTATGTGAAAATAATTTTATAAAAATGTTGTTTTCTTTAATATGAAGTACTACATTTGCATCCGCAATTTTAACGAATTACGTTCATTAATTTACTGGAGAGGTGCCTGAGTGGCCGAAAGGAGCGGTTTGCTAAATCGTCGTAGGTGGAAACACTTACCCAGGGTTCGAATCCCTGTCTCTCCGCAAAATTTACTGCAGTAATTGAGACTGTATGTATATTTTTTTAGACTATCACATTTCGGGGTGTAGCGTAGCCCGGTTATCGCGCCACGTTTGGGACGTGGAGGCCGCAGGTTCGAATCCTGCCACCCCGACTTTCATTGAAATTTTAGAGTTCACTCTAAATGGTCGCATAGCTCAGCTGGATAGAGCACCTGCCTTCTAAGCAGGCGGTCCTAGGTTCGAATCCTAGTGCGATCACAAAAAGCCTTAACTATTAAGTTAAGGCTTTTTTGTTTCTATAAATATGTTTTAAATAGTTCTATTCTGGATACTCTATTCTTAAATGGTAAATATTGGCTAATTTGTGCTTTAAAACCTTTTTAATGGATTGTATCTCTTTAAAGGTAATATCTGCATTTAAAAACTGCCCAGCCTCCATCTGTTTATTGATAATATTTTCTACAAATTCATTTATTTTAGTGCTTGTAGGTTCTTTTAAACTTTTTGATGCAGCTTCAACACTATCACACATCATTAATATAGCAGTTTCTTTGCTAAACGGTTTAGGGCCAGGGTACGTAAAGTCGGCAATATCTACTAATTCATTATTAACTTTCTCTTTTATGTAAAAATAGTATACTAAACTAGTACCATGGTGAGTTCTAATAAAGTCAATAACACGATCAGGTAATTTGTTCTTTTTTGCTATTTCTATTCCATTGAGGGTGTGTTCAATAATTATCTTAGCACTTTCCTTACTCGATAATTCATCATGAGGATTAATACCTGTACTTTGGTTTTCAGTAAAATATGTTGGATTTTTCATTTTACCAATATCATGATACAAAGCTCCTACTCGCACCAACATAGCATTAGCTCCTATTTCATTTGCTGATGCCTCCGCTAAATTTGCAACATTTAAGGAGTGATGAAATGTTCCCGGCGCTCTATTAGATAATTCTTTTAGCAGTTTAGTATTTGTATCTGAAAGTTCTAATAATGAGACATCCGAAACTAATCCAAATATTTTTTCATAGATATAGATTAAAGGCTGAACAAATAAAGTTGCGAGTCCACAAAGCACAAAAAGACCAAAAGTTTCCCATTTAATTCCTGTTAATTGTCCTTCATGTATTACAAAAAAGGCAAAGTAAGCAATTATATAAATGAAAGTAATTTGACCCACAGAAATAAATAAATTAGCCCTCTTATACAGTTCAGAAACTGTTAATATAGTTACCATACCTGCTATAATTTGTAGAAACATATATTCATAGCTATTAGGCACTATAAAACCTAACAGCAGAACAGTTAAAACATGAGCAAATAAACCTAACCTAGCATCAAAAAACGCTTTTAACACCAATGGTAAAATACATAAAGGCACTACGTATATATATTGTGAATTAAAATTAATTACTAATGTGGTAAGCAATATCATTAATGCGATATTGAAAAATATAAAGGTCACTTTAGTATTATCTAAGAAAACTTCAATTCTATATTTTTGTAGAAAAAGTAACAACATGAGCAATGCCAACGCCACCAACAAAGTGTATGCTACTAGAACCCAATTATAGTTTTTAGTGTTCCATACATGAGATTCATATTCAGATTTTAATGAGTTTAAAATATCATATTGATCCTCTTCTATAACCTGCCCTTTAGAAACGATTAATTGATCTTTTTCAATTTGACCTCTTGTTAAAGATATTTTAGATAACTCTTCTTCAAGAACTTTCTCAGTTAAACTTTTATTAAGACTTATATTTGGTTTAATGACATCGAAATAAATTGAAATCATTCGGTTTTTAGCATCTACAGATAGATTATTTGGTAACAGTTTTTCTATAAGTTGCCTTAAGTCTCCTAACTCATTTAAGCTGCCATATTGCAATTCATTTTGAACTTTATTAGAAATAACTAAAACCACATTTCTTTCGTTATTATAACTATATTCTAAATCTAATATACCAAGTTTATAAACTTTTTCAACAATAGATTTACCTTCCTTATAGAGATTAGAGTTTTTGATACTATAAGCACTAGAATCCTCAAAAACTTGTTTAAATCTATTAGAGTATTTAACCAAAACCTCACGCTCTACCTCTTTATTTACATCAAAATAAACTGGACTCTGAGATTCAATTTCAGCTTTCTCTTTCTCGATTTCCTCATTAGTTTTTTTTATAGCAAAATTAAAAGGTGCGTATAAATTTTCTGATTGCCATGGTTTACTCTTTTCAAAAGAGTATCTAAATTTTCCTGTTTTTGGAAATAGATAAACTATAAATAATGTTGTAACCAAATACAGCAATATTTTATAGCCTAAGGCATGATTTTTATACCATTTATTAAGGAATACATTCATATACAATCAAATGTAATAAATATTAAAATTTTAGACGGCTAATATCAATAATACATTCTAAAAACTCTTAAAAATTGTTTAATTTCGCACGAAACAACAACAATTATATTTATATGAACAAGGAAGTCGTTATCGTTTCTGCTGTAAGAACTCCTATTGGCAGTTTCTTAGGAAGTTTATCTTCTGTCTCTGCCCCAAATTTAGGTGCTGCTGCAATTAAAGGTGCATTAGATAAGATTAATTTGAAACCAGAATTGGTTAATGAGGTTATAATGGGTAATGTAGTTTCAGCTGGCACAGGTCAGGCACCTGCTAGACAAGCTGCAATATATGCAGGTTTACCAAATACAACACCTTGTACTACTATAAATAAAGTATGTGCTTCTGGTATGAAAGCTGTAATGCAAGCTACACAAGCTATTCAGCTAGGTGATGCTGATATTGTAGTTGCAGGAGGAATGGAAAATATGAGCTCTATACCACATTACTATCATGCTAGGAAAGCTACCAAATTTGGTCCTGCTACTCTCCAAGATGGTATGCAAAAAGATGGTCTTGTAGATGCTTACGATAATAATGCAATGGGTGTATGTGCTGACGCATGTGCTGCTGAATATAATTTTTCAAGAGAAGACCAAGATGCCTATGCTGTACAGTCATATGAACGCTCTAAAGCTGCTTGGGATTCTGGAAAATTTAAAGATGAAGTTATTTCTGTAGAAGTACCGCAACGAAGAGGAGAACCTATAATTGTGGATAAAGACGAAGAATATACTAATGTAAAAATGGATAAAATCCCAACTTTACGACCTGCCTTTACTAAAGATGGAACAGTTACAGCTGCCAATGCATCTACTATTAATGATGGAGCTGCAGCCTTAGTTTTAATGAGTAAGGAAAAAGCTAACCAACTTGGATTAACACCTATAGCAACAATAAAAGGCTATGCTGATGCAGCTCACGAACCAGAATGGTTTACTACTGCACCATCTAAAGCATTACCTAAAGCATTAGCTAAAGCCAATGTGGATATAAGTGACATTGACTTTTTTGAATTTAACGAAGCATTTTCTGTGGTAGGTTTAGCAAATATGAAAATCTTAGGTTTAAATGATAGCAATGTAAATGTTAATGGAGGCGCTGTTTCCTTAGGACATCCACTCGGTTGTTCTGGCGCAAGAATTTTAGTGACTTTAATTAACGTTTTACATCAAAATAATGCTAAATTGGGCGCAGCTGCTATTTGTAATGGTGGTGGTGGTGCTTCAGCACTAATATTAGAAAACGCTTAAAAAAAATTTATGCAATACGGCATTTGCAATCTTGGTATTGTACCTATACGATTAGAACCTAGTGACACCAGTGAAATGGTAACACAAGCATTGTATGGTGACTTTTTTAAAGTTTTAGAACAAAGAAAGAAATGGAGCCGTATTAGATTTTATTTTGATAATTACGAAGGTTGGATTGATAATAAACAATATCTTGAAATTGAAGAAAGTAATTATAGCCAACTTAAATCCGCGGATATTTATTTATCTAAAGATTTAATTGAATTTGTTTCAGATAACTTAAATAACCTTTACCCTATTCCGGTTGGATCTAATCTAAATGGCATAGATTTATTACAACATAAGTTTGAAGGCACTGCTGTAAATACCATAAGTGAAAAAGAAAACATAGTTAATACCTCTTTTCTATTTTTAAATGCACCATACCTTTGGGGTGGAAAATCTCCTTTTGGTATAGACTGCTCTGGCTTTACACAAATGGTATATAAATTAAATGGCTATAAACTACTTAGAGATGCTTCTCAACAGGCTACTCAAGGAGAAGCTCTTAGTTTTATAGAGGAAAGTGAACCTGGTGATTTAGCTTTTTTTGACAATGCAGAAGGTAACATAACACATGTTGGTATTATAATGAAAGACAATTATATAATACATGCTCATGGCAAAGTAAGGATTGACCGATTAGACCACAGTGGTATTTATAATACCGACAAAAAAACGCACACACATAAACTTAGAGTAATTAAAAAAATAGTATAAAAAAAGCGACTAAAAATTTAGTCGCTTTTTTTATTGTCTAAACTAAAACATTAATTTCCAGAAGCTGAAGCTTCTAAAGATTCGTATTTAGCTTTCATAGCCTTAAATTTATCTGTATCTCCAATTGCACTATATAAGTTCATTAAATTCTTGGCTGTATTAACAGTTTCATTTAAAGAAAGTGATTTTTCTAAATACGGAATAGCTTCATTGTAAAGATCATTTACTTTAGCCTTTAAAGTATCGTACTTATTATAATCAGGTTTACTACTATCTAAAATTGCATTCATTTCTTCAATGTATTTTGCTTCATCTGATAAAATTACAAATGCCATGTTTAAATAAGCATTATTATATGTAGGGTCTACATCAATAGCTTTTTGATAATATTTTTTTGCTTCCTCAGGATTGTCTGACTCACCTAATAAGGCACCTAAATTATATAAAAACTCTGCATTGCCATCTGCTTTAGCTGACGCTTCATCAATTAGTTCAGTAAATTTATCTTTGTTTCCTAATTTTAAATAGGTTTGCGCTTGCACAACAATAAGACCTAAATCATCTGGGTTTTCATCTCTAGCCTCAACAGTAGCTGCTAATGCTTTTTCACTTTCACCTTGATCAGCATAAATTAAAGCAATATTTTTTACAATTTCTGATCGTCTAGATTCAGTTTTCTCATCTCTAGGCTTAATGTGAGTTTTTAAAGTTTTTACAGCAAAATCTCTTCCAGATTTATCTGCATATAATTGTTCTTCACCAGATTCCTTTTCTGTAGCATAATGGTTCATTGTAATACCTGTATAACCAAGGTCTGCAAGTTCTATATAATATTTTAAAGCACCAGGATAATCATTAGCTCTTATTGAAGAATATGCTGCACTATATAAGTAAGACGTATCTTTTGGTGAAACTCTATAAATTTTCTCAAATCTACCAGCTGCTAATTTAAAATCATTGCTTTTAAAGGCATCATTAGCCTTTGTAATAAACGTATTGTACATCTCAGATTTCATTTCATTTGCTTGATCCGTGTACTTTAATTTACCCATAGAGGATTCTAAAGTTTTTAGATCATTTAAGGTTGCTATAGCCTTATCGATATCTGCATCAGTTCCTGCTCCATTAGCGTATAAGGATTTTGCTTTAAGGAAATAAAATTTTGCCTTTGACTTATCATCCATTTTGTCTATTAAGGCCTCAGCTGAAGCAACTGCAGATTTAGCATCCGAGAAATTTACATTTTTAAGTGCTTTTTCAACAGCTTTTAACTCATCTTTTTGAGCAAAAGACATTGAACTAATTGCTAATAAAAGCACTAATGTCGTTATTTTTTTCATCTTGTAATAAATAGTTTTTTTGTTAAATATTAGTTTTAGTTTTTAATTATCAATAGCCGTGCCATCTTCTTTTGGGTCTGTATTGTCAGATGACTTATCTTCTTTTACATCGCCTTCTATTAACTCAGCCTCTATATCTTCAATGTTCTCATCATCATCTTTCATCACTTTAGCCACGGCTGCAATAGAATCTTTTCCTTTTAGATTTATTAATTTCACACCTTGGGTTGCTCTACCCATAACGCGCAAATCTGCTACTGCCATTCTTATAGCAATTCCAGATTTATTTATAATCATTAAATCATCATCATCAGTAACGTTCTTAATAGATACTAAATTTCCGGTTTTCTCGGTAATAGATATTGTTTTTACACCTTTACCACCTCTATTTGTTATTCTGTAATCTTCTAAACTAGAGCGCTTTCCATACCCGTTTTCTGAAACCACCAAAATGTTACTGTCCATATCGTTTACAGCAATCATTCCTATAACTTCATCTGTTTTTTCATCTTGAAGTCTAATTCCTCTAACACCAGAAGCATTTCTACCCATAGGCCTTGTTTTTGCTTCTTCAAATCTAATGGCTTTACCAGATTTTAAAGCTAACATTACCTGGCTTTCGCCTGTAGTTAATTTAGCTTCTAATAACTCGTCATCTTCTTTAATGGTAATTGCATTAATACCGTTAGATCTAGGACGAGAATACTGTTCTAAAGACGTTTTCTTAACCTGACCTTGCTTTGTTGCCATTATTACATAATGACTATTAATGTAATCCTCATCCTTTAAATCTTGAGTACATATGAAAGCCATCACTTTATCGTCTTGCTCAATATTAATTAAATTCTGAATTGCTCTACCTTTTGATGTTTTAGATCCTTCAGGGATTTCATAAACACGCATCCAAAAACATTTTCCTTTTTGCGTAAAGAATAACATGTATTGATGATTAGTACCTACAAATAAATGCTCTAAGAAATCCTCATTACGTGTAGTAGAGGCCTTTTGTCCTACTCCTCCTCTATTTTGTGTTTTGTACTCTGTTAGTGACGTACGTTTAATATAACCAGCATGAGAAATTGTGATTACAACTTGTTCATCTGGAATCATATCTTCTATACTCAAATCTCCACCTGCATATTCTATAACAGAACGACGCTCATCACCATATTTATCTCTAACAACTTCAAGTTCTTCTTTTATAATATCCATACGACGTTCTTTCTTGTCTAAGATATCTTTAAGATCAATAATTGTTTTCATTATCTCATCGTACTCTGCACGTAACTTGTCTTGCTCTAAACCAGTTAATTGACGCAGACGCATCTCTACAATAGCTTTTGCCTGAATTTCTGAAAGTTTAAAACGCTCTATCAAATTATTACGAGCTTCTTCTGCGTTTGATGATGCTCGGATAATCTTTATAACCTCATCTATGTTATCTGATGCTATAATTAATCCTTCTAATATATGTGCACGTTCTTCAGCCTTACGTAATTCATAAGTTGTTCGTCTCACAACCACATCATGTCTGTGTTCAACAAAATGATGAATTAACTCTTTTAAGTTTAAAAGTTGAGGACGTCCATTTACTAGGGCAATATTATTTACACTAAAAGAAGATTGTAAAGCCGTATATTTAAATAGTTTATTGAGAACTATATTAGGTATAGCATCACGTTTTAATACATAAACTATACGCATTCCATTTCTATCAGACTCATCTCTAATAGAGGAAATTCCTTCAAGTTTTTTATCATTAATAAGGTCTGCTGTTTTCTTAATCATATCAGCCTTATTAACCTGATAAGGAATTTCAGTAACTATAATACATTCTCTTCCTTGAACTTCTTCAACTACAGCATTTCCACGCATTACTATACGCCCACGACCTGTATGGAAAGCTTCCTTTACACCGTCGTATCCATAAATTATTCCTCCCGTTGGAAAATCTGGTGCTTTTATATACTGTATTAATTCATCTATTTCAATGTCATTATTATTAATATAAGCAATAGTTCCGTTAACAACCTCTGTAAGATTGTGAGGAGGCATATTCGTTGCCATACCAACAGCAATACCAGATGCACCGTTTACCAATAAACCAGGAATACGTGTTGGTAATACAGTAGGTTCTTCTAAAGTATCGTCAAAATTTAATTTATGATCTACGGTTTCTTTATCAATATCTGCAAGCATTTCTTCAGATATCTTACGCATACGCGCTTCTGTGTAACGCATAGCAGCCGGACTATCACCATCTACAGAACCAAAATTTCCTTGGCCATCAATTAACATATATCGTAAGCTCCACTCCTGAGCCATACGAACCATTGTGTCATAAACTGAAGTATCACCATGTGGATGGTATTTTCCCAAAACCTCTCCTACAATTCTCGCGGATTTTTTATGTGCTCCACTAGATCTAACACCAAGTTCATGCATACCATAAAGTACACGTCTATGCACTGGTTTTAATCCATCTCTTACATCTGGTAACGCACGTGACACAATGACCGACATTGAATAGTCAATGTAGGCCGATTTCATTTCATCTTCTATGTTAATTGGAATGAGTTTTTCTCCTTCTGCCATATATAAAATTAATTAGTTTTTTTGTAATATTCAATAACATGCTAATATAACCAAAATACTACTGTTTCTAAACAAATCTAGCTTGGTTTTTAGGTTTTTTTATTAACAATATTTAATATCTTTTTAGTTAATAAATATCTCCTATTTTTCTTTGATTTAAAATGCTTTTTTACTCTCTTCGTTTAACTCATTACATAAAGATATAATTTAAGGTATGGTTTTTGCCTGTTACCTAATATGTTTTTATTATTTTTAAAGCAGAAAGGAATTTAGTATGGATGATAATTTTTCCCCAAGAGTTAAAGATGTTATTGCTTACAGCAAAGAAGAAGCTTTACGTTTAGGTCATGATTTTATTGGCACAGAGCATTTAATGCTTGGCTTATTAAGAGATGGTAACGGTAAAGCAATAGATATTTTAGGTGCGCTAGAGGTTGATCTTAATCACTTAAGACGCAAAGTAGAGATTTTAAGTCCTGCTAATCCTAACATAGTTACAACATCTAACGAAAAGAAGAACTTGCATTTAACAAGGCAAGCAGAGCGTGCATTAAAAACTACATTTTTAGAAGCAAAACTGTTTCAAAGCACCTCAATAAACACAGCACATTTATTATTGTGTATTTTAAGAAATGAAAATGATCCAACAACAAAGCTTCTTAATAAGCTTAAAGTGGATTATGATAACGTAAAAGAAGAATTTAAATCTATGGCAACGAGCGAAGATGATTATTTAGAAACTCCAAAAGCAGAGTCGTTTTCTGATGATGATATTAATGAAGATGAACAAGCTAAACAGAATCCGTTTGGAGGACAAGCAGGCAAAACTAACAAGAAATCAAAAACACCTGTATTAGACAATTTTGGAAGAGACTTAACTGTACTTGCAGAAGAAGGTAAATTAGATCCAGTTGTAGGTAGAGAGAAAGAAATACAACGTGTGTCTCAGATTTTAAGTAGACGAAAGAAAAACAACCCATTATTAATCGGTGAACCTGGTGTTGGTAAATCTGCTATCGCAGAAGGACTGGCACTTAGAATTGTAAAACGAAAAGTATCTCGTACATTATTTAATAAACGTGTGGTGACCTTAGATTTAGCAAGTTTAGTTGCCGGAACAAAATATAGAGGTCAGTTTGAAGAACGAATGAAAGCCGTTATGAACGAACTTGAAAAGAATGATGACATTATTCTTTTTATTGACGAAATTCATACCATTGTAGGTGCAGGTGGCGCAACCGGAAGTCTAGATGCTTCTAATATGTTTAAACCAGCTCTAGCAAGAGGTGAAATACAATGTATTGGTGCAACCACTTTAGATGAGTATAGACAATATATTGAAAAAGATGGCGCATTAGAACGTCGTTTTCAGAAAGTAATTGTTGAGCCAACTTCTGTAGAAGAAACTATAGAAATCCTTAACAACATAAAAGGAAAATACGAAGAACACCATAACGTTGACTACACCGATGAAGCTATTGAAGCCTGTGTAAAATTAACTAATCGTTATATGACCGAACGATTTTTACCAGACAAAGCTATAGATGCTTTAGATGAAGCTGGTTCTCGAGTTCATATTACTAATATTGATGTTCCTAAACAAATTATTGAACTAGAAAAGAAACTTGAAGAAGTTAAAGAAACTAAGAATAGTGTTGTTAAAAAGCAAAAATATGAAGAAGCTGCAAAACTAAGAGATGACGAAAAACGATTAGAAAAAGAGTTAGCAACAGCGCAAGAAAAATGGGAAGAAGAAACAAAACTTCATAAAGAAGTAGTAACAGAAGATAACGTCGCTGATGTTATTTCTATGATGACAGGTATACCTGTAAATAAGATTGCTCAAACCGAAATTAATAAACTAGCGCAATTACCAGATCTAATAAAAGGAAAGGTTATAGGGCAAGATCAAGCCGTTGCTAAAGTTGTTAAAGCTATACAAAGAAATAGAGCTGGACTTAAAGATCCAAATAAACCAATTGGTTCATTTATCTTTTTGGGTCAAACTGGCGTAGGTAAAACACAGCTGGCTAAAGTTTTAGCTCGCGAATTATTTGAGAGTGATGATTCTTTAGTTAGAATTGACATGAGTGAATACATGGAGAAATTCGCAATTTCTCGTTTAATTGGTGCACCTCCTGGATATGTAGGATATGAAGAAGGTGGGCAATTAACAGAAAAAATAAGACGCAAGCCTTATGCTGTAGTTTTATTAGACGAAATTGAAAAAGCACATCCAGATGTCTTTAATATGCTTTTACAAGTCTTAGATGATGGCTATTTAACAGATAGTTTAGGACGAAAAATAGATTTTAGAAATACTATAATTATAATGACATCTAATATTGGTGCCAGAAAACTTAAAGAATTTGGTACTGGTGTCGGTTTTGGAACTTCTGCCGCAATTGCCCAAGAATCTGATCATGCTAAAGGCGTAATAGAAAATGCTTTAAAGAAAGCATTTGCTCCAGAGTTTTTAAATAGAATTGATGATGTAATTGTATTTAATGCTTTAGAAAAAGAGGATATTAATAAAATTATTGATATTGAATTGGTTAAACTAATTGAAAGAATTAAAGGACTAGGATATTCATTAGAATTAACAGAGAAAGCTAAAGATTATATTGCAGAAAAAGGTTTTGATAAACAATATGGGGCAAGACCACTTAATAGAGCCATACAAAAATATGTTGAAGATGCTTTAGCCGAAGAAATTATTAATTCTAAAATTCATGAAGGAGATTCAATTCTAATTGATTTTAATGAAAACGATGACGACTTAAGCATACAAATAAAATCTTCTGAAAAAACAACAGAATCTTAAAATAAATCAGAACAAATTAAAAAACTCCTTTAAAATAAAGGAGTTTTTTTTATCTTTCTTTCCCTAACCAACCCTTAAAAATGAGAGATTTATTAACCTTTGACTTTTGTCAAATGGAAATATATGATAATCACATTATTACAACGATAAATGATGGAGAACATATAGTTGTAGAGCAACATAAAGTACTTTTAGATGTTGCACAAACGTATTTTAAAAACTCAAATTTTTTCTATTTATCAAATAGAATTAATTCTTATTCATTAGACCCTAAAGTTTACTACCAAGTTTCAAAAATTGAAAATTTAGTAGGTCTTGCTATAATTTCAGATAATAATAAAGCAATAGGAAATGCCCAAATAGAAAAACTATTTTACAATAAACCCTACAAAATATTTTCTAATATGAAAGAAGCTATTGAATGGGGAAATGATATAATAAACAACACATAATAAACAGAATCAATTTATTTCAAATTATAATGATTTAAAAACAACTCTTCAATTTCTATATCAACATCTTTTAAAAATTGAATTGAAGCCTGAATATCGTCGTGTAATACTTCATCAACTTTTATAAATGGAACTACTTTTCTGTATTGCTCTAAAAACGACTCTAATAAAGGTGACGTTTTTAAGGGTCTTCTAAATTCTATCGCTTGGGAAGCATTCATTAATTCAATAGCTATTATACGCTCTACATTTTTAACTAAAGTGTAAGCTTGTGTTGCTGAATTTGCACCCATACTAACGTGATCTTCTTGACCATTACTAGACACAATACTGTCTACACTGGCTGGTGTTGCTAATTGTTTGTTGGCACTTACAATACTTGCTGCTGTATACTGCGGAATCATAAAACCAGAATTTAAACCTGGATTGTCAACCAAAAAAGCTGGCAAACCTCTTAAACCAGATACTAATTGAAAAACTCTACGTTCAGAAATATTACCAATTTCTGCCATAGCAATTTTTAAGTAATCTAATGCTAAAGCTAATGGTTGACCATGAAAATTTCCTCCAGAAATAATCAAGTCTTCTTCATGAAAAATATTTGGGTTATCCGTAACTGAATTAATTTCAGTTAATATCACTTGCTCTACAAAATCTAATGTATCCTTTGTTGCACCATGTACTTGCGGAATACATCTAAATGAATACGGGTCTTGTACATGTTCTTTATCGCGAGAAATTAACTCACTTCCTTTTAAAAATTCATTAAAACGTCTTGCCACCTTTCGTTGACCTGGATGAGGTCTAACAGCATGGACTAAATCATGAAAAGGGTCCAAACGACCATCAAAAGCATCTAATGATATACTTGCTATAATATCTGCTAAATACGATGTTTTATGAGACAATAATAATAAATACACACCGTAAGCACTCATAAATTGTGTGCCATTTAGCAAAGCTAACCCCTCTTTTGCTTCTAAAGTAATTGGTTTCCAATTAAACTTTTCTAATATCACGGAAGCTTCAAAAACCTCATTATTATGCACTACTTTTCCCTTACCCAAAAGTGGAAGCGCCAAATGTGCTAATGGTGCTAAATCACCAGACGCACCAAGAGAACCTTGCGTATAAACAAATGGAAAAATATCATTATTAAAAAACTCAATAAGTCGTTCTACAGTTGCCAATTGCACACCACTATGACCATAACTTAACGACTGAATTTTCAATAAAAGCATAACTTTAACAACGGATTCTGGCACACGTTCACCTGTTCCACAAGCATGAGACATTACTAAATTCTCTTGTAACTGACTTAAATCTGAATCAGAAATTTTAACATTATACAAGGAACCAAACCCTGTATTAATACCATACATTGGTTTTTTGTTATTAGTGAGTTTATCATCTAAATAAGACTTACATTTCTTTATATTCTTAATAGAACCTTCAGAGAGTTTTAGCTTCTTATTTTTATAAAAAATATTATAAATAGTTACAATATCTAAAGCACCAGAAGAGATAACATGATAGTTGTTCATTAGTCGAAATATTTAGTATTCAAAATTGAGAATAATTTTGGAGATTACAAGGATTTGTTAATAATTCATTCCTACTTTGTTTTTACCTATTAATGCTTATTTTTACATTCCTAAAAAAATTGAAAACAATGAAAAAAATAGTATTACTTTGTTCAATTATTACCATAGTTGCATGCAAAGGAGAACCGAAAGATTATGTTACACTTTCTGGAAAAATTAATAACCCAGATGAAAGTAAAACACTTAAAATTTACCGAGGAAGAGAATACGAAAAAATTATAACATTAAATGATGATGGCACATTTGAAGATACTTTAAAAGTTGTGGCAGGTGATTTTAATTTTCAACATGGAAAAGAAATTGGGCCTATATACTTAAAAAACGACAATGTAACTTCTTTTGAAACCGATTATAATTCTTTTGTAGACTCTATGGAATTTGCAGGAGATGCATCTGATATTAATAATTTTTCTTTAAAATCTTATTTATTATCCAAAGAACATTTTACACAAAATTTAATTGCTAATGGCTCTAGAGCTGAATTTGAAGAAGCTACAAAACAGTACAAATTAGGTTATGAAAAATTAAAAAAAACGTATCCTGAAGTTGATTCTCTTCATATAAAAATGATGGATAGGAATATTGATAGAACGTTACAACAAGTTACAAGATTTATGACAGGAAAACTAGCTGCTCGTGAAGCCTTACCAAAAGGTGGCCCTTCTCCTGATTTTATAAATTATGAAAATAATGCTGGAGGAAATACATCACTTTCAGATTTTAAAGGTAAATATGTCTACATTGATATTTGGGCAACATGGTGTGGACCTTGCATTAAAGAAATCCCTTCGCTAAAAAAAGTTGAAGAGCAATTTCATGATAAAAACATTGAATTTGTTAGTATTTCTGTAGATAACGGACGTGGTTATAAAAGCGATGCTGCAGCAGCCTATAAAGGTTGGAAAAAAATGATTGTAGATAAAGACCTAGGTGGTGTTCAACTATTAGCAGATAAAGCTTTTTCTTCAGATTTCATGAAAAGTTATCAGGTAACTTCTATACCTAGATTTATTCTTATTGATCCTAATGGAAATATAGTAAGTGCTGATGCGCCTAGACCATCTAATCCTGCTTTAACAAAATTATTGAATGAGTTATTATAATTAATACTCTATGCACAATAAAAAAAGCCTGTCTAGTTAATTATAGACAGGCTTTTCTGTTGTACATTTTTTATTGTTGTTTTGGTTCTGCTTGTTGTTCAGCTTCTTTTGATTGTTCTGGTTGTTTAAACAAATCAATATATGCTTTACCTACACCATCAATTATATGGCTTGCTATTAAACTTTGATAACCATAATCTTCTAGCACAATATCTGCAGATTTTCCATGTAAGTAAACTGCAAAAATGGTTGCTGACAAATGCTCGTAGCCTTGAGCTATGAGACCAGAAATAATTCCTGTTAAAACATCTCCTGAACCTGCTGTTGCCATTCCTGGGTTTCCTGTTGTATTTATATAAAGTTTATCTTGATAAACAGTAATAGAATTAGCACCTTTTATTAACACTATAACATTGTATTTCTTTGAAAACTCTTTTACCTTATTAAGTTTTTCAAAATCATTAGACCATTTGCCAATCAAACGTTCTAACTCTTTTGGATGTGGTGTTAATACAGTTTGTTCTGGTAACAATTTTAGCAAAGCCTTCTTTTTAGATAATAAATTAATAGCATCAGCATCAATAACCAAAGGTGTTTTATTGGTTTTTAAAAAGGCTTCAAAAGTTTTAGCTGTTCTAGCAGAAGTTCCTAGTCCTACTCCTACTCCAGTTACTGTTGGCTCAATGGTAAAATCAATATTAGAAATGTGTGTTTCATCATTATCTGTAACAACCATAACTTCTGGTATTGCAGATTGTAAACTTTGATAACCACATTTTGGAGTATAAGCTGTTACTAGTCCAGCACCAGAACTTAAAGCTGCTTTACTCGCTAAATTAACGGCTCCTATTTTCCCATAACTTCCTCCTAATATTAATACATGTCCAAAATCTCCTTTATGAGAAAATTTTTGTCTCGGTTTATAAAGTGGTAAAACTTCATGTTTTGAAATAAGTTCTACTTCTGTATCGGTATTTATTAAATAATCGCGATCAATACCAATGTCTAAGGCTTCCCACTGTACAGTAAATTTTGCTGTTTCAGGTAAAAAGAATACCAATTTAGGCGTCTGAAAACTCAATGTATAATTAGCATTAACTACATTTTTTTCATCTTCAACAACCTTATCTGTGTATAAACCGGAAGGCACATCAATAGATAATGTAAATGCTTTAGATACTCTGAATTGTTCAAACAATGCTTTTACCCAATCATTGGGTGGACGGTTTAATCCAATACCAAAAACAGCATCTACTATGATATCTTCTTCCTTTATTATTATTTCAGAAAAATCATTTTTACAGCTCAACATTTTTGGCCATTCCTTTGATACGTTTTTTATACGATCATAATTAATTAGAAAATCCTTAGAACGTTTATCACTGCAATTAACTATATAAGTAACAACATTATAGCCATGTGTAACTAAGTGCCTTGCTAACACTAAACCATCACCTCCATTATTACCTATTCCGCAGAACACATGGATTGGTACTTGAGCACCTTGCATACGCGTATGAATCCAGTTGAAAATCTGAATTCCGGCACGTTCCATTAAATCTGTTGATGTTATTTTTTGACGCTCAGTAGTTAATTTATCGCCTTCATAAATCTGTTCTTTCGAAAATAATTTCATCTGTACTTGTTATAATTTAAATGTGATTACATGTAACATTACTAATAAACTTCATTTTGAGAATTTATTTCAACATAGCAATTGTTTCATGTGAATAGTTTAAAACTTTTCACAAAACGCTAGGAATAATTCAATTTAATTGCAAAGACTAGCGCTTTTTTAAAAATTCCCTAAAAAGGAAAAATTAGTTTTTTTATTACTGTAAAAATAATACTTTTGACATGTAATGACGAAAAAAATAAACATATCAGAAAATACAATCTCACATACATTCGGTATGTCTATTTCTATGTTTTTTATTTCAACTATTATTACCCTTTGGGGTAATTTCTAATATGCACTTCGTCCCTTTTTGTCTATACAGACATTTTATTCTCTTAAATTTTAAAAAATATGAAAGTCCTTAAATTTGGTGGAACATCAGTAGGTTCAGCCGAAAACATAAATAAAGTTATAACTATATTAGATCAACAATCTAAAAATACAAATATTGCCGTTGTAGTCTCTGCGGTTGGCGGTATTACAGATAAATTATTAGAAGCTGCAAATTTAGCTTGTAATAAAAACGAAGCTTACAAACAAAAATACGATGTAATCTGGTCTATACATAATAAAGTTATTGAAGGGTTATTTGAAAACTCAGCAAATGATAATGAAATAAAAAAACAACGAGATAGTTTAAGCGACATCATTTCAGAAAAATTAAACGACCTTAAAAGTCTTCTTAACGGTATTTACCTTATTAATGAATTATCACCAAAAACAAAAGATAAATTATTAAGTTTTGGTGAAGCTTTATCGTCTACTATAATTTATCATACTTTAAAATCTAGAAGTTTAGATGCTGCACTAAAAAACTCACAAGAGGTTATTGTTACAGATTCTAACTTTAATAATGCTATTGTAAATTTTGAAGTTACCAATTCTAATATCCAAAATTTCTTTAGTACTAATTCTAATTCAATTGTTTTATTTCCTGGTTTTGTTTCAAAATCTACACATGGCGAAATTACAACATTAGGTCGTGGTGGATCAGACTATACAGCTGCAATTATTGCCGCTGCAATGGATGCAAACGAATTACAAATCTGGACAGATGTTAGTGGTATGTACACCACAAACCCTAAGCTGGTAAAACAAGCTTCTCCTATTATTGAATTATCATATCAAGAAGCTGTAGAACTATCGCATTTTGGTGCAAAAGTTCTTTACCCTCCTACTGTGATGCCTGTGCTTAAAAAACAAATACCTATTGTTATTAAAAATACAATGGAACCCGAAGCAATTGGGACAACTATAACAAAAAACACCGTTAATACAGATAATTCGCCAGTAAAAGGTATAAGTAATATTGAAAACATTGCATTATTAACCTTACAAGGTAATGGTATGGTTGGTGTTCCTGGTTTTAGTAAACGTCTTTTTGAAACACTTGCTCAAGAGAAAATTAATATCATATTAATAACACAATCGTCCTCAGAACATTCTATATGTTTTGGTATTTCTGCAAACGATGCACAACGCGCTAAAGAAGTTATTGATACGGTTTTTGAATACGAAATTGCCTTACAAAAAATAGACCCAATTGTTGTTGAAACAGATTTATCTATCATTGCGGTAATTGGCGATAAAATGAAAAGCCACCAAGGTATTAGCGGAAAAATGTTTAGTACACTTGGTAAAAACAACGTTAATATTAGAGCGATTGCACAAGGTGCATCTGAGCGAAATATTTCTGCTATTATCCATAAAAACGATGTAAAAAAAGCTTTAAATAGTTTACACGAGCAGTTTTTTGAAATAAAAACGAAACAAATTAATCTGTTTATTACAGGTGTTGGTAATGTTGGCGAACGACTTATTGAACAAATAAAGCAACAAAAAGCATACGTTAAAGAAAACTTTAAAATCAACCTAAGAATTACTGGATTATCAAATTCTAGAAAAATGGTTGTAAATGATGAAGGTATTGATCTTAAAAACTGGAAAGAACAATTAGAAGCTGGAGAAACAGCAAGTTTAGAAGGATTCTTTCAGCATGCAAAATCTTTAAATTTAAGAAACTCTGTTTTTGTAGATATCACTGCAAACGAAGCGGTGTCTAAAATTTATGGCGAATATCTAAAACAAAGTATTTCTGTTGTAGCGTGTAACAAAATTGCATGTTCTGGTAATATTGAATATTACAATGAGTTAAAAACATTATCTCGTAAATACAACGCCTCATTCTTATTTGAAACCAATGTTGGTGCAGGTTTACCGGTTATAGACACATTGAGTCATTTAATAACTTCTGGCGATAAAATCAATACCATACAAGCTGTTTTATCTGGCAGCTTAAACTTTATATTCAATAACTTTAATGCTGAAACTACATTTTATGATGTGGTAAAACAAGCACAAGAAGAAGGTTACACAGAACCTGACCCAAGAATTGATTTGAGTGGAATTGATGTTGCAAGAAAAGTTTTAATTTTGGCTAGAGAAAGTGGACACGCTATTGAGCTTGCCGATTTAGAAAGCGATAATTTTTTAACAGATGCGGCAATGAATGCCTCTTCTGTTGATGATTTTTTTGAAACCTTAAAAACAGACGAAGCTTATTACCAAGGTTTATTTAAATCCGCTGAAGATAAAAATTGTCAACTAAAATTTGTAGCCGAATTTAATGACGGAAAAGCCAAAGTAGGCTTAAAAGAAATTCCTGAAGGTCATCCTTTTTTCAACTTAAAAGGAAAAGATAATATTGTAATGTTTTACACACAGCGTTACCCAGAACAACCTATGATTATTAAAGGTGCTGGTGCTGGTGCAGATGTTACAGCTTCTGGATTGTTTGCAGATATTATAAGAATTGCTAATAATTAAGCATGAAAAACGAAATCAAAATATTTTCGCCTGCTACAGTCGCTAACGTCGCTTGCGGATTTGATGTCCTTGGTTTTTGTTTAGACACCATTGGAGACGAAATGGTGATTAGAAAAACAGAAGAAAATGGGATTAAAATCACAAAAATTGAAGGTTACGACCTTCCTTTTGAAGCCGAGAAGAATGTTGCTGGTGTTTCGGCACTAGCCATGTACAATGCGTTACAGCCAGATTGTGGATTCGAAATTGAAATTTATAAAAAGATAAAACCAGGAAGTGGTATTGGTAGTAGTTCTGCAAGTGCTGCAGGTAGTGTTTTTGGTATGAACGAATTATTAGGAAAGCCATTAAACAATACCGAACTCACTAATTTTGCCATGAAAGGCGAAGCTTTAGCTAGCAAATGCGAACATGCAGATAATTTAGCGCCTGCAATTTTTGGAGGTTTCACACTTGTTAAAAGTGCATGTCCGTTAAAGGTTTTAGAATTACCAACACCTCCAGATTTATTTGCAACTTTAATTCATCCACAGATTGAAGTTAAAACATCAGAATCTAGGGCAATTCTTCCAAAAGAAATTCCTTTAGAAAATGCCATAACACAATGGGCAAATGTTGGAAGTTTGGTTCATGGTTTACACACTTCAGATTACAATTTAATAAAAGAATCTTTAACTGATGTGGTTATAGAACCTTACAGAAAACAATTGATTCCGCATTTTGATGACGTAAAATCGGCTGTATTAGAAGCAGGAGCTTTAGGTTGTGCAATTTCTGGTTCTGGCCCTTCAATTTTCGCATTGAGTAAAAGTGAAGCTACTGCCAAAGCTGTTCAGTTATCTATGCAGAATGCATACTCAAAATCTAACATACAATTTGAAACTTACGTTTCTAAAATTAATACCCAAGGTATAAAAACATTATAATGAACTATTACTCTCTAAATAAAAAAGCAGCCAATACAACTTTTGCAGATGCTGTAGTCCGTGGACTTGCGCCAGATAAAGGTTTATATTTTCCTGAATCAATAACACCTTTAGACCCTTCATTTTTTGAAACTATTGAAGATAAATCGAATACAGAAATCGCATTTGAAGCCATTAAACAATTTATACTTCCAGAAATTCCAGAAGATGTACTAAAAACAATTGTAGAAGAAACTTTAAACTTCGATTTTCCTGTTGTTGAGATTAATGAGCATATTTCTACACTAGAATTATTTCATGGACCAACCATGGCTTTTAAAGATGTTGGCGCTCGTTTTATGGCAAGATGTTTAGGTTATTTCAACAAAACAAACACTAATGATGTTACCGTTTTAGTGGCAACTTCTGGAGATACAGGAGGCGCTGTAGCTAATGGTTTTCTAGGTGTAAACGGTGTAAATGTTGTTATACTTTATCCTAGTGGAAAAGTAAGCGACATACAAGAAAAACAACTAACCACTCTAGGGCAAAATATTACAGCACTAGAAGTAGATGGTGTTTTTGATGATTGCCAAGACATGGTAAAACGTGCCTTTATGGATAAGGAGTTAACGAGTAAAATGCAATTAACATCGGCAAATTCAATAAATATTGCGCGTTGGCTACCACAGTTGTTTTACTTTATGTTTACGTATAAGCAATTAAAATCTAAACATAAAGATATCGCCTTTTCTGTACCAAGCGGAAACTTTGGAAATATTTGCGCTGGTATGGTTGCACAAAAATTAGGTTTACCTGTTAAACACTTTATTGCATCTAACAATGCAAATGATACGGTTGTGAACTATATGATATCTCAAACCTACAACCCAAAACCATCCGTACAAACCATTAGTAATGCTATGGATGTTGGTAATCCTAGTAATTTTATTAGAATTCAAGAATTACATAACAATGATTTTGATACGTTAAAATCTAACTTGTCATCGTATAGTTTTTCTGATGAGGAAACTAAAGCAGCACTACTAGAAATCTATAAAGAACACAATTATATTGCTGATCCGCATGGTGCAGTTGGTTATTTAGGTGCAAAAAAGTATTTAGAAAATAATGATGCTCATGTGGTATTTTTAGAAACAGCACATCCAACAAAATTCTTAGATGTTGTTGAAGACGTTATTGAGAAAACCGTGCCTTTACCTTCTCAAATTAAAGCTGTTATGGATAAAGAAAAAGTTTCAATTAAAGCGAGTTCTTATGAAGATTTAAAAGCCTTTTTGTTGAAGTAAACGGCAACAACCCATAGTTTACCATGAATATTTTTAAAACCATAGATAAAGTGTTAGCTGGATTTGGAAACATCAAAGCTATGGAGCGCAATCATGTTGATACTTTTACAGAAGATTTAATACAGAATATTAAAGGTACAAAACTTGCTGAATCTAAACTTGGTCAATTATTTGGGTCTTTTCAAAATCTAGCTGGTTATGAATTTTTAAATGTTTCAATTTTAAGTACAACCAATATTAAAACCCTTAAAGGTTGTGAGTTAGTCTTTGAAACTGATAAACGGAGTATTCTAATTCCTTCAGATACTAAAGAAATTGAATCTGATTTTTCTAATGTTTCAAATATATGGTTAACTAAAGTTAGTTTCATATTAAATGAATCAGAGAAAAATATGATTGTTAATGGTAGTTTTAAAAGTGTAACTCTTAACTTTAAAAAAAGGTCTTTAAAAATGTTTAAGGTTTAAACCATATGCCAAAAACACTTTACACCATTTACGTGATAGAACTTTCTAAACGTGTATTTACTGAAAATGCGAAGTTTAGAAAAGCAAATCCACAGTTTAATGGTGTTTTAGAATGTTTGTATGTTGGCATGACGAGTAAAACGCCTAAGGAAAGATTTCTTCAGCATAAAACAGGGCATAGAAATAAGAAAGGTTACAAAATCTCGTCAAACATTGTTGAAAAATATGGTACGTATTTACGTCCGAGTTTATATAATCATATAGATCCTTTTTTTACAAGAGCAGAAGCTTTAAAGGCTGAAGAACAAATAACAATAGAATTAAGACGTGAAGGTTATGCTGTTTGGTCTAACTAAACAGCCATAAACTTTTTTAAGGTTTCCTCATATATTTTCTCGTACATAGGTACAATATTATGCAAATCGAATTTTTGAGATTGTATTTTTGCATTCGCTTTAAATTTATTCAAAGTATCTACATCAGATAGTAATTTTACAGCATTTGCAGACATATCTTTTACAGCACCAACATCACTTAAATAACCCGAAAATCCATCTTCATTTACTTCGGGTAACCCACCAGTATTAGTAGAAATAACAGGAACACCACTTGCCATGGCTTCAAGCGCTACTAATCCAAAACTTTCTGTATTAGATGGCAATAAAAACAAATCCGTAAAGCATAAAATACGATCTATTTCATTACTATTTCCTAAGAAAATTACACTATCTGAAATTCCTAATTCTTCCACTAATATTTCAGCACCTTCTTTTTCAGGGCCTTCACCAACCAACATTAATTTTGCAGGAATTTCTTTTTGAATATTATAAAATATTTTAATGACGTCTGGTATACGCTTAACTTCTCTAAAATTACTAATATGTGTAATTATGCGCTCATTATCATCTGCCATCATAGCTCGTTGACAATCTGTAAATTTAGGTTCGTGCTTTTCTAAATCTATAAAATTTGGAACGACATGAATATCTTTTTTAATATCAAATAATCGTAGTGTATCTTTTTTTAAACTTTCTGAAACAGACGTAACCGCATCAGACTTATTAATACTAAACGTTACTGCTGGTTTATAAAATGGATGGCTACCTACTAAAGTAATATCTGTACCATGTAAAGTGGTTACAATAGGCACTATAATACCTTCATCTTCTAACATTTGTTGCGCCATATACGCAGCATAAGCATGAGGAATGGCATAATGCACATGGAATAATTCTATACCATGCAATTTTACCATATCTACTAATTTACTAGATAATGCTAACTCGTATGGCTGATAATGAAATAATGGATATTCTGGTACATGCACTTCATGAAAATGAACATTACTACTCAACAATTCTAGTCTTACGGGCTGACTATAGGTGATAAAATGAATTTCGTGACCACGTTTAGAAAGCTCTAAGCCTAATTCTGTCGCAACGACTCCACTACCTCCAAATGTTGGGTAACATACTATTCCTATTTTCATATATAATTAATTCTTGAAATTAAAGTGCGTTTATAGTCGTAAATTATTTACAATGCTTTCACATTCCAATTTTTAGTTAAAGTTATAGGATTTAATTCTGCCATCTTAGGTTTTAATAACTTTTTAACGTTCAACTTTATAACTTACTCAATAATTGCCTCATAAATAAGACGTTGAATTTCGGTTCTAATATTTTCTCGTAGCAACAAATTTTTACCTGCTTGCGGATAAGTTCTATTAGCTAAAAAGATATAGACAATTTCTTCTTCTGGATCCGCCCAAGCATATGTACCTGTAAAACCTGAATGCCCAAAACTAGTCATAGATATACAACCACAAGTTGGACCAGAGTCACCTAACTGAGGTTTATCAAAACCAATGCCTCTTCTATTATCGCTATCACAATAATAACAATGATTAAATTTATCTATAGTTTCACTTTTTAGATAGCGTTTACCTCCATAAAATCCTTTTTGCAAATACATTTGCATAATTTTAGCGACATCATTGGCATTGCTAAAAACACCAGCATGTCCTCCTACTCCATTTTGCATTGCTGCACCCATATCATGGACATAACCATGTACTTTTTTATAGCGATAATAATTATCAATCTCTGTTGGAACAATATTTCTTAAGCTGAATTTTTTTCGAGGATTATAAGTTGTATAATTTGCGCCTAAGGATTTATAAAAACGGTCTTGTGCTATTTCGTTTAATGGTTTATCATAGAAACCTTCAAGATAGTTTTTAAGAATATAATATGGTAAATCACTATAACGGTAACGTAAGCTAGACAGTAATTCTGTTTCTCTAATGATTTTCTGAATAGAATCTTGATAATCATTACGCATAAAAAGCGTATTAGTTACCTCTACTTCAAACCCTTCTGTACGTTTTTTTCTATAATATTTGGGGTCTGGTTGTTTTGTTACAGAATCTAATGTTGCATAATAAAAAGGCACCCAAGGTTTTAATCTCGCATAATGAGAAAGCATTTTTTTTAAGGTGATATTCTTCTTATTCGTGGTTTTAAATTCTGGCATTAACTGACCTAAAGTATTATCTAATGAAATAGAACCTCTTTCTTCTAATTCCATTAACACTGGTAATGTTGCTAATATCTTTGTTAACGATGCAACATCGTAAATATCATCAAAATCTACCTTATTCTGCTTAGCGTAAGTATGATAACCAAAATTTTTATTATAGATTACTTTACCTTTTCTGGCCACTAATAATTGAATTCCTGGTGTCATTTTTTCGTTAATAGCGTGGTTGGCCACAGAATCTATTTTGCTTAATAATTTAGAATCCATACCTACACGCTCTGGCAATCCGTAACTTAAACTCATTATAGAGTTATATGTTTCTCCTGTACCTAATGGAAAAAACTCACCTGCACTTACAGGTAATTTTCCTTTAGCAGCAATAGCTCCAAATAAAAGTTGTGCCGATTTTTGTTGCGCAATCTCACTATTTTGATAGCTCATTACAATAGCTTCAATATTTTCTACAGACAATAAATCGTTTAAAGCATATGGTCTTGCAAAAACATCTAATACAACCGTATTGGTTCTAGAAATTTCATATAGCCAAGCCAATTCTTTTTGAGAGAATTTAAAACTTTTCCAAGGATTGGCATTAGACTTATGGTAACCGATTACAACGGTATTGTAATTTTGAAGCTTTGTAAGTAAACCGTCTAGCTTATCTGCTCTTATTTCATGTATTTTTGTATATTTTCTTAACTCATCTAAAAATGCTGAACCATCGTCATTACCAAGCGAAACATACGCTATTTTCTTTGTTTCTAAATCTCTAAACGGTAATAAAGCATCAGTATTTTTGACAACAGAAATAGCATTTTCCATGAGTTCTCCGTAGAGTGCATCATCTTTAAGTCTGTTTAAATCTTTTTCTAAATTATAAATTCCAATAGGTGAATAATTATGTAAACCTACTTTATATTTGGCCATTAATATTTTCTTTACTGAATGCGACAAACGCTCTTCAGTAATTGTCCCACTTGTATAAGCCTCTACAAATTTAGCTATTCCTTTTGCTGGATTTTCAGACATTAACATAACATCATTACCGGCTAAAAATGCCATTAAATCTATTTCGCCACCTGTCACTAAACTCTTTTTATTAGTACCATCTACACCTTTAGCTACATAATCTGCAGCACCTTTCATTGTTAATGCATCTGTAAAAATTAGACCATTAAACCCTAATTGTTCTTTTAATATATCAGTTACTATATGTTTAGATAATGAAGACGGAAAGTCTCTTCGCTTCTCTAAACTAGGCACATTTAAATGCGCAACCATAACACTTGCTAAACCTTGCTTAATTAACTTTTTGTAAGGATATAGCTCAATAGAATCAATTCGTTTTGCACTAAAATTGATGGTAGGTAACTTTAAATGCGAATCATCTTCAGTATCACCATGACCAGGAAAATGCTTTGCGTTGGCCAACGTGCCAGCACTTTGCATACCTTTCATAAATGCTAAACCTTTATCGGTAACATTATCTCGATCTTCACCAAAAGAACGGTTACCAATAATTGGGTTATTTGGATTTGTATTAATATCTACCGCAGGAGCAAAATTAAAATGAACTCCAAGGCGTTTACAATGCTCACCAATATATCTGCCTGTTTGTTCTACTAAATTGTTATCTGTTATAGCACCAAGAGTCATATTCCAAGGAAAGGCATACGTAGAATCTAAACGCATACTTAAACCCCATTCTGCATCCATACCAATTAACAATGGTATTTTAGAAGCCGCCTGTAATTCATTATTCAATTTTGCTTGACGAATTGGTCCTCCATTTGAATAAATTAATCCGCCAATATGATGTTTTTTAATTAAGCTAGCAATAGCGTTTTCATGTGTTTTTCCTTTATTTGAAAATACCTGAACCATGAATAACTGGCCTATTTTTTCATCTAAAGACATAGAATTATAAAGACTATCCACCCATTTTTGTTGTTGAATAGAATCTTTAGTTTGAAGTGGATTTTTAGAATAATCTTGTGCAAAATTAAACTGAAAACAACTACATATAAGGAAAAGTAAAATGTAACGCATTGACAATCTTTTATCGTTTTATTTAAAATAACGAATATTGTGCCAAATTAGCATATTTTAAAGGAAGAATGAAGACTTTAAGATACTTTTATAAACGATAAAATAAACAATTTAGTGCGGTTTAAGATAGTAAATCTATATGCCTATCATGGTAACCTAGCAAATAAAGCACACCATCTAATCCTATACTAGAAATAGAACTCTGCGCATTGTCTTTTACTTTAGGTTTGGCATGAAATGCAATGCCTAAACCTGCAAGATTTAGCATCTGTAAATCGTTAGCACCATCTCCAACAGCAATGGTTTGGCTAATATCAATACCCATTTCATCAGCTAACTGCTGTAAATATTCAGCTTTCTTATTACCATCTACAATATCACCAAGATATCCACCTGTTAAGGCGCCATCTTTAATTTCTAATTGGTTTGCAAAGACATAATCTATATCTAATTTTTTTTGCAAATAATGTCCAAAATATGTAAAACCACCAGATAAAATAGCGGTTTTAAAACCGTAATTATGTAATGTATCAATTAGTCGTCTTGCCCCTTTTGTTATTGGTAAGCGTTCTGCTACTTCTTGCAAAACAGATTCACTCAAACCTTTTAAAAGTTTCATTCTTCTTTTAAAACTTTCATTAAAATCTATTTCGCCTTGCATTGCAGATTCTGTAATTGCTTTTACTTCTTCTCCTACACCAGCTAATTCTGCGAGTTCATCAATAACTTCAGTTTGAATTAAAGTTGAGTCCATATCAAAACAAACTAAACGTCTATTTCTTCTAAAAATATTATCTTCTTGAAACGCAATATCGACATCTAGATCATTTGAAATATCCATGATTTTCTGTGTAAAATCAGGTTTATCTTCAATTTTTCCTCTAATAGACAACTGAATAGATGCTCTTGGATAGTCAACTTTTTCAACTAATGATAATCGTCCAGTTAATCGTTTTATAGAATCTATATTTAAATTTCTACTAGAAATAACTTTAGTTACCTCAGAGATTTGCTCAGCGGTTAATTTTTCTCCTAAAATGGTTACAATGTATCGGTCTTTGCCTTGAAGACTTACCCAATCTTCATAATCTTGAAGTGAAATTGGTGAAAATTTGGCCGTAATCCCTAATTCATAAGCTTTAAAAAGCAAATCCTTTAGAACTGCAGCTGATTTTTTACCCGACTTAATTTCAAACATTATACCTAATGATAAGGTATCGTGAATATTTGCTTGTCCTATATCTAAAACCTTGGCATCATATTCAGCTAAAACACTTGTTAAGCTAGAGGTTAATCCTGGTTTATCTTGTCCTGAAATGTTTAGTAAAAAAATATCTGTTGCCACAATGTAAGTTTCGTTGTTGTTAATTGTCGTAAAAGTGACTAATCTATTTTATATATAAAAAGGTTTAATGTAAAATCTTATTTAAGAAATCGATTATGCCAACTTTCGCTTGCAGGTACTTCCCAGTTTTCATTAAACTCCGCAATATTTGTAACTAAATTATTAAATACAATTGTCTTTTTAGACACTGCTTTTTGTTGTGCCATTTTCTTAAAATCACTCAATGGCTTATACGCAATAAATTCGCCTTGCTTATAAGACACATTCATTTTATCCATTAAATCTACATTGTATTGTTGCTCTAATTGTTGTATAAAACTCACTGAACTATCTATAGAACAACCTGTTGCACTATTTAGACTCTGATCCATAGCTATTACTATAAATCTTTTATAAACAAGTTTATAACCCGCTTTTAAATCTTTTCCGTGTGCTGTCCAAGCCTCAATAAATGTATCTAATTGCGATTTAATTTGATCAATTTCTTCTTCAGAAAACGAACGATTTGCTTGATAAATCCAAACTCTAGATTCTTCTGGTAATGTGTTAAAATCTACTAACATAAAATTTTAAATTGGAGATTTTAGGCGTTTGCAATAAGTTCTGCAATATCCATTACTGTAATTTCGGTTTCCTTTTCTTTAAACTTAACGCCATCCGTCATCATGGTATTACAATATGGGCAACCGGTTGCTATAATTTCTGGTTGTGTTTCAATAGCATCTTCGGTTCTAAGAACATTAATTTCCTTGTTTCCTGGTTCTGCATCTTTAAACATTTGTGCACCTCCTGCTCCACAACATAACGCCGTACCTTTGTGGCGTTTCATTTCTATTAAAGTTGCATTTGTTTTTTTAAGTACATCTCTTGGTGCATCATATACACTATTTGCTCTACCTAAATAACATGGATCATGAAAAGTGACACGTTTTCCTTTATAAGTGTTTCCGTCTAATGTTAAGCGCCCTGTACTTATTAATTCTTGGATATATTGGGTATGATGAATAACATCATAATTACCGCCAAGCCCAGGATATTCGTTTTTTAAACAATTAAATGAATGAGGATCACAGGTTACTATTCGTTTTACTTCGTAAGCGTTTAAAACTTCAATATTCATAACGGCTTGCATCTGAAATAAAAACTCATTACCTGCACGTTTTGCAACATCTCCTGTATTACTTTCTTCAGTTCCTAAAACGGCAAAATCAACATTCGCTTTATTTAAAATCTTAACAAAAGCTTTTGTGATTTTCTTTGCTCTATCATCATAACTACCAGCTGAACCAACCCAAAATAAAATTTCTGGTTGCTTACCTTCTGTCATCATTTCTGCCATAGTTGGCACTTTTAGTTGCTCACTCATTCTATCAGGTTTATTTAATTGTGTAACTGTTTCTTTGTTAAATTGTTATTGGTTTCTTTAATTGTTAAGCTAGAAACATTTAAACCCTTCAACTTTTCAACAGGTCTTAGTTTTCGTCTTTCCAATTTAAACGGTCCATTTGGTTATAAGGCCATGGCGCTCCATTATTTTCTATATTAGTCATCATATTATTTAATTCCATTGGTGCGGCACTTTGCTCCATCACTAAATAACGACGCATTTCCATAATTATAGATAATGGGTTAATGCTTACAGGACATTCTTCTACACATGCATTGCAGGTTGTACATGCCCAAAGTTCTTCATTTGTAATATAATCGCCTAACAATTGCTTACCATCATCTACAAACTTACCTTTATTAAGGTCTATGTTTTTACCAACTTCTTCTAGACGATCTCTTGTATCCATCATAATTTTGCGTGGTGATAACTTTTTACCTGTAAGATTTGCAGGACATGAAGAGGTACAACGTCCACACTCAGTACACGTATATGCATTAAGTAACTGCACTTGCGTTAAGTCCATAACATCGCTAGCACCAAACTTAGCTGGCACTTCATCATCTGCTGTTTCTGGAGGTGCGGCATAAGGATCTGCATCTGGATCCATCATTAATTTTACTTCGGCAGTAACCGCATCGAGATTATTAAATTTACCTTTTGGCTCTACGCTACCGTAATACACATTAGGAAATGCTAATAAAATATGTAAATGTTTAGAGAAATATAAATAATTTAAAAATACAAGAATACCAGCTATATGTAACCACCAAGCTATTCTTTCTATAGTATGAAGTGTTTCTATTTCAAAACCACTAAACCAAGGTGCTATAAATTGTGAGATTACATTACCTGAATTGGCCGTTTGAAAAACGGTATCTGTTGCATTCATTACTAAGAACAAACACATCAATACAACTTCAAAATAAAGTATAATATTGCCATCACTCTTAGGCCAGCCTTTCATTTCTGAACTTAAGAAACGTTTAATTTTGATTACATTTCTTCTAATCCAAAATACAGCAACAGAAACCAGCACCAAAACGGCTAAAATCTCAAAAGCACCTATTAAGAATCCGTATAAAGTTGCAGGTAAATATTCTTGACCTATTCTATGAGTTCCAAAAAGTCCATCGATTATTATTTCTAAGACTTCCATGTTAATAATCACAAAACCTACATAGACTACAACATGTAGAATACCAGAAACTGGCCTTTTGACCATTTTACTTTGGCCTAATGCAATATTAACAACGTTTTTCCAACGTTCGGATTTTTGGTCACTAGCATCAACTTTTTGACCTAATTTAATGTTTCGGATTAGTTTTTTTACATTATTTGCAAAATAACCAATGCCTGCAATTAATAAAATTACAAAAATAATATTTGGTATGTATTCCATAGAGTTGGATAATCTAATTGTTGTTTAATTCAGCTTCTGTAGGTTCCTGATAAGGAATTTCTTTTTTAGATAAAATACGTCTGTAACGCGCAGGATGTAGTTTAATATCTAAAAGTAATAATTCTAATTCTTTCGTTGCATTTTCTAAATTGTCGTAGAGATTGTCGTCCTTTAGAAACTTGCCCAATGAGCCATCACCTGCTTGTAGGCCTGTGGCTAATTGGTTGAATTTAAGTATTAGTTCATCTAAGTTTTTTACTGTATTGGCTAATTCTGCCTTATTTAGATCTTTCATTAAGATAGCCAACTCCTTAGTAGTGGTATCAAAATTATCTAAAATAGACCCTAATTTTTCATCATGCTGATTCAATAAGCTATTTGCTTTTAAACCTATTCTATTATATGTTCTTAAGGTTGAGTTTAACTCTGCAATAGTTTGCTTCAGGCCTTTTTCTGATTCGTCGTCCACCAATGCATTCAAATTTGTTAATAAGGAATCTGATGAACGTAAGGTAGATCCTAAATCTTCACTGATACCAGAAAAATTCTTTTCTAAAGATGAAATCATTCCTGGTTTTATTTCAGATTTTATAAAATCACCATCTTTAGCAAAATTACCATCATTAGCATCTATGATGGCCAAGCCATTGCCTCCCATTAATCCATCTTGATACAACCTGACAACACTATTTTTTGAAAATTTTAAATCTGGCGTAACCTTAAAAGCAACTTTTGTTTTACCTGAATCAAAATCGTAGTAAATATTCTTTATTTTTCCTATTTTATTACCTTTTACCGTTACTGGTGAAGCCATTGACAATGAATTGTAATCGAATTCTGTATAGTAGGTATTTGTGGTTGTAAATAATTCTTCACCTTTTAAATACGTGAATAAATAGATACAAAATGCTATACCAGCAAGGACTAATACAGCAGTTTTAACTTCTCTTGAAATTTTCAATGGGCTATTGTTTGGTTTGTAACAAAATTAGTAATAAATATATTAATAATATTCTTAATCTGTTGCAGATTTTAATGCCTCGGTCATACTAATTCTTTTACCGTCCTTAAAAGCTACTATAAAAGCGCCTGAATATTCTTGCTTGGCCTCTTCTAACTGTGATTGAATTTTATTAAAGTCTGAAGTATTTCCACTGTAATATTTATATATGTTCTCTAATTTTTCTTTAGTTATCTCACTTAGACCTTTAAAATTATACGATTTTGCTTCAATATCTCTAGAACTAGATGCTATTTGTATTTTAAAAATAACGCCTTCTATTATTTGTGGATTGATTTCCTCATTTTCTGCCGTAGGCAATTCATCTTCTTTAATAGAAAGGTGGTTTCCTACATTTAAATCTAATTCCTTTTTATAATCTATAATGGCATCCTTAATGGCCGTTGCTATTTTAGTTTGGCCATCTTTAGAATTTAAAAAAGCACCTTCCGTCTTATTAGTAATAAAACCTGTTTCCACTAAAACACTTGGCATATATGTATTGTGTAAAACCCATAAACTTAATTGCTTAATACCTCTACTCTTTCTTTTAAGTTTTCCCGAAAAGTTGTCTTCAATTTTACGGGCTAAAACTATACTTTGTTCTACATAAATCTCTTGCACAATACCTAGAGCTATAGCAGTTTCTGGAGAACTAGGATCAAAACCTTCATAATTTTCTTCGTGATTATCTTCTAAGAATATAACTTCGTTCTCCGCTTTGGCTACAGCCATATTTCTTTCATCATTTTTAGCACCTAACACATAAGTTTCGGTTCCAAAAGCTTGAGAACTATGAGCATTACAGTGTACAGATACAAACAAATCTGCATCTGCTTTATTAGCTATTGCAGAACGTTCATACAACTCTAAAAACACATCTGTTTTTCGTGTATAAATAACTTTCACATCTGCATACTTTTCTAATTGCTTACCTAATTCTAAAACAACTTTTAAAGCTATGTCTTTTTCTTTATAACCATTTTTTGTAGGTCGACCTGGATCTTTACCTCCATGCCCAGCATCCAAAACAACAACAAACTTATCATCTTGTGCATATAAATTATTGTAAGATGTTAAAGAAGTTATAAATAAAAGAAGTAGAAATACTATTAATTGTTTTTGCATCGTTTGCATATTTTAGTAACGATTTTTTGTCTCAATTTATTTGATAATTTTAATAAATACAGTCTATTTTTCAACTTTATGAATTTAATAAATTAATCACAAAAAAATAACTGTACTTTTGGCGTTTCAAAAACCGAGCCATACTTTTACAAAAATACATTTAAAAGCATTGCGTACAAATAGAATAAACATACTTTTTTTATTGAGTTTTACAGTGTTTATAAACACTGCAAGCTTGGCTCAAGAACTTCCTAAACCTAGTGTTTCAATTCCTGCTGAGAAAGAAAAAGACACAGCTTCAATTGCTACAGATTCTATATTAAAACCACCTATTAATACTAAAGAAATTGATTCTTCTAAAAAAGATACTATTAAGAAGAAGGAGCTTTTAACTGGTATTGTGAAATATAAAGCTACAGATTATGTTTCCATGAATCAAAGGAAACAAAAAATCTATATGTATAATGAAGCTGTCGTTACCTATGAAGACATGGAAATTACAGCAGGAATTATTGAAATAGACTATAGTAAAAACCTAGTATATGCAGGAAGAATTAAAGATTCTACTGGCTATTCTCAAAGGCCTGTTTTTACTCAAGGAGAAAATGTTATAGAACCAGATTCTATTGTCTTTAATACAGAAACAAAAAAGGCCTTAGTATTTAATTCTAGAACAGAACAACAAGGTTTTAAAGTTTACTCTCCTATTACAAAAAAGGAAAATGACTCTGTTTATTTTATGAAAAACGGACGTTTTACTACTGCCGAAAGTGAAGAGGATCCAGAATACCAATTTGTAGCCTCTAAAATGAAATTGGTACCTAATAAAAAGGTAATTGTTGGACCAACTTATATGGAAATTTATGGTGTACCCACACCAATTGCATTACCATTTGCATTTTTTCCGATGACCAAAAAACAAACCTCTGGAATAATTTTTCCATCTTTTGGTGAAGATTCTGGTAATGATAGAGGTTATTTTCTTCAAAATGGAGGTTATTATTTTGCAATTAGCGATTATTTAGACTTGGCTGTTCTTGGTGATTATTACACTAACGGTAGTTATGGATTGAGAATTGAAAACAACTATGCTGTTCGTTATAAATATAGAGGAAATGTAAGCTTTAGGTATGAAAACTTATTAAATAGTGAACGTGGTTTCTCTGATTTTAGTCAAAGTACTATTTTTAATTTAAGATGGTCGCATTCTCAAGATTCTAAAGCAAATCCGTCTTCTACATTTTCTGCATCGGTTAACTTAGGTAGTAGTACTTATTTTCAAGAATCTATAAATCAGCTTAACCAATCTAGTTTTTTAAATAATACGTTAGCATCTTCAGTGTCTTACTCAAAAACCTTTGATGTAGAACCGCAAGTTAATGTAAGTTTAACGGCTACACATAGTCAAAACACTAATACAGGAGATATAGATTTAACGTTACCTACATTGCAAGCTTCAATGGGAAGAGTTTATCCGTTTGCGCCTAAATCTGGTACTAAAGAAGGTATAATTGAAAACATTAATTTTCAAGTTACAACTAGAGGTGAATACAACATAAGCACTAACGATTCTATTTTTGGTAAAAGTGAAATGTTTGATGATGCCGAAATTGGTATGAAACATACCATTCCATTAACAACAAACTTTAAAGTGTTTGATTATTTTAGTGTTAGTGCAAATGCTAATTTAGAAGAAAACTGGACATTAAAAACAGTTAGCAAATACTATGATCAAACAGAAGAAGAAGTTGTCTCTATTGACCAATATGGATTTGACCGTTTTTTAACCTATAATTTTGGAGCAAGTGTAGGTACTACTATATACGGAATGTATAATTTTGAAAAAGAAGGAAAAGACCCAAAAATACAAGCTATAAGACATGTAATGAGACCTTCTTTAAGTTACTCCATTACACCTGCATTTGATAATTATTATGAAACTTACGAAGTTATTGATGCAGACGGAACAACCTCTGATGTAGCATATACACGTTTTGAAAATTCATTGTATGGCAGCCCAAGCAATAATTTTTCTAGCAGTATTGGTTTATCCGTTACTAACAACTTAGAAGCTAAAGTAAGAGCTAAAGATTCTACACAAACAGAACCAGAGAAAAAATTTATTTTAAATAGTTTCAACTTTTCTACAGCATATGATTTAGCAGCAGATTCATTAAATATTAGTCCGGTAAGAGTCACAGGAGGAACACAAATCTTAGACAATAAGATGAGTATTAATTTTGGTATGACACTAAATCCGTATGCTCTAGACAGTAACAATAACGTTATTAATACATTTAACATAAATAATGGAGGTAGTTTATTTAGATTAACTTCTGCTAACATGACTATGAGTTACACCTTATCTAACGACAGCTTTACAGGAGATGAAACAGCACAAAGTGATGCCTCCTCTAAAGAATCTGCGAGGTCTGGAGGCCGAACAGATGATTTATTTGGCCGCTCAGAAGATTATGCTAACAAACGCTTAAGTGATGACGATAAAAGCAAAGGCGATAAAGAAGAAACAAACGATTTCTACAATTACAAAATGCCTTGGAGCTTAAGACTGGCTTATTCCGCAAATTATAGCAATACAACGCGGCAAAATGAAATCACCTCACATTCTTTAATGTTTTCTGGTGATGTAGATTTATCTCCTAGATGGAGTGTTGGTGCATCTTCTGGTTATGATTTTTTAAATCAAGGTTTCACCTACACACAACTGCGTTTTGAGCGCGATTTATTAAGTTGGCGAATGAACTTTAGCTGGATTCCTTTTAGTGATAATAGTTCTTGGAACTTCTTTATTGGTATCTCGTCTAGTATGTTAAGCGATTTAAAATACGACAAACAACGTCAGGCAGATAAAACTTTAGGAAACTAGTCTAAAGTTACACCCTTCATATTATAGCAAATATTACAAGTGTTTTCTTATCAAAAATTCTTAAATTTGATGTAAGATAAAAACACAAATATTTTACCGTTTTTATCCTAATTATAATTAAAACGATTTAATTCTTTTTTAAGATGAAAAAAATAATTAATACACCAAATGCTCCTGCTCCAATAGGACCATACAATCAAGCGGTTTTAACAGGAAATACATTATATACTTCAGGACAAATTGCGTTGCATCCAGAGACTATGGAGTTAGTAAATGAGGATATTAAAACGGAAACTAAGCAAGTAATGGAAAACATGAAAGCCGTTTTAGCTGCGGCAGATATGACTTTTGACAACGTTATAAAGTCGTCCATATTTATTAGTGACATGAATACGTTTAAACAAATAAACGAAGTTTATGGTAGTTATTTTGATGAAGCTACTGCTCCAGCAAGAGAAACTGTAGAAGTTGCCAATTTACCTAAATTTGTAAATGTTGAAATTAGCATGATCGCCGTGAAGTAATAACTCTATTTATTACTTTAAATAATTATTTGTTTCATTTTGGATATAAACAATTGTTAATAAAACAATCTTACTTAGTTACAATTGTGAGCCGTGTAATTTTTAAAGAATTGTATTTTTGGTTATAACCAAAAACATTTCCAAAATGCGTATAGAACACGATATTAAACTGGGCTTTAAAGATGTAATGATAAGACCTAAACGTTCTACTCTAAAAAGCAGATCGCAAGTAACTTTAGAACGCAACTTTACGTTTTTAAATAGCACAGCAACTTGGAAAGGTATACCTATTATGGCTGCCAATATGGACACAGTTGGTACGTTTGAAATGGCTCTAGAATTATCTAAACAAAAGCTATTTACAGCCATTCATAAGCATTACTCTGTAGATGAATGGAATTTATTTTTATCAAAATCTCCAAAAGGTCTCGAAGATTACATTGCCATAAGCACTGGCACAGGACAAGAAGATTCTAACAAACTCAAAGCTGTTTTTAAAAACAATCCTCAGCTAAAATTTATATGTATTGATGTTGCTAATGGATACTCTGAACATTTTGTAGAATTTGTACAACAAACAAGAAAGCAATATCCTGATAAAATTATTATTGCTGGTAACGTGGTTACTGGCGAAATGGTAGAACAACTTCTACTCTCTGGTGCAGATATCGTAAAAGTTGGTATTGGCCCTGGAAGTGTGTGCACAACACGTGTTAAAACTGGTGTTGGTTACCCACAATTATCTGCAATTATAGAGTGTGCGGATGCTGCTCATGGTTTAGGTGGGCAAATTATTAGTGATGGTGGTTGCACAACGCCTGGTGATGTAGCTAAAGCTTTTGGTGCAGGCGCAGATTTTGTTATGCTAGGTGGCATGTTTTCTGGTCATACAGAAAGTGGTGGCGAACTTATTACAAGAAACGGGCAAAAGTTTAAACAGTTTTACGGTATGAGTTCTTCTACTGCAATGGATAAATATGTTGGTGGCGTAGCAGAATATAGAGCTAGTGAAGGTAAAACTGTAGAAGTTCCGTATAAAGGTGACGTAAAAAACACGCTTCAAGATATTTTAGGAGGTCTGCGAAGTACATGTACTTATGTTGGAGCAGAACGCTTAAAGGAATTAACCAAAAGAACCACATTTATTCGTGTAGCAGAACAAGAAAACCAAGTTTATAATTCTTAGATACTGATTTAATTGTTTATTTGTAGATGGTTTCAAACCACTTCAAAACACCAACATATCTTCTGCAGGTATTTTTACGCTCTCTTTAAATACGCTATAGAGAAATTCCTAATGTGATTTTTTCCATTTCAGAAGTCGTTCATCGTACTTTGCCATATCTAATGCAGCATAATTTTTTGTATCATATTAAATGGAATAGTATCTACTTTGGTAATTTTTATGATAGCTTTTAATATTTTTGCTCCACATATGCCAAAACTAAAAAAACAAGAATTAAAAGACTTTTTAGAAGAAAAAGTTGTGCTCTACAATAACCCAAAGTTTATAGAGAGCGACCCAATACAGATTCCTCATCAATTCTCTAAAAAAGAAGATATTGAAATCTCTGCATTTTTAACAGCTACCATTGCTTGGGGAAATAGAAAAAGCATTATAAAAAATGCTAACAGAATGATGGCGATGTTAGAACAATCCCCTTTTCAATTTATTACACAACACCAAGAATCTGATTTAGAAAAACTAATACCTTTTGTACATAGAACATTTAATGGCAATGATTTTATACAATTTGTACAAAGTCTACAACATATTTATAAAAATCATCAAGGTATAGAAGCCGTTTTTGCCAAGCATGCTGAGACAGATTCGCTTCAACATAGTATACATCAATTCAAAAAAATATTTTTTGAAATTTCACATTTAGATCGCACTAAAAAACATGTTAGTGACCCTCTTAAAAATTCTGCTGCTAAACGGATAAATATGTTTTTACGATGGATGGTGAGACATGATAAAAAAGGGGTTGATTTTGGTATTTGGAATTCTCTTTCTCCCTCTCAACTGAGTTGTCCTTTAGATGTGCATTCTGGTAACGTAGCCAGAAAGCTAGGCTTATTAAAACGAAAACAAAATGATGGAAAAGCCTTAGCTGAGTTAGACCATGCCTTAAGACAACTAGATGGTGATGATCCAGTGAAATATGATTTTGCTTTATTTGGTTTAGGTGTTTTTGAAGGGTTTTAAAAAGTACGCTTAAAAGCAACTTTACTTGCAAAAACTAATAAAACACTGTTAAAAAAATTAGGGTTATCCTTATTTAAAATCCTTAAACGTTATCTTTAATTTAAACACAAAATCAAAGCTAATATATGGTAAGCCCTAAATTTCCAGATAATGAAATTCAACGTCTTAAAGCAGTAAAATCTTATAACATTTTAGATTCTCTACCTGAGGAAGATTATGACAATATTACTGAGTTAATTGCAACTATTTGTGATGTCCCTATTGCATTAATTGCCATATTAGATACTGAGCGTAATTATTTTAAATCGCACTATGGTATTCCTTTTAATGAATCGCCTAGAAATATTTCATTCTGTGGTCATACAATTTTAGAAGAAGAGATTTTAATTATAAATGATGCCAGAAAAGATAATCGTTTCACAGGTAACCCATTACTTACAGAACAAAATGCTGTTTTTTATGCTGGAGTTCCCTTAAAAAATAGCAATGGATTTGCACTTGGTACTATTTGTGTTTTTGATCACAAGCCTAGAGAACTTAATGAATCGCAAATTAGAGCATTAAAGTCTTTAGGAAAACAGGTGATTAATTTACTTGAATTAAGAAGAAAAAATGAGAAACTTAAAAAGACTAAAGCAGAACTCCAAGAACGTAATAAAAGACTAGGTGCTTTTGCCAGCCACGTATCTCACGATTTAAAATCTCCTTTGGCAAATATCACTTCTTTAACCAATCTACTTAAAGACGACAAGGATTCTAATTTATCTGAAGAGTCTATAACGTATCTAGAATACATTGAAGAATCTACAAACGTTCTAAAAAATTATATAGATGGCATTTTAATTTATTATAAATCTGATCGTTTAGTAAAATCGAAAAAGGAAGATTTTAATCTTGATAACATTTATGAAGATATAGAACACATTTTAATTTCTAAAAACGATAAACTCATTTATTCTAATGTACTTATTAAAAATGTAAATAGAGCAGCTTTAACTCAAATATTACTCAACCTAGTTGATAATGCTTTAAAATATAATGACAAGGACGAGCGTATTGTTACCATCTCCTACCAATTATTAGAAGACTACCACAAATTTAGTGTAAAGGATAACGGTATTGGCATACCTGAAGCCGAACAAGATAAAATCTTTGAAATATTTAAAACCGTAAAAAATGATTATGGAAAATCTAGTACTGGTATTGGATTGAGTACGGTTAAAAATTTAGTTGATAAACTTAACGGAGAAATAAGTGTAACTTCAGAAATTGGTAAAGGCAGTACTTTTTGTTTTACAGTGGCAAAATAAAAAGAGGCTTCCTAATTTCGGAAGCCTTTTCTTTAATTCAATTATTTTACAGTTCTAGCTTTCACTAAAAATAACCATTAATTAACCTTTTAACCATGCAGCACGCAATGCTTTCTGAGATTCAGTAGCATTTTCATCCTCTACAATAGTTTCATCAGTAGCATACGCTTTTGTTAACGTAGCTTTAATAAGCATTGGCTTTCCATCACGTTCTAAATCCATAGTGATTTCTTGTCCTTCTTGCCATCCAAACATACCACCAATTATTCCTTGTGCATTAGTTAATGTTAAATCTGCACCGTTTACTTTCTTAATAACATCACCTGCTAAAACACCCTGAGATTTCCAAAATGAATTTTTCTCTACCATTGAAGAAAAGAAAATAACACCCTTTTCTTGGTCACCATCAAAAATGATGTTTTGTCCACCAGCAAAAATATAGTTAGTCTCTACTTGAGCCTCACCTTTAACTAAACCTGCCATCGCAAAAAATTCTTCGTAATTAATTGGCACATCTCCTTCTACATGTGTTTTTAAGAATTCACCTATACTTGGGTAAGTCATAGCTGTAATTTCTGCTATCAGCTTATCATCCTCAAACGGCTTTTCTTTTCCGTATTTTGCAGATAACTCTTTCATTAAAGACAGCATACTTCTGTTTCCATCACTTTCTTTACGCATTAAGATATCAATACACATACCAATTAAAGCACCTTTCATGTACACATTGTAATACTGATCAGCATAAGGTTCATCCAATACGTTTTCACTCATAATTGTGAAACTCATAGCATCATCTAAACGCGATCTAGAAATATCTATTTTAGACTGCATTGTTTTGTAAAACGTAGCTTCATCAACTAAACCTTCATAAACTTGAAAATGTTGTGCAAAATATTCTGTAACCCCTTCATACATCCATAAATGCTTAGAAAATGTTGGCTTGTTATAATCAAAATAATGAACGTCTTCAGAGTGTACTGATAATGGTGTGACAATATGAAAAAATTCATGTGCTACAACATCTACCATAGAGCTTTTTAAAGCATCAAGTGGCATGTTTTCATTAAAAACAACTACTGTAGAAGTATGATGCTCTAAGGCTCCAAAACCTTTTGGTGACGTTTCATCACCTCTAGATAAATACACGTAAATATCATAACGAGGAGTACTGTTTACGTCTCCTAAATAGCTCTTTTGGGCTTCCATCATTTTATAAACCGTTTCTTTTAAACTTGCAGCAGTATGTTTTCCTGTTGGAGAATAAAGACTTAAAACAATTTTAATATCGCCAACCATAAATTCTTCAACATCTAATTTTCCATACATCATTGGATTGTCTGTAATATCAAAATAACGTTGTGCAAAATAACTGCTCGTTATAACTGTTCCGTTTTCACTAGATTTTACACCTTTATCTTCTAAAGCAGAACTTCTTACAAAATTAGCTGGCCCAGTAACATCAACGGTATATTGATTATTCTTTAAAGAATCAAAATAACCAATAAAACCATGAAGGTTTAAAACATAGTTATCTTCTTCAATGTTTGTTCCAGATGGAGAAAAAGGTTGCTCTCCTCCTATACCACCAGTCGTTTCAATATCAAATGTATCATTCACATAATATAGAATTTTATCTAATTTGGTTGCATTTGCTATTGTCCAAGTATTAGTGTCTTCCTTGGTTACTGTCAATTCATTACCATCGTAATCAATAGCTTTAAAATCATCAACATATTTACCAAAATCGCTTACAGCATAGGTTCCTTGTACCACCCTTGGTAATCTGTATGTCACCTTTTCGGCTGTAAAACGACCTGGATTTATTGTAACAGGTACTCTATCATTATCTACAGCTGTTAAATCTAATGCTGTAACAATAGGATTGCTAATTGCTAAATCATTTGCTGTTGGTTTTGCTGATCCACAACCTACCAAAACGACACTTAAACCAAGTATGGCTAAATAATTCTTCATGTTTAAATTTTTATTTTTTTATAAGACCCACAAATCTACAATGTGTTACTATTAAAAACCTAAAGGTTTTGTTAAATTCGCAACATGTCGCAACCTTTAGTTAGTATTTTAATTCCTTTTAAAAACACAGAAGCCTTTATTACAGAGTGTATTCAGTCTATTTTAAATCAAACTTACGCTAATTGGGAAGCTATTTTTATTGATGACAATTCTGATGATAATTCGTACAAAATAGTAGAAAACCATGCAAAAACGGATGCTAGACTTAAAGTTTTTAAAAATAATAACTTAGGAATTATAGAAGCTTTAAAAACAGCCTATTCTTATAGTTCTGGAAGCTATGTAACTAGAATGGACAGTGATGATATTATGACACCAATCCGACTGGAAACAATGGTTTCTAATCTTGAAGCCTATGGCAAAGGACATTTAGCCGTAGGCCAAGTAAAATATTTTAGAGCAGATGGACTTAGTGATGGTTTTGCACGTTATGAATCTTGGCTCAACCAACTAACCATTAAAGGCGCTAATTATTCTGAAATTTATAAAGAATGTGTGATTCCGTCACCTTGTTGGATGCTTCACAGAGAAGATTTTGATGCCTGTAATGGATTTAATTCAGACATTTACCCAGAAGATTACGATTTAGCCTTCCGATTTTACAAAGCAAATTACACTTGTATTCCTAGTGATAAAGTTTTACTGCATTGGCGAGATTATAGTACAAGAACCTCTAGAACACACCAGCATTATGCAGAGAATTCCTTTTTAGACCTTAAAGTGAAATATTTTTTAGAGTTGAATTATGATACTTCTAGACGGTTAGCAATTTGGGGCGCAGGACATAAAGGCAAAACCTTAGCCAAAATATTATTGAAACAACAGATTCCGTTTTTCTGGATTTGCGATAACCCAAAGAAAATAGGAAAACATATCTACGACCAAGAGCTCTATAATTTTGATTATTTAGCAGAACTTAAAAACCCTCAAAGTATTGTAACTGTTGCCAACACCAAAGCTCAAGAAGAAATAACCCAGTATTTTGAAACTCAAAATATGGAATCCATGATAGATTATTTCTTTTTCTGTTAAAATTCTCAGAAGCTAAACGAGGTTATCTGTTATGATTATTTATATTTGAACAATCGAGACCTGCTAGGTTTTAGAAACATAATTAATAGTAAGAATATCGACTATTTTTAATGGTATAATTTTACACCTCTAAGATGCCCTCAAGTGGACAATTAATAAAAAAATCTTTCAGATTTTTTTATTCGCAACAGTGAGATTTTCCCCTTAAGGGGACTTTAGGGATGTAAAGAAACGAGAAATAAAGCATCAAAAGTTTAAAAATAAAACAGATAACAACAACGAATGCAGTTTAAAAATCCCGAATTACTTTATGCACTATTTCTGCTGGTTATTCCTATTCTTATACATTTATTTCAGCTTCGTCGTTTTCAAAAAGTTGAATTTACCAATGTTAAATTTTTAAAATCTGTAAAGCTACAAACACGTAAAAGTTCTCAATTAAAAAAATGGATAACCCTTTTTACAAGAATGCTACTTTTAGCCTGTGCTATTATTGCGTTTGCACAACCATATATACCAAATACAGAAGCATTTAACGAAACTCAAGAAACGGTTATTTATCTAGACAATTCCTTTAGTATGGAAGCTACTGGCAGCAACGGTACCTTGCTTAATGCATCCATACAAGATATTATAAACACATTGCCAGAGGATGAAAAAATCAATTTGTTTACTAACGATAAAACCTTCAGAAACACAACGATTAAAGCCTTAAAAAACGATTTAATTCAATTATCGTATTCGCCAAATCAACTCAATTATGATGCAGCATATTTAAAAGGAAAACAACTATTTTCTAATTCAGGTACTGCTACAAAGAATTTGGTTTTAGTCTCAGATTTTCAGCAAAAAGGAAGTCTTTTAAATTTTGAAAAAGATTCAACGGTTCAACTAAAATTAGTCCAACCTAAATCAACATTGGTTTCAAACATTAGTATAGACAGTGTTTTTGTTTCTAATTCTACTTCTGAAACTTTAGATTTAAACGTAAAATTATCTAACCAAGCGGAACCAGTTGACAACGTTACCATTTCCTTATTTAATAATGATGCCTTACTCACAAAAAGCGCAGTGTCTATTGATGACGAAGCGGAAGCCATTTTTACAATTGCGAACAATAAAGCCATAAATGGCAAAATAACAATAGAAGATGCAGGTTTGCAATACGATAATACCTTCTATTTTAATATTAATACAAAACCAAAAATTAAAGTTTTGGCGATAAACGAAGATGCGGATGATTCGTTTTTAAATCGGATTTATACGGAAGATGAATTCGACTTTAAAAGTTTCAAATTAAACGCTCTTAATTTTAATTTAATTCCTGAACAAAATCTTATCGTCCTTAATGAATTAAATAACATTTCTAATGCTTTAAAAACAGCTTTAATTGCTTTTAAAAACGATGGTGGTAAATTATTAATTATTCCTTCAAAAGAAATTGACTTAAATTCTTATAATCAAACGTTTAGAGATTTAAATCTCAGTGTTTTTTCTAAACAAAATACGGATGAAAAACGAATAACAAGCATCAACTATAATCATCCGCTTTTGGCTAATGCTTTTTACGCTAAAGTGACTAATTTTCAATATCCAAAGGTTGAAAAATCATACCGTTTTACTTCAAATGCTAACAACGTTTTATCTTACGAAGATGGTTCGCCTTTTTTAGTTGGTAATGCTAATAGTTACGCTTTTTCTTCTGCATTAAATTCGGATAATTCAAACTTCAAAAATTCACAATTAATAATTCCTGTGTTGTATAATCTAGGCTTACAGAGTTTAAAATTATCGCAATTGTATTACACTATTGGTCAGCCAAATTCTATTGCTATTCAAACTTCAATTGGTCAAGATGATATATTAACTTTAGATTCTGATGAAACTTCTGTCATTCCGCTTCAAAAAACATTTAGCAAATCGGTAGTTTTAGAAACTGAAGATTTTCCAAATGTTGCAGGCATATTAAACGTTAAGAATAAAGAAAACATACTCGAAAATCTCAGTTTCAATTACAACAGAACAGAAAGCAACCTTAGTTATTACAATTTAAATGCTTTGGCAGAAGCAGATGTTGAAACTAGTTTAGCAACCACAATTAATAATATAAAAAGTGACACAAGTATTAATGCGTTATGGAAATGGTTTGTTATTTTTGCATTACTATTTCTAATAATTGAAATGTTACTTCTAAAATATCTTAAATGAACGCACTCATAAAATCTGCAACCATCGTTGATTCTAAAAGTGATTTTCACAATGAAACGGTTGATATTTTAATTGAAAAAGGTCGTATTTCCAAGATTTCAAAACGCATTACCAATCCCAATAATTACAAAGAAATTAAACTAGACAACTTGCATATTTCGCAAGGTTGGTTTGATAGTAGTGTATCTTTTGGTGAGCCAGGTTATGAAGAACGTGAAATTATTAGCAATGGTTTAAAAACTGCGGCAAATTCTGGTTTTACTGCTGTGGCTTTAAATGCTAATTCTAATCCTGTGATTGATAGTTATGCAGATATTACGTTTGTAAAATCTAAAGCACAGAACCATGCGGTTAGCCTCTATCCTCTTGGAGCTTTAACCCAAGGTAGCCAAAGTGAAGATTTAGCTGAGTTGTTTGATATGACTAATGCTGGTGCAGTTGCTTTTTACGATTATCAAAAACCAATTTGTAATCCTAACTTAATGAAAATTGCATTGCAATATGCAAGTAATTTTAATGGATTAGTTTGCTCGTTTCCGCAAGAATCTAAAATATCTGGACTTGGTGTAGCAAACGAAAACATTAATAGTACTAAATTAGGTTTAAAAGGAAATCCGACTTTAGCTGAAGAATTACAATTAGCTAGAGATTTATTTATTTTAGAATACACAGAAGGTAAACTTCATATACCAACAATTTCTACAGCAAAATCAGTAGAATTAATACGAACTGCAAAAGCTAAAAACCTGAATGTTACCTGCAGTGTGGCTGTCCACAACCTTATGTTTACAGATGACGTTTTGCATAGTTTTGATACCAATTTCAAAGTTTTACCGCCTTTAAGAACGCAAACCGATTGCGATGCTTTAATTGAAGGCTTAAAAGATGGCACTATTGATATGGTTACTACAGACCATAACCCAATTGATATAGAAGACAAAAAGATAGAGTTCGATTATGCCAAATACGGAACCATTGGTTTAGAATCTGCTTTTGGAGCTCTACAAACAATATTTACAACAAAGAAAACGATTAGTCTTTTAACACAAGGAAAATCAAGATTTGGTGTTTCTGAATCTACAATAAACGAAGGTGAATTAGCAGATTTAGCATTGTTTAATCCTGATAAAGATTTCGAATTTAGTCTTAAACACATTACATCGCGTTCTAAGAATAGTATGTTTATAGGAAAACAACTTAAAGGTGAAACTTATGGCATTATTGCCAACAATAAAATTGTTTTAAAATAATGAACCAAAATACAATAGACGAAGGAAAAACTTTAGGTTTAGTAGCTTACTTAACGTTATTGGGTACGCTAATTGCCTTTTTTATGAATCAAGATAAAAAGAATCCGTTTACGGCTTTTCATATTAGACAAGGTTTAGGTTTAGGCATTCTTTATACAATTATTGCTTTTGTAGTAAGTAGTATGGATAGCATGATGGTAAGTATGTCTTTTTGGGTTTTCTTTTCAATTTTATATTTCTATGGTTTAATAGGAGCTATTTCTGGAAAAATGAATAAAATTCCATTAATAGGCGATGTGTTTCAAAATATTTTTAAATCTATAGGTCAATAATTATGTCGAAATTACACTACATCACAAGGCCTTCTTCTTTAAAAGAAAACGCACCTCTTTTAATATTGTGTCATGGTTACGGCAGTGACGAGAATGATTTGTTTTCATTTGCTTCAGAATTGCCAGAAGAATTAATGATTATTTCTTTACGAGCACCTTACGCTATGCAACCTTATGGAAACGCTTGGTATGCTATTAATTTTGATGCTGATAAAGGAAAATGGAGTGATAATGAACAAGCAAAAGAATCGGTAGATAAAATTGCTGAGTTTATTGACTATGCTTGCGATACTTACGCTGTAGATTCTAATAACGTAACTTTATTAGGTTTTAGTCAAGGGACTATATTGAGTTATGCTGTGGCATTAACGTATCCTGATAAAGTTAAAAACATTCTGGCTTTAAGTGGTTATGTTAATGAAGATATTATACCTAAATCAATAAATAAAGCAGACGTTTCTCATCTTAACTTCTTCTGTTCTCATGGTTCAGTAGACCAAGTGATTCCTGTAGATTGGGCACAAAAAGCACCTGTGTTTTTAAAGGCTTTAGATATTAATCATGTGTATTCTGAATATCCTGTGGGACATGGTGTTGCACCTCAGAATTTTTATGACTTAAAGGCTTGGTTAGAGAACCATATCTAATAAATATTGTCTTCATAAATAACTCGTTTAGAGCAGCTAAGTAATAGCTTTAATTATCTTATTTAGATTTGTTATAAATAATTTGCATATGTCAAAAGACATAAATATTTTTGCTGCAAAATTATTATCTATAATAAGTCTAAATAAAAACAGATGAAAAACCTATTATCATTTTTAACATTGTTATTGTTAAGTAGTTTAGCTTTTGCACAAGATGCAACTATAAAAGGAGCTGTAACTGACAACAATAATTCACCCCTTGTTGGCGTAAATATATCCATTAAAAATACTACAAAAGGAACACAAACAGACGACAACGGAAAATTTGTAATTAACTCAATTGAAAACGGCGATTACACACTTGTAATTTCATATATAGGATTTAAAACTAAAGAAGTTTTAGTGTCTGTTACAGACAACCAAAATGTAGATTTATCAACTATAATTCTATATGAAGGAAATGAAATTTTAGAAGAAGTTGTACTCGATGTGGATAGAAAAAACAAATTTTCAAGAAAAACAAGTGCATACGTTTCAAAAATGCCTTTAAAAAACATTGAAAATTCGCAAGTTTACAATACAATTACCAATCAACTATTAGTATCTCAATCTGTAAATACTTTTGAAGATGCCTTAAAAAATGCGGCTGGTGTTACAAAATTATGGTCATCTACTGGTAGAAGTGGCGATGGTGCAGGTTACTACTCTAGTCGTGGTTTTGCTGTACAACCACAATTAGTAAATGGTGTTGCTGGTATTACTAACGGGTTTATCAATCCATCTAACATTGAGCGTGTAGAAGTTATTAAAGGGCCTTCTGGCACTTTATTTGGAAGCTCTGTAACCTCTTATGGTGGTTTAATAAACATTATTACAAAAAAGCCATATAGCGGAACAGGTGGAGAAATAACTGTTTCTGGTGGTTCTTACGATTTTGCTAAATTTAATGCAGATGTTAATGTTAGTGCTAATGATAAATTATCTTTCCGTATTAACTCAGGTTTTCAGCAAGAACATAGTTTTCAAGATGCTGGACTAAAAAAATCAGTGTTCTTGGCGCCATCATTAACCTATAAAATTAATAATGATGTGACTTTAAACTTTTCTTATGAAGTTTCTGACAATGAGCAAACTAACGAGACGTTTTTATTCTTAAACCGTTATGGAACCTTAGCATTTAATTCTATTGACGACTTAGGTTACGACACCAATTTATCCTTTACAAGTAACGATGTAACTATAAACAATCTTACTCAAAATTTCCGTGGAGAAATCGCTTGGAAAATTACTGACCAATGGTCTTCTCAAACGTTAATATCTGGTAGTTCAGCGAAGTCGTTAGGTTATTATACCTATTTATGGAACTATGCTGATTATACTGACCTTTCTGCAATTGTTGGAACTGAAAATTTTGCATTATACGCGCAAGACACAGACTCTAAAACAAAAACAATTAACTTACAACAGAACTTTACAGGTACATTTAAAATTGGCGATTTAGAAAACAAATTATTAGTTGGAGCAGATTACCTAGATTACAATATTATTGATAATAGCTCTAATTGGGGTTACTTACACACTATAAATATTGATGGTGATTTAATTTTTGGTGAACCTGAAATAAATGAAGAAAATTTAAGTGCTGCCTTATCTGGTATAGGAAATGTAGATAGCGATATTCGCCAGAATATCTTTGGTGCTTATGTATCTGATGTTATTAATATTTTACCATCATTATCCGTTATGGGAAGTGTGCGTTATGATAGATTTGACTACCAAGGTGACAGAAATACAGATACAGACGATGATACCGAATATACCGAGTCTACGTTTTCACCAAAATTCGGAATTGTTTTTCAGCCTATCTTAAATGAGTTATCAATTTTCGCAAATTATCAAAATGGGTTTTCTTACGTAAATCCTGAATACGTTACAACTTATGATGATTTGGGTAATGCTAATACTACATTAGAATCTTTTGATGTTGAGCAAGCTAATCAATTTGAAGTTGGAGCAAAAACCAACCTATTTAATAATAAATTAGAAGCGACTTTAAGTTATTACAATATTAATGTAGATAACAAATATTATTGGGCAACACAAACTCAAGATTTAGAAATTAATAGTCAAGGAATTGAGTTGGAGGTTAATGCTAACCCAATTTCAAACTTAAATATTCACTCTGGCTTTAGTTACAACGATTCTGAAATTACAGATTCACCTTCGGCAAGATTTTTAGAAGGAAATCGTTATGGCGAATCTGGTGCAGAAATTACATATAACTTTTGGGCAGATTATAAATTCTTTAAAAACTTTGGTGTAGGTGCTGGTTTTAACGGCCAATCTAAATATGATACCATGACGGATTACCAAGCAGTAACAGGAAGTTTTTATATTCCGGCTTATACAATCTTTAATGCATCTGTTTATTACGAAACTGATAAATTTAGAGTTAGCGTTAAAGGAAATAACCTTACCGATGAAAGTTATTACTCTGGTTGGAGTACAATAACACCTCAACAACAGCGTGTGTTACTTGGTACTTTTACCTATAAATTCTAAATTAGTTTTAAATAAATAAAGAGCAAGCCTTAGTGTAGGTTTGCTCTTTTTTAAATTAAAGACACTTTATGGCTGCAAAAAAAATTATTTTTCAACTTCATAAAATTTTAGGACTAGCAACAGGACTTGTTGTATTTATTGTGGCAATTACGGGTTGTTGTTGGGCATTTAGAGAAGAAATTGAAGCAACTTATGATGATTACAAATATGTAACACCACAAGATGCACCAATACTAACACCTACTGAAGCAAAGAACTATGCAAGCCCTGTTTTCCCAGAAAACACCATACATGGTACTGTTTTTAAAAAAAATACAGATGCTATTGAAGTTATTTTTTATGATGCCGAACCTGAATTTTATCAAAGTGTTTTTTTAAATCCATATAACGGAGAAGTTATACAAGTAGACAACCATCTTACAGGTTTTTTTGCTTTTATTTTAAAAGGCCATATGCGCTTATGGTTGCCTAAAGCTATAGGTGAACAAGTTGTTGCTGCTTCTATATTAATTTTTATTCTTATTATAATATCTGGTTTTATTCTATGGATACCTAAAAAACGAAAAAACTTAAAACAACGAATAACCTTCGATTGGAAAAAAACAACACGTTGGAAACGTAAAAACTTCGATTTGCACACAGTTATAGGGTTTTACATTTGCTCTTTTGCTTTAATTATTGCGTTTACAGGTTCTGTAATTTCTTATAATTGGTTAAAATATGTGGTATATGTCTCTACAGGAGGCGACAAAGTCCCTGCTTTTATTATTCCCGAGAATGAAAGTGAATTACGCAGCAACAGTGATACTGTGCCAATGGACTACCTAATTGTAAAACTTCAAAAAGAAAATCCAGAAGCTGTTGCTTTTGAGTTGCACTATCCTAAAACCGAAACTGAAAGTATTTATGTAGAAGTTTCTAATAGTAAAGGACTTTATTACGATGCTGATTACAGATTTTTTGACCAAAATACCTTAAAAGAAATTGAAACTCCAGCTATTTACGGAAAATACAAAGACGCCAAATTTGCAGATAAAATTCTAAGAATGAATTACGACATTCACATTGGTGCCATTGGCGGAATTGCTGGTAAAATTTTAGCCTTTTTAATTAGCCTTATCACAGCATCATTACCTGTAACCGGTATTTTATTGTGGTATGGAAGGAACTATAAAAAGAAGAAAAATAGCAACTAAATTTAACTGAACTTAACCTTCTTAATTAATGGTAGGATACATTAAATATTCTACCAATTTATATTTAAGTTTATTTTCTTCATCAATCTCGTAACTCACAAAAATTTCACCCCAAAATTCGCCATCCGTAAAATTGGCAATAATCCATTTATGGTTTAAGACTTTAATTTTGTTAATTAACAATTTAGAGTCTGTCATAGATACGTACGGTACAATTGGGTGGTCATCACCTTCATAATCATTCATATTATATAACCCTTCAATAATTACAGGTATTAACTGCTCTGTATCATATCCTTCTGCTTCAAAATACGTTAAAGCATCCTCATTTCCACTAATATCAAAATAACTCAATTCAAAGTTTTTGTCTTCTAATGCTTTCACCTCTTTTTCACTTTCTGCCAATTTAGCTTTTACCTTTACGATATCCGCTTCGTACTTATCTAAAATATTTTTAGAATTTACGAATTGAAAAATTAATAATAAAACTGTAAAAATGAATAAATACATTAAAATTTTACTCTTCATATCTATATAGTAATTTGTAAATTATCGTATGCTAAAAAAACGTTTTCTGGTAAGTTTTGTTGTACATCATCATGAAAACCTAGATGATGACTAATATGTGTTAAGTAAGCACGTTTTGGTTTTAAATTTTTAATGAGTTCTAACGCTTGATCTAAATTAAAATGTGAAATATGCTCTGTAATTCGCAGTGCATTCACCACTAAAACATCTAAATTTTGAAGCTTTTCTATTTCAGTTTCTGCAATTGTTTTCATGTCCGTGAGATATGCAAAATTATCAAAGCGATAACCAAAAACCTGTAATTTATAGTGTAAGCCATCTATAGGAATAACGTTGAGATTACCTGCCAAAAATGGTTCATTTTTAACAATATGTTTTGTAACACTTGGTACTCCAGGATATTTTTCGCCTGTTGTAAAAATATAGTCAAAACGTTTTTCTAAAGATTTAAAAACACGTTGATGGGCAAACAAATCAATATCACCTTGTTTGAAGAAAAAAGGACGAATATCATCTAATCCCATAGTATGATCAGCATGCTCGTGTGTAAAAATAACACCATCTATTTTAGTAACTTTTGCTCTAAGCATCTGTTGTCTAAAATCTGGACCACAATCTACTACAAAAGTATAATCCTCCCACTCTACTAAAACTGAAACCCGTAACCTTTTGTCTTTAGGGTTTTCACTTAAACATACAGGATGATTACTACCTATAATTGGAATGCCTTGAGAAGTACCAGTACCTAAAAACGTGATTTTCAACCTTAATTAATTTAATCGTTCTTTTTTAAAATTAATATTACCGCAATAAAACAATCTATTTTCTTTTCTATTTGAATAAAATTGAAAAAAATCATCAATTTAATTTATAATACTTTAAATTCAGAAAGTGATTTCACAAAAATAAACTTATTTTTTTGTTTGCAACAGTAAATTGATACCTTTGCGAAAACGATTGAAACCCAGATTTAATGAAGGAAATAACGTATAAAGGTGATACTTTAATAGAAAACATCCCATCACTGAAAGATAAAGCATTACGCATTAATCTTAATGCTGATATCTACGGCACCTTCTCTGAGATTGGTGCAGGACAAGAAACGGTGCGTCATTTTTTTAGAGCAGGTGGAGCGTCTGGTACTATTGCTAAAGCCATGTCTGCCTATGATAAAGACTTTAGTGATGCCATTTATGGTATTGAAGACGACAAACGTTATGTAACTGAAGCTAGACTTAGAAAAATGCTAAACCATGAGGTGCGCCTTATGGAAGAGCGTATTACTAGAGATAGTAATCCTCACAAAATATTTTTCTCTTATGCAAATACGGTAGCTACTATAGATTTTGCTAAAAAATATAAAGGCCACGGTTGGGTAGGAATTAAATACCAAGTTGCACCAGGCGAAGAATATAATGACATTATTATACATGTAAGATTTAAAGAAACAGATGCTCGTTTACAGCAAGAAACTTTAGGCAAATTAGGTACAAATTTAATCTACGGTGCATTTTATAAATACAACCAACCTCGCAAATTATTACGTTATCTATACGACCACTTAGATAAAGATCAACTAGAAATTGATACTATTAATTTCTCTGGCCCTGTATTTAAAGATGTAGATAACCGTTTAATGAGTTTACAATTAGTTAAAAACGGAATGACAGATGCCGTAATGTTTGCTCCAGACGGAAACAACGTTTTACCAGCACGTGTACTTTATAAAAAGAACATTTTAACACTAAGAGGTAGCTTTAGACCTGTAACTAAAGTAAATATGGACATGCTAGAGAGGTCTTTAGAAATGTTTATAAAAGAAAATAAAGTAGAAAAAGAAAAAACACAAGTTATTTTTGAGATTACCTTATCTAATCTAAGAGCTGAAGGAGAAATTGATGAGCAAGATTTTATGGATCGTGCTAAACTATTATGTTCTCTCGGACAAACTGTGTTAATTTCAAATTTCCAAGAATATTATAAACTAGTAGAATATTTCTCTCAATACTCTAGAGCAAGAATGGGCTTAGCTATGGGTGTAAATAACCTCGTAGATATTTTTGACGAAAAATATTACCGTCATTTAAGTGGTGGAATTTTAGAAGCTTTTGGTAAACTATTTTACAAAGATTTACGTGTATATTTATATCCTATGGAAAATGAGGATGGTAGCCTTACAACAAGTGAAAATCTTAAAGTACATCCACGTATGAAGGAATTATACAAGTTCTTTAAATACAATGGAAAAGTAGTTGATATTGCTGACTATGACCGCTCTAACTTATCTGTTTTTTCAAGAAAAGTACTTAAGATGATTAATAATAATGAAAATGGATGGGAAAAAATGTTGCCTGAAGGAGTTGCTAAACTAATTAAAGAAAAGAGCTTATTTGGTTGCGAATCTGAAGAGGTTTTGCATAAAAACTAGCAACTACATACAGTTTACATTATAAAAATAAAAGGTTACCTATGTGTAACCTTTTATTTTTTTAAAGTACATAAGATTTTAATCACCTAATATTTGCTCAGAATGCGCTTTAGTCTTCACTTTAGATATAACATCTGTAATCACAGCATTTTCATCAATTATAAATGTAGTTCTGTGAATACCGTCATATTCTTTGCCCATAAATTTCTTTGGTCCCCAAACCCCAAAAGCTTCAATTACCGCCTTATCTTCATCGGCTAGCAATGGATATTGAAAACCATATTTGGTCTTAAAGTTAGCTTGTCGCTTAGCACTATCCGCACTAACGCCAATAATTTCATACCCTAAAGATTGAAAACGTTGGTAATTATCGTTAAGATTACAAGCTTCTGCTGTACAACCAGGTGTACTTGCTTTTGGGTAAAAGAAAACTACTAATTTTTTACCTTTATAATCTGATAATGAGACTCTATTACCTTGTTCGTCTAGCGCTGAAAAATCTGGAGCCTTATCGCCTACTTTTAAGTGTGTCATATTATGTAAATTTGTATATAATGTCTTAATCGTAAAAATACAAAATGACAAAACAAGAAAAAGTTAATTTCGTAATAAATACATTATATAAATTATATCCTGAGATTCCTATTCCTCTAGATCACAAAGACCCTTATACTTTATTAATAGCGGTTTTAATGTCTGCTCAAAGTACAGATGTGCGTGTTAATCAAATTACACCGCTGTTATTTGAACGTGCAGATAACCCTTATGATATGGTTAAATTAAGTGTTGAAGAGATTAGAGAAATTATAAAACCTGTTGGTTTATCGCCAATGAAAAGTAAAGGTATTCATGGTTTGTCTCAAATACTAATAGAAAAACATAATGGTAAAGTTCCAAAAACGTATGAAGAACTTGAGGAATTGCCAGCAGTAGGACACAAAACAGCTGCTGTTGTATTGTCTCAAGCTTTTGGTATTCCCGCTTTTCCTGTAGACACACATATTCATCGTTTAATGTACCGATGGAATCTTACCAATGGAAAAAACGTAGTGCAAACCGAAAAAGATGCCAAACGATTATTTCCTGAGGAACTTTGGAATGATTTACACCTGCAAATCATTTGGTACGGCAGACAGTATTCACCTGCACGCGGTTGGGATTTAGAAAAAGATATTATTACAAAAACTATTGGAAGAAAATCTGTTTTAGATGACTACTATAAAAAGAAAAAATAAGCTTTTTTTGGTACAAAACTTGATGCGATAACATAAATCACCAATCCATGAAAAAGTTTATCGTTATAATTTTTGTATTAGCTATTTCTTCTTGCATACCTTATAAAGTTGCTCCCAAATTTAAAAACCAAGACTACAAGGTAATGTTGGCTAAAAAGTTTCAAAAGCAAATGCCTAGGGAAACATCATTTATCTTTAACGACCCAAAAGACGCAAATGAATTTTATAATTATATTAATAAAAAATATAGATTAAATAACGTAGATGTTGGCGTTAATGTTCCATTTCAAATAGAAGATCAAATTTTATACTTAACCTATTATGAAGCAGAACGAACGGATGAAACGTTTAATTTACCTTTAGTTGTAGCAGATGATATATTAGATAACAAAACCGGGATTAAAATATTTGAGAATAATTACACAAGTAGAACGGGACATTGGTATATAATTTTAACTGTTTATGACGAAGACATAAAAAATTGTTTAAAAAATAATCATCCGTTAAAAGAAAAAACCATTCAATATTTAAGAAAATTAAAAGCAGAGTATTTAGCTACTTCTAATTATGAAGAGTTACTTTTTACAAAAAATCCTAATACTTTTACATTAGGATTTTTAATACAACTTAATTTAGAAGTGCTTCAAACTTCAATTTATTATAATTTATAACACTTAAAGCCTTAGAGTAATTCAAAAGAAAACTTATCGTTTCATCTTTTGGTTTTAGGTTATTGTTTTTTGGGGAAACATTAGAGTAAATTTTTGCCATTTCAATAATTTATAAGTTTATATATAGCAAAAACGTATTTCTAAATACTTTATTGTATCAATTTGTTAAAATTATATTATTTTGATCTATAACTTTTCGCATATTAATAAGTGCATAACGCATTCTACCCAATGCAGTATTAATACTTACACCTGTTCTTTCGGAAATTTCTTTAAAACTCATATCTTGATACATACGCATCAATAGTACTTGTTTTTGATCCTCTGGTAATTCTTCAATAATACGACGCACATCAGATTCTACCTGGTCCTTAATAATAGTTTTTTCAGCATTTAAACTAGAGTCGCTTAAAACAGAAAAAATACTAAACTCGCCTGTATTATCAAATTTTGGCATACGCTTGTTTTTTCTAAAATGGTCTATCACCAAATTATGCGCAATACGCATTACCCATGGTAAAAATTTACCTTCTTCGTTATATTTTCCTCGTTTTAAAGTTCTAATAACTTTTATAAATGTATCCTGAAAAATATCTTCAGTAACATCTCTGTCATAAACTTTAGAATATATAAAACTGTAAATTCTTTGCTTATGCCTCTCAATTAATATAGAAAGTGCATTTTCATTACCGTTAATATAATTGCTAACCAACTGCGAGTCTTGGACAAGTTCTTTTTTCATAATAATTACTTTAAAACTCAATAATTACCTATTAAGTTTGGGGTTAAAAAGTTGTTTTTTTTTAAAGTAATATTATAGTATAAGCAGTTGTGTTTAAATGGATATGTTCCAAATATAACAACAATCATTCCGAAAAAACAAACATAAACCCTAAATTTTAACATTTTGTCGGATAAAGTGTTCCTTTTATAGATTGAATCGTTGTTTTAGACAGGATTTTAACTTAAAACTTAAAAGTGTAAGCCGATGACTTATATTATATACCAATTAACTTTGTTTGGCAATTCTTTCATAAATGATAATTGATTAAGTTATAAACGAATTATTTAGGTTGTTTTAATCTTCATTAGGTATTAAGTATCTTTGCAAACTTAGATACCGATTATATCCTATGAATTCTACTGTTATAGACGTTAACCCAAAAGAAAACATCATAATTAAAGGTGCAAAACTGCATAATCTTAAAAATATTGATGTGGTTATTCCTAGAAATAAGTTAGTAGTTATTACAGGGTTATCAGGTTCGGGTAAATCTAGTTTAGCTTTTAATACCCTTTATGCAGAAGGCCAAAGACGTTATGTAGAAAGTCTTAGTAGTTATGCGCGTCAGTTTTTAGGACGACTTAACAAACCCAAAGTAGATTATATAAAAGGTATTGCACCAGCCATTGCCATTGAGCAAAAAGTAAATTCTACAAATCCACGTTCTACAGTTGGTACAACAACAGAAATATATGATTATCTAAAATTATTATTTGCTAGAATTGGAAAAACCTACTCGCCTATTTCTGGAGAGGAGGTAAAAAAACATACAGTTTCTGATGTTATAAACTTTATTTCAAAATTTGAAGAACGTTCTAAATTACTTCTCTTAGCTCCTATATTATTAGAAGAAGGCAGAACCATAGAAAACAAACTTAAAACTTTACAACAGCAAGGTTATGCACGTATTAAGGTAAAAGATGAAGTAGTTAGAATTGACGAAGCCTTAAAAGGAGAAATATCACCTGATAAAAATTTATTTCTTGTTGTAGACAGAATCGTTTTTAAAAATGATGAAGATTTTCTCAACCGATTAGCAGATGCTGTAGGAACTGCCTTTTATGAAGGTATTGGCACCTGCATTATAGAATCGCTTTCAGATAATAAGCAAACGATTTTTAATAATAAGTTTGAATTAGATGGTATGTCTTTTTTAGAACCTAATACTCATTTATTTAGCTTTAATAATCCTTATGGTGCTTGCCCAAAATGCGAAGGTTATGGTGATATTATTGGTATTGATGCTGATTTAGTAATCCCTAATACCGCATTATCGGTTTATGAAAATGCCATATTTCCTTGGCGTGGAGATTCTATGAGTTGGTATAAAGACCAGTTGGTTAATAACTCGCATCATTTTGATTTTCCTATTCATAAACCATACTTTCAATTAACAGATGAGCAAAAAGCGCTCATATGGAAAGGAAACAAGTACTTTGAAGGCTTAGATTCTTTTTTCGCTGAGCTAGAGTCTAAAGCTTATAAAATTCAGAATCGTGTAATGTTATCGCGCTATCGTGGTAAAACCAAATGTAGTGTTTGTAATGGTAAACGTTTGCGAGAAGAGGCTAATTATGTAAAAGTAAGTGACGCTACTATTACAGATTTAGTTGATTTACCAATTGATGAATTAGCCGATTTTTTTAACAAATTAAAGCTTAGTGAAAGTGATGCTAAAATTGCAAAACGTTTATTAACAGAAATAAATACACGTCTTGCATTTCTCTCTAATGTTGGCTTAAGTTATTTAACTTTAAACCGAAGATCTAACACCTTATCTGGTGGAGAAAGTCAACGTATTAATTTAGCAACATCTTTAGGTAGTAGCCTAGTTGGTTCTATGTATATTTTAGACGAGCCAAGTATTGGCCTGCATCCTAAAGATACTGAACGTTTAATAGACGTTTTAAAAACATTGCGAGATTTAGGCAATACGGTTATTGTTGTTGAGCATGATGAAGATATAATGAAAGCAGCCGATGCTATTATAGATATTGGTCCGGAAGCCGGAACTTTTGGCGGTGAAGTTATGGCAGTTGGCAATTTTAAAGACATTCTAGCAGCAGATACTTTAACTGCAAAATATTTAAATGGTCAACTAGAAATAGAGATTCCAAAAAAACGAAGAACCTCAAAGTATAGTGTGAATATAATTGGTGCTCGCGAAAATAATTTACAAAATATAGATGTTTCACTACCATTAGACATGCTAACAGTAATAACTGGAGTTTCTGGTAGTGGAAAAAGCACGTTAGTTAAAAAAATATTATTTCCTGCAATACAAAAGAAATTAACTGGTTTTAGTGATAAAATTGGTCAGGTTTCAGAAATTAAAGGCAATCACAGTAATATAAAACATGTAGAATTTGTAGACCAGAATCCTATTGGTCGTTCATCGCGCTCTAATCCAGTTACCTATATAAAAGCGTATGATGATATTAGAGCTTTATTTGCTGCACAACAACTAAGTAAAATAAGAAATTATGCGGCAAAACATTTTAGTTTTAACGTAGATGGTGGACGCTGTGAAACTTGTAAAGGTGAAGGCGAAGTGACTATAGAAATGCAATTTATGGCAGATGTGCATTTAACTTGTGATACCTGCAATGGAAAACGTTTTAAAAAAGAAATACTAGAAGTTAAGTTTGAAGGTAAATCTATAGATGACATTCTTAATCTTACTATTGATGACGCTATTGCTTTCTTTTCAACTCACAAACAAACTAAAATACAAGGAAAATTACAACCGCTTCAAGATGTAGGTTTAGGATATGTTACTTTAGGCCAATCCTCTTCTACCCTTTCTGGTGGTGAAGCTCAACGTATTAAACTAGCTACTTTTTTAGGAAAAGGGAGTAAAAGTGATAATGCACTATTTATATTTGATGAACCTACTACAGGACTCCATTTTCATGATATAAAGAAATTACTAAAATCATTTCAGGCGTTAATAAGTAAAGGGCATTCTATAGTTGTGATTGAACATAATATCGATTTAATAAAATGTGCCGATTATATTATTGATTTAGGACCTGAAGGCGGTAAACATGGAGGGCAATTAGTTGCCGCAGGAACACCGGAAGAAATTGCAAAAAACAAGAATTCCATAACAGGAAAATATCTTCAAGAAAAATTATAATATGGAATTACCAAGAGGATTTCATAATGAAGTTATAGAAGCAAAAGAAAATTCTCTGAAGAATGATAATTTTAAATCTTCCGTATCTACTGCTCCTTTAGTTTATGGTGGCGCAAGTTTTAAAACGAATGTTCTTGTTGAAAAATCGAGTTCAAAAGTGCTTTATAAACCTTCTATTGGTGTTGCCCTTTTTAGTTTTATTTTTTTAGCCGTAGGGTTTGGCGTTTTATTTTTTGGTATAATCCCTTTATTTAAATCTAATTTTGATAGCGCATCTGTAAATTGGTTCTTACTCATTTTTGGGCTAATTTTTTTTTCTGCTGGAAGTTTTATGTTTTATAGCTTTTACAAACCACGTGTTTTCGACAAACAATTAGGTGTTTATTACAAAGCTTATAATGTTGATATTCATAAAATAAGAAGGGATACTTCCAAAAAATACATTCCTTTAAACACTATTATTGCTTTACAAATTATTGGTGAGCATGTAAAAAGTGATAAAGGTTCTTACAAAAGTTTTGAGCTCAATTTAGTTTTAAATGATAGTTCTAGAAAAAACGTTGTTGATCATGGAAATTTAAAATCTTTAATTAAAGATGCTGAAGTTTTAAGTGAGTTTTTAAACGTCCCTATTTGGCATGCTGGTTCTACTAATTAGTAAAACATAAATGCATACAAAGCTATTATTATAGCTGTGGTTGGTATTACAATGGTCATAAACATAAAGGTTGCAATACTACACTTAAACCAACTTACAAACCATCCTCTACCATAAAAATTCTTTAAACCAGCCATTAAATAAAAAAATGTAGAAAGTGCTACAAGCCAGTCTATCCAATCTGGGATATCCCAAATTAAATTTACACCAAAAATAATACTGAATACGGTAAAGAGGTAAGAAAAAAAGTAAAAGCTAAATACTAAATGATGTGCATATCGTCCTTTTCTAAAATAAAGTAACTTTATAATTAAGGCAAAAATGGGTAATAAAAAGAATAATGCAATAGGTATTGTATCATAAAACGCATGTAGAATATTTCCGCCATCTCTAGCCTTATAAAACTTTAGAGCTTGTTCATACAGTTTTGTTTTAAACCAACCGTCATCTTCTTCCAAACCCATTGCTTTATAAATCTTGGTATCTGGTGCATTAATTCTTATTAAGGAATCTATTTCTGCTTCATTAAAATCAAATGAAATATCAGTTTTCTTTGGTAACTTTTCTAATGAAACAATAGAATCTATTTCGGCATCAGACATTCTGGTTAAATATTGATTGTCTTTTAAAGCTTTTTTAATTTTTAATCTGCTTAAAGAATCTGATTTACTAATTTTTAAAGAATCCACCACAGTAGAAACATCGTCTCCCTCTAAAGTTTTTCTTAATTCTTCGTTTAATAGTTCTGTTTGATTTCTAACGGTAAAAGAAAATATAAAAAAGAATACAACAGAAATAAACAAATACATCTGTGCAGGATGCAAATACAACAAACGTTTTCCTTTAATAAACTCTTTAGCTAAATAACCTGGTTTAAATAATAATGGAATAAAACTTTTTATAAAACGAGCATCAAACGAAAAGTAATTACTTATGGTGTTATAAAATAAAACGCCAATAGTTAATTCGTCGTTTGTTTTTTGTCCACAATGCGGACAAAACTGAAAACCTTCATCATAAGGTTGTTCACAATTTTTACAATTTGTTTGGTTGGTTTTCATTTTAGTTGGCAATCCGTTTTAAAAGTAACAAAAATTATAATATTTCTTACATAATTTTATAATTTCAATTTCAATATTTGTAATTAAAACAAAATTACACTATTATAATTACCTAATTTTAAGCTACTTAAATATTTTGGCACGCTGTTTGTTTACTACTAAACGAGTTTAATTTAAAACCCATTTATTATGAAACGAATTCTATATTTATTTGCAGCTTTAGTAGCAATAAGCACAACTGCATTCGCAACAACTAACACAACATCAGAAGCAGAAGCTTCAATTAATAACTATGTGAGAGGTTATGGCAATTCTTTCATATTTACAGAAGCTGGTATTGAATTTTCTGTATTTGCAGATGGTCAATTTGATTTTTATATACCAAATTACGGACCAGATGTAAATGTTAACATAGATACTCCTGGATTTAGCTTAAGTTTTAACAACGGTTACAATTACAATCCGTACATACAGTACGATGAGTTTGGTGCAATAATTCAAATAGAAAACACTCCTATTTATTATGATTATTACGGACGAGTTAACCAAATAGGCAACATTTTTATTAACTACAACTCTAGAGGAAGAATTACTAGATTAGGTGGACTAAATGTATATTACAGAAATAACGCATTTTGGAGATATGATGGTTTTATAAATGCATATAATAGAGCATACGTTTACAGACCATGGCATAGGTTTTATGCAATTCCAAATGTTAATTTTTGTATGGTTCATGTAAATCCTTACAGACAATTTTATACTCCTGTAAGACATATTTACTACAGACCTTACACTAATAATGTAAGACATTACAACATTGTAAGAAGAGATAATGGACATGTAACAAGACGTACTACTACTGTAAGAAATACACGTAGATATGTACAAACACCAAGAAATAAAACAGAAAGAAGCATTAGAACACGTGCAACACGAAATAACAAAATCATTGCTACAACTAGAGCTACACGTTTAAATACAAACAATGCTGTAAGAACGTCTAGAAATAATAATACAACAACTAGAACTAGTACAAGACGCACCACAGATAAAGTAACGCCTACTAGAACTACAAGAAATAATAGAGCAGTGACAACACGATCTACAACTAGAGTTAACACACCTACTACAACAACACGTAGTAGCACAACGACAACTACTAGAAGCACAAGAAATAATAATGTGACCAGAACGAACAGAACTGTGTCTAATAATAGAACAACTACGAGCAAGCCTAGAACTACAGCAACACGATCAAGTAACAATAGATCTCAAAGCACTAGAAAGGTAAGCTCCGTTCAAAATAAAAGAAAAACAACGTCTGTGTCTAATAGATCTAACAGCAGTAGAAACACTAACCGAAGTGCTACTAGATCTAACACAAAACGTACAAGAGGATAAAAAAGATTTTTTTGGTTGGTTAGGATGTCCCATTTGATGTATGCTTTAGAGCACCTTATGGGACATTCTTTTTTATAGATTCCTGCGAAAGCAGGAATTTCTATTTTATAATCTTATCTCCAATATTTATTATAATTGAGAAAACGAATATTACTTGAAACGTAAATACTTTTTTATCTGATTTGAAATATCCTCAGAAACATTTAATTTAAATATAAGAATTACATAAATTAATCCTATTAAAATTGATTTCAAAATTATATTTAGTATAGGTTGAAAAGGAAAATCCCAAAAGTAAAACCCTAGAGATAATACCAATAATGTTACTACAATTTTGGTAGAACCTAAAGTGAAAGGCAACATATTAAATTTTTGTTTTACAAATAAAATTTTAACCGTATTATAGATAAAAACGGCTAAAAATGTTGCAAATGCAGAACCTTCAATGCCATAAATAGGTATAAAAATAGCATTAAGAATAATCGCCATAATGGCTAACAACACTCCAAAAAACAACACCATTCTGTAATAATCACTATTAAATAAAATGGCATTGTTATTACCCAAACTGTTATCATACAACTTAGCTAAACTTACAATTAAAACTACAAAAAGTCCTCCTGTAAATTTATCTGGAAGAATCTCGTACAGCTGATTAATATTTAAAATAATCAACAGAAATATAAAGCCACTAATCACCAAAAGCGTCATAGAACTGCGTTTGTATAAATCTTCAAGTGAATCATAGTCCCTCTCATTAAGATACTTTGCAGATAATGGTAACATAATTTGATGCATAGCACGCTGTGGAACAGCAATTACAGTTGCAATAAAAATAGCCACACTATAATAAGCCACTTTCTCAATATCTGGCAACATTATACCAATCATAAACTTATCTATATCTAAAATTAACGTAGCAACAGAACCTGCTATAATCATTAATGCTGCATATTTTAAAATAGAAAATTGACGCTCTAATTTTTGAAATTTCAAATTCGGAAATCTAACAGAATAGGCATACAATTTCATTATTACCATTCTAATTACATATACAGCAACAAGTGCCACAATAAAACCATCTGCTGTTAACCAATTAAAATAAACAGCCAACAATAGAAACATAATGCAAACTCTATGAAAAATCTCTTTCATTAAATTACCAAAAACGGTTTGCATTTGCACTTTGGTCCATGCAAAAAAGATTTCGAAATAAGCCATTGAAATCGCTAGTACAAAAATGTGCCAAATATAATTTTCTACTATTTGATTCTCATTAGACAACCATTCTACAATAATATCGTACGCAAAATAACTTATAAATGTAGCAGGTATAATAAACAGAAAAGGCAGAAATAACATAAACGTTAGAAAACTATTAATACCATTTCTAGTTTTAAATGTTGAATAGAATTTTACAATCGCATTATGAACTCCAAAAGCCATAAAAGGCATCATAATATTAGCTGCAGAAAGTAAAAAAGCCACCAATCCATAATATTCGTCGGTTAGAAAATTGGTATAAAGAAAAAGCGTATTAATCGCACCTATACCAAAACCCAAATACGTGGTTATTGTGTTTTTAAAAGATTGGTTTAATACTATTCCCATAGTGATGCAAAATACGTTTATAAAAATTCAATTTGTATATTGTTTTTTGTTTAAAAATCACCCTAAAATCCCGTCAAGGGAAAATCTCACCGTTACGATAAATAATCAGTTATCTTTTATAAGTTGACTTAATTTTTCTGTCAATGCTTTTCGGCTGTAAGGCTGTAAACCAATAGGGTTTACAATTAAAGTTTTATTCTGAAATGCTTCAAAATAAGTTAATAATTGAGATTTTAATTCCGCCTTTTGAGTATAATTAAAATAGGTTCCTGTGTTGGTTGACGTGATAATTTTTTCTACATCAGCATCTTTAGGACCTAAAGCCAGTATTGGAGTTTCGGCAATAAGGTATTCAAAAACTTTACCTGCAATAATGGCTTTGGTGTCTTCGGAATCAATTTCTATTAATAATAATAATTGCGATTTCATTTGAAACTTTATAGCTTCGTCATGACTCACATAACCTACAACATCTAAATGATTTTTTAATCCGAATTGATTAATAGATTCAATAACGTCATCACTAACAACACCTATTAATTGTAACCTAAAAGCTTCAGAAAAATCTTTGTTTTCTTTTATTAATTCTGAAAGGGTTTCCCATAAAACTAACGGATTTCTTTGAGATAATAAAGAACCTATATGAGATAGTGTGAATTTCTCATCCTTCCCTTCTATTCTATTATTATGACCATCATAACCATTAGTAATAACCGTAATGGGTTGTTTTGTTTTGGTCTGAAACTCTTTTTTGGTATGATGGCTTGTCACAATAATCTGGTCTGCTGAATTTAAAACGTTGTGCTCTAAAGCTAAATGTTTCGCCTTTGAAGAAGCTGTAAGTTTTAAATCTTTATGATAGCCAATAGTCGTCCAAGGGTCTCTAAAATCTGCAAACCATTTTAAATCTAATTTAGCTTTTAATTGTAAACCAATTAAATGCAAACTATGTGGTGGACCTGTTGTAATAATGTTATCAATCTTTTGCTTCTTTATATATTGAGACAGGAAATCTACCGAAGGTTTTATCCAATTTTTACGAGCATCTGGAATAAAGAAATTCCCTCTCACAAAAAGCATTGTTTTCTCAACAATAGATTGTTTTTTCGCTTTTGGTATAACGCCAGAACTTATCGTTTTAGATTTGCCTTTAGAAAACAAGCTAGCCAAACCGTAAGGCTCATTAATAGGTTGCTTTAAAATAGTTATATTTTCTGGAATCTCATTGACCAAACTATCATCTAATATTGGGTAATTTGGGTTTTTAGGACAATACACTATAGGTTCTATTTCAAAATCTGGTAAATACTTCACAAACTTTAACCAACGTTGTACGCCTGGACCTCCTGCTGGTGGCCAATAATAGGTTATGATTAGTACTTTTTTTTTGCTCATGTCTGTCATTTCTGCAAAGGCAAGAATCTATTAACTAATGATTTAAATGCGGATTCCTGTCTTCGCAGAAATCACAATCAGTCTTTTTTATTTTTGAAGGAATAAAATATACTTATAAGCAATAAAACACCCAAAATAGCAGAACTTCCTAAAGCAATTTTACTTCCTGTTTCAACTACTTGCGGTTCAAATTTAAATTCTATTGTATGTTTTCCTTTTGGTAATTCTAAGGCTCTCAACACGTAATTTACTCTAAAGTGAGGTACTAATTTACCATCTATATAAGCATCCCAACCTTGTTTATAAAAAATTTCAGAAAATACAGCTAAGCCTTTATTACTATTACTAGATTCGTATTTTAAATAGTTAGGCTTAAATTCTTTTAAATCAATTGAAGCTGTAGAATCTAAATCAAAAACATAATTATTAATAGTTTTGATTTGTGCTTTAGGTATTGAGCTAGCAAAATTTTCAAACTCATGCCTTTCCATAACCGCTTGAGTTTTGGTATTTAAACTATCTAAAGCTAAGATTTCTTCATTTGCATCTGCAACAACCTTCAAATTTGAAACAAACCAAGCGTTACCATTAGCATCTGTATTGGTATATGGAAAAATAGTGTTCTGTTCTTCTGCGATGATGTATTTTGTGTTTAACATGTTTAGGACATTCATGTTGTTTTTATACACATGAAAATCTAACAACTCCTCTACGCGTCCTAATTTTGCTGCACTATATCCCATTAAAGAATTATGGTAATACGCAGCTTTTGCTGGCATTCTTTGCCCATCACTAGACATATCCATTACTCTAAAATGGCTCTTATCTTTTAAAATCTCTATATCTGCTTGATTGGGTTGATATGGCTTATCTACTCTTACAGCTGATATAAAATCATTGTTATTTACATATTTCTTATCTACTGAAACCAAATCAAAAAGTATTAAAACAGCAAAAATCACAACGACTAAGTTTTCTGACAATTTCTTTTTTAAGAATAAAAATATTGTTCCTGCAGAAAGTAAAACTAATATTAAAGTTCTTAATGTATCTGTGGTCATTAGAGACTTTCTATCTTCAATAATAGAGTCCATAAAAGCTTGTCCGTACGCACCAATATATTGGTCGTCTCTTAAACCTTCAAAATCAAATAAAGCAGATTTAAATAATAAAAATATTAAAGCCAAACCTGCTGTAATACCAACTGAGTAATATAATGCTTTTAGTTTTTCTTCATCCTTTTGAAAATCATTAAATAGTCGAGATAATGCAAATATTCCTAAGACTGGAATGCACAATTCTAGTATAACTTGTATTGAGCTTACCGCTCTAAACTTATTGTACATAGGTACATAATCGATGAAGAAATCAGTTAAGAATCCTAGATTTTTTCCGTAAGACAACAATAAGGATAAAATTGTGCCACCAACAAGCCACCATTTCAATCTACCCTTAACTAAAAATAATCCTAAAACAAATAGAAATATTATAACAGCGCCAACATAGGCTGGTGCTTCTACAATGGGCTGTTTTCCCCAATACATTGGTGCATTTCTAGCAGCATCTAGTGCTTCAATTGGTGAAGCGCCTAATCTTATATATGCTTGATAAGTTTCAGAATCTTTACCAACATCTTCATAATTTCCGCCTCCCATAAATTTTGGGATGTAAAGATTGAATGATTCTAAAATTCCGTAACTATATTCTGTTATATAATCCCTATCTAAACCTGTTGTTACCGCTTTTGGTGATCCATCTGAATTAATAGTTAAATCACTCTGTCCACGAGCACTTTCTTTAACATACTCTTGTGTTGCCAAAATGCCTGTAGCATTAAGGCCAACAGCTAAAACAGCAGAAATAGTTAACAATGCAACTGACTTAAAAAAATGTGGTAATTCTTTTTTTCTAAAGGCATCTATTAAATAAGCTAATCCTAAAACCAAGACCAGTAACAATAAATAATAGGTCATTTGAAAATGGTTTGCAACTATCTCTAAACCCAAAGCAATAGTTGTGAGTAAAAACCCTAAGATATATTTCTTTCTAAATGCAAGTATAATTCCGGCTAAAACCAACGGCATATATGCAATGGCATGTGCTTTTGAGTTATGCCCAACTCCTAGAATAATTATAAGATAAGTTGAAAATCCAAAAGCTAAAGCACCTAAAGCAGCCAATTTAAAGTCTACTTTTAAAGCTACTAATAAAAAATAAAAACCTATAAAATAAAGAAATAGATAATCTGCCGGTCTTGGAAGAAAACGCAATGCTAAATCTAATTTTTTAATATAATTATGAGGATATTTTGCACCTAACTGATACGTTGGCATGCCACCAAATGCACTATTTGTCCAATACGTTTCTTCTCCTGTAGTTTTGGCAAACTCTTTTTGCTGTTGAGCCATACCAATGTAATGCATTATATCGCTTTGGTTAATTTTTTTACCTTGTAAAACAGGACTAAAATAGGCTAATGAAACAATTACAAACCCTAATAATACAAGGACATGTGGTAAAATACGCTTAATGGAAAATGACATGAAAATGCTTTAAGTTGAATGATTCTGAAAAGTAGTTATTTTTTTTGAAAGAAATATATATTTCCTATGTAGGATATTAAATAACTAATCAATTTCTTCGTAATCAATGTACTCACCTACTTTTTGGTTTGAAGATTTATTTTTATTTGGCATTTTATCAATTACCGTTTCTCCTTCTTTTTGCCTTGCTTGTTGTCTTTGTTGGTTTGGATTTTGAAATCCACCAAATTGTTGTCCAAATTTTTGTTCTGCCTTTTTAGCAACGAAACGCACTAATAAAGGGGCAAAAAGACGAGATAAAATCTTAAAACCGTAATAAACCAACAAGATAATTAATATAGTTCTTAGTAATTGCATGGACTAAGCTGCTTCAATAATAAATTTAATTTTAATCAAAAATACAATTATAGTCATTTATAATACGTTATTATTCCTTAAAAAAAGTATAAAATCTATATATTTGACTCAAATCTACATTAAACTGAATGGTTTTAAATCCTGTAAAAATGAGAATACTCAAATCAACCCTTATTTTATTATTAGTTACGTCTTTTAATTCTGCTTTTGCGCAATACACAGAAGTTATTAATTCTAACAGACCTGGAGTCTCAAAAAGTGCTTTTTCCGTTGGAACTGGAATTGTACAATTTGAAGCTGGAGCATATACTGTAAAAGAAGAACACGCGTTAAGTAATTATGAAGTTTCTGGCTTTGGTTTAGATTTTGGACTGCGCTACGGTTTACTTTTTGAAGAATTAGAATTATCTCTTGATGGCATTTATCAAAATGATACTTTTACGGATAATAATGGCTTAGTTGCAGATGATAATAAACGTTCAAATTTTAAAAATTTCACCATAGGTGCTAAATATTTAATATATGACCCTTACAAAAATGCAGAGGAAGCCAAACCTAATCTTTATAGCTACCATGCTAATAGAAAGTTTAATTGGAAGTCTTTGATACCAGCTATTTCTATATACGCTGGAGCAAATTTTGATACAAAAGGAAATCCGTATACTGATGTTGGAATTGAAGGCTTTAGTCCAAAAATAATGATTGCAACCCAAAACAATTTTAATGGCGGTTGGGTTTTTGTAATGAATTTAATTAAAGACAGAATAGGTACAGATCAATCCGATTTTTCATACATACTTACGTTAACACATTCATTCACACCACAATGGGTGGTTTTTGGAGAAACACAAGGCATACAAAGTGATTTTTATGCAGATAATATTTTTAGATTTGGAGGTGCTTACCTTTGGACTAAAGATTTTCAAATAGATGCAAATATTGCTTTTAATACAAAAGATACACCAACTGTTTTTAATATAGCATTTGGAGCTTCTTACCGTTTAGACTTTCATAAAGACAAAAAAATTGACAATGGTAATTCTGCAAAAGAAGAAGGTAAAAGAAAAGAGCGCAGAAACAAAAACAAAAAGAAGAAATTAGACGAATTTGATTCTTAATTTATAGCTTTCCTAATTACATGATTACAATAAAAGAAGCCATTTCTAAAAAGGATTTAAAAGCATTTGTAACCTTTCCTTTTTCTATATACAAAAACTCTAAATATTGGGTACCTCCAATTATAAAACAAGAACTAGAAACCTTTAATAAAGATAAAAACCCCATATTTAAAGATGCGGAAGCGCGTTTTTTTTTAGCTTATAAAGGTGATAACATTGTTGGAAGAATTGCAGCAATTATTAATTGGCTAGAAGTTGATAAACAAAACATAAAAAAGATGCGTTTTGGTTGGTTCGACTTTATAGACGATAAAGCAGTTAGCCAAAAATTGTTAGAAACTGTTGAGAATATTGGTAGAGAGCAGAAATTAAGCTATGTTGAAGGACCAGTTGGATTTTCTAACTTAGATAAGGTTGGTGTAATGACGGAAGGTTTTGACCATTTAGCAACAATGATTACATGGTACAATCATCCCTATTATATAGAGCATTACAAAGCTTTAAATTATCAAATAGAAAAAGAATACTCCGAAAGTAAATTTCCTTTTTCTAATGTACAACCAGAGTTTTTTATAAAGGCGCAACAATTAATTAAACGTAGATATAAATTAAAAGCTCTAAAGTTTACTAAAACGGAAGAGGTAATGCCTTATGTAGATCGAATGTTCGATTTGTTTAATGAAAGCTACGCCGAGCTTTCATCTTTTGTTGAAATTACGGACTTACAAAAAGCATATTTTAAAAAGAAATTTATCAGTTTTGTAAACCCAGAATACATCAAGTTTGTTGTTGACGATAAGAATTCATTAATTGCGTTTGCGATTGTTATGCCTAGGTTTTCAGAGGCTATTCAAAAAACGAAAGGAAAATTATTTCCATTTGGGTTTACTCATATCTTAAAAGCAAAGAAAAATAGCAAAGATGTAATATTCTACCTCATAGGTATACATCCTGATTATCAAAATAAAGGTGTACATGCTGTAATATTTAACGAATATTATGAAACCTTTAAAGAAAAAGGAATTGAAACCTGTTATAGAACCCCTGAATTAGAAGATAATTACGCCATAAAACAAATTTGGAAACACTTTGACCCAAAGGTTTACGCAAGACGTAAAACTTTTAAAAAGGATTTATAATTAAAAGTTTGTAAAACAACAGTATAATAAAAAAGGCCATCACTTTTGTGATGACCTTTTTTATTTGGTAAAAGTGAATAAATTATTCACCCATAGCAGCAATTAAAGCTGCTGACATTCTTTTATAAGTTCCATTTTCTAATCGATCTCTAATAGCATCAAAAGCATCTAATGTTTCTTTTACATCTTCTAATGTGTGTGTAGCTGTAGGAATCATTCTTAATAAAATTAAGCCTTTTGGTATTACAGGATACACAACAATAGAACAGAATATACCATGATTTTCACGTAAATCTTTTACCAATGCCATGGCTTCTGGAATACTACCTTTTAAATATACTGGTGTTACACAACTTTGAGTTGTTCCAATATCAAAACCACGCTCAGTTAAACCAGATTGTAACGCGTTTACAACTGTCCATAGATTCTTTTTAAGTTCTGGCATGGTACGCAACATATCTAAACGTTTTAATGCGCCTACTACCAATTGCATTTGTAATGACTTAGCGAACATTTGAGAACGTAAGTTGTATTTTAAATAATCAATAATTTCTTGATCACCAGCAATAAATGCACCTGTGCTTGCCATAGACTTTGCAAAGGTTGCAAAATACACATCAATATCATCTTGCACACCTTGTTCTTCACCAGCTCCTGCTCCTGTTGCTCCTAAGGTACCAAAACCATGCGCATCATCAACAAAAAGCCTAAAATTAAACTTTTTCTTTAGTTCAACTATTTCTTTTAATCTACCTTGCTCACCACGCATACCAAATACACCTTCAGAAATCACTAAGATTCCGCCACCTGTTTGTTCTGCCATTTTAGTAGCACGCTCTAAGTTTTTTTCTAAACTTGCTACATCGTTATGTTTATATGTAAAACGTTTACCCATATGCAAACGCACACCATCTATTATACATGCATGTGCATCAACATCATAAACAATAATATCGTCTTTAGCAACCAAAGCATCTATGGTAGATACCATTCCTTGGTAACCAAAGTTCAAAAGGTAAGCAGCTTCTTTACTAACAAAATCAGCTAATTCATTTTGTAATTTCTCGTGTAATTCTGTGTGACCAGACATCATACGTGCTCCCATTGGATATGCAGAACCGTATTCTGCAGCAGCTTCAGCATCTACCTTTCTAACCTCTGGGTGATTGGCTAAACCTAAATAATCATTTATACTCCAAGTAATAACATCTTTTCCTTGAAACTTCATTCTATTAGAGATTTCACCTTCAAGCTTTGGAAATACAAAATATCCTTCTGCCTGTTCTGCCCATTTTCCTAATGGTCCTTTATCTCTATAAATCTTTTCAAATAAATCTTTCATGCTTGTTAATTGCTATCAATCCCTATCTCTAATATCATTTTTAAATCTATCTAATATTGTTTAAACTTTAAAGTAAGCAAACCGATATTATTTTTTTCGGTTTCAAATATAGTTTTCTATTCAATATTTATTTTATTCAAATTCAGCTAAAATTAGCTCGTAGAGATCCTTTTAATAATTGTTAAATTAGTTATGTTAGTGTCTGCAAAATTAGGTAATAATATTATGACTGCATAATTTATTTATTTATACTATTAACTAAGTTTTAAACAAAAAAAACCTATCACATAAAATGTAATAGGTTTTATATATATATCATTTTTTACTTTACGTATTCTATGGTAGCTTGTACTTCTGATTTACTGTCAAAAAAGCCTTGATCTTCCATCCATTTATCGTTATAAACTTTACTCATATAACGCGATCCATGATCCGGAAATATTACCACAATTTTATCTGATGGCTTAAATTCACCTTCTTCTTGCAGTTGTTTTATAGCTTGCATTGCTGCACCACTTGTGTAACCTACAAATAGACCTTCTGTATTAGAAACCTCTCTTGCAGTGTGTGCACTTTCCTCGTCAGTAACTTTAATAAACTTATCTATTAAATCGAATTCAGTTGCAGTTGGTATTAGATTTTTACCTAATCCTTCTATTCGGTATGGATAAATTTCCTTATCATCAAACTCACGTGTTTCGTGATATTTCTTTAAAACAGAACCATATGCATCAACACCAATTACTTTTACATTTGGGTTTTGCTCTTTTAAGTATTTTGAAACACCAGAAATAGTTCCTCCTGTTCCACTACAAGCTACGAGATGTGTTATTTCTCCTTCGGTTTGTTCCCAAATTTCTGGGCCTGTAGAATGGTAATGTGCATCAATATTTAATTGATTAAAGTACTGATTAATATAAATAGAACCTTTATTTTCTTCGTGCAGACGTTTTGCTACTTCGTAATAAGAACGAGGATCATCTGCCTTTACGTGTGCAGGACAAACATAAACTTTTGCGCCCATTGATTTTAACATGTCTATTTTATCTGCAGATGATTTAGAACTTACAGCTAAAATACAATCGTAACCTTTTATAATACTAACTAAAGCAAGACTAAAACCTGTATTACCAGAAGTGGTTTCAATAATTGTATCACCAGGTGATAAAATACCTTGACGTTCTGCTTCTTCTATAATATGTAACGCAATTCTATCTTTAGAAGAATGACCTGGATTAAATGCCTCTACCTTTGCGTAAAAATCGCCGTCAAAGTCAGCAGTCATTCTGTTTAATTTGATAAGAGGTGTGTTTCCTATTAGTTGAAGTACATTATCAAATACATTTTTGTTTTGCTTCATAAAAAATATTTTACAGTAACCTAGTTTTATAAATTAGACACCTAAAACCTCGCAAATGTAACACTTTTTTTAAAACTAGTTGGTAATTCCTTCTAAATCTAGCAAGAATGCAAACTCTTCGGCATCTTCTTTTAAACTTTCAAATCGTCCGGAGGCACCACCATGACCAGCATCCATATTAGTTTTTAAATACAACTGATTGTTGTCTGTTTTCATATCTCTAAGTTTAGCAACCCATTTTGCCGGTTCCCAATATTGAACTTGCGAATCGTGCAAACCCGTTGTTACTAACATATTTGGATATGCTTTAGCTTCTACATTATCATATGGAGAATATGACTTAATATAATTATAATACAAAACATCATTAGGATTTCCCCATTCGTCATACTCACCTGTTGTTAAAGGAATTGAATCATCTAACATGGTTGTAATGACATCTACAAATGGTACTGCTGCAATAACACCGTTATATAATTCTGGCGCTTTATTAATAATTGCTCCCATTAGTAAACCACCTGCGCTTCCTCCCATGGCATATAAGTGCTTAGAAGATGTATAACGCTCTTTAATTAAATGTACTGAACATGCTATAAAATCTGAAAACGTATTTTTCTTGTTGAGTAACTTTCCGTTTTCATACCAATCTCGTCCAAGATATTCACCGCCTCTTATATGTGTGATCACATAAATAAATCCACGGTCTAATAAAGTTAACCTTATAGTTGAAAAGTATGGATCTACGGTAGAACCATAACTTCCATAGGCATATTGTAATAAGGGATTAGTACCATCTTTCTTAATTCCCTTTTTATAAACAATAGACATTGGGATTTTTGTACCATCTTCTGCTGTTGCCCAAATACGTTCAGACACATAATTGTCTTTATCAAAATTTTTATCTAACACCTGTTGTTCTTTTAAAACGGTTTTAGTTTTGGTACGCATATTAAATTCAATAACCGAAGAAGGCGTTGTCATAGCATTATAGCCATAACGCAATAATTCCGTATCAAAATCTACATTTGTCCCTGTATAGGCTGTATACGTTTCATTATTAAAAGGCAAATAGTAATCTTCAGTGTTATCCCAACGTTTTATTCTAATTTCGTTAAGTCCGTTTTTACGTTCACTAACAACTAAATAGTCTTTAAAAATATCAATGCCTTCTAGCAGAACATCGTTTCTATGTGCAATAACTTCTGTCCAATTTTCAACTGTAGTATTAGTTATTAAAGTTTTCATTAATTTAAAATTGGTCGCCTTGTCCTTATTAGTAGTAATATAGAAATGGTCATTATAATGAGAAATACTATATTCTAATCCTCTAATTCTTGGTTGAAAAACTTGAAACTCACCTTCAGGATTATCCGCATCTAAAATATGATACTCGTTTGTTAATGTACTATAACAAGCAATAATAATGTACTTTCTAGATTTAGATTTGTAAACGGCTGCACCAAATGTATCATCGCCTTCTTCAAAAACAAGTTTGTCCTTAGATGTATCTCCTAAACGGTGTTTAAAAATTTGAAATGCTCGCAGTGTAACCTCATCCTTTTTAGTATAAAACAAGGTTGCATTATCATTTGCCCAGCTTGAAGAACCTGTAGTCCCTTCTATTCTATCGTCTGCTACTTTATTAGTTGTTAAATCCTTTACATGGATGGTATAATTTCGTCGTCCTGTTTTGTCAATTCCGTATGAGACTTTTTTATTATCTGGACTAATACTTATACCTGCTAATTTGAAATAAGATTCTCCTTCTGCCATTTTATTACAGTCAAATAATAATTCTTCAGGATTATCTAAACTTTCTTTTTTACGTGTATAAATTGGATAGTCTTTTCCTTTTTCAAACTTGGTAATATACCAATAGCCATTATATTTATAAGGTACTGAAGAATCATCTTCTTTTATTCTGGCTTTCATTTCTTCAAACAAATCCTTCTGAAACGCTTTGGTATGTGCCATTTTTCCATCGCAATACGCATTTTCGGCATTTAAATAGTCAATAACCTCTGGATGTTCTCTGTCTTTCATCCAAAAATAATTATCAACACGCACGTCGCCATGCTTTTCTAATTGATGCGGAATCTTTTTGGCAATTGGTGGTTTTAAATCTGAAATTTTTGTCATTTGTTTTAAGAAAATTTTAATCTAAAAAGTCGCGCAATTTACTAATTTTACAGCGTAAAAATTTAAAAGACACAATATATGTTTGGAGATATGATGGGAATGATGGGCAAATTAAAAGAAGCTCAGAAAAAAGTTGAAGAAACTAAAGAACGTTTGCACACCGTTTTAATTGACGAAGCAAGTAACGATAATAAACTTAAAGTAACGATTACTGCTAATAGAACTATTAAATCTATTGACATTGCTGATGAGTTGCTTGAAGATAAGGATATGCTTGAAGATTATCTCATTCTTACACTAAATAAAGCCATAGAAAAAGCTACCAATGTGCACGAAACTGAAGTTGCTGCTGTTGCCAAAGAAGGCATGCCTAGCATTCCTGGGATGGATATATTTAAGTAGAAGCCCCTTTAATGCCCCAAAGGGGAAAACCAATACTTTAAAAATACTGTTGAAATAGTAACTTTTTTTTAAGGCATACATTATTTATAAGGATTTTAAAACTCCCATTAACTTGTCATGCATTTGGTCTGTATAATCCAAATGTGTGACCATGCGAAGCTTATTGCTTCCCATGCCTATAATTCTAATATTCTTTTCGTTTAGATTATTTAGGAATTGTGTTTCATCCACATCATCGTTTAATTCAAAAATAACGATGTTAGTTTCAATGGGTTCTATTTTTTTAATAATCTGCAATTTAGATAGAACCTCTCCTATTTCCTTGGCACGCTTATGATCGTCTGCAAGGCGTTCTATGTTGTTATCTAAAGCATACAAACCAGCTGTTGCTAAATAACCTATTTGTCTCATATTGCCACCAAATAGTTTTCTCAAGCTTAAGGATTGTTTCATAATGTCCTCGTCTCCTATTAAAACAGAACCCACAGGGCAACCTAAACCTTTGCTTAAACATACCGAAATTGTATCGAAAACATTTCCGTATTGCAACGTGGTTTCATTTTTAGCTACCATAGCATTCCAGATTCTTGCACCATCAATATGAAAACCTAAATTATTGGCTTTGCAGACTTTCTTTATGTTTTCAAATTCTTTAAAATCCCAACAGGCTCCTCCTCCTTTATTGGTTGTATTTTCTACTTCTACTAAACTAGATTGACTATAATAATATTCTGGTGGATTAATAGCTTCTATAACTTGTTCCGCAGTAAACATACCTCTGTTACCATCTATTAATTTACAAGAGGCTGCACTGTGAAAAGCCACACCTCCAACTTCATAATTATAGATATGTGCGTATTTATCACAAATTACTTGTTCGCCAGGATTGGTGTGTAATTTTATGGCAATTTGATTTGCCATACTTCCTGATGGAAAAAACAAAGCCTTTTCCTTTCCAAACATTTTAGCCAATCGTTCCTCTAACTCATTTACAGTTGGGTCTTCTCTAAAAACATCATCACCCACACGTGCAGACATCATAGCTTCTAACATGCGTTTTGTTGGTTTTGTAACTGTATCGCTTCTTAAATCTATAATCATTTCAGCAAATTCTATTAAATATTAGCAAAAATAGTTTTATTTCATAAGTTATATTTCACCTATATTAAAAATTCTACTCAATATGCAAAATCAACAAAACTTACATTAATAGTATTATTATATATCTAAATTGAATTATTTATCAAAAAAAACCATCATTAAATATGTAATTAATAAATATCAAACTTATATGGTTCTGAAATAAAAACAGTTTATCGAAGATTAAAGTCTGTTGTAGCCATATATAGTTATTTCATCGATAAAATAAACACCACTTTTCTATTTAACTGAAATTTTAGAGTTCTCAACAGTTTTTTTTTAACATAACTTTATGTTAAGATAATTTCGTCTAACTATTAATCATATATTACTTAATACAATTGAAAATGAGAAAATTATCAAAATTAATTTTACTTTCTGTACTAATCGGTTTTACATCGTGTCAAGATGAGTCTATAGACGAGTCACAAAATCAGCAAGTTGAATTAAATTTTAGAGATGGCAATGTTGTCTCTGATGGACTTTTAGAAAAAGATGAATTAGTATTTACTGATAAAAGTGAATTACTAAGTGTACGCAACGAAGAGTTTATTCAGAAATCTGTAGTAGCATGTACTCCTGATTTATTAGAAACAGGATACGATCCAACAGTAAACATTGAAGTAATTAGTAAACCAGGAACTAATGGTTACTTTGATGTATCTTTAGATGGTGGTGACATTGTTCAGGCATATTGTTCTGATAGATTACCAAGTCTTAGTGCTGAGGACGATTTTTTAGATTTTAGTGTTATTTCTAGCTACGACGACGCTATTTTAGCTGGTGGTACTTTTGAAAATGTTTACACTAATCCACAAAATTTCGATAAAGTTAACTGGATTCTTAACAATATCGATATCAGTGATGAATCTGTTTACACATACGGACACGTACAATATGCAATTTGGAAATTAATTGAGGGGCCATTTTACAATGATTTTACAGATTATTTAACGCCAACTCCTGGTGATTGGGTAAACTATATTGATGATGCATTAGGTGATGATATCTACGACTTGGCTGTTGCAAACGGTGAAGGATATACACCATCTTGTGGCGAAAAATTAGGATTACTTTTAATTCCTGCAAATCCAGATGACGTTCAATCAATTTTAATAACAAAAGACTTACCTGCTGCTCCTGTTGAAGAATGTGATGATTGTTTAGGTAAAGTAACTGATTTAACTTTAAAATGGGATTGGCATAACGACTACAGAGTTAGAGTATACCAGCGTTACGAAAATACTTGTTATGCTGTAAAAGTATTTGATAGCGTTGTAGGTCTTAACGATGAAATTGCTGTAAGCGGAGTTAACAGTAATGGTACTTTTGGCAAATACTTATATGTTTATGTAGGTAACTGCTATTACACTAAAATTAAAACAAACTGTAACTTAAACATTGGACCTGGCTACAAGAGAGGAGTTCTAGAAGTAGTTGAAGGACAAAGTTCTTTAGGTGGTGAATTATGCGATTATGTACCACCACATAACTATTGCTACTGGTGGTAGTCAATACTAATAAATATAATTTTAAAAAGAGGTGCTTACAGTACCTCTTTTTTTATTCTTAAATAATAAAAAATTTGACTTTTATCCTTTAATACTTGGGATATAATATTTTATAAATATCTATCTTATAGCTTAACAGAACGCTTTACTAATTAAAAATATTGATTCAATTAATTCTTAAACTTGGCTTTTAATAACTTTTTTGTTCTCCAAGCGTAAATAAAGAGCATTGGTATAGGATCCTTGAAAACAAATTTCAAAGGTGTACTATGTAGAATGTATTTTACTTTTAATAACGTCGCAGGTTTATTTGAAACTAGGCGCGCTAAACCTCTTAAATTAACATAAGAAATTTCTTTAGCCTTTTTATAATCAAATAGTTTGTTTAATGTTAATAAGCAATGCAAATATGGAAAGTTAACTTGCGCCATAGAAGATGCGTCAATATTCATCCAATACCTACTATTTATTTCTATTATTTTAAAACTGTTATCATCCTTATCATATCTGCAATCTATATTTGCTACACCAGACCATTCTAAACCCTTCATTACTTTTTTAATAATCTCTAATAATTGAGTATTATCAACAAATTTAAATCCTGTTTGAGGTTCTAAATCTTGATGTTCAATTTTCTCAGTACTTTGAACTGAATACGCTTTTATTTCTCCCTTATCGCAAAGAACATTACAACATAAATCGTAGCCATTGACATAATTTTGATAAATAACGTTACAATTATATTTAATTAATTTGTTATAATTTTCAACTTCCTCTGGGTTCTTTAATATTTTAATTTGGTTACCGCCACTATAGCCATTAACGGGTTTAGCTATTATTGGAAATTTTAAGTTATTAAAATTAGGAAGCTCATTAGGCTTAGTAATTTCACTTTCAGGACAGGGAAGATTATTAATCTTTAAAAATCGATATAAAAGACCTTTATCAATAGCGGTAAAATAATTTTCATTTGAAGGTAAAACACAAACTTTACATGCGTCTTTCAGTAAGCTTTTGTTTTTAATAATACGCGCAATACCACCATCAAAAATGGGCATAATAAGATCAATCTTATGTCTTTCAACTTCTTTATTAATATTACTTATCCATGTTGCGGTACTTCCATTAGGATAATAGGAAAAATGTTTAATTCTTCTAGAATATCGTAAATGACTATTCTTGTTAGAAGACATAATATAAATCTTAATAGCTTTATAAAAGGATAGACAATTTACTACTTGATATGCTAAAACTTTTTGGTCGTCACTATCAGGTATTAAAATTGAAAAGTTCTCTAAACCTTCATTCATTTATTAGTAATTTATTGCAAAGAAAATTAAAATTAATCACTAAAACCTCAATGCCCATTAATATACGATATAACAACAATATCCTCGGTTAATCAACTATAATTAACCTGTTATCTTAAATAAAAACACTAGCAAATTGTTACTGAGTAAATCAAAAAAACATTTACAATTTTACTCAAATTTTAAAAGACGTAATTAGCCTATTCTTTAAGAAATGGTATTGCTATGTCACGTATCCACCTAATTATTTCCAATTTTACCATATAGAATTCATTAAAAAAACAATTCAAAATTATGGCACTTTAAATCCACTGCATATATTTGTAGAAACAACAAAATATATGATTACATCAGATCAAATTAAAGATCTTAATTCCCGTCTAGACATACTTAGACAATATCTTTGACTTAGATGCTAAGCTCATAGAAATATCTAACGAAGAAGAGCAAACCTTCGACCCTAATTTCTGGAACGATTCTAAAGCTGCAGAATTGGTAATGAAATCCATTAGAGAGAAAAAAAGTTGGGTTAACGATTATAACGATGCTAAATCGCTTTTTGAAGATTTAGAAGTTATATACGAATTTTACAAAGAAGACGAAGCTCCTATGGAGAACGTTGTAAACCGTTTTGAAGCTGCTGTAAATGCCATTGAAAAACTAGAATTTAAAAATATGCTTTCTGAAGAAGGCGATAGTTTAAGTGCCGTTTTACAAATTACTGCAGGTGCGGGCGGAACAGAGTCTTGCGATTGGGCAAGTATGCTAATGCGTATGTATTTAATGTATGCAGAAAAAAGCGGATTTAAAGTTAGAGAACTCAACATGCAAGAAGGCGATGTTGCAGGCATAAAAACTGTAACGTTAGAGATTGAAGGCAACTATGCTTTTGGCTGGCTTAAAGGTGAAAACGGTGTACATCGTTTAGTGCGTATTTCTCCTTTTGATAGTAATGCAAAACGCCACACTAGCTTTGCTTCAGTATATGTTTATCCGTTAGTAGACGATTCTATTGAAATAGATATTAATCCTTCAGATATTGAAATAACAACAGCTAGATCTAGTGGTGCTGGAGGTCAAAATGTCAATAAAGTTGAAACAAAAGTTCAGTTATTACACAAACCCTCTGGCATACAAATTCAATGTTCAGAAACACGTTCTCAACACGATAATAGAACTAGAGCAATGCAAATGTTAAGATCTCAATTATACGAAATTGAATTACAGAAGCAAATGGCGCAACGCGATGATATTGAAGCTAGTAAAATGAAAATTGAATGGGGAAGCCAAATAAGAAACTATGTTATGCATCCTTATAAATTAGTAAAAGACGTGCGCTCGGCACACGAAACAGGAAACGTAGATGCCGTAATGGACGGGGACATAGAACCTTTTTTAAAAGCTTATTTAATGATGATGGGTCAAAAAGAAGATTCGGCATTATAATTGTAATTAACAAAATAAAGTTATCGCTTATTCTGTAAATAAATATGATTAAAATATACCATAACCCAAGATGTTCAAAATCTAGACAAGGTCTAGCAATTATAGAAGATTCAGGCAAAGAATTTGAAACAATAAAATATCTAGAACAACCATTAAGTGTTATAGAATTAGAATCTATTATTTCAAAATTAGGTGTTAAACCAATAGACATAGTTCGTAAAAATGAAGCCATTTGGAAATCCGATTTTAAAGGAAAAATCCTTTCAGACAAAAACATTATTGAAGCTATGGTTAACCATCCTAAATTAATTGAAAGACCAATTGTGGTTAATGAAGATAAAGCTGTTGTTGGCAGACCGCCAGAATCAATCACCGAAATCATTTAATACAATAAAAAATGAAAAAGACTACTTTACTATTATTTATGGTACTATTTGCTTTAAGTACAAATGCACAAATGCGCAGAAACTCTAATAGAATTCCTCAAGCAAGTAGTGAACCAACAGAAGAACAATTAGAAAAACGTGCGCGCGAAATGGAAGAGCGCAAAGAAGAATTTATTAATAATTTCTTAACCACATTAGAAGCAGACGAATTTCAAAAGCATATTATTAAGCAAAACATTAATAGTTTTTTTGAAGCCAAAGTGGCACTTTTTAAAGTAAAATACGACCATAGTATAGACAGAAAAAATGCTATTGAAAATCTTGAAAACAATCATTTTAAAGATTTAGAAGAATTAATTTCTGATGCTGATATGGCTAAGATCAAAGAAATGATTAAAGGTAAATTTGACGAAAAAGAAGTGATAAAAGAAAAGCGTAAAAAAAAGAAGAAAAAAAAGGACGAGGACTAATTTTTTAAAATTAGAATTCATACAGACTTTTTTAACACATTGCTTTAACAAAAGATTAACCATTTACGATTGAACTAAAGGTATTTTTGCTAGTCCTATATCAATACTAACCTTTAAAAAATTGTAATGAAATTAAACTTTTACGCTACTCTATTATTCATTTTTACATTGTCTTTTGCCTCTCATGCTCAAAAGGACATAAAAATTGAAGGAACTATAATAGAAGAAGGCTCCAACGTTCCATTAGAATATGCAACTGTTGTTATAAAATCTAATAATAATAATAATAATAATAATAATAATAATAATAATATAGTTACAGGAGGCATAACAGACGCTAAAGGAAAATTTAAAGTAGAAGTACCTGTTGGTGATTACGTTGTATCTGTAGAATATATTTCTTATCAAACAAAAACATTCCCAAATAAAAATTACTCTAAAAACACCAATTTAGGCACCATAAAACTCGCTTTAGATGAAGAATCCTTAGATGAAGTTATGGTGGTTGCAGAACGTACTACTGTAGAAATTAAACTAGACAAAAAAGTTTATAACATTGGTAAAGATTTAACCACAGCAGGAGGAACAGTAAGTGATGCTTTAAACAATGTACCGTCTGTTACTGTAGACGTAGAAGGTGCCATTAGCCTTAGAGGTAACGAAAACGTTCGTATTTTAATTAACGGTAAACCATCTGCAATGGCTGGTTTTGGAGATAGTAATGTACTAAGTCAATTACCTGCCGATGCAATTGAACGTGTTGAAGTCATCACATCGCCTTCCGCTAGATACGATGCAGAAGGAACTGCAGGTATTCTAAATATAATATTAAGACAAAAGGAAACTTTAGGTTTTAACGGCTCAGTTACACTTACTGCAGGTAACCCAGACAATGTTGGCGTTTCCGCTGCATTAAATTACAGAAAAGAAAAATACAACCTCTTTTCTAATTTTGGTTGGCGATATTTTAATGCTCCTAGAACTTCTTTAATAGATGTTAATTATTTTGACACTGTAGAAGATGATGGTTCAATTTCAGAACCAGAATACAGAAGAATTTTAGAAAACCAAGATGTAGACCGTATTAGAAGAAACTACAATACCAATATTGGTATGGAATATTTTTTAAGTAAAACCTCTTCTATTACAGGTAGTTTCTTTTATAATTTTGGTACAGATGCAGATGTTGGTTTAAATAATAGTGAAAGATTTGATAACAGCAATACTATTATTGAAGAAACTCTAAGAAGAGAACGAGAAACAGAAAAAAGTGATGGCTACCAAGTAGCTGTTAACTATGCTAAGCAGTTTGGAAAAGATACAGACCATAAACTTACAGTAGATTTTCAATTTGAAAAAGATAAAGAAGAAGCATATACTTATTTAAACGAAGATTACTTATTTACAAATGATACTGATGCAGAAGCTTTTCAGATTGAACAAGAAACAACAGATGAAGATCAGAAAGAGTATTTAATACAAGCAGATTATGTTTTACCATTAGGAAAAGGTTCTAGATTTGAAGCGGGCTATCGTGGAAATTTTAAAAATAGTATTACAGATTATGAACTAGACCAAGAAGATTTAGATACAGGTGTGTTAGAATTAAACGAATTTGTTTCAAACATTTTTGACTACGATGAAAACGTGAATGCCGTTTACACTCAATACGGAACCAAGTTTGGTAAGTTTTCATTCTTGCTAGGGTTGAGATTAGAAAACACGCAATTAAAAGGTGAAATAGATTCTAGATTAACAGAAGAAGAATTAAACGATTATTTCGGTTTCCCAATTGAAACAGATTTTGATAAAAATTATCTCGGCTTATTTCCTACAGTTAATTTAATTTACAACCTTAATAAAGAAGATTCAGACATTGAAGAAAGTATAACACTTGGCTTTAACAGAAGAATAAATAGACCTCGAGGACGTTATATTAATCCGTTTCCTTCACGTTCTAGTAGAACAAACATTTGGCAAGGAAACCCCAATTTAGATCCTGCATTTTCTAGTACATTTGACCTAGGTTATTTAAAACGTTGGGAAAAATTTACCTTAACCTCATCTATTTATTACCAGCACGAAACAGACTCTTTTGAGCGTGTTCAAGAAAACACAGGGCAACAAACTACCGATGGTATAGACATTATTAGAACCATACCAATTAACTTATCCTCTAACGACCGTACAGGTGTAGAATTAGGTTTAATGTACACACCAGCTAAATGGTTAAGATTAAACTCTAGTTTTAATTTCTTTCAATTTGAAACGGAAGGTGAGTTTAACGATGTAGACTACAGTTCAAAAAACACAAGTTGGTTTGGTCGTTTTAGTTCTAAAGTAACATTACCATTTGCTATAGATTGGCAAACTAGTGCTTTTTATAGAGGTCCTAGTCAAGATGCGCAAACAGATGCAGAGGGTATCTTTTCTTTAGACTTAGCTTTTAGTAAAGAAATTTTTAATAAAAAAGGGACGCTAGCTTTAAACGTTAGAGATTTATTTAACTCTAGAAAATATAAAGCCACTACTACAACAGATTTCTTTGAGCGTTATAACGAATTTCAATGGAGACAACGACAAATAAATCTTTCATTTACCTATAGATTTAATCAGCAATTAAATAAGCGCGAAAAAAATTCTAGAAACCGAGGAAATGGCGATGACGATATGGAATTTGAAGGATAAATCTTTAATACATTAGTAATTTAAAAAGGCACAAAACGTAATTTTCTACATTTTGTGCCTTTTACATTTTATATAAAATAGAACTTATTTTATTTCACTTCCTTTAAAGCATTATCTATTAACATACGTAAATGCTGCTTATGTGCTTTACTAGAAACATTGCCACTTGGAGCTGCCATACTTCTAATTTGTTTTAAATTGTACAACGCCATTGATTTTGCATTATTGGTATAACGGCTATTTTGCTTCCCTATCAACATATCTATTAGCATATTGGTATAAGCTAATTGTAAATTTTGTCTAAATGAATTTACATTTCCAAAAATATCAGCTTTAAAAATAGACGAATTTAAATCGGTCATAAATTTAGACAAGCTATAATCATTACCATACAATTCACTATCTGTTATTCTCTGTAACGTATTTCTATGTAATAAATGTCTTAACACATTACGCTGATATGTTAAAACCTGATTATGAATTTTTGGATCTTCTGGTCCTCTCATAAATCCATATCCACGTCTTTGCATTGCTAAATCATTATATAAATCATTTGGTGCACTAAAGGCTTCTGGTGCAAAGGCATATTTTTTTAAAGCATCCATGGCGCGTTTTTGATCCTCTAAACTTACAGGAGTAAATGGTTGTGTACCGCCTTCTTGCCCAACCATAGCACGATCCACATAAACACCACCAATAAACCTAGAAATTACATTAACAGCAGTTGCTCGTTGACCACTTAAAATATAATATGCTCTCCTTAATTCTTGATAAGATTCTCCTTCTTTTGAAAATTTAGATTTTACAACTTGCATCATACTATCTACTAACTTTATTCTATCAATAGAGTATCCTATTTGATCATTAGATAAATCACCAATCATTACCCTTGGGTCGATTGCTTTTCCTGGAGCACGCATATCATCAGCATCGTTTCCAAAAATTAGTTGTGGTTCTGTACTTCTATTGAGTAAAGCTACTTTTTCATCTTCAGATTTAAATGGTGTATATCCAAATTGTATTGCCCAAACATCATAAGGTCCTACAGAAGTGTCATAATATTGTCCTTGTTTGGTTCTATCGTTAGTGATATTAATTCCGGCATAATCCATCACAGAACCTGTTAAACATTTTCCTTCAATAAAATCTTTGTTTGCTAATTCTTCCGGCGAAAATAACTGGCTCGCTTTCATGTTATGATTTAAACCTAAGGTATGGCCAACTTCATGCATAATTAAGGCTAACATAGCTTCTTCTTTCATTCTCTCCATTTCTAATTCAGAACCTCCAGCAGCTTCAACTACTGCTTGTCCAAACATAGTATTCTCGTGCATTACATGTCCAAAAGAACATAATACTTTATTTTTCTGTAAATATTCTGAGGCATCAAATTCTGCATCTGCTTTTGCTAAATCAAATAATTGATCGTAGAACACTCTATTTGTAAAATGTACATACTCTAACATAATATCAGCACCAATTATTTCACCAGTTTTAGGGTTTACAAAACTTGGACCATAACCGCCAAATGGTGGATTTGGTGAAGACGTCCAACGTAGTACATTATAATTAATATCGCCAGCATCCCAATCTGCATCATCTGGTTGTAACTTTACAACCATGGCATTTTTAAATCCTGCTTTTTCAAAAGCCTTGTTCCATTCTAATACACCTTGTGTAATAGTTTCTCTCCACTCTACAGGTGTTGAGTTCTCCATCCACCACGTAATTGGCTTTACTGGCTCTGAAATTGCAGCATTTGGATCTTTCTTTACTAAATTCCAACGATGTACTAAATCTTTATATGGTGTAGAATTTGTAGCAGTTTGATCATTAACTTGCGTAGTAAAATACCCAACTCTTGGATCATCTAAACGAATCTCATAATCATTATCTGGCATAGCAATTAAACTATGAAACACTTTAATACTAACATTTCTACCATCTGTTACACCTCTAGAACCTCCATTTAATACTGAAGGTTTGGAGTACACATACTCTACTTCTAAATTAGTGTTATCGTTATAATTTTTAATAGAATTAATTTTGGTTTTATTTTTATCTAAATTACCTAGCGTAAACGACATTGGACTAGCACCTGGAAAACGTGGTGGTTTTACCTGAGAGAAGGTTTCTTTTAAAAACAAACCATCTGCCTTTATTAAATATAAACCTTCCTTGTTATCATGCGCTTCAATTTTTACAGCAGCCATTATACCTTCACTAGTATTTGCATCCTTAGATTTTGAAATAGCATTGTCTGGATCAAAATAAAATGATGTGTTCTGGGATACAAACTCTATTTTATTATAGAATTTCTTAACTTTAAAAACCTTAGAACCTCCATAAGCTCCTCTAAATCGGCCAGCGTCAATTACACCATTAGATACTTGATTGAAGTGAATGTACTCTTTTCCTAGTTGCTCTTCAGTAATAACCATTTGTAAAGAACCTGTAATAGTATCTCTGTACATTGTAAAAAGCCCTTCTATTTTTTTGCTAGATTTTGTAAGATCTTTTATCGATTTAGTTTTAGATTTTGGTTTTGGAGCAGATGCTTCAATTTGATTTTTCTTCTTCTTTTTCTTTTTATTTTGCGCTTCTAGGTGATTTGTTGCCATAAAAGCACACATAACTAAAGTAATAGACAAAAGTCTTAAGACATTACGTTTTTTGATTTTCATAACTTATTATTCATTTGATTTTCACCAAGATATTGAATAATTATAAAACTATTTTATTCTTAAATGTTAAATTAATTGATTTGCCAGAGCTCTAAATCCTATTACTTTGGATAAAATTCAAAATTTTCTATTGTATTTTTAGATATATCAATTTAGCAAACTTACAATGTGTTTAATGTTTTTCAATTTAAATTTTAGCTAACTTACTAACATGAATACTATTGCTAAACGTATATATGATTTTCTTAAGGACTTCCCTCCTTTTAACATGCTAACCAGACATCAACTCTTTTCTATTGCTGAAGCTGTAGAAGTTGGCTATTTTGAAAAAGACCAAGCATTGTTCAACATTGACCAAGCAATTAAAAATCATTTTTACGTTGTAAAAAATGGTGCTATTGGATTGTACACAAGTCAAGGAACTATAGTTGACCAATGTGATGAAGGTGACATTTTTGGACTTAGAGCTTTACTGAGAAAAGACAATTATATTTTAGATGCTATTGCCATTGAAGAGAGTATTGTCTATTCAATTTCATCACAATTATTAGAAGAATATATTACAACCAATTCAGATGCTAGTCGGTTTTTAATGACTAGTTTTATTTCTAACACTAAACAATTAGAATCTGATGCTTCATCAATAGTTTCTTCAGAATTTACAAGCCTTCAATCTGTAGATTATTCTAAAAATCCAATTACTTGCACTATTGAAACTACCATTCAATCTGCTGCACAAATAATGACAGACAAACGTATTGGTTCTATTGTCATTGAAAAAGATTCTAAACCTATAGGAATTATAACAGATAAAGATTTACGAATAAAGATTGCAACAGGTCGCTTTTCAATTTCAGAATCTGTTTCTAAAATTATGTCTTCGCCTGTAATCACCTACCAAAAAAACACCACTGTTGCCGAAGCGCAAATTGCCATGTTGAAACATCAAATAACCCATTTGTGTATTACAGAAGATGGCACCAACAATTCTAAATTAACAGGCATTTTATCTGAACATGATATTATTGTTTTAAGGGAAAACAGCGCTTCGTCTTTAGTTAAGGAAATAAAGCGAAGTGCAACAGCAGAGCAATTAAAAGCTATTAGAGCAAAAGCCGAAAAATTATTAAAACGGTATTTAGAACAAGACTTACCTATTGAGTTTGCAGCCAAACTAATCTCAACCATCAACAATGTTATTACTCAAAAAATAATAGACTCAGCGATTAATAAACAAGACACAAAACCTCCTACTGAATTCGCTTGGCTAGCTATTGGCAGTCAAGGCAGGCAAGAGCAATTGTTACTAACAGACCAAGACAATGCCTTGGTCTACAAAGATGTTTCTAAAGATAAACAAGAAGCGACTAAAACTTATTTTCTAAACTTAGCCAAGCAAATTAATAACGATTTAGCTACTGTTGGTTTTAAATTATGCCCTGCAAATATGATGAGTAGCAATCTTAAATGGTGTTTATCGGTTTCAGAATGGAACCTTCAGTTTAACAGATGGATAACAATACCAGACCAAGATAATTTAATGCTCTGTACCATTTTCTTCGATTTTGAACATGTATATGGTAATAAAACACTTATTGAAAAACTAGCTCAAAATATTTTTAAAAGTATAGAAAACCACGATATATTTTTAACCTATTTAGGAAGAAACGCATTACAAAACCCTCCTCCTTTAAGCTTTTTTAGACAGTTTTTAGTTGAAGATGATGGCGAACATAAAAATCAATTTGATATTAAAGCACGCTCCATGATGCCTTTAGTTGATGCTGCACGTTTACTTATTCTTTCGCACAATATTAAATCTACAAATAACACCGTAGAACGTTTTAAAAAATTGGTAGAATTAGAACCACAAAACAAAGACATCTACCTATTTTGTATTGAAGCCTACAAAGACCTGTTATGGTTTAGAACAGAACAAGGTTTACAAAATTCTGATTCCGGACGATTTATTGATGTAAAGTCGCTAAGCAAAGTAGATAGGCTGAAATTAAAACAAAGTTTTAAAGCCGTAAAATCAGTGCAAGAGCTTATTCAAACAAGATTTAAACTTTCTCAATTAATGTAATATGAGCTGGTTTAAACGAAAAACGTATCCACAATTTTGGCAGAATTATCTTTCTCATTTTAAAGTTCAACAAAAAAATGAATTAGAAGCTATTCGGTTTTGCGTTTTTGATACGGAGACCACAGGACTAAACACCAAAGAAGACCGAATTTTATCCATTGGTTGTGTTGGTGTTGAAAATTTTAAAATTAAAATTGCAGACCAATTAGAATCTTATGTGATTCAAGAACATTTTAATGCTGAAACCGTAAAAATTCATGGTTTATTAAAAGCCGGACAATTATCAAAGCTTGAAGAAGAGGAAGTCATCATTCAATTTTTAGATTATATAAAAGATGCTGTTTTAGTAGCACATCATGCCGCTTTCGATGTTACTATGATTAATAATGCTTTAAAAAGAATGCAATTACCCAAACTAAAAAATAAAGTATTAGATACAGGACATCTATTTCAAAAAACAAAATTAGATACAGCCAAAGAACATTTTAGTTTAGATGAACTTTCAAAACGATTCAACATTCCTTTACACGACAGACACACAGCTTCTGGTGATGCCTACATTACAGCCATTCTATTTTTAAAACTACTTGCCATTTTAAATAAAAATAAAGATTTAACCTTAAAAAGCTTATTGCGTTCGCATAAAAGGATTGGTTTGTTGTAAACAAAAGACACACTCCCAAAAGAGTGTGCCTTTAACTAACTAATTTAAAATAAAAAATTAAGATTTATTTTACCGTTTAAGCGACTACGCTTAGTTTTTTATTCATCTTTGTTGCATTTGAATTCGTTTCAAACTGATTAGATGTATTATTTACACCACCTGCTTTTAGTGCTTTCTCACCTGCAAAAAATGTTTTGTGGTCATCACCTAAATCAGAACCAGCCATTCTTTGGTGTTTTACACAAGATACATTTTTTCTAATCTCTTGTCTTTGCACACCTTTTACATACGCTAACATACCTTGGTCTCCAAAATAACCTTCGGTTAAATCATTCATATGCAATGCTGTTGTATGATATGTTGGTAATGTAATTAAGTGATGAAAAATACCAGCTTCTCTTGCGCCATCCATTTGGAAGGTTTTTATTTTCTCATCTGCTCTATGGCATAATTCTGAATGATCATACTGCGCATCCATTAAATTATTTCTATCATAAGCTGTCATGTTTTCACCTTCAGCCAACATTTCATCAAATACTTGATTACGGAAATTCAACGTCCAGTTAAATGATGGTGAATTATTGTAAACCAATTTAGCATTTGGCACCACTGCTCTAATTCTATTTACCATATGCGCAATTTGCTTCACGTTTGGCGTTGGTGTTTCAATCCACAATAAGTCAGCTCCATTTTGCAAACTAGTAACACAATCTAAAACTACTCTATCAATATTAGAACCGTCTTTAAATTTATATAAACCGTTTGCTAACCTAATAGGACGTACCAATTTACCATTACGCTTTAATAATACTTCATCTTGTTTGACATCTTCAATAGCCACTTCTTCCGCATCCACAAAAGCTAAATACTGAGAGGCTAAATCTCCTGGTTCTTGACTTACGGGTAATTTTTGAGTTAAACCAGCACCTTCAGAATCTGTTCTTGCCACAATAATTCCGTCTTCTACTCCTAACTCTAAAAAAGCATAGCGTACAGCATTCAATTTTGCTATAAAATCTTCATGAGGAACGGTAACCTTTCCATCTTGATGTCCACATTGTTTAGCATCAGACACCTGATTTTCAATTTGAATAGCACAAGCACCAGCCTGAATCATTTTTTTAGCCAATAAATAGGTTGCTTCTTCATTACCAAATCCAGCATCAATATCAGCAATGATTGGAACAATATGCGTTTCAAAATTATCTATTTCATGTTGTACATCTTCGCCATTTTCTAATCTTCGGAACAAATCATTTAGCTCAATCGCATCTGCCTGACGTAAAAAATCATAAATTTCTTCAATTAAACCTGCAACAGCAGTTTTCTCGTGCATTGACTGATCTGGTAATGGTCCAAATTCTGAACGTAATGCAGCTACCATCCAACCAGAAACATACAAATAACGTTTGCTCGTTGTTTTGTGGTGTTTTTTAACAGCAATCATTTTTTGCTGCGCCACAAAACCATGCCAGCAACCTAAAGATTGTGTGTAATTTGATGAATCTGCATCATAAGCTGCCATATCTTCTCTCATAATTGCTGCTGTATATTTTGCAATATCTAAACCAGTTCTAAATTGGTTTTGAGCTACCATTCTGGCAGCACTCTCAGGTTTAATGGCATTCCATGTTTGTCCGTACTTAGCTTTAAGATTTCTTACGGTTTCTAATGCAGAACGATAGTTACTTTGTCCTAAATTTTTCATAATTTTGCTTTTGATTATTAAGTTTATTCCAAATTTTGATAATTAGTCTCGTAATCTATTCCAGTAGTTGCGAGACATTTTTTTTATATTAATTGATACGCTGAAAGGGTTAAAAACTCTTCAAATTCAGTTTGTGTTACTAACCTTTTGAATAATGAGATAGCTTCAGAAAATTTGGTGTTCTTTATTTTCCCCTCACCTACTTCTCTTATTATTTTCTCGACTTCATCATCAAATAATGCATCAAATAAGGCTTTATTAAAAACTCTTCCATCTTCTAAAATCACTTCGTTTTTTAACCATTGCCAAACTTGTGTTCTCGAAATTTCTGCTGTAGCTGCATCTTCCATTAAGTTATAAAGTGCTACTGCTCCATAACCTCTTAACCAAGCTTCGAGATATAGAATACCAACATTGATATTTTTTCTAACGCCAGCTTCTGTAATAGTTCCTTGAGGAATTTCTACTAAATCTGCTTCAGTGACCACAACATCTTCGCGCTTCTTAAAAATTTGATTTGGTGTTGGCATATATTTATCAAATTCTTTCATAGCAACTTCAACTAACGCAGGATGCGCCACCCAAGTACCATCGTGTCCGTTTTTGGCTTCGCGCTCTTTATCTACTCTTACTTTTTCTAGCGCAGCATTATTTGCTTTAGGATTGTTTTTAATAGGAATTTGTGCTGCCATTCCTCCCATGGCATGAATACCTCTTTTATGACAACGCTGAATTACCAAATTAGAATAAGCTGCCATAAACGGTGATGCCATAGTCACTTGGTCTCTGTTTGGCACTACAAAGTCTTTATGATTTCTAAACTTTTTGATGTATGAAAAAATGTAATCCCAACGCCCACAGTTTAGACCTACAATATGGTCTTTAAGTTCATAGATATATTCGTCTAATTGAAAACTTGCTGTAATAGTTTCTATTAATAAGGTCGCTTTAAAAGTTCCATATGGAATTTGCAAATAGTTTTGAGCAAATTCAAACACCTCGTTCCACCAACGCGCTTCTAAATAGTGTTCTAATTTTGGTAGATAAAAATAAGGTGCAGAATTGTTTTCCATTAAGGCAACCGTATTGTGGAATACGTATAGTCCAAAATCGAACAAGCTACCAGACATTTCTTCGCCATTTACCAAAATATGACGCTCATTTAAATGTAATCCTCTTGGTCTTACAATTAATACAGCAGTTTGGTCATTTAGTTTGTAGTGCTTGCCTCTAGCTTCGTCTAACAACTCAATAGTTTTTAAATTGGCATCAATTAAGTTTTGTTGCCCTTCTAAAGTATTTTTCCAACTTGGCGCATTACTATCTTCAAAATCTGCCATGAATGTTTTGGCTCCTGAATTGAGTGCATTAATCACCATTTTACGGTCTACAGGACCAGTAATTTCCACACGACGGTCTTTTAAATCATCTGGAATAGCAGCTGCTGTCCAATCAGATTCTCTAAGAGATTTTGTTTCTGAAGGAAAAGACGGAAAACCACCTTTATCGAAAATAAGTTGCTGTTGTTCTCTTCGTTCTAATAAAGATAAACGCGAAGCATTAAATTTTTCTTGCAATACTGTAAGAAACTCTATAGCGTCTTCAGTTAAAAGTTCTGGATAGAAATTAGTCACCTCTGGTGCAAATTTCAATTTTTGTTGTGTTGTTACTGAGATTTCCATGCTGTAGTTTTATTTGATGAAGCAATGTTACAACCAATTTTTCAAAAAAACAAGCGAACGTTCGCTAAATATATATTTTCGCTATTTATATAAGTTCGCAAATAGTGTTATATTTGTTATTATGGAACAAGATTATATTAAACTGATATTTGGATTAAAACTGAAGCAAATACGCACAGACAAAGGGCTTTCGCTTTTTGGTTTATCTAAATTGTCTGGACTTTCAAAATCGTATTTAAACGAAATTGAAAAAGGAAAAAAATATCCTAAACCAGATAAAATTGCTGCACTTTCTGAACATTTAGATGTTCCTTACGATGAAATTGTGTCTTTAAAGCTAGATAAAAACTTAGCTCCAATTGGTGAGATATTACAATCTAAGTTACTTAAAGAAATTCCTTTAGAGTTATTTGGAATTCAAGAAAGCACTATGATTGATATTATCTCTAATGCACCAGCAAAAGTAACAGCGTTTATTAGTACAATTATTGAAATTGCAAAAAACTACAACTTTAGTAAAGAGAGTTTTTATTTGGCTTCTGTACGCTCTTACCAAGAAGCCAACAATAATTACTTTGATGATTTAGAACAAGCGGTTTTAAAATTTGCAAAAACCTACCACGTTGACTTAAATCAACCTTTAAAATCTATTGAACTTGAAGAAATTTTAATTGAAGAATTCGGTTACACTATAAACTCTACGGAACTTACTTCTCATACAGAATTAGCTAATTTACGTTCTGTATATGTCCCTAAAACAAAAACACTTTTATTAGCTAGACATATAGATGATGCCCAAAAAACATTTATCTATGCTAAAGAAATTGCTTATAATTATTTAGAAATTAGCGACCGTCTTTATACATTTTCTTGGATTAAATTCGAAAATTTTGATCAAGTACTAAATAATTTTCATGCTTCTTATTTTGCAGGTGCATTAATTATACCTAGAGCCAGTTTAGTTGAAGACTTGAAAGATTTATTTTCAAAAAAATCATTTAAACCTAAAGATTTTGAGCGCATTATTAGAAATTACAATGCTTCACCAGAGTCTATTTATCAACGATTAACTAATGTTTTAACTAAAGATTTTAATCTTAAAAGCTTATTCTTTTTAAGATTTTCTCATCAAAAGGACTCAAATCATTTCAAATTAAACAAAGAATTACATTTATCAAAGCAACAGTCGCCGCATGCCAATGAAACCAATCAACATTATTGTAGACGTTGGGTTTCTCTTAAAGTATTGGAAGAAATTAGTAAAAGTAACAAACCACATGAATTTGACATACAAATCTCTAATTACCCAAATGAAGATAAAAGCTATTTAATCTTTTCTTCTGCAACGGCAGACCCTTTTGTTGCTAACAGTTATAGAAGTGTAAATATTGGTTTACAAATTAATAATCAACTTAAACGAAAAATTGCGTTTACCGAGAGTGAATCAATTTCTAAAGCTGACGTTGGAGTTACTTGCGAACGTTGTGCAATTAGTAATTGTAATGTTAGACAAGCCCAACCAACTAGCATCTTATCTGCACAAAAGGATGCAAAAATTGCTGATATTGTTAACGAGATTCAAGAAAAATTTAGCAAATAATTACGAAATAAGATTAACAATTTTAGAGTAACTAATTTCCTCAAAGCTAGAAACCACCATATTTGCTAAGGAATAATCTTGCCCAGAGGAATGCTTACTTTTAAAACCTGTACAAAAAATTCCGGCTGAATGCGCAGCTTTTATACCATTGGTAGAATCTTCTATGACCATACATTCTGATTTTTTAAAACCAGTGAATTCTGCCGCTTTTAGAAAAATTTCGGGATGTGGTTTGGATTTCTCTAAATCTGCACCACTAAATTTAGCACTGAAATATTGGTTTAAATCAAAGTAATTAAAAATTTGTTGAATTCCTGGCATTGATGCTGAAGACGCAACAACCAAAGTAACATTGTTGGCATGATAATCTTTAATTCTATCTAAAACACCATCTATTAATTGTAAATCGTCATTTTCAAAAATACTATTATAATGCTTGCGTTTTAAACTTACCAAATATTCTGGTGTTTCATTTAAAGAAAAATAATCTACTAATCGTTTGCATATATTTATAGTTGATTGCCCTGTAAAAGAGGTATATAAATCTTCTTTTACATCAATTGCAACTTCTTCAAACATTTGGTGATAGGCTTTTCTGTGCAAGGGTTCTGTATCCACAATTACACCATCCATATCAAATAAAACTGCTTTTAACATTGTATTTTTTTTTCAAAGATAAAAAAGCAAATGGCATTGCCGAAAAGAAGAACGAACAATGCCATTACCTTTATATTAAATTATGCTTAGTTTTGCATATAATTTATAATTACTATAAAATGGCCAAAAAAGGACGCGAAAAAAATACAGCAAACAAGGCTAAACACAGTAAATTAATTGCTCAGAAAAAGAATAGAATTAAATCTAAATCTGAAGAACGAAAGGCAAAACTGAAAGCCATTATTGAATTAGCTAAAACCAGAAAAGCCAATGCGTCTTAAAAGCTATAAAACATTATCTATAATATTTTGAACAACTTCAGGATTTAACAACGTGCTTGTATCTCCCAAATTACTTGTATCATTACTCGCAATTTTTCTAAGAATACGACGCATAATTTTTCCACTTCGTGTTTTTGGTAAGGCATCTGTAAATTGAATTTTATCTAACTTAGCAATTGGCCCTATTTGTTCTGTAATGATTTGATTAATTTCTTTTCTTAGATTATCATGATTTCTGTATTCACCTGTTTCTTTTAGACTTACATAACCATATAATGCGTTTCCTTTAACATCGTGTGGGAAACCAACAATTGCACTTTCTGAAACTGCTGGATGCTCGTTAATAGCATCTTCTATTGGTGCAGTACCAAGGTTATGACCAGATACAATAATAACATCGTCTACTCTACCTGTAATTCTGTAATAACCAACCTCATCTCTTAAAGCGCCATCTCCTGTAAAGTATTTATCCTTGTATGCCGAAAAGTATGTATCCTTATAACGTTGATGATTTCCCCATATGGTTCTCGCCATACTTGGCCAAGGAAATTTAATACACAAACGTCCATCTACCTGATTTCCTTTAATTTCTTTACCATTTTCATCCATTAAAGCTGGTTGAATACCAATAAAAGGTAGTGTTGCATAGGTTGGTTTAGTTGGTGTTGCAAAAGCGATTGGCGTAATCATAATACCGCCTGTTTCTGTTTGCCACCACGTATCTACAATTGGTGCTTTTTTCTTGCCTACGTTATCATCATACCAGTGCCACGCTTCCTCGTTTATTGGCTCTCCTACTGTTCCTAATACTTTGATTGAGGATAAATCGTGTTTTTCTAAATGGTCAACACCTTCTTTAGCTAATGCTCTAATTGCTGTTGGAGCTGTGTAAAACTGATTTACCTTGTGTTTTTCTACAATTTCCCAGAAGCGCCCAAAATCTGGATAACTTGGTACACCTTCAAACATTACAGTTGTTGCTCCATTACACAATGGCCCGTAAACAATATAACTGTGACCTGTAATCCACCCAATATCTGCTGTACACCAATACACATCTTCTTCTCTATACTGAAATACATTTTTAAACGTATAAGCTGAATACACCATATAACCACCAGTGGTATGAACCATTCCTTTAGGTTTACCTGTAGAACCAGATGTATAGAGAATAAACAAAGGATCTTCTGCATTCATTATTTCTGGGTCGCAATCATGATAAGCTTCATTTAATAAAGGTTGTAACCAATAATCACGGCCATCTTTCATGTTTATTTCTGAATTAATTCTGTTAACAACTAAGACATTATTTACACCATCACATTCTTCTAAAGCTTCATCTACTATACCTTTTAAGTCTATTGTTTTTGCACCACGATATGAACCATCTGAAGTTATTACCATTTTACAATCACTATCATTAATTCTTGTTGCTAATGCTGTTGATGAAAAACCAGCAAATACCACAGAATGTATTGCTCCAATTCGTGCACATGCTAATAGAGAAATTGCTAATTCAGGAATCATTGGTAAATAAATACAAACGCGATCTCCTTTTTTAACACCCTTTTCTTTTAAAACGTTAGCAAATTGACACATACGCTCGTGTAATTCTCTGTATGTAATATGTTCTGATTCATCTTCTGGATTATTAGGTTCAAAAATAATTGCTGTTTTGTCACCTCTTGTGTACAAATGCCTATCTATACAGTTTTCTGTAATATTAAGTTTTGCACCTTCAAACCATTTTACTTCTGGTTTTTCAAAATCCCAACTTAGCACATTGTCCCATTTTTTTCGCCACATAAAATGTTCTTCAGCAATTTCTTCCCAAAAATTTTCAGGATTTCGGACAGACTTACGATAGACTTGATAATATTCTTCTAAGTGTTTTATGTGATAATTACTCATAATGTTGTTGTTTATTTTTATTAGTTATTCATCAAATTAGTTGATTGTAGATAGTTTTATTTATTAATATTTAGTAATTTTTTTTAGTACTTAATTATGTATTAAAGCATTCTTATAATGTCTGGTTATTACATATACCAGGCAGAATCTGCAATTCATTTAATATAAAAAAAAAGATGCTGAATGGCTTTACTTTTTTAAGATTTAAGTAAGCCAAACCAATTAGGATTAAGCACTTTAAGTTTTACCAACGCCCAAATTATCACTACAAAGCAAACTCCCATAACTATAGAAAGCATTGGGCTAACATCTGCCGTATTTTCAAATTTAAACCTTAGGTATAAAGTAGCAATAACATAGATACTAATAATAATATCTGATGCTAAAGGATTTATTTGAAATTTCATGTCATTAAACTTTTAATTAAACTTGTTTGTTTGCATACAAAACCAATTTATTAAAAGTCTTAGTTGACTATATCTATTCTGTAAGTTCCAAAATTTCTGAAACTATTTTTTTTACTGAAAAAGGTTTTGTTAAATACTTATCTGCTCCGAGTTTTAAACCCTTTTCAATATCTGAAGCTTTATTTTTAGCTGTTAAAAAAACAACTTTAGTATGTTTTAAATTCTCTGTGTTTTTAATATGTTTTAAAGTTTGATAACCATCTACATTTGGCATCATAATATCTAATAAAACTACACTTGGTGTTTGATGTTTTAATATCTCTAAAGCCTCACTTCCATCTCTTGCAATGAATACTTCAAAATTTTGTTTTTTGAAAGTATATTCTAATGACATTACAATATTTGGTTCGTCATCTACAATTAAAATTTTCTTCTTCATACTTTATGAGAACAATTTACTTAAATGGTATCGTAAAAACAAGTGAGGCACCAATTTTAACGTCTTTTTTTGCCCAAATTTTACCGTTATGTTTTTCTACTATTTGCTTGGTAATAGCTAAACCCAATCCACTTCCTTGTGGTTTTCTAGTGTTTTGGTCTTTAGACTGGTAAAATTTATCAAAAATATAATCATAATCTTCTTCAGGAATCCCTTTACCATTGTCCGTTACAGATATTTCAACTGTTTCATTTCCTAATTTATAATCTACTATAATTTTTCCAGATTTAGGGCTACAAAACTTGATAGCATTTGAGAGTAAATTAGTTAAAACTTGAAGTATGCGGTCTTCATCATAATTGGTGCTAAAACTATGTGTGTTATTATTTGTTATGGTGACCTCTTTTCTAGCGGCTATTTGAGAAATACTAGAAATTGCTTTTACAATTGTTTCTTGAATATCTTTGTATTGTATATCTAAATGTAAACGACCTGTTTCTAATTTTTCAAAATCTAAAATATTATTAATTAAGCGTCCTAAACGGTCTGAATCTTGAAGGATATTTTTTAAAAATTGTGTCTTAGTTTCCTTAGGCATATCATCGTTGTCATCCATCAATAATTCTGTAGCTGCTCGGATACCAGTAATTGGTGTTTTAAGCTCGTGGGCAACGGTATCTAAAAACTCATCCTTTTGTCGGTCTTTGCTAATTAATTCTTTATTAGCATCCTTTAATTTTGAAGATAATTGAGACAATTCATTAGATTTTTCGAGCAAAACTTTATTACTCACTATATTTTCTTTGGATTCTTCTAAAATCTTTAGCACTTCAACCAAACTAATTTGCTCTTCCTTTACAACGCTGGCTATTAAAATTTTTGCAGAAGCAGAACCTATACTTCCTGTTAAGAGTTTTTCGGAAAAATTAATTAATCGCGCATCAGCTAATTGTGTGTCTTTGGGTAATTTGTATTTAGTAAAGAAAATATTTAATGCTCTAGTTGCTCTTTTCTCACCTAAAAATCTAATGAGTACATTTTTAATATCAGAAACATAAGCTTCCCCTTTCCATACTAATGCACTATCTTGAAGCGTTGTAAAATTCTTACTATCTACAAACATTTCTGCATAATTTCGTTCTCTATAATTTCCCTTTGATGTTAATGAAAACGTTAAATAACACAAAAGATTAAAAGTCATACTCCAGAAAAATGCATGTGCAGGAGGACTCAAAAAATCAATACCAAATAAAGCATAGGGTTTTAAATTAGAAATACCCATTAAACCATATTGTGTAAAATCATCGGTACCTGTATATGCTGCAATAGTAAATGGAAGTACCAATGTGTAAACCGAAACAAAAAAACCTACTATAATGCCAATTATTGCTGCCTTTGCTGAACCTCTATTCCAATACAAACCGACAAAAAAAGAAGGCGCGAGTTGTGCTATAATAACAAAAGAAATTAAGCCTATAGAATATAGAGACAGTTCTTTTGAAAAAGACACATAAAAGAAATAGGCTGTAATTATGATTATAAAAATAGAAATACGTCTAATATTCTTAATATACTTAGAGTTACGCTCTGGTTGATTTTTTATAAACTTATCTAAAAAACCATAAGGTATTATTAGATTATTACTCACCATAGTAGACAAAGCTAAAGTTGAGACAACCACCATTGATATAACTGCTGAAAATCCACCTAAAAAAACAAGAGTAGCTAAAAACAAATTGCCATTTTTTAAAGGTAGTAACAAGGTAAAATATTCTGCATTAATAGAGCTACCAAAAGTTAATTTCCCTGCCCAAGCTATAAATACAACAAAAATATTGAACAACAATAAATACAAAGGAAACAACCAAATTGCCTTTTTTAAATGCTTCTCTCTATTATTTTCTAAAACCGAAACTTGGAATTGCCTTGGCAATAAAAATATGGCCATTGCTGACAAAGCTATCATAAAAGACCAATTAAAGCCGTCTTCTAATTCTCCTATCCTTATGAGTGAACTAAAATTTTCTGCTGAAGCTATTTTATTGTAAATATCGGTAGTACCATCGAATAAGTAAAAGCTAATATATATGCCAATAACGAGAAAGAATACCAATTTTAAAATAGACTCAAAAGCTACAGTTGCTATTATTCCTTTATGTTTTTCTGAAGCATCTGCATTCTGAGTTCCAAAAAATGCTGCAAAAATAGCTAATATTAAAGCCACATAAAAAGTAGAATCATCAAAGACAGTGGTAGAAATATAGCTGGTCTCATCAGACATAATTTCAAAAGTTTCAGAAACAGCTTTTAGCTGTAAGGAAATGTATGGCAAGGTTCCAAAAAGACAAACAATAGTCACTAAAGCACCTAACAACCTACTATTTCCGTATCGTAAGGAGATAAAATCTGCGATAGAAGAAATTTTATGCTGTTTAGAAATTCTTATTATTTTTCTTAAAACCACAATCCAAAGTGGTGCAACAATTACAGGCCCTAAGTAAATTGGCAAAAAATCTATACCAGAATTAGCCGCAATACCCACACTGCCATAATACGTCCAAGCAGAACAATAAACAGCTAATGATAGTGTATACACATAAGGATTATTAACCCACTTACTTTGCTTCTTTTTTTCAGCTATGAAAGCTATGTAAAATAACACAGCCAAATAAACAATAATAACAAGAACTAATGCGTAGTTATTCATAGTGTCGTTTTAATACTACATATGAAACAACTACCGATACTAACCAAAGCGAAAATATTGAAAAATAAAACACAGGAACACCAAAAATGACATCTTCATTATTAAAAATTAATACTAATGGAATATTAAAAATTAACAGTAGCGCAATTGATAAAACTACCAATTTTTGTTCGTGCCTTTTTTTCATATACTGTATATACTAAATAAGATTTAACTCTTCTTTAAAATCACTAAATCTATAAATTTGCAATTATTCTACTAATATAAGAAATCAGCACTACATGAGTAATGCTGATTTTTAACTCACAATATTGAGTTAGAATCATAATAAGACGAACTCTAATTTAATGAGTTGAAGCTTCACCTGCTCCAGATGGTATTCTTATACTTTCCACCATATCTTGAACATTTTGAGGAGGTGCTGATGTTAATCTAGACACTACTACCGAAATTACAATGTTAACGCACATTGCAATGGTACCAAATCCTTCTGGAGAGGTGCCAAACCACCAATCTTCACTGGTACCACCTCCAAACATGTTTAGTTTAAACTTCATCATGTAGAATAACATTAAAACAATACCTACAACCATACCTGAGATTGCTCCTTGACTGTTCATTCGCTTATCAAAAATTCCTAAAATAATAGCAGGAAAGAATGAGGCGGCAGCGAGACCAAATGCCAAGGCGACGACTGCGGCGACAAATCCTGGTGGATTAATACCAAAGTATCCTGCGATTAAAATTGCTACAAAAATTGAAATTCTTGCTGCTGTTAATTCGCCTTTATCAGAAATGTCTGGCTTTAATTGTTTCTTAATTAAATCGTGAGAAATTGATGTAGAAATTACTAAAAGTAATCCTGCTGCTGTTGATAAAGCTGCTGCTAAACCACCTGCTGCTACAAGAGCAATCACCCAATTTGGAAGATTTGCAATTTCTGGATTAGCTAATACCATAATATCTCTATCAACATATAGTTCATTCTTTGCTTCACTTGCATTAGAAATCATTCGTTCACCATTTAAACCTCTAGCATCTGTATAAATAGGCTTTTTGCCGTCTAAAGCATTCCCTTTAACATATTGAATTTTTCCGTCGCCATTTTTATCAGACCAAGCAATTAACCCAGTATTCTCCCAATTTTTAAACCAAACCGGAATATCAGAATATTGTTGATTGCTGACTGTTTCAATTAAATTAGTTCTAGAAAATACTGCGATTGCAGGTGCTGTGGTATATAAAATTGCAATTAAAAATAAAGCATAACCTGCAGATTTACGGGCATCTTTCACTTTAGGCACTGTAAAGAAACGCACAATTACGTGAGGTAATCCTGCTGTACCTGTCATTAATGCTAAAGTAATGGCGAATACATCCCAAGTAGATTTTGTTCCACTTGTATATTCATTAAAGCCTAATTCTGTATGAAGTTTATCTAATTTATCTAAGAGAAATTCACCACCTTCAACAGTTCCTCCCATGCCTATTTGCGGAATAATATTTCCTGTCATTTGCATAGAAATGAAAAATGCAGGCACCATAAATGCAAAGATTAAAACACAGTATTGTGCCACTTGCGTATAGGTGATACCTTTCATACCTCCTAATAATGCAAAGGTTAAAACTACTGTCATTCCTATAATAACACCTATATTAATATCTACTTGTAAGAATTGAGAAAACACAATCCCAACACCACGCATTTGACCTGCAACATAGGTAAATGAAACAATTAAAGCACAAATTACAGCTACTGTTCTTGCCGTGTTTGAGTAATATCTATCTCCAATAAAATCTGGTACTGTAAATTTCCCAAACTTCCGTAAATATGGCGCAAGTAATAATGCTAAAAGCACATAGCCACCTGTCCAACCCATTAAATAAACAGAGCCATCATAACCTGCAAAGGAAATAATACCTGCCATACTAATAAAGGAAGCCGCACTCATCCAATCGGCAGCAGTTGCCATACCATTTGCTAATGGAGAAACGCCTCCACCTGCAACATAAAATTCTTTAGTTGAGCCTGCTCTGGCCCAAATTGCTATTCCGAAATATAGGGCAAATGTAACCCCAACTAATATCCAAGTCCACGTTTGTACGCTCATAATCTTTTTGTTTTTAAGTTAGTTAAGGATTACTCGTCGTAACCATATTTTTTATCTAGTCTGTTCATAATTCTTACATAAACGAATATTAGAATTACGAATACATATATGGATCCTTGTTGTGCAAACCAAAATCCTAGTTTAAAGCCTCCTAGTTTAAATTCATTTAATGCTTCTTTAAATAATATGCCACACCCAAAGGATACTACAAACCATATAGTTAATAGAATAACCAAATACTTTAAATTTTCTTTCCAGTACGCCGTTGCGTTTTGTTGTTTTTCACTCATCGTTATTCGTTTTTATAGATAAATCATAGCCTGAAGCGAAATAGTATTTGCATCTAAAGCACCAAACTGTTGATTTTTATATTCTAAAGTTAATTTTGAATTATGTCCACTCATATAAGCATTTACACCTACACCTAAAGTAGTTCTATCATCACTTACAGCATCATAACTATGAGTTCCATAACTGATGTATGGTTGATATCTTGTTTTGGCAGCATCACCTTTTAAAACATAACCAACATGACCGTAAATCATGCTTCCTGTACCGTAAGCACTGTAGAGATAGTTCTTACCGTAATCGTTATTTTGAAATACTGCGTATGCTGTAAGCGCACTTCCATTCTCTCCAATTGGAGCATCATAAAAAGCATCGACTGCAAAAATTGAGACATCTTCGCCCTCTAAATTGGGTGACAAAGCAGTACCTGTATCTATAACGGAACCTTTTGGATGCAGAAAGAAACCTGCACCAATATTAAAGACTTTTTTTCCTCCAAGATAAGAACCTACTTTATATGGTAAAAAGTTTGACTCTTGATCAAGGAAATGATAATCGAAATAACCTGCATAAGTTTTACCTGCATCTTTAGAACCTAGGTTTAAACGTCCATTATACACAGCATCTCCTCCTGCTGTTGCTGTTCTAGAATCTAATGTAGAAGAAGCAGCATCATTAATTGCCACGCGATATTGTAGCTTATCAAATTTTCCTTTTAAAAATACACCTAAATGACGAGCAAACTGATCAGACAAACCTATTGTTGCCCATGATTGTCGATTATTATCTAAGGTCATCATGTTTAAAGTACTCTGATTATTTAATCTAGAGATACCATTAAAATAATGAAGCCCTCCACCAATAGTGTGGTCTTTACCTAAATTATATTGCGCCCAAACATCATGAAAAAAAAGTTGCGACCCTTCTCCTGTACCTGTAGGACTTAACGTAGTACTTGTTAAACTATTTAATCCAAAATGTGTTAAGATTAAAAAGTCTTTGTTGATTTGCGCAAACATTAAAACTCTTGCACGACGTAAATTGAAACTTAATTTACTGTTTTCATTTCCGTTTGAATCGAAAGAATCATCTGTATTATAATTGGCTTGTACTTGTGCCCAAGAAATAAGCCGAAGATATTTAGAGCCATCTTCGTTAAATTTAAACTTAAGACCACCAGAGTAATCTGGTGAGCCTTGAGCCTTCAATAATTGAAAGGATACTAAAAGAAGTCCAATCAATATAAAGTGTTGTTTTCTCATTGTTTAAAAATTTAGTTAGTTATAAATTGGTTTTGTATGCACCACTAAATTCTATAAAACAATCAGTTAAAATAAACTTAATATATTTTATTGTTAATTTACTATACTAATCTTTAAAACGCTCCCATTTAATTAACATAAACTTATCGCCCAACTCAGTAACAATAACGCCTGCTCCCTTAATATTATTTGCTTCGCTAAAATACAATCCAAGCTCTGTTGCGTTGAGTATTTTGTAGGTTGGATGATAGTTTGAATTATAAGGCCTTTTAATATTATACTTTTTCACCCAATTCATAATACTAACATGAGAAACTCCTAGAATACGTTCAATCTCTCGATAGGTTAATCCTTCTAAATACAGCTGAAGTGATTTATTAACATAGTAATCATCTATTTGCTTTCCTATTTTATTCACAGAAAAAAAATAATTACACTTTTTACACTTATAGCGCTGTCTACCATTAACTACACCACTCTTAATGTAGTGGTCAGACCCGCAATTTGGACAACAATCAATATTCATATATACTTATTTAGCATAAATATACCAAATTAGCAATAAAAAATATAGACAATTGTTAAAAAAGTGAATATCTATTAAAATATTCGCCAAATAATAAATAATTACACTAATTTTTATACCTATACAAAGAATAATTAAAATACCCTTTTAAGGCAAACTAGTAGTTATTAAAGACAATTAGAAAGACATTACCATTACTTTAAGAAGCGGAGAGATTGTATTGACGAAAATATACAGATTAAAAAAACTACCACTAGTCTATAAAGTCTTTAAATTTTTAACGTAACGCTTTAATTCCACAATTACTTTTGGTGCTAGAATTATCGTTGCTAACATTGTTGGTATGGCCATAAACGCAAATACGCCATCAATAAGATTTATCATCATACTTAAACTTGTAGTTGCTCCTATTAAAATACTTAAAATATAAAAGTAATTATAGAAATGTTTTTTATCTGCTCCAAAAAGAAAAGACATACATTTAGTTCCGTAATACGAATAGGAGAATAAAGAACTCAAACTAAAAACAGATATACAAATAAGTAGTAAATATTTACCAAAAGTAGGCATTACACTACCAAAAGCAGCAGCCGTTAAGCTAACACCATTATCTGAGGTTGACTCCCAAACACCAGTTACTAAAATTGCTAAAGCAGTAAGTGTGCAAACAATTAATGTATCTATAGCAGGTCCAAGCATTGCTACTAAACCTTCTCTTATTGGCTCGTCTGTTTTGGCTGCTCCATGCGCCATAGGTGCCGTACCTATACCTGCTTCATTAGAAAATGCGCCTCGCTTTATCCCATGGAGAATTAGCGCTCCTAAAACTCCTCCTAAAAATGTGTCGTCTTTTGGATAATAATTAGCGGCAAAAGCATCTGTAAAAATGAGTTTTAAATAATATACTAAGACATCGCTATGCGTTACAAGAATTATTATCACCAACACAAAATACAACGCTACCATACTTGGCACTAAACGAGAAGCAACGTTCCCTATTCGTTTAATACCTCCTAAAATAACCATACCTGTTATAAACACTAAGATTACACCAATTGTAAGATTAGTATACAGCCCAACTTCTACGCCATTAGGAACTAATAAAATATCATTTAAAGCTTGTGTTAGTTGATTAACATTAAATACTGGTAATGCTCCAATGAGACCACAGAGGCTAAAAAACATAGCTAATGGTTTCCAAGATTTCCCTAAGCCCTCTATGATAAAATACATTGGTCCACCTTGTATTTCTCCATTAGTATCTTTACCTCTGTACATTATAGCTAAAGATGAAGTGAAAAATTTTGTAGACATACCAACTATAGCACTCATCCACATCCAAAATACAGCGCCTGGCCCACCTACTGCTATAGCCACAGCAACACCTGCAATATTTCCCATACCTACTGTTGCCGATAAAGCTGTTGTTAATGCCTGAAAATGAGAAATCTCACCAGGATCATTTGGATCATCATATTTGCCTCTTAACACATTAATGGCGTGACCAAGGTATCTAAATGGCAAAAAATGAGAACGAATTAATAAATAAAGTCCACCTCCTATTAACAATATAAGTAACGGCAGTCCCCAAGCTAATGAGGAAAAATCACTGAGTAATTGGTTTAAAAATTCCATAGACGTTAAAATTAGTAAACCGTTTTAATTAACAGCATTGTTTTCATATTAATTATGAATATTTGACTAGTCGATATATTATATAAAAATAGCTTAATACGCTATATTTGTAAAAGCTCTTTAAGAAAATCATTAATTTATGGTGATTAAAATATAATACTTAACTAGATGAAATATTATGCTTAAAACTGCAGTAATTCACCCAACTATTATGGAAGTCCTTGCACGCTCTGGTCATTTTGCACAAGTTGTAATTGCTGACGGAAATTTACCTGTTGGCGCAATGACAGGTCCTAATTCCACAACAGTACATTTAAATTTTAGACCTGGATTATTAGACGCAATTACCGTATTAGAAGGTATTTTAGAAGTATGCCCAATACAAGGTGCTATTGTAATGGAGAAACCAGTTGAAGCAAATGCAGAAATACACCGAGCCTATAAGAAATTATTAGGTGATGTCACTTGGGAAGAAATGGAACGCTGGTCTTTTTACGACAAAATAAGAAACCCAAACACTACATTAATTATTCAAACAGGAGAACAACGTAGATTTGCTAATTTAATTTTAACCGTTGGTGTTGTTAAAATGGCAGAAGAAAGCAATTTTTAAAAGCAGAATAAAGATATTTTGTCTAAGACACATTTTAAATTTTATGTTCCTCTTTTTTTAATATTACTTATGTGTTATTGAAGATTTAAAAAATAATTTAGCTAGGATTTTCAATTCAATTTAAACAAATTAAAAAAACAAATAGACCTTTTAATACATTTATAAATACACTATATTTAAACAGCTTATAACCTCAAAATATTCTTTTTTTATGAATAAGTCTTTAATATTATTAACACTTTTAAGTTTTACTTTAATTACCAATTGTAAAGAAAATACTGAAACAGTTACAGAAATAGTGCCAGAGTCAATAGTATCAGATAATTCTAAAAAGGAATTAAAATTTACAAACGACCAATTCTATGATTCTGAAGGTAATTTTCTAAAAGAAAAAGCTAAAGATGCTTTAATTGAAATGTTAGAGTACCATAATTATCCTGTTTTTGATGGTTTAAGAGAAAAAATTTGGTTAACCGATTATAACCAAGGTAATTATGCAGAACTGGGATTAGCCTCTGTTATGTTTGTAAACAATACGGAAGATAAATATATGTTAATGGATATATTTCTACTACCAAATCAGATGCTAGGTGAGCATATGCATTTTGCCGCTGAAGGAAATCCTGCAAAAATGGAAGGTTGGCTTGTAAGACATGGTAAAAGTTATATTGCAGGTATTGGTATAAACAATCGTGATGAGTTTCCACAAGTTGTAGTACCAAAGGAACATTGGGATGGTAAGGTAACTACCAACCATATTATTGAAGCTAATGAAGGTGATTTTGCATCATTACAAAAAGTAGAATCTCCACATTGGCAAATGGCTGGTCCTGAAGGTGCTGTTATAACAGAGGTTGGTAATGTACATACTGGTTCTGGTGTATTGAGATCTGACCCAAAAATGAATTAAAAATCTAAACTTAAAAAACCTTTAATTCAATAAATCATATATTTACATCCCAACCCAATGATTAATTGAAAGTAAAACGATTATATTTTATAGATGCTGTTAGAGCGTTTGCCATCTTAATGATGCTACAAGGGCATTTTATAGATACACTACTCAACCCTATTTATAGAAATCAAAACCACTTAGCGTTTAATATTTGGGAGTACTTTAGAGGTATTACAGCACCAACATTTTTCACCATTTCTGGCCTCATTTTTTCGTATCTTCTGATAAGAGCTAAACAAACGGATTCTATAAATTACAGAATGCGAAAAGGCTTTATGCGAGGTTTAATGCTAATTGGTATTGGCTATATTTTACGAGTTCCTATTTTTGAATGGCTATTTGGGAAATTCAGCAGTTATTTTCTCATTGTTGATGTTCTACAGTGTATAGGCTTATCGCTTATTCTAATCGTTTTAGTATATCAAATAACCTTAAAGAAAACGTTATTATTTTCTATATTAATGTTGATATTGGGTGGTATCGTTTTTATGACAGAACCTTTATATCGTTTCTTGGAATTACCTGGTTTACCTATTGCCATTTCAAATTATTTATCAAAATCTAATGGGTCTGTATTTACCATAATTCCATGGTTTGGTTATGTAGCCTTTGGCGCTTTTATAGCCACTTTATTTTACCGTTATGTAGAACGCCCTAAATTTAAAATCGCTATTGTCTCTGGGTTTTTCCTTGTGGGAATTGCATTAATTTTTAAATCTTCTTACGTATTAATGAAACTTTATTATTGGTTAGATATTTCATTATTTAAAGAGGTAGCATATTACAATTATTTATATACCAGACTCGGGAATGTCTTAGTTTTGTTTTCTATATTTTATTTAGCAGAAAATTATATTAAACAGCCTTTAATCCTAAAAATAGGACAAAAGACACTTTCAATATATGTAATACATTTTATAATAATATATGGCAGTTTTACAGGACTAGGATTGCACCAAATTATAGGCAAATCCCTAACACCTTGGCAAGCCTTAATTGGTGCACTACTCTTTTTATCATTGGTTTGTTTTTTATCATTTCATTATGCAAAAACCAACGCCTTTGTATATTCTAATACACGAAAATTAATGGATAAAATTAAACGCTACACCAGCTAATTTAAATTATTAAAAGAATGAATTTAAAATACGATTTAAGCTTTTCTGACTTTTTAGAGTATCAGCTTTATTTTTCTTCAAAATCTAAAGTTCAACAGAAAAATCGTAAAAAATCAAGAATTATTGTTCCTATTATATATGCGGTTTTAATTCTAATCGCCATACTTATTGGCAACTATATTTTAGCAATTACTTTTGCTATAATTGCTATTATTTGGTATCTAATTCATCCTGTATATGCTAAGTACAGATATAAAAAGCATTTTGAAAACCATATAAAAGAAAATTACAAAAACAGAATAGATAAGGAAATCTCATTAACCTTTAATCAAAATTCTAGAGCTATAGAGGGAATTGAAGAAGGTACACAAAGCACAATAAATTATTCTGAATTTGATGTTTTAATTGAAATAAAAGAACACTTTTTCTTAAAGCTAAAATCTAATGTCTCGTTTATCATCCCCAAACGTGCAATTGATGACTTGAAAGGATTTAAAAAAATATTTACTGATATTAATATCGAGATAGTTGACCAAACCGATTGGATATGGAAATAAACAAAATTTTAATTATTATATTAAAATAATTGCTTTTGTCAACTAAATATAGAATTCTTATGAAAAGACTTATTGAAACATTTTATACCGCATTAAGCAATTCTGATGGAGAAACAATGATAAATTGCTACCATGATGATGTAGTTTTTGAGGATCCAGCATTTGGAGTTCTAAAAGGAGAACGTGCAAAATATATGTGGTTAATGCTTTGTGCCTCACAAAACGGAAAAGATTTTAAAGCAGAGTATTCTAATATAATTACTAATGAAAAAACAGGGTCTGCACATTGGGAAGCGTTCTATACTTTTAGTAAAACAGGCAATAAAGTTCACAATAAAATTGATGCTACTTTTGAGTTTAAAGATGGTTTAATAATAAAACATACCGATGTATTTAATTTACGCGATTGGGCAAAACAAGCTATGGGATTTAAGGGATTCTTGTTTGGAGGTATGTCTTTTTTTAAGAATAAACTTCAACTACAAACAAATTCATTATTAGATAAATTTATTACTAAAAAAAAGCAACCTAATTAATTAGATTGCTTTTTGTAACAATGTTTCTTTTTAGTGACTTATAGTTTACTTTATGTTTCATTGCATAATGTACACATCAATTGCTATGCCAAATTTCTTATTTAATTAGCTACTTAACTATTTTCCTTTACTTTACCAATTACATCTTTATAAAATGACCTCATAAAAGCAAAATCTGCTTCCATATTATCTGTTGGGTAAAATGGTTGTGAAACCATATTCTGCTTGTTTTTAAAATCGAAAGTAAACATAATAATAGGTACATTAGCTTGTTTTGCAATATAGTAAAACCCTGTTTTCCATTTATCTACTTTTTTCCTAGTACCTTCAGGAGAAAGTGCCAATCTAAACTCTTCTTTTCCTTCAAATAACTTAGCAATAGCCTCTACTTTATTTTGACCCGAAGTTCTATCTAATGCATGTCCTCCTACTGCTCTAAAATAGTAACCAAAAGGCCATGTAAACAATTCTTTTTTGCCAATAAAATTTGTTTTAAGTTGAGTTACTTTTCTCAGTAATAATGAAATATAAAAATCACTCCAACTTGTATGTGGCGCAGCAATAATTACAGCTTTCTTCACAGTGTCTTTAGAGAAATTGACATTTCCTACAACTTTCCATCCTAAAATATTGTAATAAATGAGTTTAGCTAGCCAGTGCATCTTACATCTTTTTGTAAAGCTGCAGAAGCTTTTCTCTAGTTATTATGGACTTCCAATTTTTACCGATAGCATTTTCCCAAAGTGGTTCTAAACTCAATGCCACGTCAATCATTTTATCAAATTGATAATCTTCTAAATCTGTACAAATACCTTGTGGAAGTTGAATGCTATGTTTGGCTTTCATTTTTTTAAATATGGCTACTCCTTCAGGATAATATTCTTCTAAATGATCAAAAACTATACAGTTACCTATACCATGTTTTATACCTAATAGGTAACCTAATCCATAACTCATTGCATGAGCAACACCTACTTGAGAATAGGCAATACTCATACCGCCATGCCATGAAGCCATCATTAATTTATCTTGAGCTTCTTCTGTTGATAAAGTATCTTCTAAAAAAATTTCTTTACAAAGCTCAAATGCTTTTTCACCATAACTCTGGCTAAAGGCGTTTAAAAACGTTCCATTTAGAGATTCTACACAATGTACAAAACAATCCATACCAGTGTAAAACCATTGATCTTTTGGAACATCCTTGGTTAATTCTGGATCTAAAATGACTTGATCAAAAGGTGTATAATCACTATTAATGCCTAACTTACGTTCAGGACCTGTTAAGATTGTAGTTCTGGATACTTCTGCACCAGTACCAGAAAGTGTTGGAATACCGACATGATAAATTGCAGGCTGCTTAATTAAATCCCAACCTTGATAGTCTTTAGATTCGCCTTTATTGGTTAGCATTAAAGCTACTGCTTTAGCAATATCTAAAACTATACCTCCACCAATACCAATTATACCAGATGGCAGTTCACTATGCTCTAAAATAATATCTTCTACTAACTGATCAACTTGCTCAGTTCTTGGCTCTTCTTTTGTAGGTACATAAATAATTTTGTCTTTGTAAGACAACGTAATTCTTGATGTTAACCAATGATTGCCTTTAAAAACATCATCAACATAAAATATAAATGGTGCATTTCTTCCATTGCGTTTTGGAGAAAGAATTTCATCGAGTTGATTGAAACTTCCACGTCCAAAAACAACTCTGGATACCATTGGATAATTTTTATATATCATTTACTTTATATCTTTAACAAAAATAACAACTTAGTTTATATTTATGGGTTATTTAAGTGAAATTGTATTCTATTATTAAATTGACCAACGTGGTAGCCATCTACCAATGCATGATTAACACTTACAGCAATTTGCATTTCTCTTTTTTTACCATTAATCTCCATTTTACTAAATGCTAATTTGGGTATAGAATCTTTTTGTCCATTAAAAGGTTCTTTATGACCTGTAAAGTTTACCCATGGTAACGATGAACAATGTATGCAGTCTATTGAATTTACAGGTGGAAACAATTCATTGGAATTAAAAACTCTTTCTTTTTCTTTTATAAAATTACCTTGAAATTTTAAAATATCCTCATCATAATTTATAAATGTAAAACCAAAAGTTTTATTAGGTCTTAGTATGGTTGGTGATGCATGTATAGTATTAAAAGCTACAACATCATTGTCTTTATTTATTCGGTATTTAAAGTTCTCTACCTCATTTACTGCTTTCATTGTAGCGTGCAAATACGTTACAAAAAACGAAACATTGTTTATACGAGAAAATTCATAGGCTTTAGTAACATCTACTTTAAAGGTAACCGCAAAATAAGGGTCCACAAATGTGTTAAAGAACTCAAAATGAGCTTTTCTATTCCAGGTGTTTTTATCTAATATTTTCAAATTCCTAATTAAAAAAGTCTAAAATTTCGGTTAATCTTTGTACTGTTTTATAATTGGAGCCATTTGCTTCTTTTTTAGTTACTTTTTCATGTGCCCAAGTAGTATGAAACGGTATATGAATTGCCTGAGCACCAATATTAACTAACGGTAAAACGTCAGATTTAAGAGAGTTTCCAACCATCAGAAAAGCTTCTGGTTCAATATCTAAATGTTTCAATAATTTGGAGTAATTCGCATCTTGTTTTTCGCTTAAAATTTCAATATGATGAAAATATTTTAACAACCCTGATTTTTCTAGTTTACGTTCCTGATCTAATAAATCTCCCTTTGTGGCTACAATTAATTTATAATCTTTAGATAATGTTTTTAGAACTTCATCTACACCATCTAACAATTCTATCGGTTTATTTATCATGTCTTTACCGATATTTAAAATTTCTAAAATAACATCATTAGATACTTTTCCGTTAGATAATTCTACAGCCAACTCTACGATAGATAACACAAAACCTTTTATACCATAACCATAAGTTGGTAGGTTTTTAATCTCCATTTTATAAAGCTCTTGATCTATTTTGTTTGGCGTTTCATACTGAGATAATAACTTACCTACAGCTTCTTCTGCTTCTCTAAAATAGGTTTCGTTTACCCAAAGTGTATCATCAGCATCGAAGCCAATAACTTTTATGTTTTTATAGTCTACTTCCATAATTTCTTTGCTCTTTCTAAATCTTCTGGTGTATCTATTTCTACCCCTTGTATAGTTGTTTCAACCATTTTAATTCTTTTACCATACTCTAAATACCTAATGCATTCAATTTTCTCTGAAGCCTCAAGAAATTGCATTGGTAAAATAGTAAAATCTAATAATGCTTCTTTTCTAAAGGCATAAATACCTTTGTGCTTAAAATAGCGAGCTCCTGCATTCTTATCTCTTGGAAATGGTATTGGACTACGTGAAAAATATAAAGCAAAATTCTGTTGGTCTACAATAACTTTTACGGTGTTAGGATTGTTTATTTCTTCCCAATCTTCTATCTCAACCATAAGAGAGGCTAAATCTATTTCTTTAGCTTTATCGTCCTTAAAAACATCAATGACTTTAGCTAAACTTTCGCGCTCGGTAAAAGGCTCGTCTCCTTGTACATTAATAACGATATCGCAATCTACATTAGCTACCGCTTCTGCAATTCTATCGCTTCCAGACTCATGTTCTGTTAAACTCATAATAGCTTTTCCGCCATTATCCACAATTTCTTTGTAAATGATATCACTATCAGTAACTACATAAACTTCACTAAATAATTCTGTTGCAACAGTAGCCTCATAAGTTCTTAGAATTACTGATTTTCCGGCTAAATTTTGCATTAACTTACCTGGAAATCGCGATGCACTATAACGTGCAGGAATCATGGAAATAATTTTCATCTCTATTACGTGTACTTGTGAATTTTCAAAAATAAGCTTTAAAATTGATATAAAACTTTCTAAGTTTATTAGAGTTACTAAGGTGCTTTTCTCTTAATTTTTTTATAGAATTTATAAATTAAATAAAAAATTAATAGAACAAGCAGAATAGCTACAATTGGTAAAAATATAGACATAACGGACATAACGATTGATGTTCCTGTTTCTACTGTAGAAATTATTGGATTTGCTATACCTGCTGTAGAAACTGTAGAACCTAACCTTGTTGTGCTCGCTGAGCTTTTTACTGCAGCTGCCGTTCCTCCTCCTGCTATTATAGCTAAAGCCCATGTAATTACAGGGCTTAAATCTGCAACTGTAGATACCATAACTGCCGTGCCAGCTAATGTTGCTAATGGAATTGCTATTGTATCTAATGCATTATCTATAACAGGAATATAATAAGCAACAATTTCTACTAAAGTTGCAATACCTAATGTAATAACCGCTGTTGTACTTCCTACCCACATCCAAGATTCATTAAGGTCCCAAACATTAAAATAAGCCGCTAAGCTTAATGCAAATAATGGTAAAAAAACTCTAAAACCTACTGAAGCTGAAAGTCCTATACCCAAAAATATACTAAGAATAGTTTCCATATTTAATTGTACTTACTCAATAGCCCAAAATCAAATGGTGTCCATAAACAAGATTTTAGACCACTATTTTTAAATCCTCTATTTACCCAACTGTTACATGTATTAAAACAAGAATAACTACCTAAAGCTTTATAAAAATCATCGTTAGATGAATATCCTTTATTTTTAAGTATTAATTTATTACCGATTTCATTAGTCTGAAATGAACTCTGCAAGAATATATTAAGTTTTTTTAATTCAAATTCACTAATTTTTATTTCAATCCAATTATTACCAAGTGATTTATACCTAGTAACATGCATTAATGTTGAACTTTTTAAAAACAATGCACTAAAAGCGTTACTAAACGTTAAATCACTCCATGATGGTGTATTGATGTAAAAATTCTCATCACCCCAACCAAACGCCAAATACTTATCAGAAGTATTATATTTAACTCCAACCAATATCTGGTTACTTAATTTTTCTTTTGGAATTATAACATCTAAATGAACACCATTTGTACTTAAATAAATTGAGACATCGTTATTAGCATTATACTTTCTATCAATTGTTATATATGTGAAAATAAGTGAAATAATAAAATATCCAATAGGAGCCAACAACAAGTAGAGTGTTCGTTTAAATATCTTTTTAATTACTTTCATTGTGGTTACTAAAATATAGAAAAAGATTAATCTTTTTCTATAAACATTTCATCTTTAAAGCCAATTAAATATAATTTTTCCTTAGCTCTTGTTACGGCAGTATATAACCAACGTATGTAATCTTTGTCCATTCCGTTAGGCAAATAAGGTTGCTCTACAAAAATGGTATTCCACTGTCCACCTTGAGATTTATGGCAAGTAATGGCGTAAGAAAATTTAACTTGCAAAGCATTAAAAAATTTATTGTTCTTTACGCCTAAAAAGCGTTTATATTTAGATGTTTCTTCTTCGTAATCTTTTAATACTTCTTGGTATAAACGATTAGACTCTTGGTAACTTAAAGATGCACTTTCAACGTCAATAGTATCAAGAAGCAACACTGTTTCAAAAGGTTTCATTCTAGGATAATCTACCATTTGTACTTTTACTTCGGCAAACCTAAAACCATATAATTCTTTTATGCTAAATATTTCTAGTACTTCAATAATATCTCCATTAGCAATAAATCCGGCTTCTGTTGTTGGTTTTATCCAAAAATAATTATTCTTTACTACCATTAAATAATCGCCTGCAGACAACTCACTTTCGTTAAATAAAATACGTTGTCTTATTTGCTGATTGTAAGCGTTTGCACGCTTATTACTTCTTACTATAATTGCCGTTTCCTCATAACCATCATTACTGTAAGCGTCATTAATGGCATCCATAATTTCGTAACCATCAATTAACCGCACACTATCTGTAAAACCATTTAAATCGAATTTAAAACTCTCGTAAAATTCAGATTTTAAAACAGCTCTAAGCTCTGTAGCATTACTTAAAATACCAGAATCTTGTTCTTGTCTTACCACTTCATCTAACTCTATACCAATAACATCTTTATTATAAGTTAAACTCAGTTTATTTTCATTTAGTGCTGGACTTAAATCTGACTTTACAGGTGGCAATTGTGCCTTATCTCCAATAAGTAGTAATTTGCATTCGTGACCAGAATACACATAACTCATTAAATCATCTAAAAGCGAGCTGCTCTCAAAAGATTTTGTATCAGAAGGCGTATCAGATATCATGGAAGCCTCATCTACAATAAAAATAGTGTTACGATGTTTGTTAGGTTGTATTACAAAATTTACACCACCACCTTTATCTTTTTTAGGAAAATAAATCTTTTTATGAATTGTAAACGCCTCTTTTTTAGAGTAGTTAGAAATCACCTTTGCAGCTCTACCTGTTGGTGCTAATAAAACAGCACTTTTTTTAGCTTGCCATAGATTAGAAACAATAGTACCTATTATACTTGTTTTTCCGGTTCCTGCATAGCCTTTTAATAAGTAAATAGCGTTTTTATTTTTATCAAAAATAAATTGAGATAACTGCATTAACACCATGTCTTGCTTAGAAGTTGGCGTAAATAGAAATTTAGATTTTAATAACGAATAAAATGCAGAAGCATTAGAAATCATAGTGAAAAAATATGATGTGCAAGATAGTAATAATCTCAATTTTGAATGTCAAAAAAATATTTACTTATTTTTTTATTTAGATAGTTTTTAGCAACAAAAAAAAATTGTAGATTTGCGTTAGACCTAATTAATAAAAACTTTTATATGATAATTCTAGCAATTGTATTGATTATAATTTTAACCATAGGAATTGTATGGTTAATTGACAAGTTCGTACCAAAAAAAATTAAACCTTTTCTTAATATAATTCTTTGGGCATTAATTATTTTCTTAGGTTATAAGACGTATATGTCCGTTTATAAAGAGATTCAATTTAACCAATTAAAAAAGGAACGTTTTTCTATAGTAATTGATAAATTAATTGATATTAGAGATTCTCAGTTAGCCTATAAAGATGTAAATGGAACCTATACAGATAGTTTTGATAAACTTATCGATTTTGTAGAAAACGGACAAGTGCCAATTACACAAAGACGTGATACCTTGGTTTTAGATGAAGAAAGAACAAGAGCTTTTGGTGGTGTAGAAACTATGAAAACATTAACTCTAATTGACACCTTAGATTATTGGAATTTAAAAGATTCTATTTTTAAAGGTAGTGATAGATACAAAAAAATGATGGACGTAGGAATAGGTAAAGAAGGTGCTAAATTTACATTAAAAGCTGGTAAACTAGATGAATTCCCTGTATTTGAGGCTAGTGTAGATAAAGCTGTGGTCTTAGCTGATCAAGAACCATATCTAGTTGAGAAAGAAAAACAAGTAGTTTCTGTAGATGGTGTAAACGGACCAACGTTAATTGTTGGATCTATGGATGAAGTGTTCACTAAAGGAAACTGGCCTAAGAGTTACACAAACAAAGAATAGTTTGAAAACAAACGATATTAAAGAGTTGTCCATTCAAATTAATTTGAATGGGCTTTCTTTTTGTATACTAAACAGAACTTCAAATGAAGTTGAATTTCTTAAAACTATAGATTTTGAACAGAAACAAATGCCAGATGCTGTTCTTAACCATCTAAAAACAGAATTAAGTACCAATACTGCTTTTTCTGAAGACTTTAATGATGTATTAGTAATACACCAAAACGAGCTTTCTACACTAGTACCAGAAGCACTTTTTAATTCAGAAAGTAAAGCAGATTATTTAAAATTTAATTCTAAAATTCTTAGAAACGATTTTATTACAGAAGATAGAATTGCCATAAATAATAGTGTAAATGTTTATGTACCTTACGTAAATATTAATAATTATATTTTTGAAACTTTTGGTGCGTTTGTATACAAACACTCCTCTAGTATACTTATTGATTCATTTATTCAAACTCCAGAATCAATTACTGAAGAGCCAATAGTTTATATTAACGTAAATAAAAATACATTAGAACTTTTAGTTTTAAAAAATGGCAAGCTTCAATTATATAATGTTTTTGAATACCATAGTAAAGAAGATTTTATTTATTATGTCTTATTTGTATTTGAGCAATTAAAATTAGACGTAGAATCTACTCAGGTTCTGCTAAGTGGTAGCATTGTAATTGGGGACGAAAATTTTGTGATGCTTTATCTATATATTAGACACGTTACATTTATAGATAAAACCTATAAATTTAATATTGTAGCAGAAACAGACAGACGATATTTGCACCAACATTATGTAATCTTAAATTCTTTTTAATGCGTATAATATCGGGTTTGTATAAAGGCAGGCGCATCACGGCTCCTAAAAAATTACCTGTAAGGCCAACTACAGATATGGCTAAGGAAGCACTTTTTAATATTATTAATAATCATTACTATTTTGATGATATATCTGTACTAGACTTATTCTCTGGTACTGGCAATATAAGTTATGAATTTGCTTCTAGAGGAACTGAACAAATAACATCAGTAGACGCAAATTTTGGTTGTATTAAATTTATAAATGAAACCGCAGAGGCTTTTGATATGAATATTACAACTATTAAAAGTGATGTATTTAAATTTCTTGAAAAATTAAAACAAAAACACACTATTATATTTGCTGATCCGCCTTATGACTTTGAATTGGATACTTTTTCTAAAATTCCGGAATTAGTTTTTAAAAATGAATTACTAGAAGACACTGGTTTATTAATTGTAGAACACTCTAAACACACAGACTTAAGCCATTTAGAACATTTTTCATATTCTAAAAGTTATGGCGGAAATATGTTTAGTTTTTTTGAATAAATTAAGAACTAAAAGACAACATAAATAATAAAAACAAAGCTTCATGAATTAACATGAAGCTTGTTTAGTTAAGCAAATCTATAAGCCGAATTCTGTACTCAAAAGAGCCCTTATCATTTATCTACGTTTATTATTACTAATAAACTTTAGCTGCCTACCCTCTAACAATCGCGCGTGCACGCTCAAACGTTAGTTTACATGACATTGCACCACATAGAGTTTACCTGATTTCACTACAGCATTACCTGTACATTCTTTCTGTTGCACTTTTCCTCATCTTACGATGGATGGCTGTTAACCACTATGATTGCACTATGGTGTTCGGACTTTCCTACCTTGTGCTGAACTTGTTTCAGTATTTAGATCGATAAGGCGATTTACTTGCCGCAAAAGTACACAAATTGTTAATAACTCATACTAATTTTTAACCTCTTAGAATTCGCTATTTATAGGTTATTCTTAAATTTGTAATTCAGTATATTTTTAATGGAACACTTTGTAGTATCGGCTCGTAAATACAGACCACAAACCTTTAAGGATGTTGTAGGTCAGCAAGCTATTACAAATACTTTACTAAATGCCATTGAAAACAATCACTTAGCACAAGCTTTACTATTTACAGGTCCAAGAGGTGTTGGTAAGACAACATGTGCTCGTATTTTGGCTAAAATGATAAATAGTGATGGAGATACTAAAGAAGACGAAGATTTTGCGTTTAATATTTTTGAGCTGGATGCAGCTTCTAACAATTCTGTTGATGATATTAGAAGTCTAACGGATCAAGTAAGGATTCCTCCTCAAGTAGGTAAATACAAAGTTTACATTATTGATGAGGTACACATGTTGTCTCAAGCAGCCTTTAATGCTTTTTTAAAAACATTAGAAGAGCCACCAAAGCACTGTATTTTTATTTTAGCAACGACAGAAAAACATAAAATTATTCCAACCATTTTATCGCGTTGTCAAATTTTCGATTTTAAAAGAATCACGGTCTCTGATGCTAAAGAGTATTTAAAATACATAGCAAAAGAACAAGGTATTACAGCTGAAGATGATGCTTTACATATCATTGCCCAAAAAGCAGATGGTGCCATGAGAGACGCACTTTCTATTTTTGATCGTGTGGTTAGTTTTTCTGGGAAAAACCTAACAAGACAAGCAGTTACTGAAAATTTAAATGTATTAGACTACGAAACGTATTTTACAAGTACAGATTTAATTTTAGAAAATAAAATTCCAGATTTATTAATACAATTTAATTCAATTCTGTCTAAAGGATTTGATGGCCATCATTACATTGCTGGTTTAGCCTCGCATTTTAGAGATTTAATGGTCTGTAAAAATCCATCAACTATTCCGCTGTTAGAAGTCGGAGAAGATACAAGTTTAAAATACCAAGAACAATCGCTAAAAACCACACACACCTTTCTTATGGAAGGCATTAGACTTGCTAATGACTGCGATTTAAAATATAAAACTAGTAAGAATCAACGTCTACTTGTTGAGTTAACCCTTATGCAACTTGCCTCTATCACTTTTGATGGAGAAAAAAAAAATTCTAAGTACTTCATAATTCCGCCTTCGTACTTTAAAGCGAGAGGCATTACACCTATTACTGTTTCAAAACTAAAAACTGACGTAAAACCAGTTGAAAATAAAAACGTTTCTAGTACTAAAGAAAAACCTGAAGAAAAAATTGCAACAATTCCTAAACCTGCAATTCCTAAAATATCAATTAATAAACCTAAATCTTCTACGTCTGGTTTATCATTAAAAAGTATTAGAGAAAAAAAGGAACATCAACTACGCCAAATGGATGTAGTAATAGATGAAGAAGATTTACCTAAAGAAGCTGTTACCCAAGAAGCTCTCGATGAAGCTTGGCAAATGTATACAGCACAAATGGATAAAAAAGGTGAAAAAATTATGGCATCTATTTTACAAATGGATCAACCAAAATTAAAAGGTACAACCATTTATCTCACTTATTCTAATAATACCAATAAAATAGAATTAGAACGTGCGGAATTTCCGCTAATGGCATTTTTAAAGAAGAAATTACTTAATTACGATTTAAAATTAGATATTACCGTTAACGAAGAAATTGCAAAAAAATACGCTTTTACACCATTAGAGAAATACGAAAAGTTAAAAGAAAAAAATCCAAACATAGAAATCTTAAGACAAACGTTTGGGTTGGATATTTAAAACCTGATATAATGAAACAGTTAATCTTACTTTTATTAATAATAGGAATTGGTTTTTCTAGCTGTGATGGTAGAAAAACTCAAAATCAAGCACTTTCTGATAGTATTGAAGAATTTAAAAAAACAGTAAATTTTGAAACTAATGTTTATGTACCTAAAACATATATAGAACAAGACGTAGATACTACTATGAGTAACGGTTTTAGAGTAAAAATTAAAACCTACACTGATTTATCTAATTCGGTGCGTTTTTCAAAAATAAAAGACACGGTTAATTACCAAACACATTATAGAAATTTTAAATTTGACATCACTGTTTTAAAAGATGATAAAGAAATATATAAAGAGAGTTTTAACAAACAAAAAATTAACACTGTTTTTAATTACAAAACTGATTTACCAATTGGTGCTAACTTGTATAATTTTAATAAACTCGCCACTTTAAAATCTATTAATCTAAATGATGACCCTTCTTTTACCAACATGGTATTAATAGACATTATTTACGGTATACCTGAATCTAAAAAATCTTCGTCTCACAGGTTGTTTATTGATGAAAACGGAAAATCTCACAGTGTACAATTATAAATAAAATAAGTATGTTAGGATTAAAATTACCAACGGACCCAAGATGGGTGAATATCGTAGAAAAAAATATTGAAGATATTTTAACTGATCATGCTTACTGTGAGCAAAAAGCTGCAAGTACAGCCATTTCATTAATTGTAGGATTTCCTGAATACACAGAACTTGTTCAAGAAATGATTGAATTAGTGAATGAAGAAATGAGTCATTTTAAAATGGTGCACGATAGAATCTTAGAAAAAGGATGGACGTTAGGAAGAGATCGAAAAGACGATTATGTTATTGCACTAATAAAGTTCTTTCCTAAAGGAGGTAGTAGAACAACACAATTAGTGCATAGACTATTGTATGCGGCATTAATTGAAGCCAGAAGTTGTGAGCGCTTTAGACTATTATCTGAACAACTTGAGGATAAAAAACTGGCTAAATTCTATAGAAAATTAATGATTAGTGAAGCAGGACATTATACCATGTTTTTAAATTTTGCCAGAAAATATGGAGATCGTAAAGAAGTAGATGCTAAGTGGGATGCTTTACTAAACTATGAGGCCGAGATTATTAAATCTCTTGGTAATAAAGAAACTATACATGGCTAAATAAAAAAAGCCTTAACTTTTTAAGTTAAGGCTTTTTTTTATGGAAACTAGTCTCTCTTTATTTATAGTTTCATACCAAAACCAAATTGTAGAACACTATTTTTAGCTTCTAAATTTGTTAAATCATGGTCTATAACATTAGTTAAACCATAAGCTGCTCTTGCGTCTATAAATAATTCGTCGGTTATCATAAATTCTATACCTACAACACCTGAAACCGCAAATGTAGCAAACCCATCATAATCATTCCATGTTTTTAAACTAGGTTGTGGCCCTACCAATAAAGCAAATCGGTCTGAAAACGAAATATTAAGTAATAAAGGTAAATGCAAATAATTTGCTCTTAATTCTTCAGCTTTTCCACCTTCTGCAGACCATTGCAACTCTGTTCTAAGAGCAAATTTCTCATTAAACTCAAAATCCACAAATCCGGCAAAAGCAAAACCATTTCTATGCTGATTTTTGAAGTCAGCGTCTGGGTCAAAATCTAAATTTGATACATTTATTGCACCTCTAACACCATAAAAAATGTCTTGAGCCATTACAAAACTTGTGAATGAAGCGAAAATTAAAAGAAATAAATATTTTTTCATAATTAGTTATTAAAGAAAGCTAAGATAAATTAATTTCTATATTTTGAGTGTGTAATAAGGAAAAATCAGATAAACTACATAAATTAATTAGTTTTTCTAAATAACAACACTAGATACAGTTTCATAATACATACTTTTTATTATACCATCAGATAAACCAATTTTTGGCACATAGATATCCTTTGCGCCACTCCATTTCATAGCAGAGAGATATATTCTTGTTGCAGGTATAATTACATCAGCTCTATCTTGATTAAGGTTTAATTTAGTTATTCGTTCTTCGTAAGAATAATTTTGAAGCGTTTTATAATAACTTGTTAAATAAAAATAAGTTAATGGCTTTCCTGCATCTTTACCAGAAATTTTAAAAATTTTATTGATATTTCCACCAGAACCTATTAATTCAATTTTATCATATGTTTTGGTGTTCTCTTTAATCCAACTTTCTAAGTCTAACCAAGTTTCATGTTTTACAATATCATTTAGCAATCTTACAGTACCAATTTTAAAAGACCTAGACAGTTTTTTATCACCATTATGAATAATAGAAAATTCCGTACTTCCTCCTCCAACATCAACATACAAATATGTTTTATTAGGATTTATAAAGGATTTCAAATCTGTTGCGGCTATTATTGCGGCTTCTTCTTCTCCATCTATAACCTCTATATTAATACCACAAGTTTCAAAAACCTTCTTGGTTAAGGGCTCACTGTTTTTTGCTTCTCGCATGGCAGAAGTAGCACATGCTTTATATCTAACCACACCATGAGATTTTATAATTAGACTAAAGGCCTTCATGGTATCTAACATTCGGTTTTGGTTGTATTCTGATATCTCTCCTTTTAAAAAAACATCTGCACCCAATCTAATTGGTACTCTAACGAGGGAATTTTTTTTAAAAATCACAGGTTCATCGTCCTGCTCTATAATATTTGAAATTAATAATCTTACAGCATTAGACCCAATATCAATGGCCGCATATTTCTGTATCTTCAACATAACTATCCTTCTAATTTATTTAAATAGTACTCATAAGTATGAAATTGAGCTCTTATTTTTGGCTTATTATTTCGTCGGTAACTATTATCTTGCGTTGCATTAATTATTCTTGATTTAACATTATCATTCCAACATATATTATACAATTGTTGAAGTTCTTGTTTAATTTCTTCATCATAAATAGGGCAACTTACTTCTACTCTATTATCTATATTACGTGTCATCCAATCTGCAGAAGAAATAAATATTTTTGGATTTTGATTATTAGAAAAAATATACAAACGTGTATGTTCTAAAAACTTATCTATTATACTAATAATTTCAATATTTTCGCTCATTCCTTTAATGCCTGGCACCAAGCAACAAAGTCCTCTAACTATCATCTGAATTTTGACACCCGCTCTACTCGCTTCATACAATTTGTCAATCATTTTGTAGCTACTTATGCTATTTATTTTTAACTTAATAAATGCTGGTTGACCTTTTTTTGCAGCTTCAATTTCGTTATCGATTAATGCAAAAATCTTAGATTTAGTATAATGTGGTGACGTAATAATGTGTTTATATCTATTTACCTTGTAATTAACTTCTAAAAAATTAAAAACTTTATAAACGTCTTTTAAGATTTTAGGGTTAGCCGTCATTAAGGTAAAATCGGTATAAATTTTTGCAGTAGACTCATTAAAGTTTCCGGTACTAATAAATCCGTAACGTACTAATTTATCATTTTCTTTGCGTTCTATGACACACATTTTAGCATGTACTTTTAGACCTGTTACACCAAAAAGCATATTTACACCTTCATCTTGCATTTGCTCTGCATAATTAATATTTGCTTCCTCATCAAAACGTGCTCTAAGCTCAATAGATACTGTTACTTTTTTACCATTTTTTGCGGCATTGATTAAAGAACTTGCAACATGAGAAATTTGAGCTAATCTGTATATAGTAATTTTTATGGTTTTTACTTTTGGGTCTAAGGCAGCTTCTCTTAAAAACTTTACGACGTAAGAAAATGTATGATATGGTGTATAAATTAGATAATCTTTTTTTGCGATTGTTTTAAAAATACTATCTTCTAAACTAAGTCCTTTAACAGGCAAGGGATTTATTTTACTATATAATAAATCTGTTCTTCCTAAACTAGGAAAGCTCATGTAATCACGTCTGTTGTGATAACGTCCACCAGGTATAATGCTTTCTTTCTCATCAATACCCATTTTAGATAATAAGAAATTAAGAGTTTCTTGATCTATATTTTTATCATAAACAAAACGAACAGGTGCACCACTTTTTCTATCCTTAACACTCTCAGATAATTTATCTATAAAACTTTTACTTAAATCACTATCAAAATCTAGCTCACCATCTCTGGTAATTTTAATCATATGTGCACATATAGTATCGTAACTAAATATGTTAAATATATCATCTAAACAATATCTAAGAATATCATCTAACATAATAATATAGTTCTTATCATCGATTTTAGGCAAAACGACAAACCTATCCATTGCAGAAGATATCTCAATTAACGCTAACTGGTCTTTAGCATTAGTACTGCTCATTTTCACTGTTAAATAAGCAGAAATATCTTTAAGTTCTGGCAAACCTACATCTTCATTTAGCATAATAACTACCAATGCTGGACTAATTTCTTGATAGAAATAATTCTTAACAAATTCATGATAATCATCCTTTATCTGCGACTCATTTATAACGTGAATATTTTCTTGCTGTAACTGAGCTTCTATGCTATCCAATATCTTACCACTATTAATTTGCTGTTGTATTACAATTTCCGTAATTTTTTCTAACAAATCACCTGCCTTAATCCCACCAAGTTCGCTTTTACCACCTTTACCAGCTTCGTATATTCGTTTGACTGTAGCGTATCTAACTTTGAAAAATTCATCTAAATTGTTAGAAAAAATACCTAAAAAGCGAAGACGTTCTATTAAAGGAACTTCTGTATCAGCTGCTTCTTGCAATACACGCTCATTAAATTTTAACCAACTTAATTCTCTGTTGATGTATATATTTTTTTCTTTTATCATTTTCTTAATTCCTTAGGAATAATAACAAATTCTGTAGTTCCTTTATTTAAATCTGTCCAAGTATTAATTTCAAAATTCAACCTTACTAATCCACTAGTAGGAAGATTATCTATTAATACATCACCAAATATATTAGAAATTGATGTGAATGCATGGTTGTGTCCAAAAATCATAACATCATCAATAGTATTTGGCAATTTTTTGATAAAATCTATGACATTTCTACCGTCAAAATCATATAATTCTTCGTTTATTGAAATTTCATTTTTGCTTATTTTCAACAATTCTGTAAAAATTTCGCAAGTATTTAATGCTCTTCTTGCTGGACTAGAATAGATTTTACCAACACAGCCTTTCAATCTAACAAACTCATTTGCAACTAGTTTTGCATCATCAACACCTCTTTTTTGTAATGGTCTTTCTCGGTCAATAACGTCGTATTTCCACGACGATTTTCCATGTCTAATTAATGTAATACTTTTCATACAATTACGATAAAATGCAAATTTTACCGATTAAATGTTGTACATGTCCATTATATCGAGTAAATTGCCGACTTAACATCAAAGTTTGTTTATGGTTTTAGTAAATATTTATTTTGTAACGTAAAAATAATGTAAATGATGCCAAATCAAAAAATATATTAATCCATTAAATATATTTCATTTACGTTAATAATATCTCCCTCTATATTTTAACAAAAACGAATAACATTAATATTCTATACTGAATTGTTTATGCCATTTTTTTTGCCATAAATGCGTTCAGTACACATATTGAATTATTGATACAATAAGTTATTATGTACGGTATGAGAAAAAAATACAATTGTGTTTCTGTAATAAATATAACAAGAGCTGTCATTTTAGCTTTTTTTGTTGTATTGTCAAATTTATTAGTAGCACAGCAATCACCTTCTATACAAACTGGTGTAACCTTTCAATGGTTAGAGGCTACACAACCAGATGGTACTTATCCTGCAACGATTAAATCCATTACTATTGACGGAGAATTATATAATACATTTGTAGTTCCCACGGATTATGAGATGACGCGTGTTGGTCCAAATGGTGATTCTTATAACCACATAAATGAAAATTCAACAACAATATTTAATGATAGTAGTAATCCGTTGTGGCATGATGCAGCTTTATCTGCGTTTCAAGACAAAAATCTTAATCACTTTTTCTCTTGCAGTAAAAACGGAAGAAACATATGTCAAAATTTTGATGGAGTAGCATATACAGATGCCCAAAAACAGACTATTTTTTACAATCCATCAATTCCGGCAAATGAAGGTGGCGTATTAGCCATTACAGAACGAAACGCAAATAATTGTTATCATATAGCAGTTTATGGTACACCTATGGGTGGCGGTACAGAAACTTTTTTAGGAGAAACTTTTGTTAGAGCTAATTATTCTACCATAAATGGTACTTATCAACCTCCAAATCAAACTCCAAACCCTGGTACTGATTATTGGTTAACGGATAGAACGGTTGAACAAAACAAAACCATTGGAATGGCGCTTTTCTATTTAAGTGACATAGTTCCTCTAGGTTCTAAAATAACGAAAATTGAATTTAATGCTTCAACCAACGATCACGGTGATGGTAAATTTTTAATTCTTCAAAAATATGCGGTTGACAACCACGAGGTTAATTGTATTAACGAAACTTATAATGGTGACTTAAAACTTACAAATAATGCACCTGAAAATTCTACTTTTAGTTTAGTTTCTGCTCCAACCACTGCTGGTGCCTTTTTTGAATTAAATACAGATGGTACATATACCTATGAACCAAACCCTGGTTTTACAGGTGAAGTTAGTTTTGAATATAGTGTTTGTTTACCTGCACCAAACGAAAGCGTATGTGATCAAGCCACTGTGTATCTCAACTTTGTAGATTTACCACCAGACCCAACATACCAAATAGATTGCAATACAGATGGAACCTTTAATATAGAAGTTACTTCGCCTTTAGGTGCCGAATATGAATATAAATTAAATTCGGGTGATTATCAAAGTTCTCCAATTTTTAATGTGCCTGCAGGCTCTTATAACTTAAAATTAAAAAATATAAACTCAAATTGTGAAAAAATTTATTCTAATAACCCTATTCAATTATCTAGTATAAAAATAACATCAGAAATTACAGATGTTTCTTGTAAATTAGGTAATGATGGTGCAATTGATGTTACTGTAACAGGTGGAACTCCTCCTTACACTTATAACTGGAGCAATTCTTCAACCACCCAAGATATTAATAATTTATACGCGGGTTCTTATACTATAACAGTAACAGATGCAAATGGCTGTACTAAAGATCAAGTTTTTGAAATTGAACAACCAAATGAAGAGTTAGCTGTTGTCGTAGATTGGATAAAACATGTAGATTGTTATGGTAACGACTCCGGAGATTTTAAAGTCATTGGTTCTGGTGGAACTCCTCCATATTTGTATTCAGTTGATGGTGGTACAACTACCCAAACTAGTGATTTCTTTGCACCTCCTTTTTCTGCAGGTAATTATACTGTAACTATTATAGATGCGTTAGATTGCACATCTACTGTAGATTTAGAAATAACCCAACCCGACGAAATAATAATTAATGTGGTTTCAACAACAGATATACTGTGTTATGGAGATGCTACTGGAGCAATTTCAATAGACGTATGGGGTGGAATTGGTAATTTGACATATGCATGGAGTAATGGTTCTACCGATCAAAATTTATCTAATTTAACTGCAGGTACATATACAGTAACTGTAACTGATGATAATGGTTGTACAGATACAGAATCCATTACTTTAACTCAACCAAACGAAGCCTTATCAACAAATTTAATTTATAATACGAGTGTATTGTGTTTTGGAGAATCAACTGGTAAAATAAAATATGAAGTCAGTGGAGGTACAGCACCTTACCAATACTCATTAGATAACGGAACAACTTTACAATCAAATAACTATTTTGAAAATTTAGCAACAGGCAACTATACCTACACAGTTATTGATGCCAATGATTGTATAGTAACAGTAGATTTTACAATTACCCAACCTTCAGCTGCATTGTCTGTTTCTATTGATAAAGTTAACGCTACATCTGCTCAAGGCTGTGATGATGGCTCAGCTACAGCTAATCCATCTGGTGGTACTGCACCTTATACCTATTTATGGTCGGCTGGTAACCAAACTACGGCTACTATCTCTAATTTAGCAATAGGCACCTATTCCGTTACTATTACAGATGCCAATAATTGTGAAACCATACAAACTGTTGATATTACTTGTACTGACGATTGTGATACCGCTACAACTTCTGGCACTATTACGGACGTGCTTTGTTATGGTGAAGCTACTGGTGAGGCTACTGTGTCTGCTAGTTCTGCAATAAACCCTAATGCTACATATACTTTTACTTGGTCTAATGGTCAAGTTGATACTAATGTTGCTTCTAGTACAATATCTAATGTTAGTGCTGGTAATTATTCTGTTAGTGTGGCAATGGATGGCTCGTCTTGTGATCCTGTGGTTCATAATATTCAAATTTCACAACCTTCTCAAGCTTTATCAGGCTCTATAAATTCGCAATCTAATATTATTTGTTCGGGATTAGGAAGCATTACCATTTCAGGTATAGGTGGCACTGCTCCTTATACCTATTCAAAAGATGCAGGTGCTAATTATCAAAATGATGGAATATTTTCAGATTTAGATCCAGGAAATTATACATTTACAATTTTAGATGCTAATAACTGTTCAACAACAATAACCAGTGAAATTCTAATAAATTGTACTGATGCCATTGCAGATATTAACAATACTTTTGTGGACCAATCTGTTACTGGTAACGTATTAACTAATGACGAGGATTTAGAAGGTGATATACAAACAGTAACCGCTAACACAAATCCTTCAAACGGTTCTGTAACAATTAACCCTAATGGCACGTACACTTACATTCCAAATTCTGGATTTATAGGTGAAGATACATTTGAATACACAATATGTGATGATGGAAACCCTCAAGCATGTGATTCAGCTATTGCGTATATTGAAATATTACCAGAAAGTGAAGATGATAATGAAGCTCCTATTGCTAATGCAGATACTGCTACAACTCCTGAAGCAACACCAATTGAAATTGCTATTCTTTCAAATGATTTTGACCAAGACGGAGATTCCATTAATATTACCGGAACAACAAATCCTGCTAATGGTTCAATAACTGTTAATCCAAATAACACAATAACCTATATACCCAATCCTGGTTTTTCAGGAGAAGACACCTTTACGTATACTATTTGTGATGATGCTACACCTCAACTTTGCGATACTGCTACAGTAACTATAACAGTGCAAGATTCTAGTACTCCAAATACCACTAATGCAAATGATGATGCGTATTATGTTAATCCTACAAGTATCTTAACAGGAAACGTATTATCTAATGACAATGATATAGAAGGTGACATACAAACAGTGATATCAACATCTGTAATATCAACCCAAGGTGTTGTTGTAAATATAAATGCTAATACTGGTGAATTTTCTTATACTCCAAATGCTGGATATACTGGAACAGATTCATTTATTTATAGTCTTAGTGATAATGGTACTCCTAATGCACTTGATGAAGCTACAGTTTATATTACACTAGATGGCGTTGCTGGTTTAAGTATTGTTAAAACGGCAACGAGTGCAGTTACAGATTGTGTTACAGCAGAAGATGAAGTTACTTATACATTTACAGTAACCAATACTGGTGACGTACTTATAAACTCTATTACAATTACCGATGATTTATTAGGTGGAGACATAACTTCATCTCTTTCACTTGTAGGAGACGATAATAACGATAGTGTTCTTGACCCAACGGAAACTTGGGTATTCACAGCTCCTAATTACACAATTACACAAGCTGATGTAGATGCAGGTCATATTACTAACAATGTAACAGCTTCTGGTTTAGAACCTGATGGAACTACAACTGTACAAGCTAATGACACTTATATTATTGATGCAAATAACACTGAAGTAACACTTTGTAGCGATGGCGGAATTAATATTGTGAAAGCCGCTTCCACAGCAACTGCAGGTTGTGTTGGTGAAGGTGATGAAATAACATATTCTTTTACAGTAACAAACTCTGGTAATGTTTCTATTAACACAATTACAATTACCGATGATTTATTAGGCGGAGATATAACTTCTACCCTTTCACTTGTTGGAGACGATAATAACGATAGTATTCTTGACCCAACGGAAACTTGGGTATTCACAGCTCCTAATTACACAATTACACAAGCTAATGTAGATGCCGGTCATATTACTAACAATGTAACAGCTTCTGGTTTAGAACCTGATGGAACTACAACTGTACAAGCTAATGACACTTATATTATTGATGCAAATAACACTGAAGTAACACTTTGTAGTGAATTTGGTATTGAACTCGTCAAAATAGGAAACTTCAATAATGATAATGGTAATGGTTGTACAGAAATTGATGAAACAATAACATATACTTTTCAAGTAACAAATACTGGTGATGTTGCTTTAAGCAATGTAACTATAACAGACCCATTATTATCTAATGCAACACCAGCTGTTACTATTGACTATGTATCGGGAGATATAGATGGAGATAGTCTTTTAGCTCCTTCTGAAACTTGGTATTATACGGCCATTTATTTGGTAACTCAATTAGATATTGATGCCACTGAAGTAATTAATACCGCAACAGTAAATGCTTTAGAAGTAATTAATAACACCAATGTTAATGCTACTTCGCAAACAATAACAGAGTTAATTGAAGATACATCACCGCCTAATGTCTCTAATTGTGCAGTTTTAGATGCTACAATAGAATGTAGCGGAACAGATAATGAAACTATTGCTAACACTTGGAATTCCGAGAATATATTAGCGTTAGAAAATTGCGCAACAGATGCGTGTGATAATAACTTTAGTGTAACATCAGACTACGTATTTAATAACCTAGTTTCAACATGTGGTGCGGGTGGAACAATTACTGTTACTTATACACTAACAGATTCTGCAAATAATGCAACATCTTTTACGGCTACCCTTACTTTAGAAGATACTACTGGGCCAGATTTATCTGCTTGTGCTGTTATTGACGAAACCATAGAATGTGCAGGTTTAGATACCGAAAATTTAGCTTTAGCATGGAATGCTACCAATATTGTAGCACTTGAAACGTGTGGAACTGATACCTGTGATGTTAGCCCAACAAACATAGTTACTTCTGATTTCGATTATACTAATCTTATCACAACATGTGGTTCTGCAGGATCAATAACAGTACTATATACCGTAACGGATGATTGTGGTAATGCCTCAACATTGACCGCTATCTTAACTATTGAAGATACAACTGCGCCTACTTTTACAGTACCAGAAGATATTACTATTGAATGTGATATAGATGTTACAAACGTCTCCTTAACAGGTGATGTTACTGATGAATTAGATAATTGTGCTGTGGGCCTAGAAGCAGTATTTACAGATACTATTGTTAATGGCGAATGTTCTGGAGAAGCTACTATTACAAGAACATGGTCATTGAGTGACGCTTGTAATAACACAACTACACATATTCAAACTATAACGGTTCAAGATACTACAGCGCCTATTTTTAATGAAACATTACCTCAAGATTTAACAACAGAATGTGATGCAGTACCTAGCGTAGAAAGTTTAACTGCAACAGATAATTGTAGCTTAGCAGAAGTTACCTTTGAAGAAGAAATTGTTACTGGGTCTTGTATAGGAGACTATCTCATAGTACGCACTTGGACCGCCTTTGATGATTGTAATAATGAAAACGTTCACACACAAATAATAACTGTAGAAGATAATAACCCTCCTACACTATTAACACCTATAGAAACTTCTATGTCAGTTTTATGTAGTGACATTCCAGTTGTTCCTAGTTTAGTTTTTGAAGACTCTTGCTCAAATAATATTGAAGTAGAATTCCATGAAGAATCTACAATTGGTATTGATCCAGAATTCTATGATATAACTAGAATATGGACTGTTACTGACGATTGTGGTAATATGGCAGATTTTACACAAACTATTGCTGTAGAGGTAGGCACATATATTGAAGCATTAGATACAGAACGCTGTACTTTAGACCCAGAATTTGATTTGTTTAATTTATTATCTGGAGATTATGAGACAGATGGTGAATGGAGTGTAATCTATGGTAATGCAACACTAGACGGAAGTTATTTTGATCCAGGTATACACGCTACAGGAGACTATACATTTATGTATACTATTTTCGATGGACCATGTCAAACTGAAGTAGAGTTAAACATAACTTTAGATGATGATTGTGTGGTTCTAAGATGTGGTGAAGATGACGTTGTTATTTCAAAAACAGTGACCGCAAATGGAGATGGTTTTAATGATTTCTTTACTATTACTGGTGTAGAAGATTGTGACTTTGAAGTAGAAATTCAAATCTTTAATAGATGGGGTGCAGAAATATACAAATCTAATAATTATAAAAATAATTGGAATGGATTTTCTAACAGTGCTTCAGTAGGAAGTTCTGGTAACGTCCCTACAGGTACTTACTATTATATAGTTAATTTAAAAAATAGCGGTTTATCACCTTTTACAGGTCCTATATACGTAGCAACAAACAAATAACCTTAACCGATGAAGTTTTCAAAATATATTAGTATTGCTATACTTTTGCTAAGCGGATTTACAGCCTTTGCCCAGCAGTTACCGCAGTTTACGCAATACATGTTTAACACCATCTCTATTAATCCGGCTTATGCTGGTAGCAGAGAAACACTTAGTGTTGTTGGTTTGCATAGAAGTCAGTGGGTTGGTTTAGAAGGTGGTCCTGAGACTCAAACATTATCAGTACATACACCTTTAAGAAATGAAAAAATGGGAGTGGGAATTTCTTTTATCAATGATCAATTAGGATACGAGAATTTTTCATACTTATATGCAGATTATTCATACACCATAAATACTGGTAAAACAACAAAATTAGCTTTTGGTATGAAAGCTGGTGTAACTCATTACACCTTAGACGAAACATTACTAAACGACCCATCTGTAGTAGATGATCCTTTTTTTAATGATGTATCTAACCGATGGAGTCCAAATGTTGGTGCTGGTTTATTTTTACATGATGCACGTTGGTATGTTGGTTTATCTGCACCAAGAATTCTAAATATAGACTATAACAAAGGACATAATGGTACTATAGATTATGTAGCTTTAGAAAGAATAAGTTATTATTTTACTGGTGGCTACGTATTTAATTTAAACGAAACTACAAAGCTTAAACCTTCGATTTTATTAAAAGCAACAAATGGAGCACCTTTATCCTTTGACATTTCTGCTAACTTTCTATTTAATGAAAAATTCTGGATTGGTGGTGCCTACAGAATAAATGAGCAGGCTGCTGCAATTGGTGGAATAGCTGATTTTCAAATTTCAAGACAACTAAGAATAGGTTATGCTTATGAATATCCAATTTCAGATTTATCAGCGTATACTAGTGGCACACATGAAGTATTACTAATGTTTGAAGTCTTTAAAAGTAAACGAATTAAATCACCTAGATATTTCTAAACACTCTAGTTATATGAAAATAAAAGTACTCACATTATTCTTAGCTATTACTAGTTCATTATCATTTTCTCAAACCAAACTAGCTGATAAGTTTTTTGAAAATTACGGCTATGTAAAAGCTATAGAATTATATGAAAAAGTAGTAGAAAAAGGAAAAGCAGATGCTCACGTTTTAACGCGCTTAGGTGATGCTTACTACAATAATTCTAATTCTGAAAAAGCTGTTTATTGGTACAAAAAAGCACTTACTAAATACAAAAATATTGAAGCTGAATATATTTATAAATATATACAATCACTAAGAAGTATTGGTAATTATGAAGAAGCCAATGTTTGGTTTAAAAAATTAAGTGATGCACAAAAAGGTGATAGTAGATTAAAAGGTTACGACCCTAATAATGTAGGAGTTTTTGACCAATTAACCTCTAAGAATGTCGATTTAATGGTCACTATGGAGAACTTATCATTTAACTCTGAATTATCAGATTTTGGATCATTTGTAAAAGATAGTACCCTTTATTTTGCATCTGCAAGAGGTGAAAATAAAAAAGTTTATAATTGGAACAAAGAACCTTTTTTAGATATTTTTCAAGTTGATTTTACAGAAAAAGTTAATGAAGAAGGTATAGCTTTAAACACATATGATAAGCCTTCTGAATTATTGAGCCAAGGTATTAACACCGTTTATCATGAAGCATCTGTTGCTATAACTAACGATGGTAAAACTATGTATTTTACTAGAGATAACGTTAACCAAAGACAACGATTAAAATATGATAAAGAAGGAACAACTCATCTTAAATTATATAAATCTACATTAGTTGGTAAACTATGGACTGAACCAGAAGAATTACCATTTAATGACGAAATATATTCTACAGGTCATCCTGCACTGAGCGTGGATAACAAAACACTATATTTTGTATCTGATCGTGCTGATGGTTTTGGGCAAACCGATATTTATGCAGTGTCTATTAAAGAAAATGGAACTTACGGAGAACCCATAAATTTAGGTGATAAAATTAACACTGAAGGACGTGAAATGTTTCCATTTGTAAGTCAAGATAGTACATTTTATTTTTCTTCGGATGGTCATTTAAACCTAGGGTTATTAGATATCTTTAAATCTAATATTCTAAAAGACTCAAAAAATATAACAGCGCCAGAAAATTTAGGTGCTCCATTTAACAGTGGTTACGATGATTTTGCCTATTACATAGACAATGAAACTAAAAAAGGATATATTTCTAGTAACAGACCAGAAGGCAAAGGTGGAGATGACATTTATGGCTTTACCATATCAAAATGTGTTCAACTAATTTCTGGTATTGCTACAGAACACAGAACCGAAATTATACTAAATGGTGTTACCGTAAAACTAATTGATGAAACAGGCAAAATTATTGCCGAAGCCATAACAAAAGAAGATGGAGCTTATGCTTTTGAAGTAGAATGTAATAAAAAATATACAATTCTTGGAACAAAAGATGATTATCACGAAGACCAGAAAACCATAATAACATCTAATAAAAATGAAGAAGAAAACATTTTAGATCTTGTTTTAAAACCAATGTTGTTAGAAAGTCAAATAATCATTAACCCTATTTTCTTTGATTATGACAAAGCAACCATTAGAACTGATGCACAATATGAACTAGAAAACATTGTTAACGTATTGCGTAAACACGATGAAATGATTATTAAAATTGAAGCACATACCGATAGCCGAGGTCGTGATAAATACAATCTAAAACTATCTGACAAACGTGCAAAATCAACAGCAGAATATATAATTTCTAGAGGTATTGAAAGAAGTAGAATACAAAGTGCAAGAGGATTTGGAGAAACTAGACTGCTTAACAAATGTGAAAACGGAGTAAAATGTAGTGAAGAAGAACACCAGGTTAATAGACGATCATATTTCTATATTGTAGATGGTAATGAAGACAATGAATAAAATTTAAAAAACACACCAAAAGAACGAAGAGCAAGCTTAATAAGGCTTGCTTTTTTTATTTAGGAAAGTGCAATCTGTACCCAAAATTTAAATAGAATACTGTAAGTTTGACTTTACTCTATGTGATGAAATATTATACTGTAATAATACTTGTACTCATTCACCTCACAATAAGCTCTCAAACATTAAAAGGGAAAATTTCAGATAGTCTTACACATGAAGCGTTATCCTATGTTAATATCAGTATTAAAGATAAAAGGATTGGTGTTTACTCAGATGAAAATGGTGGGTATAAATTTAACTTATCAAAAACTACAGTAAAAGACACGTTAATTATTTCCTATATAGGATATAAAAAACAAAAATTAGCCGTTAGTAAATTTCAAGAGAACAAGGAATATCAACTGAATTTAGAACTTACCTCTAAAACTGAACCATTAAAAGAAATTTTAATTCATAGTAATCCTAAAAATTTTAGTAAGAATAGCACCCAACTATCTACAGGAAACAGAAATCAAACATTTCCACTTTCTCAACCATATGGGTCCGAAGTGGCCATATTTATAGAAAATCCTAAGAATAAATATGGCAAGCTCACTGAACTTCATTTAAAATTTAAAACAATTAAAGACGATAAATTTCTTACTTATCAAACCTACTATAGAATAGCTTTTTATAATGTGGATAATTTAGGGTTTCCTGGAGATTTAATTCATTTTGAAAACATAATTATAAAACCAGAAACTGAAACTAAAAACCTTATAGTAGATTTAGAAGAAAAAGGTATTCCATTTTCTAAAATTGGTATGTTTATAGGTATTGAAACCATTAAACCAGACTTTGTTAAAGTTGAAAGCGCAATGTACCTCTCAGCGCCTAGTCTCATTTACACTCATACTAAATCTAGTAAAACATATTTTAGATTCCGATCTAACCAATGGCATAAACAACGTAAAACATCCGTATTTAAAAAGAAGTTGTTTGCTGTACCATTTATTAAATTAAAAGCTGTTTTTGAAAAAGAATAAAGCCTATCTAAATTTTAACAAAAAAATCCCTGCTCATATAAAACGAACAGAGATTTCAAAATCAACCTTGAATTAATCTAGCTTAATCTTTAATGATTTTTAAGGTATGACCTGATGCTATTTTTAATAAATAAATACCTGTAGATAAACCACTTACATCAATACTTTTATCGTTATCTAAAATTCCATTAAGCACTTTTGTTCCTAAAATATTATACATTACATAACTTTCATTATTTTCTAATCCAGAAACTCTAATTACACTTTTGGCAGGATTTGGATAATAACTTATCCGTGAAGACGATAAATCTAAATCATCTGTTGATAAGGCGTAATTTTGCAAAGTTACAATGTTATCTAAAGCACCTTCACTCCAACAAACACCTTCAAATAAAAGCGTATTTTTTGGCGTAATAGACCAATTGGCTTCTGTAAAGGTGCTACTTGGACCACTACCAGCATTCCTTTTTACATAAGAGTTTGAAAAGTTCCAAGATTCTGTTTCACCATTTTGACCATCAAACCCAAAAATATCTATAACTTGATTTCCGTTAGCTGCATCTATCAATCTTACCTTATCACCACCTTCTACACTAGATAAAACGGTTCCAATTGTTGTATTTACAGACGTTCTCACACCTGGAAAGTTGTCATCAAAAGCAGTAACATCGTTTACAAGATATAAATAGGTGTCTGTATGTATACCAGTACCTATAGAATTATTAGTTACCCAATTTGTAGCTGAGGCAAACTGAAACTGAATTTGTAAATCTGTAACATCTACGCTACCTTCAACATATAATTCAATAAATCTTGGTGCCACTGAACCAGTTGGGCAATCCCCTTCAACCATAGTTGTAATTTTTACACTTTGGGAAAAAGAAGAAAAAGTCATCAATGAGACAATTAAACTGTAGAGTAATTTTTGCATCATAAGTAAGGGTTATAAGTTTAATAAGTGTTAGATATTAGGGATAATTTCTATTTAATACACAGTAGAATCGTTACGTCTAGTTTATTTACGTTACTTATATATAAGAACTATCTTTTAATAAAAATATTTGTAAAATACCATTTACCTTCCGCATTTTGCTCTGCAGAGACATCAAAATCTGTATGATCACCTTCTATATTTTCTCTATGACTTGTGCTTGCCAACCAAGCATTAACCACACCTTCTGCAGTATGAAACCCATAACCTACATTTTCAGTCACTTCATTGGCATTTGCATTGGTCTCTAAACTTTCCTTTCTAAGAAAAAAATAATCATGAGAGACATTAGCTTCTGCAATCATATAAGTAGTATGAGTTGATGCTACCGCTTTAACCGTATCATGGTTTTGTAGCGTATTTAAACCTAAAGTAATTCTATGTTGGTTTATTAATTCCATTATTTCAATCTCAATTTGCTTGGCTTGAGGAGTTGAAGGAACTTCAATTGTTGCAATACCTTCGTCTACAGAATCTGTAGAACAAGAGGTGAAACTTAACACAATTATAGCGAAGAAAAATATTTTTTTTAGAGTCTTCATAAGTAGGATATTACTATTTGGCAACACTAAATTAAACTCACATATTTATTAAAATGTTAAATAAATGTTAAAAACGACAAAATGCATGTTTTTAATCGGATTAATATGCAAAACATCGACGAAATACATGTATTTGCTATATTTTACTACCATACAACCGATTAAAAAGGCTATTCATCGAATTAATAGTAATATAAAAAATGAATAGTAATGATTACAGAACCATACGCAAATTGTATCAAAAAATTTGGTAGATAGTATCCTTAAATTTAAGTATGATTATTTAAAAACAATGGATGTGGTAATAATTAAAAGCTAAAGTGTAATTATGGTGCCAAACGCTCAATTTTCCAGTTATAATCTGCTTGTAGTTGATATCTTATTCTATCGTGAAGTCGATTTGGTCTACCTTGCCAAAATTCTAATTCAACAGGTCTTACCATATAGCCTCCCCAATTTTTAGGTCGTTCTATTTCTTTTCCTTCAAATTTAGACTCTAAAGATTTTAATTTTAGTTCTAACTCTGTTCTATCCTTTACAGTTTCACTTTGGTTAGAAGCTATTGCTCCTAGCTGACTTCCTCGTGGTCTCGACTCAAAATAGCCATCACTAAGATTTTCTGAAATTTTTTCTGCCGTCCCTTTTATGATAATTTGACGTTCTGCAGCATGCCAAAAGAAAGATAAACATACATTAGGATTATTAGCAATAGCCTTCCCTTTTTCACTATTATAATTAGTGTAAAATATAAAACCTTCGTGCGTGTATTTTTTAAGAAGTACAACTCTATTTTTGGGATAACCATCTAGCCCTAAGGTAGAAATAGTCATAGCATTGGTCTCGTCTACATTAAAATTTGTATCCACTTCAACAAACCAATCTCTAAATAATTCTAATGGATTTTCTGGAACATTACTTAATAATAATTCCCCTTTTTCGTAAGATTTTCTGTAATCGCTTAAGTCCTTTTCCATAGGAATACGAAGTTAATTCAATATTTTGTTTTTATCAAAAAAAGTGTAGTTTTATAAAATAACCACCCTTAAAAAATAATTCCCTTAAATGCACTTTGAAAATTCCCTCCTGTCAAAATCATTAACTTATGAAAAATTAACTTTAGACTTTGGAACCAATTACCTCTTTGAAAACTTCATTATTATGGAAGTTAACGAAGGTGTTCACTTTAATTTTGATAAGTTAAACGAATTACTAACAGAAATAACCGCTCACTACGGTTTTGATAAAAAACTAGCTTATATAGCTAACCGTGTTAATTCTTATTCTATTGACCCTATTTTGTGGTCTTATTTTGATAAAGATGATAATATGTTAGTGGCAGCATCTATTGTAACGTATTCTAACTCTTCTTTTATGAGTGCTAGTATTGAGAAGAAATTAGCATCAATAAGCTTAAAACGTTCGTCTAGTTTAGAGGAAGCTATTGGTTGGGTACAACATTTAACTGAATTGAGATAAACGTTAAAATTCAAACGATTTGCCGTCTTTAGATAAAACGGTATTTTCAAAAACAGTTTTGGCTTCGTTTTTAAACAAGTTATAGTCGCTATAACGTGTAGAATAATGGCCAAGTATTAAAGTATCTACATTCGCTTTTTTTGCTATTGTAGCTGCTTGTTTTGCTGTACTATGTTTTGTAGGCTCACAGCGTGCTTCGTCTTTTTCTAAAAACGTAGATTCATGATAAAGCACTGTAGCATCTTCTATAATAGGAAGCATTTCTTCATTATAAACTGTATCACTGCAATACGCATAACTTTTTGCTGGCACTGGGTCTTTGGTTACTTTTTGGTTACTAATAAGAACGCCATCTTCATTAACCACATCAAAACCTTGCTTTAATTTTCTGTAATAAGCCATATCAATATTGGCTTCATTTACCATATTAATATCTAATTTACGCTCATTCTCTTTCTCTTTAAAAAGAAATCCGTTGGTATAAATTCTGTGTTTAAGTGGAATTGTATGTACTTGTACTTTATCATCTTCATAAATTAATTCTGAATGTTTAGAATTTAATTCGTGAAAAATAAGTTGATATTGTGTCCATCCTCCAGATAATTTCATTTGAAGTAAAACAACTTCTTTTAGACCTTTTGGTCCGTATATATGAAGTTCTGTAAGTCTAGTTAATAAACTAAATGTGTTTATTAAACCTATTAACCCAAAGTAATGGTCACCATGAAGATGAGAAATAAATATGTGCTTAATTCTAGAGAACTTAACCTTGTTTCGTCTTAATTCTACCTGAGTTCCTTCACCACAATCTATTAAAAACATATGGTTTTTAATTTCTAAAACTTGCGATGTTGGATTTGTATTTATACGTGGTGTTGCACTATGGCAGCCAAGAATAGTTAATTTCATTAATTGTATTTAATAGGTTGAAATGACTTAAAGACACCATCAACTAATAGACTTTTAAAACCCTAAGTCGCGTTCCATATCTTCCATTTCTATAATATCATATGCTTCTTGTATAGTTGGGACCACCACAATTTCGTCTGGCATATTATCTAAATCTACCTGATCAGATACCACAACAAAGCTCTTTTTATCTGCTCTATGATTATTACTTAACCGAAGAAATTCTAAAATATCTTCTAATTTTATTTTTTCTAAACTAGATAATCTTACAATTAGATGATAGTTTTTATACTTATCATAAGCCTGCTCAATATTATTAACTAATGTTTTTACCGAAGCTTTTTCTTGTGCTATTATTGTAGTATTACCGTCTCTATCTATTATCATATCCTACTGTTTAATTTTAGAAGCTAACAAATAAATCACTGCCATCCTAATAGCGACACCGTTTTCTACCTGATTTAAAATTATAGCCTGTTTAGAATCTGCAACATCACTTGTAATTTCTACACCTCTATTTATTGGTCCAGGATGCATTATTACAATCTCCTTATTTAAGCTATCTAATAACTCTTTATTAACTCCAAATTGCTGAGTATATTCTCTTGTAGAAGGAAAATAGCTAATGTCCATACGTTCGTTTTGTACACGTAACATATTAGCTACATCGCACCATTCTAAAGCCTTTTTTAGATTGGTTTCTACTTTAACGCCCAACTCTTTAATATATTTTGGCAGTAATGTTTTTGGCCCGCAAACCATAACATTTGCACCTTGTAATTGCAAAGCATATATGTTTGAAAGTGCCACTCTACTATGTAAAATATCGCCAACAATAACTACATTTTTACCTTTAACGCTTCCTAATTTTTCTCTTATTGAATAAGAATCTAACAAGGCTTGAGTAGGATGCTCATGTGCACCATCACCAGCATTAACAATACTTGCATTAACATGTTTAGATAAAAATACACCAGCTCCAGGGTTTGGGTGACGCATTACTACCATATCTACTTTCATAGACAGAATATTATTAACTGTATCTATAAGTGTTTCTCCTTTTTTTACCGAAGATTGGGAAGCCGAAAAATTAATAACATCTGCAGATAATCGTTTTTCCGCTAACTCAAAAGAAAGCTTTGTTCTGGTTGAATTTTCAAAAAACAAATTTGCTATAGTAATATCTCTAAGTGATGGTACTTTTTTAATAGGTCTATTAATAACCTCTTTAAACTGATCGGCAGTATCAAAAATAAGGTCAATATCTTCTTTAGTGAGATATTTAATTCCTAATAAGTGATTAACACTTAATTCGCTCATTCTATTTTGCTTTTAGCTATTAGCTATTCGCCTTTAGCAATTCACTTTTTATTATATGATTTAATTCAATTATTTGTTAACCAAATAAACTGCATCTTCATCTTCATTTTCTTGCCACTTAACAATAACCTTTTGGTTATCTATAGCATCTACTTGTCTTCCTCTATAATTAGGTTGTATTGGTAAATGCCTGCTAAAACGTCTATCTATTAAAGTTAACAATTCTATATCCTTAGGCCTTCCAAAAGATTGAATTGCCGTTAGAGCAGATCTTATACTTCTTCCGGTATATAAAACATCATCAATAAAAACTACGTTTTTATCTTCAACAATAAAATCTATAATTGTAGTATTGGCTTCTAATGGTTTTTCTCCTCTTCTAAAATCATCTCTAAAGAAAGTAATATCTAAATGACCAAGTTGAATGTTTTTAATATTGTAATCTTCGGTTAGAATTTTAGCTAAACGATTTGCTAAAAACTTTCCTCTTGGCTGAATACCTATCAATGCTGTTTCAGAAAAATCATCGTGATTTTCAATGAGTTGACAAGCCAATCTGTGAAGGATAATATTGACTTCTTTAGAGTTAAGTAGTACTTTATGACTCATATAGTTTCCAAACGTTGTTGGTTTACAAATTTAGGGTAAAATTTTTTGTTTACAATACAATTTACACACAAAGACATATCTAAACCGTACAAATTATAAAACAAAAAAAGCCTCTCGAAAATCGAGAGGCTTTTTAATATAGATTAATGCGTGGGCTTATTTCTTCCCGTCCATTTTATCTTTAAGAGCTTGTAAAGCATCATTTGCATCACCTAAAGTTGGTTTAGCTTCTGCCGCTTGAGCTTCTGCTTTTCTTACAGCTTGCTTAACGATTTTAGCTTCTTCTTCTCTAAATACTGCTGTATGAGATGCTACAACACGTTTGAATTCTTTATTAAATTCAATGATTTTGAATTCTGCTTCTTCACCTTTACCTAGTTTAGAACCATCTTCTTTCTCTAAGTGACGTGCTGGTACAAATGCAACGATATCTTCATTAAAGTCTATAGTTGCACCTTTATCTACTACTTCTGTAATTGCTGCAGTATGCGTAGTACCTAAAGCAAATTCAGTTTCGTACTTATCCCAAGGGTTTTCTGTAGTTTGTTTGTGACCTAATGATAATTTACGTCCATCTACGTCTAACTCTAATACTACAACATCTAACTTATCACCTACATTACAGAACTCAGATGGATGCTTAATTTTCTTAGTCCAAGATAAATCAGAGATGTAAATTAATCCATCAATACCTTCTTCTAATTCAACAAAAACACCAAAGTTTGTAAAGTTACGTACAATACCTGTGTGTTTAGAACCAACTGGGTATTTGTTAGTAATATCTGTCCATGGATCTGGTGTTAATTGCTTAATACCAAGAGACATCTTACGATCTTCTCTATCTAAAGTTAAGATAACCGCTTCAATTTCATCTCCAACAGATACAAAATCTTGCGCTGAACGTAAATGTGTTGACCAAGACATTTCACTTACGTGAACTAATCCTTCTACACCTTCTTCTACTTCAACAAAAGCACCGTAATCTGCAATAACTACTACTTTACCTTTTACTTTATCTCCTACTTTTACAGTTTCACCTAAAGCTTCCCATGGATGTTTAGATAACTGTTTAAGACCTAATTGGATTCTTGATTTGTTTTCATCAAAATCAAGGATTACAACATTTAATTTCTGATCTAACTCAACAATCTCATTTGGATGGTTGATACGAGACCATGATAAATCTGTAATATGTACTAAACCATCTACACCACCTAAATCGATAAACACACCATAAGAAGTAATATTTTTTACAACACCTTCTAATACTTGTCCTTTTTCTAGTTGACCAATGATTTCTTTCTTTTGTTCTTCAATATCTGCTTCAATAAGCGCTTTATGAGAAACAACTATGTTTTTGAATTCGTGGTTGATTTTTACAACTTTAAATTCCATAGTTTTATTTACGTACTGATCGTAATCTCTAATTGGTTTCACATCGATTTGAGAACCTGGTAAGAAAGCTTCTATACCAAATACATCTACGATCATACCACCTTTAGTTCTGCATTTTACAAAACCGTTTACAATTTCACCAGTTTCATGTGCATTGTTTACACGATCCCATGCTTTAATTACTCTCGCTTTTCTGTGAGATAATACTAATTGACCAGTTGCATCTTCGCGTACATCAATTAATACTTCTACTTTATCACCAACAGCTAAGTTAGGGTTGTAACGGAACTCATTAAGTGAAATTACACCTTCAGACTTTGCGTTAATGTCAATAATTGCATCACGATCTGTGATTGTGATTACAGTACCTTCTACAACTTGATCATCTAATGTATCAACGAAATTTTCAGATACTAATTTTTCAAACTCTTCTAATTTTGTGTCCGCAACTTGCTCAATTCCTTCTTCGTAATTGTGCCAATCGAACTCTGCTAAGAATTTTTCTGGATTTGCTTGTGCTTCAGAGATTACTGGAGCTTGAACTGCTTCAGTTGCTTCAACCTCAGCTTGATTTGTTTCTTTTTCAGACATGTGTGCTGAATTAAAATTTGTATTCTGTAGTTATAGAAATAACACGGAAAATCTACAGAAGATATTAATTAAAATTAAGTTTATTCCCTTTTCTCTTTCTTTAATCCGCTAAAAAGGGCTGCAAAAGTACAATATTTTTAAAACAAAACAAAACATATTTACCTAAATGTAACAACGTTTAAACAGTTTATTAACAAGCCGTTAAAACGCTAAATTTACAATTAGATAACGCATAAATAAATTCTATCTCATTCAATTGAATTAATTTTATAACCAAACATTTAAAGTTATGAAAAATTCAGTTCTATTTTTTATACTCTTCTCTTGTTGCTTTTTCGGTTGTAGTGATGATGATTCTAATAATTATCCATTAGAAAACACAGGTATTTTAGGCGAATGGGAAATAAGCATGAGAGGTATCGATAATACATCTACTGCTGAAATTGTATGTTGCGAATCTCTTATTTTTTCTGATAATGACACCAAAAATGATTTAATAGGTTACTATACTTATATTTATAGTGGCGAAAATTACGGTTCCTTTAATTTAGATACCGATAATACAACGATAACGTTTGCTTCCGAAAATGGAAACATTAATACAGAAACATATTTAATCACTGAAAACACCTTGGAACTTTGGTATTATGAGAATGAGCATCGTCATTGGGAAATTTATACTAAAGTAATAGAAGAATAAAACTATCTCATAAAGTGACCAAACAACAATTAGTGTTTCCTATAAATAAGAATATCAAAATGATGCTTTATTGCATAAATCTTGGCACATATTTTGGTATATTTACAATAATTACTATTAACAATTAAAACATTATAAACAATGGTTAAAGCAAAATACCAAAGCGTATTAGATTTAGGAGAGAAATTAAATATCCAAAACGGAGAAGTAACTGAAGAAAATGGTGTACTTAAAGTACTAGGTACTGCAGCTACACAATACGAAAAAAACTTACTTTGGGATAAAATTAAAGAAGTAGGTGGTGTAGAGCCTTCTGATATCATCGCTGATATTAAAGTTGCAGATGAGTCTGTGTATGCTAGACATACTGTTGCTTCTGGAGAAACTTTAGGAAAAATTGCTAAGCACTATTATGGTGATGCAATGAAGTATAAAGAAATCTTTGCTGCTAACTCTGATTTACTTAAAAATCCTGATGTTATTCATCCTGATCAAGAATTAATCATTCCTAATTTATAAGAGAAGAGGAACGATAAATTATATGAAAAAGCGACCATTTTGGTCGCTTTTTTTGTAAATACAAATTATGTGTTTTTTATTTCGAAATCAATTCTTCAGCCAATACAATTAAACGCTGTAATTGCTCATCTATAGTCATATTAGAATTATCAATTTCTATTGCATTATCAGCTTTTACTAAAGGTGATTCTTCTCTTGTAGAATCAATGCGATCCCTTGTTGTTACGTTCTCTAAAACCTCATCGTAACTTAATTGATGTCCACGGTCTAATAATTCTTTATAACGACGCTTTGCTCTTGTTTCGGCAGAAGCCGTCATAAATATTTTTAACTCTGCATCAGGAAAAACAACAGTTGCAATATCTCTTCCGTCCATTACAATCCCTTTATCTTTTCCCATAAGTTGCTGTTGCTCTACTAACTTTCGTCTAACTTCAGACAAAGTAGCCACAGGACTCACAAATTTTGAAACTTTAAGCGTTCTAATATCTGCTTCAATATTTTTGCCGTTTAAATACACTTCAGCAAAACCAGCAGCTTCATTAAACTTAAATGTTATGGCAATTTCTCCTAGTCTCTCAATTAATTCATCTTCTTTAAAAAAATCTTCACCTATTAATTTATTCTCTAAAGCAAAATAAGTGACAGCTCTATACATTGCACCTGTATCTACATAAATATAGTTAAGTGTTTTTGCTAGCTGCTTAGCTATTGTACTTTTTCCTGTTGAAGAAAATCCGTCTATGGCAATTACAATTTTATTCATATTTATTTCCCATGAAAATGGGAATCTTTTAAATTATTTTATTCAAATTTATTACTTATTCCTAAAGTTCTTTATAGGCCAAACACTCCAATTAAAAATTAAGACCTTTAGAAATATAAGCATTTTATACCTTATAATATGAAATACAAATTATCTATTCTATTTATCGTAAATCTATTTGAAGCCCTAAGAAACTTGTATTAGAAGCGCCAGAATATCTCGCATGTGTATAACTAAATTTCATTTTATTTAGTTTTATACCAACACCAAATGATAAGCCCGAAAAATTTCTTTGGTTTTCAATTCTTAATTCTTCTGCCCGTCTAAAGTTATACCCAAAACGTAAATTAAAGCCTCCGTCTGGAAACAACTCTGCTCCTAATATTAAATGACGAAGACCTTTATTAAAAAAGCTTACTTTTTCTTCGGTTTGGTTACCATCTAAATCTGTCGTTGTTCTTGCAGGATTAGCAACTGATATTGGCCATTTTTGTAAATTTTCTAACGTTACATGCCAACGCAACGGCATGTTTTCTAAGGTTTGTGACATTCCGAAATTAACCTCAAATGGTAACGGCTCATATTGACCAGCGTATGTTGAAAATTGACTTCCTAAATTCCTAATAGATAAAGCCGCATGAAAATCTAATTTTTCATTAATATACATTACTCCAATATCTACTGCGCCTCCAATGGAATTGTATTGTTCTAACAATGATGTAATAAACTTAACGTTGGCTCCTACATAAAAATCAGAATATGGAATTTGATAATTGTAACCCAGAGAAATTGCGGTCTCATTACCGCTAAATGTTCCGGTTGAATTTCCATTAACATCATAACCATCAAAAGAACCATAATTGATGTAAGTTACCCCAAAATGAAAGGTTTGCACATGTCTATCCCAAGTGTAAGCATATGCAGCTGTCCCATAGCTTATTCCACCTAAATAGCTAGAATAATTTAGAGCCAATTGATTATTCATTTGATAGTTTATAGAAGCCGGATTATATAATGCTTCTGTTACATCTTTATCGAAATTGGTAATGATTTTACCTCCTAAAGCGGCTTGTCTTGGAGATGATACTAAGTTTAGAAATTGATAGGTTGATTCGCCACCCAATTGTGCAAAAACAGGTAATGCAGAAAGCATAATACATAAGGTGAAAATCCTTTTAATCATAGATTTTGCAAAATAACTAAATCTATCTTAAAACGATGATATGATTTTTTTATTTTTTCTAACGTAATTTTTTCTAATGTAATTGTAATTTTTGGCCTACAGTGATTAAATTACTTGTTAGTCCATTTAGTTTTTTAATAACCTCAACAGTTGTATTATTATTTAAGGCAATACGGTACAAATTATCACCACTTTTTACAATATAAATTGATGGCAAATTATTATGATTAGACTCTTCTTCTACTGAAACAGAATCTACAATTCTAAGCTTTTGACCAACTGTAATTAAGTTAGAATTTAAATTATTTAAGCGTTTTAATTCATCTACACTCAACTTAAATTGTCTCGCTAAACTAAAGAGGGTATTTCCATTTTTTACAATGTAATAATCACTATTTACAGAATCTGTGATAATTAAAGTAGTATTTGAAGATTCTAAATTTGATGTTTTGGAAGATGTTGTATTTTCATTTGGTGCTTTAATTGCATTAAAGTTACCAATACGTAGTTTTTGGCCAGCATCTACCAAGGTAGTTTCTAAACCGTTTACTTCTTTCAATTTAGTTAAGGAAACACTATATTTTTTTGCAACATCCAATAAAGTTTCACCTTCTGCAACCGTATAAAAATCTGCTTCAGTAACATAATAGATTTCACCATTATTGTCCTCATTATTTTCAAGAATAGCTGAGCTCTCTTTTACAGTATAACCTTTAGTTTTAACAACTAGTTCTTCTGCCGTTACTAGTTTAACTTCTCCTGTAGAAATATTTAATTTAGCTGGCTTTCCATCTAAAAAAACATCTTTATATTTTACAGCATCTTGTGCCACTGCGCAAATACTAGAAAATCCGAGGGCAATAATGGATATATTTAATCTATAATTTTTTTGCATTTTTTACTTTCTGCTTGGTAAGAGCCAACTTTAAAACGTCACTCATTTCTGTTACGTAATGAAACGTTAATCCTTTTAAATATTCGGGTTTAATTTCATTTATATCTCTTCTGTTGTCTTCACAAAGCAAAATTTCTTTAATACGAGCGCGTTTAGCCGCTAAGATTTTTTCTTTAATACCACCAACAGGTAAAACTTTACCACGTAATGTAATTTCACCTGTCATAGCCAAGCTCTTTTTAACTTTACGTTGCGTAAACAAAGATACTAAAGATGTTAACATGGTAACACCTGCACTTGGTCCATCTTTTGGAGTAGCTCCTTCTGGCACGTGTATATGCACATTGTACTTACCAAAAATTTCTGGATTAATACCAAACTCTTCTGCATTAGCTTTTATGTACTCCATGGCTATAGTCGCAGACTCTTTCATTACTTTCCCTAAGTTACCAGTAATAGACAACGCACCTTTACCTTTAGATAAAATAGACTCTATAAATAAAATATCTCCACCAACACTTGTCCAAGCTAAGCCTGTAACTACACCAGCAACATCATTGTTTTCGTATTTATCGCGTTCTAATCTTGGGCTTCCTAAAACTTCAATGACATCATCATTAGAGATTTTAATATTGTAATCTTCTTCCATTGCAATATTCTTGGCAGCATAACGTACCATTTTTGCAATTTGCTTTTCTAAGCCTCTAACTCCAGATTCTCTAGTATAACCTTCAACTATTTTTTCTAATTGTGGTTTTGCAATTTTTAATGCTTTATCATCTAAACCATGCTCTTTAAGTTGCTTCGGTAATAAATGGCGTTTTGCAATCTCTACTTTTTCTTCAATAGTATAACCTGTAACATTAATAATTTCCATTCGGTCTCTTAATGCAGGCTGAATTGTATTTAGACTATTAGAGGTTGCAATAAACATTACTTTAGATAAATCATATCCAAGCTCTAAGAAATTATCATAAAACTCATTATTTTGTTCTGGGTCTAAAACTTCTAACAATGCAGAGGACGGATCACCTTGATGACTAGAAGATAATTTATCTATCTCATCTAAAACAAAAACAGGGTTAGATGTTTGTGCCTTTTTTAAACTCTGAATAATACGTCCTGGCATTGCACCAATATAAGTTTTTCTGTGTCCTCTAATCTCTGCTTCGTCCCTTAAACCACCTAAAGAAATTCTTACATATTCTCTACCCAAAGCTTCGGCTACAGATTTTCCTAAAGATGTTTTACCAACACCTGGAGGTCCATACAAACATAGAATTGGGGATTTCATGTCGTTTCTAAGTTTTAAAACGGCCAAATATTCTATAATTCTTTTTTTGACGTCTTCTAAACCAAAATGATCTCTATCTAAAATTTTCTGAGCACGTTTAAGATCAAATTTATCTTTACTAAACTCATTCCATGGTAAATCTAAAAATAAGTCTAAATAATTACGTTGAATAGAATACTCAGCAACCTGAGGATTCATACGTTGCATTTTAGCTAATTCTTTTTCAAAATGCTCCTTTACTTTATCGTCCCATTTTTTGTCTTTAGCACGTGCTCGCATTTCTTCTATTTCCTCACCAGAAGATACACCTCCACCCAATTCTTCTTGAATGGTTTTCATTTGTTGATGCAAGAAATACTCGCGCTGCTGTTGGTTCATATCACTTTGAACCTTAGATTGAATATCATTTTTAAGCTCTAGTTTTTGAAATTCTAGATTCATGTACTTCAAGGTTTGAAGCGCACGCTCTTTTAAATCGTTAATTTTTAATAACTCTTGCTTCTCCTCTACTTTTAGATTCATGTTAGAAGACACAAAATTGATTAAAAATGAACTACTCTCAATATTCTTAATAGCAAAACTTGCCTCTGAAGGAATATTTGGACTTTCCTTTATAATATCTAAAGATAAATCTTTAATAGAATCAATTATGGCTTTAAATTCTTCATTATCTGGAGCTGGCTTTGCTTCAGGTATATCAGATATTGTTGCTGTTAAATACGGTTTTTCTGAAACCATCTCATTAATCACAAAACGCTTCTTACCTTGTATTACCACTGTAGTATTACCATCTGGCATTTTTAATACTTTTAAAATTCTGGCAACTGTACCAGTTTTATAAATATCTTTTGCTTTAGGATTTTCTACATTTTCATCTATTTGAGAAACAACACCTATAACTTTTCCGCCTTTGTTGGCATCATTAATTAATCTAATAGATGCATCTCGACCTGCAGTAATAGGAATTACAACACCGGGAAAAAGTACCGTATTTCTCAGAGGTAAAATTGGTAAAGAATCTGGCAAAGATTCGTTGTTAATTAACTCTTCATCTTCTGGTGTCATTAACGGTATTAACTCTGAATTTTCGTTAAAATCTTGAAATGACAGATTGTCTAAATTTATAAATTTGGATTTTTTCATATATATATTATGGTCATTCTGTCATAAAAACAAACAGAACAACATTATTTTAAATGTATTAAAAATTAACTTTACACTGAATATCAGTCACTTAAAAGATATTCAAAGTTATTCACACTAATGTAATTTCAATTGTTATGCCATTACCTTTATCAAATAATAAAACTTTTTTTATTAAAACTGTAACACTTTAAAAAAGACATTATCTATAAGTAAAAGCAATTGTTTTTTGACATCAACCAATCAAAATATCGAACAGTTATTAATCCTTTGTCAATCTGGTAACCAACGTGCACAGTTAGAAATTTACAACAGATACAACAAAGCGATGTATAACACAGCCATAAGAATTGTAAAAGATTCTTTTAAAGCTGAGGACATTATGCAAGAGTCTTTTTTAACGGCTTTTACAAAATTGAAGTCCTTAGAAGACACCAACATGTTTGGTGCATGGTTAAAACGTATTGTAATAAATAATAGTATTAGCTATTACAATAAAACAGTAAAACAAAATGAAGTGCCTATAGACCATGTAATTTACAAAGTTGAAGATGACCAAGGTATTGTTGAACCAGATCAAAATAATGAGAAAGTGACACAAATCTTAACCGTTATGAAAACTTTAAAACCTAATTACAGTTTATGCCTAACACTACATTTAATTGAAGGATACGATTACGAAGAAATCTGCGAGATTATGAATATCTCTTACGCCAATTGCAGAACTTTAATATCGAGAGCAAAAGAAAGTTTAAGAAAAAAATTAGTACTAAAAGCATCTTAATACATAATTATGGAAAAAGATAATTTAGATAGTTTATTTGAAAATTTGAAGGGTCAATTTGATATTGAAACACCTCAAACTAATCATAAACAAAGGTTTTTAGATAAATTAAAATCTAGCAATATCGCTTCAGTAGAAGAGAAAAAAACCTCTGGTTTTAACTGGAAACCTTTTTTAGCCATTGCAGCTTCTATAATAATATGTTTAGGTCTTTTTACCACGTTACAAACTGATTCTGAAGATTTAGATTTAGCAAGTGTATCACCAGAAATGTCAGAAACACAAGATTTCTTTACAGTAACCATTGAAAACGAATTAAAAAAACTAAACAAAGAACGTTCACCACTAACTGAGCAAATTATAGCAGATGCTTTAGCACAAATTAAACTTTTAGAAAACGATTATCAAAAACTAAAAACAGATTTAACCGAAAGCGGAAAAAACCAACGTGTTATATATGCGATGATTTCTAACTTTCAAAACCGAATCGATATTTTAAATACTGTATTAGAACAGATTGAAATCATTAAAGAACTTAAAACAAACACAAATGAACCTAAAAATACATTATAAAATTGCCTTTTTACTTTTACTCTTACCGAGTATTGTAATAGCAAATTCTGGAGAGGACCTCAAGAAATCTTCAAAAGAGCGCAGTATAAAAAAGACATTTAATGTCTCGTCTAATGCCACCCTAAAAGTAGATAATAGTTTTGGGAGCGTAGATGTAATTACATGGGAAGAAAATCGCATAGATTTTGATATACATATTAAAGTTTCGGGAAATAATGCTGAAAAAGTTGAAGAAAAAATTGATGGTATAACTGTAGATTTCTCTTCTAGCACTGACATGGTTTCCGCCATTACAAACATTAGTAAAAACAAAAGTAGTTGGTGGAATTGGGGAAAAAACATGAATCTTCAGATTGAAATAAATTATGTGATTAAAATGCCAATTTCTGGTAATGTAGATTTATCTCAAGATTATGGATCTATAAATTTAGACCGATTACATGGAGCTACAAAAATTAGCTGTGATTATGGTAAAATAACCACTAAAGAGCTCATGTCTAGCAATAACGATATTAGATTTGATTATAGTTCTAATTGCTATTTTGAATACATTAAAGGAGGTAAAATCACAGCAGATTATAGCGGATTTACCGTTGCAAAAACTAAAGATTTAATGATAAAAGCAGACTATACAAAATCTATTGTAGAAGTAGCAGAACATGTAGCCTACAATTGTGATTATGGGTCTTTAAAAGTAGATAATGTTAATAATTTTGAAGGCAAAGGTGACTACCTAACGTTAAGATTAGGTAACATTTATAAAAATGTAAAACTAAATGCCAACTATGGTTCTTTAAAAATTGACCGAATGGCTTCTAAAGCTGGTAATATAGATATTACAGCAGAGTTTACAGGTATCACTATTGGACATGACGAAGACTATAATTTTAACTTCAATATCGACTTAGAATTTGCATCTTTAAGACAATCAGATGGCTTTAATTTTATAAATAAAGAAATAGAAATGACCGAAAAAAAATATAGTGGTTTCTATGGCTCTAAAGACTCTGGTAATTTTGTTAAAATTAATTCTGAATACGGAAGTGTAACTTTTAAGAAGAATTAAATTTAGATTAAAACATCATCAATTATAAATCAATTAAAAAACAAACAATTATGAAACTATTACAATCAATCGCAGTTCTTACCATTTTATTAAGTACAAGTTTGTCTCACGCACAATGGGGAAAATGGAAAAAAATTAAAGGTAATGGAAACATTACCACAGAAACATTTTCTACAGCATCTTATGATGGCGTTAAAACTGCCGGATCCATGGACTTTAATTTAGTACCAGGCAAAGAAGGCAATATTACCATTAAAGGCGATGACAACCTTATGGAGTATATCTTGGTAGAAGTTAAGAATAACACGCTATCTGTACGTATTAAGGATGGCTATAATTTAAAACCGACTAAAACGATTGTTGTTACTATACCTTATAAATCCATAAATTCTGTGTCACTTGCAGGTTCTGGAGATGTAAAAAATTCAGGTACAATAGAAGCAGATAAATTTAAGGTGTCTTTAGCTGGCTCTGGTGATATTGAATTAAATATAGATTCTGATGAAACAGAAAGTAATATTGCAGGTTCTGGAGATATTAAATTAGAAGGCAACACCACCGATTTAACTGTAAAAGTAGCGGGTTCAGGAGATTTTGAAGGTGATAGTTTAAACAGTACAAACGTTACTGCTAAAATAACAGGCTCAGGAAGTGCTGATGTGGTTTGTGATGGCGAATTAGTTGTGAGAATAACAGGTTCTGGTGACGTTAACTACTCCGGAAACCCAACAAATAAAGACACTAAAATTACAGGCTCAGGAAGTGTGAGTAATTAAATTGTAAAAAACAAATCGAAATAAGGATGAGCTTTGCTTGTCCTTATTTTTTACTTCGTTCCTGTTTGAAAATCAGCTTTCCATTTTCCCCAATCATCCAAGAAGTAATTTAGAATAATAGGATTATCTAAAGTATTTAATTTAGTTTCGGCAATTTTGATATCTTGCGGAAAAACAAAGGTTTGTTCTATTTGATTTAGGTTTAAGTATTTTAAATCTTTTGGTAAACTATTCATATCAATTTCCCTAATGCTATTACCATTTCTAGCAATAATAAATCCCCAATCTCCAAATGAAGGTATATAGGTGTGATAAGGTTCTACGGTTTCAAACACAGATTTTAAAGTGTTATTAATACAACTAAAAACCGTATTTGAGAAATAAATTTCTCCAGACTGTGTTACAAAAACACCATCCTTTTTTAAATTTCGTTTCGCCATTAAAAAAAACTGTTTGCTATATAATCTTGCAATAGCTTGGTTAGTTGGGTCTGGTAAATCTGCAATAATAATATCATACTTTTCATCATTATTAAATAGAAAAGTGAAGGCATCTTCGGCAATTAAATTTACCTTATCATTTAAGGCCGCATTTTGGTTAATGTCTTTTAAGTAGGGATTTTTTTTTGCCAAATGAAACATAGTACTATCAATATCTACAACATCTATTTGTTGTACCTTTTTATTTTTCAATACTTCTCTACTGGCCAAATTTTCTCCACCTCCAAGAATTAAAACACGTTTAGGGTTAGAATGCATAGCCAATGGTACGTGCACTAAAGATTCGTGATAACGATATTCATCAGAAGAAGAAAATTGAATTACTCTATTTAAATACAAACGAACATCATCACTATTCTTTGTCATTACAATTTTTTGATATGGTGTTTGCTCATTTAATACAATTGGTCTTTTATATATTTTCTGATCCCAAACTTCTAAAAATCGTCCTCCTAAAACCACTAAAGTTAGTAATACAGCTATGACCAAAAACCCATAAATACTATTACTTTTTTTATCTTTTAGCATTGAATAATTTAAAATAATTCCTAATAAAATATTTACAATACCAAAAATTAGCGAGGAGTAATACAGCCCAACAAAAGGTAAAATAATAAACGGAAAAATCAGTGTTGCTATTAGGCCACCAATATAATCTAGCGACAAAATGTTAGAAAGATTATTCTTTATATTACTATCCTCTAATGCAAACGTTAGCAAAGGTACTTCCATACCAGTTAACATACCAATTATAAATATTATTGCCAAACAACTAATCTGCAACACTGTTGGTGACACATACACAAAAAGCATATAAAGTAAAGGCACTGAAATACCTCCTATAAAACCTAAAAGGTACTCTACATTAATAAAAAAAATGAGAGGTTTATCCTTAAGAAATTTAGTTAAAAAAGCACCTATTCCCATGGAGAACAAGTAAACACCTATGATAATAGAAAACTGCCTAACACCATCACCAAGAAAATAAGTCGCTGTAGTACTAATCAGTAATTCATAGATAATAGAACATAATCCTGCAATAAAAACAGCAAAAGGAATAATGGCTTTTTTTTTCATAAAAATTTGACTATGTTTGAGGTATAAACAACAGCTCAAAGATGAAGAAAAATTTTATAACAGGTCTTGCTTTAACTAAAAAAATAACTTTAATTGCTGCCGTCTCTGCCACCTTAGCTTTACAAAGTTGTGGAGAAGAAGACGGAAGTCCAAGAATTAAAGATGCACAAGAAGAAACGATTTACGAATCTACTAAAGGTGTAATTACTGAAGTTGAAGAAGTTGAACCTGGTGAAGATTATAAAATAATTGATGAGCGTATTATAGACGATAAGGAAAAATCTATTGCAATTGTGCATACTTTAGAAGGTACTGTTGATACTTTATCCTTAAGAAAATTAAAAGATGACAATTCTTCTACGTACCGCCACTCTGGTCTAAGAAGTATTTTATATTATTCTTTAGCAAGCTCTTATTTTAATAGAAACATGAACAATGTTACGCCTAAACAGAGCAACTACAAAAACGCTTCGGCTTATAATAAGTCTACAAGTTTAAAAAATGATTTAAAAAGCTCAGCTACATCTCGTCGTGTAAGTGTACCTGGTTCATCATCTAAAGGCTATGGCAGTGGAAAGTCGTTTAGATCATTTGGAGGATAATCGTTTTAAGGAAATTAAACGCCTTAAAAAGAAACATGTCCCAAATCGTTTACATTGGTTTTTAGGAGAAGATTATTTTTCTGAAGAGTTACTTGGTATTTACCGTTCAGAAATAGAACAATTACGTCGTATTTCTGATGAAGCTTTCTATTTATTTCAACGCGCTACAGATAAAATTATTACCGAAGAGAGGTTAGGAGATTTAGGTATTCCGCTCTCTTTTCAAAAATGTATTATTCACAGCTGGAAAAATAAAACCAAACATCCTTTTCTTTACGGAAGATTTGATATCAATGGTGGACTAAAATCTGATTATGGTCGTATTATAGAATTTAATGCAGACACATGCAGCACCATACCAGAAACACTATTATGGCATCCATTGCAGTTAGCAGAATTAAAAGGAAATCCTCAAAGTTTTAATACATTAAGTGAGGATATAAAAACAACTCTTTCTAGCCTTAAAAGTACACTAAACAAACCTAATCCTACATTTTTAGGAACTTCATTTGGATATATTGAAGATGTAGAAAATGTAAACTGTATAATAGACATTGCTTACCAAGCCGGCTTTAAACCAATGTATTCAGATTTAGAGCATATTACATTTTCAGATGAAGGCGTTTTTTATGAAATTGGCGGTGAATTTGAAGAAATTGATGTACTTTTTAAAATGGTTCCTTGGGATTGGATGTTTAATGACGAGCCAGAATTGGCTAAAACCTTATCTGATATAATTTGTAACGATAAGGTGGTTGTTTTAAATCCACCTTACACAGCCATTTGGCAGAATAAAAAATTCTTAGCCTACATTTCTCAAAATTTCCCAAATAATGTCATTGCAGAAACGTATTTACAGCAAGAAGCACGTTTAGGAGAATACGTAAAGAAGCCCATTTATGGCAGGTTAGGCGAAAATATTGTTATTGAAACTGAAACAAAAGCAAGGCAAGAATCTGTAGGAGATTATAGCAACCAAGAGATGGTTTTTCAAAAATACTATCCTTTAAATCAAGATTTAGAAAAGTATTATTACCAAATCGGTATGTTCTTCACAACCAAAGCATCAGCTCTTAATTTAAGAGCTCAAGAATCTCCAATTATTACTGATGATTGCGAATTTATGTCGCATTTTATCATTTAAAATCTTACATTCTTTTTGTAATAAATTTCCTTAAAACCACTTAAAATTTCGTAAAAAAATATTTGTTGTAACTTTGCCACAAACTAACGTAAGCGAGCAATGATAAGAGATTACTGGAATGAGAAATGGAAAACTATTGTTTTTGATAATAACATCGATGATAATGAAAAGTTTAAAATTTCAAACTATGGCCGTATAATAAATTGTAAAACAAGTGAAGAAACGCTTGTAAAAAAATACTACATCAACGGTTACCAAAACTTACCTGTAAAACAGAAAAAAAACGGAAAACAAACGAGTAGATATGTCCACAAACTTGTGGCTGAACATTTTTTAGAAAAAAATGATGGTATATATGTTATTCATTTAGATTATGACAAAACAAATAACCATGTTGATAATTTAAAATGGGCTACTAAAAGAGAAAAAGAGCTTCACCAGTTTAGTAATCCAAAGTATAAAAATATGGTGCGTAAAATACCATCCACTGCCAAACTAACTGAAACAAAAGTAAAGCTTATAAAACGAAAGATAAACGATCCAAATCGTAGAACAAGAATGAAAATGATTGCAAAACAATTTGGTATTTCAACAATGCAGCTTTACAGAATTAAATCTGGTGAGAATTGGAAATCTGTAGAAGAATAAGGTTTTACTAGTTAAACTCTTTTGTAATTACATCAATAGCGTCTCCTCTTTCTATCTGTTTGATAATTACTTTATTTGAACTAAAAGAAGACATGAGTAATTTCTGAATTTTTTCGGCATCAAAATGTTTACATGAAAAAATATCTACAGCGGCAAATTGATACTCTGGCCAAGTATGTATACTTACATGACTTTCTTCTAATAGAATGAAGCCTGTTACACCAATCGGCTCAAATTGCTTAAAAGATTCATTCACTTTAGAAAGCTGCAGCTCTTCTACAATAGCATTTAAAACCGTTTTAACTTTTGGAATAAACGAAATGGCCTTGGCGTTGCAGTTGTATACATCCCAAGTGATGTGTGTTCCTAACGAAGTTTTCAATATAGATAGATTATTGGGACTTTTTAATTTTATTCTTCACCTGAATAAGAACTCATCATTAACGCCATAAATTCTTGTGGGTCGTATGCTTTAACTAAACTGGTATAAGACTCATCAGAATCTACTTCTACCATTTCTGGCAACGACTCTCTTGGTCCATAATCCCAAGTTACTTCATTAATAACATCTCTAACCACATCATAATTACCTTCCATAGGTATTCCTAAAAATGTAACTTCTTTATTTGTTAGGTTAGCCGCATAAGTATCTTGATACATCTCTGGACCATAATACTCATCTGCCAATAAATATTCTGACAATGATGGATTAACCATATAGACATCAGACTGAAAATTAAATTTAATTATACTATCGTTCTCTAAAGTTAATTGATGTTCTCCTTTGCCCATTTCTACCCAAACAACTTCTTTTGGAGGCACAACTACTCTAAGTGTATCTACGACTACTTCTACAGAAAAATCAGTTGGATTGTCTATTGCTAAGTCTACGCTGTTGCTACATGATGTAAAAAACATAGCAGATAAAATTGAAAGAAATACGAGCTTTTTCATTGATAAATATATTAGTTAAACGCAATATAAGAATAATTGTATGGATTTCTTTTGTTATGGGTTTAAAAAACTTTTATTAAATCAACTACCTAATTAATAGTTCATAGTGCAAAGTCAATCAGCATGCCTAGGTACTTTAAAAAGTAAAACAATACCTGCTATAAAAAAGATAACTAAAAACAAAATGGCGTTTCTCATACTTCCTGTAACTTGATCTATGGTAGCAAAAATCACCATTCCTATAACAATACCTATTTTTTCTGCAACGTCATAAAAACTAAAATACGACGTTGTATCTTCTGTATCTGGTAAAAATTTAGAATAAGTGGACCTCGCTAAAGATTGAACACCTCCCATAACCAAACCTACAAAACCCGCTGCAATATAAAATTGTTCTGGTGATTCCATAAAATAAGCATAAAAACATAATGCCATCCAAAAGAAATTAATAACAATAAGTGTTTTAATATTTCCAAATTTAGAAGATGCTTTGGATGTTAAAAATGCACCAAGGATAGCAACCAATTGAATAACGAGAATGCTTACAATTAAGCCTTGCGTTTTAGCATCAGAGCTTCCCCAAGCAATTTCTTCTTCTCCAAAGTAAACTGCGACTAGCATAATAGTTTGTACTGCCATACTAAACACAAAAAAGGCTACCAAATAACGCTTTAATCTTAAATTTTGCTTTAGTTGAAACCAAACTTGTTTTAATTCTCTTAAGCCATTAAAGACAATATCTTTAGTGACCTTATGCCCTTTTGATACACCTATAGGCAATATGTAAAATGTATATTGACTAAAAAGAATCCACCATAAACCCACAGTTATAAATGATATACGCATTGCTTCAAAAGAGGCATTATTCTTGGCTTTTTCTAATGCATCAGCAATTTCAGTTTCTGTACCAGTGTCTAATATATTTTGTGAAATACTAGTATCAAAACCAAATAGGTCTGGCATCATAACCATACCTAAATTTATTAGTAGCAAAATTACACTACCAATATAACCCATGCTAAAACCTTTGGCACTAATACTATCTTGTTGTTCTGGGTACGCAATATCTGGTAAATACGAATTATAAAACACTAAGCTTCCCCAATACCCAATTAATCCCATAAAATAAAAGAGAAGGCTTAAGTGAATACTATCTAAATTGAACCAATACAAACCAATACAACCTAAACTACCTGTGTAACAAAAAAACTTCATAAAATTCTTTTTATTACCTACATAATCTGCAATACCAGATAAAATTGGCGATAAAAAGGCTACAATTAAAAATGTAAATGCTGTAACATAAGTGATAAGAGCAGTACTTTTAAAAACCATCCCAAATGCAGGTACCGTTTTTTCAATTTGCCCTAAAAACAAAGCAGAATAAAATATTGGAAATATTGAGGAGGCAATAGTTAATGTATAAACGGAATTCGCCCAATCGTAAAAAGCCCAAGCGTTTAGAAGTTTTTTACTTCCTTTATCAAATTTATTCATAATATTAGTTTGTTAGGTAGTAGTTTTAATCCTTTAGTAAACTTTACGAAAAACTAAGTAAATTAAGCCACAATATAACATAAAAAAAGCTGCTCTTAACAAGCAGCTTAAAAATTTAAATATATAATAATAAGTAATCAGTTTATTGGTCTAAACGAAGTAACTCCAAACTTTTTAGCTTCTTCCTTTGCTTTTGGTGCCAGTTCTTGTAATGTTGCAATTCTAGAATCATTACTTGGGTGTGTACTTAAAAACTCTGGTGTAGATGAAGATCCACTATTAGCTTTCATTCTTTTCCATAATTCAGCAGCTTCATCTGGATTATAACCAGCAATAGCCATTAAAATTAAACCAACTTTATCTGCTTCTGTTTCATGACTTCTACTAAATGGCAACATTCCGGCTACATTTGATACCACACCAAAAGACTGATTAAAAATACCTAAAGCTTGATCATCACTTGCTAATGCAACATTACCTGCAACAGCCAAACCTTGTTGTAAATATGCTGCACTCATACGTTGCTGTCCGTGATTTGCTAACGCATGCACTACTTCATGCCCCATAATTGCGGCAACACCTGTTTCATTGGCCGCTATTGGTAAAATACCTGTGTAAAATGCTATTTTACCACCTGGCATACACCAAGCATTTACTTGATCCGATTCTATTAACGTATATTCCCATTGGTAATCATCTAAATATCCATGATTTCCGTTAGCAACTAACCAGCGTTCTGCAGCAGCTGCAATACGTTGACCAACTCTTGTTATCATCTCAGCATCTGATGTCCCTGTAATTACCTTACTCTCTGATTTTACTTGATTGTATTGGGCAAAAGCTGATGGAAACAATTGGTCGTTACCAACAAAAGCCATTGTCTTTTTACCTGTAAAAGGATTGGTTGCACAAGCGTAAACTACTGCTACAATTAGTAGTACGAAAACTACTTTAATATATTTCATGATAAATTGATTTATTAAGAATTACTAAAATACAAAAATGAATTTATAGTAATAAGACACAAAAATACCCAATTGGTCACTATTAACTATTTACGATTCCGACTTAGTACCTATGATGTGTAATTCTGCAAAATTCTTATCTACAACTATTGATGTTACTCCATTAACCTTTAAACTTTCTAATTCTAATTTTTCATTATCTAGCTGCACTTCAACCACATCAAAAGGTAATCCATGAAATTTAATATTAAAAGTTTCATAATTTGTAACATATTTACCTTCCTTATATTGATTAATAATTAACTCATTTGCTTTTCCGGTAAATGAGAAATTTCTTAAACTATAGCGTCCTTTAGTATAATCAAAACCATCATTAGCATCACTAAACAACTCGCTTTTTTCTTTGCCTTTTTTGTAATAAACATCTAAAGTGATTTCGGTAATTTCCTTTTCGCCAACATATTGCTGAATTGGATATTTAGGTATTATTGCACCTTCTTTTACAAATATTGGCATACTATCAATATCTGCATCTACCCACATTTCTTTACCTCCTTTTATAACCTCATCTGTCCAGAAATTATACCATTTTCCCTTTGGTACATACATACGTCTTCCTTTTGCATTTGGCTCTAAAATTGGACAAGCTAAAATTTGTTCTCCAAAAATAAATTCGTCAGTTCTGTAATGTGTTTGCACATCTTCTTGATCATATAATACTAGTGACTTAAGTAAAGGGGTTCCATGATCAACATAATTCCAGAAAGCTGTATATAAATATGGTAAAATTTGATAACGAATTTCAATAAATTTCCTCACAATATCCGTTACATCCTCATCGAAAGCCCAAGGTTCTTGGTCTCCATGATCACCAGATGAATGTACTCTAAAAAATGGATGAAAGATACCTAGTTGAATCCAACGCGTAAATAACTCACCTTGCGGTTGCTCTGCAAATCCACCTATATCGCTACCAGCAAAAGAGAAACCAGACATTGCCATACGTTGTGCCTGCATGTTGGCAATCCATAAATGTTCCCAAGTAGCTACATTATCACCTGTCCATGTTGATGTATAACGTTGTGTGCCAGAATAAGCAGAACGTGTAATAACAAACGGTCGTTTTGGATACGAATATTTCTTTAAACCTTGGTAGGTTGCTCTGGCCATTTGCATACCATAGATGTTGTGCGCTTTTCTATGACTACAAGGGTTTCCGTCATAATCATGGCGAACATCATCTGGGAATGTTTTATTTGGCACTTCCATTACAGCAGGCTCATTCATATCATTCCAAACACCTTTTACTCCTATATCTTCAATCAATTCTTGAAATAAACCAGACCACCAATCTCTAACTTCTGGATTTGTATAATCTGGAAAATAACATTCACCTGGCCAAACTTTACCCTTCATGTAATCACCATCTGCACGTTTACAGAAATAATCTTTTTCTAAAGCTTCTTTAAAAACAGAATACTCTTTATCTATTTTAATACCTGGATCAATAATTGCCACGGTTTTAAATCCATCGTCTAACAATTCTTTGACCATACGTTTTGGATCTGGAAAATGTTCTTTGTTCCATGTAAAACAGCGAAAACCATCCATATAATCAATATCTAAATAAATTGCATCACATGGAATTTGAAGTTTTCTAAATGTAGATGTAATTTCTTTTACCTTGCTTTCTGGGTAGTAACTCCATTTACATTGATGAAAACCTAATGCCCAAAGTGGTGGTAAATGATGAGGCTTACCAGTTAAATCCGTGTAACTTTCTACAACATCACTCATTTTTGGACCATAGAAGAAATAATAATTCATTTCACCACCTTGCGCCCAAAAACTGGTAACGTTTCTACGTTCTTGCGCAAAATCGAAATAGGACATAAAGGTGTTATCAAAGAAAATACCATAGGCTTTACTATGATGTAGACCTGTATAAAACGGAATGGCTTTATAAATGGGGTCTGTGTCTTTACCATATGCGTAAGAATCTGTTACCCAATTACTGTATCGCTTTCCTTTTAAATTTAAATGATTTGGTTTATCTCCTAGTCCATAATAACTTTCTCCATCGTTAGAAATTTTACTCATTTTTACGATGTTTCCACCAAACTCATAACTTTCCTCCCAATGAAATCCGCTTTCATCTTGGTTAATTAATGTACCATCTAAAGCATCATAAATAGATACTTTCATATTTACTTTTGAAATTTCACAACGCAACTTTGAAGTGGTTATTTCATAACAGTCTTTGCGCTCTTCTATTTCTAATTTATTATAACCTATACTCGCATACTTAGTAATAGCGTATGAAAAATCATTTTTAAAATTTCCAACCGTGGTATATCTAAAACGTAATAGACTATCTCTAACAACAGTTAATTCTAAAATAACGTCATTAGCGGCTGTAAAATATAGCTTATCAACATCTTTTTTAAAGTCAATTATGTTTGATGGAAATAAATTCCCTTTATTTTCTAATTCTGTATTTACAATCATAGGTCAATTTTTTATCAAAATCTGACACAAAAAAACGGAAAAAATCCAATAAATAAAAGGGTTCTCATAGTATAATGCCAATTGTTGCTAACAATCGCTTTTTATGTATTATTTTTTGCGATAGTTCTAATTTACATGCATATTTTACTTGATTTCCTAAAATTTAACAGCACATCATTCTAAAAACATATTCTGCACATTTATTTTCTAATGAAGATTATGTTAAATTATTGAATATTAATGATACCCTATCTTAGTTATTATTAATATGATGCATCCCAGAATAATTAAAATATAAATAAATCTTAAATATTTATTAGCGCAAAGAAACAAACCACTTAAAGAGAGAAGCGCCATAAAACCTGTTTCTAACCTAGTAACAAGAACAGCAATAATCATTGCTATAAACAGAAGATGTGTAACAGTAGATTTGGGTTTCCATAATAATGCCGCAGCTACTATGAACTCTATAATTATGGTAAGCCATGCAAATAATACACTTATAAGTTTAAGATTATTAAAAACAGGTTTCAATACAATGTATTCTCTTAAATTAGGGTCGCTTTTATACAAGACATTTATATTATCTGAATTATTTTGAACTATGTCTAAACTATCAGGAAAAAAAATAAATATCTTTTTGAATAAAGCGCCTACATCCAAGGCATGATAATAAAAACTACCATTTATAAATTGAGATGACGACAGTTTTTGAATTACTGAGGCCATAATTACAACAACCACAAGGAATTGAATGTTTTTTATAAAAATAGATTCTTGCTTATGAAAAGTTAATAACATTAAAGACAGTACCATAAAAAGTAACATAAAATGATGATTAGCAACCCAGAAGTAAGAATAATATAAATCAACTAATAGAAGTGCAATAATAACTATCCATGGCATTTTTTCTCTTATTTTACTATTAAAAACAAACCACAACGTTAAACCCAAACAGATAATAGTAGTTTTAATAAAAAAATAATCTTCTCCTAAAATAATGATGTAAACTAGTAGCAACAATAACAGCAATTGCTTACCCAAAAATATTGGTTCCCTTAACTTTAATTGTATGTAAGACCAAGGTTTCAAAGATTCGATTTATTTAAACGGATTTCTTCTTTTAAAACTCTGGTATAGGTTTCCTTTTCTACATTTACAACAGGCTTCCAAATTTGAATATGGATGCTATCTTTTTTAAACGTATCCAATACTAATTTGGCAGCTTTCTTTAGATTTATTTTATTTGGCATTAGCATTAAATGACCTAAAGTAGATTTCATTTTAGGGTTATCTTTTACCAAAGAATCAACAGACATACCAGGAATATATATTTGATTATAGACGTAATGCATCTCAGTATACATACCATATCCTCCACCTTTCCATCTACTCAAATCTTTTGTGTTAACTAAAAATAACTGAATAACAACAACAATTATTGCTATAGAAGGAATGCCGTATTTTAATAAACCTTGTTTTGTAGTGGTATTCATTTTAAAGTAGAATAATGAAAATGCAACTTTTGTAAACTTAAGAAAACATCTGTTATAAGGACATGTTTTTTTAGACATATCCTTTTCAATACAGCTAATTAAAAATAAAAAAGACCTTTCTAATAAAGTTTAGAATGGTCTTTTTTAATTTTTTTTTACTTAATTACTTGGTCTTAGATTTTGTTGTTCTTTTTTTAGTTGATTTTACCTTGGGTTTAGAAACTATTTTGTTTTGGTATTTAAAAACAACCATACCTAAGGGTGGAATATCAATTACAATGGATTGATCCCTAAAATGCCAAGGGTCCTTCTTGGTAGTTTTTAGTTTGTTACTGTATTGACCACTTCCAAAGTACTTTTTTAAATCACTATTAAAAACCTCCTTTAGCTTACCTGCCTTTGGTACACCTAACTTGTAATTTTCTTTAGGGACAGGTGTCATATTACAAGCTATAACTAAATTATCAATCTCGTCATGACCTTTTCTAATGTATGTAAATACGCTATTTTTAGAATCTCCATAATCTATCCATTCAAAGCCATCTATAGAAAACTGTTTCTGGTACAATGCAGGTTGGCTTTTGTAAAAAATGTTTAAATCTTTAACCAATTCTTGAGCACCTTTATGAGGTGCATATTGTAATAAATGCCAATCAATACTGTTTTGAAAATCCCATTCTTCACTTTGGCCAAATTCTGCACCTTGAAACAATAAATTGGCACCAGGATGGGTAAACATGTAACTATATAGTAATCTTAAATTAGCAAAGCGTTGCCACTCATCTCCTGGCATACGTCCTAAAATTGATTTTTTACCATAAACAACTTCATCATGACTTAACGGAAGCATAAAATTTTCCGTAAACGCATACGTCATTGAAAATGTTAAATCGTTTTGATGGTATTGCCTATAAATAGGCTCTTTTGCAAAATATTGAAGCGTATCATGCATCCATCCCATCATCCATTTCATGCCAAATCCTAAACCACCTAAATACGTTGGTTTTGATACCATAGGAAATGCAGTAGATTCTTCTGCAATAGTTTGTACATCTGGAAATGCAGCATACACAGCTTCGTTCATTTCTCTTAAAAATGACATTGCTTCAAGATTTTCTCTTCCTCCAAACATGTTTGGATCCCATTCACCATCTTCTCTACTATAGTCTAAAAATAGCATAGAAGCAACGGCATCTACCCGAAGTCCATCTGCATGAAATTGATCTAACCAAAAAATAGCATTACTTATTAGAAACGATTTAACTTCATTACGACCATAATTAAAAATTAAACTTTTCCAATCTTTATGATAGCCCTTTTTTGGATCTGGATGCTCGTAAAGTGCGGATCCATCAAAAAAACCTAAACCATGAGCATCTTCTGGGAAATGAGATGGCACCCAATCTAAAATTATCCCAATATCATTTTGATGAAGTTTATCTACCAATAATTTAAATTCTTCAGGATAACCAAATCTTGATGTAGGTGCAAAGTAACCTGTAACCTGATAACCCCAAGATGGATCGTAAGGAAATTCCATTACTGGCATTAGTTCTACGTGGGTAAAATTCATATCCTTTACGTAAGAAACTAACTCATCTGCCATTTCTACATACGATAAAAAACGATTTTCTTCAACTTTCTTTTTCCAAGAGCCTAAATGAACTTCATAAACCGAGAATGGAGCGTCTAAGGCGTTATTGGCCTTACGTTTTTTCATCCAATTAGTATCCTTCCAGGTATAAGGCTCGTCCCAAACAATAGATGCAGTTTTAGGATTATGTTCATATCGTCTAGCGTAAGGATCTGCTTTTTCAGTTTTTACACCATTATGATTACTTTCTATTTTGTATTTGTATTTAGTACCTTTACCCAAACCTGGTATAAAGCCTTCCCATATACCACTAGAATCCCAGCGTACACTTAATTTGTGTTCGCCTTCTGTCCAATAATTAAAATCTCCAACAACTGAAACTGTATTTGCACTTGGCGCCCAAACTGAAAAGTAAACACCTTCTACTCCATCTACAGTTATAATGTGAGAACCAAATTTTTCGTATAAACGATAATGTTTTCCTGATTTAAATAAATTAATATCAAAATCAGTAAACAAACTATAATTGATAATTTCTGCCATCTATTGTAAAAGATTTATTTAACTGATTATTGTTCCTTTTGGTATTGTTGCACCTTTCTTAATTACTACAATACCATCTTTTATAAGGTAACTATCAGTTTCTTCATCTTGTAAGTGTTTACCACCCTCTATTCTAACATCATCTCCAATTCTACAATTTTTATCAACGATACAATTATCTATGTAACATCTATCACCAACTCCTAATAAGTTTTCAATATTTTTTACTTCTATATCATGTAATGACTCATAGGTATCATTACCCATCATATAAGTGTTTTTTATTATAGATTCTTTGCCAATTCTAGATCTAATGCCTATTACGCTTCTTTCAATTTTTTCTGCCTGAATAATACATCCATCTGATATTACTGCTTTGTTTAATATCGTTCCCGAAATTTTTGAAGTTGGTAACGTTCTGGCTCTAGTGTAAATTCTGTTTTCATCGTACAAATTAAATTTTGGAATATCATCCGTTAGACCCAAGTTAGCTTCAAAAAAGGATTCTATGGTTCCGATATCTGTCCAATAACCTTCATATTGGTAACTATATGTTTTATGGTTATGTATGGCTTGTGGTATTATCTCTTTTCCAAAATCTATAGTATCTGGATTTTCCATAAGTTTTACCAAAAGGTCTCTATTAAAAATATAAATTCCCATTGAGGCCAGATAATTTCTTCCCTCTGCTTTCATGTCATCACTTACTTCAGAGGTCCAATTAGGTAATAATTCTGCTGCAGGTTTCTCAATAAATGAAGTAATAATGCTTTCTTCATTTGTTTTAAGAAGCCCAAATCCAGTAGCATCTTTAGCTGTAACTGGATATGTGGCTATAGATATTTCTGCGTTGCTTTCTTTATGTTTTTCAATCATATCTTCTAGGTCCATATTGTATAATTGGTCTCCTGAAAGAATTAAAGCATAATCAAATTCATTTTGTAAAAAATGATGCATACTTTGCCTTACAGCATCTGCAGTACCTTGGAACCACTTATCACTTTGCATGGTCTGTTCTGCTGCTAAAACATCAACAAAAGCACTACTAAAAAAACTAAAATGATAAGTGTTCTTTATATGTTGGTTTAAAGAGGCAGAGTTAAACTGTGTTAATACATACATCCTTTTTATATCTGAATTTATACAATTAGATATAGGTATATCTACTAATCTATATTTACCTGCTATTGGTACTGCTGGTTTAGATCTATCAGCCGTTAATGGATATAATCTAGACCCTTGGCCTCCACCCAGTATAATTGATAGTACACTTTCATTTATCATAATTTATTTTTTTAGTTCTTTAGTTATAGTTAATTAGTTGTTATTGACTTATAAAGTTTTATATATTGCTTCGCAGAATTTCCCCAAGAGTGGTCAATTTGCATAATATATTTTTTAATCTTTTTAAGTTCTGTTTTAGCTTTATAAAAATTGACTGCCCTTTCTATAGAATAACAAATATCATTTACAGAAGCTTCTTTATGTACAAATCCAAAACCATCATTTTCAATATCGATAATTGTATCTTTTAAACCTCCAATACTTCTAACTATTGGAATCGTTCCATAACGAAGAGCATACATTTGATTTAATCCACAAGGTTCTACTCGAGATGGCATTAATAAAAAATCTGCTCCTGCATATATAATATGTGATAACCTTTCATCATAACCTATAAAATTGTTATATCTACCTTCATTTTCATTTTTAAGTGCATTTAATCTTTCTTCTGTATTTGGATCTCCGGAACCTAGAAGTAAAATTGAAATATCATTATTTCTTAGGGCAACATTAAAAGCATCGGGAAATAAATCTGAGCCCTTCTCACCCACCAAGCGACCAATAAATGCAAATAGAGGTTTTTCTGGATTTAGATTAAACTCTGTACACAACCACTTTTTATTTGCTAATTTTCCAGATTGATTAGAAGATACTTTATAATTTTTTATAAGGTATTTGTCTGTTTCCGGATTCCATACTTCGGTATCTATTCCATTTAAAATACCAACAGCCTTTGCATTTTCTGCTCTTAATAAACCCTCTAATCCATTAGCATTAATCATAAGTTCTTCCATGTAACTAGGAGAAACGGTAGTTATACGCCAGGCACATTTAATGGCTGCTGCTAAAGGGTTTATAATTCCGTTCCAGTCTAATAATCCTACGTTGTTATTATCAAAGTCTGGTATTTTATATAAATGATGATACTTAAACCAACCTTGATATTGCGCATTATGTATAGTTGTTATTACAGGTATTTTATTTAGAGCACTATACTTATAACTTTCTTGGGCCATAAACGGAATTAAACCTGTGTGATGGTCGTGGCAGTGGATGTAATCTGGTTTCTTATTTAAAGTTAAAATCCAATCTAATGCTGCTATCTGAAATGCTAAAAAACGGTCAGTATCGTCATTAGAATACACATAATCTTTATACAATAATGTTGGAATATCGATAAAGAATACATCAAACTCTAAAATTTGCGTTGATAATTTTAGTATATCAAAATCATACTCAATATAACCTAGATGGATTTTTGAATTGTATACAGATTCAAAATTATGTTTTCGAGTAAAAGTGTTATTATAAAAAGGCATTATAACGCTACTATCTGCACCTAATTGATTTTGATATTTAGGTAGAGCTCCAACCACATCTGCCAATCCTCCTACCTTTGCAACTGGATAACATTCTGCGCTTATATGCACTATTTTCATTAGTTCTTATTTAGTATTAGTTTTTAAATTTAACAATTAAATTGCTAAATACCACTATCATTTTTATAAAATCTTTGTTAAATAAAACCAGTATTTTGTAATGAAACAAACTAACTTTCGACCCATAAAATATTGAAAAAAGAAAATAAAATTAGGTTATGAAAAAAGTGCTGTCATTTATTACGTTTATTACATTGTTTAATTGTAATTCTGCAGCGCAGAAAAAGGAATCTAGTGAAAAAGAAACATTTGCAATCACTAAGACTGAAGCAGAGTGGAAAGAACAACTCACTGCTGAGCAATATTATATTTTAAGAGAAGCTGGTACAGAACGTCCATTTTCTAGTCCATTAAATAAAAATTACAAAAAAGGAGTTTATCATTGTGCTGCTTGTAATACACCATTGTTTAAAAGTGAACATAAATTTGATTCTGGTACTGGTTGGCCAAGTTTTGATAGAGAAATAGAAGGTAATGTGGCTTATGGTACAGATACAAAAATTGGTTATACTAGAGATGAGGAACATTGTGCCACTTGTGGAGGGCATTTAGGACATGTTTTTAATGATGGGCCAAGAGCAACAACAGGCAAAAGGCACTGTATAAATGGTGATGCTCTGATATTTGTTGCTACCGAAGAGTAAAGCGTTTAAATTAAAAATAGCTATATATTATCTTATTATACAAATTAACGATGTAATAAATAATGTATCGCTATTTTTATACAACAAAATTAAAAATATGGCCTCTTCCTATTTAAAAAGTGTTATCAAACAACTTCAGTATTACAAAAGTCTTGGTGATAAAACCTTAGACCAACTTACACTGGCAGAATTAAAAACAGAATTTGGCATTAATTCTAATTCAATCGCTATAATTGTGAAACATCTTCATGGCAACATGTTAAGTCGCTGGACAAATTTTTTAACCGAAGATGGTGAGAAAGAATGGCGAAAACGCGATGAGGAATTCCAGGATAATTTTAATACCAAGCAACAATTGATAGAAGCTTGGGAACAAGGTTGGCTTTGTCTATTTAAAGCTATTAAGCCACTAAACAACGAAAACTTAGAGCAAATTATATACATAAGAAATCAGGGACACACTATCACTGAAGCAATTAATAGACAAACAATGCATTATGCGTACCATATAGGACAAATTGTGTTCATAGGCAAAACAATTAAGGAAAATAATTGGCAAACACTGTCAATAGCCAAAGGAGAATCTAAATCTTATAACAAATTAAAATTTAAAGCAGAAAAAAGACGTAAGCATTTTACAGATGATATTTAACCAAAACAATCCATCTGTTTTACTAAAATTAGAACTAACTAATTACATTTTATATTTTGAATTTCTTACTTTTGTAACTTCAAAGAATTTAATAAAAAAACTTACGCATGAGTAAATACGATATTATTGTTTTAGGAAGTGGTCCTGGTGGTTATGTTGCAGCTATTAGAGCTTCGCAATTAGGTTTTAAAACAGCCATCATTGAGAAAGAAAGTCTTGGAGGAATCTGTTTAAATTGGGGCTGTATACCAACAAAAGCACTTTTAAAGTCTGCTCAAGTTTTTGAATACTTAAAGCATGCTGAAGATTACGGTTTAAAAGTAAAAGATGCTGATTATGATTTTGATGCAGTTGTAAAACGAAGTCGTGGTGTTGCTGATGGAATGAGCAACGGTGTTAAGTTTTTAATGAAGAAAAATAAAATCGACGTTATTGAAGGTTTCGGAACTCTTAAAACCGGAAAGAAAATTGACGTTGATGGTACTGAGTATTCTGCAGACCATATTATAATTGCAACAGGTGCACGTTCTAGAGAATTACCAAGTTTACCTCAAGATGGTAAAAAAGTAATTGGATACAGACAAGCCATGAGTTTAGAGAAACAACCTAAGAAATTAATAGTTGTAGGTTCTGGAGCTATTGGTGTAGAGTTTGCATATTTTTATAACTCAATGGGAACTGAGGTAACTATTGTAGAGTATTTAGATAAAATTGTACCAGTTGAAGACAATGAAGTATCTAAACAATTAGAGCGTAGCTTTAAGAAAAATGGTATAAAAATAATGACTTCTGCTGAAGTAACTTCTGTAGACACATCTGGTAAAGGTGTAAAAGCTACAGTAAAAACTAAAAAAGGAGAACAAGTATTAGAGGCAGATGTGGTATTATCTGCTGTTGGTATTAAATCTAATATTGAGAATATTGGTTTAGAAGATGTTGGTATTGCAGTTGATAGAGATAAAATCTTAGTTAACAATTATTACCAAACTAATATTCCTGGTTACTACGCTATAGGAGATGTAACACCAGGCCAAGCTTTAGCGCACGTTGCATCTGCAGAAGCAATTCTATGTGTAGAAAAAATTGCTGGTCAGCATGTAGAAGCTTTAGATTACGGCAATATTCCTGGTTGTACGTATTGTACACCAGAAATTGCATCTGTAGGTTTAACTGAAGAGCAAGCTAAAGCACAAGGTTTAGATGTAAAGATTGGTAAATTTCCATTCTCTGCTTCTGGAAAAGCAAGTGCAGGTGGAAACAAAGAAGGTTTTGTAAAAGTAATTTTCGATGCTAAATATGGTGAGTGGTTAGGCTGTCACATGATAGGCGCTGGCGTAACGGATATGATTGCTGAAGCGGTATTAGGACGTAAGTTAGAAACTACAGGGCATGAAGTTTTAAAAGCAGTCCACCCTCACCCAACAATGAGTGAAGCGGTTATGGAAGCTGTCGCTGCCGCTTATGATGAAGTGATACACTTATAAAAAGAGAGCCCTTCCTAGCCTTCCCAGAAGGAAGGAACGCTTACTCTGATGGTTGTCAAATAAAAAAAATGCGATTCTGAACTGAATTGCATTTTTTTTATTTGAAAAATTTTACAATCTATAACCAATACCTAAAAACAATCCATTTGGTGAAATCTCTTTAAAACCAATAACATACTTCATATGCACATTCAATTTTGATGAAAAATCGTAATCCAAACTCAAATCTGCTCTAACTTTTAATTTGGCATTAAAAAAATCGAAAAAATAATTTAAACTAGGACCAACTAAAATATGGAAGTTATTGAATACATTATACTTAAAATATAAGGGAGCATTTAAGAATTTAAAATCATTTAGACCAATGTATAATAACTCTGCCTGAAAACTATAATCCTCTTCAATCTTAAAATCAGCAAATAAGCCACCATAATAGCCTGTTTCAGCTTTTGAAAAATTGCCAAAATTACCTTGATTAACCTTAAAAAAAGTATAATTAACACCTCCTTTAATCCCTATTTGAGTTTGCGAAGAAGCATCATTAAATGTTAAAAACAGAATTACAAACAAAAATGATTTTAGAAATAGCTTCATATCATTTTTAATTAATCATTAAAAAAACTCTCAATAGCCAAGTCATAACTCTTTAAACCAAAACCTAAAATTACACCTGAAGCATTTGGCGAAATATAAGATTGATGTCTAAATTCTTCCCTAGAAAATGTATTTGAAATATGAACTTCAATAACAGGTGTGGAAATCGCTTTGATAGCATCTCCAATACCAACTGATGTATGTGTATATGCAGCTGCATTTAATATAATACCATCTGCTGAAAAACCAGTTTCTTGAATTTTATCTATGAGTTCGCCTTCTATGTTAGATTGAAAGTAATCTAGCTCAACTTTAGGGTATTTATTTATTAAAATTTCCAAATAATCTTCAAAGGTTTGGCTACCATAAATCTCTGGTTCTCGCTTACCTAAAAGGTTTAAATTTGGACCATTTATAATTATCAGTTTTTTCATAAAGTAAATATCTTAAAATTACTTAGTTAGCTTAAATAGATAAAACACCCTGAAAATTGAAATCGTTATTTTTGAAAAATATCAATATAGGTTTTTTCATCTTTATTAAGGCTAGTTAAAGTTTTAATTTTATTTACATCATCTACAATTTCTAAAACAGTAGTATTAGTACCAATAGTACCTACAGAATTTGAAATTATTGTAATCGTTGTTTTCTTTGTTTTTATTGGGATTTCAATTACTTTTTTATTTTCGGATATCTCATAATTAAGTAACACTATTTTTCCTTCACTCAAAATTGTAACAACATCCTTATCTATTTTACCGCCATCGTAGATAAAAAATTTCATAACTTTAGATTTAGTAAAAACAGATGTAACTTCATTCTTTTTTAAAACATTTAGATTCAGTGAATCTAATATTTTTAAATTTTTCATTTTATCCTTTATACTATCTTCAATACGTTTTGATTTTTGTACCTTCTTAGAAAACTTTGCAACTCTATTAGCTACTTTTTCAACAGAACTCATAGCTAATTCTCCATTAATACACTGTGTTCCATCGCTAAACTTTCCTTTAAAGTTACCATTAAATTCATTGGCACCTAATTTAAACTTTGCGGATTCTAGGTGAATATTACAAAAATCAAAATCATCTAAAGACACTGGTGATTTTGTGTAAATCAATTCTACTTCCTTAAAAGATATCCTATGATTTGTTTGGTCATAAATACCAGAAATTTTGGACTTAGTTTCATGCTCACCACCAAAATCTGTTAAACTATAACCACTTATTTCACCATTGGACTCACTAAATTCTAATCTGTACTTAATTAAGAGTGTGTCCTTCAATTTTATAAAACCAACATATTTATTTTCATTTTGGCTTTCTGTAAATTGGCAAACGATAAGAGTAAATAATAAAACTTTAAAAAATTTCATTGAATAAGATTTTTTCAATATATCACTTAATATTTTTATTTTTATTAAAATACTAGCAATAAAATTGTTTGAATTTTCAATTATTATATATATTTTCGAACAAACTTAAACCAATTTTTATGAAAATTAAATTATTACTTTCAACAATCGCTATTTTTTTATGTATGAGTGCTTCTTATGCATCATTTCCTGTTAAAAGAGCTACTGTAAACAACATCGAAAACTCAGTTTCTACTGACATTTCTGAAGATGAAATTGCAGAAGCTATACCTGCTGCAAGTTCTGGGAAAGACAAATGGGTTGCAGCCGCTTTATGGTTTGTGCTAGGTGGTTTTGCCGCTCATAGATGGTACATTGGTAGTCCATGGTATTGGAATGTTTTATACATAATAACATTCGGTTTCTTTATTGTAGGGCATATTATTGATATTGTACAAATACTAACTGATTCTTACCCTGGATTATAATAAATAACTATATTATTAAAAGTCATCTTTACCTCTTAAAAAGATGACTTTTTTTGTTTTAAAACTTTAGCTTCCGCACTATTTTTTATATCCAAATTTATATATGAAATGGAACCAAGCCATAACAGATTATAAAAATTACCTTAAAATAGAACGAGGCCTTTCCACCAACTCTATTGAGAATTATTGTTATGATATTAAAAAGCTTACTTCCTATTTAGAAAATCATACTATTTCTATATCTCCAATAGAAATAGATAATAACACCATAAAAGATTTTATTTATTCGGTTTCTAAAACCATAAACCCAAGATCACAAGCACGATTAATTTCTGGACTTCGAAATTTTTTCGATTATTTAATTTTTGAAGACTACAGAGAAACAAACCCATTAGATTTAATAGAATCACCACGCATTGGAAGAAAACTACCAGATACCTTATCTATAAAAGACATAGATAATTTAATAAATGCCATTGACTTAAGTTATCAATACAACGGTGTAAATCTTGGCGAAAGAAATAGAGCAATAATAGAGACCTTATACAGTTGTGGTTTGCGTGTTAGTGAGCTTATTAATTTGAAAATATCTGATTTGTTTTTTGAAGAGGGTTTTATAAAGGTTACGGGTAAAGGCGATAAACAGCGTTTTGTTCCTATTGGTGAATCTACCCAGAAATTCATAAATATTTGGATGTCAATTAGAAATCATATTGATGTACAACCAGAATCAAAGGATATTTTATTCTTAAATTATAAAGGTAAAAAGTTAACACGTGCCATGATTTTTACAGTTATTAAAAAACTCGTTGCAATCGTTGGATTAAAAAAAACAGTTTCTCCACACACATTTAGACATTCTTTTGCCACACACTTATTAGAGAATGGTGCAGATTTACGTGCTATACAAATGATGCTTGGCCATGAAAGTATTACAACTACAGAAATTTACATGCATGTTGACCGCTCTCACTTAAGTGAAGTCTTAAATAAATATCACCCTAGAAAGTAATTAAAAAAGAGTAACTTTAACCATGACAAATTTTTACATTTTGTGTCTTAATACAAAATAATATTCCATGAAATTCTCAGATTTTAACTTAACTAATTACAAGTCAAAATTTTACGAAAAGAACCATCTTTCTAACGATAATTTTGAAGACCAAAAATATAAAACGGCCGTAGAGATTTCTAATGTTGGTCTATGGGATTGGGACATTGTGTCTAATAAAGTTTTCTATTCAAAAGAATCTAAACAACTCTTAGGTTATAAAGACAGTGAACTAAAAAATAAATCTAAAGCATGGGATGATAAAGTTCATCCAGATGACAGAGAATCTTATTTTAAAGATTTTAAAGCGCACATAAATGGAGATGTAGAGTATTATGAAAACGAGTACCGAATTCTATGTAAAGATGGCACTTATAAGTGGATTTTAGATAAAGGAAAAGTTATTGAAAAAAACGACCAAAATAAACCTACACGCATAATTGGTACACATACAGATATCTCTCATTTAAAGAAAAACCAAGATCAACAAAATAAAAACCTACAATTAATAACGAGCCAAAATAAGAGACTGTATAGTTTTACTCATATTGTTTCTCATAATTTAAAAACACACATTGGTAATTTTAAAAATATTTTAGAATTCTATGATGATGCGGAAACTGATACCGAAAAAGAAGATTTAATTCGGCATTTAAAATCTATTTCAGAATCATTAACTAATACTATTGTAGACCTCGATGATATTATAACTATTAAATCTAAAGCCCAAGTTAGCCAAATTAACGAGCGTGTTTATTTACATAATTGTTGTAGTAAAATTATAGAAAGTTTAAGTATTGAGAGTGAAGAAAAAGGTGTAACAATACATAATGCGCTTCGTAAAGATGAAGTGATACTCTCTAACAAATCTTACTTAGATAGTATTTTTTATAATCTAATTTCTAATGGTATTAAATATTCAGATCCTAATAAAAAGTCTCAAATAATCATTCAATCTGTACATACTAAGGACACCATAAAAATTTTAATTTCGGATAATGGTATTGGTATTGATATGGAAAAATTTAAAGATCATATTTTTGAAATGTACCAAACGTTTCATGGTACAAACAGACAAGATTCTAGAGGTATTGGCTTATATATAACTAAAACACAAGTAGAAGCACTACAAGGTGTTATACAAATAGAAAGCAAATTAAATGAAGGTACAGCGTTTTCACTGACATTTCAAAAGCAAAAATAAATTTGCATTATTTCTATTTCTTGCTGAATTCAAATTTAAAACTATCATAAAAAAAGTGCCTTTATTTCTAAAGACACTTTTTTATGTATAAAATTATATCATCTTATTTTGCAATATTTACTGCTCTAGTTTCTCTAATTACGGTAACTTTTACTTGTCCTGGATACGTCATATCTGTTTGTATTTTCTGAGAAATCTCAAACGATAAACTAGCTGCCTTATCATCTGTAACTTTTTCACTTTCTACAATTACACGTAATTCTCTACCTGCTTGTATTGCATAAGCCTTTTTAACTCCAGTAAACCCAAAGGCTACATCTTCTAAATCTTTTAAACGCTGTATGTAAGAATCTAAAACTTGACGTCTTGCGCCTGGTCTAGCACCAGAAATAGCATCACATACCTGTATAATTGGAGATAATAGAGTAGTCATTTCTATCTCATCGTGGTGTGCACCTATAGCATTACAAACTTCTGGTTTTTCACCATGCTTTTCTGCCCATTGCATTCCTAAAATAGCATGAGGTGTTTCTACATCTGTTTCAGAAGATGGCACTTTACCAATATCATGCAATAAACCAGCTCTTTTAGCTAATTTAGGATTTAAGCCTAATTCTGCAGCCATTACACCACAAAGTTTAGCCACTTCTCTAGAGTGTTGTAATAAATTTTGTCCGTAAGAAGAACGGTATTTCATACGCCCTACCATTTTTATTAATTCAGGATGTAAACCATGAATTCCTAAATCGATAACTGTGCGTTTACCAACTTCAATTATCTCTTGTTCAATTTGCTTCTCTGTTTTTCTAACAACTTCTTCAATTCTTGCAGGATGTATTCTTCCGTCAGTAACCAATTTGTGTAATGATAAACGTGCAATTTCTCGTCTAACAGAATCAAAACAAGATAAAATTATGGCTTCTGGTGTATCATCTACAATAATCTCAACACCTGTTGCTGCTTCAATTGCTCTAATATTTCTCCCTTCTCTACCAATAATTCGTCCTTTTACATCATCAGATTCTATATTAAATACAGACACACAATTATCAACCGCTTCTTCTGTACCAATACGTTGAATGGTGTTTATAATTATCTTCTTAGCTTCTTGCTGTGCTGTTAGTTTGGCCTCTTCTATTCTATCTTGCACAAAAGCCATGGCATCTGTTCTAGCTTCCTCCTTAAGTGATTCTACTAACTGAGATTTAGCCTCTTCCGCGGATAATGCAGAGATAACTTCTAATTGTTTAATCTGGCTTTTATGTGCCTTTTCAATTTCTTCTTGTTTCTTTTCTAGGAAGTCGTTTCTATAATCGTAATCTTTAATTTTAGACTCTAAAGATTGATTAGCTTTTTTCGATTTATTAAGCTCATTAGAAATTTGAGATTCTTTATCTCTAATTCGCTTTTCAGCTTCAGCCATTTTTTTATCTCGAGAAAGAATGACTTTTTCGTGTTCTGCTTTTAACTCAATAAATTTTTCTTTTGCCTGAAGAATTTTATCTTTTTTTATAGATTCTCCATCTAACTTAGCTTGCTTTAATATTGTTTTAGATTCACTTTCTGCATTTGCAATTAACTTAGATGCCTTACCTTTTTCTAAAGCTTTTGCTATAATAAATCCTAGTATTACTCCTAATACTACGGCCCCAACTATATATATAATTGTATTGCTGTCCATTGTTTGTTGTTTAGTTTAGTATATAAAAAAAGCCTATATCAGTTAGCGGTTTTGTATAAACTCCTTAAAAACAAGTTTAGGGCTAACAAGCTGATCAAAAATCTGTCTAAGATACTGAAACAAGTTCAGTACTAACAGCACGATTTTACAACTTAAACTCACCCTTTTTAAAGAATTGATCGTTGAGTTTATCAAAAAATGTAACTAATATAGGCAGTAACCTTATTTTATTTTAAAGAACGTACGAGTTAAATATGCTCATTTAAAAGTTCATTTAAAGCCTGTAACTTTTCTTGAACCTCCACATTTACATACTCTTTATCAATAGATTTTTGCTCTACTTGAGCCGCAAACTGTAAAGCACACATGGCCAAAACATCTTGCTTATCTCTTACAGAGTAATTCTGCTCAAATTGCCCAATCATAGCTTCAATTTTCTTTGTAGCTTTTCGCAAACCTTCTTCTTGAGCCGGATTTATCGTTAGCGGATAAACTCTATTAGCTATAGAAAGTTTTATTTTTAATTGATCTGGCATATAATATATTTCCCAATTTTATTCAGATAACTGACCAATACAATGGTCTATATCTCTAATTAGTGCATTTATTTTGAGCTTTGTTTCTCGTTTATTTTCGTCACTACCAAGCATTGAATTCGCTATTTTAAGAGTATCATATTTATCTACCCAATCAGCAATTTCTTCTTGCTGCTCCAAAAGCTTTTGTTGCTGCTTTTCTAATTGATCAGCGAGCTTAGCGTTGGTTTGTTTTAAAACTTCTTGCTTATGTAAAATCTTACTGATTTTATTCTCTAACGCATCAACAATGTCTTCTATTTTACTCATTAAAGCAATTCAATACTATGTGAACAAAGTTAACATACCTAATGTAAAAACCCAATTTTTTACAATTATTTTTTAATACTGTAATGTTAAAGGAATTAAATTGTTAGGCTTTTTTCACAAATAAAAACTTTAAAAAGGGCGTATTAAAATATAAATTTTAGCTTAAATAATTTTGTGAGGCTAAAAAAGTTGATAATTACATTTAAAAATAATACACTTTTAACATTTGTAATTCGTTATCAAATTAATACTTTAGCTGTTCGAGTTGCATATATGAAACATTTTTTTCTATTTTTTTTACTTTCTTGCTCTATTTATGGCCAATCAAAGTACCCTCAAGATTATTTTAGAAATCCGTTAGATATTCCAATCGTTCTAGCTGGTACGTTTGCAGAATTACGTTCAACACATTTTCATGGTGGATTAGATATAAAAACTCAACAAAAAGTTGGATTAAAAGTTTATGCAGCGGCAGAAGGTTATGTGAGTAGAATTAAAATCTCGCATTACGGCTATGGTAAAGCCATTTATATTACGCATCCTAATGGGTACACAACGGTTTATGGGCATCTTCAAAAATTATCTAATCGTTTAGAAGAATACATTAAACAATGCCAATACGACAAAGAAAGTTTTGAAGTTGAAGTTTTTCCTCATACCGAAGAACTCCTTATTCAACCAAACGAAGTAATTGCATATTCTGGTAATACTGGAAGCTCTGGTGGTCCGCATCTTCATTTTGAAATTAGAGATAATGAAGAACGACCAATGAATCCTTTACTGTTTGGTTTACAAGTAAAAGACACAAAAGCACCTTATGTTTCAGCTATATTTGCATATCCTAAGGACAAAAACGCTATTATTAACGGTAATAATAAACGTACACAATTACGCTTAATTCCTCAAAAATCTGGCGACTATACTGTAGAAGAAATAACAGCTTATGGAAAAATAGGATTTGGAGTCACCTCTTATGATAAGCAAGATTTAGCACCAAATAATAACGGCGTAAGCAATATACAAACCATCTACAACGGCAATAGGAGTTTTGAAATTGATTTTAAACGATTCAGTTTTGAAGAAACTAAACATATTAAACGTTTTATAGATTACGATTACTTTAAAACAAAAAAATCTAGAATTCAAAAGCTTTTTATAGAACCAAATAATCCATTGAGCATGTACAAAAATGTCAATGACAACGGTTATATTTTAGTTGAAGATAGTACTGCTAACGTTTATAAAATAAGAATTAGAGATTATCATAATAACGAAACTTGGGTAACTATACCTGTAAAAGGAAAACCAGAAACTATTGTACAAGATAGTATTAGCGACCACACCAATAAATCACTTATTTACAGTGACAAAACAACAAATTTAAATTCTGGTTTAGTAAGCGTAAATTTTTATGAAAATACGCTATATGATGATACTTATATAGATTTTAAAGTGAGTTCTGACACACTTTTTCTTCATGAAGATAAAATTCCAATTCAAAAGAATTTCTATATTAATTACGATTTAAGCAATTACAAAACCGAACATTTAAATAAAATTTTCATTGCTAATCTGCATGGTTATTACAAAAAGCCAAGTTATATTACAACCACAAGAAAGGGTAAAATTTTAAGTGCAAAAAGCAAAAAATTTGGTACTTATGCTTTGGCAATGGACACGGTTGCACCGACTATTAAACCAATTAATTTTCAAGATAAAAAGTGGCTCAGTAAATACCGTTATTTAAAAGTTAAAATTACTGATGATTTATCTGGCATTAGTAAATATAGGGCTTCTGTTAATGGAAACTGGATTTTAATGGAATATGATTATAAAACCAATACCTTAATACACGATTTTAATGATAATATCGTTAAAGATACTAAGAACGAATTAAAGATAATTGTAACCGATAATGTTGGAAATAGTTCTACATTTGAAGCTATATTTTACAGAAAATAAAACTACCCTATTTGAAACGCTTACACTTAACCATCCTAACAAGCTTACTTTTTAGTATGCTATCATTTTCGCAAACCGCTATTGTGAGAGGTGTTATTTTAGATGAAGGAAATACACCAATTGAAAATGTAAACATTAAAGCAAGCACCGGAGAAGGCACAGCCACCAACAGCAATGGCTTTTACGAATTAAAAATACCTTATGGTGTAGAGGTAACCGTGGTATTTACACATATCTCTCATGAGCGTATTGAGCAGAAATTTTTATTAAAAAATGGGCAAGAATTAGAATTCAACCCTATGATGTTGTTAGAGGTAGAACAAATATCTACAGTAGTAATTAACACAAATACAAGATTAAAGGTAGAAGGCGTTACCTCTATTTCTCCACAAATGCTTAGAACTATAAAAGGGGCACAACCAGGTGTAGAAAATATTTTAAAAACATTACCTGGTGTTAATATTTCTAATGAATTAAGCACGCAATATTCGGTAAGAGGTGGAAATTTTGATGAAAATCTTGTTTACGTTAACGAAATAGAAGTATATAGACCTTTTTTAATTCGTTCTGGTAACCAAGAAGGTTTAAGCTTTGTTAATACAGATTTAGTACATAATGTAGATTTTTCTGCCGGTGGTTTTCAGGCTAAGTATGGTGATAAATTATCCTCAGTTTTAGATATAACTTATCGTAATCCTGTAGATTTTGGATTAAAAGCAGATTTAAGTTTACTCGGCGGAAGCCTTGCAGCCGAAACCGTTTCTAAAGATGGAAAATTTTCTGGTATTGCGGGTGTTCGATACAGAGATAATAGTTTATTGTTAAACAGTTTAGAAACTGAAGGCAATGTAGAACCTGTGTTTGCAGATGCTCAAACTTTTTTAACTTATAGATTTACAAGTAAGTTTCATGTTAATTTTTTAGGGAATATTTCATTAAATAAATACAACTTTCAACCAGAAAATAGACAAACTAATTTTGGAACAATCTCTGACCCTGTGGCACTTTTAGTATTTTATGAAGGTCAAGAAAAAGACGAATACCAAACCTATTTTGGTGCTTTAAAAGCTAATTATTTTATAAACGAAAATTTAACTTTAAAATTAATAGGTTCTGCGTACCAAACAACGGAACAAGAATATTTTGACATATTAGCACAATACCGATTAGGCGAAGTAAATACAAATATTGGAGATGAAGATTTAGGTGAAGTGGAATTTAGCGAAGGTATTGGGTCTCAATTAACGCATGCTCGTAATGATTTAGATGCATTTATAGTTAATGTAGAACATAGAGGTGATTATAAAATTGACGAAGAAAGCACATTAGAATGGTCTGTAAAATACACCAATGAAGATATCAGAGACCGTTTAGTTGAATATGAAATCATTGATTCAGCCGGATTTTCAATTAGGCCACCTCGTTTTAGTCAGCCAAATAATCAACCCTACGAATCTTTCTCTGGTCCATTAACCGCTTATGAGAACATTAGAGCTTTAAATAGAGTTTCGATTGATAGATTTCAAGCCTTTGTGCAATATAGCAAAAGTACAGATTGGAATGGAAGCGAAGTTTTTTATAATGCAGGTCTTAGAACACATAGTTGGTCTGTTAGTGGAGATGTTGAAAGTAGTAAAACACAAACGGTGTTTAGTCCAAGAGCGCAATTTGCAATAAAACCCAATTGGGAAAAAGACGTATTATTTAGAATTGCAGGTGGTTTATACTACCAACCACCTTTTTATAGAGAATTAAGAGATTCTACTGGTACTGTACAGCCAGATGTTAAAGCACAACAATCTTATCATATTGTTTTAGATAACGAGCAAAGTTTTGAAATTTGGGACAGACCCTTTAAACTGGTTATAGAAGGCTATTACAAAGGTATGACAGATGTAAATCCTTATACTTTAGAAAATGTAAGAATACGTTATAGCGCTGACAATAATGCTAAAGCATATGCTTATGGATTAGATTTAAGACTTAATGGTGAATTTGTACCTGGCACAGAATCGTGGTTTAGTTTTGGCTATTTAAAAACTGAAGAAAATATAGATGATCGTGGCTATATTGCAAGACCTACCGATCAACGTTTAAAATTTGGTGCCTTGTTTCAAGATTATGTTCCTAATATGCCAGATTTAAAAATGTACCTCAACTTAGTTTATAATACAGGTGTTCCGGGTGGCTCTCCTAGTTATGCAGACCCTTACGATTATCAAATAAGACTTAGAGATTATAGACGTGCAGATTTAGGTATTTCTTATCAAGCGGTTAACCCAGAAAGGACGTATAATGCAAAATGGAAGAAATCAGTAAAAGAATTGTCTATTGGTTTTGAAATCTATAACATGTTTAATAATCAAAATTCTATAACCAATACTTGGGTTAGAGATGTTTATAGTAAGGCGCAATATGCTATACCAAATTACCTAACACCACGCGTTTTTAACTTAAGATTATCTGCCAGATTTTAATTCTTAAGTATTAGCAAACGCACTTAAGGTTTCAACCACATAATCAATTTCTTCTTTTGTATTATAAATACTGAATGAAAAACGAACAGAAGGTTGTTTTAAATGTTCTTCTGTTAAAATCTCTGTTAATACGTGAGATTGCTGGCTACTTCCACTCTGGCAAGCACTTCCTCTAGAGCAAGCAATACCTTTTAAATCTAGTTGAAATTGCAACATACTTGTTTTTTCGGGTGCAATAGGCAAACATACATTGACCAAAGTATAAGTGCTATTTTTAGAGTCTGAACAACTCCCATTAAAACTAACATTTGGTAATTTAGATTTTATTTGTTCAATAAAGTAATTCTTTAAATCAAATACGTATGCCTTATCATTTTCAAGATTAGTATATGCTATTTTTAGAGCCTCATCCATACCCACAATATTATGTATAGATTCTGTACCTGCTCTATAACCTCGCTCCTGCTCACCTCCAAATATTAAAGGTTTTAGACCAGATTCTTTTCTTATAAAACAAAACCCAACACCTTTGGGTCCATGAAATTTGTGCGCACTAGCCGCTAAAAAATCTAATGGAATTTTTTGTAAATCTATTGTATAATGTCCTACCGATTGCACAGTATCTGTATGAAACAATGCATTATTAGACTTACACATTTTAGCAACACGCTCTAAATCTAAAATATTACCAACTTCATTATTAATATGCATTAAACTCACAACAGCTTTATTGCTTTCTTGTAATAATTGCTCTAAATGCGTATAATCTACAAGACCACAATCGTTTAGGTTGACATAGGTGATTTTTACATCATACTCTTTTTGTAACTGCTCGGCTGTATGTAAAACGGCATGGTGCTCTATTCTAGATGTAATTATTTCATTACATTCTAAATCTCTAACAGCACTTCGTAAAGCTAAATTATCCGCCTCTGTTCCTCCTGAGGTAAAAACAATCTCTGATGCGGCTACGTTAAAATACGATGCAATATTCTTTCTACATTGCTCTAAAAGCGCCTTAGAAGAACGCCCAAAACTGTGCGTAGATGAGGCATTACCATAATGTTCTTGCAAAACTTTAGTCATGCGTTGTATCACCTCTGGTCTTATTGCTGTAGTTGCTGCGTTATCTAGATAAACCTGTTTCATGGCACAAAAATATCTTAAATAAAATTATTTAGATAATGCAACGTTATAATTTTACAAATCGTTTATTTTTGTTCAAATTGAAATTGTATTAGATTTAATTTAGAAACATTGACATACAATTTTTAAATAGAAACAGCTGTAAGAAATACATATCCTTTTATGAAACGTCATTTATATATCTTTTTTTGTTTAGTCTTATTAGTGTCTTGTGATGATGGTGATATTTTTACTATTGATTTAGATTTTGAAGGCGAATTAGAACGCTGTGAAAACGACATCGATTCTTATATAATATACGACACCAGAGATTCCCCAAACGAGGCATTATTACTAATTATAGAGCGAGACGACGCTAATGAGTTATTGTTTACAACACCTACAATCACAGATGTACCGACAGAATTAACAATTTCAGAAACCGGTGAAACTCAATTTATTTTTAGATCCTTTAATAGAGCTCTTGAAGATGATGAACTTTGTGATATTATTCCTCCAGGGGATTTAGTTATAACCGACGATGACTATGCCGATAGTGGAACCGTATACGTTACTACAACTGTAGAAGATGATGATAACGATGGGTTAACAAACGAATACGAAGGCTTATCTGGTGAAGCCTCTGCGGATGGTATTTACTGGGATTCTTTAGATTCTGATGAAGACGGCATACCAGATTATATAGACCAAGACGATGACAACGATAATGTATTAACAATTTATGAAATTGATACCGACGAATTAGATGATGATGGTAACCCTACAAACATACTTGATACTGATGAGGACGGTACTCCAGATTATTTAGATGATGATGACGATGGTGATGGTGTTCTTACAAGACTAGAAGATTTAAGTGAAGATGGCCAAGACCCAAGAGCTTTTGATAATTATGTAACTAACACAGAAGGCATTGATATATATCGTTATTTATACAATTATAATGATGGGGTTATCAACGCAAATGAAGAATTTGAAGACACAGGATTTATCTATAATATTTATACAAGATCAGTAACAACAAGTTTTATTATAGAAAACGCAGGTTTTGAAATAATAAGTTCAGACTATATAGATTTTGGGACTTTTGAAAACTCTTTTGACATCACTAACGAACCAGAAGATGAAGATTAAGGCGCAACGTTTTGAAGAATTCTAACTTCCGTGGCACCTAAGCCATAAGTTTTATAATCGGCATCATAATATCTTACATTGTTATAACGACTAAATAAGGTTTCTAATTCTTGCTTTAGCACGCCTTCTCCTACGCCATGTATAAATACAATTTTAGGAATACGTTTTCTAATAGCAAATTCTAATTGACCTCTGGCAGTATCTAATTGAAGATTGAGCATTTGAAAATTAGTCATGCCACGAGATGATTTAGTTAAATGGTGAATGTGTAAATCTACTTCAAACTTTGGTGCATTTCTTTCTTTAGGTTTAACGGCTGGTGCCGACTTTCGTTTTTTAGATTCTTTTTCTTTTTTTACAACATCAAAATCTGTGTTATATACTGCATTTTCTAATGAATTACCAGAAGCTGAAATCATTAACTCATGGGCTTCAAATTGCAAATCAAAACCATCAATATCTTCAACAGTAATTAAATTTTCAGAAATTTTAGTAATAATCCCTGTTATAGCATCATCAATGGTTTCAACTGTATCACCTACTTTAAATTTCATCTTTCATTTCAGTTTTAACAAATGGTTCTTCTGGCTTTTCCGATTTACTCGGAATATTTCTAGAGGTTCTGTAAACACCTAACATTAATAATACTATTCCTACTATTAATAAATAAGTGTTTTGCTTTTGTTCTGCATTTGCATAAAATGCAATTAAACCACCAACTACGATACAGAAAAAATTTATAGATCTAGATATATTCATAACTCATACTACGTTTACACTGCAAAAATAAGGTTTAGAAAAATATTAACTGCAATTACCAAAATATTTAGCAAATCCTTACTTTAGCAACATGCTAATAATTACAGAAGGAATAGAAGATTACATGCTACCTTGCCTAAATAAAAAAATTTTAGGTTTTGAGTGCATGGGTTGTGGTATACAGCGTTCTATTGCTTTAATTCTTAATGGTCAATTTATTGATGCGTTTTATATGTATCCAGCTATTTATACGTTAATAGGATTTTTTGGATTTTTGATTATCAACAGTTTTAAGAATTTTAAAAACAGCAATAAAATTATTTTTATATTAGCCATATCTAATGTTATTATTATCGTTGGAAGCTATCTAATCAAACTTTACTTAAAACAAACTTAACTATGGAACAACAGAAACTAAATCCAGCAATCGTTTACGTATTATCAATCATTGGCCTTTTATGCTGCTGCTTTGGTGGACTTGGAGTTTTACTTGCTGCACCAGCCTTTTTTATTGCGCAAAGCGGATTGAAAAAAGCAAGCCTAAGTCCAGATGACTACGATCCTGCAAGTGTAAAAGCTATGACTACAGCAAAAACAATGGCTTTAGTAGTTACTATAATTTGTGCAATTACTTTAATTTATAATATTTACGACTTATCAACTGGAGGTTTTGAAAGAAGAATGGAATTCTTTGAAACTTTTAGCGAAGAGTTTAATAAAGGTTATGAGCAAGGGCTAGAAGATGCCGCTAATGAATAACCTGTTATTTATACAAATCAAAAAAAAGCGATTTTCTTAATTAAAATCGCTTTTTTTTTATTACTTAATATTATTAATTATATTATTCAAACGCCTTTAAAGTCTTTGTTATAATTGAAACACAATCTAATAATTGTTCTTTAGTCATTACTAAAGGTGGTGCAAAACGAATAATGTTTCCATGTGTTGGTTTTGCTAATAAACCATTATCTCTTAACTTTAAACAGATATTCCAAGCAGTATCGCTTTCTTCTGTATCATTTATTAAAATAGCGTTTAATAATCCTTTTCCTCTAACAGTATTCACAATAGAACTAGTTTCAATAAATTTAGATAATTCACTTCTAAATAATTGCCCTAATTCTTCAGCATTATTGGCTAAATTCTCATCTCTTACGACATCTAAAGCTGCAATAGCAACAGCAGCCGCAATTGGATTTCCACCAAATGTGCTTCCGTGATTTCCTGGTTTTATAACATTCATTACATTATCATTTGCTAATACAGCAGAAACAGGATAAGCACCTCCCGATAAAGCTTTACCTAGTATTAAAATATCTGGTTTTACGTTTTCATGATCTACGGCTAGCATTTTACCTGTTCTAGCGATACCTGTTTGCACTTCGTCTGCAATAAATAAAACATTATACTTTTCGCAAATAGCTTTTGCTTTAGATAAATATCCTTCACTTGGCACATAAACACCAGCTTCACCTTGTATTGGTTCTACTAAAAAGCCTGCAACATTAGCATTGTTTTTTATTGTATCCTCTAAAGCCTTAAGATTATCATATTCTATTTTTATGAATCCGTTTGTATATGGACCGAAGTTTTTACGAGCAACAGGATCGTTACTAAATGAAATAATCGTTGTTGTTCTACCATGAAAGTTATTTTCACAAACTACAATTTCGGCTTCATTTTCATCAATTCCTTTTACTTCGTAAGCCCATTTTCTACAAAGCTTTAAAGCTGTTTCTACAGCCTCTGCACCTGTATTCATAGGTAAAAGCTTATCGAAATTAAATAATTGAGAAGCATATTTTTCATATTTCCCTAACATGTCGTTATAAAAAGCTCGTGATGTTAAGGTTAAAGTTTGAGCTTGTGAAGTCATTGCTGCCACAATTTTTGGATGACAATGTCCTTGGTTTACTGCAGAATATGCAGAAAGAAAATCGTAGTATTGTTTACCTTCTACATCCCAAACATGGACACCTTCTCCTCTACTCAATACTACTGGAAGCGGATGATAGTTATGCGCACCATACTTGTTTTCTAAATCTATCGCTTGCTGCGATGTTAATTGGTCTAAAACAGCCATTTTTAAAAATAATTTAAGGTTTATGCCTCTTTAGAAGGCATCGTTTAACATTAATAAATGCAAACATTAATAATTAAATCTCGCTTAGCGAGTTCCTTATCTACCTTTATCCTTTCGAAGTATCCGAAAATTCAGCGTGGGAAAGAAATCATCCCTAGAGGCTGCAAATTACTAAATATTAATCTTCAATTATAAATTAGTTCTCATTATTTAACACCAATTTTTAAGATTTGTAACTTTTTTTCAAAAAAAATCAATTCCTATTGAGCAGTCATAAACACACTTGCTAACTCAATTTTATAATTTAAAATCCTAAGGACTTTCGTCTTCTTGTTGTGTCTTTATGAAACATTAAGTGTCTCAATTGTATAATATTAACTATTCAACTTTAATTAATCATGGACTATTTAACAGAATTATTTAACAACTTAACAGCCTCATTTGGAGAAAGCTTATCTGGTGTAATTGCAGCCGTTTTAATACTAATTATCGGTTGGTTTATTGCTGGTTTTGTAAAACGAATGACCACAAAACTTATAAAGAAAACTGGTGTAGATGACAAACTAAAAAATTCAAAATTAAAGCTATCCTCATTTATCGGAAAATTACTTTACTTTTTAGTAATGATATTTGTGTTTATGTTAGCCTTAGGAAAACTAGGCTTAACAGATGTATTAGACCCTATAAAGAACTTACTTAACGGATTTACAGATTACATTCCAAATATTATTGGCGCAGGTTTAGTAGCATATATTGGTTACATGCTAGCAACAATAGTATCTGAATTAGTAGAATTATCGGGAGACACAATTCAAAAATTTATACCAAAATTAAGATTACCAGAAAATATCAATGTGGTTTCTATTTTAAAGAAAGTAGTCTTCATATTTATTTTTATTCCACTATTGATTTCGGCATTTCACATTTTAGACATGAAAGCGATTTCTGAACCTGCTACAACAATGTTAAGCTCTTTCTTTGAAGCTATCCCTAGAATATTAGTAGCAACTATTATCATTTTAGTGTTTGTTTTTGTGGGTCGTTTTGTGGCTCAACTTTTAAAAGAATTATTACAAAGCCTTAATGTAGATGGTTTAGTAGCTAAAATGAATATGTCTGAATACGTTGGTACTAAAAGCATCGCTAAAATGATTTCTAACATTGCTTATGCTCTTATTTTTGTTTTTGGAATGCTTACGGCTTTTGAGAAATTAGAATTCACACAACTCACAGAAATTATCGATACCGTTTTAGCTTACGCTGGTAAAATCTTATTCGGAATTGTAATTATTGGAATTGGTTTAATTATTTCTAACCTATTTACAAAAGCATTAAATAGCAAAAATAATCCTTTTGTGGTTTCTATTGTAAAAATTAGCATCATTGCCATATTCTTAGCTATTGGCTTACGTTCTATGGGAATTGCAGACGAAATTGTAAATCTAGCTTTCGGTATTACCTTAGGAACCGTAGCACTTACAGTGGTATTATCATTTGGTCTTGGTGGCAGAGAAGCTGCAGGAAAACAAATGGGAAAAATCTTAGAGAAATTTAATAAGAACTAAATACGTTACCCTTAATTATTTTAAAACGGCTTAGAGAACTAAGTCGTTTTTTTATTATTCTAAAATCACTAATATTAGCTTACTTTTCGGCTTTACTATTCACAAAATTGCACCTATCTTTGCAGCTTAATTAATATAAAAAATGCCAAGAAGAGAACGAAACAAATTTGTAAAACGCGGACAAATCATAGACCTCTTAATAGAAGATTATGCTTTTGGTGGCAAAGGTATTGGTCGCATAAGAAATGAACATGGCGAATTTGTTGTTTTTGTACCTAATACATTACCAGGTCAGTTGGTAAAAACGCAGATTAAAAAGAGTAGTAAAAAATATGCCGAAGGCAAACTTTTTGATGTTTTAAAACCATCTGAAGATGAAATTGATATGCCTTACCAAAGTATTCCTGGTGCACCTTATATTAATTTGCCTATTGAAAAACAGCATAAATACAAGAAGCAAAGTACCCTAGAGTTATTTAAACGTATTGGTAAAGTTGCCGATATTGAAGATAAGTTTGACGAATTTGTAACCTCGCCGAACACCTTTCATTATAGAAATAAAATGGAATATGGGTTTTCTGCCATCGGATATAATCACGAATTAAAAACTGATGTTGACGAATTTACACTCGGTTTTAAAAAACGTGGTACTTGGTGGTGTGGCGATGACCTAAAGAAAGATTCTGGTTTATTTGATGCCGAATTAGAAAACCAACTTAAAGACATTAAAGAGTATTGTGAAAAAACAGGTTTGGCACCTTGGCATGCACCGAAAAGGGAAGGTTTCTTTAGATACTTTGTAGTTAGAAAATCTTTTAAAACCAATCAACTATTATTCAATTTAGTAACTACATCTTATGATTTGCCAAAATTTGATTTAGATAAATTTGCTAATTATTTAGTTGAATTATTTGGTGATAGAGTTGCAGGTTTATTACATACTATTAATGACGAAACAGGAGACAGAACTATTGCAACTACAGGTGAAATTTCTCTAGTTTATGGCGATGATAAAATTGTAGAAGAATTACTCGACTTAAATTTTGAAATTAGCATGAAGAGCTTTTTTCAAACCAACCCAAAATGCGCAGAAAAATTATACTCAAAGGTTGTAGATTATGCTTTAGAAAATAAAGAAGCCGTAGATAATACGGTTGTTTTAGATTTATTTTGCGGGACAGGAACCATTGGGCAAATTATAGCTAATAAAGCTGATAATACTAAAATAGTTGGTGTAGATATTGTTGCAGCTGCGATTGAAGATGCTAAAGAAAATGCCAAACGAAATAATATAGAAGGTTTAAAATTTTATGCAGCAGATGTTGGTAAATTCTTAACAGAACATCCAGAATACACCAATAAAATAAGAACGATTATCTTAGATCCTGCAAGAGCTGGTATAGCGCCAAAAACTCTTAAAAAAATAATAAACCTAAAGGCAGAACGTTTGGTTTATGTATCTTGTAACCCTGCAACGCAGGCAAGAGATACTGAGCAATTAATGGAAGCTGGTTACACCATAAAAAAAATAAGTTTAGTAGATCAATTTCCGCACACTGCACATATTGAAACAGTAGTTTTATTTGAAAAAAATTAAATGAAAAACTTAAAATACATAGTTCTACTTATAGCCATTTCGTTCATTAATTGCGAGCGTGATGATATATGTGCCTACACAACATCTACAACACCTCGTTTAATTATAGAATTCTACGATACTGATAATCCAGATGATTTAAAAGACGTACCTAGACTAACGGTTTATGGTGAAGGCATTTTTACAGATGAAGATGGCATAACAACAGAACCTACAGAATCATCAGATTCTATAGTTGAAGTTTATGACGAAAGTGATACGATTGATGATGCTCCATCATATGTTTTTAACGTTAATACAGACATCATAGCATTACCATTAAAACTAACCGACGACCTAGGTAACAATTTTATTACTACACGCTTTATTTTAGAAAAAGATACTAACTTAAGAATAGATGGTTCTGGTGAATCTAATATTGATATTTTAGAAATTAGATATAGTACAGACTTTGTTTATGTATCTAGAGCATGTGGTTATAAAAGCACGTTTATCAACCTAGGTGTTTCAAGAGATTCAACACTAGATGATGACACTTGGATTAGAAATATTATTATTGAAGAAAGTATTGAAAGCACTGTAGAGAATGAAAACACAACACATGTACGCATCTATCATTAAAAGCGTAATAGTTTTGCTATTGTTTTCTACAATAGCTTTCGCTCAAAAAAAGAAAACGGTTAAAGATACTTTAGTCTATAAACAAAAGTATGGATTACGTATAGGTGCTGATTTAAGTAAATTGGCGCGTACTTATTTTGATGATGATTATACTGGTTTTGAAATTATGGGAGATTACCGACTTACAAAACGCATCTATATTGCAGGAGAAATTGGTAATGAAGAAAAAACTCTTGAAACCGATTACTTAAATAATACCACAAAAGGAAGTTATTTTAAAGGTGGAATAGACATGAATTTTTACAAAAACTGGTTAGACATGGAAAACATGATTTATTCTGGTTTTAGAGTAGGAGCCAGTACATTTAGCCAGACTTTAAATAGTTATACAATTTACGATGTTTATAATCAATACTGGGATGACCAATATTCTATAGAAGAAGGAACAGAATTTAGTGGCTTAACAGCGCTTTGGTTAGAACTTCAAATAGGCTTAAAAGCTGAACTTTTCAATAATTTTTATGGAGGCATAAACGTTCAATTAAAAGTATTAATTACAGACAAGGAAATTGACAATTATGAAAATCTCTATATCCCTGGATATAACAGAACTTACGACAGTAGTGCATTTGGCGGTGGTTTTGGATTTAACTTATCTTACTTAGTTCCTATTTTTAAGAAAGATAAAGTAGTAATCCAAGAAAAAGAGGTTGAAGAATAACACAATGTCATTTCAACAGAGCGAAGCATGAGCGACGAGAAATCACATAACACTAATAATTCAACAATTATATACCTAAACAACTATGTGATATCTCACCATCGTTCGATATGACTGCACTTAGTCATTTCGACAGAGCGAAGCATGAGCGACGAGAAATCACACATTACCAATAATTCAACAAATAATTAACTAAAACAACTATGTGATATCTCACATGCGTTCGATATGACTACACTCCTCTACTTTAAATAAGTCAAAACATTAGCTTCTATCCTACTCTGAATATCTGAAACATCTGCTTTTACAAATTTATCGCCTGTAATGTTTTCGTATAATTCTATATAACGCTCGCTGACAGATTCTATATATTCATCACTCATAAAAGGTACAGTTTGGCCTTCTAATCCTTGAAAATCGTTAGCAATTAACCATTGTCTTACAAACTCTTTTGACAATTGCTTTTGTGATTCGCCTTTGTCTTGACGTTCTTGGTAACCGTCTGCATAGAAATAACGTGAAGAATCTGGTGTGTGAATCTCGTCTATTAGCACAATTTTACCGTCTTTGGTTTTACCAAATTCGTATTTAGTGTCTACTAAAATTAAACCTCTTGCGGCTGCTATTTCTGTGCCGCGTTGAAAGAGTTTTTTTGTATAATCTTCTAACACCAAATAATCTTCCTCTGAAACTATACCACGTTTTAGAATGTCTTCTCTAGAAATATCCTCATCATGATCACCCATTTCTGCTTTTGTAGCCGGAGTAATTATTGGTGATGGAAATTTGTCATTTTCTTTCATGCCTTCTGGCATTGGTACACCGCAAAGCACGCGTTTACCAGCTTTATACTCTCTTGCTGCATGACCAGACATATAACCTCTTATTACCATTTCTACTTTAAATGGTTCGCATAAATGGCCAACTGCTACATTTGGGTCTGGTGTGGCAACTAACCAATTTGGCACCAAATCTTCGGTTTCTTTCATCATTTTGGTTGCTATTTGATTTAGAATTTGCCCTTTATACGGAATTCCTTTAGGCATTACCACATCAAAAGCGCTTAAACGGTCTGTAGCTACCATTACTAATTGCTCATCGTTAATATTATAAACGGCTCTTACTTTTCCTTTGTAAAGACTTTTTTGATTAGGAAAATTGAAATTGGTATCTATTATGGTATTATTCATTTTTACGGCTTTTAACTAATGGGTTTTAGCTAGTTGTTTGTTTTGATTTTTAATTTATGGTTAAGCCCTAGCCCAGATTGAAGCGGCATCCTTTTTTGCCATTAAAAGCAAAAAAGATATAGCGGAAAGCTGGAAATAGCTTCTAAAAATTTTAATCTCTGTTTTCTATACTTTTATAGGCTGCTATGACTTTTTTAACGAGTTTATGACGAATGACGTCTTTATCATCTAAATAGATCATGCCAATGCCTTCTACATCTTTTAGTACTAAAAGTGCTTCTTTTAGTCCAGAAATAGAACGACGTGGTAAATCTACTTGGCCTGGATCACCCGTTAGTAAAAACTTAGCATTTCTTCCCATACGTGTTAAAAACATCTTCATTTGGGCGTGTGTGGTGTTTTGCCCTTCGTCTAAAATAACAAAGGCATTATCTAAGGTACGGCCTCGCATAAAGGCTAATGGTGCGATTTGAATAACGCCTTTTTCTATGTAGTTGTCTAATTTTTCTGCCGGAATCATGTCTCGTAACGCATCATACAATGGTTGCATGTATGGATCGAGTTTTTCTTTTAAATCACCTGGTAAAAATCCTAAATTTTCGCCTGCTTCTACCGCAGGACGTGTTAATATTATTCGTTTTACTTCTTTACTTTTTAATGCTTGAACTGCCAGTGCCACACCTGTATAGGTTTTACCAGTACCTGCTGGTCCTATGGCAAAAACCATATCGTTTTTGCGCATGCTTTCTACAAGCTTACGTTGATTTGCGGTTTGTGCTTTTATGAGTTTTCCGCCTACACCATGCACTATAGTTTCTCCACTTTTAGTAGATGTTGTATAATCATCACTGCTTTGACTGGTTAATACACGTTCTATTACGTTTTCATCTAACTTATTATATTTTGCAAAATGCTTTATTAACATGGTCATTCTGCGATCAAACTCCTCTAGTAAATCCTCGTCTCCATAGGCTTTAATTTTATTGCCTCTTGCTACTATTTTTAGTTTTGGAAAGTACTTTTTAAGTAGCGCAATATTTGCATTTTGTGCTCCGAAGAATTCTTTTGGTGAAATTTCTTCTAATTCTAATATAAGTTCGTTCAAAAGCGTGCTTTATTTAATGCGTTAATCTCTTTTCTTTTATTAATTTTGTACTACAAAGCGTGTACACACAAAGCTAATAATTTTACAATCACAAATCTTAAAAAAATATCAACAATCAATCCATGGCAATAATCACTTTAACGACTGATTTTGGAGAAAAAGATCACTTTGTTGGCGCTATAAAAGGCGCTATTTTTAGTGAACTTGAGCAGATAAATATTGTTGATATTTCGCATTCTATATCGCCTTTTAATATTGCTGAAGCGGCTTATATTATACAAAATGCATATAGTAGTTTCCCTAAAGGAACGATTCATTTAATAGGAATAGATTCTGAGTTAAGCCCTGAAAACAAGCATATTGCAGTTAAACTAGACGACCATTACTTTATATGTGCCAACAATGGTATTATGAGTATGATTTGTAACGAAATTGTACCTGAAAAGTTGGTAGAAATTAACATACATGATAGGGTTGAAACTAACTTCCCTGTTTTAGATATCTTTGTAAAAGTGGCTTGCCATATTGCACGTGGAGGAACTTTAGATGTAATTGGAAAAGTTATTAACACTATTAAACCAATTAAAAATTTAATTCCGTTTGTAAACGACGAACAAAACCAAATTATAGGCAGTGTTATTTATATTGATAATTACGGAAATGTAGTAACAAATATTAAACGCCAATTTTTTGAATCTGTACAAAAAACCAGAAAGTTTGAAGTTTCTGCTAGGAACCATAAATTTGATAAAATTTATAATAGATTTAGTGATATTATAGATTTTGATGTTGAAGAGTCTAAACGAAATGTGGATGGTAAAGGTTTAGTTGTTTTTAATTCTTCTGGTTATTTAGAAATTGCAGTATATAAAAGTAATTGTTTAACGGTTGGTGGTGCCTCAACTTTAATGGGATTAAAAAATATGGATACTGTCACTGTTAATTTCTCTAAAACTTAAAAGATTTGTTAGTAAGAATTGTAAAACTGAGTTTTGAACCTTCTAAAATTGAAGAATTCTTGGCTAATTTTGAAACCGTAAAGGATAAGATTAGGAATTTTGAAGGTTGCCAATTTTTAGAACTATATAGAGACAAGAATAATACCAATATCTTTTTTACTTATAGTTATTGGAATTCTGAAAACGCTTTAAATAATTACAGACATTCTGATTTATTTAAAGCGGTTTGGTCTAAAACAAAACCTTTGTTTAATGGAAAGCCTGAAGCTTGGAGTGTTGATAAAATAGCTTCGATTGAATAGCTGTTAGAAAAAATAATTGAATACTGAATACTGAATACTGAATACTGAATACTGAATACTGAATACTGAATACTGAATACTGAATACTGAATACTGAATACTGAATTTAAAATATGTTAGCAATACTTAAAAAAGAAATAAACACCTTTTTCGCCTCGCCAATAGGCTATTTAGTTATTGGTGTATTTTTATTACTCAATGGTTTATTCCTTTGGGTTTTTAAAGGCCAATTCAATATTTTAAATAATGGCCAAGCCAGTTTATCATCGTTCTTTTTATTAGCGCCTTGGATTCTTATTTTCCTTGTGCCAGCAGTAACCATGCGTAGTTTTAGCGATGAGAAAAAACAAGGTACTTTAGAGTTGTTAGTTACTAAGCCTATTTCTCATTTTAAAATAGTATTAGGTAAGTATTTTGGTGCTTTTGTTTTAATTTTAATGGCTTTGATTCCCACTTTATTATATGTTTACACGGTTTCACAATTAGGAAATCCAGAAGGCAATTTAGATATGGGAAGCACTATTGGTTCTTATTTTGGGTTGTTGTTTTTAATTGGCGCTTACACAGCGATTGGCGTATTTGCTTCAACACTATCAGATAATCAAATTGTTGCTTTTATAATTGCTGTTTTTATTTGTTTCTTTTTCTATTTTGGTTTTGAAGGCTTATCTAATTACAACGTATTTGGAGACCTAATCTATATGGAAAATCTTGGAATGTCTGCACACTACAATAGTATGAGTCGTGGTGTAATTGACACTAGAGATTTAGTTTATTTTATAAGTATCGCTTTAGCCTTTTTAATGTTTACTAAACTTAGAATTCAAAAACATTAACATGATAATTACACCACTTTTAGTTATATTTTTAGTCTTCGTATTTGTTTTATTGTTTTTATTTTTTAACACTGTAGACAAGCGTAAATGGCTAACAGCAATCATAAGTTTAGTAGCTACACCATTTGCTTTTTTCTTTATGTTTTATCCGTTTTTAAATATTATTAGTAATTACCATCATCAAAAATATTTTAACAGCGAAGCTTGGATAGAGAATCCTGCTCTACGTTATGAAATGATTGATAATACTATTGAGTCTGATACACTTATTGGTGTTTCAAAACAAGAGATAACTACGCTTTTAGGCAAAGCAGAATGGCTTAGTTGGGATGATGCTAATAAAAAACATGATACCAACAAATGGAATTACGGACTTGGCATAGAACCTGGTGCTTTTAACGACCAAAGAGAACGCGTAGAAATTATATTTGAAGATGATAAAGTCATCGCTTTAAAACCTTATCAAGAAGAAATAACCTTCGAGAATGAAAAAGAATAAAACTATCCTATATATCGTTGCCATTATAATTGGACTCATTATTGTTAATGCAATATCGAGCTCAGTATATCAGCGCTTCGATTTAACAAAAGACCATCGTTACACACTTTCGGATGTTTCAAAATCATTGATTAGCGACTTAGATTCGCCATTAATAATTGATGTGTTTTTAGAAGGGGATTTTCCTTCAGAATTTAGGTTGCTTCAAACTGAAGTAAAACAAATGGTAGAAGAATTTCAACAAGAATCTAATCAGATTTTTGTTAATTACATAGATCCAGTAAAAGATGAAGCTACGCGTCAGCAATACATTGAGGAACTTACAAATGCTGGTTTAGAACCTTATATTAATACCGATAATAGCACAGGAAAAGTGACGCAAGACATTATTTTTCCTTGGGCTTTTGCAAGTTACAAAGACCAAACCTTAAAAATTCCGCTTTTAAAACGAAGCATTACACTTGGTTTACCAGAGCAAATTAATAATTCTGTTCAATCCTTAGAATATGCTTTTGCAGATGGGTTTAGAAAATTAGTTAAAGCAAAAGAAAAAAAGATTGCCATTTTAAAAGGAAACGGACAATTAGACGATATTTATATTGCAGATTTTTTAAAAACAATAAAGCCTTATTATAATTTAGCGCAATTTACTTTAGATAGCGTAGCTACCAATCCACAAGGGACTTTAGAGAATTTAGAACAATACGATTTAATCGTTTCTGCAAAACCAAGTATTGCTTTTTCTGAAAACGAAAAACTGGTTTTAGACCAATATACCATGAATGGTGGAAAAAGCCTTTGGCTTACAGAATCTGTAGTAATGGACAAAGACAGTTTGTACAATGCCACAGGAACTGGCGTTTCTATTTTACGAGATTTAAAGTTGAATGACTTTTTCTTTCAATACGGTGTACGTGTTAATCCTACTTTAGTAAAGGACCTTTACTCTGCTCCTATTATGTTGTCAATTGGTGAAGGAAGTCAGGCACAAATGCAACCTATACAATGGCAATATTCGCCATTGGCTGCCTCTAATCCAAATCATGCTATTACTAAGAATTTAAACTTAGTTAAATTTGATTTTGCTAGCCCAATTGATACCTTAAAAAATAACATTAAAAAATCTATATTGTTACAAAGTTCCCCTAAATCTAAAATTGAAGGCGCACCAACCACAATTTCTTTAGCAAATGTTACACAAGCTCCAGATGAAGCTAGTTATAATTTAGGGCCTCAGAATTTAGCTGTTTTATTAGAAGGCGAATTTACCTCTGTGTACGACAAACGTGTATTACCATTTAAGGTTAAAAATTATAAATCTAAAAGTACAGCAACTAAAATGGTTGTAATTTCTGATGGAAACGTTGCTAAAAACGAAGTTATTAAAAATAGACCTTTAGAATTAGGCTTTGATCAAATGACAGGAAAATCTTTTGGTAACAAGGAATTTCTGCTTAATACCGTAAATTATCTTTTAGACGATACAGGACTTATAAACATAAGAGCCAAAGAAATTAAAGTGGCATTTTTAGATGCAGATAAGGTAAAAGAAAGTAAAGGTACGTGGCAATTTATTAATATAGCGTTGCCAATCATACTTTTAGGTTTATTTGGTTTTGCTTTCAACTATTTAAGAAAACGAAAATACGCATCTTAAAATTCTAGCAAAGTATTGTTGCGAATTGTGTATTCTTAAGCCTAATTTGTTAATAAGTTTGTTTTATAAAACCCATCTATTAAGATATATTTGTAAGACCAATTAAACGTATTAAATATATATATATAGTATGAAATTCATTGTTTCAAGTACATATTTATTAAAGCAACTTCAAGTATTAGGAGGTGTTATTAATAACAGTAATACACTTCCTATTCTAGATAATTTTCTATTTGAGCTTAGCCAATCGAAATTAACGATTTCGGCTAGTGATTTAGAAACAACAATGTCTGCAACGATTGATGTAGAAAGTGATTCTGAAGGAAGTATTGCTTTACCAGCACGTTTACTTTTAGATACTTTAAAGACATTTCCAGAACAACCTTTAACCTTTGTTGTTGAAGAAAACAATACGGTTGAAATTAGCTCTAATCATGGTAAATATGCTTTGGCTTATGCTGATGGTGCAGAATTCCCAAATGCAGTTTCTATTGAAGATGCTAGTACAACCACTATAATGGGTGATATTTTAGCCACTGCAATTAGTAAAACCATTTTTGCTGCTGGTAATGATGATTTAAGACCAGTAATGAGTGGTGTATTTTTTCAGTTTTCTCAAGATAACTTAACATTTGTAGCGACAGATGCTCACAAATTGGTAAAATATACAAGAAACGATGTTAGTGCTACTGAAACTGCAGAGTTCATTATGCCTAAAAAACCTTTAAATCTTTTAAAAGGAATTTTAGCAGGTAGTGAAGATGACGTTTTAGTAGAATACAATGAATCTAATGCTAAGTTTACTTTTGAAAACTCCGTATTGATTTGTCGTTTAATTGATGGAAAATACCCTAATTACGAAGCTGTAATACCAAAAGAGAATCCAAATAAATTAGTTATAGACAGAACACAATTTTTAAACTCTGTTCGTCGTGTTAGTATTTTCTCTAACAAAACAACACACCAAATTAGACTTAAAATCGCTGGTGCTGAATTAAATATTTCTGCTGAAGATATTGATTACTCTAACAAAGCAGAAGAGCGTTTAACTTGTGATTATCAAGGCGATGATATGCAAATTGGATTTAACTCGCGTTTCTTAACTGAAATGATTAACAACTTAGGATCAGATAACGTACAGTTAGAAATGAGCTTACCAAACAGAGCAGGAATCTTAACTCCAACTGATGGTTTAGATGAAGGTGAATTTGTTACAATGCTTGTAATGCCAGTAATGCTAAATAGCTAAGTATTGTATAATTAATAAAAAAGCACACTTTCTAATAGTGTGCTTTTTTTATAGTCTTTATTAGGTAACTTCTAATCTAAATAAAATTCATTAATATAAATATAAGATCCATCGTAAACTCCAGTAATTTCTAAACCATCTGCCCTTGTAAACGAAAAACTTAACTGAATACCATCTACATCATAATCTATAATAGTTATGCTTCCTTCAGTTATTTCTAAGTCAGAATTATTTCCGCTTTTATAGAACTGAACAAATCCGTCTTCATATTCTCCATTGATAATACTTCCATTTACAACGAATTCTAAACTTGAAATTTCATGGAATTCATAAGTGGAATTAGGAGTAAAATCAGAATCATTAATTTGTGCCGTAAATAAATCGACATTAGTAATTGTAGTACCTAAAAAAGAGTCTTCAATTTGTATCTCTGAAATATTAGTTAAATTTAAATACACACTATTAAATGAAGTTTCAACAACAGCAGAGTTCATTGGGTATGTAGAAGCTTCTACTGTAATATTATTTTCATAAGAATTAGAACTATCATCTGAGGCACAAGCCGTAATAACCAATGCATATAATACTATTGTACAATATTTAAGTAATTTCATATTATTTATTCTATGTGAATTTAAAAAAACGCCCATAAAAATGAGCGCTTTTATATGTGACTAATCTAGTTTTTAAAAAACTTATGGTTTACCGATTTTGTTGCTGTTTTCATTTGAATAAGATAAAACCCAGTAGGTAAATTAGCGGTATCAATTGCGTTATTAATATACTGAGATTGTTTAACCAATTGTCCATTAATATTGTAAATTGCTACACTTTCAATTTGTGCCGCAGACTGAATATATAATTTATCATTTACAGGGTTTGGATATAATTTTAGGGTATTTGAAGTGAAAGTTTCATCCTCGAATCCTAATGTAGAATTATACTCATAAGCACCTAAATCTATAGTCGTATTGAAAAATCTGTTGTTACCAGATAAATCTAAGCTCGTAAAAATTGTGGTATCATAATAAGAATTATCACCTTGATCTATGATATAATTTGAAGCCGTCGTTGGTTTATATTCAGCATCTAAATTTAAATTGTCCGTTGATGGATCTAACAGTGTTAAATTAGTTGTATTGAAAGTCCCAGAAGTAGCAGCTGCTGTCACCTGTGCAATAGTATTGTAAACATTAATGGTTTGGCTATCGCCTTCATTTACTTTACTATTCTCAATATCTACCGTACTAAATTGGCTTCCATTATATTTATTCTGCCAAAAAATACTATTTCTTGTTTCTAAACGGATCCAACCACTACCACTAACGTTAACGACATGTTGTGCGGTTGCGTGGTTGTTAACGTTATTTACAATTGTAGCATTATTTAAATAGTGTACCACACTTCTGTTGCCGTTAGAAGACGTACTTCTTCTAAACCAAATAGCACCAAAATCTGAATTATACGTATTATCTGTAAATAGAATATTTGCCCAATGAGACGTTAACGCATCTGAATTTGAAGCGCTATGCTCTATCAAAACAACACCATTATTACTAGCATTATTGGTTATAGCTAAATTTTCAATCACCAAGTCTCCAGAAAATCTTCTCCAATCTAATAGTAAACCTTCACTATAATTTTCTGTAATCCATGTATTTTTTATAGTAAAATTGGTAACATTGGTATTAGTTGCGATAACTGGACTAGACCCAGAGGTATACGCATTTTTAAGTACAAAGCCATCAAAAATGACATTATCATCTTCAAGACTAACTAATGTTGTGGCATTATCGGTTTTATTAGTTGTGAAATCACCTTCAATATCATCACCATTAATATCTCCAGAAATAATAGTAACATTATCGGTAAATACTTTAGTTAAATCACGATCTGCTAAGGTTAACTCAGTTCCATCAAAACCACCATATATTTTTAAGTTTTCCAAATCTAATGCTAATACTGAAGCAGCTGTTGCTGGCGTATAAACACCACTAGATACCCAAATTTCATCATTTAATAATGCATTATTTAGTGCATCTTCAATGCTAGTAAAAGCATCTGTCCAAGAGCTTCCGTCATTATTTCCGGAGGCATTTGCATTAACATAATACACTGTAGGAATACAATTTTCACTATAGTTTGTGGTTGTATCTTTAGTCCAACCATAATCATACAATCCTACTTGGTTTGGTGTATATCCTGAATCTATTTGTACACATGTTAAATCAGGATTATTATATACCTTCATGTATACAAAATTAGAGTTATTACCATTAGCTACGTTTAAACTAGTAAGCTGATTGTTATATATTAACAATTGATTTATTTGAGGATAAGCGCTAATATCAAAAGTTGTAAATTGGTTAAAAGCAGCGTGAATTCTAGTTAAATTAGGGTTATTGCTAATATCTAGGCTACTGATAGAATTATCTTGGAAATCTACAGCAGTAAGCATTGTGTTATTAGTAATATCTATACTTGTTAAGCTATTACTTGCCACAATTAAATCAGTTAACATTGTATTATTAGATACATCAATATTAGAAAAGTTATTATCGTTTGCTGTTAATGTATTTAAATTTGAATTTGTAGTAAGTACAATCGATGAGATGGCATTGTCACTAATATTTAAAGTTGTTAAAGCTGTTAAATTAGTAACATCTACATTTGTTAAGTTATTATCACTGCAATTTAAATCCATAAGGTTTGTATTTAAACTTACATTTAACGTAGATAAGCTATTATCGCTACAATTTAAAACCTCTAGACCAGTTGCACCTTGAAGATTTAAATTTAAAATATTATTTGATCTCGAATTTAAAGTTGTTAAGGTCGCTAAATTTGAAACATCTAAACTCGTTAAACTGTTATCTTCAGCATCTAAGGCTACTAATGAAGTCCCTTGTACATTTAAATTAGAAATATTATTTTCTTTACAATTTAAATTAGCAAGACCTGTAATAGTTGACACATCTAAAGCCGCAATTGTGTTATAACTACAATCTAATTCGGTAAGATTAATAAAAGCTTCAATCCCAGTTAAATCTGAAATTGCCAAACTACTTACATCTAATACTCCTGTAACCGCCTGAGCTTCTGCAACAGATATTTCTTGATCATAATCTGTGTTAATGGCACTGTTACCAACTAAATAAGACTTAAAATTGGCATCTGGAATTGTAACGTAAGTAACGCTAATACTACAGTCTTCTACTACTCTAGTTTCTAAATCTCTAGTCCATCCTACATCATACAAACCTACATTTGATGGTGGCACAGTTCCTGCATCTACCTGAATACAAGTAAGACTAGGGTTGTTATAAGATTTCATATAGATAAAATTAGCATTATTGCCATTAGCTAAATTTAATTCTACAAGCTGATTGTTTTGACAATGAACTTGATTTAATGTAGGTATGTTACTAACATCTAATTGGGTTATTTGGTTATCTGCACAATGTAATCGTGTTAAATTAGTGTTATTACTAACGTCTATAGATGTTAGGCTATTTGAATATACTTCTAATATGGTAATATCTACAAAGGCTTCAATTCCTGTTAAATCTGTTATTCCAAGTCCTGTTGCCGATATAGTTCCTGTAAAAGCCTGTGCTTCTGCTACAGAAATTTCCGAGTCGCTATTGGTATTAATTGCTGTATTTCCTAATAAATAGTTTTTAAAGTTAATATCTGGAATGTTCACATTTTGGGCCATCGCCGAAAACAAACCAAAACACAAGCAGGTTATAAATAATAGTACTGTTTTTTTCATTGTAGTTGAGAATTTTTAAATTAATAGACTACAAAGCAACAATCAACTTAAAGGTTTTCAATTCGCTTTTTTCTGAATAACTGAAATTTCTTTCTAAAAGAAACCGAAAGTTTACACTTACATTATAACTTAAAAAAAAGCCTGCTTAGATAAACAGACTTTAATTAACTAAAAAAACGATAGCTCCTTTTACTCACAATTCATTATCTGCCCATAAGGCATTTGGCCATGGATAACACCACCAAATTCTGAACTTCCATAACCAGAGCCATTGTAATGTTGCTTAATTAAAAAGCCTTGTAAATAGCAATCGTTATTTTTGTTTTTCTCTGTAAAAGCTCCTTTTATCCAACGATACATAATATGACCTGTATACTTGTTTTTAACAACACTCCAATCGTTAGATTCTATATTTAATTTTAACAATTTGGCACCATCTTTTTCAATAGTTTTAGACACATTTTCTTTAGCAAAACTTTTTAATGATGTATTACTATTCATGCTACCAGCTTTTGGCATTTTTATAGCGTCTCTAGTAGATTTTGCTGCAGCATCATAATTAGCTTTTAAGGTTGCTTCAAATTCTTTTACTATTGGCTTTGCTTTTTCTAACCATTCTAAATGAAACTGTTGCTCACCTTTACCAATAACATTTAAAATTGTAATATCTTTTTGATGCATATACGATGGCACATTAAATGCATGTCCGCCTTGGTGCGATGCGGCATAAATTACAAACACATCGTCTGCAATAAGCATACCTCTTACCAAGATTGGCATGCCAGTGCCGAGTTCTAAAGTTTGTGATCGGTCTGCTCCCACTTTAGTAGTGAACATTCCGGAAACCAACTCGTAACCAATATAACCTTCTGGTGACATAGCCACTAATTCTGGTGTGGTTAAAAAGCGTAACCACGAATATTCTGGATCTTGTGCTGGTAATATATCGACGTTATCACCCATATCGGTCATTTGACGTCTTAATTTTACACGATCTACACCAACGGCACTCATACCTTTAGTCATAGCAAACGGATACGACATGTATAAAAAATCATCACTTATACCTGAGTCTGCTTTAGGTGCATTCGCTTCAATGTCTTTTTGCTTTTTCTCAAGATATTTCTGATAATACAAATCTTGCTTTGCTTGATCGTTAGGATATTTTTTAGCCAATTCTGCTTTAAACTCTTCATCTGTATATTCGGTCTTAGATGAACTTTGATTGGAAGATGAAGCACTACCAACCATTCCGGTTGCATTTTCATTTTTTGAAGATGAACTTGTATCTTCATTTTTATTAAGCTTTTTCTCTACAGCAGCTTTGGCTTTCTTTTTTAACATTTTGCCTAATTGCGCATTAGCCGCATTAAAGCATGATGCTAAAACTAATAATAGAATAATTTTTTTCATAAGAATTGTGTTTAATAGACTTCAAAGGAAGTGACTAAACATCCTATCTTAATAACAATTTTTCTAAAGTGTTGGATTTTTTTTCTAAATAAAAAATTAGTTAAAATCTAAAATCACAAAAACGTTTCTTTAATAACCTCTAAAAACTGATCGCGTTTAGATTTTGAAATAGGTATCCGTTTTTGGTTATTCATTAGTAAGTAATCACCATCGTCTTTCACCAATTCATCCACATATTTTAAGTTAATTAAATACGAACGATGACATTTAAAAAACATAGCATTTCGTTCTAATTGCTCAACAAAATGTTTTAATGGTTTACAAATGGTTTTTTGGTTTCCGTTTATAAGTTGCACGTTGGTGTACATGCTATCTGCCTCAAAATAAACGATATCTTTATGAGACGCAAACATAATTCCTTTAGGGATTTCTAAAGCTATTTTATCTATTGACAACTGTTTAAGCGAGTCGCGTAATTTGTTTAATTGGTCGTTTAAATTGTTTGTTTTTATAGCTTCCTCTGCTTTTGTAACAGCTTCTTTTAATTCAATAGTATCTAACGGTTTTAATAGATAATCTACTGCTGATAATTTAAAAGCTTCAATTGCATATTGATTATACGCTGTGACAAAAATGATTTTAAAATCAATACGATTTGGAAAATATTTTAGAATATCTAAACCCGACTGATTTGGCATTTCAATATCCAAAAATACCACGTCTGGTTTTATAGTCTTTATTAAGTCCACACCAGTTGCTAAATCTTGAGCTTCAACAATATCTGTGATACTTGTGCAATGCTCTGTTAAGAGATTAGACAGTAAATGTCTAGCGCGTTTTTCATCGTCTATAATTATGGCTTTCATATCTTATTGAATTGGCATTGTTATAACCACCATGGTACCAGAAGCAATTTGATTTTGAGTATATAAATCTTCAATAGCAATGGTTATATTACGTTTTAATTTATTTCTATAAAGATGAACACGTTCTTCATTAGCTTTAGTAGCAAAGGGTTTGTGCTGTTGGTTAGGTCGTTTTAATTTTTCAGATTGCACTCTACCTATGCCATTATCTTCTATTGTAATTTGTAAGATGTTGTTTTTAACAATTTTTACATCAACCATTAGTTGTCTATCTTTTGTTTTATGTAATAAACCATGTTTTAATGCATTTTCAACATAAGGCTGAATAAACAACGAAGGTACTTTTATTTGTTTTGTTTTTACTTGATGATTTATATTTATATCATATTCTAACTCTTCTTCAAAACGTACTTTTTCTAATTCTAAATATAGTTTTAAAGCGTTTAACTCTTCTTCTAAAGTAATTTCGTTTTGCTGGCTGTAATCTAAATACATACGGATTAAGCGGCTAAACTTTACTAAATATGAGCTAGCTAATTCTTTTTCATTAGACACTATATAATCTTGAATAGAATTTAAAGCATTAAAAATAAAATGTGGATTCATTTGAGAACGCAAATTTTCTAATCTCAAATTGGTGATTTTTTTATCTATTAAGATTTTATCAATTTCTGCAATACGTTGCTCTTCTTTTTGTTGTAAGCGCCAACTAAAATACAGCCAAATTAATCCAAAAACTATCAAAAGCACTAAACCGTAAAACCAATAGGTTTCCCAAAATGGCTTTGCTATAATAAATGTTATTGGCTTAGCAAAAACAGGCTGTTTTGCACTTACATTTTGTGCTTTTATCTCAAAAGTATAAATGCCACTCGCTAAACTATTAAAATTTACAAAATGTGTATTTAAAGGAATACCATGCCAACTTGTATCTATTTGTTTTACTCGATATTGGTATTTGACGTTGGCATTGGATTGAAAGCCGTTTGAATTAAATTTTAAAACAATGTTATTTAAATTATAAGGTAATCTGTAATGAGAATTAACCAAGGTGTCTTTGCCGTTAATACTAACAGATTCTATTCTAACATTAGTAGTTTTATATTCTTTAAATAACCCTTCCTTTTTTGGAAGAATATAAAAGGCTTTGGGTAAAGTAATTATTATTTTATCCTGAAGCACCAAAAAGTCATTAACAGCAATATTTAAACCATCTTGCTCTCCCAACAACTTTAAAGTTTTACTTATTGTATTATAATGAAATAGGCCTAAATCTGTAGAAATCCAAAGAATATCTCCATCTGATTGAATCTCATTAACTTGTAGTTTATTTGGTAAATTAATTTTAGCTTCTGTAATGTTATTATTTTCTAGTTTAAGTAATCCGTTATGCTGTGTTGCTAACCAAATTGACTTATCGTTATTTGCAATAGAATTTACCAGAAGACTATTTTTCTTGTAAAGAATTTCTTTAGAATGAAATGTATTTAAATCATATTTATAAAATCCATCGACATAAGAAACATATAATTGATTATTTAGCACCACAGATGCCTTAACACGACTCTCTTTAATTATTTGTTTTTGTGGGTTGTTGAAAGGATTTTTATATACAATACCTTGCCTATAATTACCATAAAACAGTACTTCTTCATCTATTTTAGAAAAAGACTTGGCTACTGAAAACGTATGCTTTACATCTACTATTTTATTAGTTTTTAAATTTACTATATAAGATTCCGAAGAATTAATACTAACTATTAATTGGTTTTCTTGAGCATCAAAGTATAGTTTACCAATAATTTTTTTACCTGGTAATTTTAAGGTTTTAATATGAGTAGATTCATTATAAAACAACAATTTCCCATTATTGGTTCCCAATACAAAATTATTATTCTTTAAAGCAACTGCAGCTGTAACCTTAGCTTCAAACGTTTCTATATCTGCACAACGAATATTTAAATTTGGAGAAACAATAACACCATTGTCTAATGTTGTAAACCAATAATTACCATTAAAATCTACTTCAACATCTGTTATAGATTCGGCCTTAAACAATTGTTCTTTAAATTCTAACTTATTATGTTTTAAAGTATATAGAAATGCACCAGAACTGGTTAAAAACCAATAGTCGTCTTCAATATTTAAAAGGTTATATATAGTTTCATTCTGTAAAGCTAATGGTGTTACTATCTGTTTAGCATGGTTTCTAACTTTATCCACAAGATAAATAATATTGGCATTTGCAACTTTGTGTATAAAAAAAACGGTGTCTTTAAAAGCGAAAAGTTTTGGAGATTGTATAAAATTTGAGCTTTTAATTTCTAAAATTTTAGTAGGTTCATTATTTTCAAATTTGTACAATCTATGTTGTTTAATTCGACCTTCTTTATTAATTAAAAATGTATAATTAGATAAACTATTATTAGCACTACTTAGACAAATACCGTCAAATACCTTAGTTACTTTCTTGTTTGATTTATTAATATCATAAACACCTGTTATGGTAAATAATCGGATGCTATTTCTTAGTATTTGGTAAGGTGCTAATTGCCCTTTTGACAATATATTAGCATCATAAAACAACTTAAGACTATCGTTTTCTACATAAAACAATTGTCCATATATATTATTACACCATAACTTACCTTGCTCATCTAATTTTAGCTGAAAAAGAGAATTAGCCTTTTGCTTGAGATTAACAAAACGTTTATAAGACTGACCATTATAGCGATACAACCCCTTATCCGCTGCCAACCAAATGTAATTTTCATTATCTTCTAGAATATCATAAAATTCTACATCTGGAAGATTTGAAACACTTGCCATGTCTACAGTGATAGGGTTTTGATTTACGGCCATTGCTAATTGGCACACAAAACCCAATAAAGCGATATATCTTTTAAAAAACCTCATTTTAAGAATAAACAAACTTAAACTATAATAATGATAACAAATTTTTATTTTTCTGTAATACCTTAGTTTTTTTCTAAACAAAAAAAAGACTTATCAATTGATAAGTCTTTTTAAGTTCCATTTCTTTTAAATCCTAACTAACAAAATTAATAGACAATGGATAGCTAGGTAATTCTCCATTACTAGCTTTTATAGCGTTTACAATTGGCATAACAAACGCCAAGATTGCAACTAATATTAAAAGTAAAATACCTAAACCTAATGCAAAGATTAATGGAATACTTATTAAGGAATAAACGATAAGACTTAATTGAAAATTTAAAATAGACTTACCATGTTCATCCATCCCACTGACATGCTCCTTTTGAGTTACCCAAATAATTAATGGTACTATTAACCCACCAAAACCAGTTACATAAGTAAGTAATTGTGATAAATGAGTTATTAATATTAATTGATTGTCTGTGCGTTTAAGCGTATAATAATTAGATTCCATGATTAATGATTTTATAACAATAAGACGTCATTATTTTAAAATTGTTACATATATTTCAATAAAAACGTAAGATCTCAACTATAAAAATATTAAATTAACTCAATAATTTTACATATTTATAAATTTCTTCAATTGCATTAAACGGAATATTTTTTTTCGTTTTTAATTTTTATAAAAAAGAGTTTAACCTAATTTGTAGCCTTTTACCTACTTAAGAATTAAATTTGAAGGCCTAGATTTTCTATAAATAAAGGACGTTTTATTTATTTTATTTCATAAATGATATTGTTACATAATTTTATTTAAACACTTATTAATCAAATAATTAAAATCCAATTTCACCGATAACTAGCAGAAATACCCTACATAAAATAGGTATAATACTACATTAATATTGCATTTTATCGGATTTTATTGTGTTTTATCGATTTTTATTTTGTTTATTTGTAAACACAGAATAACAATATTTTCAAATCATGAATCTTAATTTATCCAACGTTTTAAAAATTACCATTGCCTTTTTTTGCTTTTGTTTTTATACTAACGCACAAGTAGGAATTGGTACAACGACTCCTAATCCCTCGTCAATTTTAGATATCGAAGCCAATACTCAAGGATTATTAATTCCGAGAGTAAGTCTTACTGGAACTAATGATAATTCTACGATTACCGCAGGAAATGTAGAAAGTCTAATAGTTTACAATACGCAATCTATTAACGATGTACAACCAGGTTTTTATTACTGGGACACAAACCAATGGGTACGTATAGCTGCGGGCTCTAATATTGATAATCAAATTATTACAAATTTTAGTGTTTCAGGATCAAATCTAAGTATCACTCTAGAAAATGGTAATACAGCAACTGTTCCATTAGCAGATATTATTGGTAATTCAGATACTAATATTGCAAATACAAATCTCGTACTTGATGCTAATAGAACACTAACTACAGGCAATTTTGATTTAAATATAGATGCTAACACTCTAGTGATTGATGGTGGTGCTAACAATGTAGGTATCGGAACAACTAATCCTAATATAGATTTAGCTATTGGTGATACTGATACAGGACTACAACAACAAGGTGATGGCAATTTAGCCATTTACACAAACAACAACGAAAGAGTAAGAATAAACAATTCCGGAAACGTAGGTATTGGAACAACAGCGCCTACTGAACGATTACATGTAAATGGTAACAGTAGATTAGGAACAAATATTGCTCGTGATGGTGATTTTAGACTTAATGAAATGGGAACTGGTAATAGAAATTCTAGAATTCGATTCTATACAGATGCTGACGCCTCTAATGATGCTGAAATTCTTAGAAATAATGGTACTGATGGTGATTTTATTATTGATAATGAAGGTAATGGTATTATGTACCTACGTAATCGTGGATCCGGACAAGTAAGGTTAGGAACTAATAATACAGATGATTTATTTATTGAAGATGGTGGCAATGTCGGCATTGGCATAAGTGACCCAACTGCTAAATTAGACATTAACGGAACCGCAAGAATTAGAACCGTAAATAATGGTGCTGATACAGATAACATATTAACTAGAGATTCTAGTGGTAATATTCGCCGTAGAACTGCCGCTCAAATTGTAGCTGCTGGTGGTGGTAATGATGACAACATCTATTCTACCAATGGTACTATTACTGCAAATCGATATATAACTCAGAATAACTTTGATGTTAATTTTGATTCTAACACTTTGGTAATCGATGGTAGCGCTAACGAGGTTGGAATAGGTGTAAGCAACCCAACAGCTAAATTAGATGTCAACGGAACTGCTAGAATTAGAACAGTAAACAATGGAGCTGCAACAGATAATATACTAACAAGAGATTCTAGTGGTAATATCCGTAGAAGAACAGCGGCCGAAATTGTAGCTGCTGGTGGTGGAAGCGATGATAATATTTATTCTACTAATGGTACAATTACTAACCATCGTAACATCACACAAAATAACTACGATGTTAATTTTGATGCTAACACCCTAGTAATTGACGGTGGTGCAAACAATGTAGGTATAGGAACAACTAATCCTAATATAGATTTAGCTATTGGTGATACTGATACAGGACTGCAACAACAAGGTGATGGCAATTTAGCCATTTACACAAACAACAACGAAAGAGTAAGAATAAACAATTCCGGAAACGTTGGTATAGCAACAACCACACCAACAGAACGATTACATGTAAACGGCAACAGTAGATTAGGAACAAATATTGCTCGTGATGGTGATTTTAGACTTAATGAAATGGGAACTGGTAATAGGAATTCTAGAATTAGATTCTATACAGATGCTGACGCCTCTAATGATGCTGAAATTCTTAGAAATAATGGTACTGATGGTGATTTTATTATTGATAATGAAGGTAATGGCACTATGTCCCTACGTAATCGTGGATCTGGACAAGTAAGGCTAGGAACTAATAATACAGATGATTTATTTATTGAAGATGGTGGCAATGTCGGCATTGGCATAAGTGACCCAACTGCTAAATTAGACATTAACGGAACCGCAAGAATTAGAACCGTAAATAATGGTGCTGATACAGATAATATTTTAACTAGAGATTCTAGTGGTAATATTCGCCGTAGAACTGCCGCTCAAATTGTAGCTGCTGGTGGTGGTAATGACGACAATATTTATTCTACCAATGGTACTATTACTGCAAATCGATATATAACTCAGAATAACTTTGATGTTAATTTTGATTCTAACACTTTGGTAATCGATGGTAGCGCTAACGAGGTTGGTATAGGCGTAAGCAACCCAACAGCTAAATTAGATATCAACGGAACTGCTAGAATTAGAACTGTAAACAATGGAGCTGCAACAGATAATATACTAACAAGAGATTCTAGTGGTAATATCCGTAGAAGAACAGCGGCCGAAATTGTAGCTGCTGGTGGTGGAAGCGATGATAATATTTATTCTACTAATGGTACAATTACTAACCATCGTAACATCACACAAAATAATTACGATGTTAATTTTGATGCTAATACCTTAGTCATCGACGGTGGTGCAAACAATGTAGGGATTGGAACAGCAAATCCTAATATAGATTTAGCTATTGGTGATACCGATACAGGACTACAGCAACAAGGTGATGGCAATTTAGCCATTTATACAAACAACAACGAAAGAGTAAGAATAAACAATTCTGGAAACGTAGGTATAGCAACAACCACACCAACAGAACGATTACATGTAAACGGCAACAGTAGATTAGGAACAAATATTGCTCGTGATGGTGATTTTAGACTTAATGAAATGGGAACTGGTAATAGAAATTCTAGAATTCAATTCTATACTGATGCTGATGCCTCAAATGATGCTGAAATTATTAGATATAATGGAACTGATGGTGATTTTATTATTGATAATGAAGGTAATGGTATTATGTACCTTCGTAATCGTGGATCTGGACAAGTAAGGCTAGGAACTAATAATACAGATGATTTATTTATTGAAGACGGTGGTAATGTAGGGATTGGAATAAATGACCCAACTGCTAAATTAGACATTAACGGCACCGCAAGAATTAGAACCGTAAATAATGGTGATGATACAGATAATATATTAACTAGAGATTCTAATGGTAACATTCGTAGAAGAACTGCCGCTCAAATTGTAGCTGCTGGTGGTGGTAATGATGACAACATCTATTCTACCAATGGTACTATTACTGCAAATCGTGTAATAAATTTAAACTCAAACACAATAAATTTTAATGGTGGTGCTGATGATGCTTTTCAAGTTGATGGGTCTACATTTACAGTAGACGCTGATACTAATAGAATTGGTATTGGCATGTCAAATCCTGAAGAAAGGCTAAACGTTCTCAATGGTAATATCCAAGTGGGTCGAGCAGCATCAACACATGCCCAAATGAACACCAATAGAATAGAAATTGGCAGAAATTCAGGATCGGTAGCACTTACAGCCAATGATGGGGGCGGAAATGCAAATGTTAGTTTTAATAACACTAACAGAATACCTGATTCAAATGGTAATGCAGCACGAATAAGTGTAAATGTAGACAGTAGTACTAATGCTGCAATGTCTTTTGAAATAGCTGAAGGAGTAACAGCAGGAACTACGGTTACAACAACTACTGAAATGACCTTAACCACAAACGGTTTAGGAATTGGCACAACTGCACCTACTGAAGAATTAGACATTAATGGGAAAGCTCGTATACGAGATTTAAGTAATTCGCAAAATAGATCTGTTTATGCAGACAGTGAGGGTGTATTAAATATTAGATCTACAAGAACTGCTACTTTTGCGAGAGGTACGGGTGCCAATTATAATAGTTTAGATGACTGGAGAAGAATTTCTCCTACATCTTCTGCCCTAGATGTAATAAACGGAGATGTTGTTTTAGTAAACTGGTCGACCATAGTAAAACTTACTGGCTCTAGCACAACAGACACTTTATCTTTTGAAGTTCGTTTAACTGGAGCTGATGGCTGTAGTGACATCAGTCTGTCAGGTGGTGATTTTCCAGAAGTGAACCATGATCTTTTTAATGGTTACAATGGTACAAGTGGAACTAATATTTCTTGCGATGGAACATATACAATTTCATTGTGGGGAAGAAATTTAGGAAGTGACAATTGGTCTTATTCTGAATCAAACATTACAGCAACTGTAAATTAATTATACTAAAAGAAATAAATAGATGACTAGGTGTTAATAATAGCATTTTTACATTCAAAATCAAATCTATTACATAAAATAACTATAGCTGTTGAAATATAATATATTACCAGTAAGAATTGTTTCATAATTATATGAACATATTGTTTTTAAGTTTATGGTAAATAAGTGTTTTAGCAATTAAAATATCAATTATAATGTTTTATCATCGTTCATTAGTAAATCCTTTTAATTTTCAAATAAAGACTCTAACCGTTTTTATTTTATTTACTGGTATTATTTTCTCTTCCTATGCACAATTAAGCGTAAGAAATGACAATTTCATAATAGTTAATGATGAAATCATTTTTGTAAACGATGCTATCACTTTAGGTGAAGCAGATTCAAAATTTTATTTAAGAAAAGAGGGACAACTCATTCAAGGCAATGAAGTTTCTGCAAATACAGGTATTGGTGAACTCAGTGTTTACCAGACCGGTAATGCCAGTAATTACACCTATAATTATTGGTGTTCACCAGTAGGGAACAATTCTAGTTCATTTGGCAATGAATCTGCGCGTGTCAATTTAATTGACGAGGCCACTTACGTTATAACTGCTCAAGACCCAGAAGGTTTAACTTCTAGTATTGATGTAGGGTTTACATCTAGTTATGATGGTGTTTCAACACCATCATTAACAATCTCTAATCGTTGGCTCTATACATTTAGCACATCTAATGACTATGCAGATTGGAACTATGTTGGTGAGTCTGCTCCTATTTTACCTGGACTTGGTTTTACCATGAAAGGTGTATCTGGAACTAATAACCAACTTTACGATTTTAGAGGTAAAGCCAATAATGGAACCATAAGTAATTTAGTTACTGCTAATGAATTTACGTTAATTGGTAACCCTTACCCATCAGCCATAGATGCTTTACTTTTTATTCACGATTCTCAAAACACAAATTTAAATAATGGTCCGAGTCCACACCCTACAACTACTGGTGCTCTATATTTTTGGGAACAATCTGATGAAGGATCACATATGCTTGATGAATATGTAGGTGGTTACGCTTCTTATACAATTTCAAACACAGGCGTAGAGAGCTTTGTAAATGCAATGTTTTCAGCATATGATAGTGCCGGTAATCCAATTCCTTTAGCTCCAACACCAGATAATACAGGTACAAAAATATCAAAACGATATATTCCTATCGGTCAAGGCTTTATGATTGAAGGGGCCAGTAGTACATTGCCTGGCTCATTAGTGTATGTAAAAAATGCCCATCGCGTGTATGAAAAGATTTCAGATGGAAATAGCGTTTTCTTTAGAAATGTAAGCAACTCAGCTTCATCGAAAAACATGGATTCAAGCGAACCTTTATATAATGAATACGGTCTTAACAATGTGCCTGATGATTTTAAACGGTTTCGTTTAAATGTTACATTTAACGATCAATATACACGGCAATTGCTTCATAATTTTCACGACTCTGCAACACCAGGATTTGATTATGGTTTAGAAGCTAAATCCTCTAGTAACACTTCATCAGATGCTAATTGGATCTTCAACTCAGTACCTTATACCATTCAAGCAAATACTTACACTTTAGATTTATCTATACCTGTAGTGATTAAGTCCGGAGAACAGCAACAATTAAAATTCAGCATTTTTGACGTTCAAAATTTTGATGAAGGTCAACCTATATATTTACACGATATAGAAAATGATATTTATGTAGATTTAACACAACAGGACTATGATATAAATATTAATGCAGGAAATTTTGATTCACGTTTTAGAATTGTATTTCAAAATGAAAGTACATTAGATGCTCAAACTCATATTAAAAACCAATTTGATATTATAGCGAATAACCAAGAGGCTCAGTTTCTTCTATCAAACCCTAATATGCGTGACTTAAAATCGTTTAAAGTATACGATATGAATGGAAGGCTAGTTTTAAATCATTCTATTTTATCTGTTGAAAATCAGTATCGTTTTTCTTCAAAATCATTAAATGATGGTGTTTATTTAGCCACTATTCAACTTTTAAACAATGAATCTTTTACTAAAAAACTAATAGTAACTCATAAATAAGACTTTATTGAAAATAAAACGCATTGATTTCGATACTTATTATACAGTTTTCATTGCAACTCGCGCTTTCTAAACATAGAATAAATTACAATTAAGAATATCCTAATAATTAAATTTATAGAAACTCTGAATCTACTTTATATAAAAAAGAAGGTAATCGCTGTTAAGAAGACTTACAACTTCCACCCTCTTTCTTTACGCCTAATTTCATTAAAATAGTTTCTAACAGGCACCATTTTGTGAAAGCGGATTGGATTAAATTTACTCCAATAAATACAGTAAACCACATCCAATTTGGATTGACATAAACGGTTAAAACAACGCTTAAAAGCACCATAAAACCAACAATAACTCTAAAATATGTATTTAACATTTTAATTATTTTTTAATTTATACAAATTTTTCAATAGGAACTACAATCGCCTTTATAGGATTGTTAGTTTCTAAATTTTTATTAAATTCTTTTATAGCTTCAAACAAGGCATCAATGCGCTCTTCATCAGTGAACGAAAAGAACATGCTAGATTCGTTGCCTCCTTTTTCTGCAGGAAACCAATTAGAAGCCATTAACAAAGACGAACTATTTTTATGTCCATCAATTTCAGAACTACTGAAATTTTCGATATCTGCTTTTTTAAAAAGTTTCAAAACCTCTTTCTGATACTGCTCTACAGCTGTAACTATGACTAATTTCATTTGTTTCTATTTTTACTACCTGCAAGGTTTTTAAAACCTTGCAGGTATTAATTTTAAATCTCAATTATCTCATAACACTCCTAAAGTCCCCTCAAGGGGACAATCGTCCAATTCAACCGAGTCAGTTGTCCCCTTGAGGGGACTTTAGGGGTGTTTTTTATTTTTTATACCTACAAGGTTTTGAAAACCTTGCAGGATAACTAACTAAGAATAATTATTTATAATTCTTCTTCTCTATCATATAATATACTAATGGCACAACCAATAAAGTTAACACCGTAGATACAATAGTTCCTCCCATTAATGAAATGGCTAAACCTTGAAATATTGGGTCAAATAGAATAACAAAGGCTCCAATCACAACCGTTCCTGCCGTCAGTAAAATTGGTGTTGTTCTAACGGCTCCTGCTTCAATGGCTGCTTGTTTAATTGGTACGCCTTCTGCGATTCTCAGGTTTATAAAATCAATAAGTAATACCGAGTTTCTTACCATGATTCCTGCTAAAGCAATCATACCAATAAAAGAAGTTGCTGTAAAAAATGCTCCCATTATCCAGTGACCAAGAATGATTCCGATTAAAGACAACGGAATAGCTACCATCATAACCACTGGTGCTTTAAAGTTTTGAAACCAGCCTACAATTAAGATATAAATCAAAATTATGGCTCCTAAAAAGGCAATTCCTAAATCTCTAAATACTTCTAAAGTAATTTGCCATTCGCCATCCCATTTTACGGTGTAATCATCTTCAAATTCTGGTTGCCCTAAGTACATTTCGTTCATTTCGTAACCTTTTGGCAATGGAATTTCTTTCAACTTTTTCTCCATTCCTAAAATAGCATACGCAGGACTCTCTAATTCTCCAGCCATATCTGCCATCACATAAACAACACGTTTTTGATTTTTGTGGTAAATGCTTTTTGCTGCAGTATTTTGAGAAATATCTACTAAATCAGAAATTGGCACCATAGTTCCCATTTTAGATTTAACCTTTAATTGTGAAATATCTGTAATCGTCGATTTTTCTTTCTCATCTAAAGCCAACACCAAACCTATTTGGTTTACTGCATCTTCATCATAAAGCGTTGTAATCGCTCTGTTAGATAAAGCCATATTCATGGTGTAGGCAATTTGCTGTGGTGCAACTCCATATAACATCGCTTTCTCTTTGTTAATATCAAATTGGTATTCGGTTTGGTCGTCTTCTACCATCCAATCAATATCAACCACGTCGTCTGTATTTCTTAAAATATTCTGAACGTTATCTGCAATTTCAATTTGTTTATCATAATCAGGTCCATAAACTTCAGCAACAATAGTTGATAGTACTGGTGGTCCTGGTGGCACTTCTACCAACTTTACATTAGCATTGTATTTTGCTGCTATTTTCTGAATATCGGGACGTAGTAGTTTAGCAATATCATGGCTCTGGGCTGAACGGTCTTCTTTAGACAATAAATTCACTTGAATATCCGCCATATTACTTCCACCACGTAAATCGTAATGACGGACTAATCCGTTAAAAGTAATTGGTGCAGATGTCCCAACATAGTTTTGGTAATTCACCACTTCTGGTCTATTAGATAAATATTGTGAAATTTCTTGAGCTACAACACCTGTTCTTTCAAGCGTTGTTCCTTCAGGCATATCAATCACTACCTGAAATTCATTCTTGTTATCAAAAGGCAACATTTTTACAGCCACTGAATTGGTAAAAAACAATGCCATAGTTCCTAATAATACAGCGAAGGTTCCTAATAAAAACAACCAACGTTTACCTTTACTTTCTAAAAGAGGTCTTTCAAATTTGTTGTAAACTTTGTAAATAAGTGTACCTTCTATGGCTTTTTCAGGTTTGTCTTCTACGCCTTTCTTATCCTTTTCCCTTAAGAAAATATAACCTAAATATGGTGTAATGGTTAAGGCTACAAATAAAGATAAAATCATAGCAATAGATGCTCCAATTGGCATTGGCGCCATATATGGACCCATTAACCCAGACACAAAGGCCATAGGTAAAACCGAAGCAATTACAGTAAACGTTGCTAAAATGGTTGGGTTACCTACTTCGTTAATAGCATATAAAGCCGCTTGTTTAAAAGGCAAGCGTTTCATTTTAAAATGCCTGTGCATATTTTCGGCAATAATAATGGAATCATCGACGACAATACCTGTAACAAATACTAAAGCGAATAACGTAATTCTATTTAAGGTATAATCCATCATATAGTAACTCAATAACGTTAATGCAAACGTAATTGGCACGGATAAAAACACCACTAATCCACCACGCCAACCCATGGCTAACATTACAACAATAGTAACCGCAACTATAGAGCCAATAAGGTGTAATAATAATTCTGATACTTTATGAGATGCAGTTTCTCCGTAATTTCTTGTAATTTCTACATGGACATCATCCGGAATTAAATTGGCACGTAAATGGTCTACCTTATCAATAATGACTTCTGCAATTTTCATAGCATCTGCACCTTTTCTTTTGGCAACAGAAATCGTTACCGCAGGATATTCAGACTTATATTGGGCTGATGCTTCGCTTCCTTTACCAAAACCTAAACTCACGTAATTTTGAGGTACTTCTGGCCCATCAATAATCTTAGCCACTTGCTTTAAATAAATTGGTTGATTTTGCAGCACACCAACTACTAAGTTCTCAACATCAGTAACCGATTCTAAAAACTTACCAGTATTTACAAGGAATTCTGTATCACTTTTATCAAAACTTCCTGCACTTAATTGGCTGTTGTTGGCTTTAATCATTTCAGAAACTGACAAGAAATCTAATCCGCTTGCTGCCAGTTTATCTTTATCTAAAACTACACGCAACTGACGGTCTCTTCCACCAATTTTGTGGGTAATCGCAACATCATTTACCTTTTTAATTTCGGCTTCTAACTCTTGAGCCATTTGGTTGAGTTGGAAATCATCATAATTCTCGCTCCACAACGTTAAACCTAACATTGGCACATCGTCAATCGCTCTCGTTTTCACCAACGGAAACGTAACACCAGCTGGCATTTGGTCCATATGTTTATTGATTTCGTTGTACATTTTCACAAACGAACGCTCAATATCTTCGCCTACATAAAATTGCACGATAACCATACCTTGCTCTTTCATCGACGTTGAATACACATATTCTACACCTTTAATATTTGAAATTAATTGCTCTAACGGCTTAATCACGCGCGACTCTACTTCCGTAGGACTTGCTCCAGGATAACCAACAAAAATGTCTGCCATTGGCACGTCTATTTGTGGTTCTTCCTCACGCGGAATTAAAAACGAACTATAAACACCAACCACCATAAATACAATCATCAAAAGCACGGTGAGCTTGGATTGCATAAAGACTTTGGCGATTTTACCTGCGATTCCTTCTTTCATAATTGGCCCCTTTTAATTTCCCTACTTCGACTGCGCTCAGCACTAGCTCGGGAAAAAACTGTTACGGGTTATTTTTTAGTTAATAATATTTTTAAGCCCCTTTAATTCCCCAAAGGGGAAAATCATTATGGGATAAACTGAAAACTGTTACTTTTACTGCTTTCCCTTATTTATGTTATTCTTTTATTTTAGTTGACCAGATACTGAAAACTGTGACTGTTTACTGAACACTGATTTTTGCACCATTGTAAAGCTTTCCTTCTGCTGATATGATATAAGCTTCATCTCCATTTAAACCCGATAATACTTCTACTTGGTCTCCAAAAGTTCTTCCTAAACGTAACCAACGTAATAATGCTGTATTACTTTGGCTTACGGTATACACACCAGATAATTGTCCGTTAGTTATAATAGCTTCTGTTGGTACTAAAACCATTTCTGATTTAGCTTTACGTTCTACAGGAAATTGAACCGTTGTAAACATGCCAGATAAAATATTGGCTTCTGTTTTACCTAAATCTATTTTCACTAAATATTGTCCGCCTGTATTTTTTGCAGATGTACTAACTTCAGTCACCTTTCCTTTAATGGATTGGTTAATAGATTTTACCAAAACATCAACTGTAGTTCCTTTTTTAATCGTAGAAATTTCAGATTCTGGTACCATAGCCATGACTTCAAAAGCACCTGGTGTCTCCATACTTATTAATGGCACTCCTGGATTTGCCATATTACCTGCTTCTACATTTTTACTAGTAATAGTTCCTCTAAATGGTGCTGTAATATTACTGTAAGTGAATTGTGCATTCACTTCATTTTTCATTTGGTTAGCCGATTCTAATCGTGCTTTTGCCATTTCAAAATTAGCCGTCATGTCATCCATTTCTTTTTGAGATGCACTGTTTTCTGCAAATAAATTTTTAAATCGGTTGTAATCTTTTTGTGCGTTATTAAAAGCAGCTGTTGCTTCTGTAATTCCTGCATTTACTTGTGCACGTTTAGCTTGTAAATCGGCATTATTAATAGACACTAATAATTGTCCTTTACGCACTTTATCTCCAACATTAACGTGCACTTTGTTTACATAACCCATCATTCTGGTACTTAAATCTGCACTGTTTGTAGCCTGAATTTTTCCGCTCACTGCCAAAAATGGACTGTTGCTATTGGCTTCTACCTGACTGGTTTTTACAACAATTGCTGGCGAATTGTCTTCAACTGCTTTTTTATCCTCACTTCCGCAGCTTGTTACAAAAAATGCTGTTGCTGTAAGCGTTATTAAATAAATATATTTTTTCATTTTGATTGTTTTTATGTTGATACCTACAAGGTTTTGGAAACCTTGCAGGAAAAATTATTCTTTAGTTAAAAATTGTAAATAAGCTTGTGCGTAATTGTATTCGAAAATGGTTTGGTAATACTCCAATTGTTTTTGAGCATATTGTGTTTCAGCTATCAATAAATCAGACGTTTTTTCTAAGCCTTCTTTAAATCTGTTGGTTCTAATTCTTAAAGATTCTTCAGATTGTTCTAAAGCTAAAGTGTTTAATTGCAATTTGTTTTCAGCATCAATAAAGGCACGTTTTGCTTTGTTTAATTCTAAATGACTTTGTGATACATATTGCTTGTATTCTAGTTTCGATTTTTCATATTCAGCTTTACTTTTTTGGGCTTTTCCAAAACGCTTAGACCCTTGAAAAACATCCCAACTTAATTGTGCTCCAAATAAATAACCATTGGCATCGGCTTGAAAAATTTGGTCATCGTACAACTCATAACTACCAAATGCATTCAATCTTGGAAGAAATGCCATTTTATCAGCCTTGTTCATCGCTTCATAAGCATTAGAGGCTAATTGCATGGCTTTAATGTCTGAACGGTTTTCAGAAATTGACTTATCCGCTATTGTTGTCGTTGTTACCTCTAATTCATCTGATGGTGTGTAAACTACATAGGTGTCATCATTCATTAAAAAAGACAAATAATTTGAGGCATTTTGCACATTACTCTTTGCAGCTTGTAATTGATTCTTTACCTCAGTAACGCGTACTTCAACATTTAGCACATCTGCACGTTGCAAATACCCTTGTTTAAAACTATTATCTGCTAATTGTTTATTGGCATTGGCCGCTTCTAAAGCCGTTTCTAAAACATCTACAGCTTTATATGCCAATTGTAATTGCATGTAGGCTTTTTCAACCTCAAATGCTAAATAATCTTGTGTACGTTCCGTCTTTAAAGCCATCGCTTCCATTTTAGATTTGGCTGCTTTTCGTTGAAACATACCATCTACGTTAATTAATGGTTGTTGTATTTCAAACTTGGTAGCGTAGTTTTCAATCTGCGATGGGTCGTTTAATAACGCTGGATTAAAATCGTTTTGTGTTAAAATTTCCTGATTCAATTTAGAACCAAAAGCCATTAAAGGATTCGTTGTTGCTATAGCTGTATGACTTGCTGTTATGTTTGGCAAAAACACCGCATTAGTTTGTCTAAAATCTGCTTTGGCTTGCTTAAACTCTTCTTCAGAAATTTTAATGCTTGTGTTATTTTCTGAAACTTTAGTTAAGACTTCATTTTTGGTGATTGCCACGTTCTCTTGCGAATGTAAAACCAAACTTAAAACAAAGAATAACAGTGATATACTAACAGTTTTTTTCATTGAATTATTATTTATACTGCGAAATTACTGTAATGCGTTTGTTAAGTCTGTAACCAATGTTACTCTGGAATTCTATAGCAACAAAACGGTTTGTCTGTATATATGGTTTAAGCTTATTTGTTAAAACCATTATATGCGTTTTGTCATGTTTTTAGCTTGGTTAAGTTCCTAATTTTACAAGCTATTAACTAGTATATAAATTTTAGTAAATATCCTAAACATGGAAACTTTAGAACTTGCGAAGCAAGACCTTCATAAGAAAGATTTTCTAGATATAGAAACGCCACATATTGACTATGTAACTGAAATAGAAAAATTAAAAAAAGAAAAAAATGCCATTCTATTAGCACATTATTATCAAAAAGATGAAATCCAAGAAATTGCAGATTTTGTTGGAGATAGCCTTGCCTTAGCTCAACAAGCGGCAAAAACAGATGCAGACATTATTATATTTGCTGGTGTTCATTTTATGGCAGAAACTGCTAAGATTTTAAATCCTTCTAAAAAAGTAGTCTTGCCAGATTTACTAGCAGGATGTTCCTTGGCGGATTCTTGTCCTGCTGAAGCATTTTCAGAATTCAAAAAGCAACATCCAAATCATGTTGTGGTTACCTATATTAATTGTTCTGCTAAAATAAAAGCGCTAAGTGACTATGTATGTACATCCTCTAACGCTAAGAAAATTATTGAGGCCATACCAAAAAACCAACCTATTATTTTTGCGCCAGACAAAAATCTAGGTGCTTATTTAAATAAAGAAACAGGAAGAAATATGCTACTTTGGGATGGCGCTTGTGTTGTGCATGAAGCTTTTTCTATGGAAAAATTAATTAAAATCCACAAAGAACATCCTAATGCTGAAATAATTGCACACCCAGAATCTGGAGCTCACATCCTAAAAACCGCAAATTATATTGGCTCTACATCAGGTTTGCTTAATTATGTAAAAAATAGTAAAAAGAAAGCATTCATTGTGGCAACTGAAGTTGGCATTTTATACGAAATGACTAAAGAAAACCCAAATAAAACAATAATTCCTGCACCTATTGAAGATGATAATACATGCGCTTGTAGCGAATGTGCTTACATGAAAATGAATACCTTAAAAAAACTTTATTTATGTATTAAACACGAATTACCGAATATAGAAGTAGATGCTGAATTGGCTAAAAAAGCTATTGTCCCAATTGAAAGAATGTTAGAACTTTCTAAATAACACCTTATGAGCAATAAAAACACTACTATAGAAACTGATTTTTTAGTTATAGGCTCAGGAGTTTCTGGTTTAACCTTTGCTTTAAAAGTGGCTACAAAATTTAAGGAAGCGAAAGTTATTCTTATTACAAAGGATAAAAAAAATGAATCTAATACCAATTACGCGCAAGGAGGTATTGCAACTGTTACAAATTCTAACATTGATAGTTTTGAGCAACACGTTAAAGACACTTTAATTGCTGGTGATGGTCTGTGTGATGAAAAAGTTGTAAAAATGGTGGTGAATGATGCACCAAACCGTTTACAAGAATTAATTGAATGGGGAACAAAATTTGATAAAAACGAAAATGGCGATTACGATTTAGGACGAGAAGGTGGACACTCACAAAATCGAATTCTACATCATACTGATATTACAGGAGCAGAAATAGAACGTGTTTTACTAAAACAAGTAGAAGCAAAACCAAACATAGAATTCTTAGAATACCATTACGCCATTGATTTAATAACCGAACACCAAACCAAAAAGAAAAAAACAAAGCGAAACAGTAAAATAACTTGCTTTGGTGCTTATGTTTTGGACCAAAAAAAATCAGTGGTAAAAACTTATATTAGCAAGTTTACTATGCTAGCATCTGGTGGTAATGGTCAAGTCTACGAAACTACAACAAACCCAAAGGTTGCAACTGGTGATGGTTTAGGCATGGCTTACAGAGCAAAAGCTGAAATTGCAGATGTAGAGTTCATTCAGTTTCATCCAACAGCTTTATACAATCCTGGTGAATATCCTGCATTTTTAATTTCTGAAGCTGTGAGAGGATTTGGAGCCAAGTTAAGAAATAGTAATGGCCAGAAGTTTATGCACAATTACGATGCACGGGAAGAACTAGCCTCAAGAGATATTGTGGCGAGAGCAATTGATAACGAACTTAAAAAAAGTGGAAATTCTCATGTTTATTTAGATTGCAGACATTTAAATATTGAAAAATTTAAAACACACTTCCCTAATATTTCGGAAAAATGCACATCACTTGGTATAGATATAAAAAAAGATTTTATTCCTGTAGCACCAGCGTCTCACTACATTTGCGGTGGCATAGTAGTTAATAAAAACTCTAAAACATCCATAAAAAAACTTTATGCTTGTGGCGAAGTTACTAGAACAGGATTGCATGGAGGAAATAGATTGGCTTCAAATTCTTTATTAGAAGGATTGGTTTATGCACATAGCGCTTTTTTAAATGTGAGCAAAAAGTTTACAAAAACTAATATGCCAAAAGATATCCCAGAATGGAATGACAATGGTGTCATTAAAAACATGGAAAAAGTTTTGATAACTCACGATAGAAATGAGGTAAAAACCATTATGACCAATTACGTAGGAATTGTAAGATCTAATGAACGCTTACTCCGTGCTGAAAAACGGCTAAAAGTTCTTTACGAGGATAATAAACGTCTATACGACCATTCGGAAATATCAACAGATTTATGCGAATTAAGAAATCTAATCACAACTGCCTATTTAATAACGCAGTTCTCTAAAAAAAGAAAAAAGAATTGTGGTGGGTTTTTCAACATGGATTTAAATTAATAAATAAACAAGGCATTCATATTAAAATATAAATGCCTTTTTAACAACCAACCAAAAAACTGATAACCACATCAGTTAACTTTTATTAAATTCTTTAAATTGTAACGTACTCAAAACCAAATTCATTGTATTTTAATAATAATTATAGAAATACATTTCCTCACATTACCATGCAAAAATAAAGGAACCTAAAACAAACGTTAGTAACTATTGTTACTTAATACTTATACATTCTAAGTTTTAAAATCATTGTTCTGCGTAAAATGGTTAAATATGCTTAAATTTATGTCTTTATTTTTCAAAATTCTAAACGAGATATCTGATAAATTTTAAGATATTTAGTTAAAAAATATTTCTAATTTTTATGAATATTACCGCAGCATATACTGACCTTTATCAAATAACCATGGCGCAAGTTTATTTTGGCACCAAACCAAACGGACGAGCCGTTTTCGATTATTATTTTAGACATAACCCATATAAAGGTGGGTATTCTATTTTTGCAGGACTAGAAGATGTTTTAAACATACTTGAAACTTTAGAGTTTTCTTCTTCTGACATGAATTATTTAAAACAAAAAGGATTTGAAAATGATTTTTTAAATTATCTCAAGAATTTTAGTTTCAAAGGTAATATTTATGCCAGTAATGAAGGTGACGTTGTTTTCCCAAATAGACCAATATTACAAGTTGAAGCGAATATTATTGAAGCACAAATTATTGAAACTTTGTTATTAAATATTCTAAATTTTCAAACGTTAATTGCCACTAAAGCTAGCCGAATAAAATATAGCGCTAAAAACGGTATATTACTAGACATGGGCTTACGTCGCGCTCATGCTACAGGTGGTTATTATGCGTCTAGAGCAGCTGCTATTGGTGGTTTTGACAGTACAAGTAACGTAAAGGCTGCCGAAGATTACGATATTCCTTCAACAGGTACAATGGCACACTCTTTTATACAAAGCTATGAAGAAGAAATCCAAGCTTTTAGAGATTTTGCCAAAATGCGTCCAAAAAATTGCGTGTTGTTAATAGACACCTATAATACCTTAAAAAGTGGGCTACCAAATGCCATAAAAGTAGCAAAAGAAATGGAAGAACGTGGCGATAAATTGTTAGGTGTTAGGTTAGATAGTGGAGATTTAGCTTACCTATCTAAAAAAACTCGCGCTTTATTAGACGAAGCTGATTTAAGTTATGTAAAAATTGTAGTTTCTAATCAATTAGACGAATATGTTATTAAAAGTTTAAAAGAACAAGGTGCATACATTGATATTTATGGCGTTGGAACAAATTTAGTTACTGGAAAGCCCGATGCTTCTATAGATGGTGTTTATAAACTTTCTGAATTTAATAATACACCACGAATAAAACTATCGGAAAATATTATTAAAACGTCATTGCCTTTTAAAAAACAAGTTTATAGAATGATAGACGAAAATAATATGTTTTATGGAGCAGATGCTGTAACCATTTACTCCGAAGAAAGTGTTTCGCTTATGGAACATCCTTTTGATAATACAAAAAGCTTAGATCTTAATAGGTTTAAACATGAGCCTTTATTGCAACAAGTAATGAAAGATGGTAAAAGAATTATTGCTTCTAGAACTGTTACTGAAATCAAAGAATATTCACTATCACGATTACAACAACTTCCCGATGAATATAAACGTTTTCAAAATCCACACATTTATAAAATAGGGTTAAGCACAAAACTTAAAAATGAACGCGACCTTTTAATTAAAAAGAATAAATTTTAAAACTTATTTTATAAAATACTTCCTCATGAAAACCTTAATTATCATTGATGTACAAAATGATTTTATGCCAAACGGTTCGTTACCTGTTCCTTTAGGAGATAAAATTGTTCCTGTAATAAATTCCATAAATAATAAGTTTGATTTAATTATAGCTACCCAAGATTGGCATCCTTTGAATCATGTTAGTTTTGCTACAAACCATAAAGACAAATCTAATTTTGATGTTATAGAATTGCATGGTAAACCACAAACCTTATGGCCAAACCATTGTGTAGAAGGAACAGAAGGTGCTGAATTCCACCCAGATTTAAATACTAAAAACTTTGAAGCTATATTTAGAAAAGGCACTAATACTTCTATTGATAGTTACAGTGCTTTTTATGATAACGGACACTTAAAATCTACAGGTTTAACGGGTTATTTGAAAGAAAAAGGAATTACTGAACTTTACTTTTGTGGTTTGGCTGCAGACATTTGTGTTTACTTTTCAATACTAGATGCTTTTAATGAAGGCTTTAATTGTACCTTTATTGAAGATGCTTCAAAAGCATTAGATAATGTTCATTTAGATAAACTGAAACAAGAAATGGTAGCTAAGGGTATTAAAATTGTAAACTCAGAATCTTTTTTATAAACAACTTAGATTTATTCCATAAAAAAAGCATTCACCTTAAAAATGAATGCTTTTTACAATCAATCAAAAAAACTGATAACCACATCAGTTCACTTTTCTAGTGCCTCCATGTCCTCCAGCTACAACAATCATTATTTTTATACTTAAATAAATGAATTTGAAAAACTGAATCACAGGATTCATCATTTTAAATCTTTGATATTTTGAAATTCTTTGTGTCATGATTTTTTAATTTTTACAGTTTTATGTCTCCAACTCAACTACTATTGTTCTCATAATAAAACACCCCTAAAGTCCCCTCAAGGGGACACTACTCTGATTAAAATAATATTTAATTTTCAGTATTAACCCAGATAACTATTCAGGAATTAACCACCAAAATGGTTTCATTTTAGCTTTATAAATAAAAGCGTGATGTAAAGCCAATTTTAACCAATGACCAGCTAATCCTATTTCTCCAAAGGTTTTTCCTAATTGTCGTCCTTGAGTTTTAGGATATTTTTCATAATCTGGCACTATAGGATACGTGGTAATACTTACTCCACTACCTTTTGTTAAACCATAACCAGCCGAAGCAATACAGGCTGCTCCCATATTTCCCATTGAGCCTTTATGATGTAAACTTTCTTTACCTCCTTTTATAGTATCTATAATATTATCGGCTACTAATTTTGCAGTAATACCAGATGGCATACCTGTTCTTGGTGGTGCTGGTGTTATATCTGTTCCGTTTTTACTTTTTCGAGGTTTTGAAATAGAATGTGGTGGCGCAAACGCAATACCTGGTGCAAAAATATTATTGTAACTAGGATTTTGGTAAGTTTCTGGCCAATCTCTAACCGACCATTCTTCATAAGGTTTTGGTGTATAATCCGCATCAACAACCATAAATCCTCTAAAGAGTTTTTCCGTTATATCATTATCGTTTTTATCATAAGCTTTAAAACCATGACCAGAAAAAGACGGAATTAACATGGCAAAATCGTAAGTTTCAGATTTGTGTTCGCCCTCTAAATTTTCGTAATGTGCTACACCATCTTCAATTTTATTTACGCCTGCACCTAAAATCCATTTGATATCTCTGTCTTCAAAAATCATTTCAATCATCTCATGAGATTTCATGGTCATACTTCCATAACTCATTAACATGCCATCCATTCCAAAATCACCTAACTGATATTCGTTAGAAATCCATGTTACTTCAGCCATATCTCTTACCTTGTGTCGTCTTAACTCGTTTTCTACATTCAAAATATATTCGAAAGCAGCACCTTGACATGTTGATTTTGCATGACCTGTTCCAATTAATATTTTGGCCTTTTTTCCTTTTTTCATTTGTTGAATAACGTCAATTAACCCATGCCAAGCGTGGTCTGCATGTGTATAAGTACAAACGGAATAGGTTTTGTTTTCGCCAGGAATTAAGCCTTCTGTAGCTTCAAAATTTAATTTCGGCCCTGTGGCATTTATGAGATAATCGTAGGTTATTTTTTCTTGTTGTCCTTTATTATTTCCAGCAACATATTCTGATAATACGTAAGGTTTTGGTTCTGTAGTATCACCTTCAGGATGAAATGAAATGGCTTTAGCTTGTTTAAAACCAATACCTTTCTTTTTGTATAAAGGTGCAAGAGGAAACAAGATTTTTTCGGACTTCATTCTACCAATACCAACCCAAATATTTGAAGGAACCCATTGGTAATTACTGTTAGGCGACACAACTACAACCTCGTGTTGTTTAGATAATTTTCTACGTAAATTTGTAGCTGCAACGTGACCAGAAATTCCTGCTCCTAAAATGACAATTTTAGACATGACCTTAATTTTTAATAAAGGTACTTCACTTCGAGAGAGTTCACAGTAACTTAGGTTACACAAGCCAAGGGTAAGTTTTGGCTACGGTTTATTGATGTGCAAATAGAGCTTTTTAGCGAGTATCAAAAGGGTAATACCTCCTAAGGCAGACATGAATAAATTAACCACAAGACGTACGGCATCAAAATCGCCATTGTTCATAATAGACCAAGGGTCAAAACCTAAACGTCCAAACGTTTTAATTAATAAGATACTTCCAAATACGCCAACCAATGTATTTCCGGTAAACCCAAAAGAATATTTTTGTTTTAAATAACCGTAAATGTTGGCAGCTATGATTCCTATAAATATGCTAATCAAGGAAATTAACGCACCTGTCATAACTTTATCTTTTTAGTTAATGTTCGCCATAACCAACATCGTCCATTTTTCCTTTAAATACACGATACTGTATTGTAAAATATGTGATAACTAAAATGATAGCAATAATAAACCAATAGACACCAACACCTAATCCATATCCGTGCGCAGCCATATTATACAAGGTTAAATCTGGATTTACAGTATTGGTTGATGGTAATACCTTTGGAAATATAGATGCTACGGTAGATGTTAATCCTCCAAATAAAAACAACGATGAAAACAAAAATCCCATGCCATGTTTTTTGAAGGTTTTTACTTTAAACAGACCAAACAATCCTGTAAATGTAATGATTGGAAAAATAAATAACCAAGGTTTGTCTAGGAAATTATGAAATGGTTTTGGCTCAATTACATGCCATACTAATAGCGATATGACAACCAATACAACCATTACAATATTGAGGTTAAACACTACTTTTTTTAATTTTTCATTTAAACCAGAATTGGTTTTAAAAATTATCCAATTGGCACCATGAATTGTAAGTGCTACAACACCTATTATTCCCAATAATAAAGTAAACCAATCTATAATTCCTAACTGTTCTGCTTGCGGACTGAACGTCGGATTCCAAAGTGGTAAAAAGAAATAATGCGCTTCTTGAGTAGAAACTCCATTTACCACATTACCAAGATTTACACCTCTCACCACGTTACCTAAAGCTACACCAAAGAACAATGCTAATAGTAAACTGGCAATACCAAAGGCTTTATCCCAAATGGCTTCCCACATTTTATTATGGATTTGTCCTCTTAATTCTAAACCAATGGCTCTAAAAATAAGCAACCACAAAATCATAATTAATGGTAAATAAAAACCACTAAAAGATGATGCATATAAGGTAGGAAATGCAAAAAACAATACACCTCCTGCTGCAATTAACCAGACTTCGTTAGCATCCCAAAAAGGACCAATGGCGTTAGTTATAGCCTTTTTATCTTTTTCTTCTTTAGCGAAAAACAAATGAATTATTCCTGCCCCAAAATCGTAACCATCTAAAATTACATAAACAGCGAGCATTGTCATTAAAACGATATACCAAAATAATTCCATAATTAGTGTTTTTCTAGTTGAGGACCTTTATTAATAATTTTTCCGGCTAACATTAAAAATAGTAAGCCTAGCAACAGATACAAGCCAATAAAACCAAGTAATGTAAACAAGGTATTACCAGATGACACCGTAGGTGAAGCACCATCAGCAGTGCGTAATAAGTTATAGACTAACCAAGGTTGTCTACCTAATTCTGCTGTGTACCAACCTGTAGTATTTGCTATATATGGAAATGGTAACATAAACATTAAGGCCCATAATATCCACTTGGTTTTGTATAGTTTTTTTCTATATAATTGAACAGCTGCCAATAACATTAAACCAATAAAAATAGTCCCTAAACCAACCATTATATGGTAAGAATAATATAAACCAGGAACGTTTGTAGGATGCACACTCTCATCAAACTCATTTAAACCTTTAATTTCTGCATTCCAATCTTGATAGGTTAAAAAACTTAATATGTTTGGTACAGCAATTTTATTGTCAAGCTTTTTCTCTAGCATGTTAGGCTGACCAATTAGTACTATTTCTGAACCACCTTCTTCAGTTTCAAAAATACCTTCCATAGCCGCGAAAGTAACCGGTTGATGTTCGGCTACATTTTTAGCAGCCCAATCTCCTGTTGGAAATGCCACTATTAAACTAGATATTAACCCAAAAACAACACCTGTTTTTACAAAAAGCTTTCCAAAATCGCTGTGTTTATTATTTAGTAAATAAAATGCACCAACTGCGGCGACTACAAAAGACGATGTTACTAATGATGCAGCCTGATTATGTAAATATGAAGGTAATAACCAAGGATTAGAGAATAAGGCACCAAAATTATTGAGTATAAACTTTCCGTTTTCTAACACCTCATAACCCACAGGATATTGCATCCAAGAATGCGTGGCAATAATTAAATAACCACTTGCCCAAGAGCCCAAAAAGACAAGAAAACCTGTGACAAAGTGAAGTTTATGACCTAATAGCTTTTCACCAAATAAAAAGAGTCCTAAAAAGGAGGACTCCAAGAAAAATGAAAACATACCTTCCATGGCTAATGTCTGACCTATAATACCACCTGTTAATTCTGAAAACTTTGCCCAATTGGTACCAAATTGAAATTCCATTGGAATACCTGTTACAACTCCCATAGCAAAGTTGAGTGCAAAAATCTTCATCCAGAATTTTGCAGCGTCGTTGTATTTATCAATCTTAGTTTTGAGGTATTTCCCTTTAAAAAAGACTATCAATAACGATAATCCCATAGTCAACTGTGGAAATAAATAATGAAATGTAATCGTAAATGCAAACTGCATTCGATCATAGAATAGCATATCTTCCATATGTCTTATTTTGGATTATACAAAGTTATCGATTTTACAAAGGTTGCTATGTTACATTGGTTACAAATTTTTGTATTTGGGGTCTGAAATATGTTAAAATTTAGTTTAAAAAAATTATGTTTCTAATCTCTTATAATTTTACACCAACAAACCTCACAACTTGCGCCTTTCCTTTATGATAATCGCCTTCTGAAAGCTCTATAGTTTTTTCTTCTAAAATTTTAAAATCCAAGTCTGCAAATTCATTTTTAACTTCTTCAATAGAAAACAACATAGCTGCATTTTTAGGACCACCAGAAGTATTACCTAACTGCCCTTTTGCAAAACCTTCAAAAATTATCGTTCCTCCAACTTTTAAAAACTGAAGTAAATGTTGATGTGCTTGTTCACGAATTTCTATTGGCAAATGCACAAAACTTAAACCTATAACATCAAACTCCTCATCGGTTTTAAATTCTTCTGCACCAATAACTTGGTACGTAATTTTAACATCATTCAATTTTGCTAACTTCAATGCTTTTTCTTTGCCTTTTTTACTCATGTCAAAAGCAGTAACTTCCCAACCTTGGGCAGCTGCATATACAGCATTACGACCTTCACCTTCTGCTGGTAGTAATAGTTTTCCTGGTTTGAGTTTATCTAGCTGTTGTTTAAAAAATGCATTAGGTTCGGTACCATAAGCAAATTCTTCATTGGCATAGCGTTCATTCCAAAAGTCGTTCATAATTACTTTGCTTTAATGATAAATTGGTAAGGCAGTAAATCTACATTTACATCTAATTGGGTATAACCAGCTTCTGTTAATTCTTGTTTTACGGTTTCTAAATCAATTTTATGGTTAGATGGTGGACCAACAGGAATTTCCTTTTTAAAGAAATCTATAACTACTAATTCTCCTTCTGATTTGATTCCTTTTTTGACTTTTGAAAAATAATCGATTCGGTTTTCTATATGGTGATATGTATTTACAATTAATACCATATCCACTTCATTATCCTTTAAATCTGGACTATCATATGGGATTTTACGAAGTTCTATGTTTTCGAGTTTATTAGCTTCTATTCTTTGTTTTAATGCCGATTGAAATTCATCACTGACATCTGCTGCAATAACGTGAGCTCCTTTTTCTGCTAATTTCACTGAGAAATATCCTGAACCAGCACCAATATCCATTATTTTTTTACCTTTTACATCTCCCAAATAGTCCAGAACCAATTCTGGTTTTTGATAGGCATCACGCTCTGGTGACTCAAAACGCTCTATTAATTCTTCGGTATTTGATTGATGCATATAATCATTTGCTGTTTTTGCACTATCCATATGATGGTGTTTTGCATGATGGTCTTTGTTAGGTTTAGAATCGTGATTTTGTTCCATTTTAACATCTTTTTTATCACTTTTTTCATTGTTTTCTTTACAGCCAACTAACGCTAATGTTATTGCTGTTGCCATAAAAATCTGTTTTGTTCTTCTCATTTTGTTTTGTTTTGTTTAAAATTCTTTTAATTCAATTTATATTATGTTTACTATTTAATGTATTACTCCTCCAATAGGTTATAAAACCTAATAAAATATTACTTAAACCCACTAAAACTTCAAACGGACTATTAATAAAGGCATAGACAATCATCCATATGGATAAGATAATAAATATCAGTTGAAAAACAGGAAATAGTGGACTTTTAAAACTGTTAGATTTTGTCATTTTATGTTGACTTCTCAATTTAAAAACGCCGAAAACTGTTACCATAGAAGATAGTGTTAATAGAATACCACAATAAATTAATATTTGCTCAAAGGTTCCTGTTAAAATTAACAAGGCACTGATACCAAATTGCAACCATAAGGCGCGTTGTGGTATGTTATTTTTTTCGGATTTAAAATACTGCCAAAACTGATGGTCTTTGGCAATATTAGACGTTACTCTAGAGCCTACCCAAACCATAGCGCTTATACCTGACACCAATAATAAGGAAATGGATAATCCGAATAATCGTCCGTAATCTTCGCCAATCATTTTATTCATGGCAATGGTACCAACATTTAATTGCCCTTTTAACTCTGGTATTGGTACGTGTTTTATAAATACGTATTGTAAAAAAGTGTAAAGCACAGTTACTAAAATGGTGCCTCCTATTAATGCAATAGGCAATGATTTTTTAGGATTTTTGAATTCTTCTGTAATATAAGCCGCTGCATTCCAGCCAGAATATGAATAACTCACATATATTAAAGCAATGGCAAATGCTGGTGAAATTAAATTAGGATAATCTGAATTATTAAACAAGCCAACACTTTGAAACGATGGTTCTTGCCAAATACCAATTATAATGAGTACAACGATTATAGCAACTTTTAAAACCGTACTTATATTCTGAAACTTAGAGCTTAATGAAAGATTTTTAGTGTGAATAAGCGTAACAACACCTATTAATAGAATGCTTGTCCATTTTGGATTAAGGTTAAAATAAGGAAAATAAGCAACAAATGCCATTGCCGACAGCGCAATTGGTGCCGCAAAACCAACGGTTATAGAAATCCAGCCCGATAAATACCCAACAAGCGGATGAAACAACTTGGTAAGAAATGCATATTCTCCACCAGAGCGTGTGATGTGCGTGCCTATTTCGGCATAACTAAATGCACCAGATAACGCAATAAGGCCTCCCAAAACCCAAAGTATAAGTATAACGGTAGGATTTTCTAAATCTTTTAACTGAAAACCTAAACTGGTAAATGCACCAGTACCAATCATATTAGCGACTACCAACGCAATACCAGTAATAGCTGTAATTTTATAGGTTTTGTTTTTTATTGACATTGATGTATTTATACTAAATGGCTAATAAATAGGCTAAAAACAGTAACATTTGAACTGCTACAAACGCCACATCTTTTATGGTTAACTTTCCTATGGTCTTCAATTATTTAAACTTAGTAACATCATCACTTAAATCATAAACTACAGCGTCCTTAAGTTGACTAGAAATAATACTGCTACCAGCTGCACTTCTGTAACCACCTGCACAATGTACAACTATAGGCTTATCTGTTGGTATTGCATCTTTTGCATCTCGTAATTGATGAAGCGGAATTGCTGTAGCCTCTTTAAAGATTTTTCCTTCTCCTACTTCACTTTTGTTTCTTATATCAATAATAGTGTATTTATCGGGTTTGTTTTTAAAATCTTTAAAATTTAAAACATCTGAGTCTTCAAATTTGGTTTCACCTAGAGTCATCAATCCTATTAATTGTTTTTCGTAGCCAATTTTAGCAATTCGAGATAACATTTTATCTCTATCGTCTATAGATTTTATAACTAAATAAAATGCTTCATTAGGTTTTACAATAGAGCCTAACCATGTTTCAAATTTATCATCTTCAGTCTCTGCGATTAGATTAATACTCTTTGGTATGTGATTTTTATCAAAATCCGCTTTACTTCTTGTATCTATAATTAAAGCACCATCATTAATAAACTTACTAATCTGAAATTGAAATATTGGGACTGCAATACTCATTTGAAAATTCTCTGCTCCTTCTTTATTGATATCAACATTGAATCCGAAATACGAAGGAATAAACGGTTGGTCTTTTAAAATATGATTTACAAATTCGTCTTCAGTTAAATCTTTAAACGCCCAATTTTCTGTTCGTTCTCTTCCTGAAGTGCTTTGTGAGTCTGTACTCATATTTTTTCCACATAACGAACCTGCTCCATGTGCTGGATACACTATAGTTTCATCTGGTAAATGATTGAATTTTTGCTGCATGGTATGATACATACTTTTTGCTAACTCTTCTCGTTTAGCTCTCATGTTACCCGCTTTTTCTCTTAAATCTGGTCTACCTACATCTCCAATAAAAAGTGTATCTCCCGAAAACATAGCATGGTTATTATCCTTATCTACAGCTATAATAGTGATACTATCTGGTGAGTGACCTGGTGAATTAATAGCAGAAAACGTAACATCTCCAATAGTAATAGTGTCACCATCATCAAAAGACTGATGTGTATAACTAGCACCTACTAATTTGCTCACATAAATGATTGCACCAGTTTCTTGATGTAATTGTAAATGACTACTCACAAAATCCGCATGTGGATGCGTTTCAAATACAGCTTTTATTTTTGCATTATGTTTTTCGGCTAATTGATAATAAGGTTTTGGGTCTCTTGCTGGATCCACTAATGCCATTTCATTACCACTAATTATAGCGTAAGAATAATGTGCTAATGGTTTATCTTCAAATTGTATAACATTCATAATATCCTAATTTTATAATCTTAAAATATAGTGTTCAACCTTATAGATAAATGCAAATACCATCTACTGATACTTACAATTTATAAGAAATAAAGCCTCAAAATGAGACTTTATTTCAACCTATTTAAATAATTAATTTTTTAAGATTTCGTTTAAAACCAAATCTTTATCTAATTTTTTAGTACAGAAAAACCAGTCTTTACACTCTAATTCTTCTGTAGAGGTCATTCGTTCTTCGGCCACACCACAAGATCCTGCTGGTGAAACTATAACATCGTCACCTGGATTCCAATCTGCTGGTGTTGCTACATTAAATTTATCTGAAGTTTGCATTGCTATTAATGCTCTGTACAACTCATCAAAGTTTCTTCCTATACTTAATGGGTAATAAATGATGGCTCTAACAATTTCATTAGGATCTACAAAAAACACGGCTCTAACGGCTTGTGTTTTGCTTTCTCCTGGCTGAATCATTCCATATTTTTTGGCAACATCCATAGAGATATCTTCAATTAACGGAAACGTAACTTCTATGTCTTTCATTCCGTTAAATTCAATTTTATCTTTAATAGTTCTTAACCAAGCGATATGGCTGTAAAGACCATCTATAGATAGACCAATAAGACTACAATTTGCTTTTTCAAATTTTTCTTCTAAGTGTGCAAATGTCATAAACTCTGATGTACAAACTGGTGTAAAATCTGCTGGATGACTAAATAATATGGACCATTTCCCCTTATAATCAGAAGGATAATTAATTTCTCCTTGTGTCGTTACGGCTTTAAATTCTGGTGCTTTATCTCCAATTCTTGGCATTGAAAAGGTTTGTTCCTCTTTTACTGTTTCTGCTATATTCATGTTTTCTCTTGTATTAAATTAATTTATAACAAATATAGTTTGCAATAGTTTTTAGCTATGTAACTAAGGTTACCTTAGAAAGTCTATTTTATATAGATCTTTGATAATTACAACCAAAAAAAGGTGATAATACGTTCCTTTTATAAATGATAATACTCAGTTTTAATTTTAGGTGCGTAAACTATTTTTACAAAATGAAATTTGGCACATACATCTTAAGTAACTTCTTATTAGTATTGATTTTATTCAATAGTACAAAGACTTCATTGACATATGCCTATTATCAATTAGACCCAATTGGTTTTATAGAAAATCTTTGTGAGAATAAGGACAAACCTCAGATGCAGTGTAACGGAAAGTGTCATTTAAAAAAAGTTGCTGAATCGCAGAACAGTAGCCAAAATACACCAGAAAGTATTATTGACTTTAAAGAACTTATTTACTGCCCAAATACCATCACTAATTTTGAATTTAAAAACAAACTGAGACTAAAAAAGGTCAACGTTTCGGTTTATATTAATCATTATTCTTTTAACAACATTAATACCAGTTTTCATCCTCCGAAGTCTTTTGGCTCTTTTACATAAGTAGTTATTACTACCAGAATTATTAAGCTAAACAAATTCATTTGAGACTATGAAAACACTATTTGGTGCACTATTATGTGCACTTATCACTACTGTATCTTATGGCCAAGAAAAAAAAACTATTCAAAAAGATACTACTAAAAAAGTAACAAAATTAACTACCGTAATAGTCACTGGAAATTTAGAAACAGACCCAGTACTTACAGTAGTTGCAAATAAATATGATGAGAAAATTGTGCAACCTAAAAATGTTGCTGATTTATTTAATAATATCAACGGATTCTCAGTTATAAAAAGAGGAAATTATGCCATAGACCCGTCTTTTAGAGGTACGCAATATGAACAACTAAACATACAATATGATGGTGGCACAAAGGCAATGCATGCTTGTCCTAACCGCATGGACCCTATTACCACACATATAATTCCTGAAGAAATTTCTAAAATTGAAATTATAAAAGGACCATATACTGTGAGATATGGTGCTACATTTGGAGGCATTGTAAATCTTGTAACACAAAAACCAGACTTTGAAGATTATGACTTACATGGTAAAGTATCTGGTGGTTATGAGAGTAACGGAAATTCTATAGTTAACCTTGTACAACTTCAATACATTCAAAATAAATTTGATATTGTTGCTAATGCTGGCTATAGAGATTTTGGGAATTATGAAGATGGCGATGGTACACAAATCCCTTCATCATTTAGAAGTACAGATTATGGACTTAAAATTGGTTATAATTTTTCTCAAAACCAACGCTTACAAGCACATTGGCGACAATCTTTTGGACGTGATGTATTACATGCCGCATTAGCCATGGATACCGAATATGATAATAGCAATATTATGGCGTTAGATTATTCACTAGACCATATAGGTAAAACCTTAAAATCATTAACCGCAAAAGCCTATTATAGTTATGTAGACCATTTAATGACTAATGACAACAGGCCTTCGTTTAGTATAACGGAAGCTGCATCTAATGTAAATGCAACTACAATTGGTGGAAAAATTGAATTGAATTGGACACCATTTAAAAAATTTAACATGTTCTCTGGTTTAGACGCCATGCATGTTGCACGAGAAGGCAATAGAACACGCTTTGTTAAAATAATGAATGGAAATACATTAACAAATCCATTAGAGTTTAATGATAAGGTATGGCAAGACGCTTACATTACCGATTTAGGCATCTTTACAGAATTAAAGTATAATTTAAATCTTAAAACCATTTTAACAGCAGGTGTAAGATATGATAATGTAACATCAAACATACAAGATCCAGAAGAAGATTTTGCAGAAATGTATGACTTGGATAAACGTACTGAACACAATATAAGTACAACAGTTTCTATTAAGCATAGGGTTTCAAATAATTTTACACTTGAAGCGGCCTATGGCCGTGGTGTACGATCTGCTAATATGATAGAGCGTTTTATAAATCATTTTACAGTTGGCCAAGATCCTTATGAATATATTGGTAACCCTAATTTAAAAGCTGAAATTAATAATCAATTTGAAATTGGATTTAAAGGAAACACTTTACTAAAAAATGGCTATAATAATTTAAAATTTGAAACGTCCTTATATTATTCACTTTTAGACAATTATATTGTAGGAATTGTTGATGAGAACTTAACCAGAAAATATAATGCAACACTAGATCCTGTTCACCCAAAAGTGTTTAGAAATATTGATAATGCCTACAAAACTGGTGTTGAAATGATGGTAGAATTAGATTTTTTAAATAATTACTTTTTAAAATCTGAATTTTCTTATATCTATTCTAGAAATAAAGATTTAGATGAATCTCTACCATTAACACCTCCTTTTACAACAAAATTTGTTTTAGGATATGAAAAATCTAAACTATGGACTAACGTTCAGTACAATATAGTTGCGCAACAAAATAACATTTCATATAGCTATGGTGAGACTACAACTGACGGTTACCAAACTATAGATTTTAGATTAGGTATAAAACCCGTTAAAAATATTACCTTAGGATTGGCTATTATGAATCTATTGAATAAAAACTATAATAACCATTTAAATTTTTCGTTTACCAATCAAGCAGAATTTGGAAGAACACCCATTACAGAACCAGGAAGAAATTTCTCTGCTTTTCTTCAATACAGTTTTTAAACATATAATTATTTATTAATGAACAAATTAACACTAATAGTGCTCTTTATAATCTCTTATGGATATTCACAAGATGATACAGAAAAGCAAGAGTTGAAAACTGATAATTATACAACGGTAAACTCCAAGTACTTTAATAATCTATACTGTATAAACGACTCTTTATTTCGATCAGAGCAACCTAGTAAAATGGGTTTTAAAGAATTAGAAAATTCTGGAGTTAAAACAATTATAAACTTAAGGCGTTTGCGCAACGACATAAAAAAGGCACAAAACACAGATTTACAATTAGAGCATATACCCTTAGCTACTAAATTTATTCAAGAAGAAGATGTAATAGAAGTTTTACAACGCGTGCAAAATGCAGAAAAACCAGTATTAATACATTGTTGGCATGGTTCTGATAGAACAGGTGTTATGATAGCAGCTTACAGAATAATTGTAGAAAATTGGACTAAAGAAGACGCAATTAATGAATTTAAAATTAAAGAATTTGGTTATCACAAAAATAGATATCCTAATTTAGTAGAGTTATTAGAGAACCTCAATGTAGAACATATTAAAAAGGAATTAGGCATTGAATAATATTTAAATAAGAAAAAAGGGTAGTTATGTAGAGACTACCCCTTTTTTTGAATATATTATTAGTTAAATTTAGTTCTCTTTATGTTCTTCTTCTAGCAAATCATTAGATACATCTTTAGGCTTTCCTTTAGACATAAAATTAATTAAAATACCAACTAAGGTAATACATACTACCGCGAAGATGGCAATCATTACTACTCCACCTGTCCAGCTATATAAGGCTATTAAAGAATTAATCATGTTATAATCTATTATTTCTTACCGTAAAATTAACAACTTAAACTTTTACCAAGTATGATATATATCAGTATTTGATAAAAACTTCAAAATAAGGCGTTATACATAATTTAATAGTGTCAAATTTATATAAGTACCTAATTATAACTATATATAACTTTTAATAACTCTTCTTTTTGCAAAACGCCAGACTGTCTCCAAACTTGCTTACCGTTTTTAAAGAGTAACATTGTTGGTACACCTCTTACTTGGTATTTGGTTGCTAAAGGTTGATTTTTATCTACATCTATTTTAATGATAGCAACATCATCGCCTAACTCGTCTTTTACTTGTTTTAAAATAGGACTCAACATTTTGCATGGTCCGCACCAATCTGCAAAAAAATCAACTAAAACGGGTTGGTCTTTATTTATTATTTCTGAAAATTTACTCATACCTGACTTGAATTTATTTATCAAAAGAAATACTCCATATACCTCTTACTTCATTTTCGCTATAGCCAACAGCTTCATCCATTGGATATAACGTTTTAATTTTAGCTAATGTTAATTCATCTATTGTTTCATTTGGTTTGCCGTGACATTGCAGACACATTGTATTAGTCGTAATTGGGTAATAAACTTTTATATTATTATTAAATTCTTTTACAAGTGGCTTAGGTTCTTCATTGTTTGCAATAGCTGTTTTAAAGTTGTTAATATAAATTAACTCTTCAGAATTAGCTGTGTTTTGTTGATTTCTTGGCTTGTCTGTAACACGCTTAATTTTGGCATTATGTACAACCGCCATACTATCTGTTAAAGGATATGCTTGCGCGTTACAAAACTTTAAAGCTTCTAAAACACCTTTTTGCTGAATGGTTCCCATTAAGTTTTTACCTAAAACCGCTTTTGTTGTTAGTGCATATTTTAATCCACGTTCGCCATATGGTAATTCTTCAAAATTTACTTCTGCTTGTTGTTTATTCTTTCCATGCTGCATGGCTTTACCATTTCTTGTTCCCTTTTGATTTCCCATTTCTTCATTGTAATGGGCTTCAAACCAATCGGGTTGTTCAATTTCAAAATCGTACAAATACTCTGAAATTTGTTCTATTGTTTTCTCAGGATACGCCTGTTTTGGCATAACACCAAATCGTTTTATAGCACCTAACATTTTGGCATCTTTAGCATTAGGATTTTTAATCCAAGCTTGCATCGCAGAGATAAACTCTTCTTTTGTGGTTCCACTATCTATATAATGCCTTTTTATAGCAATCATTGGTGGACCAATTCTATTATTTTCAGCTGCTGTGGGACTATGACAAATATTGCAATTAGTCTCCATAAGTTTTTTACCAGGATGTTCCTTTGTAGCGGCAACCGCTTTGTTAGCTTTACTGTAAGGGTCGTTTTTATTAGAAGAATTACAACTCACTAAAAACAAGACCAATACAACGAATCCTAATATGTTTTTCATTCTAAATCAGTTTTACTAAAAATAATAATTTAGATGGTGTTGTTACGTAACTTTTGTTACAATAATAGTTAAAATCTCATGTGTAATATTTAACTCAATTCAATCTAAGAAACCGTATTTTTACATTCAATTATGGATTCACTCACACAAATTGTTTTAGGTGCAGCCGTTGGCGAAGCTGTTTTAGGAAAAAAAGTAGGTAACAAAGCGCTTTTGTATGGAGCTATCGCTGGCACCATTCCAGATTTAGATGTATTAGCTTCGCACTTTACAGATACGGTTTCTGCATTAGCTATGCATCGTGGCTTTACACACTCTATTCTATTCTCAATACTCTTTGCGCCTATTTTTGGTTGGATGGTTTCTAAATACGAGAAATACAAAGGTTTTAAAGGTTGGGCTTGGCTGTTTTTCTGGGCATTTATTACACACCCTATCTTAGATGCACATACCACATGGGGAACGCAATTATTTTGGCCTTTAGATATGAGATTGGCTTTTAAAACTATTTTTGTAATAGACCCATTGTATACCTTGCCGTTTTTAATATGCGTTATTTTAGTACTATTTCAAAAGCGAACGTCTAAAAAAAGGCGCGTATACAATACTATAGGTCTTGCGATAAGCTCAACTTATTTAGCACTTACATTTCTGTTTAAAAGTTTAGCGTTTACAAAATTTAAAGACGCCTTAAAACTTCAAAATATAACTTATCAACAATTAGACACCAGACCTTCTGCCTTAAACACAATACTTTGGAATGCTAACATAGATACTAAAGACCATTATCTTATTGCAGATTATTCCTTTTTTGATACCCAAGCTATTTCATTTCAAACCTATGCTAAAAATCATCATTTATTAGGCAATCTTATTGAAAATGAGAAGGTAAAACGAATGATTGCCATCTCTGAAGGTTGGTACACCATTAATCAAATAGACGATAAATTATACTACAACGATTTACGTTTTGGTTTAATAAATTTAAAACCCAATTCTCAAGATTTTGTGTTTAAATATTTAATCGATGTTGATGCTACGGGCAACGTTAATTTTGTTGAACAAGAGAAAAACCAATTCGACGGAAAAGCATTATTATTGAGTTTATGGCAACGTATAAAAGGGAATTAATGCCATTTTAGTTGCTTCCGTTCTTGCCAATATTTATTGCTAGAAATTCTAAAAGCACTTAATTGTTCTAACTCAGAAGTGGTTAAAGAGAACTCAACTACTTTTAAATTAGCATCTAAATGATGGCTATTATTTACACCACTTAAAACTATAGCTTCAGGAAAAACAGATGCACAATAATTTAAAGCAATAGCATCTGCACCAACTTTATATTTATCAGCCAATTGACTTATAAATGTATAAAGGTTTTTATAGTTGAAATAATTTGAATTCGGGATTAATCGTCCATTGGCCAAAGCTTCTTTAATAATAAACGACCCAGACAATTTTTGTAATTTGTTTTTATATTGTGCAATACTTTGGTCTAAAATATTAAAGGTACTTTGATACGATTGAAATAACGGTTCATTCTCAACTTCAACCGTCAAAGCTTTCTCTAAAATTTCAGTTTGATTATGACCTGTAGTAGATAAACCTATGGTAATATGATGTGATTTTTTTATGTGGTGTAAGCGTTTTAGTACGTCTAAATTATCTAAAACACCAGTGTCTAAAGTGGCAGAATGTATTTGATAGAGCGCCAAATTAGGTAACAACAATTTAGATTTTTCCCACTGCTCATTTAGTTTTTTAAGCGAATGCTCTTTAACTTCATGTACTGTTGCATCTGGTTTAAAATTGGCAACATAAGTATAACCCCATTTTGTAGAGACTTTAATAGTTGGGTCGTTTTTTTGCTTTAACCAACCAATTAATAATTCTTCTGCCAAACCATAACCAGGTGACGTATCAAAAAAACGAACACCTTTATTGTAAGCCTCATCTAAAACTTTTACGCCTTCGGTTTTAAATGCTAATAAGTTAAACGGTGTCTCATCAGCATTTTCCTTAATATTAATGTAAACTGGTCTGCCAATTGCAGCTGTTCCTAGGCCTAAATATTTTAGTTTCAATACGTCTTAAAAGTTTTAAAATAGTTTATTCTTAAATATAAGACTCTTCAAATCTTAGGTAATGGCATGTGTAGCCATTTGGATTTTTTTCTAAATAATCTTGATGATACTCTTCTGCCTTCCAAAATGGTGCAAAAGGTTCTAACGTTGTAACCACTTTAGAATCCCATTTACCAGAAGCATCTACAACAGCTATCATTTCTTCTGCAATTTGCTTCTCTTCATCATTTTGATAAAAAATAGCAGAACGATAACTAGACCCTTTATCATTGCCCTGTTGGTCTACTGTTGTAGGATTATGCATTCTAAAAAAGTAGTCTAAAATTGCTTTAAAAGAGGTTACATTTGGATCGTAAGTTAATTCTAATCCTTCAGCATGACCTGGATGATGTTTATAAGTTGGGTTCTCATTTTCGCCACCTTGGTAGCCTACTTCTGTATCTATAATTCCGGGACGTGTTCTAAACAAATCTTCCATTCCCCAAAAACAACCGCCTGCAATGTATGCTTTTTTATATTCTGACATTCTTCTTTTTATTTTTCAATTAAATTTACACTAAACTTAGTCTCTATTATTGAAATAAATTACACTAATTTGGTAAAAATCTTTCTTTTTTTAAGAACTGCAAGATAACATAGAACACCCTACTTTATCTCTTGCCCATTCTGGGCGTTTTGCAAACCATTTTTCTGAATTTGGCTGCTCATCATACGGTTTTTTTAATAGCTTGAAAAATTCATCTATTAAGTCATAATTCCCTTTATCTGCATCATCAATAGCCAATTGTGCCATATAATTTCGAAGCACATATTTAGGGTTTACCTTATTCATTTCAGATTTTCTTTCAGCATCAGATAAGGTTTCAAGCGTTAACCGCTCTTCATAGGTTTTAAACCAAGAGGACCATTGTAGTTTAATTTCGCCTGAAATCTCTTCTGGTTTATAAAAGGCATTTTCAATTGTAGCGTACCAATTTTCAGTATTTTCTTTTTCTAAGTTGGCTAAATTCCTGAAGAAGATAGTCATATCGGTTTCCGAAAGTTGTAACACGTTTTCTAAGGCTTCAATAAGTTGAATATCATTTCGGTCTGCCACTTTTAACCCTAATTTTGAACGCATCATTTGTTGAAGTTCTAGCTGCACTTCAATTTGATAATTATTAAGAATTTCCTCTAGAGGTTCTGCTTCTTCTACCAATGGATATAGGGCGTTGGCGAGTTGAATTAAATTCCAAAGTACAATATGTGGCTGAGTACCAAAGCGATATCTTTTGTGTGTATTATCTGTGGTATTTGGTGTCCAACCTTGGTCGTAACCTTCTAACCAACCATATGGCCCATAATCTATGGTTAATCCGAGTATAGACATGTTATCCGTGTTCATTACACCATGCACAAAACCTACACGTTGCCAATGTACAACCATGTCTAAACTGCGTTTTGTAACTGCTTTTAAAAAAGCGATATAGGTATCTTTAGACGGTTCTCCTAATTCTGAATAATGGTTTCTAATCGTATAATCCACAAGGGTTTTCAGGGTTTTAGCATCGCCTTTTGAAGCAAAAATCTCGTAGCTCCCAAATCTTAAAAACGATTCTGCAACTCTACTTACAATAGCACCTTTTTCGTAAGCCGCATTGCCATTATACATAACATCTCGTAGGACATCATCGCCAGATAAACTTAAGGATAATGCTCTTGTGGTTGGCACTCCTAAATGAAACATGGCTTCGCTACAAAGGTATTCTCTAATTGAGGACCTTAAAACCGCCAAACCATCTGCTGAGCGCGAATATGGTGTTTCGCCAGCACCTTTTAATTGCAACGCCCAATGTTTATTATTGTGCTCTATTTCCGTTAAATTTATAGCGCGACCATCGCCTAACTGCCCTGCCCAATTACCAAATTGATGACCTGCATAACACATGGCATACGGTTTAGTATTTGGTATAACCTCAGCACCTGTAACCACGTTTAAGAATTCTTCAGTTTTACTAACAGCTTCCGTTAGACCTAAATTTTCTAACATTTCTGGCGAAACATGAATTAACGACGGCTTACTAGGAATTTTTGGTGTTACATAAGAAAAACAAGCTTCCTTAACCTGTCTTCTAGAATTCTCTAGAATTTTATCTGCAGGAAGTTCTTGGTTAAACCTATCTTTTATGTTGAATTGAATTGCCATATTATAAGTAAACCTTATTCTGAAATTTGTTCTTCCGTTTGAAGCACCATAGATTCTGAATTGATGCAATACCTCAAACCGCTAGGTTCTGGTCCATCTGGAAACACATGGCCTTGGTGCGCATCGCAAGTATTACATTGTACTTCTACTCTAACCATACCAAAGCTTGTATCTCTTATATATTTTATAGCGTTTTCTTTAATAGGTTGTGAAAAACTTGGCCAACCTGTACCAGAATTAAATTTAATTGTAGAATCAAACAATGGTGTATTGCAACAAACGCAGTTGTATTTACCAGCTTCATAGGTTGTACACAATCCTCCTGAATGCGGTGCTTCTGTACCTGCTTTTCTGGTAATTCTAAATTGTTCTGGTGTTAAAATTGCTTTCCATTCTTCTTCTGTTTTTTCAACTCTTCGGTCTGGTTTTGGGTTTCCATTTACTGAAAAATTGATAATATCTTTCCAAGTTAACATAGCTTTTTTTTTATGGTTTAGACGTTAATTTACCTTATAAATTACGTCTCATTACAAAGGTATTAAACAAAAATTAATTAATCGTTTTAGTTATTAAAGCGACAAAAAACATATGATATAATTGGTACAAAAAAAAGAGAGCTAATTAGCTCTCTTTCCTTATTAAACATTGAACTCACTTAAAACGCCTTAAATGAAATAGTTACCGATAATTCACTTAACGTGTTTTATAAAAGTAGTAGTTATAAATCTCAGTTAGGGCATAAGAAAATACTCTACTTTAAAAAACACTTACATTGGATGGGTTGTTAATAGGGATCCAATGTTGTAAGTGATTGCTATTTTATTCTGAACGTATCCTTAATTAATATTATTAAGGCGTTTATTCAGCAAGTTTCAACATATTGCTATTAATACAATTATCTATGTTTTGACAAAATTTTTTTGCCAAGGTTTTATCTTTAAAAATTCCGAATGTTGTATTTGGATCATATAGTTTTTTATAATAAGCGATTAATAATTTTATTCCCATTGTGTCTATTAAATACGATTCTGACACTTTTACATTTGTTAACTTTGGATTTCTCGCTAATAACTTTACTATAGATATAGTGAACGAACCACATGTCTTAGACAAATCAATTAAAAATGGTTTAGAGTTTCCGTCACATAATGTAAGAATAGCATCAACGTAAGCTTTTCCATTTTTTATATCTAGTTTTAAATTTGGATCATCATTACTAAAATCACAATAGAGTATATCAGTGTCATCTGTCCAAAATATAGCGTTATTAAATCCTATTACTTTGCTCATGAGAATGCTTGTTGGCTAACTGTATTAAAAATTTTAAAATCATTTTTACAAAACTCATGTGCTGTATTAAAATCTGTATAAATTTTATTTGGGACAACTTGTTTTACAAGAATGTTATTTAGAGATAATACTAACTTTAATTTTAAAGAATCGACTAAGAATATTCTTGAGAGGACTAGTTTTTTTATTACTGCACTTTTAGATATAATTCTAAAGATTCTTAAAGCATTTTTACGATTAAGCGATTCTAAGTTAACTATTATAGGCATGTAGGTACCATTAGATATTAGTGGTAAAATATCACAAAATAGTTCTTCTATAATTGCTGAATCGAATGTTTTAAAGAAAACCGTATTTAAATCGCAATGGATTGTGTTTTGGTCTACCCAAAATTTAATTCCATCAAATTCAATTACGTTTTTCATAATTATCTCATTTGCAAAACTAAATACCAATTGGTGTGCCAAATATTAAAAAAAAATCAAAATTAATTTATAAATAACTAATTATCAGTTAATTAAATATTTTTTTAGTAAAAATCACCAAAAACAAAAGTCACGGAATACCGTGACTTTTGTTATAAAATTTATAAGATTAACGAAATGCCGTTACTTAGCTATGGGCTTTTTTATACCTAATTTAGACATACGGTCTCTCAATGTACTAGGTTTTAGTTTTAGAAGTGCTGCTGCGCCATTATCTCCTGTTATTTTCCAATTACATTGTTCTAACACCATCAATATATGCGTTTTTTGAGCTGCATCTAAAGAATAGTCTTTATTATGTATAGATTTTACCTTTTGGCTTGCCGATTCAAAGCCAGGAATTAATAAAGTCTCATCTGCAGAAAGAATAGATGCACGTTCTATAAGGTTTTCTAATTCTCTAATATTACCTGGCCAATCATAGCTTCTAAGTTTAGTCATAGCTTCATCGGAAATATACTTTATGTTTTTACCATATGCTTTGTTAAACTTTTCTACAAAATGTTCTACCAAATAAGGAATATCTTCTTTTCTTTCTTTAAGTGATGGGATATTAATAGGAAATACATTGAGTCTAAAATACAAATCCTCTCTAAATTTCTTTTTTTGTACTTCTTCTTTCAAGTCTCTATTAGTTGCTGCAATAACCCTAACATTCAATTTTTTTATTTCAGAACCTCCTACCACTTCTATTTCGCCTTCTTGTAAGAATCTTAATATTTTTGGTTGCATATCTAATGGCAATTCTCCTATTTCATCTAAAAACAAGGTGCCGTTATCCGCTAATTCAAACTTTCCTACTTTATCTCCAAAAGCACCTGTAAAAGATCCTTTTTTATGACCGAACAATTCACTTTCAAAAAGTTCTCTTGGTATTGCAGAACAGTTTACCTTAATTAACGGTTTATTATTTCGTTTACTTATATTATGTATAGCTCTTGCCAATAATTCTTTTCCTGTGCCAGATTCTCCAAGAAGTAAAACTGTTGCGTCCGTGGGTGCTACTTTTTCTATTTCACTTAAAACGTTTGCAAATACTTCGCTTCCGTACACCATTTCTTCATAATTAAAAACTAGGTCTAATTCATTTCTAAGATAAACGTTTTCTTGTTGAAGTTTGTTTTTCAAAGTGTTTAACTCATTATTAGCCTTTAAGAGTTTTTCATTAGCACTAACAAGTTTATTTTCTGCAAGTTTTCTTTCTGAACTTTCTACCATTAACGAAACAATATTAGCGATAGAAGACGCAAATTCTTGCTCTTCTGCTGTCCATTCTCTTAAAAAGTCTCCTTTATGCTCAAAACAGACAATGCCGTAATATCTATTAGAACTTTGCACAAAAACATCTAACAATGACCTAATATTATTTGGTATTAAGTAATTATCGTTAAATAATTTGGTTATTAAGTTATCTTGAGCATCGTTAACACGAACAGATTGATACAGTTTTAATGCTTCAAAATAATAAGGATTATCTGCATAATTTATTATATAATTGGGATTTATAAACCCTTTATTTAAATCGTAGAAATATTCTGATTTTAAGATGCTCATATCTTTATTAAAGCTCCAAATACCAACTCTACATACTTTTAATGTCTCTGCTGCTAATTGCGCTATTCTCTTTAATGAAGAGTGAATATCTTTACCTACCAACTGTGCTAATTCTAAAATTACGTTTTTCTTTTGGTTAGATTTTTTCTCTTTCTCTATGAGTATTTGTTTTGCTTTTTCTTCTTCTGATATATCCTTTACCGTAGCATATACTGCTATAACCTCATTATCATTATTTTTAATGGTACCCGAATTAAAGGAAGCTTTAATTATCTCTCCATTTTTTCTTTTGATATCAAAACATATTTCTTTTCTTTCTTTTTGTGCAACAGAATTCTGTATTGCTAAGACTTTTTTATAATCTTCTTTTTTCCAAAATGAAAAAGGTTGACTTTGTGCTAAAAGTTCGTTTCTATCATAGCCTGTAATCTTACAAAAGGAATCATTTACCAATATTATTTTGGTATCTACATTAACAATTATTAAACCCTCTTGCATAGACATAATTAACTTGTCATTAAACTCTTTAGACAATTTTAATTCTATCTCAGCTTTTCTTCTTTCTGTAATGTCTTGTATAGTACCAAAAAAAGCTATGACATTTCCTTGATCGTCATTTATCCTAGATACCATAATTTGCACAGGAAAACGTTCTCCATTTTTTCGCTTATATATATTCTCGAAATTAGGATTATTATTGGTTTCAATTAATAATTTGTAACGCTCATTGTTTTTAGATGCCATTTCTGGTGCCGCGAAAGGATATGGTCTTTTTGCTCCTAATAATTCTTCTTTTGAGAAGCCTGTCATTTTACAAAATGCCGGATTTACTCTAATAATTTCAGACTCCAAATTAATAACATACAAGCCTTCTTGCATAGATTCTAAAAGACCAGAAGAAAATTCTTTTTCTTTTTTAATAGATTGAAGATTTTTTTGACGTTCTGTTACATCTCTTATAATACTAACTACTCTACCATCTTGCTGTATTTGCGCAGAAATCTCACCTTCAATTATTTGGCCGTTTTTAGCTACTAATTGCCTCTGAAAAACCTCAGAATTACCCAGACGTATGCGTTGAATAATATTTTCATCTCTAACTTTATTTACCAAAAAATCTTGAATTTTTAGCTGTGTAAATTCCTCTTTGGTATAGCCTAACATTATATATGAGGCTTTGTTAAAATCGTAAATATTGCCGTCAAAATCATAAGTAATAATAGCATCACTAGCTTGGTTAACTAACAATTTATAAGATTGATCTTTTTTCTTAATTTCTTCAGTAATAATAGTTTTTTCAATTGCAATTACTGCTAAACTTACGGCAAAATCTAAATCTCTAATATGATCATCGGTAGGCGTATTAATTTCATTGCTATAAATGGCGAACGTACCTAAAAGATCATTGTTTTTTGAGAGTATAGGTACAGACCAACACGACTTTAAATTGTGAGACAAGGCTAACGCTCTATCAAAATCCCATAAAGTATCTGTACTAATATCTGATACTATTACCGTTTTTTTATTATATGCCGCAGTGCCACAAGAGCCTCTTTGGTCTTCAATTTCAAATCTTTTTAAGGCTTCATTATACGCTTTTGGCAAACTGGGTGCTGCGCTTAATTCTAAGTGAGTTCCTTCCTTACACACTAAACTTATAGATCCATAATATCCACTATTTTCCCTTTCATAATTGAGAATTAATTGCTCAAAGATTTTTTCTATTGCTATGTTAGAGGCAAATAACTCTAGTACTTCGTTTTTATCTATTAATGATTTTTCAATTTTTTTTCGTTCTACTATCTCTTTTTCTAAATCTATATTTTTTTGCTCTAGTTTACTTATAAGCCTTTTACTGTAAAATTTTAAAACTTCTTTTTCAGAAAAATCCTTATTTTGATATTCTATTGGGTCTTTTTCAATGGTATGCTGCTTTAAAATTTTATTGATTATCGTTACGATTTTGTCGTAATCCATTGGTTTTCGTAGAAATTTTGCAGCTCCTAATTTTAAGGCTAGTTCTTCATCTAACTTTTCGGTGTAGGTAGATGTATAAAATACAAATGGAATATTTTTTAAATTGTCTTGTTTTTTACATTCTTGGCAAAACATATAACCGTCCATTACTGGCATTAATATATCTGAAATAATGAGGTCTACTTTATGTTTAGACAATTGATCTAGCCCTTCTTTACCATTATAAGCCTCTATTACCTCAAAACCTCCTTTTTCTAAAATTACTTTTAGTAAATAGAGATTTTCATATATGTCATCTACTATTAAAATAGTACCCATACTACTATAATTGATTTGATTTATAGATTTTTTGCATTTCTGCTATAAATGTTTCTGTATTTATTGGTTTCTCAATATAACCATCTGCACCTGCTTTTATAGCTTTTTCTCTATCGCCTTGCATTGCATAAGATGTAACGGCAATTATTGTTGTAGATTTTGGTATATCTGTTTGTCTAAGTTGTAAACAAATCTCATAACCATCCATATCTGGTAACTGAATGTCTACTAAGATAATTTCTGGTTGATAACTAGTTGCTAAATTTAGTCCGTCTTTACCATTATATGCCTTAATAACTTCAAATTTTTCTTTTGTTAAAAGATAAGACAACATATACATATTTTGTTCATTATCTTCTATTATTAAAATAGATGGTTTCATTTTTACTGAATATTTAATCCCAATTTGTTGTACTCAAATTCCCTCTGTTTTTTATATTATTAATAGCAATTAATTAACTTTATTTTGCGGTATTGTAAATGTAAAATTACTTCCCTTACCAATTTCACTTTCTACACGTATTGTGCCGCCTAGCTTTTCTATTAAGCTTTTACTAATGGTTAATCCCAAACCTGTACCTTCATGCTTTCTACTTAATCCACCTTCTATCTGAACAAATGGCTGAAATAATTTATTCATTTCTTTGGCTTTTATTCCTATACCTTGATCAATTACCTCGGTAACAACATAATCTTCTAAAATATAAACTTTTACAATTATGGTTCCTTTTTCTGAAAACTTAATAGCATTAGTTATAAGATTTATAAGTACTTGTTCTAAGCGTCTTTCGTCACTATAGACCGTTATTTGATCATTTTTAATATCTGTTACTAACTTAAGTCCTTTCTGAGAAATTTGTGGTTCAAAAAAGGCGATTGTTTTATCTATAATCGTATGATAATTAAATGATGAAAACGTTACATTTAGTTTTCCTGCTTCAATTTTTGAAATGTCTAAAATATCATTTATTAAATCTAATAAATTTTTACTACTTCTTTTAACCATATTGAGCTGCTTTTTTTGCTCTTCATTTAATGGACCCGCCAATTCTTTTAGCAGAATACCTGTAAACCCTATTATAGAATTCATTGGTGTTCTTAACTCATGCGACATAGTTGCCAAAAATGCGGATTTCATAGCATCTGCAGATTGTGCTTTGGCTTTTTCTTTCTCTAATTCAAGAGACTGCAAATTAATGTCTTCTAATAAATTTAACAATGCTTCTTTACTATCGTTAAGTTCTTCTGTTCTTTGATTGACTAGGTTTTCTAAATTTATTTTAAAGTTTAATAGCTCGTTTTCACTAATTACTCTTTTAGTAATGTCTTGTATAGTACCAAAAGATTTAGATAAATTATTTTTTTTATCTAACAACAATTCGCAATGTTCATTGACATGTTTTATGCGGTCATTTGGCAGTAATAGCCTATAAGTTATATTGTAAGATTCTTTTTTTTCTAAAAAGCTATCAATGGCTATTTTTACCTTTTCTCTATCTTCTGGGTGAAGAATCTGGTAATAATTATCTCTTGTTACTTTAAATTTTTCTGAGTCTTTTTCAATTATTCTATACATTTCTTTGGAAAAAAAAAGGCGTTTTGTTTTTAAATTGTACTCCCAACTTCCAATACTTGCAATACGCTGCGCTCTATTTAAATCTAACTCACTTTTTTTTATCTGCTTTTCTGCTTTTTTGTGTATTAATTTTAATTCCGTTTCTTGACTCGCTAACTTCTCTGTTAAAATTTTATTATATCGTTCTGTTTGCCCAGTATACCTCCAAACTAACCAACCAACTAATAGTGCTAGTAAAATACCTATTGCAGAATAACTGAAAGCAGAATTTACCTTTCTATTTATTGGTACTACATATAATTTCCACTCACCAAATGACATTTCTATTGGTACTGCATACTCTTGATAAACTGATAATTTATTTTCTAAAAAGAATTGCTCTTCTCCTGTTTTGCTATTTACTCTTGATAATTGATAATAAAATCTATTGTCTTTTTTTTCGGCTATATTTAAGTCTTCTAGAAATGTTGACAGTTTTGTAACTATTGCAGAAAACCCAAAAAATTTATTATCAATAAAAATAGGCTGTCTGCTTATTATACCTACACCACCTTGTTTTAAATTTACTGGGCCTGCTATAAAAAAATCTTTACTTTCAATCGTTGCATAAGCACCTTGGCTTGCTGCTTTACTAGATAATATATTAAAACCTATGACATCGTTGCCTTCTAATGGATATACATGGGTTATTACACCTGTACTATCTACTAATTCTATTGCATCAAAATAGTTTTGATGGTTTAAAAAATCTTTTGCTATTTCATCAAAATCTGATGGTATACCATTACGTTCTACAATATAAGCCAAAGACTTTGTTGCAGAATAATTATACATAATTAAAGCCTGTAGTTTGTCTTTAATTATATTTATTTCATTATTTAATTCTTTGCGTTGCTCATTTTCATTGATTAAGTATTTTTGATAAGCCACATACTGAGTGATAGCCAAAAGTGCAATGATAGTTATCACAGAGATTACTAAAGGCTTCTTAAGAAAACGATAAAAGGGCGTACTTTTCATAATGCTATTAGCTTACCAATTACTTCAATAATATAACGTAATTATTGCTCATACTTTTTTCTTAAGTCTTTTATTACATTTTTTAAATCTCTCATTTTTAACTCCCTACCGATGAATAATTTATTCATCCGTTCTAGTTCTTTATTTTTAGAATCTACTTCTGAGGTTCTTATATTTACTAACTCCTCCAAATTATTTCTATAATTCTCTAATTCTAATTCTGTTATTTTATTTTCTGTATTATCAATAACTGCAAAAAGTGCATGAGTTTCTCCTGAAATTTCTATGGGTTCTACAGAGGTTAAAAGGTTAATTTTTTTACCACTGTTTAATGTTCTATTTATAGATTCGTTGTGTAAATACCCATTTTTTAAAAGCTTATCTAAAAGTCTATTTTTTTGCTGATAATAGGCATCATCTATAAGTTCTATTTGAGCGCCCTCCATTGTTTTACCAATTAAATGTTCTCTTGTTGTCTCTAAAATTTTTGCCAAAGCTTCATTAACATCGATTCTTACTTCATCTGTATTTATTATAGAATATCCTATTAGACTAGAGTGAAATACCTTTGAGAATTTTTCTTCACTTTCTTTTATACTTTTCTCTATTTCTACACGCTCTGTAACATCTTGTACCATAGACAAAAAGGACTCTATTTTGCCCTCTGCATCTAATAGCGCTGAGTTATACCACTCGCAATAAATTACTTTGTTATCTTTTGTATAATTACGGTTTATTATTCTATTAAAATTAACTTCTGCATTTTTTAATTCTAAATAATATTTATTTATTAAGGATTCATCTTCTTCATAAACAAAACGAATATCGCTAACTTTTTTACCATTAACCTCTGCCTCAGTCCATCCAAAAATTTTTGTTGCTTTTGTAGACCAACTTGTAATATGAAACTCCGTGTCCCATTCTATAATTGCTAATGGCGAATTATTTAAATGGGTAGTTAAACGCTGGTGTGCTTTTCTAATTTCTTCTTCAACTTTTTTGCGCTCGGTAATATCTCTTAGCACACCAACAATTAATTTGTTACTGTCATTGTCTATATATCTTGTTTTTTTAACAGAAAATGTTCGAGTTGGTTTATTATTTAAACTTACTGTTTCTTCATTAACTACCTCCTCGCCTGTTTGTAGGATGTGATTTTCTATTTTAAGCAATGTTTCGTATTCTTTTGCTGGTATTTTTTCACCTAAAGTTTTACCTATTATTTGTTCTCTTTGTAAGCCAAACGTATTGCAAAGTGCATCATTAACTAAAATTAACTTACTTTGGTTATCTTTTACAAATACAGGATCTCCAATATTATTTAATATATCATTGAGATATTGTTTACTTTTTTGTTCTATCTCTTCTGCTTTTTTGGCATCTGTAATATTTAATATTGTGCCTATATAGCCTGAGAATTTATTGTTAGCATCATAGGTTTTAACTGCTTTGTTAGAGAACCATATCACTGTACCATTTGGTTTAAGATGCCTAAACACTGTTTTAAAATTTTCTTGGTTTTTTACGGCATTATTCCATTTATTAATTACTCGATCTCTATCTTCTGGATGAATAGCATTTGCAAAACCATATCCTAAGGCTTCATTAATTGTTTGCCCTGTTAAATGATACCATTTTTCATTTATATAGTTACAAGCTCCGTTTTTATCGGTTTGATAAATAACAATTGGCGAATTAGAAATGAGACCTTTAAATAATTTTTCATTATTTATTAATTCTATTTCTGCCACTTTCTTTTCTGTAATATCCAATACTGTACCTTGAAATTTAATTGCATTTCCTTGGTCATCTAATATTACTTCTGTTTGTGCTGTTATGTATTTTACAATATTATTTTTACATAGAATTCTAAAATCTATTGGCTTATTACTTTTATTAGTAATTCTATTTTTTGTGGTTTTATCATAGTAATCTTTATCTTCTGGATGTACGCAATTTAGTACTGTGTTATAGTTTAGGATAGTGTTTCTTTCTAACTCAAATATATCGTACATTAAATCTGACCAAAACACTTCGTCTGTTTCAATTTCCCAGCTCCAATAACCTATGTTCCCTATTCTTATGGCAGATTCAATTTTATGTTGCATATCTGCAATTTTCAACTCTGTTTCTTTTCTTTCAGTAATATCTCTTACTACTCCTATAATATATTTTTTTTCTTTACTATCTATAAATCTTGTCTTTTTGGTTATAAAAGTTCTTGTTTCTATATTATTTAGATTAAGTGTTTCCTCTTGTATATTAACTAAACCTGTTTTTAAAATATTTTGGTCATTATTTAACAATCGATTTCTAGCATCTGCAGGAAATTTTTCAGCTAAAGTTTTACCTAAAATATCTTCCTTTTTTATATTAAAAAAGGTACTTAATGCTTCATTGGCTAAAATAATTCTACTTTGGTCATCTTTTACAAAAATAGGGTCGCCTATATTATTTAATATATTCTCTAAATACCTTTCGTTTTCTTTTAATTGTTCTTCTGCTTTTTTTCTTTCTGTGATATCTAAACATATACCAACAAATCCTATAAGATTGTTATTTAAATCATATAACCCTTCTGACCTTACAGAGAGCCAATAGGTTTTATTTTTCTTTTTATTGAAGAATGTTAAATCTACATTATATTCTTTATTATTAGCAACACAATCTTGCCAATGATCTATTATGTAAGATTTATTTTCTGGGTGTAATGCATTAGACCAACCAAAGCCCATGGCTTCTTCGTAGGATATACCTGCGTAATTAATCCATTCATTATTAACAAAATTACAAGCCCCATCTTTGTCTGTTTTAAAAATTCCTACAGGTGCGTTGTTTGTTAACCCTCTAAAAAGCAATTCGCTATTAATTAATTTTTCTTCGGCTATTTTTTTATCTGTAATATCGATAGTCATACCTATGTATCCGTTTAGCCTATTGTCTGCATCAAAGGTGGCAACAGTTTTAACAGTTACCCAAATAACTTCTTTATTTTTATGTAAAAATCTAAAACTGGTTTCTAATTCTGTCTTATTAGATTCTATATAATTTTGCCATTCTTCTGCTATTCTGTTTAAATCATCTGGATGTAATGCAGTTGCCCAACCATCACCCATTGCTTCTTCATAAGTTAAACCTGCACTTTGTAACCATTGTTTATTAGCATAATTACATAAACCCTCTTTGGTAGTTTGAAATATGCCAACTGGTGCTTTAGACGTTAAACGCTTAAATAGTTTTTCACTTTTTATAAGGTTTTGTTGCGCTACTTTTATTTCTGTAACATCGAGACAAATACCTGTATACCCATATAGCTTTTTATCAGCGTTATAATTACCTACAGCCTTAACCGTCATCCATAGAATTTTTCCGTCTGGATTTAAAAATCTAAATTCTACGTTAAAATCTTTACCTGTTGGTACTATTTCCATCCAAGACTTAAACACGCGTTCTCTATCATCTGGATGTATGGCATTTGTCCACCCAAATTCCATAGCATCATTAAAAGACATACCAGCATAGATTTGCCATTGCGAATTAACATAAGAGCAACTTCCGTCTAGTTCCATTCTAAAAATACCAACTGGTGCACTAGATGTTAGTTCTCTAAATAATAATTCGCTGTTTTCTAATTTTTCTTCTGCGTGTTTACGTTCTGTAACATCTATAACCGTTCCATGAAATTTTATAGGCACACCAGAAGCATCTTCTATAACCTCCATTTGTACCATAACATATTTTACGGTGCCATTTTTTGCTAAAATTCTAAATTCAAATGGCTTGTTGCTTTTATTTTCAATACGTTGTGCACTTGTTTCATTGTAGTATTTTTTATCTTCTGGATGCACGCAATTTGAAGCTGTATTATATTCTACAACGGTATCTTTGTCTACATCATATATATTATACATAACATCTGACCAGTATACTTCGTCTGTAGACATATCCCAAGACCAATGACCAATATTACCTATTCTTATAGCAGCTTGCATTTTGTGCTGAAAATCTAATATTTTATTTTCTGAGATTTTTCTACTTGTAATGTCATTTGCAACAATACCTAATGCAATTGGTTTATTTGATTGTTCATCTCTAATTAAAAAACGAGATACCTCAACCGGAATTAATTCTTTAGTTTTAAGATTTATAAAATATGTTTCTCCTCTCCAACTTTCTTTTTTGTATACCTCAGCTAATTGCACATTTTTAACTTCTTTTTTATAATTAGATGGGTAGAAATTATAAATAGTAGCAGGCAAATTGTCTTGTTCTGTTAAACCAACTAAGGCTCTACCATTACGGTTTAAATAAAATGGTTTACCTTCTAAAGTAGCTAAACCGATAAATTGATCACTACTATTTATTAGAGAGTTTAACATTTGACCATGACCTTCTGATTTTACACGCTTTGTTATATCTCTAAAATAAATGGTTACACCATCTTTTGTTGGGTATACTCTATTTTCAAACCATTTGTCTAATTTTTCATAATAACCTTCATAAAACTGTTCTTTTTGAGACATTACTGCTTTATGATATAATTTAGAAAATGATAAGTCTTTATTATCCGGAAATACATTCCAGATTTCTTTACCTATTAGACTTTTAGGGTTCTGGTTAAGAAACTCTCCGGTTTTAACATTGGCATATGTAAATCGCCAATTTTTATCTAAGGTTACAAAACCATCTGAAATATTATTTAATGTAGTTTCTAATAAAACATTTGATTTAGCGTCAAAATCGCCTACAACTATATCTAAATCATTTTCAGTGTTTTTTATAGCCAGAATAGAAAATACATTTCTTTTAATATTTAGTTTTAAAGCATCAGAATCTTGCTCAAAATACTTTAAATAAAGATGAAGTATCACACCTGCACTTATTGCTAAAAAGGAAGTATTGGTTAGTTGATAGATTAACTGCCTTTTAAAATCTGTAGCATTATAATTAAACGATAAATTGTATAATAACGTATATCCTATTGTAGCCATTAATATGCTACTACAAAACAAAACTAGTAACGATGGTTTTTTAACAGAGTTAATTAGTTTTTGATAAAATATGATTAACAGTAATCCTGCAACCAGCAACATTATATTACATATAAAAGGTTTTAAATATATAATAAATAGACTCTTAACCTCTGTAGTACTATTTTGATTGGCAGCTGTAAAAAACACTATCAAAGACATCATAGTACTTGCTATAAAAACACCCAATAAAACTGTTTTTGTTTGTGCAATACCTTCTTTTACATAAAAAAGTAAAATAACGGTTAAAATACATACAGCTATGATTGAATTTACTGAGTATATTGATATACTATCTCCTAGATTTGTATTTAAAAGTTGCGCATTTTGCGCTTGAAAATAGAGCATAGAACCAAGGAGCATAAAAAGTGGAGTAAATCCAAATTTAGACCTTAATCTATATAGTAATAGAAATAAAAAGGTAATACCTATAAAGCCAAAAATAATTGCAAAATAAATAGTCATATAGCGGTTTAGTTAGTAAAGCAAACTAAGTTAAGGGCTTATTCGCAAAAACTATTAGGCATAATTTACGCAATAAATAAACTAATTCACAACAATTTGAATAATAAATAACAACTTCATTAACTCTGTTAATTAAAAAAATGCTTAAAATTGAATTAATTTTAAAGCTTAAAAACTAAGTTTTACGTAAAGTATGCTATTATTTAGAAGATCAAATAAATTACTTACCAATACAATATGTAATTTACCTTATATTTATTGGGGTTAGAGCATTTGGGCAACAAATAGGATACAAAAAAACACCTAAAAAGGGTAAATTAAAGGCAATCATTAATAAATTCAATTACGAATATAGCATAAAAAAACCACTCATAAAGAGTGGTTTCATACATAAAAACATCTACCGTTAATTAGCTGTTCCAGAGCCTAAATAAACGCTGTTTGACACGGTATTACCTTCAGCAGTAATAAATGCCATAAAAAGCTCGACTGTATCACCTGCATAAGTACTTGGAATTGTAATGATTTGTGACCCTACAGTTCTATCAGCACCATCAAGAATATACATTGATTCCTTTTTACTTGGGTTGTAAACTAAAATCATTGCTTTATCAGTTGCATTTGCATTACCTTCAGCAGAGTTGTCATCCCAAGTAAATTCTACTTGTCCCGCAGTTGCTAAATCTGTTGTAGGGTTCAATGCTCCAGATAGATTACCTCTACTTAATAAAGCTAATGAATAATCTACAGTAAAGTTTGGTGCAGCTCCTGTAATCGCATTATTCAATACATAAGACATTGCTGCATTAAACTCTGTTTTTTGCACCGCATAAGATTTATACCCTTTCTTGATAAATCCTAAATTCGGTTGAAGATACTCCAAAGTAACAGTAAATTTGTTTCTTTGGTTAACTTGCCCTTCTGTTCGAGGATTTGCTACACTAGAAGGTTTGATTCTCAAATAATCAATACCTTTCCAATTACCTCCAATTACGTTACCTACTTTTCCAGATAACCCACCTAAAATACCTTGTGAAATTTTACCCATCTCAAAAAAAATTAAAAATTTATATTCGTTCGAAGTTGGTTCGGACTTGATACGGTCTTTATCCAACACAAGTAATATATGGCAAATACTATGCTAATAGATTGATTTGGTTTTTGTTGCCCTTTGTTGCCCGATTTTGCTTTTTAGAAAATAGGTTTTGAATATATGACACTTTCAAATCTGCCATTTTTGAAATGATTTTATGAAGTTCCTTTTCCTTTTTGTTAATTGCTGACACAATATTAATATGCTTTTGCAACTGAATTGCATCATAAAACAATGAGCTGTAACTGTTTTTCAAAGTGTTCCTACAATCATCTATTGAAATAAACTGAATAACACTTCCTTTTAAATAGTAAGCGTAAAAACCGCCTATTTGCAACATCATAGATAAGTGAAAAAGTGTGTGTTTTAACTCTTCTGTTGTAGTAGTGACAACGAAACAGTTAGCACAGGATTTTAAGAGTGGTTTTCCGCTGTTTAGACCTTTGTTTAGAATAAAAAAATGAGGGTTCGAGTAGGTTCTTCCGATTTGGTGTGTTTTTAGTTCAAAAGTTGACATAGCTATCCAATTTAAAATTGCTTCGCTACGCTTCGCGCCATTATTTTTTTTGAAAAGAAAAAAGATAGCCATAGTTGTTGTGGCGTGGGTAAGGCTGTCAAGGTTTTTGGATAAAAGTTTTTGAGTTGAATGTCTAAATCAAAAGAAAAAGGGTCTTGAAAAAAGTTTTATTCAAAACCCGTAGGGCTTGACCTTTATAGCCTTGTGCGGTTGGCAGAGGTAGCCACATATATTTGCCATCTTTTTTTATTTTAATATTTCAAATTGGTTTAAACTTGATTGAAATTGCCTTTAAATTTTCTGGGGAATTAACACTTAAAAAAATAGGTTGCATTTTGTTATTAAGTGTTGGATGAAGCGTTTGTATGGGTAGCGTTTTAAATAGTTGTTTGATAAAACAGCATTTAAACAAGCTACTTATACAGGACTTTTAGACAATAGCTAATTGCTTTTTTTGAGGCACGAGAAAAAGCAATATGCTATGGGGTATTACTACACTTTATAAACCTATTTTTTTATAACCGCTGACTTGGGTGGTGGGGAAAAGTGGACTTTTATATTTGTTAACGAAATGAAACAAACAAAGACTTGAGGTAAGGAATACTTGGACTTAACGATGGTTTTGTGCAGCTTGAATGAGGTAACGAATATTATTATCAATTAACGGAAACCTTAAAATGTTCAAATGTTTAATGTTAGTTCAAAATGTGGTTTAATGTACGGAAGTGCGCGTTGGAATAGCGGATATTTTACATAATACCAGTTATAGCTACAAAATGCATTAATACTGCGATAGCAAACCTTTGAAAAGTGCCGTTTGCTACTATAACTTGTATTATGTAACATAGCTTGGGTGAGTTTAGGGTTTTATGATAAAATAATAACAGAATAGCTTTTTGCAGTTTGGTTTGATTTTATGAAAACCAAAGCTGTAATATGCTATTACCTTAAAGACAAAAAAACGCTAAACTTGTTAGGTGAGCGGAACAACACAAAAGACAGAGGATTTTGAGCTTTCGTCAGGCTCAAGACAAGGCAAGCGAAAAAACTGGGTTTTGGGTTGTGGGGAATAAAAAAGAGCCTTCCGAAAAAGACTCTTTCATTATTGCTTAATGGTCGTGATTTGAATGGTCATCACTTTCTTCTTCACCAGATTGATTCATCATCATTTCGTGGTCGTATTTACAACAACCTGGTAAACCATCATATGCTTCTTCATCACCTGCTACTTTTTCGGTATCATATCCTGAAGCTGCGATTGCTTTATGGATTGCCATTGCATCGGTTTTTGTATCATCAAAAGACACATCAATCTTCTTTTTATCGACATCCCAATTAGCACTTGCAACACCTTCAACACCGTTAGCTGCTTTTTCGATAGTGTTTTTACACATTCCGCAATTTCCTCTTACACCAAAAGACAGGTCTGTCATTGCCATATCTTTTGACATTTCAGTAGTTGTGGTTTCTGTTTCTTTTTTGGTTTCGTTTTTACAACTTGTTAAACCTAATGCTGCTATTACAGCTACACTTAAAATTACTTTTTTACTCACGTCGATTACATTTTTGTTTTTGTGTTCGTGATTTTTCTTTGAAAAATTCATTGTTTAAAATTTAATTGTTATTACTTGATTTATTATTCTATTACTTGTTTTACTTCACCACAGGTTAGCATTGCTTCGCCAAAGTATGGATTGATTACTTTTTCTTCTTTGCTTAACCAATAAGCACCATTATTGTTATCTGCCATTGGACAAAATTCTACATATACCTTTTCTTTTACACCAAATATTTGAACCGCTTTAATTAAATGTGAAGACAAGTGTTTAAAGTGATTTCTTTGGGTTTTAATGTCTTGTGAACCGGCTATTGAAGTTGTAGAAGATTTTATCTCATCTATTAATGACATCCAATGATTGTGTGCTTCATCTTTAAGCAATTTCATATCTATCTTACCCAAATTTGATAGTAAAGTAGTTGCATTTTTTGAACTACCTTTTGAGTCTTCTTTTACTAAAGCATCTTTTAAATTGATGTAATCATAGTATACCTCTTTTAATTGCTCTTGAAATTTCCCTGACACTTTTAAGCGTTCATTCATATAAGTATGGTCGCTTTCATTTTTTAAATTATTATCCATACCTAAATGACCTTCGTGACCTGTCATTGTTTTACCACCTTGCTTATTCATCATTGATTTTTTGCCTTGTAGTTGTGCAGCAGCATCTACAGTAAATGTTCCGTTAGTTACGATTTCATTTCCAACAAATAAACCTTCTACAACTTCATATTCATTACCAATTTGATTCCCTAAAACAACTTCACGCATTTCAAAAACGGTTTGGTCTGGATTGGTTTTTAAATAGACAACAGAACGTTCACCTGTCCAAAGTACAGCAGATGCTGGGATTGTTAATACCTCATCATTACTTCTTGAAACTCGTTCAATATTGGCGGTTACAAACATTCCTGGTTTAAATACATCGTTTTTATTATTAAGCACCACACGTAAGGTTACTGTTCTTGTTTTGGTATTTAATATTGGTTCAATGAAATCGACTTTCCCTTTAAATTCCTTATTAGCATAAGCGTTTGTAGTCACTAAAACTTCTTGTCCCTTTTTAAATAAATCGATTTGATTTTCATAGACATCAAAGTTTGCCCAAACCGTATTGAGATTTGCAATTTTAAGCAATGGTTGACCTTGTTTGATGTAGTCGCCTTGTTCTACTAATTTTTCGGTAACTGTACCTGAAACGGTTGCATAAACTGGAAAGTTTTCTTTTATTTTTTGAGTTTCTTCAATCTGATTGATTTGATTTTCAGATAGCTTCCATAACTTCAATTTATTACGAACCGCTTTGTACAATGCAGGTTGTGATTCCTTTAAAGACGATGCTGTAATTAACTCTTGTTGTGCTGCATACAATTCTGGCGAATAAATGGTTGCTAGTAATTGACCTTTACGGACTTCTTCTCCTGTAAAACTGATATTCAAACGTTCTATTCTACCCGAAAAATAACTGACTTGTACTGCATTAGCTTCTTCATTTTCAGCAATTTTACCAGATAATTTAAGGGTGTTGCCATCAACATTTCCTTTGCCTACAACAGTTGTTTGAATATTGGCTAAAGCCATCGCATTTTCGGTTAATTTGAATTGGTCTGCTAACAGGCCATCACTTCCACTTTCGGCAGGAATTAAATCCATTCCACAAATAGGACAATCACCTGGTTCTGGTTGCATAATTTGTGGATGCATTGAACAGGTCCACATTTGATTGGTTGCTGCAACCGCATCGTGATTATGGTCTATTTCTTCATTTGATGAGCCACCAAAAAGCAACCAACCCAATAACACACCTACTACGAGTATGCCAATATATATGACTATTTTATTATTTTTCATTCTCTAATCGTTTTATCATTGCTTTCATTTCTTCTATTTCTTTTCGTTGTGCTTTAATAATATCTTCCGCTAATTTTTTAACTTCTGGGTCTTGAATATCTGCTCTTTCACTTGTTAAAATAGCGATAGAATGATGTGGAATCATTGCTTTCATCCAAAGTACATCACCAATAATGGGTGCTTGTGTTCTTACCAACCCTAATGCACCAAGAAACAGTATGAAACTACCTGCAAGTATGGCGATATTCTTCTTTTTATTATTATACATTTTTCGCATAAAAAACCACATTATCACTGCCATTGTTGAAATCCCTAAACACGTCATATAGAATCGTGTTAAACTAAACCATACGTGGTCTATGGAATAGGTGTTTAAATACATTGTGATGTACATTGCTACAAATGAGCAAGCCAACATTATAAAGAAGGTTTTGTAATTTCCTTTGTTTGAGTGTTTTTTTGAATTTTCCATAATTATTTGATTTTATAGTTATACTTTAATTGTTCTTAATCGTAGTGCGTTACCTATTACCGAAACCGAACTAAAACTCATTGCTAAAGCTGCTATCATTGGCGAGAGTAGTATTCCGAAGAATGGAAACAACACACCTGCTGCAATAGGTACACCTAAAGTGTTGTAGATAAGTGCAAAAAATAGGTTTTGCTTAATGTTCTTCATTACAGCATTACTCAAATTTTTTGCTTTTACAATACCGTGTAAATCGCCTTTTACTAAAGTTATCATAGCACTTTCTATCGCTACGTCTGTTCCAGTTCCCATAGCAATACCGACATCACTTTTAGCCAATGCTGGTGCATCGTTAATACCATCACCTGCCATAGCAACTACTTTTCCGTTTTCTTGTAATTTTTCTACTTCTTTGAGTTTGTCCTCTGGTAACATACTGGCTTTAAAATCTGCAAGATTTAGTTCTGATGCTACTGCTTGTGCTGTATCGTGATTATCACCTGTAAGCATTATAACATCAATCCCTTTATCCTGAAGTGCTTTAATGGCTTTAGCACTTGTTTCTTTTATCTTATCGCCTATAACTACATATCCAACTACGGTTTCATCTATTGACAAATAAGAAACTGTTTTACCCTGTTCTTGGTAAGATTTAGCTTCGTCTTTCATTTTAGAAGTAATATCCGCTTTAGCATATTCCATCATTTTAGGATTACCTAATGCTACATTTTTTCCATCAATTTTAGCTTCAACACCTTTTCCTGTAACAGCACTAAAATCTTCGGACTTTAAAATTTCTGCGTTGTGTTCTTTGCCATATTTAACTGTCGCTTCTGCCAAAGGATGTTCGCTATTTGTATTTAATGACACGATGTATTGTAACACTTCTTTTTCGCTTAAAGCATCATTAAAAGCTCCAACGGTTTCAACTGTTGGTTTTCCTTCGGTAATTGTTCCTGTCTTGTCAACGATAAGCGTATTTACCTTATCCATTTTTTCAAGAGCTTCAGCATTTTTAATCAATACACCATTTTGAGCACCTTTACCCACACCAACCATTACAGACATTGGTGTTGCTAAACCTAAAGCACAAGGACAAGCAATGATTAGTACTGCAATTGCATTGACAAACGCATACACATAAACTGGTTCTGGTCCCCAAATAGACCACACAATAAATGTGATAATAGAAATAAGAACTACAACTGGCACAAAATAGCCTGAAACTTTATCTGCTAAATTTTGAATAGGTGCACGACTTCTACTGGCATCATTAACCATATGAATGATTTGTGATAATAAAGTGTCACTTCCTACCTTTTCTGCTTTCATTAAAAAGGATTGATTCCCATTAATGGTTCCGCTACTTACTTTATCTTCTTGAGATTTGTTTACAGGAATAGGTTCGCCTGTAATCATAGATTCATCAATAGTTGTTTCGCCTTCAGTTATCACACCATCCACAGGAATTTTATCTCCTGGTTTCACTTTTAGAATATCATTAAGTTCTATCTCGTCAATACTGACTTCAACTTCTTCACCATCTACTATTTTTATGGCTTTATTAGGTGCTAATTTCAACAGTTCTTTTACTGCCGAATTGGTTTTACTATGTGCACGAGCTTCTAACAATTGACCTAAAAGTACTAATGTTAGAATAACTGTTGCCGCCTCAAAATACACGTGAACTGCTCCCGATTCGGTTTTAAATTGACTTGGAAATACGTCTGGAAAGAACATACCAAAAACACTAAACGACCACGCCACACCTGCACCAATCCCAATAAGTGTAAACATATTGAGATTCCAAGTCTTAATGCTTTTATAGGCACGTTCAAAGAACATCCAAGTGGCATAAAACACTACTGGAATTGATAATGCAAATTGAATCCAGTTCCAATATTTCTGTTCCATTATATCGTACAACGGATTGTTATTGAGCATTTCGCTCATAGCCATTAAGAAAATGGGCAAGGTGAATGCTGTGGCAATCCAAAATTTCTTTAATAGCTTTTTATACGTTTTTTCTTCTGCTGAACTATCTGTTTCCATTGGCACTAAATCCATCCCACAAATAGGACACGAACCTGCTTCTTCTTTTACAATTTCAGGATGCATCGGGCACGTCCATTGCTCTGCATTTGATGTTGATAGATTTTGTTCTTCTACCAAGTCCATACCGCATACAGGACAATCGCCTGGTTCGTCATAAGTTTTATCGCCTTCGCAATGCATAGGACAATAAAATGTGCCTGTGCCTTTTCCTTTGGATTGCACTTTCTTTTTATCTTTTGAATATTGATGTTGTTCACCTTGTTTATGAATGCTATATCTATCACCATCCTTTTTTAAGGCTTCTTGAAACTTTTCTATAGGAATATGCGATTCCATTTCTATGGTAGCTTCTGCCTTTTCTAAATCGACGGTTGCTTTTGAAACGCCTTCTACTTTAGAAAGTGTTTCCTCAACGTGACTGCGACAACCGTTGCAGGTCATTCCGTGTATGTGATATGTGTGTTTCATTGTTATAATTTTATTTAAAATCTAATTGAAAGTCCACCACCCCAACCATATCGGTTGTTATAATTCCCTTGAATTGAAAAATTTCGAGATAAGATGTACGATGCTCCAATTAACCATTGAGTTTCACCTTCATAAGAATTGTTGTTTTCTAAATCATTGACCCATCCAAAATCCGCTCTATACTCGTATTCTCCTTCGAGAAAAATTCTAGGAAAAATCAATAGTTCTCTGTCCAAACGTATTCTTGGGCGCAGTTGATGGTCCATACTCACATCCACATTAAATCTGTAAGGCGTGAAATATTTAACTCCAACTAATCCTACAGTATTAAATGTATCATAAGAATTTGGTGTAGAAGTTTCAGTATTTACACCTGCATACACACGTACCCAATCATTGAGATATCTGTTATAATTTACTTCTATCTCGGCATTTTGGTTATAATCAAACTCGGCACGTAGTCCAAATTCGTTACGAATGTTGCTTGACATCAATAAAAGTTCATTAAAGTTTGAACCTACACGTGCAGCTCCCCAAGAGTAATAATGGTCAGTTTCATCAATTAGTTTTTGAACTGGATAAGGTTTCATCCTTTCATCGCGTGGTGTATCATAGCTAAATACTCTTGCCATACCACCCATCATATGATATAACACGTGACAATGAAAGAACCAATCACCATATTCTTCGTTATAAAATTCGATGACCACTTTTTGCATAGGTGGTACATTGACGGTATGTTTTAATGGGGAACGTTCGCCATTTTCATTGATGACCCTAAAGTAATGTCCGTGTAAGTGCATTGGATGATGCATCATTGTTAGGTTATTCAAAGTAATTCTAGTAACCTCTCCACCTTTAATTTTAATTTTGTCTGTTTCCGAAAGTGGTATGCCATTCAAACTCCAAACATAACGTTGCATATTACCTGTTAGATTAAGTAAAAGGTCGGTTACAGGTATGTCTGCCTTATAAGTCGTGTTTTCTTTTGCCTTTAAAAAATCATAATTGAAATAGGTTTTACGTGTGTCATAATTAAATGAAGTGGTGTCCTTTTGCATCATCTTATGATTCATTGGCATCACATCCTTTTTCATTTCCATATTCATTTCATTCTCCATCTGTCCATCTTTCATATCCATATTCATCTTCATCCCATATTTCTGCATTAGGACTTCTGGTGTGTTACTGTTTTTATTTCCTACTAAAGCAGGTGCACCCATCTTCATATCCATTTTTGCCATTTGCTTCATCATAGCTACTTTATCTGGTCTGTCTATAACTGTTGCTGGATACAGTTTTCCGCTACCTAAACGAATGGACATATTACCAGAACCATCTTGTGCTGTTGCGGTAATTTCCAATGTGCCTTCTGGAATGGTTACAATCACATCATAGGTTTCGGCAATTGCAAAAAGAAATCGGTTTTTATATTTTGGTGTTACATCCACACCATCACTCGCTACAATCATCGGGTTACCACCACCAAAATCCAGCCAATAATAAGATGAAGCAGATGCATTAATAAAACGTAGTCGTACTTTTTCACCTGCTTTAAACTCTGGATATTCTGCAACTTTTTTACCATTGGCTAAAAACGCAGGATAGTAGATATCTGCAATATCTGCACCTTCCATTCTATCGCGCCAAAATTTGAATTGTGCGCCTAATGCATCTTCTTTTATAACTCTGCTTAATGGTACCGCTGTTCCTTTTTTAACCTGATACCACTCATTTCCTCGTTTAAGGTTTCGCAGTACATTTATTGGTTTTTCATTTGTCCAATCGGAAAGGACTACGACTAAATCCTTATCATAGTCCAAGGTCTTTTCTTTAGGATGAATGACTATTGAGCCATAAACTCCTTTTTGCTCTTGCAACATCGTGTGGGAATGATACCAATATGTGCCAGATTGGTTTATAGGTATTCTATATTGAAATGTAGTATTTGGTTTTATAGGTGGCGTAGTTAAATAAGGTACACCATCATAAAAATTAGGAAGTATTAAACCGTGCCAATGTACAGAGGTTTCTTCATCCATTTTATTGGTTACGTTAATAATAGCGAGGTCACCTTCATTAAATTCTAATGTAGGACCTGGAATTCCACCATTAATTGTCATTCCTTTGGCGGTTACACCTGAAAGAGTTATTTCATTTTCTTCTATAGTAAGGTTATACTCTTGTATGTTTCGGCCTTCTTCTTTTCTATCTTGACCATTTGTACCAACTTGGGCAAATGCCATTGAAGTTAGAAACAAGAGAAATATTGTGTTAAATGTTTTCATTGTTTACTGAATTAAATAATTAATGATTGTACTTTGCACATAGTAGGTCTTCACAGATTCTATTTGGTTCATTTGAAACTTTAGCTGCAACTCTTGAATATCCAAAACATCATTAAAATCAATCGTTCCTGTTTCATAGCTTTTGATTAAAATGTCTTCTGCATCTTTGGCTTGCTTTAAGTTTTTAGTTTGGGTTTCATAACTTATTCTTGCAGAAATACGTTCGTTAATCGCCTTGTCTAAAAGCGTTTCCAATGCATTTAACCGTTCTTGTTTTTGAGATGTAATTTCCTGCTGTTGCAACTCATTCTGTTTGGTTTGGGATTTATATTTCTTATTAAAAATTGGGATAGATACCGAAACCATTGGCATAACAATATCCTTTCCGTTATCACTAAAATCCATATTGGGTCTTTCAGAAACATTGATATAATCTAACCCAAAACCTATCATAGGACTGCTTTCTTTTTGGTTCAACAATTCTGATTGTTCTATGGATTGATAAAGTTTATCATATTTAAGTAATTCGGGATGTAATGCTATATTTTCAGTATTGATTTCAAAATCTTCTGAAGGTATAATTAAGCTATCTACCACGTAGACTGTAACATCATTTTCCCTATTCAATAGGTTATTGAATTTGGTCTGTTCTGCTAAAAATTGTTGGTGCAATACATCTTTAAGTTGTTGCAATTCGTTTTGACGCATTTGTAATCGTAATACATCTACTGCAGATGCTTTACCAACCTCAACCGATGTTAATGCTAATGTTTCATAGGTTTCCAATAATTTAATGTTTTCGGTTAGCACCTCTTGTTTTGCTTTGTTAGCATATAGATTGTAATAGGATTGTGATACAGAAGCCACTAACTTTCGCTTTGCAATAACAATATCTTCGTATTTTGCATCAGCTAATGAACTCACATAATTTTCTCGTGAAGTAATCGTACCAAACCACGGTAACATTTGTTTTGCTGACACCTTAAAGCGTTGCGCACCTGTTCGGGTTTCTGGCTCACTTATAAAATAACCGACACCAAATTCGGTATTAGGAATGGTGTTGACCTCTTTTACCTTTTCTGAAGCTCTTTTGTACTGCAATTCAAATTTTTGAATATCTGGATTGTTTGATTCTGCTTCTTGAATGTAGGATTGAAGCTCTTGTGCTTTCGCGGAAGCGGAAACAAACAAAATGCTGATTATTAGAATTATATTTTTCATTTTGATGTTCTTTTAAGTTGAACTTCTGCTTTCCAGCTGTACAATACTGGTACAACAAACAAAGTGATTAAGGCAATGAGCATTCCGCCAAAACTTGGTATTGCCATAGGTGTCATTATATCACTACCTCTTCCTGTAGATGTTAATACTGGTAATAATGCCAATATTGTAGTAGCAGTTGTCATTAAACAAGGTCTAATACGTTTTTCTCCTGCTTCTACTACTGATGCTCTGATTTCTTTTTTATTTTCTGGTGTGTTTCTATCGAATGTTTGTGTTAAATAAGTTGCCATTACAACTCCATCATCGGTTGCGATACCAAATAGTGCAATAAACCCAACCCAAACTGCTACACTTAAATTAATGGGGTGCATTTGAAATAAATCGCGCAGATTTTCACCAAAGACATTGAAGTTTAAGAACCAATCTTGACCATAGAGCCATATCATTACAAAACCACCAGCAAAAGCAACTGCAATACCTGTGAATACCATTAGTGATGTCCCTACTGAACGAAATTGGAAATACAGAATTAAGAAAATGATTGCCAACGCTAAAGGCACAACAACCGACAAGGTTTTTTCTGCTCTTAATTGGTTTTCATACGTTCCCGTAAATTGGTAGTTGATACCTTTTGGGACTACCAATTCGCCACTATCTATCTTTTCTTGAATTAAGGTTTGTGCATTTTCTACCACATTGACTTCTGCAAAACCATCCATTTTATCAAATAACACATAGCCAACTAAAAAAGTGTCTTCACTTTTAATTACTTGTGGACCTTGTTCATATTTTATAGTCGCTAATTCACTTAAAGGAATAGGGCTTCCTTTTTCAACAGGCACATAGATTTGTTTTAAATCGGTTGGATTTGCTCTTAATTCTCTTGGGTAACGAACTCTAACACCATAACGCTCACGACCTTCTACTGTCTGTGTTAATACCATACCACCAACAGCCACTTTCAAAACATTTTGAACTTCCTCAATGGTTACGCCATAACGAGCAATTTTCTCTCTATCAATATCAATTAACAAATAGGGTTTACCTACAATACGGTCTGCAAAAACAGCTTCATCTTTTACACCTTCAGCTTGTTTTAAAATATCTTCTAATCGCATTCCAAACGCTTCAATCTGCTTTAAATCTTGCCCTTTTATTTTAATACCCATTGGTGCTCGCATTCCTGTTTGCAACATTACCAATCGGGTTTCAATAGGTTGCAATTTTGGTGCAGATGTAACGCCTGGTAGTTTGGTAACTTTAACAATTTCATTCCAAATATCATCTGGTGATTGTATTTCAGGTCTCCAATTTCGATAGAACTCACCATTATTATCTTTTATTAATTGAGACCTTGAAACAGTATTGAAAGGTGTGTTTTCAGTATTATTTGGGTTCGTTATAAAACGACCATCTTTTAATTCAAACAAGCCATCATTATTCACTTTGTAGCGTTGACGTTCTCGGTTTTCATTCAGCATATATTCTGACTTATACTGAATAACATTTTCATACATTGATAGTGGTGCTGGGTCTAATGCAGATTCTGTACGACCTGCTTTTCCAACAACAGTTTTTATCTCTGGAATACTGGCAACTGCCATATCTAACTGCTGTAAAACACGCTTATTTTCTTCTACACCAGAATGTGGCATAGAAGTAGGCATCAATAAAAAAGAACCTTCATTTAACGATGGCATAAATTCTTTGCCTGTGTTTTTCATTATGAAAAAACCAGCAATGACAATTGCAGTTGGAATTGAAAGAAATAGTAATTTATTATCTAAACACCATCTTAAAATTCGAGTATAATACCTGATAAACAATGAGAAAACACCCAATAAGCCAAAGCAAATGACACCAACAAAGATGAGGTTCCAGAAGATACTTTTATCAACTCCTAAAGGTCTCCAATATTCCGCTAACAGAAATACTATTGCAGTTGTACATATTATGATATTAATTAAGTTGGATTGTTTTTCTGTTATTTTATTTTGAGTACTTAACAATGCTGTGATACCAAAAGCTATCAATATTAATCCTAACCAATAACCATAGATTATTGCTATTATCCCTAATACTATTAAAACGCCATTTAAAGCATATTTAAAATGCGTTTTTATGCTTTTCTTTCTGAATAAAAACGCTGCAAAAGGTGGAATTAAAAACAATGCTACAATTATTGAAGCTGTTAATGCAAAGGTTTTTGTGAATGCTAATGGTCTGAACAATTTACCTTCAGCGCCAATCATTGTAAATACAGGAATGAAACTTATAATTGTAGTCATTACTGCGGTTACGATTGCACCAGAAACTTCGGCTGTTGCGTTGTAAACTACTGTATTAATGGATTGTGTTCCATCATCTTCATCTAAATGCCGAATGATATTTTCTGATAGTATAACACCAACATCGACCATTGTTCCGATAGCAATTGCAATACCAGATAATGCGACAATATTAGCATCGACGCCAAAGAGTTTCATCGCAATAAATACCATTAAGACTGCAACTGGTAATAATCCTGAAATCAAGACAGAAGCTCGAAGATTAAACACCATAATGATTATAACCAAAATGGTAATCAATATTTCAAGAGTTAAGGCTTCATTGAGTGTACCTAAAGTTTCTTGTATCAATTCTGTTCTGTCATAAAAAGGCACTATGGTAACTTGTGATGTTCTTCCATCTGCCAAAACTTTTGAAGGTAATCCTGCACTTAATTCATTAATTTTTTCCTTTACGTTATTAATGACTTCCATTGGGTTTGCTCCATAACGAGCCACCACAACAGCACCAACAACTTCAGCACCTTCTTTATCCAATAAACCTCGTCTTGTTGCTGGACCTAATGAAACTTTTCCAATGTCTTTAATTTTTATTGAAGTGAAATTTTCAGAATCAACTACAGCATTTTCAATATCTGCAATGGATTTTACATACCCCAAACCACGAACTAAATATTCAGCTTGGTTAATTTCCAAGGTTTGTGCGCCAATATCCTTATTACTTTCTTTTACAGCTTTAACAATATGGTGCAAACCAATATTATATTGTCGCATTAGTTCTGGGTTTACATCCACTTGGTACTCTTGAACATAACCACCAATTGATGCAACTTCAGAAACACCGCTTGCAGAGGACAAGGCATATTTAACATAGTAATCTTGAATACTACGTAATTCGTGTAAATCCCAACCACCTGTTACATTACCGTTCTCATCACGACCTTCAAGTGTGTACCAAAATATTTGTCCTAATCCTGTGGCATCTGGACCTAAAGCAGGATTAACACCTTCGGGCAATAAACCACTTGGTAAGGAATTAAGTTTTTCGAGAATACGACTTCTACTCCAGTAAAACTCTATATCCTCTTCAAAAATGATATAGATACTTGAAAATCCAAACATAGAGGAACTACGAATGGTTTTTACTCCTGGAATACCCAATAATGAAGTGGTTAATGGATAGGTTATTTGGTCTTCTATATCTTGTGGGGAACGACCATCCCACTTGGTAAATACGATTTGTTGATTTTCACCAATATCGGGGATAGCATCTACTGCTACAGGATCGCTTGGTAAAAATCCTGTATCCCAATTAAAAGGTGCGTTAACAGTTCCCCATCCAATAAAAAGGACAAGTAGTAAAACTGCAACGAGTTTGTTTTCTATTAAAAATTTGATGCTTTTATTTAGCATATGATTGATTTTAAACAATTAGACAATAGTGTTGTAAAAACACCGAATACAGTAAATTATCCTTACGACATAATGCCATAGGATATAAATAGTCTAATGTTTAAAAATCAAATTAAATACGTTTCGTCAATCTTGAAGATTTGCTTGACGACTAATGGTGGTTTGTATTCCTCAAAAGAAGAAACATTTTTATCTAACCCTTCAAAAAGGTTGATGTAAGTATATACAAATGAAGCGATGAATACTTGTTGCTCAAACGTGATTTTGTCAACTTGCAATTGTAATTCGTCTTGACCTTCAATTGCTAATTGTTTATCATCACAACAATTTTTCTTGGTAATAGAACATTCTTCGGTTGAAGGCTTTTCCATTTCCATTCCGCAACCTTTGGCTTTTTGAAAGATAGCAGATTCTACTAAAGTATCTCCACAATAATGCATATTCACAGTAAATGACATTGTAGAGAATAACACTACAAAAGTCATTGCTAAAGACATTATTTTATGGAAAATCTGCTTCATATTGATTGCGAAGTTACGAAATTTTAACAACTATTGATTTTGTTTAACAGAAGTTTAATTGATTAATCTGCTTAATCCCATTTCATTTTCTGCAATCGAACTGCATTTAAAATTGCTAATAATGCTACTCCTACATCTGCAAAAACAGCTTCCCACATTGTGGCTAAACCACCTGCTCCTAATATCAAGACAATAACTTTAACTCCAAACGCTAAAATGATATTCTGCCAAACTACTTTGCGTGTAGAACGACTTATTTTAATGGCTCTAACTACTTTTGAAGGCTGGTCGGTTTGAATGATAACGTCTGCTGTTTCAATAGCTACATCACTACCTAAACCACCCATTGCAATACCAACGTTACTTGCTGCTAAAACAGGTGCATCGTTAATACCATCACCTATAAAGGCTATTTTGTTTTCAGGATTTTTCTTTAAAATTTCAACTTCGTTTAATTTATCTTCTGGAAGTAAACCACCTTTAGCATTTTCGATATTCAACTCTTTAGCGACTTGTTGCGTGATGGAATCTTTATCACCGGAAAGCATCATAATATTTTTAATGCCTACTTTGTGTAATGCTGTAATAGTTTCTTTTGCATCCTCTTTTAATTCATCTGCTATGACTACATAACCTGCAAATTGATTATCGATTGCAACTAATACTATCGATTCTACAATAAATTCCGTTTCAGATGGAACATTTATATTATTCGCAGTCATTAAGGCTTTATTTCCTACTAAAACTGTTTTACCATTAACAACGCCTTTTAAACCTTTACCTGCAATTTCAGAAACGTCTTGTGCTTCAAAATCTTCTCCTTCAGCTTTGTACTCTAAAATAGCTTTAGCAATTGGATGCGTGGATTGTTCTTCCAACGCCATTAAGTATTGCATAAATTCGGTTTCATTCCAACCAATTGCTTTTACTTCTTTGATTTTAAAAACACCTTTGGTAACGGTTCCTGTTTTGTCCATTACCAAAGTATTTATTTTGGTCATTGCATCTAAAAATGAAGCACCTTTAAATAATATTCCATTTTTGGAAGCTGCTCCCAATCCACCGAAATAACCTAATGGAATTGAAATCACTAACGCACAAGGACAAGATATTACCAAGAAAATTAATGCTCTGTATAACCAATCTCTAAACACATAATCATCTACAAAAAAGTAAGGAATGAATGTCACGCCAATAGCCAAGAATACAACGATTGGTGTGTAGATACGAGCAAACTGTCTGATAAATAATTCTGTTTTAGATTTACGAGCTGTAGCATTTTGAACCAAGTCTAATATTCTCGCAATTGAACTATCTTCAAACTTATTGGTTACCTCAACTTCAATAACGCTTTCTAAATTGATACTACCTGCGTAAACCTTTGCTTCTTTCTGAATGGAATCTGGTTTGCTCTCGCCTGTTAACGCTGCGGTGTTTAGAGATGCTTTTTCGGATAATAAAATCCCATCTAACGGTATTTTCTCACCTACTCGAATTTGTATTTTTTCACCAATATTTACAGCTTCTGGCGACACACTAACATAATCACCATCACGAAATACATTGGCTTCTTTTGGTCGAACATCTAATAAGGCTTTAATATTTCCTTTTGCTCTATTAACTGCTGCGTTTTGAAATAATTCTCCTACTGCATAAAATAGCATTACTGCCACACCTTCAGGATATTCACCAATGATAAACGCACCAATGGTGGCAATAGACATTAAAAAGAACTCGGTAAAAACATCGCCTTTTATAAGACTTTTCCAACCTTCTTTAATTACAGGAAATCCAACTGGAATATATGCTAAAGTGTACCAAACTACTCGAATCCATCCTTGAAATTGAGGAATCGCATCAAAATAATCTACAGCGATACCTACCATTAACATAACAAAACTTATGATAGCAGGAATGTATGTCTTGAATGCACTTCCATCTCCGTGGTCGTGACCATCATCGTGAGAATGTTGTTCTTCTGAATTTGGTTTTAAATCTCTTAAATTGACTTTCTTTTTTTTCATTTAATATCTAATAATTTTTCAATGTCATTGGGAATAGGCATCCGTTTTAATGGTGGCACGTTTGCTCCACCTGTATTACCAAGTGGAACGTGATTTATAAATGATTTCCAGCCACCCACAAACAACCTAACTATTTGACCTATTACTTCTTTAGTATCTTTTTGTCTAAATCCAAATTTTAGCATTAACCAATGTGAATAGGTATGTTCTATTGGATAAGATTGCCCTATGATATGACTGCGTTCTAAATGATACCAAGCATTGCCAAAATGCTTATTTTCTAAACAGAAACTGTATTGTTTTAATTCTTCGTTATAAGCCTGTTTAAGATGTTTAGGTATTTTAGTATTAAACTTCATATCCACTAATTTTGGATAAAAGTAATTTAATAGTAAGTGCAATGGAAGTGCATTTGTTATCCACTACACTTATCACATATACCTTTTACAACCAAGTTTACATTTTCCGAAACAAAGCCATCAGGCACTTTAATTTGGGGTATTTTATGGTCTGTTAAGCAAATGGTTTCATTGCAATTGTTACAATGGAAGTGTAAGTGCAAATCAGTTTCAATTTCACAATTACATCCCTTTTCACATAAAGCATATTTGGTAATACCTGTGCCATCATCAATTTGATGGACAATATCTTTTTCCTCAAAAGTTTTAATTGTACGGTATAAGGTAGTTCTGTCTGCTTTTTCAAAAGCATTTTCTATATCACTCAATGTTACTGCAACCTCCTTCTCAACTAGGAACTTATAAATTAACATACGCATTGCAGTAACTCGTATGTTTTTTGATTCTAATACTTGTTCTATTGTTTCCATAATTAATCGTGGTCTTCGTTTCCAAATGGTTTAATAATAAGTCCTACACTAAATATAAAACCATCTGTAGGCGCATATATTTCTGGGAAAACAGGATTTTCGTGCGGTGGTAAAACCAAAGGTGAAAACCTGCTTTGTCTTCTATCTGTAAAGTTTTCGAAATTTACAAATACACTTCCCAATTTAAAGTTACGCATAACCATTAAACCCATAGTTACAAAGTCTGTAGTTTCTGTACCATTAGACAAGAACTGTTTCCCTGTATAATAAGTTTCATAACCTATGCGCCATTTTTTAGATTCGTACATTATAACACTTCCTGCATTATGTTTTGCTGTTAAGGGTTTTTGAGGATTGCCTTCTAAATAATTTAGCCTTGTATCAATAAATGCATAATTTAAAAACCATCTAAAATCCTTATATGTAAATTTGATGTTCGTTTCTGAACCTTTGCTGAATATTTTATCTGAAGCATTTTCAAATTGAAAAAATCCGTTATCTGTTGAATTTAAAAGCAGTCCATCATTAATAGCAGTCACATAGAATAATTGGTTTATGGAAAAACCAATCTCATCCGATAATCGTGTTTGATAATTCACATCGAAATTAACACCATAAGAACGTTCTGCATCTACTGTAGATTTATCTATTGCAAGCACATTTTCAAAGTTAATATACTCTGCTTCTTCTGTAAAAATATCAGGAATCTTATACCCTAAACCTCCACCAATTCTACTTGAAAATCCACTATTGTTTTTATAAAGTAATGAAATTCTTGGAAGTGGAAAGAAACCGAAATCCGTATTATAATCTGCTCTTAATCCAGTTTCCAATATCCAATTATCTGATATGTCAAAGATATTATTTGCAAATGCACCAAAGGTTACATCTTTTTGGTCTCGCTGTAATGGTACGTTATCATTTTCATCAAAATTTGAGGTATATAGATTAGCTCCAACTATCCAATCCGTTTTATCTGAAGCTGTATTATAAGATATTTCAGTAAACGTATTTGTTTGTTTGCCATCAAAATTGAAATCCGGAACAGTTAAGTTCCTATCGAAAAAAGAGACACTATTTTTAAACTCTAATGAACTAACGGAATCTAATTGTGTTTGATATACAAATTGACTGCTTAATCGTTTTGAGTTGTTTTCTTCTGTATATTGATGAATACCATCCGCACCACTTTCAATTTTGGTAATATCTCCACCAATTCTATCATCATACGTTCCGTTTAACCCAAACCAGAGCATTGTTTTATCTGATGGATAATAAAACAGTTTAGGATTAAAAGAAATTGATGTTGTTTTTGGCAGGTTGCTAAAGCCATCATCTTCTGGGTCGTATGCTTTTTGATAATGACCAGAACCATAAAGTGATACACCGAATTTTTCATTTCTTTTACTATAAAATACATTGGCTGTACTTCCTAATGCTTGTGTTTGTGTAAGCATTATATCTAAAGCAGGTTCAAAGTCTGGTGTTTTAGATACCATATTTACCAATCCTGCAATAGCACCACCACCATAAAGGGTTGATGAACTTCCTTTTATAATTTCAAATTGTTGTAAGTCTAAAGGTGGTATTTGTAGAATACTTAATCCACTTGAGAAACCACCATATAAGGGAAACCCATCTCTTAAAAGTTGTGTGTATCTACCATCTAATCCTTGAATACGAATGTTGGTGCTCCCACTACTTAATGATGTTTGTTGCATTTGTATTCCTGTACTTTCACGAAGCACCATAGAAATATTAGTAGGGTTCATTATTGCTTTTTCTGCTAATTCCTCTGCACCGATAAACTCGATACGTGTTGGTATTTTTCGTACTGTTCTTGTGCTTCTTGTAGATTGCAATACTACAGCATCTAATTGATTACCGCCCTCTTTTAGTTTAAACATTAATTCTGTATTACTTGGAATTTGAATTGTTGTCTCAAATGTTTCAAAACCTAAAAAGGAAATTATTATTTGATGCTGACCGTCTGGTATTTCTGTAAATTCTGCAATACCATCAAAATTGGTGACTGCTCCTTTTTCTAATGCTTCAAAGTAAACAGTAGCGCCCATTAAAGGTTCGTTATCTGCCTCTGTTATGACTTTAATTTGTATGTCTGATGTTTGTGCCTTTAACGATAGGCAAAGTATTAATATGAGCTTTAGGCTCAATAGGTATTTATTCATTGAATTATAATTGTAATTAACTAAATAATTGATTTAAAATCGAAACGTTTTAGCTTATTACTTGTGGCGGTTGCCAAATATTAGAATGGAAATCAAATCTATAATTCGACTGATATGTAGATATTAATTGAGTCGAAATTTTATGAAAATTTAATAGTTCAAATGTCGCCAATGGCTCATAGGTTATTGATATACCGCAACAATTACAAATACAAGTTATAGGACAAGAATCATCACTATCTTTTTGATGATTATGTTCAGCACTAATTTCCTCGTGTTGTTGGTCTTCTAAATTTTGACCATCTGAACAAGGCATTGCAGATAATGCTAACATTGTTATAGCTAATATGAATGCTAAAAATTTCATTGAAGCAAAGATACTAATTTTTTGATGCAATGGTTGTGCAAATAAATTGATTAGTAAATTATAAAAACCATAATGCATCCTTGGCATCGTCTGGAACTCCATTATTAAATCGCGGTGCTATTTGTGCTACCATTTCTGGATATTTTATAGTGATTGGTACATTTTGTTGTCGAAGCGACTTCCAATACAATCTGCTAAACTGATACACTTGCGTTAATAGTTCTAATACTACATCTGCATCTTCAAAAGCATCTTCATCTGGACTGCTTACCTTAATTTTTATTGGAAACGGATAACCATCTGTATCTGCGTACCGCTGTGAATTAGGGTAACGTGCATTATTAAACAACAGGAATTGATTTTCGCTAATACGTATGTATGTGCCACTTACAGGCATTAGCTTTTTGTTCCAATTAAGGTCGTAAGCAATAATATCTTCTGCTTCTGTTTTATTGATATTTAAAATGTAAAGAGGAATTTTCAACCCTAATGTATGCATCCCTCTTATAATAGGTTTTAGTTCCTCGTAGCTCATTTCCTTATAAAAGTGAATGACTACTTTATCTGCTTCAGCAACCGATGTAAAATCTCTTATGGCTTTACATATACTACCTGCTAATAGGTCTGTTTCGCTTTGGTCAAAATATTCGAACTTTCTAAATAAACCATTGTTTTGAAAACTAAAGGCACTTGCTATATACCGTCTGTTTTCGCCTTGATTGGTAAAAGCACCAACACCAATTACTAATTCTTTTTTATCGGTTACTGCGAGTTTCCAAGGTGCACCACCTAATTTGGCGTGAATTGCCAACGCCATATTTTGTAATGAAAATTGGAAGTTGTATTGATTTTCGATATTAACCACCATTTTTTCATAATCTACAACCTGTGTAACAATGCCTTCGTTTAAAAACAATTCTTTGATTTGAATATAGATATCTCGGTCTTCGGGATTTGGTGTATACTTATCGAAAGGACTTAAATAGAACGCCGCATAACGTACATTATCGTGGTCGAAGGTTAAGCTCTCTAACTTTTCAACTATTTCTGGTATTGGGTTGTTTTCGTTGGTAAACTCAATAAAATGTTCTTTAGATGTTGAAGCCTTAATGTTTACATAAGCCTCAATTCCTTTAAAATACTTTTTATCGGATGTAACACCATTTTTAAGGTTATTATAAAAGGTTTTAATTGCTTCTTTATGTGAGGTATGGTACACAAAGAAAAACTTAATGTTTTGGTTGTTTGGTCTTTTGTAAGGATTGAGATTATTCATTGCCAATTTAGGCACTAAATGGGTTTTCTTGTTACCGTATTGGTCTTTACCAAATTCCAATAAACCTACTTGTGGGTCGATATGATTAATACGATTGAGTGGCACCTCAATAAACGCATCAGTCTTAAACGGAAATATGGCTTTAAAGTCTTCTGTAAACAGATAATTGGTAGCGAAATTATTAATAAGTGCTACATACTTTTGGTATTTGTTGGCTGGTCTTACAGGTTCCTCAATAGGTATATCTAATGCTCGTGCTAATGGCAAATTAAAAATTGGGTATGCTTGCTCAAACTGAATAGCATTGTAAAATTCTTGTTTTTCCTCTGTATCGAGGTCCATTTGGTAATTGAACGTTTTTTGACCATATACACAACGCTTTATTAACTCTGAATCCTCAATATCCTTAACTGACTTTGTAAGGACTTTTGAAGTACCATCGTATGATACAATTAACTCTGGTAAGTCTGCGAGTTTTGCAAACTGTATTTTAAATGAAAATTTATAGTAGAGGTTATAGTCTGCTGTATTCCCTTTTTTTGAAGGCATCCACACTTGTACATCACCAACGAAGTTTTTTACTACTATATAGTCTTTAGATTTAAAATAGCTTCTTAATTGATGTTTAAGGAATTGCTTATAAATTCTTAATTCTCTACCATCTACTAAATTTAGCTTAATGCTTGGTGCATCTGGTATTTCTGTTGTAAATGTTGTAAATATTTGGTCTGTGTTAGATAAGTCTGCATCTGAAAACACCTCTTTAATCTGCCTTGAAAATTTAGATTTATGGATGGGATGACTACCTTCCATATCTTCTATAGATAAATAAATGATAGGCGCACTATTTGGCCATTTAAAGTTAAGTATGTTGGTTTTGAGGTGTTCTTGCATTGGTATTGGGATTTTCAGTTTTACATATTTATTTTTTTAGTTTCAATTTAAAAGATTGCCACGTCGCTGCGCTTCTCGCAATGACAACTACTATTAATTTTTATGAATTTTCTATAATGTCTCGTTCTTCTTGTGTTAAGCCATATAAATCGTACACCATCGTATCAATTGTTTTTTCTGTTTGGGTGATTTGGGTTTGTAACTCTTGGGCTTTTTTCTTGTTGTCCTCGAAGAGTTCTAACCACTCAAACTCGTCTTTTTTGGTTAATGGTGTGCCACCTGCTTTTTTAATGGCTTTGTTGAGTTCTTTTATAAAGTCTGCAAAGTCTAATTCGTGCCAGTTAAACAAAGATTGACTTACCTTATCAAGATTAAATTTTGAACACAAATACCTTACAAGCTTATCTCTTATTTCATTCTGGGTTTTATATAGGTCTTGTATTTTTAAAACTATTATAGATATATCGTCAATTATAGTGCTCTCTAAATCGACAACCGGAAACCATTCAATATTCACCTTTTTAACTTGAGGATAGACCTTTCCTCCTTCATCAAGTTTCCAATTATAAAGAAATTTAAAGAGGTTAGAATTTATTAATCCGAGAATGAATGACAGATGAGTTTTTTTATCTTTAATATTAACTTTTAGATTTAATGTATGAATTGTATCTATTGGATAATAATTCTCCTCATCCAAAACACCAACTATCTCTGACGCCGTTTGACGAATAAGAATTTTAGGTTCATTAAAGTCTTCTTCTTCTCTTGCCCAATGCAAACAATACCAAGGTAATGTACCTTTTTTTGTTTCTCTTTTTGTTGAGAGTTTTTCTTCAAAAGGTTCTAAAAGTTCTGAAATTTTATTTTGAACCTCTGGATTGGTAGTCTTTGTAGAATACAATATATACTCATCATCAAAAAGAACCCGATATCTATTTATTGTTTTGCCTTTTAAAACTTTTTTGACATATTTTTCTGGAATATCATTATCCACAAAGTAAGATTTTCTATTTATAAAAGCCTTGTTTCCTCCTGTTGTGACACCTTGAGTTATTTTTACTAAATCTGAAAGTTTAAATGGACATTTATGAATTAAACTAAATACATCAAAACCTTTACTTGATTTAATAATAAACCCTTCATTTAAGAGGTTTTCTGAATCTATTTCTGATAAAATGGTATCATCTAAAGATTTAAGTTTCATTTTAAAAATTTCACCTAAAAATGTGTTAGATTGTTTTATATTTTTAACAAGCGAGATAATCGTCGTATCAACTATTGCATCTTCAAAAACTTTTGAAAGTGTAATAACTTGTTCAATATTATTATTTTCTTTTAGTAAGCTTCTTAATCCTGAAAACTGGGAATAATCAACAAAAGTATTTGGGGTTATGTAGCACAATCTTCCTTCTTCATTTAAAATATTCAGAGCTACCTCAAAAAAGAATATGTACATATCAAATGTCCCAGAAAAAGACTTTTGATATTTTTTCAGTAAATAATCTTTTTCCGTTGGCGTAAAATAGTCACCATAAGGTGGATTTCCAATAATCACATCAAAACCACCTTTATCAAATATCTGTGGAAATTCTTGTTGCCAATTAAAGGCTTTATCTCCTGCAACGGTTTTACTATCAATTAATGAGTTACCACATTTAATATTGTTGCTTAAATCGTTGAGTTTTCGTCGTGGTTGTGCGGTACGTAACCAAAGCGATAGTTTAGCAATTTCTACAGATTCTTCATTAAGGTCTACGCCATAAATATTGTTTTCTAAAATGGTGTTTTCTATATCGCTTAATATAAGGCCACCACCTAATACTTTTGCTTTTAGCTCATCGATGTAACGGTGTTCTTTAATAAGAAAATCTAATGCTTGGTTCAAAAATGCTCCAGAGCCACAAGCTGGGTCGCAAATGGTTATTTGTAGTAACCACGCTCTGTAATTATCTAAAACTTCTAATAGTTGCTTTTTGGTGTTTTGGTGTGTTCCCTTTTTTATCTCGAAATAGGCTTCTTCCTTAAAACCTAATTGGTCTTTTTTCTCTTGGCAAAGTTTACCAACGGTATTTTCTACAATGTATTTGGTAATGTATTTGGGTGTGTAGAACACGCCATCTTTTTTACGCTTGCTCTTTTGCTTATCGAACTCGCCACCTTCAATTTCGGCATTAACGCTTTCTATTTCGTTAAGTGAGTTTTCAAAGATGTGCCCTAAAATATTGACATCTACTTGACTGCTAAAATCGTATTTAGCGAGTTTGTAGGTGTGTTTATAAAGCAAGTCGTCATCAATCTCCAAACTATCTAAAATGGCATCCGGTTTAAACAATCCGCCATTGTAGGCATAGATTTCTGCTCTTGAGGTTGTGCCTTTTCTACCTTCATCTAAAAAATGAAAGTATTGTTTAAAGAGATTATATAATGGGCGTTCGTCACCAAAATCGATGTCGGCTTTCCACTTATCTAATATCTGTATGGTTGAATTTGGTGGTAACAGGTCTCTATCTTCGGCAAAGAAAATGAACAGGAAACGGTCTATGAGTTTCTGTGATTTTTTGAATAGGGATAGTTTTACGTTTTTTTCGAGTGCTTTTAGTTCGGTGCTATCGTCTCCATTATGAGATTGCCGCGCTTCGCTCGCAATGACATTTTGTTTTAGGCGTTTGGCATTTCGTTTTACGAGGTCTCTAAAGAGTTCGCGTTTAAATACGGAATAGTCGTTGTAAAACTGTTTGGTAATCTTGTCTTCTTCAACTAAAGACGCTTCTTTAATGGTTAGCGGTAGATTGTTAAGAATGTTATCCTTTTGTAAGCATAGGTACATTAAAGCAAATTCTTCGGGTGCTAATTGAAAGAGATTAAACTCCAAAAACTCAGTAGCATCGTTAATGTAAAATCGCAACTTCTCAAAATTGGACGTAATAACATACACACAGCCTTTTTGATTGGCTTTATAATCGAACGCCTGTTTACGGATGCTTTCTAAATCTTTGGTATTGGTTCCCTTTAGTTCAATTACGCCAATTGCTTTAGCTTCCTTTAAAATAGCTCCATCTGCTTTACCAGCTCCTTTTTGGTTTTTAAACTCGGTAGTGATATTAAAATCAGGCTTTGGATTTAGCGTATAACCCAAGACATTGACAAACAGCTCATCCAGAAACTTTGCCTGGTACTGTTCTTCTTTAGAGTTTTTAATATTCTCTTGAATGGTAGCATTATGAAAATACTTGGTATATTTTTTATAGGCACGCTCTACTACTGAATTATCTTGTTGCGCCAGATATGTTTTTATTACTGATGTTTGAAATAATGCCATTTAAAGCTGCTGTTTTTTGTTGGTTAAGTTCTTAATTTCTTCTTCTACTTTTTTGAGGATTTCCGTAATGTTGGATTCATCTTTAAGCATATTGACAATTTTATCAGCCATCCAAAAGTTTAGTAACTCATTTTTACTTTTGTTTAAAGCCTTTGCTAAATCTTCTACTTGTTCCTTTCTGGCCATACGTGTTCCACGTTCAATCTTACTTAATAAGGCGGTATCAATGTTCATTTGAGAGGCAACCTCACGCAGTAATAGTTGCTTTTCTTCCCTTAACTTCCTTATATAATTACCAAATGTCATTTTAGAGATATTTTGACTTGTCAATATTTGTCTAATTTAATAAAAGGAAACAAAAGGAAAGTAAAAAGATATAAACAGTTATTAACAGGTAATGAGGAAGTTGAGGATTTGAGGAAATCCATTTAATCATATCCTTAAATCCTTCAAATCCTTAACTATATCTTTGCAGGATTTGAATAGTTATTGTGTGCTTCTCTGTGTATTAATCCTGCATCAACAAATTTGGTAATATAACCTTCTGCTGTTTTATGTGGGATGCTCTGTTTTGTGGCTAAATCTAAATACTCTTGTCTGCTAAATTGCTTTGGTAAACTTTCTAAAAAGCGTTCTTTTCTATTTAACCGTTTTGTTACTTTTTGCTCTATTGGTAAATCATTAAATACTTTACTACTGTGCTTCACTAAAATTGAAATTATGGTTAGTGCGTTTTTAAAATCCATATCCTCACATTCTTTAGTTGCGTTTACATCACCATCTTCCATAATACGAAATGCTGTGAATAGCATCATTATCCTAAACGCAATTAAGCCTAAACGCCTTATCGTTGCGATGTACTCTTCGGGTTGTAGGTTGATGTATTTGGTCTGTAAAGATTCAAAAAACGTATTGAATTGCTGTTGTTGGGTTGTGGTTAATCGTATTTCAATCTCTGGATTGTTTTTTAGCGTTTTGTACAATTCTAAAAACTCGCTACCCAATTGGTTGTAGTAATCGTCTAAACCTACTTTATTGCTATTTTGAAACACGTTTTTCCAAGTTGGTTTTATATTCATATAGTAGAACATAAAGCGACTAAACAAACCATTTTCTGCATTAGGTATTAAGGTTGCCACTTGTTTTGGTGTCCCTGATAATACTGTTGATAAACACGGTTTCTCAATATCTACATATTCTCTATCGGTTCTACGATAATAACTTATGGTTTCGTGATGAAAGGCTTTACGAAATCCATCGGAATAATTACCATAATCGCTTTTAAAGGCTTGTGCTAATGTATCTCCTTCGGTTTCAAAAATTAATCCTCTACCATCATTATCAGAAATTAATTGATATACGCCTGTTACACTATTGTTGGCAGGAATAAACAGCATTCTTTCTGGTGGTTTACTTGGTTTTTCCAAGTTTTCATCTTTACCCTTGTTCATATTATAAGTAGCTGTTTCTGCTTGAAATTGCTGTTTTAATACTTTGGCTTGTTCTCGTTTTAACTTGTGTACAGGTTCTACCAAATTTTTAATTTGGTTAAGTCTTCCTTTACCTGCAGATGCAGGTGCTGTAACAAATAGATATAAATTACAAAACACTTTACGTTGGTCATAGATTCCGAAGAGTTTAGGAAAACAAGCACTAAACGCTGTTAATGCACCTAATAACAAAATGTCCTTTTCTTCCTGTCCATTAGCAGGGTTTACAACTTGTTGTAAAAACTGTGGCAAATTTTCATATACCGTTTCTGGTATCGTTGGCATTGCTTGCTCTTGTGTATCAATAACCGTTACAACATTTGTTGCAACTTCGTTGTTGTACTGTTGTTTAGGCGGTTTGACGCCTGAATTATGTGCATAATGGTAAAAGGTAGCAATTGTAATTCCGTGTCCTTTTGCGTTTAAACATTTATCAAATTGTGCATCACATTCTTTGGTATCGTAACCTGCATAATTTTTACTTATTCGATGGAAATAATCCCTTCCTGTTTCTCCATATTCTTCTGCTAAAGCAAAGCCTAAATCTCTCCAAGTGGCATAACTTCCTGTTATGTCTGTACCTGATTGCTCGATTGCTGAAATGTAGGCTTCAATATCGTTATCAGCAACAGCAATAACGTGAGTTATTGTCTTGTTTCTTTTTGGTTTTGTTGGCTCTTTAGGAACTTCTAACCAATCTTTTGGGTTAAATATTTTAGTCATAATGCTTGATGTCTTTTATGTAGAAAGGCTGTTGGGTCGTATGGTAAAAAACACGCTCTGGAAACGTCTTTACCTGACTGGTCAACCTCAATGTTATAATTGTGTTTAATGTAATTTGCTACTGCTGTGAAATATTCTGAATGTGATACTTCTGAAATATCTATTCTAATAATCCATTTTAGGCCATCACCAGATGGTGATATGAATAGCATTTCGGTTTCAAAATATTCATCATTTAAGAGCTGCGTTCTTAACTCTTGTAGATTCTCTAAATGGTCAAAATCAATGGTTAATAAATTAGAATGCTTTAGCAAATTTTTATCGCCTCGTTTTTCAAATATTCCTGAAAGTGTTACGTAATCAAAGCGATTCGCTTTGAATTTACGTGCTTCTTTTACATTGGTAATTGCTCTTAAATCTTCAGTAATTCTTTTGTATTTATCACTTGTGATTAATGCAAATACTTGATGCAATCGTAGAGTTTCAGAAGGAAACACATTGTGAACAGGTGCTTTAAAAAAGCTACAGTTGGCATACCAGGTATCGTCTGGTTCATTAAGCCATTCCAATTCGTCTTTTCCCTTGACTTCTAAATTTAGATGTAGCTCTTGATTTATCTTCTGGAATAATTCTTCTTCATCGGTTATTCTAAAATGGTATTGTGCAAAATCGAATACATCACCTTTAAAGGCCTCTAATTCTATATCTCTATGTGTTGCTATAATACCAACAATATGAATCCGTAAGGTTTCTTTACCACCATTAAATGGATTGCGAGTTATCCCACAGTCCCTTCCTTTTACAGAAAGGACTGTTTGATTAGGATAATACTGCCTCAACACATAGGCATAGATTTTTAAACCATAATGTGTTTTGTCTAAAATTGCTTCTCTACTTATTTCCATCTCGCTTGAAATTATGGTTGTAGTAGTTGTCTTGAAGCAATTGCTCTATGTCAGCAACTTTATAGTAAAATTTACCTTTTACTTTGCTGTAAGGCAAAGTGCCATTGGTTCTTAAAGTTTGTAGCGTTCGCTTACTAATATGTAAGGTCTGCAATACATCTTGATTGTCTATCCACGTATCTTTTAATACTTCTGCTCTCGATTGTCGCAACAATTCGATACGTGCTTTTAAGTCCTTAACATCTTGTGAGAGCGCCAAGATTAAATCAATTATTTCAGTCATAACTTCACCGCTCCTTTCTTAATTAGGTAATCGGCAGCTTGCTGTTCAATTTCGTCTCTTGAGTCCATACGGTTACGCAGTAACCAATGGTCTAACTCTTCTCGTTGGAAATAAATCTTTTTACCATTAGGTTTATAATGTGGAATGGTTCCCGTACTTGTAAGTTTATACAAGTGCGATTGGGATAATTCTAAATACTTGCAAGTTTCATTAAAGTTTAATACTTGCTTTTGCATTGTTTGTTGCTCTAATAAGAGTTTTTCAATGCGGTCTAACTTTTCGATGATATTTGTGTCCATCGTTTATTTTGTTTTAAATAAATGAGGACATCTGGCCAAATGTCATTCTTGGTTTTCAAGAACAGGACAAAGGTTGAAAATGTAGATTTTTAAAAAATGAAGATTTTTAGGTAGTATTGAGATTACATTGAGAAATCTCAATGTTCTCAATGTTTTTTATTGCATTTGTTTGAAAATATTATCAATAGTTTCTTTTTCTTTAAAAGTATATTGCTTGCTTGAAGATAAATTTTGAGCAGTTAACTCAAAATCATTTTTAGTATAAAACTTATTAGACCTTTCAATTTCAGATAACTTTAAATTTTTAAATTGAGGTTTTAGTTTGTCAAAGATGTATCTAATTGCAGTTGTATTAGCTTCAAAATAAATATTAAAACTTAAAGAAGTAAAATCATCTGTTGTTAGAATCTCTAACAGCTGTTTTGTAGTCGTTCTATTTTCTAATAAATCTATTTTAATTTGAAGCTGTTCAAGTACTTTTAAAAGATTTGATTTATCTTTTCCTTTAAACGCAAATGAGGTTTTCGGTTTGCTTTTAAGTTTTGATGTTGTTTTGGTAGCCACTTTTTTAGTGGTGTTCTTTTCTATTAAGCTAACATCAAAAGTTTCATCATTAAAGTATTTTTCTGCAATTTCAGAAATTGAGAATTTTGTATTTTCCGAAAACTGTCCGTATTGCCCTTGTAGTTCAGCATACAATCTTATAGCAGACACTTTTAGGTTGTTTATGATATAATTGTCGTCATTGTTGAAATCTGATGTTATTCCTCTTTTATTGATATAAGTTGCAATGTCATTTAAGTACTTATCAAATTTATTAAGTAGAATGGTATAGCTGTATTTATTTTCTGGTGTAGTTGCATTTTTCGGAAATTCCTTCGCAAATGATGCTACTGTATTTTCTGTTTCATTAAATATTAGCTTTTGATAGTATTCTTTTTTCGCATTTAAAGGTTTTTTAAAGTTTACTTTAAAAACTGCGTTATTAGCTTTTTGGTTCAATTTAAAATCAGACAATAAGTATTTAAAATCCTTTTCCTGCCTATTATCTCTATGTAAGCCATTGGTTATAGAAACCAAACTTGAAAATATACTTCCTTTCATTATAAATCCAGTTGAATACGGTTAGCAGCTTCTTTCTTTTTATCGTCAATTACTTTGGCATAAATCTGTGTAGTCCGTAGCTCTTTATGACCTAATAATTTTGATACTGTATATATGTCTGTACCCAAAGTTAACTGTAAGGTAGCGTAGGTATGACGCGCACAATGAAAGGTAATAGTTTTAGTAATACCTGCTTTCATCATCCATTGTTGCAATTTTAAGTTAGACCAGGCACTATAATGTAAACCATCAAATACTTTATCGTCTGGATTACCTTTTTCTCCTAATAGATTTCTTGCTTGGTCTGATATTGGTAAGGTTTCGACACCTTTAGTCTTCTTTTGTCTAAATCGGATATAATATCCCATTTCTTTTGAGTGCTGGATTTCTGACCATATTAGTTTTTCAATATCTGACCAACGTAAACCGGTAAGCGCAGAAAATATAAAAGCACTTTTTAAAAGTGGTAACTCACATTCTGTGTTAACTGCTATTTGTAATTCATCCAAAGTTAAAAACTCTCGTTGAGGTTCACCTTGTTTAAAATACTCAACACCATTTGCTGGGTTTATTCTTAAAATACCATCCTTAACAGCTTGTTTTAATGCAGCGTTGAATTTTCCATAATAAGAATATTTAGAGTTTTGAGATAATTTTTTACCTGCTCTTGCCATTGCATCCTTATCTAAATACTCTTTAAAGCGTTCTACGAAATCCTTATCAATATCTTGAAAACTTACGTCTGTCTGACAAAAAGTTTTTAGATGTTTTAGCATACTGTTCCAATTGCCATAATTGCCAGAACTTGTATTTTTCTTTTCTGCTAAAGCTGTTATATAAGTAATAAAACTACCTTTTAGCTTTTCAATATCTTGAAAGCCATAAATACCGTTTTGAATTTCTATTTGTCGCTGTGCACATATAGTTTCTGCAAGTTGTTTGGTTTTCTTGTTAACCTCTCTTTCAGTTTTAGTTTTAGGATTAGGTGTAAGGTATAAGCGTAAGTATTCAGTTTTACGTTTGCCTTTATGATAGTAATCTAAATACAAACTAATTTTATCGTTCTTCTTGCGTTGTCTTAATGTTACTTTCATAATCTACTAATTAAAAAGGTTTTCTATTTGCCATCTTGCTACAATACGCTTTCTACCAAAAGGAACAGCTTTTAAACGCCCTTGTTGAATCATTCTTTGAATGGTCCATCTACTAACACCAATTAATTGTGAGGCTTCTGTAACGCTCAAAAAATCCTTATGGTTTACAGTATTAGGATTATGAACTTGAACAACTTCTTTTTGTTGTTGCATATCTTCAGTAAGAGTAGCTTGAATTTTTTCTTTACGCTTGCGTGCCTTATAGGCTCTTTTTGCGCAGGTATCACCACAGTATTTAGTAACTGTTGTACGTGCTGTAAACGCATTACCGCAATGCTTACAAGTTTTAGGAATGAATAAATTACTGCTCATAAATGGTGCTTTATGTAGCGTAATGGTGCAACGTGGTGCGTTATGGTGCATCATTTCGCCAATATCTTCGCCAACAGAAATGGGCAACAATTTTGCGTTTTAGGCAACAGATATACAACAAATTTAATTAAAAAAGAGCAAATAAACAACAAAAAAGAGAAGATAAAACTCTATAAATCCAAGAATAACAAGGGATTAACAAATAAAAGAAAGTAAGTTACTTCCCGATACAGAAATTAGCAAAAATATTTCCTAATAAATCGTCATTGGTAATCTCACCTGTAATTTCACCAAAGTGGTATAAAGCTTGCCTAATATCTATAGCTAATAAATCTCCAGACAAACCAGTTTCTAAACCATACTGTACTTTTTGGATTTCTTCAAAAGCTTTTAAAAGCGCATCATAATGACGCGAGTTGGTTACTATAGTTTCGTTATTTCTTAACGCTCCTGTATTAATTAAACTTAGTAAAGAATTGGTCAATTGCTCTACTCCAAAACCTGTTTTAGCAGAAAGTAAGTTTATTTCTGGGATTTTAGATTGCATTTTAGCTAATTCTAAATCCTCTAATTTATCAATTTTATTAGCAATAACTAATAAAGGTTTTTGAGGGTACTTATTTCTTATTTTTTCAATTTCTATTCTTACCTCTTCAAGTAAATCAATGGCTTTACTTGCATCAAACAGATAAATGGTAACTTGAGATTGTTCTATTTTTTCAAAAGTCTTTTTTATACCAATACTTTCAACAATATCGTCAGTTTCTCTTATTCCTGCTGTATCTATAAATCGAAACCCTATACCTCCTATTGAAATTTCGTCTTCAATAGTATCTCTTGTGGTACCTGCAATTTCAGAAACGATGGCTCTATCTTCATTTAATAACGCATTTAGCAACGTAGATTTCCCTACATTTGGCTCACCTACGATAGCCACAGGAATTCCATTCTTAATTACATTACCTACAGCAAATGAATCAATTAATCTTTTTAATACAAAAGTAATACGTTCTACTAATGTTTTAAATTGAGTTCTATCTGCAAACTCCACATCTTCTTCCGCAAAATCTAATTCTAACTCTATTAACGATGCAAAATTTAGTAGTTCTTCGCGAAGTTTTGATATTTCTGAAGAAAAACCACCTCGCATTTGCTGCATGGCTATTTGATGTGAGGCCTCATTATCACTAGAAATTAAATCGGCTACAGCTTCTGCCTGACTTAAATCTAATTTACCATTTAAAAATGCACGTAAGGTAAACTCGCCTGCAGTAGCCATTCTGCAGCCTTTTCTAAGAAAGAGTTGAATGATTTCTTGTTGAATATAAGATGAACCATGGCAAGATATTTCTATTACATTCTCACCAGTATAAGAGTTTGGGTCTTTAAATACAGATACTAAAACCTCATCTATGGTTCTATTATCTTCTACAATATGGCCTAAATGAATAGTGTGTGTTGCTTGTTTATTTAAATCTTTGTTTGAAACAGACTTAAAACAAGTTGAAGCAATAGTTATAGCCTCTTTACCAGATAATCTTATAACAGCTATTGCTCCACTACCAGATGGTGTTGCTAAAGCTACAATAGTATCGTTATGCATTTTACAATTATTTGTTGCAAAAGTATTGTAAAATATATGATTGTAAAGAAGTAAATGCTTCCTATTTTAAGATTTAACGAGCTTATTAATAATAGGAAGCATTAAAAAACAAAAATTAAACTTTTACAAATTCAGGAATAATTATAGCTTCTAATTCGGCTTTATAAAGCTGAAATTCTTCTTGAATGTTTTTATAATCACTTGTAGTAGACGAAAGAAACAAATCTTGATAATATGAAATACCTTTAAACAGATTACTTTTAAAGGCATTCCATTTTTTAACTTGTTTTACTGTAATGTCTTCCGACAATGACTGTATTTCATTTTTTAAATAATCTACATACATCTTTAGTTCTTTTACAAACATATTTGGTCGGTTGATATGCGATAAAACCGAAGCATTTCCGTTAATGTGTTTCATCATATCAAATAATGACGTTTCCCTGTTAAAATAAGCCAGATTAGGACCAGGACACACAACAACACCTTGTTTCTGACCTTTAATAGCTATATCATTCTCAATATAACTTGCATTTGCTAAACCAACACAAAGACATGTTTTCTCTGTAATTTTAGCTTTGGCGTTGTTATAAAGCGTTGTTGTTAAAGACTCTTTTTTAGTTTCTAAGGCTTGTAATTTTGCATCTTGATACTTTTTAGAGGCTGTACAAATACCTTCTGCTCCAAATTCTTTACTTAACGCTAGTAACTTTTTAGGGCAAGAACTACCTGCTTTATCGTTTTTAATACGCTGTTGTTTATAAAATTCATTAGTTGTTCCTTTTATGGTGTTAAATGGTACACCTAAAGGAGAAATTCCGCTTAAATACAAATCCTTTTCTTGGGCCTTAAGCATTAAATCTCTTGTTTGTTGATCTACCGAAGTTGCTTCTGGCACCAATAAAAATGGTGTTCCCCAACCCACCGAATCTACATCGTAGTGGTCTAATAGAAAAGACTGTTCATTTGCTGTACCAACACCACCTTGAACTGTAATTTTTAATTCCAATGGTTCTGTTGGGATTTCTAATTCCTTATGACTTAATCCCTTTACTAAAACAGCGTGCGTATCTCGGATAAGCTCAACTTTTTTAGACTTAAATTCTTCTAAAATTGGTCCCAATAAAAAACCATCTGTAGCAAAAGCATGTCCTCCACAATTTAAACCAGATTCTATTCTGTATTCTGAAACCCATAATCCTTTTTTAGCTAAAAATTTTCCTTGAATAATGGCAGAACGATAATCACTTACTTTTAAAATAATTTTCTTTTTTAATTGACCTTTTTCATCAGGAAAGAAATCTTTAAACGTTTCAAAATAGCTGTATAATCTAGGATTCATACCTGCTGAAAGCACTACAGAAGACCTTAAGTTACTTTTTGCAAAACCTCTAAGTGATGCGTGTGCATCATTAAACATTGTTGGTAGCTGTTCAGATTTTTCAAAATTATCTTTATCTACTTTGGTCATAATGTTAACATCAATATCACCCGCTTTTAAATGTGTTTCTAAATAGTTTTTCAGATTATCTTTTAGTACCACACCTTCATGCATTAAATTAGAAAGTCCCTTTTTAAAATCAGAGGTATTTGGTAATGTTGCTAAGAAGTTTTCTAAAGCAATTTTACTATCTGATAGTTCAGTTTTAAATTTTGAAAATTTTTCTTTTACAACTTCATCTACTAAATTGAGGTAAGATGTGATGCGTTCTGCACGATAATCGTGTGTTTTTTTTGTAATTTCTTTATAAGGTTTATTAAATTTCTCACTGTAAAACGCATTCATTTTTTCTACCAAATCATCATCTATAATAGAGATTACAGAAGATATACCATATTGTGCCACTCTTATTGGACTGTCTATGGTAAATGCTAATCCCATTACAGGAATATGAAAATTATGTAGTGTTTTAGATGTAGCCATCTCTTTTGTTTTAGAATTAATTAAACCACAAAGATGACTTTGGATAATTCTTAATAAGATGACAAATGTCATAACATAACAGCATATAATTTGCTATTAGTATGAGTAACGGTTACTTCAGCTTTCCTGTTTTGTACAATACAAAAAGAATAATAATTGGAATAGACAATAAACCTATATAACCCAAATTGGTTTGAAACAAACTTGGATATAAAATTAAGGTTATCACATAACCACCAATAGCACCACCAAAATGCGCATCGTGACCAATGTTACCCACTTTGTTTTTCATACCATAAATAGAGTATAACAAATAGCCAATACCAAACACATAACCAGGAATTGGAATAGGTATAAAATACATATACAAACTCATACTTGGCTCTAATAATATGGCAGCATATAAAATACCTGTAACAGCACCACTTGCACCAATGGCACTATACCAATACTCGTTTTTATGAAAATACAAAGATAATAGATTACCAAAAATTAAACTCCCAAAATAAATGATTAAGAAATGAATAGAACCTAATTTAGCAACCACAAAATCTGCAAAGAAATAAAGGGTAAACATATTAAAAAATAAATGCGATATATCTGCATGTAAAAAGCCAGAACTTAACATTCTTATTTGCTCACCTCGTTTAATACTGCCAACATTAAACTTAAATTTCTCAAAAAAGCCACGATCATCAAATCCTTTAATTGAAATAATAACATTAGCTGCAATAATAATTATGGTAACTAAACTAATACCTAAATTGTTCATAAACTCTATTCTTAATAATCAAATATATATATTTGTACTTAATTGCAATCATACTTTAATGCAACTTATTGCTTATATCTTAGTTTACCCAATTCTTTGGCTAATTTCCATTTTACCATTTAGATTACTTTATGCGTTTTCTGACGTAATTTACCTTGTTATATATAGAATTTTAGGTTACAGAAAATCTACTGTAAAGAACAATTTAAGACTAGTTTTTCCTGAAAAATCCGAAAAAGAAATTAGTAAAATAACAAGTCAGTTTTATCATCACTTTTGTGATATGATGGTTGAAGCCATTAAATCGTTAACCATTACTGAAGCACAGATGAAAAAACGTTTTAAATTTACTAATGTTGAGTTAATTAACGACTTAGAAAAAAAACAAAGAAGCATAATATTAATGTGTGCGCATTATGGCAGTTGGGAGTGGATTTTTATTCTTCAAAAATATGTTCAGCATAAAGGATATGCCGTTTATAAACGGTTAGCCAATAAATATTTCGACAAATTAGTAAAACGTATTAGGGCAAAATATAATTCTCACTTAATTACTACTAAAGAAACTTTAAGTGTTTTAATGAAAAGTAAAACAGAAGGTGAGTTAACCATTAATGGATTTGTATCTGATCAATCACCAAAAGCCAATAAAGCATTTCATTGGAATGAGTTTATGGGTATAAAAGTGCCTATGTATACTGGTGCAGAAATGTTAGCCAAAAAGTTAGATATGGCTGTTGTCTTTTTTAGTGTTAAACGCATTAAACGTGGATATTACGAAACGACATTTACAACCATAACCGAAACCCCAAAAGAATTCAAAGATTACGAGATTACAGATTTGTTTTTTAAACTTGTTGAAGAACAAATTAAAGCAGCACCACAATATTATTTATGGACTCACAAACGTTGGAAACACAGGGACAAAGTACCTGCAGAATTCTTATAAAACTGCATTCTGTTTAAAATGTAAGTGAAGTAATATCTTTACTTAAGACCCAATCTACATCTTAAACCAAGCTTCTATATCTGGACCAGAAGTATCTGTTTCTAGCAATGATTTGTGAATAAACTCATTATTGCATTTTGAATATTCATAATCTACTGCATAAACTTTATGATGCTTAGCAACATCAATAATACTATTACAAACAAATTCAATTTCGGCATTTGTAGTTGTTGGGTGAATAGACATACGTATCCAACCTGGTTTACGCACTAAATCTCCAATTGAAATTTCATCAGTTAACTCATGCGACATTTGCTGATCTACGTGTAACAAAAAATGGCCATACGTACCTGCACAACTACAACCTCCTCTTGTTTGAATTCCGAATTTATCATTCAACAATTTCACAGCTAAATTAAAATGTAAATCATCTATGTAAAACGAAATAACACCTAACCTGTCTTGGTGCTGACCAGCTAGAATATTTATATTAGGTATATCACCTAATTTATTAAAAACAATAGTCACCAACTCATGCTCGCGTTGCAACATATTTGCAACACCCATTTTCTCTTTTAAACGAATAGATAATGCTGTTTTTATGGTTTGAAGAAATCCTGGTGTGCCACCATCTTCTCGGTCTTCAATATTATCTATGTATTTGTGTTCTCCCCAAGGATTCGTCCAACTTACGGTTCCACCTCCAGGACAGTCTGGCACCATATTTTTATATAATTTCTTGTTAAACACTAAAACACCAGAAGTTCCAGGTCCTCCTAAAAATTTATGCGGTGAGAAGAAAATAGCATCCAATTGCGCTTCTTTATCTTCTGGATGCATATTCATCTCTACATAAGGAGCAGAACAAGCAAAATCCACAAAACAAACACCGCCATGTTGGTGCATTAATTTAGCCACATCATGATATGGTGTTTGTATACCTGTAACGTTAGAGCCACCAACAATAGAGGCTATTTTTATTGTATAATCTTTATATTTTACTAATAATTTTTCTAAGTTTTTAAGACAAAATAAACCCTCTTCATTTGGTGGTACAACTTCAACTTTAGCCAAAGTCTCTAACCATGTGGTTTGGTTTGAGTGATGCTCCATATGTGACACAAAAACAACGGGTCGCATTTCTTCGGGAATCTTAGTATATTCTTGTAAATTCTCTGGAATTTTTAATCCTAAAATACGTTGAAATTTATTCACCACACCTGTCATCCCATTACCAGAAACGATAAGAATATCATCTTCATTAGCATTAACATGGTCTTTAATAATGCGTCTTGCTTTATGATAAGCCTTAGTCATTGCTGTACCAGAAACTGTAGTCTCTGTATGTGTATTAGCTACAAAAGGACCTATATCATTACATATCTTTTCTTCTATAGGTCTGTATAAGCGACCAGAAGCTGTCCAATCTGTATAAATGATTTTTTGCTTACCATATGGTGACTCAAAAGTTTGATTTTGGCCGATTATATGTTTTCTAAATTGACTAAAATAGTTTTCTAATTCTGTAGACTCTGTTGTGTTAGGTTTTATAATCATAGCCAAATATGTTAATGAATAAGACTTCTATTCATTAAAAATAGAAGTCTTATTATCTTAATAATTTAAAGTATTTAAAGATACTAAATATTAGCAACTTTCTTAATCTCTGCAATAAAACGATCAGCTAAAGTATCTGCTGCTTCCTGAGAAGGCGCTTCTGTATAAATTCTAATAATTGGTTCTGTATTACTCTTACGTAAGTGTACCCAACTATCTGCAAAATCAATTTTTACACCATCAATAGTCGTTAATTTTTCATCACTGTAATTAGCTTCCATAGTCGATAAAATTCCATCAACGTCTAAACCAGGTGTTAATTGAATTTTCTTTTTACTCATAAAATAATTTGGGTAAGAAGCTCTTAACTCACTTACCTTCATTTGCTTTTCTGCTAATAAGCTTAGAAATAACGCTACACCAACTAAAGCATCACGACCGTAATGAGAATCCGGATAAATTATTCCTCCATTTCCTTCACCACCAATAACAACCTTATTTTTCTTCATTAAAGTCACCACATTAACTTCACCTACAGCACTAGCTTCATAGGTTCCACCATGTTTTTCAGTAACATCACGCAAAGCTCTTGTAGAACTCATGTTACTTACTGTATTACCTGGCGTTTTACTTAGTACGTAATCTGCACAAGCCACCAAGGTATATTCTTCTCCAAACATTTCACCAGTCTCATCCATAAAAGCCAAACGGTCAACATCGGGATCTACAACAATTCCGAAATCAGCTCGCTCCTTAACTACAGCTTTTGCTAAATCTCCTAAATGTTCCTTCAACGGTTCTGGATTATGAGGAAAATGACCTGTTGGGTCGCAATATAATTTTACAGGCTCTACACCTAAACGTTCTAATAATAAAGGAATAGCAATACCACCTGTAGAATTAACACCATCTACAACCACTTTAAAATTGGCATCTTTTATGGCTTTTACATTAACAAGCTCAAGGTCTAAAACCTCATCAATATGAATATCTATATAAGCATCATTAACTGCAATTTTTCCTAAGTCATCTACTTCAGAAAAACTCATAGCATTAGAGGCTGCAATTTCTAATATTTTCTGACCTTCAGCCCCATTTAAAAATTCACCTTTAGCATTTAATAATTTTAAAGCATTCCATTGTTTAGGGTTATGACTTGCTGTTAAAATAATACCTCCATCGGCATGTTCTAATGGTACTGAAATTTCAACCGTTGGCGTTGTAGACAATCCTAAATCAACCACATGAATTCCTAGACCTACCAAGGTATTCATTACTAAATTCTGAATCATTTCTCCAGAGATACGTGCATCTCGCCCAACCACAACTTTATACGTTTCTTTTTTACGCTGGTTTTTTAACCAAGTACCATAAGCTGCAGCAAATTTTACAGCGTCTATAGGTGTTAAATTTTCGTCTACTGCTCCTCCAATAGTTCCTCTGATTCCTGAAATTGATTTTATTAATGTCATGTATATTTTCTATTTTTAGCAAATATAATATCTTAATCTAACTTAGGTCTTTAACTTATCTTGACTTTTGTCTTTTAACCGAAAATTAACCTTGAATTCAATATTTAGCCTTCAAAAATTTAATTGTATTTCTAAATATTAAAAAAAGAAAAACAAAGTATTATCTTAAAATTAAGTTGAGTTAATTTTGAATTTGTAAATTAGAATAATGAATTTTCTGGCACACATTTATCTTTCTGGCGATAACGAACTTATTACTATTGGCAACTTTGTTGGTGATGGTGTTAGAGGCAATAAATATAAGTTGTATCCAAAAGACATTCAAATTGGTATTCAACTTCACCGACATATAGATACATTTACAGATGCACACCCAATTTTTAGACAATGTACAAAACGCCTTCACAACAATTACGGACATTATAGTGGTGTAATTGTAGATATTTTTTTCGACCATTTTTTAGCTAAAAACTGGATGACGTATTCTAAAATACCTTTAGCTGAATATGTAGATGTATTTTATAAAAGCCTAAATAAAAATATTGAAATTCTTCCACCTCGTTTTAAAAGAATTTCGCCATTAATCATTGAAGGTAATTGGCTATTGAGCTACGCAACAATTGATGGCATTCAAAAAGTTTTAAACGGCATGAATCACAGAACAGAAGGACGCTCTAAAATGAACGAAGCTACAAAGGAACTCGTAGAATATTATGAGGCTTTTGAAACTGATTTTACTACTTTTTTTGATGAATTAATTGTTTTTAGTCACAAAAAACGAGAAGACATTGAAAACCTATTTAACGTATGAAACAATTATATATATTACCAATTCTGCTCGTTTGCTGTATCTTAAGTTGCAAAACGGAAACAAATAAAACCGATGCTGTAACAAATAAACAAGGTCTTATTACTGAAAAAGCAATGGTTGTAAGTGCCAGAGCCGAAGCGTCTAAAATTGGAGTCTCTATTTTAAAACAAGGCGGAAACGCATTTGATGCTATGATGGCAACCGAAATGGCATTAGCAGTTTCTTATCCTTTTGCAGGAAATCTTGGTGGTGGCGGATTTCTAGTTTACCGTTTAGCTGATGGTAGTAAAGGTGCCTTAGACTACAGAGAAAAAGCACCTTTAGAAGCTACAAAAGACATGTATTTAGATACAAATGGAAATATTATTAAAGATAAAAGTACAATTGGTCACATGGCTGTTGGTATACCAGGAACTATTGCTGGTATTTTTGAAGCACAAAAACGATTTGGAAAATTAGAAACAAAAACCATCTTAAAACCTGTAATAGCATTAGCAAAAAAAGGAATTGTTATAACAAAAAATCAAGAAAAGCGTTTTAAAAAATATGATAGTTTATTTAGAGCTGTAAATAAGAAAGAAATATTATACAACAACAGCTTAAAAGCTGGTGATACTGTTATAAATAAAGCTTTAGCAAAAACTCTAGAACGTATTGCTCAAAACGGACGTAAAGAATTTTATGAAGGCGAAACGGCTAAAATCTTAGTTAATTACCTTCAAAATAAAGGTGCTATAATTACAGCAAAAGATTTAGAAAAATATGAAGCCAAATGGCGAACACCTGTAACGTTTCAATATGATGATTTAACTATTTCAGGAATGCCACCTCCTTCGTCTGGTGGTGTTTGCTTAAATCAAATAATGACTATGATTGAGCCTTTTAACTTAAAAGAACTTGGACATAATTCATTAAAAACAATACAAGTTATAGTAGAAGCCGAAAAACGTGCTTATGCAGATCGAAGTTTCTACCTTGGTGACCCAGATTTTGTAGATATTCCACTGCAAACATTAACTAGTAAAGCCTATCTTAAAAACAGAATGGACAACTTTTCTTTTAATTTACCCACACCTGCCGATTCTTTATCTCACGGAAACACATTAGAATACGAAAGCGAAGAAACAACGCACTACTCTATTGTTGATCAATTTGGAAATGCTATTGCTGTAACTACAACTTTAAATGGCGCTTATGGTTCAAAATTATATGTGGAAGAGTTAGGCTTTTTTCTTAATAATGAAATGGACGATTTTAGCAGTAAACCTGGTGAACCTAATTACTTTGGTTTAATAGGTGCTGAGGCCAATAGTATAGCACCAGAAAAACGCATGTTAAGCTCAATGACACCTACTATTGTTGAAAAAAATGGCGAATTTTATATGTCTGTAGGTACACCAGGTGGTTCAACAATTATCACATCTGTTTTACAAACTATACTTAACGTACACGAATTTGGATTAAGCATGCAACAAGCTGTTGACGCACCACGTTTTCACAATCAATGGTTACCAGATGAAATACGTATGGAGCCTAATTCTTTCAACTCTACACTTATCGAGGATTTAAAATCTATTGGCTATAATATTAATATAGAACGTTCTCCTATAATTGGTAAAGTAGATGGTATACTAAAATTAGATAATGGTACTTTAGAAGGTGGTGCAGACAAACGTGGCGATGATACAGCAGACGGATTTTAAAACAAGAAAAAATAATGGCAAAAAAAACTTATACAGCTAAAAGTATACTAAAAATAATTGGAGGAATTATAATCTTCTTTACCTTACCTACACTCCTACTCTTTGGTTTTATGTATTTAAAATACAATGAAGACTTACCTACAGGAAAACTAGGTGCTGATGCTGACCAACTTGCTACAAAAATGCTTAAGTCTTTAGACGTAGACGCATATTTAAACACCGATTATTTAGAATGGACATTTAAAAATATGCATCATTATAAATGGTATAAATCAGATCAGGTTTGTGAGGTGTATTGGGATGATTTTAGCGTGATTTTAGATTTTGAAGACTCATCAAAATCAAAAGTATTTGTTTTAGAGCAAGAGTATAATGGAATAGAAAAACAAGACTATATTACAAAAGCTCAAAATTATTTTAATAATGATTCCTTTTGGTTAGTAGCACCATACAAAGTATTTGATGATGGTGTAGAAAGACGCCTTGTTAAAACAGAAGATAATAAAAAAGCCCTTTTAGTGACCTACACATCTGGAGGCACAACACCAGGAGATTCTTATTTATGGCATTTTGGTGATAACGGTAAACCCATAAGTTTTCAAATGTGGGTAGACATTCTACCAATTGAAGGTTTAGAAGCCACTTGGGAAAATTGGACGGTTACAGAAAGTGGTGCTCAACTACCATCCTTTCATAAATTATTAATTTTAGGAATTGAAATGACTGATCTAAAAGGTTTAAATTTAGACTAGTTATTAACTTTTTGAAATAAAAACATCAATTTATTCTTAATATTTCAAAAATAAATCCTAAGAAATCAAACTAATAACTACATATCTCGTAGTTCTCTATTCATGCGTTCCATTTCTTCTAATTCCTTTTGAGGAATCACTTTTAAGAAAGAAGGATGTTGCTCTATGGCGTATTCTATTTTTTCAACAATTTCTGCAATTGATTCGTTGTCATAATCAATTTCTAAAGGCTTTTTTATTTCAAAAGTTTGAAAAATATTTTTCTTTTTTATTCTCAGTCCCTTCTTGTCAAATGATCGTCTAAAACCGTCTATTACAATAGGCACAACAACGGGTTTGTATGTTTTAATAATATGAGCAGTTCCTTTTCTAATGGGTTTAAAAGGTGTCGTTGTACCTTGTGGAAATGTCACTACCCAACCATCATCTAAGGCGGTCTTTATCATGGTAATATCACTCATTTTCACTTGTCTATTAACATCTTTTCCTTTAGATCGCCAGGTGCGCTCTATACTAATAGAACCTGTATATGCAAAGATTTTAGGTAATAAACCAGATTTCATGGTTTCTTTGGCCGCTACGTAATACATATTTAATTTAGGATTCCATAAATAACCTACATTCTTTATACTATCTAATCGACCACTTAAACTGGCGTTAAAAACATGAAACATGGCAATTACATCTGCAAAATAGGTTTGATGATTAGATATAAACAACACATTAGTATCTGGTAGATTCTTAATAATATCAGAGCCTTCAATCTGCAAATCATTAAACCCTCTAAAACGTCTGTGTGTAGCTACACCTAAAAGTCTAATAAGCCATTTTTTAACCCAAAGTATATGTCCGAAAGGATTTTTTTTGAATAATCCCATAGTTATTTTTCAATTTTTAATCGATTACAAATGTAACCAATATGTTAAGTTATAAAACCTGTTTTAACAAGTCTTTTATTTCCCCAAGAATCATTGCTGTAGCTCCCCAAACTATATGATTGCTTAATTTAAATGCAGGAACTTCCACTTCAACATTAAAAGAGGTTGGTACTGTTGCTGTTACCGAATTAATTTCACTTAAAATATCAGAAAGCTTTACTTCTATAATTGCTTCTACTTCTTCATCTTGTTTAGAAAAAATTAGTGGTTTTGTAGAAATACCAATAAAAGGATGCACCATAAAATTACTTGGAGGAATATAAATAGGTGATATCATTTTTAAAACATCAAATTCTGTTCTAGAGACACCAATCTCCTCTTCAGTTTCTCTAATTGCTGTTTCTTGTAAATCATTATAATCCTCGTCTTCATATTTACCACCAGGAAATCCAACTTGAGCCGAATGTACGCCTTTATAAGTTTTACGCAGAATTAAAACCAAATAAGTTTGATTATCAGTTTTTGGATAAAACAACGCCATAACTCCAGCTTTACGAGGTGTTTTTGAAGCCGTATTAATTTTATTTACCAAATTTAAACGATAAGGTGGAGACATTTTTGCATGCGAGTCTTCGCCCAAAAGCGCAAGATGTTTTATTTTTACTACAGATTCTAAAAACGTACTAAATAGCATTTATGAAATTTCAATTTGTGTTTCCGATAGTTCTCGGAATAGGATTATTACTCCTGAATTGTGAAGATAAACAAACTTCAAAAAAAACGAATAATTCGGTTGTAAAAGATTCTACGATTACTAAAACTAAAATAACACAAAAAAAAGAAATTACTTCTGCTTACCCTAAACTTACAGATGCTAATGCGATGGAATTCTTTTTAGAATACGAAAAAGAAAACAAAGAAAACAAAGCGCGTATTACTACCGATTTTGGGATTATTGAAATTAAACTGTACAACAAAACAAAATTTCACAGAGCCAATTTTGTCTACCTCACAAAACGCCAATATTTTGATGGCACACAATTTTATAGAGTCGTAAAAAACTTTGTGATACAAGGTGGCAGTAGTGATGACTATGACCTAGCTAAAAAACGACAAAAAATAGGAAAGTATTTATTACCGCCAGACACTAAACGCGGTTATACACACAAAAGAGGAGCAATTTCTATGCCTAGTAGCGAAATTGAAAATGCTTATAAATTAGCATCACCTTTTCAGTTTTTTATTATTCAGCGACCTGGTGGCGCAAAATATTTAGATGGTGACTACACCGTATTTGGAGAGGTAACATCTGGCATGGAGGTAGTTGATAAAATCAATAGCGTAAAAACAGACGAAGGTGACTGGCCTTTACACAACGTTTATATTAGAAAAATAGAGCTCATTGATTAAAAAAAACAACAAAATTCTTATTTTAAAATAAAGAGAAGTTCTCTAACAATTATAAATATTTTAATAACAGTTTTGCTCTTAATTCTGTATCTTGTTTCTTTATTTAAAACACAACATATTTTCCTCTTATAAAACAAACAATAATGATTTCTAAAACATTAAAATCTACCCTAATTTGCAGTATCATTGTATTATCTAGCTGTAATGAAGAAAACCAAAAACCTATTGAAACAGCAATGAGCGATAATGTATTAATACAAGAATGGACAGGTCCGTTTGAAGGCGTTCCGGCTTTCGATAAAATTTCCGTGGAAGCTATAAAACCTGCTATGGAAGAAGCTATGAAACTAAATTTAGAAGAAATTGAGGCTATAGCAAATAATACAGAACCAGCAACGTTTAAAAACACCATTGTTGCCATGGAAAGTGCTGGTAAACCTTTAGACCGCGTTTTTGCCTATTATGGCATTATGGGAGCCAATGTGTCGTCTCCAGAATTTAGAAAAGTTCAGTCTGAATTAGCGCCCAAACTTTCCGACTTTAGATCTAAAATCTCTCAAAACGAAAAACTATTCCAACGTATAAAAACCGTATACGATGCTGCGCAAAAATCACCTTTAGAACCTCAAGAGCAACGTGTTGTAGATTTAATTTATAAACGTTTTGAAATGAATGGCGCCAACCTTAATACCGAAAAGAAAGCGCGTTATGCTGCCATCAATAAAGAATTATCGTCATTATACACGTATTTTGCTAATAACGTATTGCACGACGAAGAAAATTATATCACGTATTTAAATAAAGATCAACTTGGTGGTTTAGCTGATGGTTATATTAAATCTGCAGCAAAAATTGCAACAGATAAAGGCCAAGAAGGAAAATACGCTATTACCAATACGCGCTCTTCTATGGATCCTTTTTTAACGTACTCTACAGAACGCGAATTACGCAAACAAGTATGGGAAAACTACTACTCTAGAGGTGACAATGGTGATGAATACGACAACAATAACATTATTGCCAAAATTTTAAAACTTAGAAAAGAACGCGTTGGTCTAATGGGTTATAAAAATTATGCCGAATGGCGTTTGCAAGACCGTATGGCAAAAACTCCAGAAAATGCTATGGACTTAATGCTTAAGGTTTGGCCTGCTGCAACTGAAAGAGTTAAAGAAGAAGTGGCAGATATGCAAACTATAGCTAATGAGTTGGGAGATAACATTACTATTGAACCTTGGGATTATAGATATTATGCAGAGAAAGTACGTAAAAAGAAATACGATTTAGATAGCGATGAAGTAAAACAATATTTACAATTAGATAAACTTACTGAAGCCATGTTTTATGTTGCTGGTGAATTATTTAATTACAAATTCACGCCTGTAGAAGAAGATTCTGTACCTGTATTTCATGAAGATGTTAAGGTTTGGGAAGTTACCGATAAGGACTCTGGTGAAAATATTGGACTTTGGTATTTAGACCCTTATGCACGCGAAGGAAAACGTTCTGGTGCATGGGCTACAACCTATAGAAGCTCGGCATCTTTTGAAGGTGACATGAATGTTTTAGCATCTAACAATTCTAACTTTGTTAAGCCTGCTCCAGGTGAAGCTGTTTTGGTATCATGGGATGATGCTACCACCTTTTTTCATGAGTTCGGACACGCCCTTCACTTCTTCTCAGCAGATGTAAAATATCCAACATTAAATGGAGGTGTGAGAGATTATACAGAATTCCAATCGCAATTACTAGAGCGTTGGTTATCTACAGATAATGTAATTAATAAATATTTGGTGCATTATAAAACTGGCGAACCTATACCTGCAAGTTTAGTAGAAAAGATTAAGAAAGCCTCAACTTTTAATCAAGGATTTGGTACTACAGAATACTTGGCTTCTGCTCTAATGGATATGAAATTGCACTTAGCAGACCCAACAGAAATAGATATTAATCAATTTGAACGTGAAACTTTAGTAGAATTAGGAATGCCTAAAGAATTGCCAATGCGTCATAGAACACCTCAATTTGGACATGTGTTTTCTGGTGAAGGTTATGCAACAGCATATTACGGCTATATGTGGGCAGATGTTTTAACAAGTGATGCGTCTGAAGCGTTTAAAGAAGCTAAAGGTGGTTTTTATGATAAAGAAGTAGCAGACAAATTAGTAAAGTATTTGTTTGCACCGCGTAATGCGATGGATCCAGCAGAGGCTTACAGAAAATTTAGAGGACGTGATGCTAAAATTGAAGCTTTAATGCGCGATCGCGGTTTTCCTATTTCTGAAGAATAATAGTGAACAAACTTTCATTAGTATTAATTTGATACTATTCCCTTTTTTATAGATGTGTTGCTACATCTTAAAAAATTAATAATAAAAAGTGGATATTAAATCTAGAATAAGATTTAATATCCACTTTATCAATTAAAACACCAATTTCTAACGGACAAAACGACCTGAAATATTACCTTCAATAATTTGTACAACATCATCAACGTTACTATAATTCACATCACCTTCATAAGTATGTTTTAAAGCACAAGCGGCACATGCAAATAACATCGCTTTATAATCATCATAATGTTGTAAACCGTGAATTAATCCACCAGCAAAGGCATCACCTGTACCAATTCTATCTACAATATGCGTAATATCTAAATCTTCGGTTTCTCTAAACTCTTCGCCATTCCACATTCTAGCTCTAATTTTATGCCAAGAGGCATTTAAAGAGGTCCTAATCTTATCAAAAACTTTTTCAACAGAAGGAAACGTTTCCATTAAATGTTTACATGCTGTTATAAAATCTTCATTAGAATAACTATAATCTGTATCTAATACTTCATTAATTTCATTGATTCCGCCTATAAAAATATTAGAATAGGTTAAAAGCTCTATTAATGCTTCTTTTGGGTCTTGTCCATATTTCCATAAGCCACTTCTATAGGTTGGATCTGCAGAAACCGTAATTCCTTTTTCTTTTGCTAATTGTAATCCTTCCTTTAAGGTATCGTAAGCACCTTGGGTTAGAGCTGGTGTAATACCTGTCCAATGCATCCAATTCCCTTTTTTTAAAGCTTTTTCCCAATCTACCATAGAGGGCAGAATTTCAGAAAAAGATGAATGAGATCTATTATATGATATCTGACTTGGTCTCATTACGGCACCAACCTCTAAAAAGTAAACACCAAGCGGACGTTTAGAACGCACAACAGAAGATGTACTTACGCCAAATTTTCTAATATAAGATATGGCTGTATCACCTATAAAATCTTCAGATACTGCACTAATGTGCTTAACATTTCCACCAAAATTAGCAATAGAAATACCTACATTTAATTCTGTACCTCCAAAATAAAATTCCGCTAAATTAGATTGCATAAATTTTTTATTTCCGCGTGGCGAAATACGCATTAAAACCTCTCCAAAAGTTATGATTTGCTTCATATTAGTACTTTTTAATACCTTGTAATTTTTAAAAGTGTCATTTAAAAATAAAAGATACGGACTTAAATTTAATTGAATAAATTTATAACTAATAAAGTGTTAACTATTAAAGAAAATTCAATAAAACACGAGTATGATTATAAAACCGATAGAAACAGAACGTTTGTTATTAAGACCAATCGTTAAAGATGATATTCAAGATTTTTTTGAATTAGATTCTAACCCTAAAGTGCATCTATTTTTAGGAAATAATCCTGTAAAAACTATTGATCAGTCCGAAGCTATTATAGAAGATATATTAGAACAGTACAAAACAAATGGTTTGGGAAGATTAGCCGTTATTGAAAAAGCAACCAATACATTTATTGGTTGGTCTGGACTAAAATTAGAAGATAAAGTAAGAACAGAATTTAATTATTACGATTTAGGTTATAGATTTAAAGAACAATTTTGGGGACAAGGTTTTGCTACTGAAGCAGCATTAGCCTCTCTAGAATTTGGTTTTAAAGACTTAAAGCTAAAAGAAATAGGTGCAGCTGCAGATAGTAAGCACGTAGCTTCTAATACAATTCTTAAAAAAGTGGGTTTAATTCCCGCTGGTACCTTTACGTTTAAAAACACATTATGTAACTGGTATAATTTGAAAAATCCATATAGTCAATAGTAAACAAAAAAACAGTCAAAAGACAATGAAATTTTATTTTCAGTGCTCTTGACTGCTGTTGTTTATATAACGAGTTTATTTATTCTTGCAATATAAAGTTAATAGGAATACTATATGGTACACTTACATTTCTATCGCGTTGTGTTCCTGGTTCCATTTTTGGCAGTAAACTCATTATACGTTCTGCTTCTGCTTCTAACAAATGGTTTGGTCCTCTACTTTTAATTTTAGTAATTCTACCTGTTCTGTCAATAACAAAAAACACAAATACTCTACCATGTATGTTAAGTTCTGCAGCGGCTTCTGGATATCTAAAGTTTTTTAACAAGTGAGCCTGCATTTTTTCTTCAAAACATTTTCTTAATTCGGCATTTGTACCTTTACAGCCAGGAAAAGTAGGTACTTTTTCAATTACAGAAAATGGCACTTCTATATCTTCCTCTACCTCAACAACTTCTACTTCTTCTACACCTATTTCTCGTTCGTCTATAATATCATCTTGTCCTATTTCGGTGCTCTTTACAACTGTTTCTTCTACATCTTCAACATCTTCTACTATAGTAATAGCCTCAGTTATCATTGGCTTTTGAGCAGGAGGAGGAGGTGGTGGCGGAATATTTATAGTTGTAATTGGTATATCCTCATCAAATTGATCATCTAACATTAAAACATCGGCAGTAATTACATCTTTATCGTAAGTCTTATGTTCTAGTCCTATATATGTAAGGAGTAACATTACGTTTAAGCCAACAGCAAAGTATAAACTGCTGTTTCGACCTACATTGGCTTTTGGGTTTTTTTTGAGTTCCATGACGTTTAATTTAATAGTATAAAATTACTCTACTTATGTCTATTAAATAATGATTTTGGTCAGGTTTAAATTTATCTATTATATTATTATCATTTATAAATTATCTAATTGATTGTCTTGTTTATCTTCACTTATAGTCCAAAAGAATCCTACAAAAAAGAACTGATCGGCTGCTGGTTTAATAGCACTTCTATTATATTGTCCGTTAAAATCTGGTGTATTAGAATATTGATAGCCATTAATATTTTTAAATCCTAAAACATTATTTACTGAGAAGTATAAAATCTTCTGCTGGTCTAACAAATAGGCCCAATTTAAACTTAAACTATTAAAAGATTTTGTTTTTTCACCTAATAATTGATTGGTATTAGGATTAGTATATGGACGACCAGATGAAAAACTATAGGCCAAACCTACTTGACTCTTCCAACCATCTATCCAATATTTACCTACGACAGATAAATTATGATTAGTTGCATAATTAGGTTGAGCTGATGTTTCAAAATTTTTATAATTACGTTCTGTATCTAAATAAGAATAACTTAACCAATAATCTACATTTTTAATACTTGTGTTATCTCTCCAGAAAAAATCTAAACCTTGCGCATAACCGTCTCCTGTGTTATTAAAATTACTATCATACTGTACAAATTCTGTATCATATTTAATTAAGTTATCATAATCCTTTCTATAAGCTTCTGCTCTAAATATTTTACCATCGTTTACGTATTGATAGTTTAAAATGTAATGAGACGTTTTTTCGGCTCTTAAATCTTGATTAAACTTTAATATTTCACTATTTGGGTTCTGAAAAAAGTTACCATAAGCTAATGAGAACTGCCCGTTTTTAGAAGCTTTATAAGCCAAGGCTGCTCTTGGAGCAACTTCTGCTGATTTAAATATAGAACTATAATCGGCACGCATACCCACTTTTAAAGCTAATTTTTTTGAGAAAATAATATCAGCTTCTGCAAAACCTGCCGTTATATTATTGTCATAGCCATAGGTTTCATCTAATGTATTATCCATAAAATTCTCTTTGTAATCGGTTACAAATTGTTCTGCTCCAAAACTGAGTTTAAATCTACTATGGAAACGTTTTTTTAGTTTTAACTTTATATGTGCTGAGTTTTCAGTACCATCAATGTCGCTAGCTTCAATTCCTAATTTGTTTTTTGCGTACGTATAACTAAGACCTGTAGTCATTGTCCAATTGGCTCCCAAAACACCTTTGTAAGATGTATTTAAATAAAAATTACTGTTATTTAATTTAAAATCTATACCATTCTCATAATTAATATCCTCTTGAGTCAATTCAAAATTAGAGGTATCAAAAGCTGCATAAAACTTTAGCATTCCGTTATCTAGCTTTTGTCTAAACACAGTTTCGCCTTGCGCACTACTATATGGTGTTTGCCAATCGTTTCTATCTTCAAAAACTTCTAAATAAGGCCCTAAATTAATATAAGACACATTAAAACTTAATGAAGATTTTTCCCATTTCTGTGTATTTCCTAACGTAGCACCAACACTCATTATACCAATATCGGTCTTCTCTTGGATTGGTTCATCAATAGTATTTAAAAGAAGAACACTAGATAACGCTTGACCGTATTCTGAGGAATAACCACCAGTTGAAAACGTAATACCATCAAAAAAAAATGGTGAGTAACGACCTCGTGTTGGCGAATTATTTGGCGAAGGCGTATATGGTGTAAAAACTCTTATACCATCTATAAAAATCTGAGTCTCGTCTGCATTTCCTCCTCTTACAAATAGACGTCCATCTTCGGATACGTTAGAGGTACCAGGTAAGGTTTGTAATGCGCCAACAAAATCGCCTAAGGCACTTGCTGTGGTTACCACATCTAATGGTTTTAATACAGAAACCTTGCTATTATCATTGGCTTCAAACGTACCAGCACTTAAAACCACTGCATCTAAAGATTCTACATCTTCTCTTAATTTTATAATAAGTTGATTCATTTCTGAAACATCCTTAGATATAGATTTAGTTTCAAAAGACATAAATGAAATCACTAAAGTTTGTGTTCCTGTTTCTTCTGTTGTAAAGTTAAATTCGCCATCTTCATTAGTTGTTGCACCATCATAGGTACCTTCTAAATAAACATTAGCACCATTAATAGGTTCGTTTTTAGCATTTGTAACCTTTCCAGAAATGGTAGTTTGCGCATTGGTAACACCAAAAATTAATAAAATTAGAATAGTGATGAGCTTGTTCATGGTTTTGATTGATTAAAGTTCGTTTTTTAATTGATGAAACAAACTTCTTCAATTTTACATGCTTACAGAATTCTAAGTTACCCAACTGTAACTTTTGAATGATGAATTGAATATTATAAATAATTTAGGTAAGAAAACAATAATCTGAGCTAAAGCCATTGAACAAAAACCATGAAACAACAACTCCCAACCTATAACCAATAACACTTATTTCTTAAAAGGACGAATTATTAACCGCGCAGCTTTATCAAAATTAATATAGTTGTACGTCCAATTGAAAAGCACAATCACACGGTTTCTAAAACCGACTAGTGACATTAAATGAACAAACATCCATACAAACCAAGCAAAAAAACCACCAAACTTATAATGTTTTAAATCTACAACTGCTTTATTTCTTCCAATGGTTGCCATGGAGCCTTTGTCTTTATATACAAATGCTTTCAATTGTTTATTATCTATTAAACGCAATAAATTTTTACCTAATAAATTACCTTGTTGTATAGCAGGTTGCGCCACTTGAGGATGCCCTTTAGGGTACGCTTCCGTTGACATTAAAGCAATATCTCCTATAGCAAAAATGTTGTTATACCCTTCTACTTGATTGTAATGGTTTACACTATAACGGTTAGTTTTTTCAACTATAGATTCTGCTTGCAAACCAAGTACTGGTGCTCCGGTAACTCCAGCAGCCCAAATAAGGGTCTCAGAGGCCATGGTGTCGCCAGAATTAGTGGTTACTGTTTTACCGTCGTAATGTTTTACAATAGTATTACAACTCACTTTTACACCTAAACGCTTTAAAAACGTTTCTGCTTTTTTAGAAGCGTGCTCACTCATTGGTGGCAAAACACGGTCTGAACCTTCTATAAGATGAATATGCATATCATCCGGATTTAAATCATGATAATCTCTAGGAAGTATATTGTTCTTTAGTTCTGCTATGGCGCCAGCCAACTCCACTCCTGTTGGTCCTGCACCTACAATTACAAAATTTAAAAAGGCTTCGCGTTCTTTTTCTGATGTGGCAATTGCTGCTTTTTCAAAATTCTCTAAAATTAGACTTCTAATATTTAACGCTTGCGGTACGGATTTCATGGGCATACTATGAGATTCAATAGCTGTATTGCCAAAATAATTTGTTTTGGTACCAGTAGCAATAACTAAATAATCATACCTTAAATGACCGATAGAGGTTATAATCTCATTAGACTCTGCTAATATTTGGTCTACCTCAGCTAATCTAAAAAATGAATTTTTATGCTTTTTAATTATTTTACGAAGCGGATAAGCTATAGAGTCTGGCTCTAAACCAGAACTTGACACCTGATATAATAAAGGTTGAAATGTGTGGTAATTATGTTTGTCTACTAGCACAACTTGTACATTTTTATTGGCTAAAGACTTCGCTAAATTAACACCGGCAAAACCACCACCTATAATTACAATTCTTGGGAAATTTGTATCTGGAATATTCATAAAATAATTAAAGTTGTTACTCCAGTAAATTTACAAATTATAGAGGCAATAGAGATACTATTTAACTTTAGTTAAATAAATTTGTAACAAAACCAACACTTATACTACTAATAAGATAACCAACCTAACTCAACAATTGAATAAAGAACTAGAACATAGTTTTGTAGAACAGTTGCAGAAACATCAAAACATTGTACACAAGGTGTGCCGTTTGTACACTAACAATGTGGATGCGCATAACGATTTGTTTCAAGAAATTACTATACAATTATGGCGAGCCTATCCTAAATTTAGAGGCGATGCCAAATTTAGTACTTGGATGTATCGAGTAGGATTAAATACCGCAATTACGTTATACAGAAAATCTAAAAGACGCATAGACACGCAGGCTTTTGATGCGGTGCAATTTAAAATTAAAGCAGAAGAATATGATGATACTGAAGAACAACAATTAAAACTTTTATACCAAGCGGTACATCAATTAAATGATATTGAAAAAGCCTTGGTCCTATTGTATTTAGAAGATAAAGACTATAGAGAAATCAGTGAAACCTTAGGTATTACTGAAGTTAATGCACGTGTAAAAATGAACCGTGTTAAAAAGAAATTAAGAACCATACTAAATCCGTAATTATATGGATGAATTAGAATTATTAAAGAAAGACTGGAAACAAAACGAACATCAGTTTGAAACATTTTCGGATACCGATATTTATAAGATGAGCCATAAAAAATCATCTTCTATTGTAAAAACTTTATTTTACATTAGTTTGGCTGAATTGGTGTTTTGGATATTAATAAACTTTTTACCTTTTGTTGTCTCTGACCGCTTAAAAGCGCAACTTGAAGAAATTAGTCATAGCTGGCTATATGTAAGTTTAAATATTCTTAGCTATGGCGTTATAATACTGTTTATTTATTTACTTTATAATGCACACAAAGCGATTTCGGTTACAGATAACGCAAAAAAACTCATGGAAAGCATTCTTAAAACGCGTAAAATAATTAAGTATTATGTGCTGTATAATCTATGTATTGCGCTAATTAGTATTCCGTTTTCCCTATATTTTTCTATTAACGAACATCCTGAAATGTCTGATCAACTAAATAATGCCAGCACTAAAGAACTAATTATTATGTCTATAGTTGCGGTTGGTTTAACGGCAATATTCCTTGGCTTAATTTGGTTGTTTTATAAGTTAATCTACGGAATCTTAATAAAAAGACTTACCAGAAATTACCAAGAATTAAAAAAATTAGAGGTGTAAGCACAGGTATAAGATAGATCTATACACCTATAAAATAGAGATACAAAAACAGCATTAAATTTTACTAATTAAGATTTGATGCTGTTTTTTTTTAATTTATGCTTGTGCCCTATTTTCGCTGACCAACAAACTGTTGACTCTTCAATTTAAACAATACATTAAAACTGGTTAAACTACCGTAGCTTCTGGCGATGTATTGTTGTAAATCTATCTTCTCTTGTTCTCCTAAATTACTAGAGTTTATTTTTTGCTCCATTACTCGCAGACGATCACGTACCATTGTTATTTTATGAAAAAACGTATCTATTGGTAATTCTTTACCTTTAAGATTAGTATCACCAGGTTCTAATATAAGTTTTCCGCCTTTCCATTTATCTGCAATAGTCACCACTTCAGAAACATCAGACCATTTTCTTAATATCGATTTTAAACTTTGTTCTACTTCAAAAAAGCTAATGGTATCTACCTCATCTTCTGCAGCCTCAATGACTTCAAATTCAGAGTCAATATCTATGGTTTCTAAACCGTTTTCAATAAAGGTTACCCAATAGTGTTTTGAGGTAACATTAGTTACTACACCTTTGCCGTATGTAGTATGGTTTATTCTAGATCCTATACCTAATATTTTCATGTTATTTATTTTAAAATGATTTATAAATACAACACTAAATTAAAAAAATAACTATTAAAACGTTGTTATTTTGTAAACTGATAAAACTCATTTATAAACTTTTTTACTTATCTAAAATTGTATTATCTTTAAAAAATAAACAATTTTAACCTATTAAAATATGAAAAAATCAATTTTAACCCTTTTATTTTTAGGAATTCTCTTTTTGTCTTTTACTAGTAATCAACCTAAAGTTGGAGATATTTTAATCATAAAATCCCCATCCTCTAATACTTACAGCTATATTTACTTTCCTAAACCAAACATTTTAATTAAACGTGGTACTGTAACAGGTTACAAAAGTGTTAAGAATAATGTGGTTATTATTAAAGATATTATTACGGAAGATGATGGCGATATAAAAGTAGTATTAACTAAAAAAGATGGCAGCAAATTTTTTGGCTATTTAAGCAACGTAAAAGCAGATTACAACAAAGCGCTTCGAGCCAATGAAATTGAAATTATGTAATAATACCAATACAACCTAAACAAAAAAGTATACCGAATTTACGGTATACTTTTTTGTTTTTATTAAAATGTTTGATGCTTTATTTTAGGCTTCTACTTTTTTCCAGATAAGCTCACTGTTAAGCACAAAACTGCCTATGTAATCAAAATTGCAACTTTCCGGATTAATTATAGATAAAAATGGTTCGCTCTTTTTATCGCGATACAAGTGGTAGGTTTCTCCAATAAGTGGCTCAAAGCTGTAGCGCGAGTTATACACTAAGGTATTGTACTCTAACTCTTTCATCATTTTATCATAAGCGGCTTTAAGCTCTATATACTTCGCCTTTATCTGTTTATTTGCTTTATTAATATTTCGCGTTTTCCAAGTAGAATTATCTGTCACTTGTATAGAAGGCGCTCCTACATTTGTAGCATAAGGCTTTAATGACGAATCGTAACGTTGCGTATCTTCATTAAATACTATTTGATCGGGCTTTTTGTTTTTAGACATAGCGAGTAGGCTTTTAACAAAGATAAAGCGCATACTGCTTTAAAAAGATGTATTCAGTGTATTTTTTTATTAACTTACAAGAATATATAATTAATCTACAATGAATTTATTAAAAAAAATTGGCCCTTTAAATCTATTTATGCTGCTGCTATGTGCCTTAATTATCGGTGTTGCAGAATATTTATTTTTAAGAGGTGATCAATTGCATGCTATTTTTATAGGGCTTTGGGCACCAACCTTGCTCGGAATTGTAATTTTTATAAAACAGATATTAAATGGAACCAAATGATATAATTATCTCTTTTTCAATTTTTGTATCTATTTGTGTCATTATTTGGGCAATTTTAGTGATACGTGCTTATAATAAGATTGGTCGTGAAGATTAAAATTTAGAAAAAATGCAGCCTTTATTTAATTTAAAAGGCTGCGATAATAGTTTATTTAGGTTGAAATTACACCAATTTAAAATCTAATAACAACTCACCTTCAATAGAAGCTTGCAAATGATCACCTTTTACATTAGTCCCTTTACCTGCTGCAGGTGTACCTGTAAATATAAGATCACCTTCTTCTAAAGTCATAAACGAAGACACATACGCAATAATTTCAGCAAAATTGTAAATCATAAGACTAGTGTTACCTTCTTGTTTTTGCTCGCCATTAATTTTTAAATCGAAATTAATATTGGTCAAATCCGTAAATTCCGAAACTGGTTTAAAGCTAGATATTGGCGAAGCGCCATCAAAACCCTTTGCTAATGCCCATGGTCCCTTTTTCTCTCTACTTGCCGATAAAACATCTGTTGCGGTATAATCTATACCAACCGCAATATCTGAGATGTAAGAGTTAGCGTCTTCTAACGCAATATCTTTTCCTTGTTTTCCAATCTTTGCCACTAACTCAACCTCATAAACTAGTTGGTTGGTTATTTTCGGAAATACAACATCTTTATTATCTGTTACCAATGTAGATTCTGGCTTTGTAAATATGGTTTGGCTTCCGGTTTTAGCCGCACTAAGTTCTGCGTTATCGTTAACGTAGTTTTTACCGATTCCTATAATTTTCATCTAATTATCTATTTAGTTATTTTAACATGGTAAAGATACTTAAAGCATATGAGGCACAAAACTACAGAATCATTATTTTAGATGTTAAAAACAAAAGTTTATCTATTACAATTAAAAATTAAAAAATAGCTTTGCTATTCTCAACCAATACAACAATTTATGAATAAAACAAGAGCTAGCTTATTAATACTAATGCTTTTGTGTCTTCATTTAAATGCGCAAAAACTTATACAGCAAACAACGTCACTTAAATCTATAGCGACCGTTTGGGATTTAGACAAAGCAAATAAACAAGGAACCTTTAAAATTACAGCATATAAACCTATTTACTTTACCGCGTCTAGATGGTCAGATACACCTAATAAATTGCCTTATAGTGAAAATTCAGACTATTCGGTAACTGAAGAAATAGATTACAACAGTTTAGAAGCTAAATTTCAACTCAGTTTTAAAACTAAATTGGCTGAATCTATTTTGTTTGGTAAGGGCGATTTATGGGCTACATATACACAAATTGCGCATTGGCAAATTTATAACACAGATATTTCTAGAGCTTTTAGAGAACTTAATTACGAACCTGAACTAATAATAACCTATCCTTTAAACCTTACGGTTGCAGGTTTTAATATAAAAATGGCAAGTGTTAGCCTTAATCACCAATCTAACGGAAGAGATTTACCGCGCTCTCGTAGTTGGAATCGTATAATATTTAACATTGCAATGGAAAGTAAAAACCTAACATTATACTTAACGCCTTGGTTAAGATTACCAGACGATGAAGATGAAAACCCCTTAATTACAGATTTCATAGGAAACGGAAGACTAACCGCCATCTACAAATTAAAAAAGCATACCTTTTATACTGTACTCACAAACACATTTACTGTAAAAGACAACAGAGGCAGCTTACAATTTAATTACCTCTATCCTTTAAATGAAAATCTTAATCTTCATGCGCAACTTTTTACAGGTTATGGCGAAACTTTAGTAGATTATAACCATTACCAAAATACGGTTGGTTTGGGAGTTTCTTTTTCTAATTGGTAGAATACATTGCCTTTTTTAGAATTTAACAATTATACCCTTTATTATTAACTATTCTTCAACCATCTTTTTTAAAAATAATATTAATTTTGATGTCTAATACTTTAAGACTAAAGTGGTTTAATGGACAAGGCAAAATCAAGCAGGTGGCAGAAAGTTTTAAAATGGACTTTAGGAATAATAGTATTGCTAATTATTGGTCTGTTTGCCTTACCAACATTATTTAATGATGTTATTTCTACCGAAATAAAAAAAGGCATTAATAATAATTTAACCACAGAACTTCAGTTTAAAGACTCTAATATTTCATTTTTTCATCACTTCCCTTCATTAACGTTTTCTTTTGAAGATATTAATTTAGCCAGTGCGCAACCTTTTGAAAAAGACACCTTAATTAGTGCAAAAGAATTAGGGTTTGGTATTAATGTGTTTAAACTCATTTTTTCTGATAAGGTTGTAGTACACGAAACGTATTTAACCGATTGCAACATAAACTTAATTAAAGATAAATTTGGAAGAAATAATTACGACGTTTATAATGCTACAGACACCACTTCTATTGCTACAGATACCACATCTTCTGGATTAAACCTTAACCTTAGAAGACTTCAACTACAAAATGCGTCTATTCATTATATTGACAAAGATAATGGTATAACGATTAGTTCTCGTGGACTTAATTACAATGGAAGGGGTGGCATTGTAGGTGGTAAATTAGAATTAGGTTCTCGATTAGACATTACTAGTGTAGATGTGGTTTTTGATCACACAGATTATTTAAACGGAAAGAAGATTAAAGCAAGGTCATTCACCATATACGATTCGCAAAACCTTTCTGTTGCCTTAGATAAAAACACCTTTTCTCTAAATGATTTAAAAGTTAATTTTAACGGAAATCTCGATGTATATGATAATGGCTTAGCCTATAACCTTCACTTTAAAACTGAAGATGGCACATTAGAAAATGTGGTAAGTGCATTACCTCCAAAATATGTAGAATGGTCTAAAGATGTACTGCTTAATGGTGATTTAGATGCAACAATTCAACTTGCGGGTTATTCTGGTATAGTCCCAGATTCTTCTGCTATTAATAGAATAGATTTAGATGTTAATATCGTTGATGGAAGAATAAAGCATAATACTGCCATAAAGCCCATTGAAAATTTAAATCTTAAATTAAAAGGGTACTTAACTGATAATTATATCAATTTTAATTTAGATAATTTTGATTTTTTACTCAACAATGAAAGTACAAAAGGACAGGTTTCTGTGCATGGAACAACAGATTCACTTTATGTAAAATCTAATATAAAATCACAGATTGACCTTAATATTCTTAATCAAACTTTAAATCTTCCAGACTTAAAATTCAACGGAGTATTAGCAGCTGATATTCATACTGATGGTATTTACCAACCGCTCGCCTCTAAATTACCTAAAACCAATGGTGCTTTTAAATTAGTCAATGGGTCGTTACAAACTTCTGGTCATCCAGAACCTATTATAGATATTCAACTAAAGGCTATTGCAGAAAACAAAGGGCAAACTTACCAAGAATCTACGTTAAGGATTAATGCGCTTAATTTTAGTTTTCTAAATAACCAATTTACAAGTTCGGGCTTTTTTAAGAATTTTGACAATCCGGAATATCAAATTAAAGGCTACGGAACTATTGACTTTACCGCAATAAATCAAGTTATAGAATTACCTATAAACATTACAAACGGTCAGCTTTTTGCAGATTTAGATTTAAAAGGTCAGCTTAGTAATTCAGTAAAAAACAACAGTAATACTGGGACATTAAACCTCTCTAATTTAGAATTTAAAAGTAATATTCTACAACATGCTGTTACTGTAAAAGAAGGAAAATTTTTGTTTTTAAATGAAAAAATGGCATTTACTAATTTAACAGTAAAACATCAATCGTCTGATGTTGTACTGAATGGGTATTTTCAAAACTATTTAGATTATGCACTTTACTCTAAAGGTATTTTAAAAGGTGACCTAACGCTAAACGCTCCAATGGTTGATATTACGGAGTTTTTTCCAAAAGAAGATCAGCTAACACAAAGCACAGATAGTTTAGTTAATTCTAATACTGTTGAGAATGTTGTAAGTGGTGTAATGCAAGTGCCAAAAAATATAGATTTAGCTATACAGATAAGTATTGACAGCTTACTTTATAACAGTCTAAAAATCAGTAAACTTTCAGGCAACTTAGGTATAAAAGAACAAGGTTTATTTTTAAAAAACAGCGCTCTAAATTTGGTGGATGGCGCAGCTAAAATAGAAGGCTTTTACCAACCAACCTCAACAAAAGACGCTTTATTTTCTTTAGATATTGATGCTAAAAAACTGAATATAGAAAAAGGATATAATAGTATGGCATTATTTAAAGAATTAGCACCTGCTGCTGCACAAGCTTCCGGAATCGTGTCCATAGATTATGCATTAACAGGGAAATTAGACCAAGATATGTTGCCTAACCTTCCATCTTTAAATGGAAAAGGCACCATTAAAGTACACAATGTGAAATTCGATGGCTACAAGTTATTGGGTAAAGTTTCAGAAAAATCTGGATTTAAAGAACTCAACGACCCCAAAATTTCAGAAATCACCATTAATTCTTCAATAAACAATAATGTATTAGACATAGAACGCTTCAAATTTAAAGTCCGTCCTTTTAAACTGAGACTAGAAGGGCAAACAAGTTTAAATGGCAATTTAAGTCTAAAAATGAGAATTGGTTTACCACCTCTTGGACTCATAGGAATTCCAGTTGTTATTGAAGGTAACAGCGAAGATTTTAATGTAAAACTTGGTAAAAAATCAAAAGATTTAAATACAGATGATACTATTGATGACAACCAAATCAACGAAACTTTAGAAAATATTTCGAATAAAAAGGAAGCTTTAAGAGAAAGTCAATCTACAGACGAGATAAACAAATTACAAGAAAATATAGAGCGTGCAAAAACAGATAGTTTAACAATTAAAGAATAAATCATATTAGCGGTTTACTTTCTAACATTCTCTATCACAACTATAATTTGTACCTTTGCAAATCTGTTTATTAAATAAACAGAAATGCTATAAACAAAAGGAAGATTAAACAAAAGATGAACCAATTTAACGATGCTATTGAAGTAAAAGGAGCGCGCGTTCACAACCTTAAAAACATAGACGTTACCATTCCTAGAGATAAATTGGTTGTTATTACTGGTTTATCTGGCAGTGGAAAATCCTCATTAGCCTTCGATACTATTTATGCCGAAGGGCAACGTCGTTACATAGAAACATTTTCTGCCTACGCACGTCAATTTTTGGGCAGTTTAGAACGCCCAGATGTTGATAAAATTGACGGGCTTTCACCTGTAATTGCCATTGAACAAAAAACAACAAGTAAGTCGCCTCGTTCAACAGTTGGTACTATAACAGAAATTTATGATTTTTTGCGTTTACTCTATGCAAGAGCAGCAGACGCGTATAGTTACGAGACCGGAGAAAAAATGGTGAGCTATAATGATGAACAGATAAAGGATTTAATTCTAAAATCGTACAAAGACAAACGCATCAATATTTTATCGCCTGTAATTCGTTCTCGTAAAGGACATTATCGCGAATTATTTGAGCAAATTGCAAAACAAGGGTTTGTAAAAGTTAGAACAGATGGTGAGATTGTAGACCTTGAAAAAGGTATGAAGTTAGACCGTTACAAAACGCACGACATTGAGATTGTTATTGATAGATTAAAAATTGACAATGGTAAGGATAACGAAAAACGTTTAATGGATTCCATAAATACAGCCATGTATCATGGAGAAGATGTCTTAATGGTTATAGACCAAGACACCAATGAACCACGTTTTTTTAGTCGAAATTTAATGTGTCCGTCTTCTGGAATATCATACCCAAACCCAGAACCAAATAATTTCTCTTTTAATTCTCCAAAAGGTGCTTGTTCTAACTGTAATGGTATTGGCGAATTGTATGTTGTAAATGATAAGAAGATAGTACCAGACGAGACCTTATCTATTAAAAACGGAGCTCTTGCACCGCATGGACCACAAAAGAAAAGTTGGATTTTTAAACAATTTGAAACCATAGCACAACGTTTTGAGTTTTCTTTAAACGATGAGTGGAAAGATATACCTGAAGATGCTAAACAAATTATTTTGTACGGTGGAAAAGATAAATTTTCAGTTGAGAGTAAACTTTTAGGTGTTACCAGAGATTATAAAATAGATTTTGAAGGTGTTGCTAATTTTATAGAAAGTCAGTACAATTCAGACTCCACCTCTTTAGTCCGTTGGGCCAAAGAATATATGGATAAAGTAGAATGTCCTGTATGCGAAGGCTCTCGCTTACGTAAAGAATCGCTCTACTTTAAAGTAGATGGCAAAAGCATTGCAGACTTAGTACATATGGATGTTGTAGAATTAGGACTTTGGTTAGAGAACTTAACGGAACGTCTTAGCAAAAAGCAGCAAAAAATTTCATCAGAGATAATAAAAGAAATAACAAGTAGAGTACAATTTTTATTAGATGTTGGTCTTACGTACTTATCTTTAAACCGCAGCTCTAAATCACTTTCTGGCGGTGAAGCTCAGCGCATTCGTTTAGCTACACAAATTGGGTCGCAATTGGTTGGTGTGCTCTATATTTTAGACGAACCGAGCATTGGGTTACATCAGCGAGACAACGAAAAACTAATTAACTCTCTAGTCTCACTTAGAGACGTTGGTAATTCTGTAATTGTTGTTGAGCATGACAAGGATATGATTGAGCGAGCAGACCATGTTATAGACATTGGCCCTTTTGCTGGCAAACATGGAGGCGAAATTATTAGTGAGGGCACACCAAAAGAATTACGAGAACAACATACCTTAACTGCAGCTTATCTTAATGGCGAAAAAGAAATTGAAATCCCTAAAACCAGAAGAAAAGGTAATGGCAAAAAATTAGTTTTAAAAGGGTGTACAGGAAATAATTTAAAAAATATAGATGTTGAATTTCCGTTAGGCAAAATGATTGGTATAACAGGCGTTTCTGGTAGTGGAAAATCTACCTTAATTAATGAAACCCTCTACCCTATTCTTAACGCACACTATTTTAAAGGTGTAAAGAAACCAATGCCTTACAAGAGTATAAAAGGATTAGAGCATTTAGATAAGGTCATTGATATTAACCAATCACCAATTGGCCGAACACCACGTAGTAATCCTGCAACATATACCAAAACCTTTGATGAAATAAGAAGCTTATTTTCTAAAATACCAGAAGCTATGATACGTGGTTACAAACCTGGTCGATTTAGTTTTAATGTAAAAGGTGGACGTTGCGAAACCTGCCAAGGCGCAGGATTACGAGTTATTGAAATGAACTTCTTACCAGATGTTTATGTAGAATGCGAAACCTGCCAAGGCAAACGTTTTAATAGAGAAACCTTAGAAATTAGATACAAAGGTAAATCTATTAGTGACGTATTGAATATGACCATTGAAGAAGCTGTTGGTTTCTTTGAGCACATTCCTAAGATTCACAGAAAACTAAAAACAATAAAAGATGTAGGCCTAGGCTATATTACGTTAGGTCAACAAAGTACAACACTATCTGGTGGTGAAGCACAACGAATTAAATTAGCCACAGAATTAAGCAAAAGAGATACTGGCAATACATTTTATATTTTAGACGAACCTACAACAGGCTTACACTTTGAAGACATTAGAGTACTTATGAAAGTGCTTAACAAATTAGCCGACAAAGGTAATACGGTTTTAATTATTGAACACAATTTAGATGTTATTAAAACCGTAGATTACATTATAGATATTGGTTACGAAGGCGGAAAAGGTGGCGGAAACGTTGTTGCAAAAGGTACACCAGAACAAATTATAAAAGATAAAAAGAGTTACACGGCTAAATTTTTAAAGAAAGAAATGAATTAAAACTATATTAAAAACTAAAATATACATTTCTTTTTTTAACTAAATTCGCAAGTCGCAAAAAAACAAATCATTACCGTTATAACCAAAAACGGTAGCCAAACAAAATAAATAAAATTAAGACATACTAAATGAGAAACGCAATTAAAAACAAAGGTTGGAACGAAATAAAAACAAACGACTCATGGGCTATTTTTAAAATCATGGGAGAGTTTGTAAATGGATACGAAAAACTAAGTAAAATTGGACCATGCGTCTCTATTTTCGGTTCAGCTAGAACAAAGCCAGACCATAAATATTACAAATTAGCAGAAGACGTTGCTAAAAAAATTGTAGATCAAGGTTATGGCGTTATTACAGGAGGTGGACCTGGTATAATGGAAGCTGGTAACAAAGGTGCTCATATTGCTGGCGGAACCTCTGTTGGTTTAAATATAGATTTACCTTTTGAACAACATGACAATCCTTATATAGACAATGATAAAAGTTTAGATTTTGACTATTTCTTTGTTAGAAAGGTAATGTTTGTAAAATACTCGCAAGGATTTGTAGTAATGCCAGGAGGATTTGGAACATTAGATGAATTGTTTGAAGCTATAACCCTTATACAAACGCATAAAATTGAAACCTTTCCAATTATTTTAGTTGGTAAAGAATTTTGGGGTGGACTAATGGACTGGATAAAATCTACCTTACTTGGAGCAGGAAATATTAGCGAAAAAGATTTAGACCTTATACATTTAGTTGACACTGGTGAAGAAGTTATTGAAATATTAAACAACTTTTACAAAGAGTACAACCTTAGTCCAAATTTCTAAGAAAACCTATTTTTTATTCACAGCTATGAAAAAGAAAATCTTTGGTTTTTTTACACTAATGTCACTTTCCCTTTCAATTGTTTCTGCACAAGAGACCTTTAAAGTAATGTTTTATAATTTATTAAATTATCCATTAGAAGACGCTGTACCTAACAGAATTAATGATTTAGCTTATATTATAAATGACTATCAACCCGATTTATTTTTAGTATGTGAGTTAAATAATCTTTCTGGTGCAATAGATGTTTTAAATGTAACTAAGTCTGAAATTAGTTCAGATTTTGAAATGGCAACTTACGTTTCCAACACTTCAGACGACAACTATGGAGACCAAAATGATTTACAAAATCTACTTTATTATGATAGTAGTAAGTTTACAATTATTCAAGAAATTATTGTTCCTACCTACTTAAGAGATTTTAATGTGTATCGATTACAATTAAACACTGTTAATCAAAATACCAATCCAGTTGAATTTTACGTAATTATTGGTCATTTAAAAGCATCTAGCGGAACAACAAATGCACAAAAACGTTTTGAGATGATAGAAGATTTGGAAATCTATCTAGATACGCTTACTAATGACACTTTTGTACTATTTAGTGGAGATTTAAATGTTTATACCTCTAGCGAAAGTGCGTTTCAAACTTTATTAAACACCAATAACAATATTACTTTTATAGATCCTGCAAACCGTGTTGGTAGTTGGCATAATAATTCTAGTTACGTAGATGTATTTACACAGTCTACCAGAACTCAAACAGGTTATGGTGGATCTACAGGTGGTTTTGATGATCGTTTTGATTTCATTCTAACTTCTGATAATATGGCAAATTCAACAGACCTTAGTTTTGTTGCCGATTCTTATCAGGTATACGGTAATAATGGATTGGTATCTTGTTGGAATAAATCTATCAATTCTTCAGACTGCGAAACCACTGGTTCACAATTTTCGTATACATTAAGAAATCATTTACACAATTTTAGTGATCATTTACCCGTTACATTATCGCTGCAAACGGATGCTACTTTTTTAAGTATAAATGAGCTTGAATCTGTCAGTAAGTTAAATTTAGAGAGCAATATTATATACGACACGTTAATCTTAAATTATAATTTCAATTACAATAATGAAACTATAGTTATATATAATAGTTTAGGTCAGCAGGTGAAAACATTTCAAACCAACGGCGAAGTAAAACAATATCTTGATGTTTCAAGTTTACAAGACGGCCTCTATTATCTAGCCCTTTTAAACCGAAATATCAATCCATTAAAATTCATAGTTTTTAATTGAATCATGTATTAAAAATAACGGTTTTACTATTTGCCTTTAGCTTAGCCTGTTATACACAGAATGCTATAGATATTTCTGCCAATGTAATTGTAGAAACAAAAACCATTAATGTTAATCAATCAATAATTTATAAAAACGAAACTAACATAGCGCTAAATGAAATTTATTTAAGTGATTGGAATAACAGTTACTCAACTAAAACAACACCTTTAGCAAAACGTTTTGAAGAAGAGTTTAGTACTAAATTTCACTTAGCCAAAAGCGAACAACGTGGCTATACATTGGTTACTGCTATAAAAGATTCTGACTCTACCAAGTTGGACTATACGAGATTAAAAAATCATCCAGATGTTATAAACGTAAGTTTAGCTAAACCATTAAACCCTGGAGAATCTTACCACCTGCAACTTATTTACGATCTTATAATACCAGATGCAACTTTTACAGATTATGGTATAACAAAAAATGAGGACTTTCATCTTAAATACTGGTACATTACGCCAGTTATATTTGATGGTAAATGGCATTATTACAGTAATAAAAACTTAGATGATTTATTTGTACCTAAATCAGATATTACATTAAAACTAACCTATCCTAGAAATTATAAAGTAACATCAGAATTAGACTTTTTAAATTTAGAAGCTAACAACAAAAATCAAAAACAAACCCTTACCTTAACTGGTAAAGATAGATTAGACTCTTATCTTGCTATTGAAAAATTTCCTTCATTTCGTTTTATAAGAACAGACGATTTTACAATAGCTTCTAACATATATGAAAAAGAAATCACTACAACTGAAAAAGCTATCATAACTGATAAAGTCACAAGATATTTAACTAAACATCTAGGTGAATACCCTCATCAATTATTACTAGTTTCTCATATAGATTATCAAAAAAATCCGCTTTACGGAATAAATCAATTACCAGATTTTTTAAGACCATTCCCTAATGATTTTCAATATGAATTAAAACTTTTAAAAACTGCTTTAAAAAAATATATTGATAACACCTTACTCCTTAACCCTAGAAAAGACCATTGGCTAAGTGAAGGACTTCAGATTTATTTCTTAATTAAGTATGTAGAAGAAAATTATCCAGATAAAAAATTACTAGGAACTCTAGCCGATGTTTGGGGCATAAGAGCTTTTCATGCTGCAGATTTAGAATTTAACTTTCAGTACTTTTTGTACTCCATGGAAATTGCTCGAAAAAACAGAGACCAACCTATTTCTACATCTAAAGACTCACTCACAAAATTTAATGCTAATATTGCCGGAAAATACAAAGCAGGCGTTGGTCTTAATTATTTAGACCATTTTACAGACGATATTAGTTTAACTCAAAATATTACCGAATTTTTAAAATCCTATCAATTGAAATCCGTAACAATTGATGATTTTAAAAACTATATAAAATCTAAAACCAACAAAAACATAGATTGGTTTTTCACAGATTTTATAAATTCAAGAAAAAAAATTGATTTTAAAATTACAGAAGTAGAAAGCTTACAAGATTCTTTAAAAATAACCATAAAAAACAAGCGTAATAATACAATGCCTATCTCGTTATTTAAATTACAAAACGATAGTGTAATAGGGAAATTATGGGTAGAAAACATACAAGGCAAAAAAACAGTTACAATAGAAAAAGATAGTACAGAAAAATTTGTACTAGATTATGACAATGTTATACCAGAGTACAATCAAAGAGATAATTATAAAGCCGTAAATGGAGGTTTGTTAAATAACAAACCATTACAATTTAGATTATTTAAAGATGTAGAAGACCCAAATTACAATCAAATATTCTTTATGCCTCTGGTGGAATTTAATAATATTTATGATGGTTTAACATTAGGTGCTAAAGTGTATAATAAAACCACGTTGAGAAAACGATTAAACTATCGTTTTTCACCGCAATATGCTACAAAATCTAAAGCCTTAACCGGCTCTACGTCTATATTCTACACACACAATATAGAAAACCAAAATTTATACAATATAACCTATGGCATGTTTGCTGGTTATCAATCTTTTGCTGATGATGCTTTTTTTACAAGATTAAGGCCCTCAATTTCATTTGCTTTTAGAGACGATAAAAATTTTAGATCTAATGCTACAGATATTATTACTGCTAGGTTCGTAAGTATTAAAAGAGAACTTGGAGAAAATGCTACCACCATTGTAGACGAACCAGATTACGGTGTTTTTAATTTAAACTACACACACTCTAATCCTGGAATTATAAATTTTTCAAAATTTAATACCGATTTTCAGATTGCAGATAAGTTTAGTAAGCTTGCTCTTAATTTTGAGTTTAGAAAATTAACCAAAAGTAACAGAAATATAAACTTTAGATTTTATGCAGGTTTCTTTTTAGAAAACAATTCAGACCCAAGAGATGATTATTTTAGTTTTGCTTTAGATAGACCAACAGACTACATGTTTGACCTTAATTATTTAGGACGTTCTGAAGCTGCAGGCCTATTTAGTCAACAACTTATTATTGCAGAAGGAGGCTTTAAATCGCAATTAGAACCTGCCTTTGCAAATCAATGGATGACTACTGCAAATTTTAGCACATCGATTTGGAGATATATTCAAGCTTATGGTGATTTAGGATTAGTAAAAAACAAATTTGAAAACACAAAGTTTGTTTACGATTCTGGTATTAGATTAAATTTAGTAGAAGATTATTTTGAAATTTATCTACCAATTTATTCAAATTTAGGTTGGGAAATTGCACAGCCAGATTACGATAAAAGTATCCGCTTTATGTTTACTGTAGATCCTCAAGTTCTTCTAGGTCTTTTTAGAAGAAAGTGGTATTAACAAATTCCTAATCAATTGTTAATATTTTTAATTATATTGAAATATTCTTAATAAAAATACAACTTTTTAAAGAATATGATATTATTATAACTATTACCCTTATTGCATAAGAGTATTAATTTTTGTACTTTCGCGTAAAATTAGTTATTCCTGCATGAAGACAAATCCTGACACAAAAACAGAAATTACATTTGATGATTTTAAAGCGGAAGTTTTAAATGATTATAAACTTGCTGTAACCAGTAGAGAATGTAGTTTGTTAGGTCGTAGAGAAGTTTTAACAGGTAAAGCAAAATTTGGAATTTTTGGCGACGGAAAAGAAATTCCGCAAATTGCATGGGCTAAAGCTTTTGAAAACGGCGATTTTAGATCTGGTTATTACAGAGATCAAACCTTTATGATGGCTATAGGAGAACTAACCGTAGAGCAATTTTTTGCTGGTTTATATGCCAATACAGATTTAAAAGAAGAACCTATGTCTGCTGGTAGACAAATGGGTGGACACTTTGCTACGCATAGTTTAGATGAAAATGGCCATTGGAATAATCTTACACAACAAAAAAATTCTAGTTCAGATATCTCACCTACAGCAGGCCAAATGCCAAGACTTTTAGGTTTAGCACAAGCTTCTAAAATTTACAGAAAAGTAAAAGGTATAAATACTACTAATTTTTCTGTTTCGGGTAATGAAATAGCATGGGGAACTATTGGTAATGCAAGTACAAGTGAGGGTTTGTTTTTTGAGACCATTAACGCTGCTGGCGTTTTACAAGTACCAATGATTATAAGTGTATGGGATGATAATTATGGTATTTCTGTACACGCTAAACACCAAACAACAAAAGAAAATATTTCAGAAATTTTAAAAGGTTTTCAACGTACTGAAGACCATAATGGCTACGAAATATTTAGAGTTAATGGATGGAACTACCCAGAATTAATGGATACGTATCAACGTGCTGCCATTATTGCTAGAAAAGAGCATGTACCTGTAATTATACATGTACAAGAACTAACACAACCTCAAGGGCATTCAACCTCTGGCTCTCACGAAAGATATAAAGACACAAATCGTTTAAATTGGGAAGCTGAATACGACTGTAATTTGCAAATGCGTAATTGGATTGTTGCCAATAACATCTCAACAGACGACGAATTATTAGACCTAGAACGTAAAATAAAGCGCGAAGTAAGACTCGCAAAAAAAGAAGCTTGGGAAACCTTTATTAATCCAATAAAAGCAGAAGCTGCAGAGGCTCTTAAATTACTAAATCAGTTAGCCAGCACTAGTGCCAATGGTGTATTTATAAAAAAATTGGTACACGATTTAGAAGTTATAGATGAGCCGCTTAGAAGAGATATTTTATCCGCTACTCGTAAGGCACTGCGCTACGTAGTATCAGAAAATTCATCTGCAAAAACTGCACTTCAGAATTGGATAAATAATTATTTCTCAATTATACAACCAAAATATAGTTCGCATCTACATAGCCAATCTAATCTAAATGTATTACAACAATCTGAAATTAAACCAACTTATGACGACAATGCCAAAGAAGTTGATGGACGCGTTGTTTTAAGAGAAAATTTCGATGCTATTTTTACTAAATACCCAGAAAGTTTAATTTTTGGAGAAGATGCAGGATATATTGGTGATGTTAACCAAGGCTTAGAGGGTTTACAAAAAAAACATGGCGAACTTAGAGTGGCAGATACCGGAATTAGAGAAGCTACAATTATAGGTCAAGGTATTGGTATGTCTATGAGAGGTTTAAGACCTATTGCAGAAATACAATATTTAGATTATTTAATGTATGCGCTTCAAATAATGAGCGATGATTTGGCAACCGTTCAATACAGAACTAAAGGACGCCAAAAAGCACCATTAATTGTTAGAACTAGAGGCCACAGATTAGAAGGTATTTGGCACTCTGGCTCACAAATGGGAGGTATTTTAAACCTTGTAAGAGGAATTCATGTTTTAGTACCAAGAAATATGACTAAGGCTGCTGGTTTTTATAACACCTTACTTGCAAGTGATGAGCCCGCTTTAGTTGTAGAATGTTTAAATGGCTACCGATTAAAGGAAAAATTACCAAATAATATTGGTAAATTTAAAACACCAATTGGTATTGTAGAAACTATTAGAAAAGGTGACGATATCACTTTAGTATCTTACGGTTCTACTTTGAGATTGGTTGAACAAGCCGCTAAAGAACTGCAAGAAGTTGGTATTGACGCAGAAATTATTGATGTGCAGTCGTTATTACCTTTCGATTTAAATCACGACATTGTAAAGAGTATTGCCAAAACCAATAGAGTTATGGTAATTGATGAAGATGTAAAAGGAGGAGCTTCTGCATTTATCTTAGATCAAATACTAAATGAGCAAAATGCCTTTGAATATTTGGATAGCAAACCAAAAACATTAGCGGCGCAACCACACAGACCTGCTTACGGAACTGATGGTGATTATTTTTCTAAACCATCTGTAGAAGACATCTTTGAAGCTATTTATGACGTTATGCACGAACTAAATCCGTCAGATTATCCAAAATTACGTTAACAATAGGTATTTTTTTTAATTTCAATTTAACGTAAAGCCTTGTCGCTTTATAATATTAAATTGTAACTCATCAAATAACAAATCAATAACACTTTAACTTTCAATTTAAAGCTTTATTATTTAACAACAATAGTCTACACACCTGTTTATTAACTATATATTACCAAATTTAATTATTGTATTTTTAAAACATTAAAAAATCAAAAAACGTATATAATGAAAAATTATTTCCTACTAACATTTATTGCATTAATGATATTCACTTTAGGGCATTCGCAAAGGGCAATGTTTGAGCAAGTAAGATACTTTGATGTAAAAACACCCAAAAACCCACTAGACGCATCTATTAATGCGTACAAAGTTGTAGTTGAAACTCCTTATACGTTAACTGAAGAAGATGTAAAGACACAATCATTAAAAGATTTTGAAGAAGAAAAATCAAATTATTCAAATGTTTTAAAAGAGAGCGAAGCAGAATACCAAGAAAAATTAGCTAGTTACGATGATGACGTAAAAAAAGCAGAAGAACGTTATGATAAAGAAATGAAAGATTTTAAAGAATTATCTTTAATAGAACGCTTAGCCTTAACTGACCAAGGCAAAAAACCAAAACTAGTGGTACCTGCTAAACCTAAATATATAGAACCAAGAGAGCCTGTTTATAGAGATCCTAACTTAAACGACTATCTTATTTTTGACAACCAAGTATTAGCTGACGGTATTACACTTTCTGGTTATGAACGTGGCGAAGGCGTGCTTTTTGCTATAGATATTAGCAAAATGGAATTTCAAACAAATGGCGGACAGACATTTTACAGCCAACCTTCTAAACTAACCGTATTAAATGGTGCAACCGTAATAGATGAAAAAACATTTGATGAAGAATTTAAATTTTTAACGTCATCTTCTAGTAACACTATTAACCTAGACCGTTATGAAAAAAACAATGTTAATAAAATAATGGAAGAAATTAATGATTATATTAATAGTCAATTTGGTTTTGTACCAGTTGCCGCGACTATAAAAATTGAATACCCTAAAAACAAAAAACGAGATTATGACATTTTAGAAAATGCCAAAATAAAGGCAGTTTCTGCCTATAGAAAATTAAAAGAAGATACTAGCTCTGAATTAAGAGAAAAAGTACGTTCTGACCTTAATAATGTTAGAGACATCTGGTTTTCAGAACTAAATAAAATAGATTACAAAGATAAAAAAGCAGTAATGAACAAAGACATTGCTAAAATAATTTTCTTTAATTTAATGAAAGTAGATATCAGTTTAAAGGACAAAGCAAAAGCAGAAGAAACATTAAATCTAATGCAAGAAAAACGTATTGATTTAGACTTAAGCTACGATGAAAAAGGTAGATTTACTAGATTAGAAGAACAAATATACAACCTGTAATTATGAAAGCTTACATTATTGCAATAGCCACTTTTTTAACTTTTTCATTTGGGTTTTCTCAAACCTTTAAAACAGAACATGGTAAATCGTTTAAAAAAGAAAGTGAAAAAGATATTTATAATATTGTTTTTCCGTCACCATATGGTTTTATGACATTGCATCACTTAGATAATGTAATGATGGATAATATTAAAGCCATGGTATTAACCAAGTACGACCAAACTTTTCAAGCTATAGATAGCAAAACCTTCAATTTACCAAAATTAGGGTTACGTGCTTCTGATTTAAGAAGGGTTATAGAAACTGATGATCAATTACTATTTTTATCTACTGTAATGGATAAAAAATCTAAATTACATCAGTTGAATGCCCAAGTTTATACCCAAGCAGATAATTCTGTTAGTGACAACACTATTATAGCCTCTTTTGATATTGAGGGCTATTCTAAATCTGGTTTTTTTAATATTGCAACTTCTCCTGATCAATCTAAAATTGCTATTGTTGCTAACTTACCTTTTGAAAAAAAATCTAATGAAAAAGTAAAGATTTGGGTCTATGACACCAGTTTAAACCTCCTATGGAATCAAAGTGAAACTCTAAACTATAGTAGTGAAAGAGCCTATAACGAAGAAGTATTTGTAGATAATACCGGTAAGGTATCAATGGTTAAAGTTACAGATGAATATAAGAAGACCAGAAAATCGGAAATCTTAAACTTTAACGGAAATAGTGTAGAAACTATAGAATTTTCCTCAGATGGTTTTATGCCAATGTCGACAGAATTAATTGACGTTAATGGCAAATCAATGCTAACTGGTTTTTATTGGAATGGAAAAAAAGCAATTATAAAAATAAATGAAAAAGAAGGCCAAGATAATGATGGGGCTTACCTATACGATTTAAATTTAAACAAATTAATAGGCATACACCAATGGAGCTCAACTATAAACTCAGAAGATTTAAAAAGCTTGGCTATTGTAGATACTAAAGTTATTGGTGATGAAATTTATGTGTTTGGTGAAAAACAATTAACTGATAGTGCATTTAGAAAATCAGGCAATTCCATGTCTACAGAATTAGACTATTTCTATACTTATGGGTCTAGTATTATTGTTAATATGGATACTAAAGGAACATTGAAAGGATTCACACCTTTATTTAAAGAAATGAAATTAAAAAACCATCAAAAAGAAATTGGATCATTTACCGCTTTAAATTTAGAAAATGGAATTAGAGTATTATCTAATTATAACGATAGATCATCTTTAAATTCGTTTTACACAGACAATAATATTACATACTTAAAACCAAAAGTAAGATTAACAGACCACAGTATACCAACAACACCAAATATTTTACCCAAAACAGTAGTCCCAGTAAAAAATTATGGTATCGTGTACTACATTACCAAATTAGGTGACCAATATTGGCTAAATAAAATGACTTGGTAAAACACAACGAATACAATATTTGATAAATGTAAATGGCAATCTTCTAAGATTGCCATTTTTATATTAAACCATAAATATTACGTTAAATTAATTTTTAAAGTTATCCTTTATGTAAAAAAATTAAATAATAAAAAAACTCAAAATCCCGAATTAACTTTTCAACTATTACATGTTTTGAGGATAAGTATTGGTCTTATCAATTTTTAGAATTACTCTTTAACCTACTTAAAAGTCTTACTAGCATTATTCTGAGATACTGTTGCCAAATATAAACTAGAAGCGATAGAAGGACAATATGTTTGAGCATCACCCATAATGGCAACACACAATTCTTTTCCAGATAATGAATGTATAGATACTTTTACATCAGCATCAATAATTCCATTAAAACTTAAAACTTTTAAAGGATTTTTAGATATACTTAAAAAATTAATTAGAGAAGGAATAAGCCTTCTCTTTTTTGTTATAAATTGTTTGACATTAGTTGCATTTTGTTTATCGAAATTTGTTGTGGTAAAAATTTAATATATATAGCTTAGTTGAATATTTTAAAACAATGTATTATGAAAACCAAAGGAATTATTTTAATATTAGTTGTACTATTATTTAGCTCTTGTATTGTAAAATCACTTCAACCATTCTACACAAAAGATAGCTTAAGCTTTAATGAAAAGCTATTAGGAAATTGGGTAGATAACAAAAAAGGAGAATGGAATGTCGAATCCATTAAATCTAAAATAGAAGAAGATGAAAAGAATGGTCTCAAATTATCAAAAGAAGAATTAAAAACATTTGAAATCTATAAAGAAGGCTATTACATCACCTACTTAAAAAAAGAAAAAGAAGCTGGTTTTATAGCTATGCCATTTAAAATTAAAGAGCAGTATTTTTTAGACTTTATTCCTATTGAGATTGAAGATGAAGAAATCAACAGCTTAGCAGCAGAACATCTTCTTAAAACACATTCGGTTGCAAAATTAGATACTAACTCCGAAGCAGTAGTTTCACTATCATGGTTAAGTGAAGAGCACATTAAAGATCTTTTTGAAAATCAAAAAATACGTCTAAAACATGAGAATGTTGGGTTTCAACAAGATTTATTAATAACAGCATCTTCTGAAGAATTACAATCATTTTTAAAAAAATGTGTTGAAGCAGATTTATTTAATGAAATTAGCAATAAAGATAAAACATGGAAATCAGCAGATAAATTAAATTTAATAAAAGCTAATGCAAAGCCTTAATTTAAATTTACTTATAAAGAAAACAAATTACCACAGACCAATTATTTTTAATGGTGTTCTGTGGGTTTTGGCATTTATAATTTTACTCTTTGTTTTTTCAAAAGGAAAAGCACCAATTAAAATAGACTACATTTATACTACCGTATTTATAATATTGTTGGCTATACCTGTTAGTATTAATTTCTATATTTATATTCCTCAATTATTAAAACAAGAAAAATACGGTTTTTACATTTTAAGTTTTGTTATAAACCTATTAATTTTTGCCTTTTTAAGTTCATGGCTTTTACATCCTATATTAGACACTATATTTCCGAGTTACTTTTTTATTTCCTATCTCTCAAAACCTAATATTTTATTAGTTTTTATTATTTTTTTAGTGCTCACAACATTATTAAAACTAGCAGAAGATTGGTTTTACTTTAATACTAATGAGAACAAAATATTACGTCTAAAAAATCAGCAAATAGAGACTCAATTAACTACTTTAAGAGCTCAACTAAACCCGCACTTTTTATTTAATTCTTTAAATGTTATTTATGCTTTAGCATTAGAAAAGAAAGACGGTGTAACAAATGCTATTGTACAACTTTCTGATGTTTTGAGGTATGTTATTTACGATTCGGACACAGAACGTGTTTCTATAAAAGATGAAATTAGTTTACTTAAAAATTATATTGCATTTCATAATCATCGCGTAGAAACTCTAAACACAACCCATTTTGAAATTGATATAGAAGAAGAATCCTTTAAAATCTATCCTATGTTATTATTACCGTTATTGGAAAACAGCTTCAAACATGGAGTCATTGCTGGCCAAACTAATACACCTATTAAAATTAAGCTACACCAAAATGATAAACAATTTAAATTTAATATAAGTAATGCTAACTTAAATACAAAAAATCAACTTGAAGAAAAATATTCAGGTGTTGGCATAGAAAACCTAAAAAACAATCTGAAATTAGTATATCCAAATCAACATCAGTTTGAAGTTAACGAAACAAAAGATACTTTTGAAGTAACATTAATAATCAATGAAGGTTAACCAACTAATAACATGTTTAATAATTGACGATGAAGTTTCATCACAGCGGGTACTTCAACATTTTATAGAAAAAACAGATGTCTTGGATTTAAAAGCAACATGCAACAATGCAATTGAAGCCCTTAAATATTTAGAACTTAATAATGATATAAATTTGCTTTTTTTAGATATAAATATGCCTCAACAATCTGGATTAAATTTTTATAAAGCACTTAAAAACCCACCTAAAGTTATTTTTACAACTGCTTATCCTCAATATGCGGTTGATGGTTTTGAGGTTAATGCTATAGATTATTTATTAAAACCCATATCATACCAACGCTTTTTGGCGGCTATTAAGAAGATTTCAATTACTAATAGTAACGTTAATAGGGAAGATGATTTTATCATTATAAAAGAAAATAAAGCTTTACATAGAATAGTTTTAAACGATATTCAATACATCGAAGCTTATGGAGATTATGTAAAAGTACATACTGAAATTAAAACAATTACAACTCATAGTACATTTTCTAAATTCATAGAAAGCTTACCAAATAATTTTCTAAGAATTCATAAATCTTTTAGTATTAACCTTAATAAAATGAATCAACTTTCTGGCAATCAAATCACAATCGACACACACACCATCCCAATTGGTCAAACCTATAAAAAAACAGTTCTAAAAGCACTAAATTTGTAATGTAAATATTGTATTAAATATTACAATAAATAAGAGCTTAGGCATTAACCATTAGAAGATTTACTAGAATTGTGTTTACGCTGAAGGAAGCTAAAAAAAGAGAATAAAGCCCTTTTTTCTTATTAATTATTTTAATTTCAAAATTAAGATAGTTATAAAGCCAGTTTAAAATCAAACTCACTGATTTTTTTTTAAACTTCCTGTCTATTGAAAAACACCCAAATTCAATTTCTAGATTAATTTTAAAAACAAAAGCAGTTTATTTAGCTGAAAACATCAGTAAATAAACTGCTTTTATTTTTTAATTTTAAATTAACCTAGCTTCTATATTTAATAGGCATTAAGATACAAATTATTAATTCTAGTTTAGGTCTATAAAAATCTTCTTTTTTTACTCTTTAATCCATTTAAAAGTCTTACTAGCATTATTTTGAGTTACCGTTACCAAATATAAACCAGAAGCTATAGACGGACTAAATGTTTGAGCATCACTCATGGTAGCGACAAACAATTCTTTTCCAGATAATGAATGTATAGATACTTTTGCATCAGTTTCAATCATTCTATTAAAACTTAAAACTTGTGAAGGATTTTTAGATATACTTAAATTATCTAATAACTGATTATTTGTTACTCCAAGAGAAGAAACAGTGATACAATCCGATTGTAAAACACATCCATTGTAAGTAATTTCTACAGAATAATCACCAACAGCCGTAGGCGTATAACTCGCGGCAGTTTCACCAGAAATAAAACTATCATTTCCACAATCTATCCAAGCGTAAGTAGCTCCAGATTGTTGTGCTGTAAGAACACCATTACTCTCCGTTACCGAAGTATCTACAGCAAAACTTGCTAAAGCTGTACTACCAGAAACCCAATTAGAGGTAGCACCATTAAGAGTAAAATTATTTAGAACGCCGTCATTGCCAGCAACCAATTCTGGTAAAGTATCCACAGTAGTGTTGTCAGCACCATCCATTCCCTCGTTAAACTGATAATATGCCGTTAATCCAGCAGTAGATGGACAAATTTCACTATTCATATTTGCCATAATTTCACTTGGAGAAAGCGCTACGTTCCATATTCTTACCTCATCAATTTTTCCTAAAAATCTTATGGTACCTCCAGGTACACGCTGACCAATTCTTAAATCTGTTGATGAAGTTGTGTTAACTCCACTTAAGTTACCCGTTCCTACTTCTGCCCCATCTACATAAAGATACCCTGTACCATTATCTAAAACAAAAGCTACATGTGTCCATGTATCAGCCGTAATTATCCCTGTAGATGTAGATGATAAGTTTGCATTAGTACCTCCAGAAATAAAGCTTAACCCTCTGTTAGAATTTATCATAAATGTATTTCTCGATCCAGAACTACCAGCACCATAATCTATAATAGCCAAATTAGTACTTGGTGCATTAGAACTAAAATTTACCCAAGCTTCAAACGTTCTGTCTGAAGAACCTAAAACTCCTGCATAGGTTGTTTGAACAAAATCATTTGTTCCATCAAAATCAAGACAATTCTGGGTTTGTGAAAAAATAAAAGAGGTAAAAATTGCACCTAAAAAAGAAAGTAATTTTAATTTCATAATAAAAAAAATTTAGTTAATCAGATTAGTTGTTATCTATAAATATAGATAGATTTTTGTGTATCAACCCGTTGAAATGTTAGGTAATTATTATAATTCTAGCTTTTTTTAATCTTTGTTAATTTGATTAATTGTTTTTGATAATCTGTAATTTTAAAGGCAATATTTTTTAAAGATTAATAATTAGATTTCCATATTAATAATTTAGTACTACATTTAGATAATGAAAATTGAATCTATTGCCATTATAAAAAAGGAATTAAAGCATTTATCCCAAGAAGAACTTCTAGAACTATGCTTGCGTTTAGGGAAATTTAAAAAAGAAAATAAAGCGTTACTCACTTATTTATTATTTCAATCTCATGATGAAGATGGTTATGTAGCCAGTGTAAAAACAACTTTAGATGAATTATTTGAAGCTATAAATACAGATAGTTACTTCTACATGAAGAAAACGATTCGGAAAATCTTAAGACAAATAAGAGTTTACAGTAGATATTCTTTAAAAAAAACAACAGAGGTAGAACTCCTACTCTACTTCTGCAAACGTCTTAACGAACTAAAACCTTCAATACATAGAAACACAACACTCAGTAATTTATATGAGCGTCAAATCTTATCTATTAAGAAAAAAATTAGTGTACTGCATGAAGATTTGCAATACGATTATAATTTACAATTGCAAGAATTAAATGAAAAATCCTAGTACTACTATTTTAGAGTCTAAGCTAAAAAGGCACAAAATTTCTTATGTTTCTGAATATGGAACTATCATTATCGGAAAATCAAAAACAGATTATACCATTGTATTAGGTCTTATTATTTTCCCTCTAATAGCTGCAATCTGCATAACTACATTTCTAATTTGGGATAACTTTGATTTTTTGGGAGCCAACCGCGGAAAAATAATTGCAGGCATCTTATTTTTGGCTGGTACTGCTTATTTTAACTTTTCGAGAATTCAAAATAAAAAAAAATCCAATAATAATTTAAAAACATTATTACCAAAAGTTATAAAAATTAAAAATGAATTTGGAGAAAACACATTTGATTCTAACAACATTAAAACCTTTATCTACAATGTTAAAGAAATAAATGATGAATTATACGTGGGTACTCTTAATTTAGTAGATACCAAAGACAGAATACATCAAATTCTTGGATTTGATGATGAGAACGAAAAATACGTGTTAAATGATTTAAAATGGTTCTCAGAGTACCTTACTAAACATACCGAAATGTAAAAAACCATTTAAAACTAAAGGTTTTTCTTTGCCTTACGACTCCCTTCGTACATTTCATACTTTACTAATCTTGCTTCAAGTTTAGCATTAAAAACTTTTATTTTTCGAGAAGGTCTTAATCCTACAAATTTTAAAGCTTCAAGATTAGAAGTTACCAACCACGCATTGGTGTTAGGATAACCATGTTTTAGAGTAGAACCAATATTTCCGTAGAATTCTTCAACATTTAAATTCTCTAAACGTTCTCCATAAGGCGGATTAAAAACCATATGTAATTTTTCATTTCCAGATTTACGAGTTTTAAAGAAATCTTCATGCTGAATATGAATAAATTCATCTAAATGTGCATTCTTAATATTCTCCTTTGCTTTGGCTACAGCTGATGGCGACTTATCGTAACCTAGTATTTTATAATGAAAATCACGTGTTTTTTTCAACAGTGATTCTTCAATTTTCTCAAACAAATCAACATCCCAATCTTGCCAACGCTCAAAAGCAAATTCCTTGCGCATTAGATTTGGTGGTATATTACAGGCAATCATTGCAGCTTCTGCCAACATAGTTCCACTACCACACATTGGATCCATAAAATCGCTTTGTCCATCCCAACCACTCATCATTATTAAACCAGCAGCTAAAACTTCATTAATTGGTGCAATATTAGTGGCTGACTTATACCCTCTTCTATGTAAAGATTCACCAGAGGTATCTAAAGAAATTGTGCAGCGCTGACGATCAATATGGACGTTTATTTTTAAATCTGGAAAACGCAAATCTACATCTGGCCGTACACCTTCTAAATCTCTAAAACGATCTACTATAGCATCCTTTGTTTTTAACGCTGTATAAAGAGAATGGGTAAAAACACTATTATGTACAGTAGCATCAACAGCTAAGGAACCATTAGCTTTTATGTAATTTTCCCATTTCATGTTCTTTACATTTTTGTAAAGATCCTCTTCTTTTGTTACTCTAAAAGAATGAATTGGTTTTAGGATTTTAATAGCAGTTCTTATGCCAAGATTTGCTTTGTACATAAAGCCTTTATCACCAACAAAACTAACATTACGCACCCCTTTTTCTACTTGCATAGCACCAAGTTGCGTGAGTTCTTTTGCTAAAATATCTTCAAAGCCAAATAACGTCTTGGCTAACATTTTGAAATTATCTTCCATATACTACTATAAATAGATTGCAAAAATACAGTATTTTTGCAGTACATTTTACATTATGAGTAAATCAACTAAACAATGGTATGCTTCTTGGTTTAACACACCATATTACCATATTTTATATAAGGACAGAGATTACACAGAAGCCCAAGGTTTTATGGATAATCTCACCAATTACCTTAACCTGCCAGCACAAGCTAAAATATTAGATTTGGCTTGTGGTAAAGGTAGACATTCTGTGTATTTAAATTCCTTAGGCTACAACGTAACAGGCTTAGATTTATCTGAGCAAAGTATTGCACACGCTAAACAATATGAAAACGAAACATTAAAGTTTAATGTACATGATATGAGCAAAACATATCCAGATACTTTTGATGCCGTTTTTAACCTATTTACAAGCTTTGGTTATTTTGAAGATGAGAATTGTAATCTTAAAACAATAGCAGCTATAAAAGAAGAACTTAACGAATTTGGTTTTGGTGTTATAGATTTTATGAATACAAATTACGTTATTAAAAATTTAGTTGCAGAAGATGTTAAAACAGTAGAAGGCATAGACTTTCATCAGCAACGCTATGTAAAAAATGGTTACATTATAAAAGACATCAATTTTGAAGCTGATGGAGAACAGTTTGAATTTCAAGAACGTGTTAAAGCTTTTACTTTAGAAGATTTTGAAAACCTATTTAAAAAAGCAGGCGTTCACTTATTAGATGTCTTTGGTAATTATAAATTAAAAAAATATCATCCTGAAACTTCAGATCGTTTAATACTGATTTTTAAGTAAAATGAACAGCTATTTACTTCCATTACTAGCCGTTATTATTGGCGTTGTAATTGCTTTTTTTACTAAAAAGCAAAAATCTTTATACACAAAATTACTGCTATCTTTTAGTGGTGCTTTCTTACTAGCACTTACACTTTTTGATTTATTACCAGAGGTATATCTGCATTTAAATGCAAAAAAAACGGGTTTGTATATTATGTTTGGTATACTGCTACAAATCATTTTAGAGTTTTTCTCTAAAGGTGCAGAACATGGCCACGTGCATATACATAATAAGGATACCAATTTTCCATGGCTACTATTTATTAGCCTTTGTATACATAGCTTTTTAGAAGGTTTTCCTATACATCAGCACAATGACATGGTTTATGGTGTTTTAATTCATAAAATACCTATTGCTATTTTAATTACTGCATTTTTATTAAAATCTAGTTACAGCAAATTTCAAATTATATTTTTCTTAATTGTTTTTGCTTCAATGACACCTTTTGGAACCTTTATTTCTAACCACTCTAGTGTAATGCTTAATTATGTAGATGTTATTAATGCCTTTGTTATTGGTATATTTTTACACATAGCTACTACAATTTTATTTGAATCTAGTGAAGGCCATAAATTCAATCTATCTAAGTTAATTGCTATTATTTTAGGGATTATAATTGCTTATTTTATATAAATGTTTTCCAAAGAAGAATCGAGACTATTAAGACAAGAATTTTGGACCAGTTTTGGGAAATCATTTCCAAGAAAATGGTTGTTATATAATACTAAAATAAAAGGTGCTGCTTTTAAATTTCACTTCGATACAAAGTCGGCATTAATTGCATTAGATTTAGAAGACGACTTAGAAAACCGAATTAATTGCTGGGAAAAATTAGAAGCTTTAAAGGGTATTTTAAAAAATGAGTATTTACCAGATGCTATTTACGAGGAGGAGTTTTTTTTAAATAATGGCAAAGAGATATCTCGTATTTACATACCTTTAGAAAAAAAAGTATCTATCCATAATAAAAACACTTGGCGCGATGTTATGGAATTCTTTAATAAAAACATGAGTCTTTTTGAAGCGTTTTTTGAGGAATACAGAGATATGATTAAAGGATAATCAACCAACCAAAAAACAACCAAATATGAAAAACATTTTTGACAAAGCTGTTACAGAAGAGGTTATTGCACGTATTAACCAACTTAACCCAAACACTAAACCAAATTGGGGAAAAATGTCTGTAGACCAAATGTTAGCCCATTGCAATGTTACTTACGAAATGGATTTTGAAGACAAACACCCTAAACCAAAAGGTTTAATGAAATGGATGCTTAAAACGTTTGTTAAAAAAGTTGTAGTGAGTGAAAAACCCTATAAAAGAAACAGCCGTACTGCACCAGTTTTTTTAATTACCAATGAAAAAGACTTTAATTTAGAAAAAGACCGATTGGTTGATTATATCGTTAAAGTCCAAGAATTGGGTAGTGACTATTATCATAACCGTGAAAGCCATTCTTTTGGAAAATTAAATAAAACGGAATGGAATAATATGTTTTACAAACATCTAGACCATCACTTAACTCAGTTTGGAGTATAATTTGTATTCAATTTATAACAAACACAATATTATATTATTCTCAATTTAATAACGCCATTTTTAAAAATAAACAATAAACAATACAAAAAGCATCATTATCATAAAAATACTAAAGTAAAATGGGCATTTCATTTGTAACTTTTAAAAAAAAATTAATTTAGCTTACACTCATTAATTTTTAACAAAACCTCATGAAAAACTTTAAACACAAATTTTATTATTGCTTTATTTTATTATTTACTTTAGTCAGTATAAGTTGTGGCAATGATGATAATGGTAACTCTGGTTCTGGAGAAACGTCTTCAATAACATCTTCATCAGATGCATTAATTTTTGCCGACACTGAAATTAACGACGTATCAGTATCTCAACCAATCACCCTTACTATAACTGATATAGAAACTGAGATTAATATTTCATCGTCTGCTAACTTTCAAATTTCAACAGATAACAGTACTTTTTCAGATAACATAACCATATCTGTAGAAGATTTAAATAACTCGCAAAACATATTCATTCAATTTGCACCTCTTTCTGTAGGGGATTTAGAAGGTACAGTTACCATTGAGAACGAAGAAATTGAAAATATTATTATTGAAGTTTCAGGGACAGGTTTAGACCTTATTCCAACAATTGCACTTTCAAGTAATCAAATAAATTTTGAAGATACTCAAGTTAATAGTTATTCTACTTCAGAAAATTTAACTCTTACACTAACCCATATAACCTCTAATACTACGCTAACAACATCTGGAGGCTTTGAAGTTTCTAATGATAACAGCGTTTTTTCTAATAACCTCGTAATTTCTTCTGAAGATATAAGCGATACAAATGTAGTTTTCCTTAGATTTACTCCACAATCAATTGGTGATTTAGACGGTGTTTTAACCATTGAGAACGAACAATTAGATGACGATATTACAGTTCAATTATCTGGTGAAGGGACTCCTGTAATACATAACTACCAAACTTTTGATCAAGAGCGTGTTGCTTTTGGTGGAGGTTATACTCAAACTTCTGTACAAAACTTTACTCTACATGATGATTTAACTAACATTGAAACTATAAAAATGTATGTTCAGCTTACATGTCCTACAGGCGGTTGTGATGAATGGGATGTTTTTGCAAATGTTAAGGTTACGGATCCTATATCTGGAGAAAGACTTGAGATGGCAAGATTTATAACACCTTACTGGAATGACAACAGCCAATTAGAGAGAGGTTTTGAGTTTGATGTAACAGATTTTAAGTCGTTATTAACTGGTACTGTTGAATTAAGAATTAGAACTGAGTGCTGGAATGCAAAAGGATATGAAGTTAGTATAGATTTTGATTATATAGAAGGCACACCAGATTATCAATATTACGAAATAGCAAGAATTATAAATTATGATAATGGTTCTGCCGCAGGTGTACCTTATGGAACATCTCATGATAAAGATTTAACTAAAACTATAACTATACCGAGCAATGCACAAAGTACACACTTAAGAACTATAATTAGTGGTTGGGGTGAAGCTTATCCAAGTGATAACGATGGCAGAAGATGTGCAGAATGGTGTTATAGAACACATAATATAAATATAAATAATGTTTCAACTTTTGATCATTATTTAGGACCACTAGGCTGTGCCTCTAACCCTGTTAATAATCAAGCACCAGGAAATTGGACTCCAGATAGAGCCGGATGGTGCCCAGGAATGGAAGTACCAACCAGAATTGATGAATTTACTAATAGTGTTGCTGGTACTTCAATAGATTATGAATACTATTTTTCGCCATGGGTAGTTAATAGTGGTTATGAAGCATATTATCCTATCTCATCTTTTGTAGTAGTTAAAAGTGATACTCCAATTACAAGACCTGTAGTTGCAGATTAAATATATTTAATTATTACTATAAAAAATGCCAAGTACAATTCTAATACTTGGCATTTTTTTTACTGAATTAATTATTCAGAGCTATATATTATCTTTTTTATACAAACTCGGCAGACTAATTTTAAAACGTACCGCAATTAGTCTAATAACAATGACTACCAAACCAGCAATAACAAACAAATAATTTTCATCATATAAAAATTTACGTAGAATAAAATAGGTAAATCCTCCCAAAATGCAAGCCGTAGCATAAATCTCTTTTCTAAATACCACAGGGATTTCATTACATAAAACATCACGTAACACACCACCAAAACAGGCCGTCATAGTACCTAATGCTATACAAATTATTGGATGTAAACCAGCAATAAGACCGGTTTCTATACCAACTAAAGTATATAATGCAATCCCAATAGTATCAAAAAGGAAGAGTGATTTTCTTAAAAAATTAATTCGTTTTCTAAAGAGAACTGCGAAAACCACAGAACCTATGATAACGTAAACAAAGGTCATATTTTTCATCCAAGAAACAGGTTCTATTCCTATCATAATATCGCGTAAAGTTCCTCCTCCTACAGCAGTTACAAAGGCTATAATAAGAACTCCAAATGGATCCATGCGTTTATTCATTGCCACTAATGCACCAGAAATAGCGAAAGCAATGGTTCCTAATATGTCTACTATTTGAAAAAACATGAATTTATATTCGTTTTAGTTACAATAGTCTTAATCAGTTAAAAGCATTCAAAATAAATAATTATTAAAAAATTATTTTGTGAGATATTTAGTGTGCGCTCAGCATAAGCGATTCACTCTCGTTTTTAGAAATAAAAAACGTGGTTCTCTGCTTACATATTTTGCGTGTAATAATTATAATCTTTAAGAATTGTGTCTATAAACTGAACATCGTATAACTTAGATTCAATCTGTAATGTATCACAAATCTTTTTCTTCAAAATTGTTAAGGTTTTAAAGTCATTATTCTTTTTTGAGATAGAATAAGCATCCTTTATTATTCTAACATCCTTATCTGTAAGTTGAGTTACATTACTAAAAACAGGTTGGTAATCTTCACTAATATCTTCAAGTATTGTACTTGTTATCTTGTGTTTTTTCTTTACACTAATAACTACTGTACCAGCTGCTGCATCACCTACACGCTGTTTTTTGTCAGACAATAAAATACTTAATATTCCTATAGATGGCGAAAAAATCCATAAATCAACGATTCTTAGCATCCACCTTACAAAGAAATTATACCATTGGGTTGGTGATCCGTCTACGCTAACTACTTTTATTTTTAATAACATTTTACCAACTGTTTGCCCGCCAAAAACGATATGGCAAATCACTGAGTAAAAAAGTGCAGGTAACGTAAATAAACCTAAAAAACCTCGTCTGGTCCAACTATCTGCATCAAAAATTTCAGAAACTGAAACCAGATTTTCAATAATAGTCATATAGGTTATTAAGATAATTCCATCTATAAGAAAAGCAACCATACGTTCTCCTAAACCTATTAACTTATAATCTAAGTTGACATTTTGTGCCGTGTTAATTGCTAATTTGCTCATGGAAATGTATATTCGTTTATAATTAAAATGAATTTATGCGCGAAGCGTCTTTCGTGAAGCAAAATAAGGAAAAATGGATTGGTTTTGAAAACGCATTAGATAATAATGTAAAAATAAATCCGGATGACTTAGCTTCTTACTATATACAACTTACTAATGATTTATCTTATGCTCAGACTTATTATCCTGGCAGTAAGACCTTATTGTATCTAAATTCATTAGCTTCGCAAGCACATCAAAAAATTTATATCACTAAAAAAGAATCTAAAAACAAAATTATTTCCTTTTGGAGAGATGAGTTTCCATTATTCTTTTATCAATATCATAAAACCTTACTATATACTTTTCTAATATTTATGGCTGCAGTTACTATTGGTGCAGTTTCTACCTTAAATGACGATTCTTTTATTAGATTAATACTAGGTGATGCATATGTAAACATGACCTTAGAAAATATTGAAAATGGTGAACCAATGGCTGTTTACAAAAGCGGTAGTAGTATAGGTACCTTTTTAGGTATTACTATAAATAATATTAGAGTTGCTATTATGGCTTTTGCATGTGGAGCCATTTTTAGTGTTGGTACTATTTACGTGCTTTTTAGTAATGGTATTATGCTAGGTGCATTTATAACGTTTTTTTACAATCAAGGTATTTTGGAAAAAACATCTACAGTTTGGCTGCACGGAACTATTGAAATATCAGTAATTGTTATTGCAGGTTGTGCTGGTTTGGTGATGGGAAATAGTTTTTTATTTCCAAAAACGTACTCTAGACGCGTTGCTTTTATGAAAGGTGCTAAAGACGGATTAAAAATTGTGGTAAGTACTATTCCGCTGTTTATAGTCGCTGGTTTTATTGAAGGTTTTATAACACGTTATGGGGAGCAAATACATTGGACTTTAGCTTATAGCATTATACTTTTGTCTTTATTTATTATTGTCTATTATTACATAATCTACCCTATTAAATTAAATAAAGCGAGCAAATCTCAGGCAGTTAGTTTACCCACAGAATCACCTAAATCTCTATTAACGTGAACGAAAAATATATAGAACTTAGAACAAGAAGTACGTTTGGTGATATTATAAATACCTATTTTCTTTTCTTGAAACATAATTTTAAAAGTTATACCAACTTATATCTAAGATATAATGCAGTTAGTATAATATTAACTCTAATCTGTTCTTACCTTTTGGTTACAGGTTTTATGGGTTTGGCCAGCCAAGATTTTAGATTTGGAATGGGTAATAATGTTGCTACCGAGAGTTATTTTATCGCTGGTGTTATTATTTTGTTTTTAATTGTTTTTGTTACTTCTTTAATTAATTACAGTTTTTCTAGTGCCTATGTTGCCGATTATGTTAAGCATGAAGGAGAAATAGAATCAAAAAGAATTTGGAATAGTATATTAAACAGTATCGGAACTATTTTTGTATTTATATTAATAGGAGCCCTTATTGTTTTTGGATACTTCATTATTACTATGGTTTTGGCTTTTATTCCATTTTTAGGAATGATTGCTCAATACGGTTTAAACTTTACACTTTCTGCTGTTTTTGGCTTAACATTTATGTCCATTTTTTCAACTAGTAAAGGTGTTGGTGATGCACTTTCTGAGGGTTTTAGTTTTACTATGTCTAATTTTTGGCGAATTGTTTTATATGGGTTAGTAATAGGTATTTTAAATTCTATGATTACAATGCTAATTATATCTATACCTAGTGTAATTATAGGTATTTACGCTTATTTTTCAATTGAAAGCAATATAGATTTAACCACAAGTACTTTCGCTACGTTGATATTTACTTTTGGCTTTGCAGCTTTTCTATTATCATTTATTTATACACAAGCCTTATCGCAGATTTCTTATGGAATTTTATATTACAACCTCAACGAAGTAAAATATAATTTATTCCTTCAAAAGAAAATTGATGAAATTGGAGTAAATGAATAAACCTAATTTTAACCATATCAGTACTTTTTTAATGTCCGTTTTTGGCTCATCTTATTTGTGGGCTCAAGACGTTATTGTAAAGACAGATTCATCTAATATAGACGTTACTTACTTTAAAGAAAACTTTAAAGAAAACTATGCTGATAGTGATTTTAACTATTCTATCAATGATACAGGAGGCATTAATCTTATACAACAAATTCTTAGAAAATTCTTTAATTGGTTAGGTGATGTTTTTGGATTTGATATAGATTGGATAGATTACCAAACTCTAGAATATATTGTATACGGATTATTAGGTGTTATTATATTGTATCTGCTCATTAAGTTTTTATTAGAAAACCCAATAAATTCAGTATTTAAAACCGAAACTGCAGCTATTGAAGGATTTAATTATGTAGAAGAAAACATTGAGCAAATAGATTTTGACCTTCTTATATCAAAAGCCTTAAAAGAACAAAATTATAGATTAGCAACGCGCTATCTATACTTAAAATCATTAAAATCTCTGGCCAACAAAAAGGTTATAGAATGGCACTACGAAAAAACAAACACCGATTATTTAAACGAAATAAAAGACAACCAACTTAAAACATTATTTAAACGTGTATCTTATATATACGATTATGTTTGGTATGGTGAATTCCCAATAAATGAGGCAAGTTTTAATAAAAATAAAGCTGATTTTAATCAACTCATAAAAACATCTCAACATGGATAAGCGTTCTAAAATTGCGCTCTATATCATTGGCGCAGTAATTGTTTTTATGATGATAGCAGAAATTGCCAAACCAAAAGCTCTAAATTGGCGAAATTCTTATTCTGCTGCAGATAAGATTCCTTTAGGTTGCTTTGTACTTTTTAATGAACTTGAAACATTTTCTAAAGGAGACGTTTTAGTTTCTAAACAATCTGTTTACGAATATTTAAAAGACCAAGAATTCTCAGAACCCAAGTCGTTAATGCTTATTAATAATTTAGTAAGTTTTGATAATGAAGAATCTAACGCATTAATGAAATTTGTGGAAGACGGTAATACCGTCTTCATTAGCAGCTCCTATTTCTATGGTAATGTACTAGATACACTAAATGTAAGCGTACAAAAACAATACACTGATATTTACAGAAAAGAAGCTAAAAATAAATTTACAAGTCCACATTTACAAGACAACAATAGATTATATAAAGATGTTATTGAAAACAGCTTTTTTGAATCTATTGACACCTTAAAAACAACTGTTTTAGGAACCTTAACTTCTAAAAATGAAGATGATGAAGATGAAACACATGCCAATTTCATAAAAGTAGATTTTGGTAAAAATAATGGCCAATTTATTTTACACACTAATCCCTTTGCGTTCACTAATTACCATCTATTAAATGATAATGAAAATTATGCCGCAACAGTTTTATCTTACTTGCCAAAACAACAAATTATTTGGGATAACAATTACAAAAGCGGACGCAAAATAATAACCAGTCCTCTCCGCTTCATTCTATCTAATTCGGCCTTAAAATGGGCTTTTTATATAAGTATGTTTGGTTTAATTCTCTTTGTTATTTTTAGAGGAAAACGTACGCAACGTATTATTCCTGTTATTAAAAAATTAGATAATGCTACTGTAGATTTTACAAGGACTATTGGAGAATTATATTACCAACATGGTAATTTTACCAATATTATACAAAAGAAGATTCAGTACTTTTTAGAACACATTAGAACGCGTTATTACTTAGAAACTAATCAATTTAATTCTAAATTTATAGACAATCTTGCCGCAAAATCTAGTAACACTAAAGAAGAGACTAAAAACTTAGTAGATTACATTGTTTTTTTAAAGTCTAAACCCTATCATACAGAGCAAGACCTGATAGAATTGAATAAAAAAATAGAACATTTTAAACGAACATAAGTTATTATGGAAGATCAACATATACCATCATCAGATAATTTTGATGACAAAAAAACTACAGAAGAAAACAAAGTTACCCCTTCTAATACTGAAACAGCAAGCACGCAAGAAACTGCAAAAACGGAATCCGAAGGTTTTCAAAATCGTATAAACCTTCAACCTTTACAAAAGAGTGTTGAAGACATTAAGAATGAAATTGCAAAATTCATTGTTGGACAAAATGAAATGATTGAGCTTTTAATTATTTCTATTTTAACTAATGGACATTCACTTATAGAAGGTGTTCCTGGTGTTGCAAAAACGGTTACGGCTAAAATGTTAGCTAAAACTATGGCTGTTGATTTTAGTAGAATTCAATTCACACCAGATTTAATGCCAAGTGATATTCTTGGTACTTCAATTTTTAATGTAAAATCGAGTGAATTCGAGTATAAAAAAGGACCTATTTTCTCCAACATCGTTCTAATTGATGAAATTAACAGAGCACCTGCAAAAACACAAGCAGCTTTGTTTGAGGTGATGGCAGAACGTCAAATAACTATGGATGGTGCGCGTTATGATATGCAATTACCCTTTTTAGTTTTCGCTACACAAAACCCAATTGAACAAGAAGGAACTTACCGATTACCAGAAGCGCAATTAGACCGTTTTTTATTTAAAATAGATGTAGATTATCCTTCTTTAGAAGATGAAATTCAAATTTTAGTAGATAATCATTCGCGCCAAGACAAAATGGATTTTGATTCAATTAAAGCTGTGTTGTCTGCAGAATCTATTAAGAATTATCAAAACCTTATTAAGCAAATTATTGTGGAAGATAACCTATTAAATTACATTGCTTCCATAATTCATAATACCAGAACCAACGCTAATTTGTATTTAGGAGCTTCACCAAGAGCTTCAATTGCTATATTAAATGCTGCCAAAGCAAATGCAGCTATTAATGGTAGAGATTTTGTAACGCCAGACGATATTAAACGTTGTACAAAAGCGGTTTTAAAACACAGATTAGTATTAACACCAGAACGCGAAATGGAAGCCTTTACAGTAGATAAAGTTGTAGACCAAATCCTTGAAACTATTGAGATTCCTAGATAGTGAAGCGTTTTTTTAAACATACTTATTTGACCTTTCGGTTTTTTGTTGTTGCCATGATTTTTGTAGCACTGTTTATCCTCGCCTACATTTACCCTGGTTTAGAGAGCATTGTGACCATTTTATTTTTTATTGCGCTAGGTTTAGTACTCATTGATTTTGTATTATTATTTAAACAAAAAGGAATTTCAGCATCACGTATTCTACCAGAAAAATTAAGTAATGGTGATGATAACCCAATTGAAATCACCATTGAAAATGCTTATAATTTTAGAACTGATTTACAGTTAATAGACGAAATGCCTTTTCAATACCAAAAGCGCGATTTTGAAATTAATACTCAACTCAGCAAGCTTAACAAAAAGAAAATCACATATACCTTAAGACCATTAGAACGTGGCGAATATTACTTTGGTAATCTCAACATTTTCGTTAATTCACCTATTGGTTTAGTTACGCGACGCTTTCAGTTTGCAAAAGATGCTATGGTACCCAATTATCCATCATTTTTGCAACTGAGAAAGTATATGCTTTTGGCATTTTCTAATAAATTGTTTGAATATGGTTTAAAGAAAATACGAAGAATTGGTAATACCATGGAGTTTGAGCAAATTAAGGATTACGTTAATGGTGACGACATAAGAAACATTAACTGGAAAGCAACAGCCAAGCGAAACCAATTAATGGTAAATCAGTTTCAAGATGAGCGCTCGCAACCTATTTATTCGGTAATAGATAAAGGAAGAGCCATGAAAATGCCTTTTGACGGTTTAAGCCTCTTAGATTATGCCATAAATGCAACATTAGTAATTAGTAATGTGGCTTTAAAAAAACAAGATAAAGCCGGAATGTTTACTTTTTCTCGTAAGGTTGAAAATAAAGTGGTTGCAGAAAGACGACCTTCTCAAATGAATAAAATTCTAGAAACCTTATATAATGTAAACACTGATTTCTCAGAATCCGATTTTTCAAGATTATATATAGATGTTAAACGAAGCCTTACACAACGTGGTCTACTTCTGCTCTACACTAATTTTGAAACTTTAGACGCACTACATCGCCAGTTACCTTATTTAAAAGCTATTGCAAAGCACCATCTTTTAGTTGTTATCTTTTTTGAAAACACAGAACTAGAGAAGTTAACTAATATAGAAGCGCATAATACATTTGAAATTTTTCAGAAAACTATAGCTGAGAAATTTATGTACGAAAAAAAACTTATCGTCAACGAGCTTCAAAAACATGGTATTCAGTCTATTTTAACAGCACCTGAACATCTAACAATAAATACTATTAACAAATATTTAGAGATTAAAGCGAGAGGGCTTTTGTAGTGATTAATAATTAGTGATTGGTCATTGGTCATTGGTGATTGGTCATTGGTCATTGGTGATTGGTGATTGGTTGAAACTTACTTCAAATAAAATAACAACTCATCCTATTAAAATTACAATTCAGTAAATACAATTAAAAAAACAATACCTATTGTTAGATATTTGAATCATCAAACAAAACGAATAGTATTTATCACTAACCATTAAACTTCAAATTATGAAAAATTTATTTTTAACATTAACACTTGTATTAACTTCATTGTTAGGCTTTTCTCAAGACACAGCAACTATTACAGTAACAATTGATAATGTTACCAGTGATAAAGGTTTAGTTATGATGTCTCTGCACAATAAAGACACCTTTATGAAAGCTAAAGCTATAATGAATGCAAAATCTGAAATAAAGGATGGTAAGGTCGCTATCACTTTTGAAAACGTAGAAGCTGGTGAATATGCAATTATTGCTTTTCATGATGCTAATGAAAACAATAATATGGATTTTAGTGAAAATGGAATGCCTTTAGAATCTTACGGTATGTCTAATAACTCTATGTCTTTTGGCCCTCCAAATTATGATGATGCCAAATTTAAAGTAGAGGACACTAATCTAGAACTTAATATTAGATTCTAAAAAAAACATTATCATCAATCTAAAAAAAGACAGGCCTTCGATAAAAACTATCGAAGGTTTTTTCATTATATCACCAATATAGTCTAAACATAAAGTTTGGTGTAATACCAATAGAATAACGTTCTATTATTTCAACAGAATCATTTAAACTGTTGTTTCCTCTATACTCTCTTGAAATGAGATTATTTCTGTTGTACAAATTCCGAACCGACAAACCAATTTTACCTCTTAGTTTATTTCTTTTAGACATTTTAAACGTATAGGTTGAAGATAAATCTAAACGATGATAAACAGGTAATTGCCCTGTGTTAATGCCATTATTAAACTCTAAGTCACCTAAACTATTATCGCTAGCTATAGTGTACGGTCTTCCGGTTTGCCATTTCCAACCTAAGGCTACTTGAAATCCATGTAACTTATAGCTTAAAGCGGTAGATATGGCATTAGTTATGTTAGTCCTAGAATTAAAAGCCTTATTATTATTTAAATCACTAAACTGACTTTTTGCGTTGATGTAAGAATAACTAATCCAAGAGTTAAATCTTCTAAACCGCTTTTTAAGAAACACATCTGCTCCAAAAATATTTTGATTACCTATATTGAAACCAATATTCTCTGGGTTTAAAAATCCTAAAGATAAAGCCGAAATATTTTTCATACGTTTTAGGTAGATATCTGTATCTACACTAAACCCACTTTTAGAATAAATAAAACCAAGTGAAGCATGCTTACTATTAATTATTGGTGAATTTTCTCCATTGGCAAGTCTCCAAACTCTATTTTCTAAAGACAAGTCACTAAAAACGGTTTCATCAATTTCGCTAATAATCTGGTTTTTAATTTCTGCACTGGCCTGTAACTTAAAATATTGACTGAGGTCTTTAAAAACAAGTAGTCTTGGTTCTAATCGTATAGCATCTAGTTCTTGAAAATAGGTGTTTCTTAAACCAAAAGATATATCAAAAAAATTAGGGTTTTTATAATCTACATTAACATAAGCACTATGCGTTTGCACTATGTTTTCTTCAGAATCTAGCACGAATCTTAAGTTGGTGGTGTTTAAAAACGCATAAGCCACATCTTTTAATGTATACTGATAACCAAAGTCGTAATTAAACTTTTTTGAGACTCTGTAATTTAATTCTGTGGATAATCCTGAATCAAAAATTATATTTCGTTTTTCGAAATTAGAAACCTGTTCGTTGTTTTCAAAAGTTAGAAAATTGTAATTGAGCTCGTAGTCAGAAAAATAGGCCTGAGTTTTCTGTTGTAACTTATTATTCCATTTAAAATTCCAACGTAAACTATAACCAGCATTTCTAATGTTTAGAAGATCATTAAAGCTTCTATCTGTGTTAGATTCAATTGAAAAATAATCTAACTGATTATCAATATTTATAATACTTGCATAGAAACTATGAGCGGTATTTAACTTATAATTCAACTTTAAATTATAGTCTATAAATGAAAAATCATTTTCGCCTTCTTCTGCTTCATTAATCTTAGTGCTATTAAAAACCTTATCTGCAAATTGATTGAATGTAAATGTTTCAAAAACATCAGTATAACTTCTTCTTAAGGATGCCTGTATATTTAGCTTATCTTTTATTATTGGTAATTCTATAACAGCATCTGCATTAACGCCATTAATACCAATTTCAGTATTAAGTGTATTGGCTATCTCATTTTTAGAATTAATATTTATTACTGAAGATAAGCGTTCTCCATACCTAGCATGCGTGCCTTTATTTATAAAGTTTATTTCTGAGGCCACATTTGGATTTAAAGGTGATATCATCCCAAATAAGTGTCCTTTGTGATAAATATTTATACCATCCCAAATTATACGGTTTTGATCTGCATAACCACCTCTAACAAAAAAGCCTGATGCAGTTTCGTTAGGACTCAATACGCCTGGTAATAATTGAATACTTTCTAAAACATCTGGCTCTGTTATACCTGGTAGAATACCCAATTGAGAAGGATATAACTTATAGGTACCATCACTGTTTTTCTCTATACCTTTTGTAAGGTAGCTTTTAATAAGGACTAGATCTAATTTTTTGGTATTATCTATTTCTTCTTGTTGCGCTAAACTAACAACAACATAGCGTTTCTCAATAATCTTATAATTAAGGTTAGTTTGTGTTTTTAATTCATTTAAAACCTCTAACAAAGTTCTCTTTTTACGAGTTACGGAAATTCTTTTATCCTTAACATAATCGTCTTTATAAGAAAACAAAACATTGTAAGTATCTTCTATGTCTTCAATAGCATTTTGTAGTAATACATCTTTGAACTCTATGTAAAAAGCCTCTTCTTGAGAAAAGGCTAGTGTAGGTAGTAACATTAAGACCAAGATATATATTAACCTCATTCTTTATAGCTCAGTTTAATGTTACCTTTTTCTCTTTCATTATATGTAATATTGAGCGTTTCAAATACTGTTTTTAAAGCAATATTTAAACTATCGTGCGGAAAACTACCTGTAAATGCTTCTGAGTTGTCAATGGCTTCTGTATTAAACTTTACATTGTATTTATTTTCTAAGGCTTTTACAACATAACGTACAGGTACACTTTTAAATGTGCTTTCACCATGTATCCATGTTGGCATTTTATTAGAACTTTTATATGTTTTAATAGCGTCTCCATTTACACTTCTTAGAGCATTATGAGGTAATAGAATGTTTTCTGACTGTATAGTTTTTACAAGCACTTTACCTTCAAAACATACAACATCAAAAAAACCATTTGTAGTATTTACATTAAATTGAGTTCCTAATACTGACACTGAGCCATTATCAGTATTTACAACAAACGTTTTGCCTTTAGCTACTTTAAAATAGGCTTCTCCTTCTAGATAAAGTTTACGATCATTTTTCCAACCATCTTCATCGTAAATAAGCTTAGATTTAGAATTTAAAATAACTTCAGAACCATCTAAAAGTGCAATTGTTTTATGCTCTCCAAAATCTGTTTCAATTATAACTTCATTACTCGTTGTAAACATAAACAGGCCAAATAACATTACTATTGAAGCTGCAATACCAATAGCCCAATTTGTATAAAGTGGCTTAACTTTTGGTGGCTTCTGCTCTATTTGTTTTTTAATCTTTACAAATGATTTATCGACAGAAGCATCGAGTTGCTGTTTAACATTAAAACCTTTTCGTAACTTTAAAAACATAGTATAATCCTCCTCACTTACCAAATGCTTTAGTTCAGTATCTGTAAGCTCTCCTTCTAACCATTTGGCTAAAAACGTATCTGAATTGTTATGTAAATGCTCTTTATTCATTTGATTCTAATATTAAGACAACATTAAATTGCAAAACCCTACTTTCTTATAGATTATTTACACATTTCCTATCTCTTTTCGCATTATAATTAGTGCTTGATGCATCCGTTTTTCTACAGCTTTTACACTAATATTTAGTTGCTCTGCTATCTCTTTATATTTTTTCTTCTCTATTCTATTCATTAAGAAAACTTCGCGTTGTTTTTCTGGTAAAGAATCAATAGTAGCCTCTAGCTTTTCCATAAATTCCTTTTCTAACAAGATAAACTCTGGAGACTCATTAGAACTTTCTTTCTTATGCTGTTTATTAAAATTTTGAACCACTTTCTGGTGCTTTACCTCATTTAAAAACATATTGTTAGCAATACTAAATATGTAACTTTTTACTTTGTTATAATCTACATTACTACAATTATTCCATAATTTTATAAATACATCTTGCATTAAATCTTCTGCCCTTTCAATATCTTGCGTTTTAAAAAACAGAAAACGCCTTATGTCTTTTGCGTAAGCTTTATAGATCTTCTCAAAGGTTTTTGAGTGACAAATATTACGGTTATCTTTAAACATTAGCGCTTTTGAAATTTCAGTTTCAAAACTATGAAAAAAATAATTTGAGAAAAAAGTAGGGTTTTATAAAGTTATGTTGTCTTGTTAATGATTAACCTCAATAAAACTAGTTAAACCAAAAACAATTACAATGAAAAAATTAAAATTAGTACTTTTTAGCTTAGCGTTTTCTTTATTGATGTTTACATCTTGTACTAACAATGAATCTATTATTGAAAATCAACAACAAACTGAAGAAAGTGAATCAATTACAGCTGCACTTGCTGCATTAACAATACAGTTTGATTCTGACGGTAATGTTACACAAACCGATAATCCTGCTGGTAATATTGTTTTAGACTTCTGTTTTGATTTTGTTTACCCCATTACCTTATCTTATAACAACGGTACAGCAGTTACTGTTGATGACTTAAATGGGATTATCAGCATTTTATTAACATCAACCGACCAATTATACGTTAATGGAATTGCTTTTCCTTTTAATGTAGAGACCTTTAATAATGACACTAATGCTATTGAAGTTGTAACAATTAATAATGAAGAAGAATTTATTGATTTAATTGAAGATTGTGATTTTGATGATATTGAAACTTGTGAATGCTTCGAAATTTATGATCCTGTTTGTGTAGAAATAACCGATCCTAGCGGAAACACCTTTATTGTTACTTACCCAAACGAGTGCTATGCTGAGTGTGATGGCTTTGAAGAAGATGATTTTATTGAAAATTGCGAAGAAGACTATTACTCTGGTGGAGGAAATGAATGTTTTGAATTTAATTTCCCTATAGATATCATCATTGAAAATGGAAATGTAATTACTATTAATTCTCTCGAAGATTTTGGTAATGCAACTTATAATGTATATAACTTTGATTTTGTTTATCCATTTACAATATCTGTATATGACAATAACCAAGCCATTACAGTAACCATCAATAGCGTTGAAGATTTAGAAAATATATTAGAAGAATGCAACGAAGATTATAATGATGATGACTGCCAATATGATAGTACTAGTTTAGAAAATACCTTAATTGCTAGTTGTGAATTATACAACATTGAATTATACGACCTTAATGGCAACATTGTAAATGCATATAATGTAAACTTCAATCAAAACGGTGAGTTTATCGTTACTGGAGAAATTACTGTAACAGAAATAGCTACTTGGAACATTACAAGTACTAATGATACTCTTATTTTAAACATAGATGGTTTACAAGACTTTGGATTACTTAATGGTAGTTGGATTTTTGATTGTGATGATGATGACTTAGAATTTTATAATGACAGCTACATAATAGAACTAGATTGTGACGGTGTTAATGAGGATTGTGAAGAATGTGGTGATGAGCCAATAGATCCTGTTTGTGTTAATATTGATGGTACTACGGTTGTCTTTGATAATGCGTGCTATGCCATATGTGCTGGTTATACAGAAGCTGATTTTGTATTCTGTAACTCTGGAAATGATGTTTGTTTACCAAGTGCTATTTCAGATGCACTAACTAACAATTCTGGTTGGTCTATTAGTGACTATAACGACTCAGAAGAATTTGTTGATTATAATATTACTTTTAATTCTGATGGCACCTTAGAATGGATGAGTAACGGAGCTGTTTTTAATGGTAATTGGTCTGCTAGCGAAAATTCAGTAAACGGTAACATGCTATCTCTAAGTTTTTCTGGACCAAACCTACAACAAGCAAGTGGTGATTGGATGATTATTGATTGTGATTTACCATGTTCTATATCATTATTATCTAATAATGGAGACGAAATGTTACTGAGCAGAGACTGTGATTAAATAAATTAATATTAATTTATAAGTTAGTAAATTGATTAAAAAAAGCCTTCAAGAATAAACTTTAAGGCTTCTTTATTTATAAAAAAAATTATACTGTTTCTCCCAGCCAAGCTTTCATCATCCAAACTGTTTTTTCTTGCTCGGTAATAAAATCACTCATCATAGCGCTAGTACCTTCATCATTTGCATCTCCTGCATTTTCAAGAATAGAACGTTCTAATTTTAACAACTCGGTAAGTGAATTTACAATAAGCTCAACGGCTTTTTCATCAACTGATACGTTTTTACCAATAGGCACTTTTGCAGCTTTTACATAATCGTCAAATGTATGTAAAGGCGTGGCTCCTAAAGTTAAAATTCGCTCAGCAATTTCATCTACTTTTAAATTTGCTTCTGTATATAATTCCTCAAATTTTTCATGTAAGTTAAAAAAAGCTCTTCCCTGTATATTCCAGTGAATTCCACGTAAATTTTGATAATATAGTTGAAAATTTGCTAGCAACTGATTTAATTCTTCAGCTAATTCTTCTGTTTTTTTGGTATCTAAACCAATGCTATTTAGTTTCATAATTATTTACTTTTTTGTTACTCAAATTTACGAAATAATAAGGTTTATTAAGCATAGATTATATGAATAGTTTTTATACTTTTATAGCCAAATCAAATAGTCATGACGATCACACAACTGAAATATGCATTAGCCATTGCAGAACATAAAAATTTTACTAAGGCAGCAGAAAAATGCTTTGTTACGCAACCCACTTTAAGTACTCAAATACAGAAGTTAGAAGATGAATTGGATATTATAATTTTTGATCGTGGAAAAAAACCAATTGAATTAACCGAAGTTGGTCGTAAAATTGTATTTCAAGCTAGAAATATTGTAAACGAAGCGGATAGAATACAAGATATCGTTGATCAGCAAAAAGGGTTTATTGGTGGCGAATTTAGATTAGGAATAATCCCAACCGTTATGCCTACATTACTCCCTATGTTTTTAAAGAATTTTATTAAAAAATTCCCTAAAATTAAACTTAAGATTGAAGAATTAACTACCGAAGAGATTTTAACGCGTATAAGTGACGGTCATTTAGATGCTGCAATTGCTGCAACACCTTTAGAAAGCGATAATATTAAAGAACGTGTTTTATATTACGAACCTTTTGTAGCCTATATCCCAGAAAACCATAGATTAAGAGAAAACAAAACCATTGAGGTTGCTGATTTAGATATCGATGATATGTTGCTTTTAGAAGATGGACATTGTTTTAGAGATGGCGTTATTAATCTTTGTAAAACATTTAAAGATCAAATGGATGATAATTTTCAATTAGAAAGTGGTAGTATTGAAACGCTTATAAAATTATCTAACGAAGGTATGGGAATGACCTTACTCCCTTATCTACATACTTTAGATGTTAATGAAAATTTTAGTAAACATATTAGACATTTTAAAGAACCTTCACCTGCAAGAGAAGTGAGTATTATTTATCATAAAAGTGAATTAAAAATGCAAATTATTAATGCTCTCCACGAGGTAATTTCTGGTATAATACGTGGCGCAATTGCTTTTCAGAATGTAGAAATTATTAGCCCTAAGGCTAAATAAATACTGGATAATAAAAAAACCTTGTTACATAAGATTGTGACAAGGTTTTTTATTTAAATTCTAAATTTTGTTCTAAATAGCATAATTCACATACAACGAAAAACGTTGTTGAGACTCTACATTATCTCCAAATAAATTCTGACTTACTGGCAAAGTATAACTAGCTCCAAAAATAAATTTATCAATGGCTAATTCTGAACCTAAAGATGCATTAAGAATACTTCCATCTGTATCTTGCAATGTTTCATCATATTGTTTAATAGAATCATAAACATCACCTGATAAGCCTATAAATGGCATTATATTCATTTTCTCTCTGGCAAAAACAGTATATACATTAGCAGAATAACTAAACTGATTACCAAATTGGTAATCATTTTTATTCTCACCTTTTAGATAATAACTAAATAACGTATTTACACCAATTTTATCACTTCCGTAGTTATAACCCACAGAGAAAATACCATCTACACTACCTGTACCAACTTGGAAGCCTGGATTTACATTATCGGTTAAGCGCTCTTCAAACTTTCCAGTTGGTAATTTTACGCCTATTCCAAATTGAATAGAATGTCCTGAAGCTTCTTTTGTTAAGTTATAATCAATTGTTGTAGAATCTTTCTTCTTTTTATAAAACATTAATTTGTACCAACCAATGGCACTAACATCGCCAAGTCCATTTAAATTTTCTGTTTCACTTTCTAATTTTCTGCTTAAATCTTGGTATGGCACATTTGCTGTAACATAGAAATTATCATTTATTGGGACCTGAGCCCACAACTGAATTGTATTAAATTTTTCTGTACTTGTTGGCGAATTTGTAAAAATGCCTGCTTTAGACTCAAAACTTTGGTAGATATAGCGTACACCAACAAAATTTGCATTGCTCAACGTACCAAAACCAAAACTACCACTACTTGTAGAGCACCCACATAAATCGCAAAACCACTTAAATTGATGACTATTACTACATAAAGTATTAGGATTGTGAGCCTTTAAATTTGTAGTACTACAAATTAATAGCACAATTAAAATTAGTTTTATTTTAAAATTCTGCAAAACGTTCATCTTCTAAAAATTCAGTATCGGTTAAAGTATTTAAGAAAGCAATTAAGCTTTCCTTCTCATAATCAGACAGTGTTATACCATAACTACCATCTTCTCTTAACAATAATGGATCTACATTTCCATTATCTATAGCTCCATTATCATAAAAATCTAAAACGGCTTCTAAGGTTGTAAATCTGCCATCGTGCATATAAGGGTATGTAACTACAACATTACGTAAACTCGGGACTTTAAATTTGTATAAATCTTCCGTGTTTTCTAAAATATCGTAACTTCCTTTATCATCTAACAATGGATTTATAGGCAAACCATTATTTCTAAAACTTTGGTCAGAAAATAAATCTGTTGCATGGCAAGTAGCACATTTATTATTAAATGTATTTAGTCCATCGGTTTCAAGCGCAGTAAAAGTTACATTATCTTCATTTCTAACATATTTATCATATTTAGAGTTTGAAGACACCATCATAACCATAAACTGAGATAATGCTTTTAACATATTCTCAGTGTTAACTTCACCATCTTCAAAAGCACGTGCAAATTTGTCTTGGTAATCAGTATCTGCCTCTAATTTTGAAATCACATTACTCAATGTTTCATTCATTTCTACTTCACTTGTTAAAGGAATAATGGGTTGCAAGTCTAAATGTGTTGCAGCACCATCCCACATAAATGATGTTTGGTAGGCTAAATTTTGAATAGGCTGTGCATTTCTTGTCCCAACGCCTCCATCTACACCATGACTTAAATTATGGCCATGATGCGTAAATGCAAATGCTTGTTCATGACAAAAAGCACATGCAATAGCGTTGTTAGAAGATAATTTACCTTCGTAGAATAAATCCTTACCCAATTCAAAACCAGCTTCGGTTATAGGGTTATTATCCATATTATAAACCATATCCGGAAAATTAGAAGGCATTTCTACCTCTACTGAAACAGGCTCATATTTTGCTATATCTGAAGATTCAGAACAAGAAAATACCAATACCATCACAAGTAGCATTTCTCTTATATATCTCATAATCAATAGTTTATATTAAATCACTGGGAATATAAAATTCCCAATGATTTTAATATTGATTAATCGTTATGTACATGGTGAACCTCAAACATCGTTTGTACATTAGATGCTATAATTGGTGTTTCTGTTTCGTCTGTATGTACTTGATCGTAACCATCTGCAAAATTTACTGTTGTGGCTCCATCAAACACTTTAGAAATATCTGCAACAATATGTACTTCTGGCGAATTTTCCTCTCTTACTAAAACTGTATTTGGAAAGGATAAAGTCACTTCTCTATAATTATCTAAAGCTTCACCAACGCTTCCCATATGAATATTTAATGGTTCGTCTGTAACTGTATCTGTTGAAAATGTACCATCAAATCTTACAAACTTATAACCAGAAGCCCAACTCCACATCATACCTTCTTCTGAAGCTAAATCTAAAAAGTCTCCTTGGCCATCTGCACCAAGTGCAAAACGCTCTTGATCTATACCAATACCAAAAGTGATTTCTGTATAATCTGCAGCATCAATATCATTTAACGTTATATAAATTTCGCCAGCATTATTACCATTTAATTCGCTAACTATAAATACATTCTCTTCTGTTGGGTAAGTAAATGTATTACCTTCGGTATCAGTTACTCTTACATTACTAATAATGTATTTTACGTTAGTTAATTTAAAAGATTCGTTATTAGATTTTGAATAAGACGTCTCAAAGATAAAATCTTGATCACCAACAGAATTATCAAATTTTAGAATTAATTCTCCTGTCTCACCAGATAAATCTTCTTCATTATCATCATTGTCTATAGAACAGTTTGTAAATATTGCGCACGCCAAAAGTGCAAATGTATATTTAAGTAATTTCATTTGTTTTTGTTTTATTTTATAATTTGAAAATGTAATGGATAAATAGAACTATCCAAGTCTAAAAATAAAACTATGCCATTGGAGGCTTAAAATGGTAGTAATTAAAATGGTAAGTGTAACCGTTATTATTTGAGTTAATTTTTTGCTTTTCTATGTAATAAGAAAAGCTTTTAATCTCTAAAACTGGTAGTTTTTGAGTAAAAACAGGAAAAAATGAATCGTAATAACTAGTTATGGCTTTACCAGAATCATCTGTATTGTTTACCGCTGTAAGTTGTTTAGCTAAATGACACTTTCCATTACATTTTAGTTCTGGCTTATCTGTATTTACACAATAAGTTTCTATTATGTAATCTATATTTAGCTGATAATACAAAACATTACCAACCATGTATAATGATCTAAGAGAAATAGATAAAAGTAATATGAAGATAAATACCTTCCTCAAGAGTAATTATTTTTTTTCAAAGTTAATTCTATTATTAAAACTCTGAAATTATAAATCATAAAAAAAGCGACTCGTAAGTCGCTTTAATTGTATATCTGTTTTAAATATTTATGCTTTTAAATAAATTAAACATTGGTCTAATTCTGGGTTTTGATTGATTAAAGATTGTATATAGATTGTAAGTTCCTCTAATTCATGAGGTAGTAAGCGTCTAACTGCTTTCTGTACTTCCTTACAAAATAATGTGGTATCAAAACTAACTTTGCTAAGTACCGTTTTAGTGTACTCGTACATTGCTCTTGCCATAGGTATTTTTTAGTTTTAGGTTTAAAAAAGTAATCTTCTGTATAGGCTTTTTGTTTTAATTCTTTTTTAAAGGTAGTAAAAAATTTAAACTACCATATGTTTCTTAAAAAGTTTAACAGCTTATTATGTTAAAAATTACTGTTACCTCATTAAAACCCAATTAGTTTTTCATTTGTGATAAAAAAATAAATTAAAAAATAGCTAACTTAATAATAAGTCTAAAACCTATTATCACCATCTAATAAATCTCCTATACCACCTAAAATACTTCCTTCGCCTTTAGAATTTCCTCCTGATCGTGGTGCAGATGCCAAAACTCTTCCTGCCAATCTACTAAATGGTAACGATTGAATATAAACTTTGCCTGGTCCTTGGAGTCTTGCAAAAAATAAGCCTTCACCTCCAAAAATTGAATTTTTAATACCTCCAACAAATTCTATATCATAATCTACTGATTGCGTAAAACCAATAATACAACCTGTATCTACTCTTAAGGTTTCACCGGCAGCCAACGTTTTTACAGCAGTTGTACCGCCTGCATGAACAAATGCCATTCCATCGCCTTCTAGTTTTTGCATTATAAAGCCTTCGCCTCCAAAAAGTCCTCGTCCTAGTTTTTTAGAAAACTCAATGCCTACACTAACACCTTTTGCTGCACACAAAAAAGCATCTTTTTGGCAAATAAATTTTCCGCCATACTCTTGTAAATCAATAGGAATAATTTTACCAGGATAAGGCGACGCAAATGATACGTTTCGTTTTCCTGTTAAATCATTGTAAAAAGCGGTCATAAATAAACTCTCACCAGTTAAAATTCGTTTACCTGCACCTAAAATTTTACCTAAAAACCCAGTATCTTTTTGCGAACCATCTCCAAATATTGTATCCATTTTAATACCATCGTCCATCATCATAAAACTTCCTGATTCTGCAATAACTCCTTCTTGCGGGTCTAATTCTATTTCTACATATTGCATTTCTTCGCCATAGATTCGATAATCGATTTCGTGTGCATCTCTATTACTGTAATTTGATAATTGTTCCATAATATTATAATTTTCGTTTAAAGATTGATTTCTATATATGTTGACGATTTATAAACTTTGTTACAATAGCTGTCAGAATTTAATACAGCACTATTAATTATGACTTTACTTTTAAGGTCCATTCAAAATTAAAAGAAGAAACTTCTATGCCTTCAGCATTTACACCATTGGCATTTATCCAAACGGTTTGTCCTTCTCCTGTTTCAATTGCTTTTGTTATTGCCTCATTTATTTTATGACCCTCTTTACAAGTAAATGTAATTCTACCAGTAGCTTTTTTTGTAAAGGTGGCATTATTGCTGGCAACTAACATAGAGATTTTTTTTCCGCTTTCTTTAATCTTTTTCATTACTAATGCACCTGTAGTTAATTCTGCAGCCATGCCTTGCACAGCCCAAAACATAGATTTAAATGGGTTTTGGTTTACCCAACGATGTTTTACAGACACAACACAAGTGGTATCATCTAAATGTTTGGTTCTTACACCTGTAAAATACGCGGCAGGTAACTTAAACATTAAGAACGTGTTGAGTTTTGATGGCGAAATATTCATATTATAATTTAAAATTTTCACTAAAATAATTGAAAAAACTCAACCTTACTAATGTTAACAAAATGTTAATTTTTAGTACTATGCGTAACATAATACCTTTTTAAAGACATATATTTGTATAAGAAACTATTATATACTTTTTATTATGTTAGATAATCATCATAAAAATTTAGCGACATTTATTCATTTGTCAACATTTTCTAGGTTTATTATTCCGTTTGGTAATTTTATTGGCCCTATAATATTATGGGCAGCAAATAAAGACAAGTCAGACTTTATTGATCAACATGGTAAACAAGCTATTAATTTTCAAATTAGTGTTTTGCTGTATGCTATAATTATAGGCACGTTAAGTGTTCCGTTTTTTATATTTAAAGTCTTTAGAAACATGAGTTTTATAGATTTTAACGGTTTTAACAACTTTCATATTAATATAGACCACCCATCTCCTCTACTGTATATTGGAGGAAGTTTAGGTGCTATTGCAGTGCTTGCTTTTATTATAGAGTTAGCCCTTATAGTTAAGGCGAGTTTATCTGCAAGAGATGGCGAAAATTATAAGTACCCGTTTACAATTAACTTTTTAAAATAATATAACACGACTTAATCACTCGTTATTTAATCACTTAATAATTATCAATCAAAAAATGAACAGTTTAATAGAATTAAAGACTCATAACACATGAAAATAGAAAACACAAAAGCACAAATGCGTAAAGGTGTTCTGGAGTATTGCATATTATCAATCTTAAAAGATGAAGACGCATACGTAGCAGAAATTCTAGGCACTCTAAAAGATGCAAAAATGCTTGTTGTAGAAGGTACTATTTATCCACTATTAACAAGATTAAAAAATGCAGGTTTACTCAATTACCGTTGGGAAGAATCTACCTCAGGACCACCAAGAAAATATTATGGTCTTACAGAAACAGGCAAACTGTTTCTAAATGAATTAAACGCCACTTGGAGCGATTTACAAAATGCCGTTAACCTAGTTACCAACACAAAAAAACATCAAAAAAAATGAATAAAACAGTCAATATTAATTTAGCAGGTATATTCTTTCATATAGACGAGGATGCATACCTAAAATTATCGCGCTATCTTGAGGCTATAAAACGTTCATTTACAGATTCTCAAGGTCAAACAGAAATCATTGCAGATATTGAAGCACGTATTGCAGAATTGTTCTCTGAACGTATTCAAAATGAAAAGCAAGTTGTTGGTATTAAACTCGTTGATGAGGTCATTACCATAATGGGACAACCAGAAGACTACCTAGTTGATGATGAAATCTTTGAAGATGGACCACAACCAAACTACAAGTCTAAGTCTAACGCCATGAGACGTTTATATAGAGACACAGACAGCTCATATATTGGCGGTGTTGCTGCAGGATTAGGTCATTATTTTGGCATTGATGCATTATGGATTAGACTGATTTGGGTTATACTTTTCTTTAGTGCAGGTACAGGTGTTTTACTTTACATTTTACTGTGGGCATTAATCCCTGAAGCCAAAACCACGGCAGAAAAACTAACCATGTCTGGCGACCCAGTGAACATCAGTAACATTGAAAAAAAAATTAAAGACGGCATTGAAACGGTTTCAGAATCCGTGAAAAATGTAGACTTTAAAAAGCATGGCGATAGACTGAAAGAAGGTTTTGACCATGTGTCTGATAATATATCTGAAACCGTTAAAAGTGTTGATTTTCAGAAACAAAGCAGTAAGTTAAAATCGAGTTCACAATCCTTTTTTGAATCTATTGGTAGCATTATTATGTTTTTCTTAAAAATTGTTGCCAAGTTTATTGGAATTATTCTAATCACTATAGGTATAAGTACTATTATTGGGTTAATTATTGCCTTTTTTACTGTTGGTGTAACCAATGCTGTTCATTTTCCTGGTATGGATTTTATTAATGCATCTAATGCAGCAAATATTCCTATATGGTTAATGTCATTATTATTGTTTTTCGCCATAGGTATTCCTTTTTTCTTTGTCTTTTATCTAGGCTTAAAAATTCTTATAAACAACCTAAAATCTATAGGTAGCGTAGCCAAATTTGCATTATTAGGGCTATGGATAGTGTCTATAATAGGATTAATTATTACAGGAATAAAACAAGCAACAGAACATGCTTATGATGCCAACATTACACAAAGTGAAAATATTTTACATATTACTAAAAACGATACATTAAAAATTAAAATGATTAACCATGACAACTATAATAAGCATTTGTATAGCGACAGATATGACTATAAATTAAGTAATGATGATAACTACGAGAATATTATTTCTGCTACAGATGTTAGATTTATTGTTAGGTCTACCACAGATTCTTTGGCAAAAATCAAAATAAATGCATTTGCTAGAGGTAGTAATTATAATTTGGCCAGAGAACGTGCTGAGGCGATTAACTATAATTATGAATTAGTTGAAAATGAATTAAAACTAAATTCTTATTTAACCACAAATGCAGAAAATAAGTTTAGTGACCAGCATATTGAAATTATAATTTACTTACCAGAAGGTACTACACTATTTGCTAATAATAACACTTATAATTTTCATAAAAACTATAGCTCTGCAAACGATATTTTAGACAATGGTATGGAAAATCAATATCTTAAAGTCATTGAAGATGATGTAGAATGTTTAGACTGTGAACGTAAAAAAAACACTTTAGATGAAGATGATTATATAACGGAAGACAGCTACACTCAAGAATCTAAATCTGATGCAACAATTGTTAATGCTTCAAATGAATCTGAACCCAATACGCAAGAGTCAAAATCTAAAACATCTACTGTTGATTATGAGATTAATGAAGAAGATGGTGTTACTATTGATGATTGATACCCAAAATTAAACAACTCATCACTTTTTAATTTAAAAAAAGATAAAACCTTAATACATTTATAAAAACAAGAATTTCATCAATCAAAAAACAAACAGAACTTATGACAACACTAACCAGAATAATCGTAACCAGTATAATTAGTTTAATGTTATTTTCTTGCAACTTTTCTATGAATTTAGGAACAGGCATTGACGGAAACGGCAATGTAATTAATGTAGATCGCAGTATTTCTAGTGATTTTGAGAACATTAAAGTAAGCCAAGGATTAGACCTTTACATTACTCAAACAGATAATGTTGCTTTAACTATTGAAGCCGATGAAAACTTAATGGACCTTATAATGACAGACGTTGAAAACGGTACATTAAGAATATATACTACAGAAAATATAAGAAGAGCAACCTCTAGAAAAATACTTTTAAATGTAGAACACATCTCCTCTATAAAGGCAACCAGTGGAAGCGATGTATTTTCAACAAATACTATTGTAGCCGAAAATTTACAACTAAATTGTACAAGTGGAGCAGATATTAAACTTGCTGTAAAAACTAACTTTTTAGAATGTAGCTCTACAAGCGGTAGTGATATAAAACTTAGTGGTATCACCAACAATTTTAAAGCTTCTGCAACAGGTGGTAGTGATATTAATGCTTCAGACCTAAAGGCTAAGTCTTCTAATGCTAAAGCCACAAGTGGTGCAGATATATCTTTAAATACATCAGAATCACTGATAGCAAAAGCTACAAGCGGAGGAGATATTAGATATTCTGGAAACCCAGAAAAAGTAGAAAAATCAGACACATCAGCTGGTAGTATTAGAAAACAATAACATTAAAATAACCTCATAGAGATAACCAACCAAACAAACACCAATCAGTCAATTTAAAACCATTTCAAATTCTAATTAGAGTTTGGGATGGTTTTTATTTATCTTAGTTCAAAACTTTTATTGACCAATATTAAAGAGAAATTGTTAATATTGACAAACCAAATTCATTAAAGAGGTGAATAACCTATTACAGTGACTAATTTAGTGGATTTTGTGTCTTATAAGAGACAATAAACTATTAGAATATGAAAAAATTATTACGCATTCTATTTATTACAGTGGTAACATTACCATTGGCATCTGCACAATCTGAAGAAAAAATAAAAGGAAATAGAAACGTTACCATACAACAAACTTATGTTGATGATTTCCACTCTATTTTAGTTGATGGGGATTTTTCTATAGAAATGGTTTACAATAGCAAACCTTCAGTTAATATTGAAGCTGATGAAAACCTACACGAGGTTATAGATTTTAATGTTGTTGATGGTGTGTTAACCTTTATAGAGAAAGTAAGGATTTCATCTAAAAAGAAACTAAATATTACTGTTAACTATGGCGATTTGCTGTCTAATATTGAAACTAGAGGTGATGGAGAAATTCGATCACTAACATCTATGGAACTTAACGATGTTACTTTAGTGACAGCAGATAATTCTAGAGCATACTTAAATATAATTGCTAAATCATTTGATTATAAAAGCTCTGGTAAATCTAAAACAAGATTAAACCTAACTGCAGATTCTGTTAAGATTGAACTTAGTGACAATACTAAATTAGATGCTTTAGTAACTAGTAAAATAGCTGATTTTGATTTGTACCAACGAGCAGACGCTGTGATAGAAGGAAACACTAATAGTTCTGTTTTACGATTAGATAATTCAACTAACTTTAACGGTGAAAAATTTGATGTTAAATCTGCAGATATAAGTGTAGAGGATTCTAGCGATTTAACTATTTCTGCCGTAGATAATATTACCATTTCAGCTTCTGGTAATAGTGAAATTTACCTATATGGAAATTCTACAATAACAATTACAAAATTTGGAGACACCGCTAAACTTCAGAAAAAGAAATATTAGTTTTAAGATTCTATTATTTTAAGCAAAAACTCTATTTCTATAATTGGAGATACTTTAACCATACCTAACATTTTTGTTGGTGCAACTAAGTTAAAATCTGTAATATCTAATGGCATAACACCACCAACGTTTAATAAGTCGTTATTAACTATAGTTACTGGTATTCTGTAAGTTTTTACAACATCATTTATTAAAATATCAATTATAGCTGTTCTTGTATTACTACTAGTTTCTACTTTAGATAATTCTTTTAATTTAAGTGTAATTTCAGGGAATTGTTCTGTTTTTAGCAATGCCCTAAAATCTTTATTAATTGCTTTTCCTCCACAATCAAATTCTACATTAGGTAATATTAATTTAGCATCTTTAAATTCAATATTATGCTCTAAATCTGTATACTGAATGGCTATGGATTTTGAGATAGCAGACATATTAAACTGACACTCAAACGTACTTACATTAGTTTCACCATTTATTTTTAAAAAACTATCTGTTGCTAAGACAACTGTAGATTCTTTAATTGTAGACGCATTCATTATATACTCTGCTTTATTAGAGTATATAAAAATTACAATGAGAAATATTAATGTTCTTACCATGATGAAAATAAAAAAAAGGCCTTCATCTAAAGAGACAAAGGCCAAGTTAATTATTTTTTTTAGAAACTAATAACAGCCTCAACCATAAGTCCATTAAACTTAGCATCTTCTAAAAGATTAGCTGTAGGATAATCATTATATTCTTGAGTTACATACTCCGCTTTTAAAAGTACATTTTGAGTTAAAAACCAACCTGCACCTAACTGAAATCTATTTATACTAACATCGTCACCACTAGCTAATTCAGCACTAACTGTATTATATCTAGCGCCTAAGAATACATTTTCTTTTTCTCCAAATCTGTAGATAACTTCACCTGCATATTGTTCTGCATTTCTTCTATCTGTTTCACTTAATGCTTTTCCAGATGTTAATTCTACAGTACCAAACACTTCTAAACCACCATACTTAACAAATGGGTTAATCATTATGGCTGTAATTTTATTTGTAAAAGATGGATCAAAACGACCTGATCTAAAGTTATCACTAGTTGCAGAAGCATCTTGCAATATGTCATAATATCTAGAACCTGCTCTATCTGCACTATACAGATAAACTCTTTGTGCATAACCTGTATTGTAAATAGATCCAGATAATCTAAATCTAAAGTCTTCAGAAATTTGCTTATCATAGCCTACTTTAGCCAAAAATGCAGCGCCACCTGTAGATCCGTCAGAAATAGACGTACTTTGATTTAATTTACCATTTGTGAAGCCTACCATACCAAAGAAACCGTTTCCTGTATTGTAATATACTTCTGCACCAACTTCTGTTGTAAAAGAATCCATTATTAGGTTACCTACAAATGGGTTATGTATAGCTTCTGCGTTATCACTTCTTCTAAAGTGTGCATCACCATAGTTGTTTTCCATATGACCAATTTTAATAGTCGTCTTTTTCATAAGTTCTTCTAAGAAACCTTCTTTGATGAAATCTAATTTATCAACTTGAAAATAACCGCCTTTAACGTATGGTTCGTGGTGGTGTCTAGAAGACAAATATGTTCTTAAGTGCATGTTAACACCATCAAAAAGTGCTACATCTAAGTCTAAGTTAGCTGTTGCTAGGTTAAAGTTACTGCCTACTTCTGCCATTGCTACAGACCCTGAATTTTCATTATCTAAAGCCTGATATTGTAATGCAAACGCACCTCCTATTCTTACTTTAATATCTTCAAAAGTTGTAACTGTATCTTTTTTTGCTTCAAATAAATTTACACCTCTTTGATCAGGAGTTCTATAGTTATCTAAATCTCTTTTTGCTTTGTTTTGTGCTGATACTGTATATCCCATTGTAATTACAATGAAAAGGGTTACGAGTTTTAATACTGGTTTCATATGTATTAGGTTTAATTGTTATTAAAAAAATTTTATTAATGTTAATTTTTATTGAATACTGATTTAAAAATGATTTTTATTTCATCTCCTGTTTTAATGGTTCCTAAAAGTGCTTTTGGTGGATCTACCCCAAAATCTGTCATCTTAAAAGACTTTTCGCCTTCTAACGAAACTTTAGACCCATCGATTTTTACGGATACAATCATTGTTAGTGATTTAGTAACACCTGCAATTGTCATGTCTCCAACAACGGTAACTTTAAATGAAGTATCAGTTAGTTTATCTACCTTACTCACAGAAGTTAACTTATAATCCATTGTCTTATAATCATCCGTTTTTAAAGCTTCGTAGGTATTGTTATCCATAGAAGATTTTCCACTCTTAAGGCTTTCTGCTTCTATAGAAACACTTAAACTTTCAATTGTTAAATCTTCTGTATTAGAAATAACAAGCTTACCAGATTGCTTTTCTGTATCTAAATGCCAATCGTGTAAAGAAGATGTACCGTGTACTTCTAATACCGAATTAGAATTGCTTAAGGTGAAATTTTGTGAATATGTTATTTGGGTAGAAAATAGACCACTTATAATAACCAAAATAAAAAATGCTGGAAATTTAATTGAATGTTTCATTGTCTTGCTATTAATGTTTATGCAAAGATTTATATTAATAGCATTTTAAATTATGACAAAAATCATATAAATAATTATATCTTATTTTTTAACACAATGATTGATTTTTCTCTAAAATTTAAACATAAAAAAAGCCGAAACTTTCGTTTCGGCTTTTATATAATGTGGTAAAAATTTTAGTTATAACTAGACGTTGCAATTTCAAAATCAGCATTCTTTGCTGCTAAGTATCTCTCAGCATCTAACGCTGCCATACAACCTGTACCTGCTGCAGTTATAGCTTGTCTATAAACATGATCCGCAGCATCGCCACTTACAAATACACCTTCTACATTAGTTTTGCTTGTGCCTGGTTGTGCATTAATAATATAGCCAGTTTCATCTAAATCTAAAATACCTTTAAAAATATCTGTATTAGGCTTATGGCCAATAGCTACAAAGAAACCTGTAGCTTCAATATCGTGTTTTTCATTGGTTTTGTTATTAAATACCCTAACGCCATTTACTAATTGCCCATCGCCTAAAACCTCTTCAGTTTCTGTATTATAAAGGATTTCTATATTTTCTGTATTTATAACACGTTGTGCCATAATCTTAGAAGCTCTAAACTCATCTCGTCTTACCAACATAGTGACTTTTTTACAAAGTTTAGATAAGTAATGAGCTTCTTCACAAGCTGAATCTCCTGCGCCCACAATTACAACTTCTTGATTTCTATAAAAGAAACCATCGCAAACCGCACATGCAGATACACCTCCACCAAGCTTTAAATATTTTTGTTCAGATGGAAGGCCTAAGTATTTAGCAGAAGCACCTGTAGAAATAATTACCGTATCTGCATGAATTTCTTTTTCATCATTAATCCACGCTTTATGTATATCTCCAGAAAAATCAACTTTACTCACCCAGCCATGACGCACATCTGTACCAAAGCGCTCTGCTTGCTTTTGTAATTGCATCATCATTTCTGGTCCTGTAATTCCTTCTGGATAACCCGGAAAATTCTCAACATCATTAGTCGTTGTTAATTGTCCTCCTGGTTGTTCTCCTTGATATAAAACAGGTTCCATATTCGCTCTAGAGGCATAGATAGCAGCAGTGTACCCTGCAGGTCCTGAACCTATAATTAAACATTTTACTCTTTCAATTGTATCAGACATAACCTTATTTTTTTATAGCTATAACAAAAGTAGGTTTTTTGACTAAAACCTTACAGAATAGTTATTAACACTATCTATAGTTTTATAAATTTTACAAATACAATGGTTTTCTATTTATAATTTCGTAATTTATAGGTGTTTAACTGAAAATCTCTAAAATTATGAAATCAAATTTAGTACTATTAATTATGGCTTTGGTGTTTGTAATTTCTTGCAAAGACCAACCTGAAACTGAAGTAAAACCAATAGAAGCAGAAACAGCAACTGAAAATAAATTAAATAAGCTTAAAGGCACTTGGGAACTTGTAGGGTTCTATAATTACAAGGATAATGTGGTTGTAGATTCATTCTCTAACAATACCATTTCTAAACAAGTTAAAATGTTTACAGATAGTAAAGTAATGTGGTGTAAATTACTAAAGACAGATTCTATTGAGTTTTTTGGGTATGGTTCTTACAATTATGATGAAGGTACATTAACTGAAGTTTTAGATTTTGGTTCTGCTTTTATGAATGAGGTAATTAAAGAACAACAAGAATTTAAATTCGAATTAGATTTATCGGAAAACCGTTTTGAACAAATTGAAATTGACGAAGAGGGTAATAAAATTTATTCTGAAAATTATAAACGTGTGGAGTAATATAATAGACTGTTATAAATGTAAAGTCTGCGAACATCTTTGAAAAAATGAACACAGACTTTAACTCCTAACTAACAAATCACTATTAAATAAGTGATACCATAAACATTACACATTAATCTTTTAATAAATAGATTACTGTTAATCTTAAATATGAAGGACTAGAGTTTGGTGTTCTCCAATACGTGTCGCCTTCTAAATCATAGCTACTAACAGCATAAATTTTGTCTATTTCTTCGCCAGAAGCTTCTGCTAAAATTTTAGCGTTTTTATAAGCATTAGCTATGGCTTGTTTTACCAATTGTTTAATCTGCTCATCGTTTACTACATCTTTAACCTGCACATATGCTGGCATTATTTGAGCCATATTTATACTGGCGACTTTAAGCATTTCAGATTTGTCATTAGTTTCAAAATGAAGCATGGTTCCTCCTTTTCTGTAACCAGATGAAGTATATGCCAAATCATCTTGTATAAATTTAGAAGTATCTATGCCTCTTTTTTTAGCTTCAGCAAAATATTTTGCTTTTAGCTCATCTATTGATGTGCACACATTATCAGTGTAATAACTATTTTCTAATGATAATGTAACATCTGTTTTGTACAGTTTTTCTTTAGATTCAATTTTAACTGAACCATATGTAGTTACCGTTCTCGGACCTGCTTCGTTCTGTGCTATACCAAATGTTGTAAGGCACAAAAGTGTTATTAAAATATAGTGTTTCATCTTTATTTTTACCTAGAAGTTTATAAACTATACTACTGAAAACATTAATGATGCTGCAATCATCCAACCACCAACAATAAGACCTAAGATGCCTAATTTACCCAATTTTGGTGCTAATTTCTCCCTTAATTGAGTTGCTTTTTCCTTGGCTGCTACGTTTTTACTTAACAACAATTTATTTATCATGCCAAAGCCAAGCATAAAACCAAGTGTAGCTTCTACAAAACTACCAGCTAATAATGTAATCCACCAAATTGGTGCTGCTGTTAACCAACCCATATTTAAGAAGGCAGAAATAATTCCCCAAACTCCAAAAAAGCAAAAGACAATACCTATCCAACCTTGGTAAGGTGCAACTTTGTCTAACAACTCTTGTGCGTTAGGTTTTTTTGATAAAATAAGTGATGGCACTGCGATAATGCTCAAAAGGATTAAAGAAATTCCGTAAATCATAATATAAAATTTTTAGTGATTAATTATGATACAAATTTCAGTAAATAAGCACCTGTACAACAGACGGTAAGTAGTAAAAGTGATTACCCTGTTTTCTGGGATATGTTATTTAATCTAGCATACCTTTTTCTACTGCATAACGGGTAAGACCAGCTAAATTGCGGACTCCAAGCTTAGAAATCAGATTTTTACGATAACTCTCTATGGTGTGTTTACTTAAAAATAATTGGTCTGCTATTTCTTGTGTGGTAAACTCTAGGGCTATAAGTTTTAAAACCTCTGTTTCTCTTTTACTGAGAGAAATTTCGGGTTCTAACTTGTCAGAAAACATAGCCTCCATTAAAACTTGCTTTATGCGAGGCGAAAAATAGTTTTCACCATGTAAAATAGATTTAATGGCTTTTAATAATTCTGTTTTCTCAGCATTTTTAGAAATATAACCGTTAGCATTAGCCTCTGTTAATACTTTAATTTTTTTTGCATCCTCTAACATACTAACCACAAGGGTTTTCACTTTAGGAAATTCTTCCTTTATTGCAGCATTAAGCTCTACACCATCCATTTCTGGCATGTTAATATCCGTAATAACTAAATCTATTTTTTCTTCAGAATTTATTCTTAAATATTTTATTACCTGAGTTCCCGTTTTTGCTGTTAAAATAATTTTTATAGACGTTTCATTAGCCAAAATACTAGTTAAACCATCTAAAAACATAGAATGATCGTCTGCAATTATAATTGAATATGGTGTACTCATAAGTTATGTTTTTGGTATACTGATACTAATTACAGTACCTCTATTTATTGCCGTATTTATAGACATTGTGCCTTTATAATCAGCTACTCTGGTTTCTATATTATTTAAACCAATGCCTTTATTTTCATTGTTTAGATCAAAGCCAATGCCATCGTCTTCGTAAATAAGTTCAATGCTGTTTTCACTAGAGGGCGACGTTAGCTGAATACTTACTTCATCAGCTTTGGCATGTTTTAAAGCATTAGTAATTAGTTCTTTTACAATATTAAATAAAGCAACTTGAATTGGCACATTAATAGCATTAATTGCCTCTTTAGGAAAGGCGTCAAAACGTAAATCTACTGAGACATCTTCCTTTATATTTTGAATGTAATTATTTACCAAATCTATAAATGCTGACGCTTCAAATTCTTTAGGAATTAAACTATGCGAAATTTCTCTAACCTGATTGTAAGTAGCATCTAACTGATTTAAAATTTGTCTAAACTCTGGTTGATGATCGCCAAGGCTATTCATTTTTAATTTTATTCCTGCTAAATTCCCGCCAATACTGTCGTGCAATTCCCGTGCTATTCTGTTCCGTTCTTTAGATTGCACTGCAATAGCATTTTTGGCCAAATCTAATTCTTGAGACTGTAATAAGGTTTTTACTTCTTGCTGATTCAACGCTTCTTGTTGCTTATTTACCAAACTCTGAGTTTGTAATTTTTGATAATACACAATTAGCAACAAAATAATAGGTATTAAAATCACCAAAAAACCAATTAAAAAGGCATGTTTTATTGTTTTCTGGCGTTGAATCTCTGCTTCTTGCAAAATTTGGTCTTCTTGTAATTTATCAATCTCCTTTTCCTTTTTTAAAGTTTCGTATTTAAGTTCTAAATCTTTTACTAATCTTTGATTTTGGTTATCTGCAATTTCTCTAGTTACACTTTGATACTGCGTCATTAAACCATAAGCATTTTTATAATCTCCTTTGGCATTATATAATTTTACCAAGGCATTTATTACCTTTTTTTGAAGCTCTAATCGGTTCCATTGCACCGTATTTATATAGGCTGTACTTAATGCCATTTCAGAAATATCAAAATTTCTAAGCATAGCATAACCATAACCAACATCTAAAGTAGCTTCTATAAACACATCGTAAAAGCCAAGGTTTAGAGCTTCTTTTTTTATGGCTTCAGATTTATCTATTAAGCTTTTAAAATCTCCTTTTCTTAATTCAATTTCAGATAAATTAAGTTCTAGTTCTAATTTTAGCTTTTTAAAATCTTTTACAAAATCTTCTGATAAAGTTTCATTAAGCATGGCTTTTGCCAAATCATAATCCTTATCTAAAATAAGCCAATGACTTTTTACTACATTATTTTTTAAATAGAATTTATGGTCTGTTTTGGTTTGTGGTAACGTTTCTAAAAGTGCCTTAGATTTTTCTAATTCTCCTTTAAACAAGTAAGTTTCAGCTAATTGTAATTTTAAATAATTATTTATATAACCTTCTGAATTTGAAAACCCTAGGCCTTCTATGCAAGATTTAATTGCTTCATCAAACAATCCCATTTTGTGTGCTGCAACTGCTTCATAATACAACGCTCTAAGTTTTATACTTTTTATATTCTGAAAAGTAGAATCCTTGTAAAAAGCTTCACTTTTTATTAATTTACCGTAATGCATTAAAGAATCTGCATGTCCAGATTCTAGATAAATCTGCGCAATTGTATCTAAATATCGAAATCTAATTTGTGAGGTTTCTGCATCATTTAATTTTTCAAAAATATCATTTCCAACTACTTGTGGCATATGACCAAAAGCTTTAAAGTTATAATGCACTTCTTGATTAAAACCTAAAAGTGATACAAAGCTAATAATTAGAAATAGTATGGTTTTAATTTGCATTAGCGTTTATATTCTGTACACAAAAGTAACATTTTGATGGTCTTTTTTATAAAATCTAGACGGCATTACTAGTTGTGAGATTTGGTAATACAAAATTACACCAATTAAAAGTTCTGAATATCACGGTTTTCAGTGAAAACAAAAAAGCTTCAAGAGTAAGTAACTCTTGAAGCTTTTTATATTATTCTAAATTTTTCTAAATTATTTTTTAACTAGCCCTTTTAATAAAGAGAATACAAATAGAATTAAAAATATAAAGAAAATAACTTTTGCAATTCCGGCAGCAGCTCCAGCTATTCCTCCAAATCCCAATACGGCTGCTATTAATGCTATTATAATAAATGTGATTGTCCAACGTAACATAATTTTATGGTTTTAGTGTTAATTAATAGAAATTAGCTCTTCTAATTTCTTAATATAAAGATACTGTCAATGCTAATATTAAATTAGCCCATTCCATAAGTTTACTAACTCATTTCCTTGTAGTTAAGTCCATAAAAAAAGTGCCATACTAACGTATGACACCTTCTTCAATCTAACCTAACCTAACCTAACTAATAAACTTTTTTAGTGTAAATCTTCTAACGAATTAATTTTTGCTAATCCATTATTTATTGTGGATTTTTGGGATTGCAATATTGATTTTGTGCTCATTGGTAAGCTTTGTTCGTTTAAAACTTCTTCATATTCTTCTATAGCAGCTTTTTCTCCTCTTATGGCTTCATTTAACATAGACTCTTCAGCATCTGAAGATAGTAAACTTTTAATATCCATCCATGCTCTGTGTGCTGTGCCAGTTAAACTTCCTCCTTTTTCAATATCTTGATTAAAACTTCTAATTTCTTGTTTTAACTCATATCCAAAATTATAACGCTCTTGAGCCTTATTTTTAAAATACGATTTTAAAGGTGCATGCTCTATATTTTCTGCTGCTTTTTTAAATCCTTTTTCTGCATCGTATGTTTTCTCTAGTAGATTATTTAATTTTTTTCCTACTTCTTCTGTATATGTACTCATATCTTTTGTTTAAAATTTATGGCACTTTATTTTTAAGATGTGTACCAATTGACATCTTTGTTTTTTTAGCTCTTTTTCGTAGCTGTAACAAAGTTAATGGGACTAGTTAGCTAATATTGATGCAAACGATTTCAGTTTTAACTCAAATAATAATGACATTAAAATTTCTAATAATTAGACTCAAAATTGGAAATAAATTAGGCTCTTAAAAAAAATAAATTTTCAATTTGTTTTTAAGCTATCTTTACCAACAAACAAATTATTCTATCAATGAGGTAATTTCCTCTTTAGTTTAGATTTATTTGAACATTAAATGAGAACGAAAGTTCTATTATCTTATTAACTTTTAACGCTATTGTTAAACAAATAAATTATGACTGAAATAGAAATAAGCGCTGATAACACTAAACAAATAATAGAGCAATTACAAGAAAAAATTGGCGGTGAAATATTAGAACGTTGGGGAGAAAGCACACTAGTTGTTAATAACCATAAAGCCAACGGAATGGTTAAAGTAATTCCGTTTGATTGGGGCGTAAATTTAATGATTTACAATATTGAATTTTTTGAAGAAATTATATTGAAAATTGAAGCAACAGAATTTAACCCAATTAGATTTATTTACAATCTTCAAGGTGAATTTTTGCACCGTTTTGGTATACAAAGCAAAGAGGTTTTAATTGAGCAATTTCAAACACTAATTTTCACAAATAAAACAGACGGAATTAACTATTTACATTTTAAGGAAGGCATTAAAATTGAAACTAATATTATTCAAATTGTTAGAAAAGACTTTCTTAAAAAACGAACAACTAAAGTTTCTACCTTAAATAAAAAACTACAAGAAGTATTTGTAGATACTGATCACGATAATCGTTTTTCTCATCATGGTACTCTTAACTTAAAAATGGCAGATCATGTAAAAAAATTACACAATATAAAAACTAAAGGCATGTTGCGTATTTTAAAAATGGAAGCCAAAGTTTACGAGATTTTATCTTTACACATTCAGCAATACAACAGACAATCTCAAGGTGTAGAATTACCAACATCTTTAGTTAAAAGTGAACTAAAACGGGTTAGAAAAATTGGAGAACGTATTTTAAAAAATCCTGCTAAATCATATAATTTAGAGGATTTATCTGTAGAGTCTGGTTTGTCTCAAGCCAAACTTCAGGATGGTTTTAAATTTTTATACACCAGAACTGTAACAGAATTTATAAGACATGTAAGATTAGAATTGGCTAGAGATTTATTAAAAACTAGTGATTTAAATATCTCACAAGTGGTATACACCATTGGTTTTACCAGTAGAAGTTATTTTTCTAAGATTTTTAAAGACAAATATGGAATTTCACCAAATGAATTTAGCAAACAAGTTCCATCTAAAGTGATGGTAAGCTAGATTACTTTTTAAATAGCCATTTTCTAATTAAGGCGACAACGCTGTATTTACCTGTTAACTTTAAAGCTGTACTTACCCAATTTAGGGGTTGTAGGTCTTCCTTATATTCATTTTTTATAAGTTTTAACTCTTCCCAAGCAATATCCCGCTCTAGTTTATAACGTTTTAAATCGTTATTTATATCGTTAAATGATGTATATGTCTTCATGTTAATTGAAAAAATTTGGTCCAACTTTTTTTATAATCAAACTATTAAATTTAGCTCTAAATAAGTAGATTAAAATCGCAACAGCTATGTAAATAAGACCCATAAGCAAAAAACCTAAGGGATGACTTTTAAGCAGTCTACTCAATTCCATTGCACCAGCAACAGACAAAAATACTAAGCCCGCAAATAAAAGACTACCAACAGCTATTACCTTAGCCATTAGACTTAATGACAAGGTTAACTGTTGAAAAATCTTTAATCTAAAATATTGATGAGACGACTTAATATAGCGCTCACCAGCATTAGATGCCTTTTTTGTAGTTTGATTTATGTCTTCAAATACACTCATCAATTAGGCTTTTTTCTGTAAGTTCTTATTCTTCGCTTTTAAATCTTTTAATTTAGCTTCAAGTGTTGTAATTACATCTTCAGCTTTATAACTAGCATTAGACACAATAGACTCTACTTGATGGTCTAAATTCTCTTTATGTGAAGAAATTTTGTTTCCTAAAGAATCTCTCAATTCCGTAGCTTTCTCTGCCATTAAATCTCTTTTCGTCGCTGCTTCATCTGCAATTTTTTGTCTTGTTACACTTCCTTTATCTGGTGCAAATAATATCCCTAAAACTACTCCTACTGTTGTACCTGCTAAAATTCCTAATATTGTATTTCCGTTATTACTCATAATTGTTTTCCTTTTAATTATCATTTAAATTCAGCGCTTTGATGTGATACAAAGGTATGAGCATTACAAAGTTTAGCTTAACTCTTTAGATAGCGATGTTAGCTGTATTGCTATTTATTATTAGCGTTAAACATTATAGCAATAGCATTAAGACATAGAACGGAATACAATTAAATTTGTGTAAGAAACAGTTATTATGAAAAAAGAAATCAATACATACAATCCTTATAACGGAGACAAACTAGAAACTTATACTTTAAATAGTAATGAAGATTTAATTAACAAATTAAAATTAGCTGATAATACACAAAAAGATTGGAAAGCTTTAGAAATCTCTAAACGCATTAAATTATTACAAAATCTTGCAAATGAGATAGATAAAAATAAAGATGAATTAAGTGAACTTATAACAAAGGAAATGGGTAAACCACTTCTAGAAAGTAAAGCGGAGATTGAAAAATGTAACTTATTAATAGATTTCTACACTATTAATGCCGACCAATTTTTACAAGACGACATTATTGAAACCGAAGCACACGAGAGCTTTATTAGTTATGATCCATTGGGTTGTATTTTAGCTGTAATGCCATGGAATTATCCTTTTTGGCAAGTTTTTAGATTTGCAATACCAACATTAACAGCAGGTAATGTTGGGCTACTAAAACATGCCTCTAATGTTACAGGTTGTGCCATTGCCATTGAAAAATTATTTTTAAATGCAGGATTTCCAGAAGGGTGTTTTCAAACCCTAGTTACAGACCATAATGGTATAGAAACAATTATAGAAAATGACATCGTTAAAGCCGTTTCTTTAACAGGAAGTGAAAAAGCAGGTAGAAAAATAGCCGAATTGGCAGGTAAAAACCTTAAACCCTCTCTATTAGAATTAGGTGGAAACAATGCTTGTATTATTTTAAAAGATGCCGATTTAAGAAAACATATGGATACTATAGTAAAGGCAAGGATGCAAAATTCTGGTCAAAGCTGTATTGCTGCTAAACGATTTATAGTCGTTGAAGAGCTATATGATGAATTTATAAAGCAATTTAAATCTAAAGTAGAAGACTTAAATTATGGTAATCCATTATATGAGACTACAACAATGTCTTGTCTTGCGCGTGAAGATTTAGCTAAAATATTAGAAGAACAAGTCAATAAATCTATAGACTTAGGTGCTAAAGTTTTAATAGGAAATCAACGAGATAGTGCTTATTATCAACCTACTATATTAACAAATGTTACAGCAGAAATGCCAGTATTTAAAGAGGAAACCTTTGGACCTGTAGCCGCTATTATCAAAGTAAAAGACGAAGATGAAGCTTATAAATCCGCATCACAATCAAAGTTTGGTTTGGGTACAATGGTATTTACATCTAATTATGACGCAGCCTCTAAGCGTATTTCTGAAATAGAAGATGGTGCGTTTTTTATTAATGAGATGGTAAAATCTGACCCAAGATTACCCTTTGGAGGCACTAAAATATCGGGCTATGGAAGAGAATTATCTAAAGAAGGTATGTTGGCATTTGTCAACAAAAAAACAATTTACATTAACAAATAAAATTAAAAATCAATGAAATTTATAAAAGAAGAACACGAAGAAAGAGGAGACTATATTTTTCAAAAAGATAATACAACTAAAAACGGAATGAGAATCGTTATTATAACCCTTGTAGTATTAGTAGGTGCTGTAATTGTATCCGGAATTCATTTTGAATGGTTTTAAGAACTCAATAAACAAAAAAAGCTCAGCAAATGCTGAGCTTTTTTTGTTTAAAAGTCGGGGTGGCAGGATTCGAACCTGCGGCCTCCACGTCCCAAACGTGGCGCGATAACCGGGCTACGCTACACCCCGAATTTTGGTTTCCCAATTTCGGACTGCAAATATATAGATTTTCTTTATAATCCAACAACATTTTACTAACTTTAAAAAAGTATTTTTTTAGCCTATATTTAATCTATTAATTCTTGAGTTGTATCTCTATAAAATTTAAATACTTTCAAGTCCATTTATTTAAATTTTATTATTTACCAGTATAAGCAAATACCAGTACAAAACCTAGTAGAATGAAAAACCAATTTTTCGCCATTTGTTTTTTAGCTATTAATCTAGCTTGTAATTCAAATTCTAAAACATCAAATACATTGACCAAAAACCAAGAACCTCAACCTCTAGAGGATAGTATTAAAAGAGGTCAGCCAATTTACAAAAACCAATGTTCGGTTTGCCATACACCATCTGGCAAGGGAATTCCTAATGTCTTTCCACCTCTCGCAGAATCGGATTATTTAATAAAAAAACAAACGGAAAGTATAAAAGCTATAAAACATGGCTTATCTGGTAAAATCATTGTTAATGGTGTTACTTATAATGGTTCAATGCCTTCTTTTAGCTTAAGCAATCAAGAAATTGCCGATGTAATGAATTATATTAATAATAGTTGGGGAAATAAGAATAGTGATGTAGTTACTGTAGATAAAGTTTCAGAGTTATAGCCAATCATTATACTTAAATATATAAATTTGTAGCATTCAAAACTAATCAATATTTAAATATGCTAATTATAGGAATTGCAGGTGGAACTGGCTGCGGAAAAACAACAGTAGTCAACACTATTTTAAAAGAATTACCAGAAGGTGAAGTTGGTGTAATATCTCAAGACTCTTACTATAAAGACACTACGCATTTAAGTTTTGAAGAGCGTGTAAAAATTAATTTTGACCATCCTAGATCTATTGATTTTGAATTATTAGAACAACATTTAAAAGAATTAAAAGAAGGTAAATCAGTAGACCAACCTGTCTACTCTTTTGTTAAGCACAATAGAACAGGTGATGTCATTGTCACTAAACCCAGAAAAGTTATGATTGTAGAAGGAATTTTAATTCTTTCGCACTCAGAAATTCGCAATCTTTTTGATATCAAAATCTTTGTACATGCAGATTCAGACGAACGATTAATTCGTCGTTTAAAAAGAGACATTTCAGAGCGAGGACGAGATATCGATGAAGTTTTATTGCGTTACCAAAACACGTTAAAACCTATGCATCAGCAATTTATTGAACCAATGAAGGAGTATGCAGATATTATAATTCCTAACAACAAGTACAACACAGTAGCTGTAGATATCGTTAAAACTATAATTAACGAAAGATTATAATGAGCATTTTAAATTCTAAATATCTAAAACCCTTTAAGAACGTATATATAATTGTTATAGTCGTTTTTGTAGTGTGGATGTTATTTTTTGATGCACATTCTTGGTTATTTCATCACGAATTGAACCAAGACATTGAAGAGTTAGAATACCAAAAAGAACATTATAAAAATGAAATGGCAAAAGATGATAAAGCCATTAAAGAATTAAGTACTGACGAAGGTATTGAACGTACAGCCCGAGAAAATTATTATATGAAAAAGCCAAACGAGGATATTTATATAATTGAATACCAAGACAGTATTGTGAAACAATCAGAAGATGAGTAAATCATTATTTAAAGAATTTGAGGCCGTTTCTTCAAAAGCATGGAAACAAAAAATACAAGTTGACTTAAAAGGAGCAGATTATAACGATGAACTGATCTGGAAAACTAATGAAGACATCAATGTAAAACCCTTTTACCATGCTGACGAGTTTGAAACGCTGGCAGAAGTTTCAAATAGCAAGGCTACCCAATGGAAAATCTCTCAATACATCGTTGTCACCAATGCAGAAAATGCAAATTTAAAAGCCATAGATGCTATAAATAGAGGCGCAGAAAGTATATTCTTTAAAATAACGTCAAGAGACATTAGCGCAGAAATATTATTTCAAAATATAGATCTCTCAAAAACCAACATAAATGTAATATGTAGTTTTCTTTCTGAAGATTATATTAAAAATCTTTTATCAGAAGTAAATTACAAAACCGAACTACCAAAAATCACCATACACACAGATATTATTGGTAACCTTGCAAAGACAGGTAATTGGTACAAAAGCTTAAACGACGACTATAAAATTTTTGAAAACATTATAAATACAACGCAACAACTAAGTGTTGATTTAAGTCTTTACCAAAATGCTGGCGCAACTATTGTTCAACAATTAGCATATGGATTAGCCCATGTTAATGAGTATTTAAACCACTTTGAAGCATCTAAAAACAGTAATCTCAACAACATTACCGTTACATTCAATATCGCTGTTGGTGGTAATTATTTTTTCGAAATCGCAAAAACAAGAGCTTTACGTCAATTATGGTCTACCTTAGCAGCAGCATATAATCTCAAAACAGAGTGTAACATCATCGCAACACCAAGCAAACGTAATAAAACAATTTACGATTATAACGTAAATATGCTACGTACAACAACAGAATGTATGAGTGCTATATTAGGTGGTGCAAACATAATCTGTAACCAACCTTATGATGCAATATTCCATAAATCAAATGAGTTTGGTGATCGCATTGCCAGAAACCAATTGTTAATTCTTAAAAACGAAAGTTATTTTAATAAAGTAAACAATCCTGCAGATGGCGCATACTATATAGAAAGTTTAACGACGCAGTTAGCAGAAAAAGCTTTAGAAATTTTTAAAAATATTGAAGCTAATGGAGGTTTTTTAAGTCAACTTAAAACAGGAACGATTCAAAGAAAAATAAAAGAAAGCGCCTCTAAAGAACAAACTGAATTTGATGCTGAAAAGCTGATACTTTTAGGTACAAACAAGTACCCAAATGCTTTAGATAAAATGAAAGATAATTTAGAAATTAGTCCGTTTTTAAAAATAGAAAAACGCAAAACTCTAATTGAACCTATAATTAAAAAAAGATTATCTGAAAAACTGGAAAACAAAAGATTAAACCAAGAATAATATATGACATTGAAAAAACCTATTGTATTAATTTTTATATTACCTCTGCTGCTTTTAACTTCATGCTATGAGGTTGCAAATGAAATAAAAAATTGGACAGAAATCAATGCCTCAGACCAACTTTTTGGCAAACAACATTATTTAGATAAAGATGGCATAAAAGTCTTTTTACCAGAAAGTTTTAAGCCATACAATGCTGTTGAATACAATCAATTAATTGACTCATTAGTTGTTGATAATAAAAAATTAAAAATTGAACAAAAACGTCTCAAAACCATGCGAGAAATAGAGGGAAATCACTACATTTTTTTCGATAGTACAGCGTATTCCACCTATACAATAAATACAATTCCATATACACCAATTACAAGACAAGATGCAAAATATTTGTTAGGTATAATAAGGCAAAATCAAGATAATTTATCTCAGCTTACAGATTTAAAATACACTAAACTAACAGCCAAACACAACAATAATGGTAATACTCAAGTTTTTAAAGCCATTTACAAAGTTGAAAACGAAGATAATTATCACCAAATATTTCAACATATATACTTTGTGTCTTCAAATAAAAAAACAGCATTCATAAATCTATCTACACCTTTTGATGTGAATTTTGACCCGTTTTTAGAAAAAATGATATTATGAGTAGAAAAAATCTTCAACATTTAACGTTAAAGTCCACCGCTCAAAATTTTGAATTAAATACTCAAGAGGAATTCTTAACGGCTGAAAATATTAAGGTAAAAACTACCTACTCTAAGCAAGACATTAAGGATTTAGAACATTTAAATTTTGTTGCTGGCATTGCACCAAATCTTCGAGGTCCATATTCAACCATGTATGTTCGTAGACCATGGACTATTAGACAATATGCTGGTTTTTCTACCGCAGAAGAAAGCAATGCTTTCTACCGTAGAAATTTAGCTGCTGGCCAAAAAGGATTGTCCGTTGCCTTTGATTTAGCCACTCATAGAGGTTATGATTCTGACCACAAACGCGTAATTGGTGATGTTGGTAAAGCTGGTGTAGCAATCGATTCGGTTGAAGACATGAAAATTCTATTCGACCAAATTCCACTAGATAAAATGTCTGTTTCCATGACCATGAATGGTGCCGTTTTGCCAATTATGGCATTTTATATTGTAGCAGCTGAAGAACAAGGTGTTAAACCAGAACAACTAGCAGGTACCATTCAAAATGACATTTTAAAGGAGTTTATGGTAAGAAATACGTATATCTATCCTCCTACACCTTCAATGAAAATAATTTCAGATATTTTTAAATATACCAGTAAAAACATGCCTAAATTTAACAGTATTAGCATTTCTGGTTACCACATGCAAGAAGCTGGTGCTACTTGCGATATTGAGCTAGCATACACCTTAGCTGATGGATTAGAATATATAAGAAAAGGATTAGCTGCGGGTATGGACATTGACACCTTTGCGCCTCGTCTTTCGTTCTTTTGGGCTATAGGCATGAATCATTTTATGGAAATTGCAAAAATGCGTGCAGCTCGTATGCTTTGGGCAAAATTAGTGAAGCAATTCAACCCAAAAAATCAAAAATCTTTAGCACTGAGAACACATTGCCAAACTTCTGGATGGAGCTTAACAGAACAAGACCCTTTTAATAATGTAGCCAGAACATGCATAGAAGCAACTGCTGCTGCTTTTGGTGGCACACAAAGTTTGCACACTAATGCGTTAGACGAAGCTATAGCATTACCCACAGATTTTTCTGCTCGTATTGCTAGAAATACACAAATTTATCTACAAGAAGAAACACAAATTACCAAAACTGTTGACCCTTGGGCTGGCAGTTATTATGTAGAAAAATTAACCGATGATATTGTAAACCAAGCTTGGAAACTTATTGAAGAGGTTGAAGCATTAGGCGGTATGACTAAAGCTATTGAAGCCGGCATCCCTAAACTACGAATTGAAGAAGCTGCAGCGCGTAAACAAGCACGTATAGATTCTGGCCAAGATATAATTGTTGGAGTTAATAAATACAAATTAGAGGAAGAAGACCCAATCTCTACTTTAGAAGTTGATAACAAAACCGTTCGTCTACAACAAATAGATCGCTTAAACCATATAAAAGCAACTAGAAATACAGACGCAGTAACCAAAGCATTATCTAAATTAACAGCATCTGCAAAGACAAGTGAAGATAATTTATTAGCTTTAGCTGTAGATGCAGCAAGAAAACGTGCAACTTTAGGTGAAATAAGCGATGCTTTAGAAGCCGAATTTGGACGACACAAAGCACAAATTAAATCATTTTCTGGCGTGTATAGTAAAGAAATAAAAGACGATAAATCTTTTGCGAAAGCAAAAGAGCTAGCAGACCAATTTGCAGAACAAGACGGAAGACGTCCTAGAATAATGATTGCAAAAATGGGACAAGATGGCCATGATCGTGGCGCAAAAGTAGTCGCTACTGGTTATGCAGATGTTGGTTTTGATGTAGATATTGGACCTTTATTTCAAACACCACAAGAAGCTGCAAAACAAGCTGTAGAAAATGATGTACACATACTTGGTGTTTCTTCATTAGCTGCAGGCCATAAAACTTTAGTTCCGCAAGTCATTAAAGAACTTAAAAATTACGGACGCGAAGATATTATGGTTATTGTTGGTGGTGTTATTCCAAAGCAAGATTATCAATATCTATTTGATGCTGGAGCAGCAGCAGTATTTGGTCCTGGTACAAAAATTAGTGATGCTGCAATACGGCTATTAGAGATATTGATTGATGCGTAATTCAACTCCAAAACGAAGGTTTAAAATACTAAAAAGAATCATTGTAATTATAGTAATTTTTGGTGTATTAATTACTCATTTCATCATTCCTAGATTAATCACTGAAATTAGAAATCCTGTAGTTAATTTAATAAACCGAAATAAGGTAAAGACTGCCAAAATTACTCTAAATGACAATAAAGACATCAAAAGAAAAGATCTTATTATAACGTCTTTTGACAGTATTAATTTATCTGGTAGATTATCATTTTCTAGTTTAGATTCTACTAAAGGTACTATTATACTTTTGCATGGCATTCGCTCAAACAAAGAAGCCTTTTTAGAGTTAAGTACTTTTTTAGCTCAGAATGGTTTTAATTCTTTTGCCTTAGATTCTAGAGCACATGGAGAAAGTGAAGGTCAGTTTTGCACCTTTGGTGTTAATGAAAAACAAGACGTAAAGAATGTTATAGATTATTTAATTAATAAAGAACAACTTAACAATATTGGTATTTGGGGACAGTCTCTTGGTGGAGCTATTGGATTACAAGCTATGGGATTTGACAAACGTATTAAATTTGGAATTATAGAAAGTACATTTTCAGACTTCAGGTCTATTGTACACGATTATTTTCAGCTTAATGTAGGTTTTAGCTATAAACCATTTTCAAATTACTTAGTAAACAGAGCTGCTGATATTGCAAATTTTAATGTTAACGATGCCAACCCACTTTTATATTGCAAAAAAATTACCCAACCTATTATAGTGGTTCATGGTACAAAAGACGACCGAATTAATATAAACTACGGAAAAGCTAATTTTTTAAACATAAAAAGTAAAAACAAAGAATTTTTAGAAGTTGAAAACGCTAATCATCTCAATGTCTGGAAAACTGGAGGCACAGCGTACTTTGAAAAACTATTACAATTTTTAAATAAAAATTCCGTGAAGCAACTAAAAATTAAAGACAATTAAATCTTTAATTTATTGTTAACAAATTCAATTTTCTAAAGTCGTAAATAATCGTAATTTTATCACTTCATTCCTAAGAACATTATTAAATGGGTAAAATCATTGCAATAGCAAACCAAAAGGGAGGCGTTGGTAAGACCACAACCTCAGTAAATCTTGCAGCTTCATTAGGTGCATTAGAGAAAAAAGTATTACTTATAGATGCAGACCCACAAGCCAACGCAAGTTCTGGTTTAGGTTTAGATGTAGATGCTGTTGATATTGGCTCTTACCAATTAATAGAGCATTCTATTGAGGCAAAAGAAGCTATTGTAGCTTCAAATGCTCCAAACGTAGATGTAATACCTGCACATATAGACCTTGTAGCTATTGAAATAGAATTAGTAGATAAGGAAGAACGTGAGTATATGTTAAAAAAGGCTATTCATGGCTTAAAAGAAGATTATGATTATATTTTAATTGACTGTGCACCATCTTTAGGTTTATTAACTCTAAATGCTCTTACTTCTGCAGATTCTGTAATAATACCTATACAATGCGAGTATTTTGCGCTTGAAGGTTTAGGAAAACTGTTAAATACTATTAAAAGTGTACAAAAAATTCATAACCAAGCGTTAGATATAGAAGGCATGCTTTTAACCATGTTCGATTCACGTTTACGATTATCAAATCAAGTAGTAGAAGAAGTGCAGAAACACTTTAGTGATATGGTTTTTGATACTATTATTCAAAGAAACGTACGTTTAGGTGAGGCACCAAGTTATGGTGAAAGTATTATTAACTATGATGTTAGTAGTAAAGGTGCAGTAAATTATTTAAACTTAGCCAAAGAGCTGATTAAGAAAAATGAATTATAATGGCGAAAGCAACTAAAAAACAAGCATTAGGCAGAGGTCTATCGGCCTTATTAAAAGATCCTGAAAACGATATAAATTCAGCAGAAGATAAAAATGCAGATAAAGTAGTTGGTAATATTGTAGAATTAGATATTAATAGTATTGAAGTAAATCCATTTCAGCCAAGAACTAACTTTAATGAAGAAACACTGAGAGAATTAGCATCTTCTATACGAGAACTTGGTGTAATACAACCTATAACGGTTAGAAAATTAGCATTTAACAATTACCAATTAGTTTCTGGTGAACGTCGTTTTAGAGCCTCAAAATTAATTGGCCTAGAAACCATACCTGCTTATATTAGAATTGCCAATGACCAAGAGTCATTAGAAATGGCTTTGGTAGAAAATATTCAACGTCAAGATTTAGATGCCATAGAAATTGCCTTGTCATACCAACGCTTAATTGATGAGATAAACCTAACGCAAGAAGAAATGAGTGAACGCGTTGGTAAAAAGCGTTCTACAATTGCAAATTACTTACGTTTACTAAAGTTAGACCCAATTATTCAAACGGGTATACGAGACGGTTTTATAAGCATGGGTCATGGTAGAGCAATAGTAAATATTGATGACCAAGTAGACCAACTTGAGATTTATGAAAAAATAATTACCAATAAACTTTCTGTAAGAGCCACGGAACAATTAGTAAAGAATTTAAATACCGAAACGCCTGTTAAGCCAGAAACTTCTGTTTTAGAAATTCCAAAACACATTAAAAAAGGTATTAGAGAATTTTCAGAATACTTTGGACATAAAATAGACGTTAAAGTAGCAAAGAATGGTAGCGGAAAAATCACAATTCCATTCCATTCTGAAGAAGATTTTAATAGAATTAAAAAATTAGTTCAACGTGAAACCAAATAAGAATTTCTTAGCAGTTTTATGGTGTATTATTTCATTACTGTTTACCTATGCTCAAACCGAGATAGAAACAGACAGTACTCGTGTTGCTGTTAATGATAAAGTAATTATTTCTACAGATAGCATTGTTAAAACCGAAATAGACCCTTTAAGACCTGCAAAAGCAGCCTTTTTATCTGCTGTTTTACCTGGTTTAGGTCAGGCCTATAATAAGAGGTATTGGAAAATACCAATAGTTATTGGTGCCATTACAGGAGGTATCTTAGTCTATGACTTTAATACGCGTCAATTAAACAGGTATAGAGATGCTTACAAAAGACGTTTGGCAGGTTTTAAGGACGATGAATTTTATGGTGATGGAGACACACCAAATATTTCTACTGATGCTCTTGTTAGAGCACAAACACAAGCCAGACGAAATAAAGACCTTTCTTTGCTTGTTACATTTGGTTTTTATGCTTTAAACATTTTAGATGCCAATATAGATGCACATTTGCTTCAGTTTAATGTAGATGAAAATCTTAGTTTAAGTCCACATTATCAATATAACGAGCTCGAAAACACTTCAGATTTAGGCCTCACACTTAATTTTAAATTTTAACATGAAAATAGCACTACTCGGTTATGGTAGAATGGGTAAAAGCATTGAAACTATTGCCTTAAATCGCAACCATAGCATTGTATTAAAAGTTTCTGATGCTGACTCGGATTATAATTTTAAAGATGCTGAAGTTGCTATAGATTTTAGTATACCTACAGTTGCCGTTTACAATATAAAAAAAGCGCTAGACGCAGGAGTTCCTGTAATATCCGGAACAACCGGTTGGTTAGAACAATATGATGACGTTGTTTCTTATTGCAAAGAAAAGAATGGTACATTTCTTTATGCCTCTAACTTTAGTCTAGGTGTAAACATATTTTTTGAAATCAATAAAAGACTAAGTGAATTAATGTCTGGTTTCTCTGAATATAAAATTGAAATGGAAGAAATTCATCATACAAAAAAGTTAGATGCTCCAAGCGGAACAGCTATAACTTTAGCCGAAGAAATTATTAAAAATTCTACTTATAAAAATTGGACTTTAGAGCAGCCTAAAGCTAATGAGATTTTTATTGACGCTAAACGTATAGAAGACGTTCCTGGCACTCACGAAGTAACCTATAACTCTGAAATTGATTCTATTAGCATTAAGCATACAGCGCATAGCAGACAAGGTTTTGCGATGGGAGCCGTTATTGCAGCTGAGTGGATTAAAAACAAGAAAGGCGTCTTTACTATGAAAGATGTGTTAAACATTGGTTAATTTGTCAAAATTTTGAGACAAATTGAAATAATTTACAACCTACTAGATTAAATACTACATTATGAGCTGGACACAGTGGTTTATATTTTTACTCGTTATACAAATTATACATGGCTTAGGCACATGGAAATTATACGTTAAAGCTGGCAGACAAGCTTGGGAAGCATTTGTACCAATCTACAATGCCGTTATTTTAATGAAAATAATATCACGTCCATGGTGGTGGATTATTTTAATGTTTTTACCAATAGTAAATCTTATTATGATTCCGGCCGTATGGGTAGAAACTGCAAGAACTTTCGGAAAAGATAGTAAAGTAGATGCCCTTTTATGCATTATAACCTTAGGTTTTTATTTGTATTATCTCAATTATATTGCAGATGTTAATTTTATTGAAAACAGAAAATTATCACCAAAAACAACAGCAGGTGAATGGATAACTTCAATACTCTTTGCTATTGTGGCCGCCACAATTGTGCATACGTACTTCTTTCAACCATTTGTAATTCCATCATCCTCTTTAGAGAAATCATTGTTAGTTGGTGATTTTTTAATTGTAAGTAAATTACATTATGGCCCAAGAGTACCAATGACAACGGTTGCTGCACCAATGGTGCATGATACCATTCCTAAATTAAACACCAAATCTTATTTATTTGACGATAAATTTGAAGAGCGTAACACATCTTGGAAAAATATATTCCAACTTCCTTATTTAAGGTTACCAGGTTTTGAAAGTGTAGAACGTAATGACATTGTGGTTTTTAACCAACCAGCCGATACGTTATTAGATATGAATGACTTTAACCCTGATCGTAACTACTACAAGCCAATTGACAAGAAAACAAATCTTGTAAAACGTTGTGTGGGTATTCCTGGTGATACTTTAGAAATAAGAAATGGTTATGTATTTATTAATGGAAAGCAAAACAAACTCCCACCAAGAGCTCATATTCAATTTTCTTATGAAATTTCATTTAAGCGTCAATTACAACCCGCTAGAATTTTTGATATTTTAAAAAAATATGATATAACAGATGGTTTAGGGTATGGTAATACAGAAGGAACTTACAGAATACCTGCTGCAACAAAAGAAGCTATAGCTAAATTAAAATCACATCCAGAAGTAGCTAATATTTCACCTCTAAAGACAGAGAAAGGTGTAGATGGAAATCTTTTCCCTAGAGACCCTAATTACAAGTGGAATACAGATAATTTTGGACCTATGTGGATACCAAAAGCTGGGGCAACAATACAACTTAGTACTGATAATATTTCTATATACAAACGTGCAATTTCAGAATATGAAGGTCATAAAGTTGTTACAAGAGGAAATCAAATTTTAATTGATGACCAACCTGTAACTTCATATACCTTTAATCAAGATTATTATTGGATGATGGGAGACAATAGACATAATTCTATTGACAGTAGATATTGGGGATTTGTACCATACAACCACATTTTTGGAAAACCTGTATTTATTTGGATGAGTATTGACGGTATTTTAGATGGTTCTAACGATGTGCGTATCCGTTGGGATAGAGTGTTTACTACGGTAAGCGGAAGTGGAGAACGCACCTCTTATATTATTCCTTTTATAATTATTGTTTTAGGCCTTGTATTTTTTAATAAATGGCGTAAGAAAAAAAAAGCCAAGTCGTAATTAGGCTTTTATAAAAAAGTCTAAATGGAAGCCGTTATTCATCCTACATATTTTCCAAATATTGTACATTTTTGGACTATTGTTAATGCAGATTCAGTTTATTTTGAAGTCTGCGATAATTACCAAAAGCAATCTTTTAGAAATAGAACAGAAATCTATGGTGCCAATGGCAAACTTGCATTAACTGTGCCTGTAACCTTTTCTCAGAAAAACAGACAACTTTATAAAGATGTAAAAATTGCTAACGACGCACAATGGCAAGTACAGCATTTAAAATCTTTACAATCTGCTTATAGCATGTCACCTTTTTTTGAATTCTATATAGATGATTTAATGCCAATTTTTGAATTAAAGTTTCATTATATATTGGATTTAAATTTAAAGTGTTTTGAACTAATTTCTGATGCAATTCAACTTAATGTAAATCCAATTAATACATCTACATTTGAAAAAAAGCCTATTGGAATAACGGATTTTAGAGCCATAACTAAACGTAATTTTAAGGTAGATTCAATAAAGCCATATACTCAAGTATTTACTGAAAAACATGGATTTATACCTAACCTTAGTATCTTAGATGTATTATTTAACGAAGGTCCAAATACGGAGTTGTATTTAAAACAGCAACAGCTATCTTTAATTTAGTTTTTATGCTTCAACCAATAGTACATTACGGTATTCATTTTGGTTTACCTCTGCTTGTAGCACTTCTAATTTATAGAAAAATTTGGATTAAAGCATACACCATAATGATCTTAGGTATGCTTATAGATTTAGATCATTTATTAGCAAACCCTATGTTTGACCCAAATCGTTGTAGCATCAATTTTCATCCGCTTCACTCCTACTACGCTATTATTATATATTTAGTATTACTAATTCCAAAACAAACTCGCATATTGGGTCTAGGATTAGTGATCCATATTATTGCAGATATTGTAGACTGTAGTTTAATGTAATTTTAAAGTCGTTTTTATAGGAAAGTGATCCGATAGTTTTACATCGTAAGTTTTAAAACCATTTACAGTAAAATCTTGATCTGCAAGAATAAAATCAATACGCATTGGGAAAAATTTAAAATCGAAGGTTCTTCCAAAACCGTTACCGGCTTCTTCAAACGTATCAACCAAATCATCACCTTTTATTTTTCTGTAGACATAAGAATAGGCTGTATTATTAAAATCTCCTGTTACAATAGTTTTATAATGGCATTTCTCTTTGTGTGCTAAAAAAAGGGCCACTTGGTCTTGTTGCATTTTAAACGTAGCACCAACCTGCTTAAATAAATGTCCGGATGTTTCGTTTTTTAGGTTTTCAACATCTGTATTTATACCAGAAGATTGTAAATGAAACGTATAAATTCTAATGGTATCTTTCTCCTTTACAATATCTGCAAAAATGGCGTTATTAAAGGTATTAGGAAACTCTAAGGAGCCCGAATTTACAATTGGAAATTTTGAAAAAATAGCTTGTCCGCCTTTAATACCTTTAACATACTTAGCATTAAAACTATCATAACCAACAATCTCTACACGTTCGCCTCTTGGGTATTCTTGAAGACATAATATATCTGGATTTTCGTCTGCTAATATTTTTACTATATGCTCCTTATCTATTGGTTCTGGCAACCAATTAAATTTGTTAAACATTCTAACATTAAAGGACATTACAGAGAAATTGGCATCATCTTCAACCTTTGAAGCTCCAGAAAACTTATACATTGAACTAATATAATTGTAACCTAGTAGTAATACAACAAGCGATAAAATCATTTGCTTTTTTACACGGAGCAACCAAAATATAAAAAATAACAAATTAGATAAAATAAGTAAAGGTACACCTAAACTTAACACAGACAATGTTGCAAAACTTTTAGGTGGAATATAAGGTAAAATGTAAGATATAAGCAGTAGAAATGCCACCAATGAATTGATTACAAATACAATTTTACTACCAAATCTCAACCCTTTCACGTCCTTATTATTTACCAGCTTTAAATAAGAATTCTTTTTCTTCTGCAGTTAAACTCTCGTAACCACTTTTACTAATTTTATCTAGAATTAAATCTATTTTCTTTTGGTTATTATACTGGTTAAACTCGTCTTTGGTTTTACCAACATACTCTTTTTTCTTGTTGGTTTTACGATGTACTGTTTTTAACTGAGATTTAGATTTAAAAATACTCATAAAACTGTCCATAGTACGCTCAAAACCAATGCCTATATCAGTACCTTTTAATAATTTAGTAGCATAGATGTAACCTAAAAGATAACCGCCAAAATGCGCAACATATCCTCCTTGATTTACGCCTGTTAACAGTCTAAATAAATCTATACCTACAATAACCAATGCAATATGCTTCCATTTTACATTAAAAGCATTAAACAACCGTATTTCTGTATTTGGAATATAAACCGCTACAAATAATAAAAGTGCACTTACACCTGCGGATGCACCAACAAGAACATCATTTTGCCCAATAAATTTAATTGGCAACAGATTTGCCGTTGCTAAGTATGCTAAACCACCACAAATAATCCCTAAGAAATAAATATTAAGAATCATTTTAGTACGAAACAAATTCATTGTTACTCTAGATAAATAATACAAGAATAACATATTAAACACCAAATGAAATATCCCACTATGTAAAAATCCGTAAGTGATTAAAGACCATGGTTGAAACAAATAATTCATTATACCAGCTGGCAGTTCAAAAAAGGTGAATAAATTGAGGCGCAACAATGATTTTAAAACCAATCCAACTAAAAACACCAAGATATTAATGGCTATAATTTTACCAAAAACATCTAAATTTTTATACTTAAATTTTAAATTATCTATTGTACTCATAATTAATTCCAACGGTATTTATCCTTCTCATTTTTTTTCCAGAAATACATTAAAAGAAAACCAGTTAAAGCACCTCCAACGTGAGCCATATAAGCCGTATTACTAGGACTAAAAAATGATTGACCAGTTAAACCAGAAATTAAATCTAACACTATAATACCAGGTATAAAATACTTAGCTTTAATAGGAATTGGCAAAAAAATAAGCATTAATTTATTATCTGGATACAACATCCCGAAAGCCACTAAAATACCCATAATTGCACCTGAAGCACCAACCATTGGTGAAATATAAGAACCGGCAAAACGTTCTGTATTTTCTATATCACCTAAAACATTAGCCCAATTTTGGCTATATTGATTTGTTGACAACAACTCTATTATATTCGTCTCAGAAAAACCAGCATTTACCAACTCGGCTAATCCGGTATTATAAAAATAATATGAAAATGCTATCTGAAGTGTTGCTGCCCCAAACCCTGACAATAAATAAAACATTATAAATTTTTTCCAACCAAAAATGCGCTCTACAGCTGTACCAAACATCCATAGAGCAAACATGTTAAAAAAGATATGCATAATATCTCCATGCATAAACATATGTGTTAATACTTGCCATGGTTGAAACCTTGCATTCTCCGGAAAATACAAAGCAAACCAAGTTGTAAATGGCTCATTATTGTTACCAACAGAAACCATTCCTATAAAAACTAAAACATTAATTATTAGTAAATTTTTTACTGCATCTGTCAATTGTCTTCCCATACTCTACATAAATTTTTTCTCAATATCATCAACTGCCATGGTAATAAACGTAGGTCTATTAGTTGGTGATACATTAGGTTCCTTACAGGCAAATAAGCTATTTACTATATGTTCTTGCTCTGTACTATTTAAAGATTGCCCATTTTTTATGGCTAAACTTTTAGCCATAGATTTTGCTAATAAATCTGCTGCACTAAAATTAGTATCTGGCACATCATTTTCTACATCGCTTATTAACTGCTCTAAAATAATAGACACCTCACTTTCTGGTACACCAACTGGTACACCTGTAATTGTAATTTCTTTTGTGCTTAATTCTGAAAACACAAAACCTGTATGTTCTAAATTGGTTTTTAAATCCTGAATTATTTTTGTCTCACTAGGTGTATAATGTAACTGTAACGGAAATAATAACTGCTGACTCGTAGCTTCTTGTATTGTTATATGTTTTAGAAAACTTTCGTACAAAATGCGCTGATGTGCTCTGTTTTGATCTATAACTAACATACCAGATTTAATGGTACTTACAATATATTTCTGTTGTAACTGAAAGGTTGTTTTTGCGGTTTCTATTGTTGAATCGTTAAATATAGATTCGTTTTTAGTTGCACTTTCAAACGTTACTTCACTAAAATCAGATGGCGAATTATTACTTTTAGATTCTAAACCAACGTACAAACTTTCCCAAGCTGGTGTTGGTTTAGATTTATATTCGTTATTATAATTTGAAGTTTTAGGACTACTATTTTTAGAAGAAGAATCATCTGCAAATGGGTTAAAACTGCGATCTACCTCAATAGCTGGTGCTGCTGCAGTTTTATCTTTATAATTATATGGTGTATTAAAACTACTTTGCTGTTCAAAATCTAAAATTGGAGCGATATTAAATTGCCCTAAACTATGCTTCACCGCTGCACGTAAAATAGCATAAAGCGTATGCTCATCATCAAATTTTATTTCGGTTTTTGTAGGATGAATATTAATATCTATAGACTTTGGATCTACCATAAGATTTAAAAAATAACTGGGATGATAACCATCTTTTAGCAAACCTTCAAAAGCAGATTTTATAGCATGATTTAAATATGGGCTTTTTATAAATCTCTGATTAACAAAAAAATATTGCTCTGACTTTGTCTTTTTAGAAAATTCGGGTTTACCAACAAAACCTGATATTTTTAATACTTCTGTTTCTTCTTCAACAGGTACTAATTTTTCATTGGTTTTTGTTCCAAATATATGCACCACACGTTGTCTGTAATTCTCTTGTGGCACATTAAATAATTCACTTCCGTTATGATAAAATGCAAATGCTATATTTGGATGCGCTAGAGCCACACGATGAAACTCATCAGTAATATGTCTTAATTCTACCGTATCTGACTTTAAAAAATTACGTCTTGCAGGAATATTAAAAAATAAATGTTTCACCGACACCGAAGTACCAGTAGGAGTTACAGAAACTTCTTGAGATTTTACATCGCTTCCTTCTATAACTATTACCGTTCCTAAATCATCAGCAACTTGTTTAGTTTTTAATTCAACATGCGCAATAGCAGCAATACTTGCTAAAGCTTCACCTCTGAACCCTTTTGTATTAAGTTGAAATAAATCTTCTGCAGCTCTAATTTTTGATGTGGCATGACGCTCAAAACTTAAGCGAGCGTCTGTAACACTCATTCCTTTACCATTATCAATAACTTGTACTAGCGTTTTACCAGCATCTTTAATAATTAATTTTATCTCAGTAGCATTGGCATCAATGGCATTTTCCAAGAGTTCCTTTACTACGGAAGCAGGACGTTGAACGACCTCACCTGCTGCAATTTGGTTAGCAACATGATCTGGTAAAAGTTGAATAATATCTGACATTAGCTATTTGGGAGAAAAATAGAGAGATCAAAACCTATTAAAAACAAAAACAAAAAAACTAAAATGCCAACAATAATAAGAACACGTCTATTAACGCTTTTATCATTGTTATGTTTATAATCATTTACAGCAGCATTAAATTTACCTTTTAATCCTTTTGCAGGATCTATGGTAGTTCTATAATCATCAAATTTATGTTTAAGCTCAAAACCATCTCCTTTATAATAACGAGGTTGATAATTATATTTTTTATTTTTTTTTAATTTCATTAATCCCATAGTATCCCTATTTTATATATCCTTCTAGAATATAAAGTAAAACAAAAAGTGAAACTAACATTACGATTAAAAGCGGTAATGAGGTAAAAACATTTCCACGTTTCTTATCATTTCCTTTTAGCTCATTCCATTGAGTTTCGAAGTCGGCTTTCGACTTTTTTTCTTCGGAATCCTGAAGTCTTGATTTATAATTAAAGCGCTTATTTTTTCTTTGTTGAAACAAATGATTTGTAAATTACAATAGATTAATCTCAAAAGTACTGAAAATACAAGGAATTAACCCTTAAGGATTCCTTAAAATTATTAACAAAAAGAATGCCAGAGTTAGTAGTTAGTAATTGGTAGTTGGTAGTTGGTAAAAATAAATTTTATTGGAAACATAAACTTTACTTAATTCTTTTTATTGAAAAACCTAGACCAAGAACTGAAGACTGAAGACTGAAGACTGAAGACTGAAGACTGAAGACTGAAGACTATAAAATAAAAAAACTACAACGACTGCTTGCGCAACTCTGCCATTTTAATTGCAGCTATAGCAGCTTCTGTACCTTTGTTACCATGCTTTCCGCCAGAACGGTCAATGGATTGTTGCATATTATTATCGGTAAGCACACAGAATATAACCGGAATATCACCTTTAAGATTTAAGTCTTTTATACCTTGAGTAACGCCTTCACATACAAAATCGAAATGTTTTGTTTCCCCTTGTATTACACAACCTATTACAATAATAGCATCTAGCATACCAGAGTCTGCATATATACTTTTACTCATGCGTGCGGCACCGTAAGTTAACTCAAACGTTCCCGGAACATTCCACCGTACAATGTTTTCTTTAACAGCACCACAATCTATAAGTGCATCAAAAGCACCTTGCCAAAGACCTTCGGTAATTTTATCATTCCATTCTGAAACAACAATCCCAAACCGAAAATCTTTCGCGTTTGGGATTGTAGCTTTATCGTAATTTGATAAATTATGATTTGCAGTTGCCATATATTATAAGCTTGCTTCTACTTTACCAATTAACACCTCTGCCTCCTTAGACTCTTTAGAATCTGAGAATTCTGTATTAATTCTAGTTAAATAATCTAATGCTTTACTATTTTCACCTAAATCAATAGCAACTTTAGCCGCTTTTAATAAATATAAAGGTGTTGTAAAGTCATTAACATTAGCCTTAAATGCTTTTTCGTAATACTCTAATGCTTTATCTGATTGATTTAATTGAACAAAAGCATCTCCAATTCCGCCTTTTGCAATTGGACCTAACATTATGTCTTCACTAGAAAAATCATCTAAATGTTCTACAGCTTTTTGGTAATCTTTTAAATTTAAATATGCCATACCAGCATAATAGTTTGCTAAATTAGCAGCTGGTGTTCCGCTATAGTTGTCAATAATATCTAGCATACCATATTTACCTTCACCTCCTTCTAGAGACATTCTATATAATGAATCTGATGACATACCATTAACTGCATCGTTAAAATATTTCTTTGCAGTATACATCTCGTTCATTGCATCTTTCTCATTAGGTTCAGCTACAAATTTATTGTAAGCTAAAAATGCTAAAACCAATAAAGCAATTGCACCTACGGTACCTATTATATACTTCTGGTTTCTTACAGCCCATTCCTCAGCTTTTGAAGCTCCTTCATCTAAAGTATTAAATACTTCTGCTGTTGTTGATTCTTCTTCAACAATTACTTCCTTCTCCTTTACTGTTTTTGGTTTGTAGCCTCTTTTATTATACGTTGCCATAAATTGTCATTTTGTGCGTGCGCAAAAATAAAATTTTTATTGGGATTTAAAAGCCTATTTATTTGTTATTTTTGAATTATTAATAACAAGCTTAAAAAGCTTTTCTACATCAGTAAAATCAAGGAATCTGTTTACTTTTCATGAATCTAAACACACTATCTTTAGTTAATTATAAAAATTTTGAAAGTCAGGTTTTCGATTTCGACACCAAAATCAATTGTTTTGTTGGTGCAAATGGTATCGGAAAAACCAATGCTTTAGATGCGATTTATCATTTGGCTTTCGGAAAAAGTTATTTTAATCCTATTGCTGTTCAGAATATAAATCACAATGCAGATTTTTTTGTAGTTGATGGAAAATTCACAAAAAATGAACGCGACGAAAAAATAATTGTATCCTTAAAACGAGGACAAAAAAAGGTAATTAAAAAAAATGGTAAGGCTTATGAGAAATTTAGTGAGCATATTGGTTTTATTCCTTTAGTTATAATTTCTCCTGCAGATCGCGACTTAATAATTGAAGGTAGTGATACCAGACGAAAATTTATAGACAGCGTAATTTCTCAGAGTGACAAAAGTTATTTAACAGAACTTATTAACTATAATAAAGTATTATCTCAACGAAATGCACTATTAAAGTTTTTTGCATTAAACAATACTTTTAACGCAGATACTTTAGCTATTTACAACGAACAGCTACATACTTATGGTAGTGAAATTTTCAAAAAGCGCGACGCTTTTTTACAAACTTTCATTCCTATATTTAAATCTAGATATGAAGCCATTGCACAAAGCGAAGAAGCCATTAACCTAACTTATAAAAGTGATTTATTTAATACTAAATTAATTGATTTACTCGCTAAAAACATCAATAAAGACAAGGCGCTGCAATATACAAGTGTGGGTGCGCATAAGGACGATTTGGTTTTTACAATTGACGAATTTCCTATTAAGAAATTTGGAAGTCAAGGCCAACAAAAATCATTTTTAATAGCTTTAAAATTGGCACAATTCGATTTTATAAAACAACAAAGTGGCGTCTCTCCTATTCTATTATTAGATGATATTTTTGATAAGTTAGATGAAAACAGAGTATCACAAATTATAAGCTTGGTTGATAATGAACATTTTGGGCAAATTTTTATTAGTGATACACATGCTGAACGTACAGAAGATGTCATAAAACAAACGCATCAATCTTATAAAATTTTTAAATTATGAAACAGTTTCCTAATTTATTGAAATGGAGTTTTATAGGGCAAAATGGAATCAATTTCAAATTAATAACATATTTATTCGTTGTTATTGCTGCAAGCATTTTTAGTTGCTCTAAAAACCCTAAACCTTTTATTAAGCATATAGAAGGCTACTGGGAAATACAAGAAGTTACTATGGCAGATGGCAGCAAAAAAGAATATAAATTCAATGAAACTATAGATTATATAGGTATAAAAGACAGTTTAAAAGGCTTTAGAAAAAAACTTAAACCAGGTATTAACGATACGTATTACACCTCTGGTGATGCAGAAGACATTCAGTTAAAAATTGAAGATAACATACTATATATTTATTACACAACACCATATACTAACTGGAAAGAAACTGTTTTAAACGCTAACGAAGAACAACTCAAAATAATAACCGAAGACCAAAATATATATTTATACAAAAGATATACGCCTATAAAATTAAATTTAGAAGAGTAAATTTGTAAAATGAGTTATTGAAAATTCAATATTATGGCAAAACGGAATAACGACAATCAATCTATAGAAGATATCTTAAAGCAGTTTGTAGAAAAAAACAATTTACAATCTGGCTTAGACAAAGTAGATGTGCGTGAAGCTTGGACAAACCTAATGGGAAACGGTGTAAATAACTATACAACTGCTATAGAGTTAAAGCACAATACTTTATACGTGCAACTCAGTTCTAGTGTTTTGCGAGAAGAATTAAGTTACGGAACGGATAAAATTATTAAAATGTTAAATGAATCCTTACGTAAAGAAGTGGTTAAAAAATTAGTTTTACGATAAAATTACATCAAAAATTAACATTTTTAAAACCTAATAACCACGCCTAAATACACAGAGATTATCAGTTTTTAAGTTGAAATTACACACCTCTTTTTAAGAAGAAATTCAACCTTTTAAAATTTATATTATTCTTTCTTAAATATTGAATAAAGCCTATATTTATTGCGAATAATTTACAGTTAAAATAAACCAATATCCTAAATAAACTATGAATATCTCTAACAGTAAACAAACTAAAAATCTCTGCAATTCTGGCATAAATTATGTAATAATAGTATTAATCGCTTTGATTATAGTAAGTTGTACAGAAAAAAGTAAATACGACGACTACATGTCTGAAGTTTATCAAACATCATATGCAGGTGATAACTTAAAAAAAATATCACCTGAAGAATTTCAAACGGAATCCAAAGACATAAAAGAAGTAACAATAACGGTATATCCAGATAAAGAATTTCAAAAATATTACGGTTTTGGTGCATCATTCACAGAGTCTTCTGCTTGGAATCTCGCTACAATTCCTGTAGAATCTCGTAAAAATGTTTTAACCAAACTTTTTAGTCCTACCGAAGGAGCTGGCTTTACCTTAACAAGAACACATATTAATAGTAGTGATTACTCTAACACCCATTATACTTATGTAGAAAAAGGTGACGAAGACCTTACTACTTTTAGTATTAACGAAGATTTAAAAGGATTTTCTGGTGAGGAAAATGACCAAGTAAGAGGTGTTGAGCTAGTAGAACCTAGCTATGACCTTATTCCTATGATTTTAGAGGCATCAAATATTCCTGGTGCAGATTTTAAAATAATCGCGTCACCTTGGAGTCCGCCTTCTTGGATGAAAACAGGTGAAACCGCAACCATGACTAATGGAACTTTACAACCAAAATATTATGGACTTTGGGCAGAATACATTTCAAAATATGTAAGCGCGTATAAAGCACAAGGTATTAATTTATGGGGAATTACACCACAGAATGAACCTCTACACGCACATGATGCACAATGGGACAGTAACGGTTTTACACCAGAACAAGGAAGAGATTTTTTAAGAGATCATCTTGGCCCTCAACTTGTAAAAGATGGCCATCTTAATTTAGACGATTTAGAGTCTGGTTTACGTGTACTTATTTACGATCATAATAAATCTACCATGAATGATTACGTAGACGCAACATATAACGACCCAGAAGCTTCTAAATATGCTTGGGGAACTGCATTTCATTGGTACACAAATTCTGAATTAAAACAAAATAACTGGTACGCAAATGAATTAGCAGAGTTACAAAAAAAATGGCCAAACAAAGGAATGATTCATTCAGAATCTAGCATAGATATTGATGCTAACGATCCTATTGGTCAATACTGGAGAGCAAGTACAGATTATGCTGGTACATTTGTTCCGTTTGAAACCTATGCTACAGATATAATTACAGATTTAAACCATGGCACGCAAGGTTATGTAGAATGGTGCAGTATTTTAAGCCATAAAGGTCAACCAAATCCATACAATAATTACAATAGTGCACCAGTACTTATTAATCCAACAACTGACCAAGTTATATACACACCTCTATATTATTTACTCAGTCATTTTAGTAAATTTATTAGACCAGATGCCCACAGAATTGAATTAAAAAGTTTAAATTCTGAAGGTCTTATTTACACTGCTGCGAAAAACACAGATGATTCTATCTCCATTATTATTTACAATAAAAATGAAGAAGTTTTTAACGTATCACTAAATCTAGATAATAAAACATTTACAACAACAATTGCACCTAGAGCTGTGCAAACGGTTGTTATAAGAAATAATAGCACTAAATAGATACAATTCTTTTTTTTAGAACTAGATAATTCACATTAGATTTTAGATAAAAAAATTAAAATTACCTTTATCCTTAATTAGAATAAAACGACTTCTTAACTAATACATGGAAACAAATAAATTAAAAGTTGCTGAATTATTTGCAGGAGTTGGTGGTTTTAGACTAGGACTCGAAAAAAGTAATTATGAAATTGTATGGAGTAACCAATGGGAACCTTCTACTAAATTACAACATGCTTCTAAAGTTTACGAAGCTCGTTTTGGTAAAGAAAATCACTCAAATGAAGACATCAACCTAGTAGTTACTAGAAACGTTGAAGACATACCAGACCACGATTTATTAGTAGGCGGTTTTCCTTGTCAGGATTATTCTGTTGCCACAACATTACATAATTCTAAAGGTTTAAAAGGTAAAAAAGGTGTGTTGTGGTGGTCTATTCATAATATTTTAGAAAATAAAACACACAAACCAAAATATCTGTTTTTAGAAAATGTGGATCGATTATTAAAATCTCCTGCCAAACAAAGAGGACGTGATTTTGCCGTTATGCTTCAAAGTTTAAATGACTTAGATTATGCTGTAGAATGGCGTGTTATAAATGCGGCAGAATATGGAATGCCACAACGCAGACGACGTGTATTTTTTATTGGTTATCACAAATCTACTTCAACTTATAAAAGACTTTTAGAATCAAGTAAAGTAGAATGGCTCACGGAATCTGGCACAATTGCAGAGGCGTTCCCTGTTAACAAAACCAACGTCATTGAAGAGATTGCTTTAAAAGGTAACTTGGTAGAGATCACCAATAACTTTAATAAAAATGGTAAACTATCTCCTTTTTTAAACACTGGTTTACTTATTAACGGTAAAGTTTTCACAACTAAAACAACTCCAAATTACGATGGTGAGACAACTGTTTTGGCGGATATTTTGCAAAAAGAAAACGTACCACCTGAGTTTTTTATAGCAGATAAAGACAAAGAAAAATGGGAATATTTAAAAGGTGCAAAAACTATTGAACGCAAATCTGCAGATGGTTTTATTTACAAATATTCTGAAGGTGGCATGATTTATCCTGATGCTTTAGATAACGCTTCTAGAACCATTATTACAGGCGAAGGTGGTAAATCTCCATCACGTTTTAAACATGTAATCCAAACCCATAAAGGTTTAAGACGATTAACACCTATTGAGTTAGAACGACTTAATATGTTTCCGGATAATCACACAAAACTAGAAGGCATTACAGATGCCAAACGTGCCTTTTTTATGGGAAATGCGCTAGTTGTCGGTGTTGTTGAAAAAATAGGAAAAGCACTATATAATCAAATCAATGTCTAATTTTAAATCTGATTTAGCACAAGAAGACTTATTATCTAAATATTTAGATAACATCTATGCTAATAAAAAGATTGAATTTAGAAGAATAAAAAAAATAGACCAACAACTGCTAGGTATAGATGTAATAATGACCGTTAATAATCAATCTTATTATATCGATGAAAAAGCGCAATTGCATTACTTAAATATAGATATACCAACCTTTACCTTTGAACTGTCTTATTTAAAAAATAATAATTCTAAAAACGGTTGGTTATTAGACGATAGCAAACTAACACAATACTACTTTTTAATAACAGGCATTATTTTAAATAACAAAAAGCAAAAACTAACCTCAATTAATGACATTAAATCATTAAAAATAACAACCGTCAACAGAAAAAAATTATTAACACATCTCGCCTCAAATAATTTGGATAGAGCGAAGCTCTTATATTATGATTTTGATTGCAGAACAAACGCAACATACGGTAAAAACTGTATTGCAGAATTAAACCCTAGAAAAGAAGGCCTAATTTACTATACAGAACACCTTAATGAGAAACCAATAAATCTTCAATTAAGACTAAGCTATTTAATAGATATTGGTGTAGCAAAACGTTTTAATTACTAATAATCTTCAGCTTAAGCCTCTACAATATCAAAACTTTTTGCCCATTGAATGGCAGAATTAAGAGAATTAAATCGTCTAATTTTCTTTTTAAAGAATAAGTTTTCTACTACTGTGTTTACAAAACTCATTTTATGATAACCAATAACACCATAGCCTTTTAAATGAAAACTATTTTTAAAAAATTTAAGCCAATCTGTTGGCACTAGAGAATACGAATAAATTCTATTAGATATATATACAATATCGCTTCCATCGCATTTAGTAAAATCAGTGACATCTTTTACAATAATCTGAGCATGACTTTCCCAAGAAAAACTCACGCCTTCATTAATCTCTGAGACTACGTATCCTTTAAAAATAAAAACACTTCCAAACTTATAATTTAATACTTTTAAAACGTCATTGTAAAAATCGGTATGTTTTATGCTAATCATTTTATGCTTTACATTCAATATAAATGGAAATTAGAGTTTTATTTTAAAAACTACAAAAACCTTGACTATTTTTTTTAAAACATTACTAATCAACTGATTTTTAGCACTTTTTATCTTATAAGTTAATATTCCGTCTTTTCTAAAATTGATTAAAAACCTAATAATTAGAAAGTAACTTAAATCTCTTTTACAGCTTAACACAAAATGTACAAAATTGATTAGTTCGCAAAAAAAAGTCTCACTGTTCTGTGAGACCCTTTATCTATTTTGCATGGTATAAACAAAAGTTTACCCTTTTACGTCCATTAATTCAACATCAAAAACTAACGTTGCGTTTGGAGGAATTACACCACCTGCTCCAGCAGCTCCATAGGCTAAATCACTTGGTATAACTAAACGCGCTTTATCACCAACGTTTAATAAACAAATACCTTCATCCCAACCAGGTATAACTTGCCCAACACCTACTTGGAAATCTAACGGTGAATTTCTCTTATATGAAGAATCAAAAACAGTTCCGTCTGCCAATTGGCCTTTGTAGTGCACTGAAACCGTATTACCTTTCTCAGCTTTTTTACCATCTCCTTTTTGTATTATTTTATAACGTAACCCAGATTCAGTTACATCAAAACCAGCAGCCAATTTATCTAACTCAGCTTTTGCAGCTTCGCGTTCTGCAGCCAAACGTTTTTCTCTAGCTCCTTCAAAAGTTCTAAAAGCCTCAATAGCATTAAACGCTTCTGCAGCTTCTCCTTGTCTTACTATTTCAATACTGTCAATAGTATCACCTTGTACAATAGCATCTACGATATCTTGTCCTTCAACTACATTTCCAAAAACAGTGTGCTTTCCGTCTAACCAATCGGTTGCAACATGTGTAATATAAAATTGACTTCCGTTTGTACCAGGACCAGAATTTGCCATAGCTAATACACCAGGACCAGAATGTCTTAAATCTGGATGAAACTCATCATCAAATTTATAACCAGGATTACCAGTACCAGTTCCTTGAGGACAACCACCTTGAATCATAAAATCTGGAATTACTCTATGGAATTTTAATCCATTATAATAAGGTGTTCCTTGTGGTTTAGCCGAATTTTCTAAATTCCCTTCTGCTAATGCCACAAAATTACCAACTGTTCCTGGAGTTTTTTCAAACTCTAAATTTACTAAAATTGCACCTTTTGTGGTGTTAAATTTTGCGTATAATCCGTCTTGCATTGTATTAAATTTTATTTAGGAGTGCAAAGATAGGCAATGATTTACGATTTACGAATTAACTGTTAATTTTTGCGAATATGATAATATTGACTAAAGACTGAAGACTGAAGACCTAAGACAAAAGACTGAAGACTAAGGACTGAGGACTGAGGACTGAGGACTGAAACTCTATACCGAGAATTTGAGTTTTAAATTATTAAGTTTAGTTTTGAAAAAAATTAAATATGGCATTTTCTTTATCTAAAATTTTTGGCAGTAAAACTTCTGAAACTAAGGACAGCATTGAAGCAATAATTAAAGACGTTGAAAACCAACCTTATGGTGTATCTAAGAACAACGTACTCTATGCTGGTTTAAATGAATTGGGTGGTTATTTCTTTTTTCAAACCGTTATTGTTGGTCAATTACATATTAAATGTAAAAGTGGTGCCACACTAACCTTTGTAGGTGACAATTTTGAATTAAAACTAGATTCTGATATGCCAGAGTTTGAATCTGAAAATTCTAGTATTAAAGGCAGAAGTATTACCAAAATAGATTTTCAGGTTGAAGAAAACGACATTAAAACCTTAGAAAATACAACGTTAAATGCTGTAGAAATAAAACTTAAAAAACACCACCTTGTATTTGAAAAAGCTGTAGTCATTAATCAAGAAGAAGAAGAAGAATAAAAAAGCCCGGTTTATATTTAAGAATTTTTATTCCTAAACTCAACCGGACTTGGCAATAGCACTTTATAATTATAGCCTTAATTGGCTACTTCACTCATAAATTTTATTCTATATAGGCGTAATTCTTCGTCATCATAATCTCCATCAAATTCTTCTATAGCATCAGAAATTTTATCACTTTCTGTTTCCATAAAATAATCGTGAATCTCCTCTTGTTGGTCTTCGTCTAAAATTTCATCTATCCAATAATTGATATTCAATTTTGTACCAGAGAAAACAATAGATTCCATTTCCTTAATAAATTGAGGCATTTCCATACCTTTTGAAGAAGCAATATCATTTAAAGGTAGTTTTCTATCTACATTTTGAATAATATATAGTTTTATAGCAGAATTAGTTCCAGTAGATTTTACAACCATATCATCCGGTCGTATAATTTCATTTTCTTCAACATAATCGGCTATTAAAGCTACAAAATCCTTTCCATACTTTTTAGCTTTACTCTCTCCTACACCATGTACATTATTTAATTCTTCAATAGATATAGGATATTTTAATGCCATATCTTCTAATGAAGGGTCTTGAAAAATTACAAATGGCGGAACACCTAATCTTTTAGCATTACGCTTACGTAAATCTTTAAGCATTTTCATTAAATTTTCATCAGCCGTAGCACCTCCACCTTTAGCATTTGTTATAATACTATCGTTAGAGTCTTCGTCAAACACATGATCTTCTGCCATTAAGAACGATTCTGGCTTAGAAATAAAATCTAGCCCTTTTTCACTTAATCTTAAAACACCATAAGTTTCAATATCTTTTTTTAATTGACCAGCAACTAAAACCTGACGAATTAATGCCATCCAATAACGTTTATCCTTATCTTTACCTACACCAAAGAAATCTTGGGTGTCGGTTTTGTGAGAAGAAATTAGTGCGTTAGAATTGCCAACCAATACTTGTACTAAATCTTTAGCTTTATATTTTTCATTGGTTTTTTGAACTATTTCGAGTAATAGTTTAACATCTTCTTTAGCCTCAACTTGTTTTTTAGGGTGACGAACATTATCATCCATATCGCCTCCTTCTCCCGTTGCGTTATCAAATTCTTCACCAAAATAATGTAATATAAATTTACGCCTAGACACAGAAGTTTCTGCAAATGCCACCACTTCTTGTAAAAGCGCATGACCAATTTCTTGCTCTGCAACAGGCTTGCCTGCCATAAATTTTTCTAATTTCTCAATATCTTTATATGCATAGTAAGCTAAGCAATGACCTTCTCCACCATCTCTACCTGCTCTTCCTGTTTCTTGGTAGTAACTTTCTATACTTTTTGGAATATCGTGATGAATTACAAAACGAACATCTGGTTTATCAATACCCATACCAAAGGCAATGGTTGCAACCACAACATCTGTATCTTCCATTAAGAACATATCTTGATGTTTTACTCTAGTTTTTGCATCTAAACCTGCGTGATAAGGCACTGCTTTAATTCCATTTACTTGCAGAACTTGTGCTAATTCTTCAACGCGTTTTCTACTTAAACAATATACAATACCAGATTTTCCTTCATTCTGTTTTACAAAACGAATAATATCTGCATCTACATTTTTAGTTTTAGGCCGTACTTCGTAATACAAATTAGGTCTATTAAAAGACGCTTTAAAAGTAACAGCATTTGGCATGCCCAAACTTTTTAAAATATCTTCTTGAACCTTAGGTGTAGCGGTTGCTGTGAGACCAACAATAGGAATGTCATCACCTATACGTTTTATTATGGTTTTTAAATTTCTATATTCTGGTCTAAAATCGTGTCCCCATTCACTAATACAATGTGCTTCATCAACAGCCATAAAAGAAATTTTGACAGTTCTTAGAAAGTCAACATATTCTTCTTTTGTTAATGACTCTGGAGCTACATAAAGTAATTTAGTGACACCATTAATAATATCGTCTTTTACTCTTTTTACTTCCGTTTTATTTAAAGAAGAGTTTAAAACGTGTGCAACACCTTCATGCTCAGAAACAGCTCTTATGGCATCTACCTGATTTTTCATTAGAGCAATAAGAGGTGATACAACTATGGCTGTACCATCTTTTATTAATGCTGGTAGCTGATAACATAAAGATTTTCCACCACCAGTTGGCATAATAACAAAAGTGTTATTGCCAGCTACGACGTTCTTTATTACTTCTTCTTGAAGACCTTTGAATCCCGAAAATCCAAAGTGCTTTTTAAGCGAGGCGTGTAAGTCAATTTCTTCAATACTCATTAATCCCTATTGGTATTTTATATACATTTGCAAGAACTTTAAAGATAACAAATTCTTTATATCTATAAAACTCAATAAATAATAAGTTTTGAACACAAAGCAATCTATCTTAAAAACTGCAAAAACAACTATACAATTAGAAAGTAAAGCTATAAATAATTTATCAGAATTACTAACTGAGGATTTTGCTGATGCTGTAGAATTAATTTATGAGTCTAAAGGTCGAGTTATTATTACAGGCATTGGTAAGAGTGCAATTATTGCTAATAAAATAGTTGCAACTCTTAATTCTACAGGTACACCTGCTGTTTTTATGCATGCGGCAGATGCTATACATGGCGATCTTGGATTAATATTAAAAGATGATGTTGTAATCTGTATTTCTAAAAGTGGAAACACACCAGAAATTAAGGTTTTAGTACCACTAATAAAAAATGCAAAAAATAAAATGATTGCAATTACAGGCAATAAAGATTCGTTTTTAGGTCTTCAAGCGGATTATATTTTAAATGCATTTGTGGAGCAAGAAGCCTGCCCAAATAATCTTGCACCTACAACAAGTACAACTGCACAATTAGTATTAGGTGACGCCCTAGCAGTTTGTTTGCTAGAATTACGTGGTTTCTCTAGTAAGGATTTTGCAAAGTACCATCCTGGTGGCGCACTTGGTAAGCGTTTGTATTTAAGAGTGAATGATTTGTCTTCTCAAAATAAAAAACCACAAGTAAACAAAGACGCTTCATTAAAAGAAGTTATTGTAGAAATTACTGAAAAAATGTTAGGTGTTACTGCTGTTGTTGAAGACGAAAAAATTATTGGTATTATTACCGATGGTGACTTAAGAAGAATGCTTAGTAAGAGCGATGATATTTCTGCTTTAAAAGCTAAAGACATTATGAGTAATAATCCTAGGCGAATTTCTGAAGACGCCATGGCTGTTGATGCTAAAGAGATAATGGAAGAATTTGGAATTTCACAATTATTAGTTGAGCAAGATGCTAAGTATGCAGGTGTTGTTCATTTACACGATTTAATAAAAGAAGGCATTATATAATGGCGAAAAAGCAGGTAGATGAGATGTCGTTTTTAGACCATCTCGAAGATTTAAGATGGCATTTGGTAAGAGCTGTAATTAGTGTGGCTGTAGCCGCAACATTAGCTTTTATTTTTAAGAATTTTATTTTCGATATTATTTTTGGTCCTACACACATGAATTTTCCAACCTACGAAAGTTTATGTAAGGCCTCTAAGTTTTTAGGCATGACAGACACAACATTCTGTGCTGCTGAATTTCCTTTTATAATTCAGAATAGAACAGTTGCAGGTCAGTTTTCTGCACACATATGGACCTCTATTTACGCTGGTTTTATAGTATCTTTTCCATACGTTTTATATCAATTATGGAGTTTTGTTAGCCCAGGATTAAAACCAAGTGAACGTAAAAACTCTAGAGGTTTTATTGTGATTGCATCATTACTATTTTTTATTGGTGTACTGTTTGGATATTATATTATTACACCGTTATCTCTTAACTTTTTAGCTAATTATCAAATTAGCGAAGAAATCTCTAATGAGTTTGATATTAGTTCTGTTATTGCAATTGTGCGCTCTTCCTCTATTGCTTCTGGTTTTGTTTTTGAGCTTCCTATTGTTATTTACTTTTTAACAAAGGCCGGTTTGGTAACACCTCAATTTCTTAGAAAATACAGAAAATTTGCGCTGGTTATTGTACTAATTTTGTCAGCAATTATTACGCCTCCAGATATCGCGAGTCAAGTTATTGTTGCTATTCCTATTTTATTATTATACCAAGTAAGTATTTATATTTCTGCAATTGTTGTAAGAAATCAAAAGCGAAAAGCTAAGCGAGCTTAACCTAAAATAAAAAACTTTTAAGGTTAAACTTTTAATAAATGATTTGTAAAATCAACCTTTTAGATATGATTTTATTAATTTTAACGTTCTTAAATACAACATGAAGTTACGAGCAGAACATTTAATGAAGTCCTATAACGGACGAAAAGTAGTAAAGGATGTTTCACTAGAGGTGAACCAAGGTGAAATAGTAGGTTTATTAGGTCCTAATGGTGCTGGTAAAACCACATCATTCTACATGATTGTAGGTATTATAAAACCAAATGGTGGTAATATTTATTTAGATGATACTAACATTACTAAATACCCAATGTACAAACGTGCTCAAAACGGCATTGGTTATTTAGCACAAGAGGCCTCTGTTTTTAGAAAATTAAGTATAGAAGATAACATTTTAAGTGTTTTACAACTCACTAAATTGAGCAAGAAAGAACAGCATGAGAAAATGGAATCTTTGATAGAAGAATTTGGTTTAGGACATATTAGAACTAACAGAGGTGATTTGCTTTCTGGTGGTGAAAGACGACGAACAGAAATTGCACGTGCCCTTGCCACCGACCCTAATTTTATTTTACTAGATGAACCTTTTGCAGGTGTTGATCCTGTTGCTGTAGAAGACATTCAGCGAATTATTGCCAAATTAACCAAAAAGAATATTGGTATTTTAATTACTGATCATAATGTACAAGAAACACTTGCTATTACAGATAGAACATATTTAATGTTTGAAGGTAATATTCTTAAAGCGGGTAAACCCGAGGAATTAGCCAGCGACGAAATGGTACGTAAAGTCTATTTAGGTCAAAACTTTGAACTTCGTAAAAAGAAATTAGAGTTTTAACCTTTGTTACTTTGTTTCATTTTCTGGATCACTAATAAAACACCATAAACAAATATAGATTGTATTATTAAATTGATGGCCCAATATATTAGAATCATCACAATATTTTCTGATACAAAAAATGGTAGTTTGCTATTAATTAAACTCAGTGGTATACTACAGACTGATAGTAAGATGGAAGTAATAGAGGTCAATTCATTATCTGTTTGAGAAAATAAAATATCTAACAAACCAATAACAAATTGAATTGCCATTAGCGATAAGAAAATATAAATTAAATATTTAAGCTTATACTTTTCCATTACTTAACTGGTTTTATTACTCTTTTTTTAGTGTATTCTCTCTCTCTTTTATAAGTTTCTTTTGGTAACGACCCTGAACTATATCTACAATAACTAAAACTACAATTACAAAATAAAATGTGGTTTTACTCATTGGTACAATCTCATTTCCAAAGATTTTTAAATGTGCTAAATGACCACCTTCGGTCACTAACATAATTCCTACTATAAATAAAATAAAGAGCCCTAATACTTCATACATTCTATTTTTGGCTAAGAACGTTGAAATTCTATCTGCTAAAAACAACATTAATAATCCACTAGCTACAATCGCTATTGCCATTACTATAAATGCCGTTGAAGAATCTTCAATTTCACTTGTTAGTCCTATCGCTGCCAATATAGAATCGAAGGAAAATACTAAATTCATTATAACAATACTAACAATCACCGCATTAGCCGTTTTTTTTCGTTCAACTGTACCTTCTTCTACGTCATGGTCTAAATCAGGTACAGCAATCATATGCCAAATTTCTTTAATTGCCGTATAGATAATAAAGCCTCCACCTGCTAAAACAATTAAACTATGACCATTAAAAGCAAATTCTAAAACATCTTCCATATGACCTGTTAAAAACGAAAATGGTTCTTGAAAAAAACCAATAACCCTAACTAAAACAAATAAAAGTACTATTCTTAAAACAATAGCTATTAAAATTCCAACCTTTCTTACGCGCTTCTGAGCATCTAAAGGTGCTTTTTTAGATTCTAAAGAAATGTAAAGTAAATTATCAAAACCTAAAACAGCTTGTAGCATTACAAGCATTAAAAGAGTAAATATAATTTGAGCCATAATTGAAGTATTATTTGGATTTTATTAATAAGATTATTGTGTATTAGCTTTAGTGAATATTTTTTCTGTCTAAAATTGATAATATAATATACATTGCAATAATTAGTGGTATCGCAGCGAATTGAAGTACAACTAAAAGTACAACACTGAGAATAAGAAAAATATAACGTACGGCATTCGCTTTAAAACTCCAATTTTTAAATTTTAATGCGAATAGTTTTATATTAGAATTTAACAAGTAGCAACTCAAAAATGTTACACCAACTAAAAACCATGTGTTTAGAATAATTGAGTTCATTAAATCACTATTCTGATATTCTAATATTAATGGAAATGCCATTATAACTAAAGTATTGGCAGGTACTGGTAAACCTTTAAAATAGGTTTGCTGGTCTTCATCTAAATTAAATTTTGCCAATCTATAAGCTGAAGCCAAAGCAATTAACAAACCTATTAGTGGTAGTAATGGCATCTCAACTATAGTAGAAAATACACTAGACGACCAATCCACTGCATAATTAAAATTAGAGGTTCCTAAAGAATCGGAAATTAACTTAAACATTATAACACCTGGTACAACACCACTTGTTACCAAATCTGCCAAGGAATCTAATTGAATACCTAATGGGCTTTGTACATTTAATTTACGCGCTAAAAGTCCATCAAAAAAATCAAAAAATATACCCAAAAACACAAAAAAAGCGGATGCCACAAAATTACCATATACTGCAAAAACCACTGCAATACAGCCCGAAAACAAATTAAGCAAGGTTACAATATTAGGAATATGGCGTTTAAAACTCATAATTTAATTTTGTGTAAAAATAAAAAAGTATTTCAGTCTGTACTTATTAATTTTAAAATTGCTAAAAAAGAAAACAATAACAACCTTATTTTACAGTTAAATAGATATAAAATATTGTGCATCTTTGTAAAAAAATTTTGCCGTTGAAAAATCACTTAGCACTTCTATTAACACTTGCTACATTTTTAGTTTCGGGTCAAACTACAAGAAAATATTCAAATGAATTTATGAATATTGGTGTTGATGCTGCTGCATTAGGTATGAGCAATGCTGTAGTATCTCAAACAAACGATGTAAATTCTGGTTATTGGAATCCTGCAGGATTAGTGCATTTAGAAGGAAAACAATTAGCGTTAATGCATTCTAGTTATTTTGCCAACATTGCAAATTACAATTATATTGGATATGGAATGCCTTTAGATAACCAAAGTGCTATTGGTATTTCTTTAATTAGGTTTGGTGTAGATGATATTTTAGATACTACGCAATTAATTGACGACCAAGGAAATATTAATTATGATAGAATTAGTACCTTTTCTACTGCAGATTATGGTCTAACGTTTTCATATGCCAGAAAATTACCCTTAGATGGTTTAAATTTTGGTGTAAACGCAAAAATAATAAGAAGAATTATTGGTGATTTTGCCTCATCTTGGGGTTTTGGTTTAGATGCTGGAATTCAATTTGAAGGTAATAACGATTGGAAATTTGGTATTATGGCAAGGGACATTACAACTACGTTTAACGCCTGGTCTATAGACGAAGAAAAATTTGAACAAATTAGTGGTGCAATTGATGGAGAAAACCAAGAATTACCAGAAACTACCGAAATAACTATACCTAAACTAGAAATAGGAATGTCTAAAAAATGGATTTTCCATTACGATTACACTTTACTTGCTGCTGCAAATTTAAACGTTCGTTTTGCAGAAAATAATGACATTATATCAACATCTTTTGCAAGTATTAATCCGGCATTGGGTTTTGAGTTTGGTTATACCGATTTAGTTTTTTTAAGAGCTGGAGCAGGTAATTTTCAAAACGAACTGCAAATTGACGACTCTGAGCAATTAACATTTCAACCAAATTTTGGCGTTGGTTTTAAATATAGAGGTATAGAAATAGATTATGCTTTCACTGATATTGGAGACCAAAGTGCAGCACTTTATTCCAATGTGTTCTCATTAAAAATTGATTTTAGCGTCTTTAGATAGTACAACATATGAAATTTAGATATTTAGTTTTAATAGTTCTATTTACAATTAATTCTGCATTTTCTCAGCAATACAAACTCTCACCAGATGCTGAAGTATCTGTATTAACTATAGGTCCTGGCAGCTCTTTAAATGATGCCTTTGGCCATAATGCCTTTAGAATAAAAGATAATAGCTTAGGGATTGATGCTGTATATGGCTATGGTCAGTATGATTTTGATGCACCAAATTTTTATTTAAAATTTACTCAAGGCAAATTAGAATATCTTATGAGTAAACACAGTTTTGCTGACATATACTATTATTATACTAAGTATAACAGAACTATAGACGAACAAATTTTAAATTTTACAGCTGAAGAAAAACAAAAGCTTTTTAGTTTTTTAGAAACCAATTATAAACCAGAAAACAGACGTTACATCTACGATTTCTTTTTTGACAATTGCGCTACAAGGATTAGAGATGTAACAGCTAAAGCAACAACTAGGCAAATAGATTATAATTTACCAGAGGATTTTAAACACAAAACATTTAGATCATTAATACATAACCATGTTGGCTTAAATACTTGGGGAAGTTTTGGTATTGACATTGCCCTAGGCTCTGTTATAGACGTAGAAGCTACAACAGCTGAACATATGTTTTTACCTAAATATATAAATACATTTTTTGCAGATGCAACCCTAAATGGTACTAATAAATTGGTTAAAGCATCTTCTAATATTTTTGAAAAAAAAGAAACCCAGTCTTCTTACTTTGATTTTCTTTTAAGTCCGCTGTTTATAATTGGTTTAATCGGTATTGGAATACTCATTATTACTTACAAAGATTATAAAAACAACAAGAGAACTAAATGGATAGATTCTGTGATTTTTGGTATTACGGGAGTTATTGGTATTGTATTATTATTACTCTGGTTTGCCACAGACCATTCAGCCACAGCTTATAACTTTAATCTTTTATGGGCTTTTCCTCTTAATATTATAATAGTTGTTCAGTTATTAAAACCAAAAATTAAGAATTGGTTAAAACGATATGTAAAACTCCTAATAATTATGTTGGCATTACTAACGTTTCATTGGATAAGTGGCATACAAGTATTTGCGATTGGTTTAATACCTTTGTTAATAGCTTTATTATTAAGGTTTGTTTACCTCTGTAAACACCTAAGCAAATTGTAATTATTGCCCTCTGTAATATAATATTGTACTTAGTGTTTTTATAACAATATTAAAATCTAAAAATATACTTCTATGCTTAATATAATATAAGTCGTATTGTAATTTTGTTAAACTCTCGTCTACAGAACCACCATATCTAGTACTCACTTGAGCCCAACCTGTAAGACCTGGTTTAATGATATGACGCGTTTCATAAAAAGGAATGATTCTAGATAATTCATTTACAAAAAACGGACGCTCTGGTCTAGGACCAATTATACTCATATCGCCTTTTAATACATTAATAAATTGCGGAATTTCATCTAACCGAGATCGCCTTAAAAACATACCAAAAGCAGTAATTCTTGTATCATTTTTTTTTGCCCATTTTACACCATCTGCTTCAGCATTTACCACCATTGTTCTCAACTTAATAATCTTAAAGGTTATACCGTTGCGACCAACGCGCTCTTGCGTATAAAATAAAGGGCCTTTATTTCCTATTACATTTCCTATTAATATAATTGGAGCTATTAGCAATCCAAAAAACAAACCTAATAATGACACTACAACATCAAATCCTCTTTGAAAATAAATGTAAAGTTTGTTTTCGTTACTGCGACTAAAAGGGAAATATTTATAAAAGTCCTTACCCACAAATTGCACAGGTACTTTTTGAAGTAATTCTTCATAGACTTGTGTGTAGTCTCTTATTTTAAATCCGCGTTCTAATAGCAACATTAGATCATGGTAAACCTCAACAGTTATCGCTTCTGAATTAAAGCTGGCCACTAAAATCTCCGAAATTTTTTCGTCTTCTATGGTTTGTAAAAAACTGTTGGCTTCAAATTCTTTTAAACCTTTAAATTTTACTGCTTCTTTATAGGAGCTCTCACTATTAATAAAACCTACTATTTTATAATTAGGATCAGATGTATCTAAAGCTCTTACCAAACCTTCGATATTTGAAACCTCTCCTACCAAGAGTACACGTTTATAAAAACGAGGCGATTCAATTAAATTCATATATAACAATCGCCATAATAAAATTGAGGAAATTATAGTTAAATAGAGATATACAATTTGCATTCTTTCGGCAGGCAAATATGGAGAAAGTACTGGTGTTAATAAGTAAAACAATACTACTGTTGATGCTGTAATTATAATATTTCTAAATGTAGAATCTAGTTTACTTGCCTTTTGAAGATCATATAATTCAAAAATTGTTCCGAATATTGATATATATACACCTAAAAGAATTAATGCAATGCTATTACTTTTACTGACTTCAATATATTCGAAATCAAAAGACATACTAAGGATATAAACACCAAAAAAAACCATTACCAAATCTAAAATTCTCAATAGAACCTTTCGTTCTGATACTTCGAAGTGAATGCCTTTCTTTTTAGTCATTTTGAGGGGAAACTAGGCCGTAAAGATAATAAGTACAATTGATTCTGAACATTTATTTAAGTTAAAAGGGCAGCCCATTTGGGTTTAACAACTTTCCAACTAAAATCTTCAACTTTTTTACGAGCATTTTCAACTAACTCATTTTTAAATTTTTCATCATTTTTAATTCTAATTATGGCATCTACCATTGCCTTACAGTCATTAGCATTTACCAAAACACCATCGTGAGTATTAGAGATTAAAAATGGAAGGCCTCCTACATTAGTTGATACTACAGGCAAACCAAGTGCCATAGCTTCTATTACACTAACTGGAGTGTTGTCAAAATTTGTAGTATTTATAAAAATATTAGAATTTTTAGACAGGTTAATCCACTCTTTTTTAGAAAGTTTACCGGTAAAGTTAATAGTTACATTTTTACGTTTTGCGAATTGTTTTACTTGTAATAAAGAACCATCAACCTCTGGCCCAACCATCGTTAATTCTGCTTTTATATTATCTTTTAATAATTTTTCTAGAACTAACACTGCCAATTCTGGATTATATATTGATGAAAAAGACCTTACCCACAATAACTTAATAACATCTATATCCCTTTTTTTAAAAGTATATTGTTCTAATTCTATACTATTAGGAATATACGTAACATTACTGTAGCTATACTTATTAAATACTGATTTTAAAAAATTTGAAGGTGCAATTAATTTATAGGCATTTTTAAAAATGAGCTGACTCAATTTAGCATTATTTTTTAATCTATTTTCTAAATTACCACCATGCAGAATAGGGATATATTCTATACTAAACAACCTACACAACTGACTTATAATTAAAGCATAGTAGAAATTAAAAGTACTATAGGTATCAATTAAAACATAATCTGTGTTTCTGTTATGCTTTATTACTAACAACATCATATCTAATAAACGTAATATTTTATTAGACTTCGTAGAAGCTATTTTTAAATGGCACATATCTTTTAAATGTGTACTTAAAGTATCTATAGTAGAACTTGTTTTTCCTTTATTGGATAACGCGTTTCCTATGTAAAGGACGTTTTTTTTCATTAATTATATGTAATAATGCTAAACCATATATAAAACCAGGCGCTGCAATACGCATAGCTGAATGATTAATTGTTGCAAACCAAAATATTATAAAAGAATAGAATAACAAATTTCCTTTATATCTTGATCTAAATACTAAGGGTGTAAATATTAGTAATAATAAAATAATAACACCAAAAATGCCGTGCTCAGAAAATAAACGACTTACCTCATTATGAGATGCAATAATTTCACCCTCTTCTTCTAATCTTATCTGTTTCATTCCATTAGCACCTACTCCTAAAAACGGGTGTCTTAAGAATCCTTCAAATTCTCTTGTAATTAAATCTACTCTTCCTGTAGAAACATCATCTTTTTCTAAACCTTTTGCATTTTTATTTGTGTATCGATTTTCTATTAATCCATCTGTTTGATTTGTGGTAAAAGCCCAAGTAATCATAACACCTATTGCTAGTAAAACCAACGACCCTATTATTTTTTGACGTTGTTTATATTTAGAATTACCATATAAAACAAATAAAAATGCTATAATCATTAAAATTGCAGTGAACACACCTCCTCTACTAAATGTTACTAATGCTCTAAATGAAACCAAACTTAGCAAAATCAAGTTAAAAATTTTTAAAAACAATGATGGTGATTTTAAAAAAAAACGAACCGTTAACGTTACCATTGCCAAACCTAATAAAGTTGCAACCTGATTTGGACCAAACCCTCCTGACGCTTCAAAATTAGACCCTGTACCTTTTAATACTTCTTTTATACTTGGATTGTACATAAACAAATACATCATCATTGAAAGTATCGGAAATGTTAAATACGCCAAGATTTGAAAAAGCTGCTCTTGTGTTATTCGTTTTTCATAACAATATAAGGCTGATGCTCCTAAACAAATAGGTCCACTTAATACAAAAGCTATTGATTTTCTAAAATCTAAATCTATACCTAACGTGGTTGAAGCCACAAAAACAGAAGGTAATAATAATAAAAGGTAAATAAAATAGGCGTACCCATTACCTGAAACACCTTTGTAGAACATCCCAATTAACACGAGTAAGATGATATAATATTTTGAAAATTCATAAAACAAACCACCACCTGTCATCCTAAATAAAGATTCTGCTGCTGCAATATAAGCGCAACCTAATAACACCCACATTGTTTTAGATTGATTAGGAGCTGCTAAAACCTGAACTAAAAAGTAAAGACTTGTAACGGCAAAATACACTTTTGGAAACAATGGAATATAAAAAACACAAACACCTATTACAAGATGTAATAAGACTAAAAAGACATACGAGTCGTTTGTAAAATGATATTTTCTATTTCGGAATTGATTTGTCACCATCAACTATTATTTAAAGACAAATAGACATCAATTATCTTTTTTAAAGCACTTTTTTTAGAAAAATTATTCTGCACGTGTAGTTTTAACCTTTTTCCTGCAGCAATCCTATCTTCTTCATTACCTACATAAAATAATAGGGACTCCGTTAAAGCCTTTGGATTTTTAACAGGTATTAAATGACCAAATTCATCATTGATGATTACCTTGCTATTATCACCAACATTGGTTACTATAACTGCTAAACCTCCCAAACCATACTCTAACAATGTCATTGGTAAACCTTCATAATTAGATGATAATACTCCTATTTCTACTTGAGAAATAATATTAGACGTATCATTACATGAATCGTATATAAATACAGAATTAGATAATTTTTCACTATTAATAAATTCCTTAACTGCATTGCTATAATCATCATTGTAGTCTTTACCTACTATGTGCAACGTCCAACCTGAAAACTTATCGCAAAGGTCTTTAAAACTTTCTAGTAATAATAAATGATTTTTTGGATGTCTTAAATTTGCTAGACACAATATTCTTTTTCCCTTTTCGCCTTTTAAAATTGTTGTATGCTCACTTAAAGATAGCATAGGAAAGTTTTGAATAACATGAAGGTTACTAGCCTTTAAATTAGTTTGAATCCAATGTTTTAAGTTGTCATTAACACACAAGACGGCATCAAATTTACTTGAACAAAGTTTTAATAACCTCGGAAATAATCCTTTTACTTCAGATCTATTACCATTATGATCATGCCATATCAATTTCAAATTTGGTAACCTTAATTTTAGTAACCAAGCAAAAAAGAACGACGATCCATGAGCGTGAATAATTGATATATTACTTGTTTTTACAAATTTTACTAAACGTATCAAAGCAATTACATCAACTACATATTTTCTATTTAAAAATAAATAATTTACGCTCTTATTAATTGTAGATTTTAAGGCACCTTCCGCTCTTGTTGCACAAATGCAAGAAAACACATTATCCTCAGCTAAAGCATTTGCCAAATTTACTGCCATACGCTCCGCACCACCAGGCTCTAAACTATCTATTAATTGTAGTACGCGCATTTTCATAATAATATTTCATCTAAGCTATATTTCACTCCTAATTGTACTGCACTTTTTAGTTAATTCTAGGATTTATAAACGAATAAATTATACTTTACTCTTAAATGTTCCGTTTAAAACAGTTTCAATGTTGTTTTCTAATCTATCAAAGGTATATTGTTGCGACCAATTTAATGCATTTAGTGCTAAACTATCTAATTCATTTGCATTGTAAACTTTAATAAAACTATCTATAGCAGCATTAAGTTCTGGCTCTACAATTATTCCTCTACTGCCATATCCTAACATCCAATTGACACAAGATACTGAAGTAGCAATTGGAATACAACCATAAAACATACCTTCTGCCACTGCTTTTGGCCATCCTTCACTTTTTGAAAGTAATATATTAAAATGAGCATCTAACAATGCTTGCCTTACCACTGCTTTATCTTGGTTTCCATGTAGTTTAATATATTGGCTTAGGTTCTGTTTTATTATATAATCTTGTAATTCTTGCTTTAAAACACCATCTCCAAACATTTCTAATTTTGCAGCAATTCCGTTTTTGTTTAAATGCTCTATAAATTTAATTGTTAATAATGGTCGTTTTCCAGGCACCAACATTCCTGCAAATACAAATACTAATTCTTTGGAATAATCTTTAGATTGAAATGGTACACGCTCACTATCTCTATATGTCGCTGTAATAAATGGATAAATATTTGATGTTTCACCAGGCCATTCACCATAAACTAGTACTTTCATATTTTTAGTTAAGGTAGTGTTTCTAAGTATAGCTTTTTGCATTCGGTAACCTAAAGGTTGATCACTTCTAGGGTCCCAGTTACCAGCATACTTGGTGGTTTTTTGCTTCCAAGGAAATAAAATTTGAACAAAACTTGCAATTAAACTGACATTAGCCGGACAACGTAAATGAATGTGATCCGCCCAAAGCATAGCTCTTATCATTTGAAATATTACAAAAGGAAGAATAATTAAAGCTTTTAAAATATTAAAAAAAGAATTGAATGCAAAAAAAGGTATGTAATAACGCCCAATATTTTCTGTACTAAATGGCTTTATTAAAACATTCTCAGGATACGAAAATGGAGCCAAAATACGTTGTTGTTCTGCATATTTAAACCATAAATCCATTTCGTTAACATATGGTGCATAAGACCAAAATTTTCCATCTTTTAAAATAGTAGGCGCTAAGGATATAACTAGCAATCGTTTTGTTTTTAAATTCATATATATCCATTTGAATTGCGATCACTTACTTTTACAGCAGGTACACCTAGAACCGTAGAATTAGACTCCACATCTTTTGTTACCAATGAATTAGCACCTATAACGGCGAAATCTCCAACTTTAATTTTTCCTACTACTGTTGCACTAGCACCTATATAAACATTATTACCGATAATTGGTACACCTCTTTTTTCACTTATACCACTTACACCAATAGTTACACCTTGAGATATATTACAGTTATTACCAATAATGGCATTTGCATTTATAATTATACCCCCAAAATGACCAATATAAAATCGTTCTCCTATAGTAGCTGAATACGGTAGAGATATGCCAGTTAATATCTCAATCCATTTCTGCGCAATTAAACAAAACACTAACAAAAATCGCTTTATTAATCGAGGTGACTTACTAACAAACAAAGCATTAGATATTCGGTATACAAATAAAGCCCAAAGTCCTTGTTGCGTCAACAGTAAGATTATGGTATTAGATTGACTATACGCTTTATATTTACTAATATCCTTTTTAAATTTTGATAACATTATATCTTAAATTCATTTATTACTTTTTTGAAAATTGACGGTAGAACGAAATATTCTGAGTTACTATTTTATCCATATTAAAATTATTTAACACGCTTTCCCTAGCCTTTAAACCTATTTGTAATGCTGCCTCAGAATTAGCAAAACCCCATTTAATCTGTTTAGCTATATCTAACGGATTATGAGGATCACATAACAATCCTGTTATACCATGAGAGATAACTTCTGGCCCAGGACCTAATTTTGTAAAGATAACAGGTTTACCCATACACATCGCTTCTGGAGCAACAAGACCAAGAGTTTCCATATGAGATGGAAAAACACATACATGTGCTTCTGCATATTTCAATGGAATTTCAGCATAATCAATTGCTCCACAAAAATTGACCTTATTCTGTTTATTTCCTAATTTTGGCAGTTCTGTTGTTTTTAACATTTCAATATAAGAATCTCCATTAGGAAATAGCCAATCTCTTCCATATATATCTAAGCTAGCCTCTGGATAAGCCTCTAAAATAGGTAGCATAGCATTTATTAGTTGACGAATTCCTTTTTTCTCACAAACCGTGCCTACAAAAACTATTTTAAAAGGCTTATAAGGTTTATTTATAGGCTGAAAATGATTTAAATTAACAGGTGAATTTATTTTTTCTACCGGACGATTATTTAATGGTAAATATTTGAACGTATGATTTCTAACATAATCAGACACAGCAATAAAACCATCTGCTTTCTTATAAGATAATTTTTCTTGAATACCTTTCCAAACTTCAACTTTACGTTTCTCAGACTCTGCAAAAAAATGATGTCCGCCGTGCATACGGATTACATAAGAAACCCCTGTTAACTTAGGTAAAAATGCTAATCCCATATCTGAAGCCTCTACTATGTCAATGGGAGTTTCAGAATGAATTTCTTTAAGTTTTTTGGCTATTATTCTCGAATTAAATAACCACCCTAAACCCTTAACATTTTTTGAAAATAGTCTATATACTTTAATACCATTAACTAACTCTACTTCATTTTTACTTTCATAATTCTTACCCACAACACTAACTTTAATTCCGTTCTCAACGAGACCTTTACTCAAAGTAGACACAAATGTTCCTATGCCTCCATGTGCGTAGCCTTTTTTGGGAAATTCATTTGTTATAAAACATATATGCATTAGAGTAGTGCTTTAGCAATTTTGCTTGAATTTTCATCTAATGGATGAAGAACTAGTTTTTCCATCCATTTTTTTCTATCTACCGCTATTTCTTGCTTAGGATTAAGAGCTTTTAAAACTGTATTTCTTATACTATCTTTATCGTTTAACCAGCCAACGGCATCTAAACCATTCATACTTCTAAAATGCTGAAAACTATAAATCATTTCAGTACTCCAAACTTTGCTATAGGCTGGATTATAATTAAGATACAAACAAGGCTTGTCGTAAATAGAGAAATCTAATGCCATTGTAGAACCTAAATTAATAACCATACTACAATGATAAGCTAGATTTACTTGCATATCAATATCCTGGTATTTAGGAAAATAACCTACCCAACCAGAATTAGATTCGTTGTTCCATAAAGGGTCTATTGAAACAATTAAATTATTAAATTTACTTAACGTACTATCATATCTCGTTGAGAAATCCACAGGACATCTTCTAAAAATAATTTGAATATCATCCTTTTCACTTTCTAATGATGTTGCTATATCATCTAAAAACAAATTATCAAATGGCGACGTAATTTGATCATCTCCACTAAAACAAATCCATTTTTTATGAATATCTAATCCATGTATATGTGCAAATTCTTCGCGAGGAGTAATTCTATTTTTATCTAAATAAAACTCAAATTGAGGTGAGCCAATCAATAAAACTCTATTTTCTGATATTTCTGGATAATAGGTCTTCATTTCTGCTTTCATCCATTCAGACCATACGATATAATAATCAGAATTTACAACCAATTTAGCTTTTGGAAGATTATCCCAAGAAAAAATGGCGGTAAAAGTTTTTATATTTAGTTTTCTCGCAGCCAAACAAATAGGCATTAATCCTGGTACACGTTGATGCGTAATTAAAATTGATGTTGGATTTAATTTCTCTAACTCTTTAATATAATTATCAATAGTTAAGGAAGAAATATTGTTTCTACTTTTCTGTTCGAAGTGTAAAATTTTAGTGTACTTTTTTGATAAATAAGAACCTAAAATCTCTGCACTTTTATAAAGAAGCTTAACCTTTAAACTATATTTGCTAGGTCGCCAATTCGTTAATATTGAAGGATTACTCTGTATTTTACTGTTATGAATTAAACGCGCAAAGGTTGTAGCTTCTCTATACAAACGCGTTTTTATATTTTCTGGCTTTAGCTTTATTTGCTTGTATTGAAAATCTATATTATGAATCTTTTTTACATCAGCAAAAGCCTCAATTGGTAAAGGCGACCAAATAGATATTTTTGCATTTTCTTTTAATTCCTTAATTATATTTGAGTAAATATAATTTTTTATACCTACGCCATCTGGCACTAAAAAAAGAATATGCTTTTCTTTAGGCATCCTTAAACTGTTTTTGATGATTAATAGACCAGACTGCTAAAGACTCTAAACTATTTAAAAACTGTTTTGCACTATCGCCTTTACCAAAAGAGTTATTTGACTTCTCTGTAGATTGATTGAGCTTTTTAAATGCTTCTAAAATCATCTGCTTTTCGCATGGTACATTAATAATTTTAGATGAGCTAGCTCTGTTTAATTGTCTATTTCCAATATTAATAGTAGAAACACCATAATAAGGTGCTTCCCTTACTCCTGCACTACTATTACCAATAATAAAATCGGATTTTTTTAAGAGTGTTAGGAAATACTCAAACCTAACGGATGGGAATATTTTAAAATTACTATTGTTTTCTAATCTTTTATAAGCGTTAAGAATATGTTTACTCCCTAAATCGTTATTAGGATAAATGACGACGTAATTTCTTTTACTTTCAATTAAGGCCTCTACAAACTGGTTTGCTCTATCTTCTAAACCCTCAATTTCGGTTGTAACCGGATGATACATTGCTACACCATACGTATCGAAATCTATCTGATAATAATCTTTTACCTCTTTTAGAGACGGTAAATTATTAGAGAACATAATATCCACATCTGGAGAACCAATAGTAAAAATAGACTCCTCTAATTCGCCCATTTGCATTAATCTTTTTTTAGCTTCTTCATTAGAGGTGTAATGAATATGACTTAGCTTAGAAACCGAATGTCTTATTAACTCATCAATAGTACCAGATAGTTCGCCTCCTTCTATATGAGCGACTAAAACATTATTTAAACTTCCTACAATGGCACCTGCTAAAGCTTCAACTCTATCGCCATGAACCACAATTAAATCAGGTTCAATTGTTTTAATATATTGAGAAAATCCGTTAATTGTTTTGGCCAAGGTTAAATCCATAGTAGCTTCATCTGTATGGTTGTGAAACGTTTCTATATTTTTAAATCCGCAACGCTCAACTTCAATTAAAGTATAACCATATTCTTGCATAAGATGCATGCCTGTAACAAAAATATAAGGTTCAAAATCGTTATGATTTTCAACACTTTGTATAAGCGCCTTAATTTTACCAAAATCTGCTCTTGTACCAGTAAGAAAGACTATTTTTCGCATTATATAAAATCTTTATAATCTAGATGCTCACCTTCCTCTATTGTTCTTTGAGCCACCTTACCTAAAATAGTTTTATAATCTTCTGCTAATATTTTACCTGTACCAGGGCGTTTTACCCAAATGTTTTGCTCAGTTAATATGTCTCCCTTATTAACTTTTGCTATCGTACAAACCGTAGCAAAAGCAAAATCTATGGTTACTTTTTCTTCTTTTGCAGGTTCTTTAGTTCCGCCTCTCATTGACCAAATTTCTTGGCTGCCAGTTACGAGATTCTTACACGCCTCCTCATCCATACTGCACACAATATCTGGCCCTTTTCTTTCCATATGGTCTGTAAAATGGCGTTCTAAAATAGACGCACCAAGGGCTACTGCTCCCAAACACGCATTATTATTTAAGGTATGGTCGCTTAAACCATATACGTTTTGAGGAAACGCATTATGTAATTCCATCATAGCTCCAAATCTTACTAAATGAGAAGGTGTAGGATACAAATTTGTAGTATGCAATAGTGCTAAAGGTGTTTTATGCGCTTCAAATATAGCAACTGCCTTACTTACGCTTTCTATAGTATTCATTCCTGTACTTAGAATTACAGGTTTACCAAATTTTGCGATATGCTCTAATAAAGGATAATTGTTGCATTCTCCAGAACCAATTTTATAGGCTGGCACGTTAAACTTATTTAATCGTTCTGCTGCTGCTCTAGAAAATGGAGTAGATATAAAAATCATGCCTTTACTTTCTACATAATTTTTCAATTCTAGTTCATCAGCTTCATTTAATGCACAACGCTCCATAATATCGTATATAGAAACATCTGCATTACCAGGTATTACTTTTTTAGCCGCAATACTCATTTCATCTTCTACAATATGAGTTTGATGCTTTACCATCTCTGCGCCTGCCCTAAATGCTGCATCAACCATTTCTTTAGCTACAACGATTGAACCTTCATGGTTTATACCTATTTCTGCAATTACTATAGGCGGAAAATCTGCACCTATTTTTCTACCAGATATTTCTATAAAAGGATTATTTTTCATTTATAATAGTTTTAGCACAAGAGTAATCTTTATATCAACTACTGTTTGTACCTTAATTTAAATAACTTATTTATTATTCGTTTTTTAAGCTTATACCAACCAAAATTAATTTGTTTTGGCTTAAATTCTAATAGGTTGATTGCGTTAACTTCATTAGGAATTGATTTTTCCTGTTTTAGATTTTCATCTTGAATATCATACATCCATTTTTCTGCCGTGTTTCCCATGTGATAAGCAAAATTATGATAAGTGGCTAATCGCATACCTCCAGACCTATTAATCGGTTCGTCGCAATATAAGAATTCAGAATTATTACCTACTAATACCAGTGATGGTTCCTTTGGTACAGTAGAATGAAACAACTCGCGTCGCATACTTAATATTTGATGACCACTACCCACAACAGCTTTTAAACCATTAGACTCAATTACGGGCCACTTTGCGTTACTATCGTTTTCTAGTTGCCAATGAAAACTTTCTAAAAATTGATTTTGAGAAGTATGATTCTCAGGAATAGGTTCAAATTTAAATTTTACTTTTTTAGATAAAATTTGACTAAAGGTTGAAGACGTTTCATAATTTATAAACCTTCTGCAAGGTATTGGAGATACTGAAGCTACATTTTTAATAGTAGAAAAAACGTTTTCAATTTCTGTTTGCCAGCCATGCTTAAAAAGGATATCTACGTCTGAAACCGTAATAATTGGTTCTCTACTCCCTCTTGCTGCACCTATTAATGCATCTATTTTTCCAATATTTTCTTTATGATGAATAACGGTATCTATTGCATTATCACTTAATTTAATATTTAAATACTCACCAACCTCATTGCAAGACGCATTATTTACAACCGTTATTGCGCAATTAGAATTTGTAGTAGCAATGGCTGAATCTAAACACAGTTTAAAAACATCTAATACATTTTTGTAATAACCATCTAAGGAAGGAATAAAAACAACAATTATTAATCTATGTTGATACTTTAATTGAATTTTTTTTGATTGCTTTTGAGGATTCATCCCTACTCTCATAATCCTAAATAATCTTTATTTTTGTAAAAGTTTAAAAATAGCATTTTTATATTGACTTTTTATCATTGTCATTTTATACTTTTCCACATATCTACGTCTATTTTCTAATGCTATTTTTTCAATTGTTTCAGAGTTTAATTTAAGAATAAACTGCAATACTTTTTCAAGTGTTTCAGGCGAATTTATGTTAAACCAAAATTGATTTTCTAGCCCTTTTAGTCTTTCTTCCATAGCACCAACTTTAGTAGAAACAACTAACTTAGCCGCAGCCATAGCCTCTAAGCCAACCAATGGGCCAGATTCTTCAAAAGACGGTATAATAATAGCATCTGCTCTTTCAAAATGTTTTAAAATCTCTGTCTGATTTAAAAACCCAAGTAATTCTACATTTTTAATGGATTCACTTCTCGACTTGAGCTCATTAAAATACTTTCCGTCTCCAATGATTTTAATATTTAAATTAAGAACATGATTTGCAAAAAAATTAAACAATTCTTTAATACCTTTTTCATCTGAAAATCTTCCAATACATAATACGTTTTTAAATGCTTTTGAAGGTTTTAAGCTTAATAATTCATCTTCTTTAAATGTGCATTGATCAATTATTTTATAATTATGAGTTTTTAAAGATGATAATCGTTCTGCATTAGAGAATGAATGATGCGCAAAGAGGGTTACCTTATTCAACCAATTCTTTTTAAATACATCTTCTACTTTAATAGTATTAGAGGTTCTAAAAAAAACAGGGATTTGTTTTTTATAAGCATAGTTTACTATATGGTCTATGTAATTACTGGTAATTTGTGCACAAACCACAATAGCTTCGTTATTATCTATTTCCTGTTCTATTTGTTTTATAGCATAATTTCTATAACCTGTTTTTTTTGCCAATTTATTGCTCACATAACTTAAGATTGGCTTTTTTCTAAAAGATTTTAAATAGGCTATATACGTTATAATCTTAAACCATATATTTCTATTATAAATTAACTGATTTAGTATCTTAACATCTGATTCTTTTACAAAATCGAAAACCTGAGATTTATGAGTTAAATAATTAGTAGTAAGTATTGTTACATTATAATCATCGCTTAGTGAGCTAGCTATAAAACCAGTCTCTAATTCTCTACCTCCAAAATCTCCTATGGGTCCAAATACTAAAAGGTTTTTCATTATTTAGAAGGTTTTGAAAACAATTTAGCAAACCATAAGATAAGTTTTAGTTTAAGCGTTGTAACTTTTCTAAAAAACGAATAATTCTCTATTTCTTTTAACATCCTAAATCGCTTATTCTGATGTATAAAGTGATTAAAAATTAAAGTGTCGCCATCATTATTAAATATTCTAGGAAAAAATGTTTTTAATACCAATTGACGTTCTGCATAAATGCTTTTTAAATTATCTGAATTTGTCGAAACACCTTTAGTATCAAAAATTGAAATTACTTCCGGGATTTTCTTATAGCTTTCGTTATTTAAACCTAATACCTTTAGAAAAAATGCCCAATCAGACACTATTTTATACTCTTCAGAGTAATTGCCGTATTTAACAAATAATGATTTTTTAATAAATGTAGAAGGATGAGAAATGGCATTACCTACTAAATATGAAAATGTCATTTTATTAGGATGCTCTCTTAAACGTTTACCAGAGTTTTCATTAAAAATAATGTTACCAGACAATACACTAATGTCTTGCTCTAAATAAGGTTGAATAGTCTCTATAACATTGTCGTTTTCTAAAACATCGCCACTATTTAAAAACAACAAATAGTCTCCAGAAGCTTTTTCTATGCCTTTATTCATGGCATTATATATACCAGAATCTGGTTCGCTAATACAAATAAAGTTATCTCTAGTTATCGTTTGCAAATACGCTTTAGAACCATCGTTAGAATCACCATCAATTATAATATATTCAAAATTAGAAAATGTCTGATTTAATACACTTTCTGCAGTTAGCTTTAGTCCATAAACATTGTTATAGTTTATGGTAATTATTGAAATTTTATTTGATGATTTTACGCTCATCCCTTATTTATCATATTTAGCTATAAACGCGTCTATATTATAAAACATTTTATTTATATCCTTTAATTTATCGTCATCAAAATCCCACCAGGCTATTCGTTTTAAACTTTCAATTTGTGATGGCGTGAATCTATATTTATTAATTTCTATTGGGTTTCCATAAGCAACCGCGTAATCTGGAATGTTTTTAGAAACCACTGCACCTGCTCCAATAACAGCACCATCGCCTATAGTAATTCCGTCTAAAACTGTGACATTAGAACCTATAAAAACATCATTACCAATTGTTACTTTAGACCGTTCATTTATTAAATTTTTACTAGCCAACGTTTGTCCGTTTTGCTTTGCAGTACTGTAAAAGTATGGATTAGTAGATATGCCATCGATAGGATGAATTCCCCATCCACAAACAAAATTGGGACCAACAGAACAAAATTTACCAACTGTTAAACCAGAAATTCTAGAATTAACTGATATATACGTTCCCTTACCTATAGTACAATTTACAATTCTGTAAGGCTCATATATTTTGGAGAATTCGGCTTGTTTAAAATCTCTTGTGTTATTTTTATAATAATTTAACGATACCTCATCATTTAAAATAGGTCGTAACTGCGGTATAAAATAGCCAACAATTTTTGATATAATTTTTCTAAGCACCATCTTTATTTTTTACTGTAAGATTTGATATGTTTTTGCGTTCAAAAACATCGAAATCTGAAAAAGGATCATAATTAAATACATCGATATGTAATCTCTCAGCCTCTTTTTTTAAAGCTTCATATTGCTGATATAGTTCGTATTCTCTATACAAACGCTCTTTAGGAAATGGCTGCTTTTGTTTCTCATAACTGATTTCAATATTTGCAGCTTTTAAATAGTACTCTAAACTTGGCTTATTATGAGAATAAAAATGTGTATACGGTTTAATACATTGCCAATCGTGATTAATTCCCAGTAAACCAATAGTCTTTACCTTACAATAAATAGCTAATTGCAAAGCCACAATTGTAACACTCCAAGGCGATTTTATTGGCTTTGTAAAATCTACAGGTAAATTTCCACCGTAAGAATAATAATAGACTTCACGATTTTTAAACACCTGTTCTGCTACCAATTTGTCTCTTTTTTCTATTAGTAGAATTGTAGTACTTGGTAAAACCTCATTACAACGATTCCACCAATTTTCTAAAACCTCTGTTGTAATTGGTGGGTGAGATGCCGCAAAAATATGTGCTTTAGGATTTATTTCATTTATAAGCGGATGCTCATAAAAATTACCTACAGTAATTACTAAATCGTTAGAAAACCTTGTAACATCTAGCTTATTTATAGACGACGACGACCCTAAAATAACAGCTTTATCATAGGGTGAAAAACGTTCTTTAAACTCTGTGTTTCGCTGAAAATCTGGATACAAAGCCCTGTTACTACTTTTACCTAATATTTTTTTTACAATTTTCTTTGATAAAACAATCAAATCTTGAAATTGAAATTCTTGCTTTGCATTATTTTTTTTAGTCGCTCTATTTAATTCTTTTAATAAGATAACAATTAATCTATTAGATGCTGTTTCTTTAAATTCAGTATTATTATATTCTTTATTAATAATATTTTCTGAAAAACTGGAAATACTAAAGTTTTTAAAATATGTTTGAAAAAGAAGTAAATTATCGTCTTTAAAGTAGTTATCTATTTGATTTTTCTGCTGAGTATCTAAAATTTTGTACTCCGAAAAAACACCTTTATTAAAATTTTCTTGTAAAAGACTTCTAAGCGTTTTCTTTTCTATGCTATTTAAATGTGGGTTACAGGCTTCTGCTATCTTTACAGCTTCTTTATTGTAGCCTATATTAGAGAAGTCCTCGTCTAAATTTTCTAATATGTTTATTTTTGAAAATTCACTAAAGTAAGAAAGTTTATTTCTAGAATTTAAAATTTCCTTATCATAAGGAATTGCGAATACATTGTTCTCACCAAAGACGCTTTCATATTTTTTTAGAAATCCACACCATTTAATCCCTTCTAACTTTGTTTCATCAATTAAATTACTTAATTGATAATTTTCTGATTGATGAATATACTGCGTATAAATAGATTGAATAAACTGGTTTTGATTTCTTAAAACCACAAAAGCTTTTTTTTCTTCAAAATTGTTTAAACTTTTATATAAAACCTCAGCAACTACCGAAACATTAGAATATAATTTTTTAGGATTACCAGATAAATACTCACAACAAATAATATAAGAGTTGATATCTTGTTCTAGTCTAGAATTTATAAACTGCTCTAGTTTTATAACAAGATTATTATCAAAGTTTTCTAACGCCATTAATTTCTGAGCATACTCAAACTGATATAAATTTATGTATTTTACATTAGCATTTTTTAATTTTTGAGCATTTTTAACTATAGTTTTTTGAAAACTACTTGTACCAGTTTTGTGGGTACCAACATGTATAAAAATTTTTTTACTCATATCTTTTCCCAATTTAAATTAGGAATTATATAGGCCTTTCTAAACTGTGCATTTTTATAAAATCCTGTTTCGTTAATTTTAAAATTAAGACAATCCACTCTTTGTATATTCTTTTTAAGGGATTCATTTTGAAAAAACAATCTTACATAATAATCTCCTTTATTTAAAAAGTTTCCATTAATAGTAGCCTTATAATGACTTACACCCTGATCTATATTAAAATTATTTAAATCGTTAAAAGAAGAGCTTAATATAACCGAATCACTAGCATTAACGATGGCAAACGATAAATTATATTTATAATCATCAATGTTCTTTTTTTCAATTTCAAATACGATATTTATAGCTTCATCAAACCTATAATTTGAAGAAGAATTATCTTCATCATTAATTAAACTGACACTTTTTACAATACAATTTCCGTTAACATTCTCTTCTATAAATTTCGATTTGAAATTTAAATTTTCACTTAAATAGAAATTTATTACATCATTTATATTCCCTGTAAATTTAACTTCTCCATTGCTTAGAAGTAACCCCCTTTTACATAAACGCGCCATAGACTCCATATTATGGCTTACAAAGAGTACAGTTCTCCCATCACTATTAGAAATATCTTGCATTTTACCTATGGCCTTTTTTTGAAACTCAGCATCGCCTACCGCTAAAACTTCGTCTACCACCAAAATATCTGGTTCTAAATGTGCAGCAACAGCAAAGGCTAAGCGCACCTTCATCCCAGAACTATAGCGCTTTACTGGAGTATCTATATATCTTAAACAACCCGAAAAATCAATTATTTCATCTATTTTACTTCTAATTTCTGCTTTAGTCATTCCTAAAATAGCTCCATTTAAATAGATATTTTCTCGTCCTGTCATTTCTGGATGAAAACCTGTACCTACTTCTAACAATGAGGCTATTCTTCCTTTAGTTTTAATTTCACCTGTTGACGGCCCTGTTACACGAGACAATATTTTTAAAAGAGTAGATTTACCTGCCCCATTTTTCCCTATAATACCAAGTACCTCTCCTTTTTTAACCTCAAAAGTTATGTTCTTTATAGCCCAAACATAATCTGATTGACCTTTTTTGGTTCTATTATTTGATTCTCCTACTTTTAAATACGGATCTTCTTTTCCCAATATTCGCTTCCACCATCTATTAAGATCATGACTAATTGTGCCTGTTCCAACAAGGCCTAAACGGTATTGTTTCCCTATATTTTCTACTTTTAAAATTACTTCAGCACTCATTAAATTGTATCTATAAAGCTTTTTTCTGTTTTATTAAATATAACTAATCCCACTAAGAATATAATAAAACTCACTAAAGTTGCGTACAGTAGTTTATATAAATCTAACACACCTATGCCTAATGTAATATTTCTAACAAACTCTACAATTATAGCTATAGGATTCCATTCTATAAGCCAATAATAATTAGGCAACTTATTATTAAAATAAGACATAGGGTACATTACCGCAGAACCATACATTAGTAATTGAACTCCAAATTGAATTAAAAATGTTAAATCGCGGTATTTAGTGGTCATTGAGGAAATTATCATCCCTAAACCTAATCCTAAGAGTGCCATTAGAAAAATTAAAAATGGTAAAATAACAACCTCAAAGCTAGGAAAAACGCCAAAAGCGGATGTTGTAAAATTAACATAGTATACATAAACTGCAGTAAAAACTAAAAACTGAATTCCGTATCTTAATAAATTAGAGACAACAACAGACATTGGCATAATAACTCTTGGAAAATAAACTTTACCAAAAATATTTTCATTCTTTTTAAAGGTATCACTTGTACCTAAAAGGCATTCTTTAAAATAATTCCAAGTTGTTATACCTGCTAAATTGAACAAAAATCCAGGAACACCATTACCTGTTGGTATATCTGCTAAATTATTAAAGATTAAAGTAAATATTAAAGATGTAAATAAGGGCTGAATTAAGTACCAAAGTGGTCCTAAAACCGTTTGTTTATACAGGGTAATTATATCTCTTTTTACAAATAAAAAGAGCAAATCTTTATACCTCCAAATTTCTTTAAAATTAAAATCTACTAGCTTCTTTTTAGAAGATATAACATATAGCCAATGCTCTTGATCGGTAGTTTTCAATTATTAATGCTTTAATATTATTAACGCGAATATAAGAAATGCATTCTGAGAAATAATTGATCCCTAATGCTTTTTAATTTTAACTTTCAACATTAAATATTAAATATGTTGTGAATCTAAAATAAAACGGATTAACTAAAGGAATCCCAAGTAATTTTTAAGCCTTCTCTTACTGTATATCTAGGTTGGTATCCTAACAGGTTTTGGGCTTTAGAAATATCTGCCAAAGAATCCCTTACATCACCTTGCCTATTAGGACCGTATATAGCTTTTAACTCTGAATTTGCAGCAGCTCTTAATGAATCCCATAAATAATTAATAGTTATACGTTCTCCACAAGCTACATTAAACACCTCGTTTTTAGCATCTTTTGACGCAAAAAATCCTTTTACGTTAGCTTGCACCACATTATCGATAAATGTAAAATCTCTTGTTTGCTCACCATCACCATTAATTTTAGAAGGCACATTGTCCTTTAAAGCTTGCATAAACAAAGGAATTACAGCAGCATAGGCACCACTTGGACTCTGTTTTGGCCCAAAAACATTAAAATAACGAAGCCCAATTACATCTGTATTGTAAGTTGTACCAAAAACATCTGCATATAATTCATTTACATACTTAGTTACCGCATACGGTGACAATGGTTTACCAATTGTATCTTCTACTTTTGGCAGCGCCTTGCTATCTCCGTACGTAGAGCTTGATGCTGCATAAACCATTCGTTTAACCGTTGGACTATCTTTGAGAGCAATCATCATATTTAAAAACCCAGAAATATTAACCTCGTTAGTTGTAGCTGGATCATTAATTGAACGTGGCACAGAACCTAAAGCGGCTTGGTGAGACACATAATCAATACCATCCATTGCTTTTTTACAAGTTTCTAAATCTCTAATATCGCCTTCTATTAACTCGAAAGCTGGATTTTCCATAAATTCTATCAAGTTTTCACGATGACCATTCGAAAAATTATCTAAAACACGAACCTTCTTTGCGTTATACTTAAGTAAATATTCTGTTAAATTAGACCCTATAAAGCCTCCTCCTCCTGTGATTAAAAAACTTAATTCTGAAAGGTCATTAGTGTGATGTGGATTTGAATACATATATTATAATCTTGCGTCAACTGTATCTATAGGCAACAACGATTTTACATCGAATACAACACCTGAATTTGACTTTAATTTAGTTATGTCTAATTTTAAAAATTCATTATGAGAAACGGCTAATATAACCGCATCGTAGTCTGAACTTAATTGATTAAAATCATTAATTAAGTCTAAATCATATTCATGTTTTACTTCTTCAACTGAAGCCCATGGATCATAAACCTCTACGTTAACATGATAAGACTGTAGCTCTTCAATAATATCAATAACTCTAGAGTTTCTGATATCTGGACAATTCTCTTTAAAAGTTATTCCGAGTACAAGTGCTTTTGAACCTTTAATTGTAGCCCCTTTGTTAATCATCATTTTTACGGTTTCAGTAGCAACATAACCACCCATACTGTCATTCATTTTACGACCTGCTAATATTATTTCTGGATTATAACCAGACTCAATAGCTTTTTGTGCTAAGTAATATGGGTCTACACCAATACAATGTCCACCTACCAAACCTGGTGAGAACTTCAAAAAATTCCATTTAGTTCCAGCCGCTTCTAAAACTGCTTTTGTGTCTATATCTAAAAGTCTAAAAATTTTAGACAGTTCGTTAACAAAAGCAATATTAATATCTCTTTGTGAGTTCTCTATTACTTTTGCAGCTTCTGCAACTTTAATAGATGGCGCTAAATGCGTCCCTGCTGTAATGACTTCCTTATATAAATTATCTACTTTAATTGCTACTTCTGGAGTTGAACCTGAAGTTACTTTAAGGATTTTTGTTACTGTATGGAGCTTATCTCCTGGATTTATTCTTTCTGGTGAATAGCCCGCAAAAAAGTCTTTATTATAAATTAATCCGGAAGTTTTAGCTACAACAGGAATACAGATATCTTCTGTAGCACCTGGATAAACTGTAGATTCATAAACTACAATATCTCCTTTACTTAACATTTTACCAACCGTTTCACTTGCTTTAATTAAAGGTGTAAAAACAGGTTTATTTAATGCATCTGTAGGCGTAGGCACTGTAACAATGTAAAAGTTTGGTTTAGATAATGCTTCAATATCATCGGTAATATACAAACCATTTTCAGCATTAATATCTGTTGTTAGCACAGACTTAAGCTCCTCATTATCTACTTCTAAGGTTTTATCAATTCCATCGTTTAAGTCGCTAATACGATATTTATTAATATCAAAACCAACAACAAAGAATTTTTTAGCAAATTCTACAGCCAGAGGCAAACCAACATAGCCTAATCCAATAATTGCAATTCTATCTTCCGAATTTATCATTTGTTTAAAATAGATTTAAAAATGAATCTCAAATCTAAGTAAAAACTATAGTTCTTAACGTAATTTTTGTTGATTTTCACTTTATCTACCCAAATAATCGTTCTATTGTAATGTTCTGGATCCTTATGTCTGGCTAATATGTTCTCCTCATTTTTATATTTAAGAGTAGCAGGACCAGTTATACCTGGTTTAACCAACAATATTATCCTATCTTCACCCTCTAATTTATCTGCAAAACCCTCTAAATCAGGTCTAGGACCAACAAAACTCATATCTCCTATTAAAACATTAAATAGCTGCGGAAGCTCATTCAATTTTGATTTCCTTAAAAACACACCTGTTTTTGATGCATATTTGTCCATGTTACCTAATTGATGATTACCATCTCGTAATGTTCTTATTTTATAAATTTTAAAGGGCTTACCGTGCTGACCAATACGATACTGTGTAAAGACACCATATTTTCGGGTATCAATGGTAGCAATTACTATTAATAGAAAAATAGGGATAATTAAGAACGGCAAAAACACTATGACTAAGGAAAAATCAAATAAACGCTTAATCCTAAGTTGAGTTTTAGTAATCAATATATATGAGATTAGTTATATTAAGTCCTCTTAACTAAATTCTTAATTTTAGTTAAAAACGAATTCTTATCTTTTTCATGGTAGGCACTTCCATACACACCATATCCGTAACCATAACCGTAACCATAACCGTAATTATAATTATTTTTGTGCTTGTAAAAATTTAGAACATAACTAACATTTTTCAGTTCTCCTGTTTTATGTTTAGCGTTTACAAGTTGTAACATACCTTTTTTTGTATAATTTAATCTCACCATAAAAATGGTTGCATCTGCATATTGTACTAACTCTAATGCATCTGTTACTAAACCAAGTGGAGGCGTATCTAAAATAATAATATCATACTCGTTTTTAAATTTCTCTATAACGCCTTTTAACTTATCTCCCATCAATAATTCTGAAGGGTTTGGAGGGATTGGTCCCGAAGTTATTAAATCTAAATTTTCAATATGTGTATTTATTATGACGTCTTCTAAAGGACTATCATCAATTAAATAATTAACTATTCCTTTTTCATTATCAATTTCAAAATCGTCAAATATTTTAGGTTTTCGTAAATCTAAACCTAACAAGATTGTCTTTTTACCAGAAAGCGCATACACTGTAGCTATATTTATTGAAGTAAACGTTTTACCTTCTCCACTAACTGAAGAGGTTATCATTAAAGTATTTGCTTTAGTATCTACTTTTTTGTTTTTAAAAATAAATTGCAAGCTAGACCTAATTGCTCTAAAAGATTCTGCTACGGCTGATTTTGGCTTTTCATAAACCACCAAATTATTATTGTAACGATATTTTCCAATTAACCCTAATATTGGAATATTAGACATTCTAGCAATTTCATCTGAGCCATGAATGGTATTATCTAATAGATATATAAGAAATATTAATAATATAGGTGCAAAAAAACCAATCATTAAACCCATCATATAGTTGAGAGTTTTATTAGGTCCTATTGGTGCATCTCCTATATCTTTTGCCTCATCAATTACAGTAATATCAGATATATTAGCGGCTTTTACAATTGCTGCCTCTCCTCGCTTTGCTTGATATATTTCATAGGCTTCACGGCTTAAATCTAATTTTCTTTGAATTTTTAAAAACTCTTGCTGTCCTTCTGGTAAATCACTGAGTTTTGATTCTAAATTTGCTATTTTTCTCCCTATAGTATTTAATTGAACACTAATCGTTTGCTTTGTTGCATTGATTGTTTCTAGTAAAACGTTTTTTTCTGTATCTATTTGACGGTCTATATCTTCAAACAATATAGAGCCTTCCTTTGTAGAATATTCAAGATTACGACGTTGAACAGACAAACCTATTATACGAGAAACACCACTTAATATATTACCCTCTTCAATACCAACAGAAGTTGGTGCTGCTAATTTTGTGTAATCTGTTTTTGTAACCAGATAGTCTTGAAGCGTATTTAAATAATTTAGTTTAGATTCTTCTACTAATTTTTCTTGTTCATACTCTTTTAATTGTTCTGAAATCTGACTAATTTCTTCTTCTACATTATAAACCTTATTTGTCTTTCGGAAATCATTCATTTCATCGGTTACAGCCTTCAAATTTGTATTCACCGCACCTAAACTACTATCAATAAATTTTATAGTATTTGTTGCGTATAGGTTTTTTCTTTCTAATTCTGTTCTACTTAATATCGCTGATGTAGCATTTAAAAAGTCAACAATTTTAGACTTATTTTTTCCTACTAAAGACAACCTTAACACAGAAGATGATTCTCTAGAAAATGGTTCTATTTTTATATTATTTTTATATTGATTTACTACACCATCAAAATTAGAATACCTAATAAAATATTTAGCTTCATCATTTATAACGGCGTTTGATTTTAGTTTTACAATACCGTTAAAAAATGCTGTATTTACTACCTCTCCAAATTTATATTTTTTAGAAAATAATCCAGGTGTAACGTGAGCCGTTATTTTATCTTTAGTGTCAAAAATTTGACATAACACTTGAGCGTTAGAAAACTCATAACTTAATTGGTACGTTGTATTGTTAATTACATCTATGGCTATGGCTTTACCTAAAGCTTGCGGCTTAGACTTATCTGTAATTACTTCAAATGGTGCAGCTTTATAAATATCAACCAAATGATATTCGCCTTGGTATAAATATTCTTTATAGAACTCTAAAGAATCTACAACCAACTCATTATGAGACCTTGTTTTAATTTCAGTTAAAATACTTCCTACTTTACTAGAAACACCTCCCCAATTAAAGGAAATACTAGTATTTGCCGTAAAAAATGGACTCTGGTCATTATCTATAGTGATTAGTGAATCTAATCTATAGATACTTTCTTTTCTAACATTTACAAAATAAGCAACCAATAGTGCTACACCAATGCATAACACAACAAATTTCCATAGACTTATAACTTTAAACAAAAACCCTTTAAAGTCAAAACTGGTACCTTGCAGCTCCATTTCTTCAATTTCGTCGTACACTCTTGTATTCATCTATTATAATCTTGAAAATAATAAAACTGTAGTAGATAACAGTGATACAACAGTTACAATGGCAGATAAACTTGATATTGCTGTTTCACCAGTCCCTATAGATTTTTGTTTTAAGGGTTCTACATATATAATATCATTGGGTTGAATATAATAATACGGAGACCTCATCACTTTAACATCAGTTAAATCTAAGGTATGTATTTTCTGTCCTTGAGGATATTGTCTAATAATCTTTACAGCTTTTTTATTACCTGTTACTGGTATCTCACCAACATTAGCAATTGCTTCAAAAATGTTCACACGTTCTTTAAATAAAACCACACTACCAGGATTACCTACTTCTCCATTAGCTGTAAAACGTAAACCTGCTAATTTTACCGTTACAAAAATATTAGCTGTAATTTTAAACTGTTCATCTAATAATTTTTTCTCAATGATTTTCTCAATTTCTTCAGTTGTAAACCCTAAAACATTTATATAACCTAAGGTTGGTATTCTTATATTACCGTGCACATCAACAGTAAACCCATCAAAATAAGACCTTTCTGCACTTGACGCATTTAAATTTTCTTCTCCTATTGGATTTAAAATCTCAACAGTTTCTTGATCTATAGCCTTAACTCTTACATTGAGAATATCATTAATTTGAACTCTATAAGGTTTCTGAATTTCGCTTAAATTATAAGGAATAGTATTATTAATTGAATTCTCTTTATTTTGCAAATAAATGGTGTCTTTGTGAGGAATACATGAGGAAACAATAACACAAACTAATAAAATGATTAAAAGCTTTATACGCTTCATATAAACAATGGATCTTTAAAGACAAATATAATGTATCAATAGTAATAACAAAACAATTACTTTTGTTTTTGGTTTATTCCATTGATACATTTTTAAAATAAATAAGTTTGAATTATCTCAACGTAGAAAACATATCAAAATCATTTGGAGAGTTGGTACTCTTTAAAGATTTATCATTTAGCATACATAAAGATCAAAAAATTTCATTTGTAGCCAAAAACGGAAGTGGTAAAACATCTATTCTAAATATTTTAGCAGGCAAGGACGCACCAGATAACGGTCAAATTGTAGTTAGAAAAGGACTCAGATTAGCATTCTTAGATCAAGAGCCAGAATTAGACCCAAATCTTACGCTTGATGAAACAATATTTGCTTCAGACATTCCTATTCTTAAAGTTATAGAAGCTTATGAACATGCTTTAAAAAATCCGGAAGATACAGATGCTTATCAGAAAGCATTTGAAGCTATGGATAGATATAATGCATGGGAATTTGAAACACAATACCAGCAAACACTCTCTCAATTAAAACTAGATGATTTAACACTAAAAGTAAAAACTTTGTCTGGTGGCCAAAAAAAACGATTAGCTTTAGCACAAGCCCTTTTAAGCAAACCAGATATTTTAATTTTAGATGAGCCAACCAATCATCTCGATTTAGAAATGATAGAATGGTTAGAGGATTATTTTGCTAAAACACAGCAAACCTTGTTTATGGTAACGCACGATCGTTATTTTTTAGAACGTGTTTGTAACGAAATTATAGAGTTAGACCATGGCCAACTCTACACCTATAAAGGCAACTATTCTTACTACTTAGAAAAAAGAGAAGCAAGAATTGAAAATGAAGCTACAGAAGTTGGTAAAGCCAAACAACTCTTTAAAAAAGAGCTAGAATGGATGCGTCGCCAACCCAAAGCACGTACCACAAAATCTAAAAGTAGAATAGACGATTTTTCTGAAATAAAATCTAAAGCACACAAACGTCGTAACGACCACCAAGTCCAATTAGAAATTAACATGGAACGTCTTGGCAGTAAAATTATAGAATTCCATAAGGTGTCTAAATCATTTAAAAATAAAACCATTTTAAATGGTTTTGAATACACCTTTAAAAAAGGCGAACGTATTGGTATTATTGGTAAAAATGGCACCGGAAAATCTACATTTTTAAATCTCTTAACCCAAAGTATGCAACCAGATAGCGGTAAAGTGGTTATAGGAGAAACAGTTAAGATTGGCTATTACACTCAAGGAGGAATTAAGGCTAAACCCAACCAAAAAGTAATCGATGTTATTAAAGAATTCGGCGACTATATACCATTAGCAAAAGGCAGACAAATTAGCGCTCAGCAATTATTAGAACGTTTTCTTTTTGACCGAAAAAAGCAATGGGATTTTGTCGAAAAATTAAGTGGTGGCGAACAAAAACGGTTGTATTTATGTACTGTTTTAATTCAAAATCCTAATGTTTTAATATTAGATGAACCTACTAATGATTTAGATATTGTAACCTTAAATGTTCTAGAAGATTTCTTAATGGATTTCCCTGGAGTACTGTTAGTTGTGTCTCACGATCGTTATTTTATGGATAAAATTGTAGACCACTTATTTGTGTTTAGAGGTCAGGGTGTTGTAGATGATTTTCCTGGGAATTATTCAGACTTTAGAGCTTATGATAGTAGTCAAACAAAACAAATTGAAATTTCAGAAAAAAAAGACAACACAAAAGCAAAAAAGAAAAACGAAGCCAACAAACTAGATTATAACGAACAAAAAGAATATAAAAATTTAGAATCTAAAATTAGAGCATTAGAATTAGATAAAACAGCATTAGAATCTAAATTCAATAATCCAGATTTAACTCAAGACGAAATAGGAAAACTTTCCGCAAAGCTTCAAGTGATTATGGATACAATCGAAGAAAAAGAAATGCGTTGGTTTGAATTGTCTGAAAAATTAGAAGGGTAAAAGTGTGAAGTGATATTAAAAAAATGAGTTTTCATAGAAACTTTTTTTAACTCTGAAACTTTGATACTTTGAAACCTTCAAACGTTCAACTTTTCAACTTTTCAACTTTTCAACTAAATATATGTACCAAATAAAATCCTACATAAAATTTTTAACAAAAGCCACCAACCAACATGGTGTCCACTCCCCTTTTGTCTATAATTTTGTTACCAAATGTCTTTATGACAACACAAAATATCCCCAATACAACGCTTTAGAAACATATCGTAATTCTTTAAAAGAATCAAAAGCAGAATTAACGATAACCGATTTAGGTGCTGGTTCAAAAGTACTCGATTCCAAAAAGCGAAAAGTAAGTGCTATGGTTAAGGCTTCAAGTAGCTCAAAAAAAGAGTCTCAATTATTGTTTAGAATAGCAAAATATTTCAATTTAAAAACTATTTTAGAATTAGGCACCTCTTTAGGAATGGGAACGTATCCTTTATCCTTAGCCAACAAAACCTCTCAAATTACAACTATTGAAGGTTGTGCCAACACATCTGCTTTTGCACAATCTGAAATAGAAAAACGAAACATTAAACATGTTGAGTTTATAACAGGAAGTTTTACGGATACAATTCCAAACTTAACTACAGACAAATTCGACTTTATCTTCTTTGATGGTCATCATAACAAAGACGCAACAATTCAATATTTTGAAGCCTTATTACCTAAAATTCATAATGATACAGTTTTCCTATTCGATGACATTTATTGGTCTAAAGGCATGACGGAAGCTTGGGAATATATCAAGAACCATAAGTCAGTTAAAGTCACTGTAGATTGTTTCTATTTAGGCTTTGTTTTCTTTAGAATAGAACAAGTAAAAGAACATTTTAAAATTAGATTGTAACATACAAGATACTTTAACGTCTTATAATAAAATTGCTACAAAAACTAGTATCTTGCAGAGCAGTTAAGCAACTAAGACCTTAATTATGAGTGACAACGTCATTGAAATTAGAAATATCATTAGAGATTTTAAATTAGGACAAGAAATTGTACATGTCTTAAAAGGTATAGATTTAGATATAAAACGTGGTGAATATGTGGCTATTATGGGACCTTCTGGTTCTGGTAAATCTACATTAATGAACTTACTAGGTTGTTTAGATACACCAACAGCAGGTACGTACAAGTTAAATGGAAACGACGCAAGCCAAATGTCTGATGACGAGCTCGCAGATATTAGAAATACCGAAATAGGTTTCGTATTTCAAACCTTTAACCTATTACCTAGAACTACTGCCTTAGATAACGTAGCATTACCAATGGTTTACGCCGGAAAATCTAAAAAAGACCGAGAACAACGCGCTACAGAAGTCTTAACAGATGTTGGTTTGGCAGACCGTATGGACCACAAACCCAATCAACTTTCTGGTGGACAACGACAACGTGTAGCTGTTGGGAGAGCATTGGTAAATAAGCCGTCAATTATTTTAGCAGATGAGCCAACTGGAAACTTAGATTCTAAAACCGGAACAGAGATTATGGCTTTATTTGACCAAATTCACGCCTCAGGTAATACCGTAATTATGGTAACACACGAAGAAGATATTGCTGCACACGCCAAACGCGTTATTCGTTTAAGAGATGGTATTATTGAGAGTGATACGTTTAATGAATAAGCCCCTTAATTCACTTCATGCTCTCCAATAGATTTTTAAATTCCCCAAAGGGGAAAAACTAATATGTAGCTAAACTAATTATACATAGTTTTATGCCTTTGCCCACTTGAGAGAAACTTCAAACTTCCAACTTTTAAACTTTATAACTTTCAACATTCCAACTTTCCACATTCAACATTAAAAACTTAACTTTGAAACATGAAAGTATACACAAAAACAGGAGATAAAGGTACAACGGCATTATTTGGCGGTACACGTGTTCCTAAACATCATATTAGAATTGAAAGTTACGGAACTATAGATGAGCTCAATTCTCACATAGGTCTAATTAGAGACCAAGAGATTAATCAATTGTACAAAAATACGTTGATGCATATTCAGGATCGTTTGTTTACCGTTGGTGCCATTTTAGCCACAGATCCAGAAAAGTCGCAATTAAAAAATGGTAAAGCCCGTTTAAATATTCCTAAAATATCAAACGAAGATATTGAGAAATTAGAAAAGGAAATGGACCTTATGGAAGACAGCCTTCCTCCTATGACGCATTTTGTTTTACCAGGTGGTCACCAAACTGTGTCATTCTGTCATATTGCACGCACAGTTTGCCGCAGAGCAGAGCGTTTAGCATCGCATCTTAATGACTTAGAACCCTTTCAACCCGAAACATTAATGTATATTAATAGACTATCTGACTACCTTTTTGTATTGGCACGGAAGTTGTCATATGATTTACAAGCCGATGAAGTAAAATGGATTCCTGAAAAAAATTCATAAATTCAAAAGGTTTTAAATTATGAATATTGCAATATTCTGATTTAAAAATACTGAATATTATACGTTCTTTTTATAATGATTAAACATTTATAAGTGAAAATTAGAATCATTCAAAAACACTTAAATATAAATGTTCAGTGAGACCAATAAATAAAATTATTAAAGTAACAAACTAATTAATTTAATTTTTTCTTGAATTGTTCAACTAAAAAATTATTTTTGCAAAAATTAAATTACACACGCAACTATGTATTGGACATTAGAATTAGCATCTTATTTAAGTGATGCACCTTGGCCAGCAACCAAAGATGAGCTTATTGACTACGCAATTAGAACAGGAGCTCCTTTAGAAGTTGTTGAAAATTTACAAGCTATTGAAGATGAAGGAGATTCTTACGACTCAATTGAAGAAATTTGGCCAGATTACCCAACTGATGAAGATTACCTCTGGAACGAGGATGAATATTAACACATAAAATTATCACAAAAAAGTCTCTTGCGTTTCTATACCTAAGAGACTTTTTTTATTTTCGGATGCTTTTTAATTCACTAATTATAAAACATTAAAACGCAAGCCAGCAACTAACTGAAACAAAAACAAAGATTAACACCAAACAATCTTTACAAAATATAAAATATGACATTTTTAGATAAAGTACTTAAACTTTTTGTAGGAGATAAATCTCAGCAAGATGTAAGTGCAATTAAGCCTATTGTTGAAAAAATAAAATCATTTGAAACAGCCTTAGAAGCTTTATCACATGATCAATTAAGAGCAAAAACAGCCGAGTTTAAAGCTAAAATTGCCGAAGCAAGACAGCCATTAAACACTAAAAAAGAAGAGCTTTTAGAAAAAGCACAAAACACGGAAGATATAGACGAGCGCGAAGACATCTATTTAGAAGTAGATAAAATCGAAGACGAAATCTATGAGGTAACAGAAGGTGTTTTAAACGCTATCTTACCTGAGGCTTTTGCCGTTGTAAAAGAAACAGCAAAACGTTTTGTGAACAATACACAATTACCTGTAACTGCAAATGCTTTTGATAGAGAAATTTCTGGAGAAAACGACTATGTAACTTTAGAAGGCGACCAAGCTATTTGGGCAAACTCTTGGGATGCTGCAGGTAAACCAATTACTTGGGACATGATTCATTACGATGTTCAACTTATTGGTGGTGTTGCCATGCACCAAGGTAAAATTGCAGAAATGCAGACTGGTGAAGGTAAAACATTGGTAGCTACGCTTCCGGTTTATTTAAACGCATTAGCAGGTAAAGGGGTTCATTTAGTTACAGTAAACGACTATTTAGCAAAAAGAGATAGCGCGTGGATGGCACCATTATTTCAATTTCATGGTCTAAGTGTAGATTGTATTGATTACCATACACCTAACTCTGATGCGCGCCGTAAAGCTTATAATGCAGATATTACTTACGGAACAAATAATGAATTTGGTTTTGATTATCTGCGTGATAACATGGCACACTCACCAGACGATTTAGTACAACGTCCGCACCACTACGCTATTGTAGATGAGGTAGATTCTGTATTAGTTGATGATGCGCGTACACCATTAATTATTTCTGGCCCAGTACCAAAAGGAGATGAACACGAGTTTGATGTACTTAAACCTAAAGTTCAAAAAATCGAAGAAGTACAACGTAAATATCTTATTGGCGTTTTAGCCGAAGCTAAAAAATTGATTGCTGCTGGAGACACTAAAGAAGGTGGTTTTCAATTATTAAGAGCATATAGAGGTATACCAAAAAATAAAGCTTTAATTAAGTTTTTATCTGAAGAAGGAATAAAACAATTACTTCAAAAAACCGAAAACTTTTACATGCAAGATAACAATAGAGAAATGCCAAAAGTAGATGCAGAACTTTATTACGTTATCGATGAAAAAAATAATCAAGTTGAATTAACAGACAAAGGTGTAGAGTTCTTATCTGGTGCCGATGACCCAAATTTCTTCATTATGCCAGAAATGGGAACTGAAATAGCTAAAATTGAATCAAAAGGTCTATCCTCTGAAGAAGAAGCTAATTTAAAAGAAGATTTATTTAGAGATTTTGGTATTAAGTCAGAGCGTATTCACACATTAAATCAACTGCTAAAAGCCTACGCTTTATTTGAAAAAGACAATCAATATGTTGTTATGGACAACAAGGTTATGATTGTAGATGAGCAAACAGGTCGTATTATGGATGGTCGTCGTTACAGTGACGGATTACACCAAGCCATTGAAGCAAAAGAAAATGTAAAAGTTGAAGCTGCTACACAAACATTTGCTACGGTAACACTTCAAAATTATTTTAGAATGTATCGTAAACTGTCTGGTATGACAGGTACTGCCGTTACAGAAGCTGGCGAACTTTGGGAAATCTATAAATTAGATGTTGTGGAAATTCCTACTAACAGACCAATAGCTAGAGAAGATAGAGACGATTTAGTATACAAAACAAAGCGTGAAAAATACAATGCCGTTATCGATGAAGTTACAGCGTTATCGCAAGCAGGAAGACCCGTTTTAATTGGTACAACTAACGTTGAGATTTCAGAGCTTTTAGGAAAAATGCTGAGTATACGTAAAATACCACATAATGTACTCAACGCCAAGCAACATAAAAAGGAAGCAGATATTGTAGCACAAGCCGGTAATGCAGGCCAAGTAACAATCGCCACCAACATGGCTGGTCGTGGTACAGATATAAAATTAAGTGACGAAGTTAAAGCCGCAGGCGGTTTAGCTATCGTTGGTACAGAGCGTCACGATTCTCGTCGTGTAGATAGACAGTTACGTGGTAGAGCTGGCCGACAAGGAGATCCAGGAAGTTCACAGTTTTATGTATCATTAGAAGATAACCTAATGCGTCTATTTGGTTCTGAGCGAATTGCAAAGATGATGGACAGAATGGGCTTAAAAGAAGGCGAAGTGATACAACATGGTATGATTTCTAAATCTATTGAACGTGCGCAGAAAAAGGTAGAAGAAAATAACTTTGGTGTACGTAAGCGTTTATTAGAATATGATGATGTAATGAATGCACAACGTGAGGTTGTTTATAAGCGTCGTCGTAATGCCTTACACGGAGAACGTCTTAGAGTAGATTTAGCTAACATGATTTTTGATACCTCAGAAGGTATTGCTCTTAATAACAAAGATGCTAACGATTATAAGAACTTTGAGTTTGAATTAATCCGTTACTTCTCTATGGAATCTCCTATTTCTGAAGCTGAATTTGGAAAACTTGGTGCTCAAGAAATTGCTGGCACTATTTACAAAGCAGCATTTAAGCACTACAGAGAAAAAATGCAACGAGCAGCAGATTTGGCATTTCCTGTAATTGAAAATGTATATAACACACAGCGCGATAAATTTAAGCGTATCGTTGTACCATTTACAGATGGTGTTAAAAATTTACAAGTTGTAACCGATTTAGAAAAAGCATTCGAAACTAAAGGAACACAGTTAATTAACGATTTTGAAAAGAATATTACTTTAGCTATTGTAGATGATGCTTGGAAAACCCATTTACGTAAAATGGATGAGTTAAAGCAATCGGTTCAGTTAGCTGTACACGAACAGAAAGACCCATTATTAATTTATAAGTTTGAATCTTTTGAGCTGTTTAAAGCTATGATAGACCAAGTTAATAAAGATGTTATTTCATTTTTATTTAAAGGGGAAATTCCACAAGAAACAGCAAACACAATTCAAGAAGCTAGAGCTCGTAAACAAGAAAAATTAGAAACTCAAAAAGAAGAAATTCAAAATTTAGATGAGCGTGCTTCACAAAGTAGACAAGTAGGTGAAGGTGCTTCTCGTCAACAACAAGTAGTAGAAACTATTGTTAGAGATCAACCAAAAATTGGTCGTAATGATAAAGTAACTATTAAGCATGTTATGAGTGGAGAAACTAAAGATGTAAAATATAAGCAAGCCATTCCGTTAATTAATAAAGGCGAATGGGTACTTGTAGTGTAACACAAATGTCAGCGAAAGTAGACAACTCATTAATAGAACTTAGAAATCCTGATAGTAATTCATCAGGATTTTTTTTGTTTAAATACATTATGTTAATTTAAATGCCATTTCTTTTTCTTAAATTTTTATACTCAGAAGCTCTATCATTTTTACGTTATTTTAATTACATCGATATAATACACTCATTTATATTAAAATATACGTAGAACTACGTATTATAAAGCATTTATATTTTGCATAAATTTAATACATCTAGTAGGCCAAATTAAATTCAGAGAAATTAATCAATCATAAAATGTTAAATCAACCCTAATCTTAAATAAAAATAATCCTAATGTAATAATTAGGATTATTTTCTTTAATTGTAAATAATATGTAACTAAAAAACACCCAAAAAAATAAGAATACATATAAACTTTTGATATTAATAATTTATGAACCATCCTAATTTAAAAAGAGAAACAAGGTATGGTCTGCCTACAGCAGATCAAATATTGTACAACAGACATTACGTATTAGGTTATTCTTATTATTTTAGACAAGCGAAATGGGCTTTAGAAATAATTGATAAAGACAGAACTGATATAGAACGCTTAGATAATTTTCGTTCAGATTATAGAATTCCGGAAGGATTTAGAGCCGATAAAGAAGTCTACCAAAACTCTGGTTTAGACAGAGGCCATCTTGTTGCTAGCGCAAATCAATTTGAAAATGAAATTCAGAACAGCGAAACATTTTTACTTTCTAATATGTGTCCGCAGAAACCAGATTTTAATAAAGGAGTATGGAAAAAACTAGAAGAAGCCATTAGAATACTAGATAGTGACCCAAAAGTTTTTGAAACCTACGTTATCAGTGGTCCGTTATTTTATTTTGACCAAGAAGTAGTTATGATGGGTGATAATAATGCTAATATTTCAGTTTCATTACCCATACCACATGCCTTTTTTAAATCAGTCTTAACTGAACGAAATACTGGAACCATAAATATGTGGTCTTTTATTATTCCGAATAAAAAAACAAGTGAACACCTAGAGGACTTTTTAGTAGAAACCACTAAAGTTGAAAAAATAGCCGGTCTCCTATTATGGGAAACCTTACTTGGTACTAAAATTATTAACAAAAAGTCTAGAAAACGTAAAATGTGGAAACTACCTTAGTAAAGCCAATATGAAATATTTCATGGTAATTATTATCTTTAGTTCAGTTTTAATGCGCTGTAAAACTGAAACTTCTTCATCCCTAACTAAATCTTTTTTAGGAAACCAAATCTCTTGTAGCATTACAGAATGCCAAGGAACCTACGTTGGCAAAGAATTTATTAATGGTGAGGATATCGCACACCAATTCTCAAACAAAATGTCTGCTGCTGTTGGAGACCAATTAAAAGTACTTTATAAAACGGGAGCATATAGCAAAGTGGATTTTAAAAATATTACAATGACTACTAAAGGTATGGGCTCTGGAGAGGTTTCATATTATTTATCTATACCATTTATAGCCGTAAATACAAAATGTAACGCTTACACCTCTTTTGATCATGTCGGTGGATGGAACCATGCACCTGCCCTTTCTCAACGCAAGGCACAATTACAACAACTACTTTTACCAGGAGAACATCTAGACATAAGTAAACTAAAAATCACAGCAGAAGGCTTACAAGAATATTGGATACAGTGGAAACACAAAACTATACAAGCTAAATGTGAGTAATTTTATATGCTAAAAATAGACCTCAACAAAACCAATTAAATCACTAAAGGTTTAATTTTTACAATCTTCTACACCCCATTTATCAAGGCTTCTTAAAATACCTTCTAAGGATTCGCCACGTTTAGTAAGCTTGTATTCTACTTTTGGTGGTACTACAGGATATACTTTCCTAGAAATAAGTCCATCTTTTTCTAATTCTCTAACCGTTTGCGTAAACATCTTATTAGATATTTCTGGCACCTTTTTCTGTAATACGCCAGAGCGCGAAGCACCTTCTAACAAATGAAAAAGCACTAATGGCTTCCATTTTGTACCAATTAAGGTCATTGTATAGTTTAACGGACAATTAATTTTCATAAAAAAATAATTTAAATAATTAATAATCAGCATTTAACTCTTTTTGTACACTATAATACTTTTTAGTAAGTTATTGCCATTTTGACAAATATAAATTAATTTTGTAACCTAAAATAAAATCTATGGAAACAAATAAAAATTATCCAAAATCATTTTCGCATATTGGTATTACAGTACCAGATATTAAGGCGGCTGTAAAATTCTATTCGGATGTTATGGGTTGGTATATAATAATGGAACCTTCTACTGTAAAGAAAGAGACAGATACTGCAATTGGCATTATGTGTATTGATGTTTTTGGAGAGGATTGGGAAAGTTTTGAAATTGCTCACATGTCTACTTCAGATGGTATTGGTATTGAATTATTTTCTTTTCCTAATGGTGTAAAAGAAGCACCAGAATTCAATCCTTTTAATACAGGCTTATTTCATTTCTGTATTCAAGATCCAGATATTGAAACGTTAGTTGACAAAATTGTTGCTGCTGGTGGTAAACAAAGAATGCCTATACGAGAATATTATCCTAATGACAAACCCTATAAAATGTGTTATGTTGAGGACCCTTTCGGAATTGTATTTGAAGTTTACACACACAGTTACGAATTAACGTATTCATCTGGTGCATATGCTAAATAAATAGAAAAAATCCTGATACAATGTATCAGGATTTTTATATGAAAATTAATTTGGGGCTTAACTTTCAGTAAGTGTTTGCTAAAATGATTAATGTTTCTTTTTATTGACCTTTATAGGTTTACTTTATGTTTCATTAATCTAAGGACTGTTATGACTTCCTTCAATAATAAGACACTAAAGTTTAAAAAAAGTCACGTCCTTCTGCTTTAATGGTATCTAACTCGTAGTTACCAATGCTTCACAATGAAATGTAAAGGCAAACTATAAAAGAAGAACTATTACCGATTTGCAAAATCGCGTCTAATGGTTCTAATCATATCTTCTAAACCATTAACCTTAATTTCTAACATCTGTTTCATCATGCTACCTAACTTACCTGGTGGAAACCCTTTATGTTGAAACCATACATAATAAGCTTCAGGTAAATCTACTAAATATTGATTTTTATACTTACCAAATGGCATTTTATAGTGCGCTAACTCAATAAGTAGTTGTCCATCTAATTCCATAATAAAAATTAAGATTGCAATGCGTTATAACATGCAAATCTAGAGGGAGGATTTATAAATATCTAGCTTTGCCAATTCTTTTTCAACATAGTTCGACCATCTTTTTTGCTGATCAGCATCAATTGAATGTTGCGTTTCTTTATCGTACTTATGCTGCGCAGTACTAAGCTCAGCATTAATATCTTCATGTAATTTGTTTAACTGTTTTTTAATATTTTGATTAACCTGAAGTTCTGAAATCTGTTCTCTAAACTTACGTGCATATAGTTCTGTAATATCAAAATGAAGTTGCTCATGTTCCAAAATATGAATATTACTCTGATCCTCTTTATACCAAGATTTATTAGGATAAAAATGTGCTTCTACAATAGTAGAAAACTCTATAATATGTTTACCTGATGTTTGAACAGAATAACCAAACGTTATACCCGAAGCTGTTAAAGCTACCGCATCAGAATTATTATTTGGCGTTGCTTTAAAATCTTCCCAAGTTAGTTTCTTGTCTGCATCCCAATTAAGCGTTTCCTCATTAGGTTTACTACCAATAAAAAAAACGAATAAACATAGTATTATATTTTTCAATGGACAAGAGGATTAAAGTGATTACTATACTACATTAGGATTGCATACCTTTTAAAATAACGTCGTTTATTAAAAATTATTCTATTTTTTTAAACTTAGCAAATCAAGTTAAATTAAAGTATAACTCCCTTACAATTATTACTTTGCCTCAACAACCTTTAAATCATCAAATTTAACAACGTAAACAGCCTGGTTAACATAGCCTCCAAAAAAGTCTGTAGTATATCTAAATTTATTTTCTATATATTCAGTTTCTACAGTATCACCAGATGCTTCATATAAATTCTCTGCAGAGGCTAAACGCATTAATAAATCTAAAGTGATATCAAAACCACGAGCCACGTATTTGCTTGGTGTAACACCATATTCTTTTCTATAAGCCTTTACAAATCCATTTGTTTTAGATTCGTCATAATCTCTATGAACAGAAGCATAATGAAATTTTAAGTTAGACAAATTAATATTATCAATATCTTTACTTTCAAATGCCTTACCTTTTTTTAATGTCGTTAAAATTATTTCTGTTTTATCTACATTAAAACCATTAAGCATACTAATAACACTAGATGCAAAAGAATCGTTATCCGTTTCTAAAAAGACAATAGTTTTACCTGGTTTAAAAACGTTCTGTAATTCTGAATGATAAATAAAGAAGGCATCCTTGGTTTTATTTTTCTTATCTAATCTTGAAAGAATTAATTTAGAACCCGGAAACTGCTTTTGTAAAGCCTCACTATCTGCTTTATTAGCACGATCCGAAATAATTACAACCTGTACTTTTAAACTATCCGCTTTTATAAAATCTAACATTGTTTTTCTTAACAACTTATCTTCTGGTAATGTTTGAAAAACATTGCTATACACTTGTTTTGGCTTATTCATAGCTGCGATAACCGGAACTCGGTCACCTTTTAAAGCCGATGCCACACGATCAAAACTTTCCTCTTGCATTGGTCCAATAACCGCATCGTAATCTGAAAAATCATTTTCAGCTAATAATTTTGAAGTAATTGCAGAATGATAACGCGTGTCAAAAACCTTTAAGTTTGTAGATATTCCTAATTGTTTAGCAGAATCTAACGCCATTAAAACACCAACATGAAAATCTAAAACTATAGATAATAGTTTGTTGTTTTTTATACGATCTTTTGCTTCTTCTACAGAATCTACATCAATTTTGTGCAATTGATAAGGCATCATTAACGCAATTTTTTTAGTTTTAAAATTGGTAAGATTACGCTTTAAGTCTGTTGTATTAATATTAGAATTGATTGTTGCAGCAATTCTTGTTTCAGAACTCTGAGGTATTTTTAACACCATACCTGCCTTTAAACCAGATGTTTTTAAATCTGGATTTAGTTGCTCTAGCTGCTCTTGTGTTAAGTTTAATTTACCCTTTAAACCATAAAACGTTTCTTTTGGCAAAACTTCATAATATCCATAAGACGCTTCTATAGGTTTTTCGTCTGTATCTTCTATATTAGGAACATTAAGGGTATCTCCAGGTTGTATAACCTCATTCATATTAGGATTTAAATCTTCTAATTCTGAGACAGAAATACCAAATTTATAAGCAATTCTCCACTTCCCTTCAGATGGTTGAACCGTATATTTTTTTACGGTATTACTCAATGTTTGTTTTGATATTATGGTTCTATATTGAGGAATTCTTAATTTATCACCTTTTATTAGGTTTTCTGAATACAATCTACGATTTGCCTTTTTAAGCTCTTCTTCAGAAATACCATACTGTTTAGTAATACTATATATAGTTTCTTTTCTTTTAACTTTATGAGATTTATAACCTGTTAGTTCTCTACTATTTTCTACAATTGGTTCATTCTTAATTTTAGAATTAGGAATAATTAAAACTGAATGTGTTTTAAAATTATTTTTAGCATCCGGATTTAATGCATAAATATCAAAAGGCGTCACCAAATATTTTTTAGCAATTATCTCAACAGTTTCACCTGGTTGCACTTTGTGTTCAACATAGTTTTGAGCACTTAAGCCAATGGTAAATGCAATTAATAAGATGGTTAAAATATGTTTCATGTATATATTACTTTTTATTCCCATTCTATAGTAGCGGGTGGTTTAGAGCTAATATCATACACAACCCTATTAACACCTTTTACTTTATTTATAATCTCATTTGAAGTTTTTTGCAAAAACTCATATGGTAAATTTACCCAATCTGCAGTCATTCCGTCTGTACTTTCTACAGCTCTTAAAGCTACACATTTTTCATAGGTGCGTTCGTCTCCCATTACACCTACACTATTCACTGGTAATAACATAGCACCTGCTTGCCAAACTTTATCGTACAAATTCCAAGAACGAAGGTTATTAATAAAAATAGCATCTACTTCTTGTAATATACGTACTTTCTCTTCAGTTAGATCTCCAAGGATTCTAATTGCTAATCCTGGACCAGGAAATGGATGACGACCTAACAATTGACTATCCATATTCATTGATGCACCAACGCGTCTAACTTCATCTTTAAATAAAGCTCTTAATGGTTCTACCACTTTTAGCTTCATATAATCTGGTAATCCTCCTACATTATGATGACTCTTAATAGTTGCACTTGGGCCTCCTGTTGCAGATACACTTTCAATTACATCAGGATAAATAGTACCTTGTGCTAACCATTTTACATCTTCAATTAAGTGTGCTTCATCATCAAAAACTGCAATAAATTCTGCTCCAATTGCTTTTCTCTTCTTCTCTGGATCACTCAACCCTTTTAAAGCCTCCAAAAAGCGTGCCGAAGCATCTACACCTTTAACGTTTAATCCCATGCCTTCATATTGATGCAGTACATCTACAAATTCATTTTTACGCAATAAACCGTTATTTACAAAAATACAATATAGGTTTTTGCCAATTGCTTTATGCAATAACATAGCTGCTACAGAAGAATCTACACCTCCAGATAATCCTAATACAACTTTATCATTGCCTAGTTTTTCCCTTAGTTCTTGCACTGTTTCTTCTACAAACGCATTTGGCGTCCAGTCTTGATCGACTTTGGCTATTTTAATTAAAAAATTATGAAGCAATTGATGACCATCTGTTGTGTGATACACTTCTGGGTGAAACTGAATAGCATAGGTTTCTTCACCTTCAATTTTATAAGCGGCATTTTTTACATCACTTGTACTTGCCAACAATACACCATTAGTTGGTAATTGTTTTATAGTATCACTGTGACTCATCCATACTTGGCTGCCTTCGTGTATATTTTCAAAGAAATCTTCGTTCTTTTTTACAAAATCGAGATTGGCTCTTCCGTATTCTCTAGTGTTAGACTCCGCAACCTCACCACCAGAAAAATGGGCTAAGTATTGCGCACCATAACAAACGGCAAGCATTGGTTTTTTTCCTCTTATACCATCTAATTCTGGATGAAGTACATCTTCTCCTCTAACAGAATTTGGGCTACCAGATAAAATAACAGCTTTAAAGCTATCTGAATCTGAAGGAATTTTATTGAATGGGTGAATTTCGCAATAGATGTTTAATTCTCTAACGCGACGCGCAATAAGCTGTGTGTATTGCGAACCGAAATCTAAAATAAGGACTTTGTTGTGTTGCATGCGCAAAAATAAGGATAGATTTGCGAACTACGTTTTACGATTTACAATTTTTTTAAATTAAGTTTTTAACATAATATCAGCATTCCTGTTATTAAGTTAATTCTTTCAAAATTTAAAATAATTTATAAAATTAACACGTCCAAACTTTTAGTTTAAACCATAGTCTCTAAAATCAACTGAATGTCCTTTTCTGTGGTATCTGGATTGATAAAACAGAAACGAGAACAGGTTTCATATGTATCACCATTTTTCCACTTAGTTGGTGTAACTAATGCAAATCCTTTATCGTGATTTTCGTATGTCCAATGTGTATAATCTTCTGGCTCCCATCCTATTCTTCTGTATAAAACACAAGATAAACTTGGCTCTCTAACCAATTCTAAATCTGGATGCGCTTCTATTAAACGACCTGCTATTTGTGCCAATTCCAAACCACGTTCTACAGCTTCTTTATAACGGTCTGTACCATGAGTTGCCAAAGAAAACCATAAAGGTAAACCTCTTACTCTTCTTGTTAATTGAATTTGATAGTCTGTTGGATTAAATCCGTGTGCACCTTCGTCTTTAAAAATTTCTAAATAAGACCCTTGTTGCGAATGGGCATTTTTTGCCAACTCCATATTCTTATAAATAACCGCACCACAATCGTATGGCGAAAACATCCATTTGTGAGGATCTATAGTTATACTATCAGCTTTTTCTATACCTTTAAATAAATGGCGCACGGAATCTGCAACCAAAGCGCCTCCACCATAAGCAGCGTCTACATGAAACCATAGATTCTCTGCTTCACAAACTGCTGCAATACTATCTAACTCGTCAATAATACCTGCATTTGTGGTTCCTCCAGTTGCCACAACAGCAAATAAACATTTACGTTGATGCTCTGTTAATGTAGAAATAGTTTCCATTAAGGCATCACCTGTTAAATGCTCCTCAGAGTCTACCAACAGTATATCTACATCTGCTACTTTGGCCATAGATTTTATAGAAGAATGCGCACCTAATGATGTAATTATTAACCCTTTTTCTCTTTTAAATTCTGGGTTTTCTCTCCAATGTTCTCTTGCAGTGACTATCGCAGATAAATTAGCTGCTGTACCTCCACTAGTAAAAACACCAAAAGCACCTTCTGGTAAGCCCGTTAAGGATACAATCCATTTCATAGCTTCGTTTTCACAAAAAATGCCACCTGCACCTTCCATCCAATACGCACCATGAATACTAGAAGCCGACGTTATTAAATCGAACATAATAGCAGCTTTAGTTGGTGATGCTGGCACAAATGCTAAATTTCTAGGATGATCAACTGGCACATTTGTTTTTGCTAAATGCTCTTTCCAAAGGTTAAAAGCGTACTCTCCACCAACTCCCTTTGGTGTTACGGTTTCTCCAACTAAGGCTAATAATTCTTCTGATTTTTTTGGTTTACCTATTTGATGTTCGGTTGCAGAAACTCTTCCGATAACATACTTCATGACATCTAATGTCATTTCAATTAACTCAATATCAATATGATGCATTGATTATTTTAAATTTAATATTAGAAATTCACCTTTTAAAGGTTCTAAGGCTTTTAATAATTCAGGAATTAATTGGTCTCCAAACTCTAAATATAACTCGGAAAAATTGGTATTTCGTTCTTGTAAACTTTGATTAGGAAACAACTGTTCTTGCAATTCTGTACAACGGCTAATTTGGTCTGCTAATTTTCGCTTTTGTGCTTGTAGTAGACGTTTTTCGAGATGTTTTAAGCCTTTTAATTGTTTTACTTCTTGCGCTTTTACAGCACCAATAAATGATTTATCGGTTTGTTCTGCTAATTCAAAAAGAGATTTAAACTGAGCTTCTAAATGCGCTATTTGGTCTGAAAAGTCAATATCTATATTAGAAATTTTTCTAACCTTTTTATTGATAAACTCGTGTCTATCTAAAAATAAGTCTTTATCTGAAATATTTAATTTTTTAAGCTTTTCAGCTTGTTTAGCTGTTTTTATTAAAGCTGAATTTCTCAATAACAGCATTGGAAATGTAACGCTCTGCGCTTCAAAATTAGATTTTAATTGCAACCAATAAATCATTTCGCCACCTCCACCAATATAACAGAGATTTGGCAAAATCACTTCTTGATATAAAGGTCGCATAATGACGTTAGGCGAAAAACATTCTGGTGCTTCATCTAGATGATTTAGAAGTTCAGTCTCGCTCCATTGGATATCTGAATCTAAAACTGAATAGGCACCTTCATTTTCAACAATACGTTCGCGCAAGCCATCTTTTATATAGAATAGATTAATTTCTCTTGGATTAACCTGAATTTTTAAATCTAATTCTTCTAACTTATTATTGGTTTTAGATACTGTTTTAAATGCCGTTTGTTCTAGCATTTCCTTTTTCATCTGTGGTATAAACAAACGTTTTAATGCGCTATCATCCGCATCTATAATCACTAAGCCGTGTTCGCCAAACAATTCATTTGCCAAATAGCGTGTCGCATCAGCTAAATTATTATGTTTTAGATACGCTTCCTTAAACCATGTTTTTAATTGTTCGGCATTACTTCCTTCTCCAAATTCTAAAGAAATAATTTCAAACACATCGTCTAAACCTTCCGTGTTAAAATGACCGACAGCACCTGTTTGGTTAGAATTCCACTGTATTTTTTTTCCTTTAAAATTGAAGAAATTGATTTCTTCAAAATCGTGGTCTTCTGAAGCCATCCAATAGATTGGTACAAAGTTATAATTGGGATATTCTGCTTTTAACTGCTTTGTTAAATTTATAGTTGAAATAATCTTGAACAAAAAATAAAGTGGTCCTGTAAACAGGTTTAATTGGTGACCTGTTGTAATGGTAAAGGTATTTTCTAGCTTTAGCTTTTCAATGTTTTTAGAAGTTACATCTGAAGGATTAAGGTTCTTATATTGGTGTTCTAAAACCTTGGTGATGTGATTTCTCGCTTCGCTTCGAAATGACTTAGACTTCTCTTTTATCTGAGCTTCAAAATTTTCAAGCTTAGGAAAACGATGGTAAAAATCTTTTAATTCTGGTTTTTCAGCGAGATAATCGCATATAAAATCAGAAAAATAATGGGTTTCCTTAAATGGAATATAGTTGGTGGTTGGTTTGGAATTCATTTATAAAATCAAAATTTCTATTCTACGTCCGTTCGAGTGATTTTCTTTTTAAAATCGTATCGAGAACTTAGCTCTAATTGAAATTAAAGTTCTCGATACAAATTCTATTCATTGCAATGATAGAATCCACTCGAAAAGACGTTATTTATATCATTGTAAAATAACAAATCATAATTTCGGCATAAAGATAAGGTTCTTCAATTTTTTATCTGCTAATTTTTAGTTAATTCAGTTGCACTAACTATCTTTACTTGCTTACAACCTTAATTTAAATTACAATGCAAAAATTAGTCTTCGTTTTATTGGTCGTTTTTGGCAGTCTATCCTTAACATCAGCACAAACTATTCCCTCTCTTAATGACGTTTTAGGTTATGATATTGGGACACAGTTTAGTAGAAATCATCAAGTTATTGAATATTTTAAAGCTGTTGAAACTGCTACTCCTAACCAAGTAAAATTGGTTAACTACGGAAAAACCAATGAACGTAGAAACATGTATTTAGCTTTTGTTACGAGTGAAGCTAACATGAAAAATCTCGAAACCATAAGAGAAAACAATTTAAAAAATGCTGGTTTATTAGATGGAGACCCAACAGCTACTGATATTGCTATTGTGTGGCTTAGTTATAATGTGCATGGTAATGAAGCATCTAGCTCTGAGGCTGCCATGCTAACTCTATATAAATTACTAACTGAAGAACAAGATTTACTAGAAAATACGGTTGTAATTATGGATCCTAGCGTCAATCCAGATGGTAGAGACCGTTACATTAATTGGTATAACGAAACCAAAAGCGAACCTTACGATATAGACAAACAAGCCAGTGAACACAACGAACCTTGGCCAGGCGGACGACCAAATCATTACTTGTTTGATTTAAATAGAGATTGGGTTTGGGCAACACAAGTTGAAACACAACAACGTTTAGAGGTTTATAATTCTTGGATGCCACATGTGCACGTAGATTTCCACGAGCAAGGTATTAACGAACCGTATTATTTTGCGCCTGCAGCAGAACCGTTTCATGAGGTAATTTCAGATTGGCAACGCGATTTTCAAACACAAATTGGTCAGAACCATGCTAAATATTTTGACAAAGAAGGTTGGTTATTTTTCACTAGAGAACGTTTTGATTTATTGTACCCAAGTTATGGTGATACCTATCCCACTTTTATGGGTGCCATGGGAATGACCTACGAGCAAGGTGGTCATGGTATGGCAGGTTTAGGCATCTTAAACGATGAAGGTCATGTTTTAACTTTGGTAGAGCGCTTAACTCATCATACAACCACAGGAATTTCTACTGTAGAAATGGCTTCAAAAAATGCCAAACAATTAAATATTGAGTTTGGTAAATTCTTTAAAAATGATAATCTCAAATATAAAAGCTACGTTTTAAAAGGGAATGAAGACAAAATTAATCGCTTAAAAACCCTTTTAAATAAACATCAAATTTCATTTGAAAACGCAACTAGCTCTAAAGTTTCTGGCTACCATTATGCTACAGGAAACCAAGGTAGTTTTAATGTAGATGCTAATGCTTTGGTAGTACATTCTAACCAACCCAAAGGTAAAATGGTTAAAGTTTTATTTGAACCAAACACATTGCTTTCAGATTCGTTAACCTATGATATTACGGCTTGGTCACTACCTTATGCTTATGGATTAGACGCTATCGCCACAACTTCTAAAGTGAGCAGTAGTAAAACAGCGAGTAAAAAATCGCTTATGGTTTTAAATGATGCTTATGGTTATGTGAGCAAATGGAATTCTATGGAAGATGCACAATTTTTAGCAGCATTATTGAAGCACAATTTTAAAGTACGTTTTACAGAAAAGTCATTTACTTCTAATGATAAAACCTTTGGTCGTGGTTCTTTAATTATCACTAAAGGCGACAATAAACATATTGAAAAAATGGTTTCAAAATTAAATGCTCTTGCACAAGAACATGCACAGCCTTTAACAGAAATCACTTCTGGATTTTCTCAAAAAACACCAGATATTGGCTCACCAGATATTAAGTTAATCAACCAACAAAAAATTGCGGTGCTTTCTGGTGAAGGTACATCATCCTTAAGTTATGGTGAGATTTGGCATTTCTTTGAGCAACAATTACATTACCCAGTAACTTCTATAAATACAGATGATTTAGGTAAAACCAACCTAAATAAATACAACGTTTTAATTATACCAAATGGTTATTATGGCAAAGTATTAACTGGTGACAACATAACGAAATTAAAAAAATGGGTAAGGTCTGGCGGAAAAGTAATTGCTATTGATGGTGCACTTAGAAGCTTTGCTGGTAAAGACGGATTTAGTTTAAGCTACAAAGATGCTGATGATAATGAAGACGACAAAAACTTAACACCTTACGCTCAGCGTGAACGCGAATACAGCAACCACTTAATTACAGGTGCCATTTTTAATACTAAAGTAGACGCTACGCATCCTATGGCTTTTGGTTATGATGATAATTATTTCACTTTAAAACTAGGTAGTTCTGCATACAATTTATTAGATAGTGGCTATAATGTGGCTTACTTAAATAACACCAAAATCTATTCTGGATTTGCAGGTAAAAATGCCGTAAAAAATTTAGACCAAACTTTAGTTTTCGGAGAAGAAACTATGGGAAGTGGTAGTTTTATTTACATGGTAGACAATCCTCTTTTTAGAAGCTTTTGGGAAAACGGTAAGTTGTTTTTTGTGAATTCTATATTCTTAGTCAACAACAATGCTTACGAGTTGTAAACACTACTTAAAACGTTAATTAAAATTAAAGAATAACTTCAGTTATTAGATTATGGGTAAATTGAATTTTTTATTGAAGCATTATTAAAAAATTAGTCAAATTAAATACCTAATATGAAATGAAAACCCTAAAAGAACAAACCGACGCCAAAATTGCAGCAGGACGAAACGCAAAACCAGAATTTATGCAAGGTGTTGATGATGTTATAGCCAAAGCAAAAGCCTTTGAAGACGGAAAAGATGCGCTTAAAATTGGCGATAAAGCTATTGATTTTGAATTACCAAATGCAAAAGGAGAAGTAATTGCATTAGCCAATTTATTAGAAAAAGGACCAGTTGTTGTTACATTTTATCGTGGGAGCTGGTGTCCATATTGCAACTTACAATTAAGAGCATTGCAGGCTAAACTCAATGAGATACAAGCTTTAGGTGCAAGCTTAGTTGCTATTAGCCCAGAAGTGCCAGATGATTCTTTAACTGAAAACGAAATTAGTAAAATGGAATTTACAGTGTTGTCGGATCAAGATGCTAAAGTTGCCAGACAATATGGCGTGGCTTGGGAAGTCCCAGAATTTTTAATGGAACATATGCGTGTAGATCGAGGACTAGATTTAAAGACTATTAATAATGGTAATGCTAATGTTCTACCTATTCCTGCGACATTTATTTTAGATACAGAAGGCATTGTAAAATGGAATTACGTCAATGTAGATTACAGAACGCGCTCTGAACCAGATGAGATTATTGAAGCGCTTAAAAGTATGAGTTAAGTAATTACAGAGTATTTGGAGTTATAGTAATAAATGGTGTTTCAATTTATTAACAATTGATGATAAAAATATAAATATTTAAGAGTGAGTCACTTGACTATAAACCTCGGAAAAACTACCTTCGTTTAACGTTGGATATAAAACATTGAAACGCTTTTATATTCGCGAGACATTGCCAATAATGCGAGAGTAAGAATGTGTATACAACAACGAATAATGTATGCTTCTAAATTTTGTGAAATTTGAATAATCAAAAATCCATAGCCGTCCTTCCTTTCGTCAATATGAGCAGTGATATTGAAAACGAATATTTTTGCGATGGAATTACGGAAGAGATTATTAATGCACTCACAAAAGTAAAAGGCTTAAAAGTAATTGCAAGAACCTCATCTTTTGCTTTTAAAGGAAAGGATATTGATATAAGAATAATTGGTGAGCAATTAAATGTGGATACCATTCTTGAAGGAAGTATTAAAAAGTTTCAAGAAAAGGTGAGAATCACGGCTCAATTAATTGATGTTAAGGAAGGGATTCATTATTGGTCTAAAAGATACGATAGGGAATTAATAGATATTTTCGATTTAGAAGATGAAATAAGTCTTGCTATTGCAGACGAAGTAAGAAATAATTTTGGGCATTTTGATATTGAAGATACTTTAGTAAGTAAAAAAACAAATAGTTTAAAAGCATATGATAATTACTTAAAAGGGCGTTATTTTTTTTTCAAATGGAATCTTCCTGCTATTGAACAGGCTATTTCCTTTTTTAAAGAAAGTATTAAATATGATTCAGAATATAGCGAACCTTACTTTAGTATAGGATTGTGTTACAGTCTTCTTGCTGCATGGGGTTATCTACCTAAACAAGAAACTTTTTCTAAAGCAACAAATTACTTAAATCTTGGAGCTGAAATAAATTCTGAATCCGTAGATGGGTATTTTGCCCTTGCTGCTAAGGAATTTTGGGGGAATTGGAATTCTAAATTAGCGTATGATTATCTTCAAAAAGCCCTAAATATTAACCCGAAATCCTCAGAAGTGTTAGATTTTATGGCAGAAATACATCGTTCAACGGGTGATTTTAAAAAGGCCATAAAATTAAATGAGCAAGCCCTCTTATTGAATCCATTATCAGCCAATGCTAATTATACGCGTTCAACATTACATTATTTAAATAATGAGGCAGGTGAATCTCTTAAATACATAAATAAAGGGCTCGAACTAGATGCAGATTTCAGTTTATTTCATAATTTAAAAGCTCTTGTATTAATTCAATTGAACGAAAGAGAAGAGCTTTTATACTTTTTAGATAATGAAAATAAAATTCCATCCTTAAAAAAAATTGCATTAGCATTATTCGATTTATATAATAAAGTTGAAAATGCAAGCTTAAAAATTAACAATATAATAGGTGAATTAAAAACATTGAAATCGCCTTTATTATATCCTTGGGATATCTATTTAAATTTATATTCCAATGAAAAAGAAAAAGCAATAAGTTTATTAATTGATAAAGTAGAGCGTAGAATGGGACAAGTTGTTTGGTATAAATACGATCCTTTTCTTAAGCCTATTAAAGAAGAAATTTTACAAAAGGAAGAATTGAAATCTAATTTTGTATTCAACGCAGCAAGGTTTCATCAGAATGAACAAAATGATAGCTCTAAAAAAGATTATTTTGAAAAAGAAGAAATAAATAACTTAATAGATAACCTGAATACAATCATGGAATCTCAACATCTTTATTTGAATCAAGATTTAAATTTGAGATCACTTGCAAAACAAGTAAATCTTCACCCAAATAAATTATCTTGGTTATTAAATGATTGTATAGGTTATAATTTTAATGACTTTGTTAATTCTTATCGCTTAAATCATTTTAAAACAATAGCCTTAGACCCTAAGAATTCTCACCTTACTATTCTTGGGCTGGCTTATGATAGTGGCTTTAATTCTAAAAGCGTTTTTAATACTTTTTTTAAAAAAACTGAAGGCATTACACCTAGCAAATGGGTACAAAAACACTCTAAGTAAATTACTTTTCATTTCAAATTCCGAACGTTCTAAATTATAATTTAGCACGACTCATAACTGATTATACGTCAATTTTGCAGTATCAAACAATCAATTAAAAACGAACAGTTATGACAACATTACACAAATTATTAGTCGCTTTAGCCATTAGCATGGTCATCCTTTTTACATCATGTTCAACAGATGATGACAACAACACACCAGCAATCAACTACACTACTGCTGAAAATTTATTAACCGACATAAACTTTCAAGGCTATGCTATTATCACAAAAAATGGAAATGATTTGGTACGTCAAGGGTTTGGCTTAGCCAATGAAACTACAACATTGTCGCAAGATTACGAACTAGCATACCGAATCGGTTCAGTATCTAAAACGCTCACAGCAGCAGCTGTTGTTCAATTAAAGCGTGATGGTTACGTAACCAGTTTTAATCAAACTTTAGATGAATTCGATTCTGAATTCCCAAACGGTGATCAAATAACAATCGCACATTTATTATCTCATCAATCCGGTATTCCAGATTATCAATTTATAGTTGAAGATGCCTTTGAACAAGGTGAAATTCTAGATGAAGAAGATATTTATGAAGTTATTACATATTTGATTTCTGAAAACGGTCTCAACTTTGCACCAGGCGCAAGTAAACAATACAGCAATTCAAATTACCTCATTGCAGCATTGTTGATTCAGGAATTAACTCAAATGCCTTATCATAATTATATTCAACAAAATATCTTTAACCCTTTGGAAATGGGTGATACACTCAAAGGAACTGACGCTATCAACCCTAACACGCATGCTGAAGGTTACAAGGATGGCAATGCAAACAGCACTTACCCTATAGCTGTTGCTTTTGGCGCTGGCGATTTTAGTAGTACACCAAAAGATATGGAAACGTGGACGAATGCTGTAAAAACAACCTGGTTTACAACCGTAGAGAAAGACGACATATTCGCGCAAGATGTACCAAGTGGGTATGTTGACTTTGGTTTAGGTTGGTTTACCACGCAAGAAGGCAATACAACACTTTATTGGCATGGTGGCGATATCAATGGTTATTGGAGTATGATTGGCTTTATACCAGAATACGATGCTACAATTGTACTATTAAGCAATAAGCAAGATGATACTGGCATACAACGTAATACTATTATTGAACAACTACTAACAAACGAGTTTAACCAATAAATTACAGGCATGCAACATACCAACGTTTTATTGGCAGGTGCTACAGGTTATTTAGGCAAGCATTTATTAAAGGTTTTAATAGAAAAACAAAACCAGGTTGTTGCTATTGTCCGTAAGCTAAATCAGTTAGATAATCCTAATGAAAACTATCTGGAAATTAAGCAAGCCGAAGTCACCAAACCCGAAACTTTACGAGACATTTGTAAGGGCATAGATACGGTCATTTCAACCGTTGGTATTACAAGGCAAAAGGATGGTTTAACGTATATGGATGTCGATTATCAAGCAAATATGAATTTACTTGAAGAAGCTAAAAAGTCTGGTGTAAGCCACTTTGTTTATGTGTCTGCTATTAATGGCAATAAACATCGACATTTGAAAATTTTTGAAGCCAAAGAAAAGTTTGTTGATGCTTTAAAAACATCAGGATTGAACTATACCATTGTAAGACCTAATGGTTTTTTCTCTGATATGAAAGACTTTCTGCAAATGGCAAAATCTGGTCGTGTGTATTTATTTGGATCAGGCAATCAAAGATTCAACCCAATTCAAGGAGAGGATTTAGCAAAAGCTATTGTCGATAACTTAGAGGATTACAACAACGAACTAACCGTTGGAGGTCCTGATATATTAAGCTTAAATGATATTAGTAAACTAGCTCTGACTTCATTAAACAAGCCTATAAAAATAACGCATTTACCAGATTGCTTAAGACGATTCACTATTTGGACTTTAAGAACATTTACCAGTGTAAAAACCTATGGACCGATTGAATTTTTCTTAACCTTAATGGCAGAGGATAATATTGCACCAACTTATGGAGATTATCATTTAAAAGACTATTTTAGAGAAGAAGCCAACACACTAGAGATATGAACATACCAGATCCAAATACCGTTTTTCCGTTAGCCAATTACGATAAGTTGTGCTTTTTGAAAAACTACATTAACAATCCTAATATTGAAGTTGACGATTACACCTATTATGACGATTTTGAAGATGTTTCTAACTTTGAAAAAAACGTCAAATATCATTTTGATTTTACAGGTGATAAACTCATCATTGGTAAGTTTTGCATGATTGCTTCTGGCGCAACTTTTATTATGAATGGTGGTAATCATTTAACCGAAGCCACATCTGCTTACCCTTTTGCCATTTTTGGTGGTGCATGGCAACATGCAATGGATGGCAAAAGCTATCCAACCAAAGGGAATACTATAATTGGTAATGATGTGTGGATTGGACATGATGCTACCATCATGCCTGGTGTAACCATTGGTGATGGCGCAATAGTAGCCACAAAAGCAGTAGTTACAAAAAACGTAGAACCCTATACTGTTGTTGGCGGTAATCCTGCAAAACCGATTAAAAAACGTTTTTCAGAAGACATCATTTGTAAATTATTAGAACTTAAATGGTGGGATTGGGATATCGAGAAAATCACAAAAAATGTAGACAAACTCACTTCGCATCCCGAGGCGTTGTTATAAATAAACCCTAAGAACTAATAAAAGGCTTAATAGTAAAACTGTTAAGTCTTTTTCTTTTCATATAAAAATTAAGGATTAGTACTAAATATCAAAAAGGTACCGAATCATAATTCAGAACGATTAGTCTTCACTTCTACTGCATCTTTGTACCATCAAAACATCAATCAAAAAACGAACAATTAAATATTTATCAAAATGAAAAAACTATTAATCATCTGCCTGTCACTTTTTACATTTAACGCTTTTGCACAACAGATCTCAGAATCATCTAACCAAAGTGACAATGAATTAAAATACAGAGTTAGCTTTCCTGCTATTATCTTATCCAATATTGGTGACGGAGGCAAAAGAACTAATACGCAACACATTGAATTACACGTTAAACGTGAGCTTGACGCTAAAAATATCGTTGGTGTAAAATTTGCTACTTGGCGCTTATTTCAACCTATGGGAATTCAATGGTGGGATGGACTTACAGATAAAATAGATACTGAAACCGAATTTTATCCAGGGTATTTACGCGAAACAGGTATAGGTATTTCATATCAACGTATGCTATGGAAAGGGTTATTTGCTTCGGTTGAAGTTTTACCATTATACAAAACCTATTTAGATCTTAATGACAAAAAAATAGCCAACGGATTCAAACTCTACAACTCATATCATATTGGTTATCATTTTGCTTTTGGTAAAAAGAAACAGTTTTTTATAGAGCCGCAATTTCATTGTAATGTTTGGCATTTTGACACCAATACGCCAGATTCATTTAAGCAACTCGACAATAAATGGGATTCCTATTTCTTATTTGAACCCAACCTTTATATTGGAATAAAATTTTAACTTATAAAACCATCTTAAAATTCTAAAACTAACATTATGAAACATCTATTTCTAGGTTTAATATTTTTAGTTGGATTATCAGCTATTGCTCAGCAAACAACAGAAACAACAATTAAACAACGATTTAAAACCGAATTAGAAAAGGAAAATATTAAAAGAGGAATACTACACGTATATTCTGGATCTCTTGGTATTAACATTCAGATTGCGGAAAGTAAAGAAGATTCTATTGCAATAGATCACCCCTTTTACACAGCTAGCATTACCAAGATGTTTACGGCAACAGCAATAGGTATTTTAAAGGATCAGAATAAATTAAATTTTGAAGATAAAATCGCTCAGTACTTACCAGATTCACTGATGAACAACCTTCATGTACTTGATGGCAAAAACTATTCTCAAGATTTAACCATTGCACATTTATTACAACACACCTCTGGTTTACCTGATTATTTCACAGATGAAACTAATGACGGAAGTCCGAATATCATCAATCAACTATTGATGAATCGCAATAAATTGTGGTCTGCAGAAGCACTGATTCAATTTTCAAAAGAAAAAATGACACCTCATTTTATTCCTGGTGAAGGTTATCATTACACAGACACAGGGTATGTGCTTTTGGCGTTGATAATTGAAAACGTTAGTGGTTTATCGTTAAATGAGTTCTTTAGTCAGCATATTTTTCAACCCTTAAAAATGAATAGTTCTTATGTCAACTTAAAGTCATCTTCTATAGAAAACAACCTTCCAATCGTTAAGTTCTATGCTAGTCAATACGAGTTGTCATCACTTAAAAGCTTAAGTGCTGATTGGGGCGGAGGCGGTTTAGTCTCAACAGCTCAAGATTTAATTACGTTTTTAAAAGCTTTTAATAATAATGCCATTGTAAAAAAAGATACACGTTTAGCTATGAAAAATTGGGTAACTGAAACTAAAGGTATGGAATACGGTTTTGGGATAAGACAAGTTTCTATTGGTGAGTTAACTGATACAGAATCAGATTTACAACTTATTGGTCATTCTGGTGCTACTGCCTCGTTTTTATGGTATTGCCCACAATTAGACACATACATTTCTGGTACATTAAATCAGTTAGAAGCTTCAAAAAATGCATTGATTTTGGTTAATTATATACTTGAAACAATAGAAAATGACTAAATATTGTCAAACTTAACATCGTATTATAAAAATTGAACACTATTGCCAACAAAGTATAAAAGTAATAGCGGTTTTGGTGCCAACCTGAATCGCTATTATAATTTAATTATGTAAATTGTCAAACGGAAGAGCAGTGCATTTTAATCCACTACTACTCTTATACAAACCATTAAACGAATGTTCAAAACCGAATTAAAATTAAAATCTTAATTTAACCAACATATTATACCCATTAAAAAAAACAACTACTAAAAGTCATAATCAAAACTTTCATTATCTTTAAGTCTAACTAAATAAGATTATGAAACTAGGCGCATTTTCAGTAAGTCTTGCTGTAAAAGACATAAAGGCATCAAAAACATTTTATGAAACTTTAGGGTTTTCCGTTTTTGGTGGTGATTTAGAAAAAATTACCTTATTATGAAAAATGGTGAATCATTGATTGGTTTATTTCAAGGTATGTTTAAAAATAATATCCTCACCTTTAATCCTGGTTGGGACCAAAACGCTAATACTTTAGAAAATTTTGATGATGTTAGAACTATTCAAAAAGCTTTAAAATCTAAAAACATAACATTTGAACATGAAGCTGATGCCTCGACTTCTGGACCTGCAAGTTTTGCTGTGTTAGATCCAGACGGCAACGCTATTTTAGTTGATCAACACATATAAAGTTATGAATTGGGATGAAACCTTAAAATTATATGACGGAATTACAAATGCTTGTCATGGCTTTGAGCGCAAAGGCAAAAAAATGATTTACACCTCTTCTAATGGTTATATGTTTACATTACTTAATAAAGCAGGTGAAATTGGTATACGTCTACCAAAAGAAAAAGCGGCTAAATTTATGGAAGAACATAATACTGGGTATTATTATTCTTATGGGGCAAAAATGAAAGATTATGTCTTGGTACCTGAATCCCTTTATACAGAAAAAGCGTTATTAGTAAATTATTTTGAACAAAGTTTTGATTACGTTAATAGTTTACCTTCTAAATAATTAAAATAGAAAATACCAAATAAGAAAACAGACTAACGTGTAACAAGATAATAATACAATTTGCATTCTATTGTGTCTAACGGCTCTGTTCATATTACTGATATTTGTGTTCAATTATAAGACACACATTTTTGTAAAAAGTCACGTTTAACCCTTTTAAAAACAATAACTCATGGAAAAAGCCTTACAAACAATGATTAATAATATGCCTGCAAAAACAGGTAAATCTTTAGAGCAATGGAAATCTATATTAAAAGAAAAAGCATTTGCTAAACACTCAGAAGGCGTTAATTTTTTAAAGAAAGAACACGGAGTAACTCATGGTTTCGCCAACACCATTGTAACACTATCTAAAGAAGAAAATCATTCGGAAGACGATTTAGTTGCTAACCAATATAAAGGCAAAGAAGCTTTGATTCCTATTTATGAAAAACTGCATTCTATAATTGAAGCGTTTGGAGACGATGTAACTATTACACCAAAGAAAACAAGTGTTAGCTTTATTAGAAAGCGACAATTTGTTCTTATTAAACCAGCTACTAAAACCCGAATAGATTTAGGATTAAAACTACCTGAAAAACCAACTACAGTTAGACTAGGTAATTCTGGTCCATTTGGTACAATGTGCACGCATCGTGTACAAATTACATCGGTTAATGATTTAGATGATGAATTAATTTTATGGATGAAAGAAGCTTATGAAAAAGCCGAGTAATATCACATACTCATGCAGTTAAATATTTAAAAATTAATTGTTCACAAAGTTTTTACACTTTTTTTACATTTTGTTTTACAATAGCCACCGCATTCCATAATACATTTGAGTATATTCATCTCAAAAAACAACATATTATGAAAAAACGTATTATTATTTCTACAACGGCCTTGGCAATTCTTGCTATTGTTTTATTTGGTTTTACTAATTTGAAATTGAATGAATCTAAAGAAACAGCAACCACAGAACCAATTGAACCACTCATTGAAAACAATGCTTTTTTTGGTCCATATGAGAAACCATTACCTAATTTGTATTATGGCGTTGATACCCGTTTTAAAGCAGTAAAAAAATCTGATATAGATAAAGCAACAAGTATTTACGATTTTATTACAAAAGAAGAAAAAGAACAAATTATAGATATAAAATACATCAACCTCATTGTTATTGAAAATAACGAACACTCAAATACACAAGAATCAGGAAAAACAGCTGCATTTACTGAAACTCAACTTCAAATTTTAAAGGCTACAGATTACTTTAGTCATTTTACTGTAAAATCAGAATTTAAAGGTAAAAACCCTAAAACCAGAAACATTGAAGACATGTTTATAAGCCCACATATTACGGTTGTACCCAATCAACAAGCACAATATGTTGCCGGCAAAGAAGCATTAGTAAACTATTTTAAAGACCATAGCAGAAGAGCTATGAGTATAATAACAGATAATAAAATTTACCCCATAAAAATAAGTTTCATTATCAACAAAAAAGGAAAAGTAACAGATGTTAAACACGACGCCATGTCAACTGGCTATCCCGAAATTGATGCAAAATTAATGGAATTAGTAAAAAATATTCCTGGTCAATGGATACCTGCACAAAAGGCTAATGGCGAAAAAACAAACCAAGAATTGGTATTTACTTTTGGTCCTGATGATGGTTGTTAATCAAACGTTGCACACCTTTAAAACAACTTAAAATTTAATAAATTTATAAGACTTCGCCGTAAAGGTCGAAGTCTTCTGCTTCAATCACTTTTATAGTTGCAAATTCACCTGTTTTCAAATAAGTTTTAGAGGCATCAATTAAAACTTCATTATCTACATCTGGCGAATCAAATTCTGTTCTACCAACAAAATAATTTCCTTCTTTACGGTCAATCACTACTCTAAACTCCTGTCCTATTTTAGCTTGATTCAATTCCCAAGAAATCTGAGATTGAATTTCCATAATTTCATTGGCACGTTCAATCTTTACATCTTCTGGTACATCATCCTCTAAGTTGTAGGCATGTGTATTTTCTTCGTGAGAATATGTAAAGCATCCTAAACGCTCAAAACGCATTTCTTTTACCCAATCTCTAAGGGTTTCAAAATCTTCTTGAGTTTCTCCAGGATAACCAACAATTAAAGTGGTTCTAATAGTCATCTCAGGCACTCTAGCTCTAAAATCTTTAAGTAATTTAGTGGTCTTCTCTTTAGTTGTACCACGACGCATACTTTTTAAGATAGAATCTGATATGTGCTGTAGAGGAATATCTAAATAGTTACAAATTTTTGGCTCGCGCTTCATAATATCTAAAACGTCCATTGGAAAACCTGTTGGAAACGCATAATGCAAGCGTATCCACTCAATCCCTTCAACTTTAACTAAGTGTTCTAAAAGTTCAGCTAAGTTTCGTTTTTTATAGATATCTAAACCATAATAAGTTAAATCTTGAGCGATAAGTATTAATTCTTTAACGCCTGTAGCTGCTAATTTTTCAGCTTCAGTAACCAAGTTTTCTATTGGTGTACTTTTGTGTTTACCTCTCATAATTGGGATTGCACAAAAACTACAAGGTCTATCACATCCTTCGGCAATTTTAAGATAGGCGTAATTTTTTGGTGTTGTAGTTAGACGTTCACCAATAAGCTCGTGTTTATAATCTGCACCAAGGGCTTTTAATAAGCCTGGTAATTCAGTTGTACCAAAATACTGATCCACATTAGGAATCTCTTTTTCTAAGTCTGGCTTATAACGCTCACTTAAACAACCCGTTACAAATACCTTATCTACTACGCCATCTTCTTTCTTTTGCATGTACTCCAAAATGGTGTTCACACTTTCCTCTTTGGCATTATTTATAAATCCACAAGTATTAATAACAACAACGTTACCTTCTTCTTCATGGACCACATCTTTACCACTAGCTTTAAGTTGCCCCATTAATACTTCGCTATCGTAAACATTTTTACTACAGCCAAGGGTTACAACATTGATTCTGTTTTTCTTAAGAGTTTTTGTACGCATGTTCTATAAAATCAGTTTGCAAAGATACAACGTTAATTAAACCTTTAGTATATTTAACAGTCATAAATAAATACTTAGCCATGAAAACTTTACAATTACTCACTTTTTTTATTTGTTTTTGCACCATTTTATCTTGTTCTAGTGATAGTGACACTAATGATGATGACGCACCGCAAACAGAGGCTATTTATTTTCCACCTATAAATTCAGATACATGGGAAACAAAAACTATAGAAGAATTAGACTGGAATACAACTGAGCTTCAACCATTACTAGACTTTTTAGAAGAAAAAAATACCAAAAGTTTTATGATTTTGCATAAGGGTAAAATTGTAGTAGAAGAATATATGAATGGTCATGATGCTAATTCCACATGGTATTGGGCAAGTGCCGGAAAAACTTTAACAACCGCAATTTCTGGTATTGCGGAACAAGAAGGTTTCATAGATATAAATAATAAAGTGTCTGACTATGTTGGTACAGGTTGGACAAGTGCTCCTGCTGAAAAGGAAGATTTAATTACATGTCAACATCTGTTATCAATGACATCTGGTTTAGATGATGAAGCAGGCGATGATATATCTCCAGAAAATCTACAGTATGTCGCTGACGCTGGCACACGTTGGGCTTACCACAATGTATTTGTGAAAATGCAAGACGTTGTAGAACAAGCAACAAATGAAACTTGGGATAACTACTTTACAAATAAACTTAAGGATCCTATTGGGATGAATGGCAGTTGGACCACCTTAGGAAACATTAATGTGTATTGGAGCAACACCAGAAGCATGGCAAGATTTGGTTTATTAACCTATGCCAATGGCAGCTGGGAAGACACGCAAATTTTAAATGAAAACTTCGTAGCAGAAGCTACAAACACTTCTCAAGATATCAATTTAGCCTATGGTTATTTATGGTGGCTAAACGGTAAGTCCACATATCATTTACCTCAAAGTCAAGTTGAATTTCCAGGTGAACTTATACCAGATGCGCCAGATGATACTTTTGCTGCGTTGGGTTTAAACGACCAAAAAATATATGTTGTACCTAGCAAAGAATTGGTTGTAATAAGAATGGGACAAGCGGCAGATAGCGAAAACTTTGCGCTTTCTAGTTTTGATAATGACCTTTGGATAAAAATTAACGCTTTAATAAATTAATTATAGTCCTTAGGTGCTATTCTTAATTGTGAGGCCTCTTCATAAATTGCAGCCCAATCGATAATTACTTTTTCCTGATACGGTTTTGCAATAAACGTGAGTCCTTTAGGCACTCCATTTCTATCATAACCCATAGGAATAGTTAAAGCAGGATATTCTGCAACGGCTGCAAATGCGGCATGATAATTATTAATAGATAAATAACCATCTAAATTATGTGTGCGCATTGGTTTATCAAAAAACAATTGTCCATTTGTTTTTAAGGTATCTTTAATTCTTTCTAAATATTCTAAATCACCACTATCAGCTACAATTCCTTTTAACAAACTTTGACCATAAGGCATCCTTTTTAAAGAATCTGTTTGGTTAAAATTTATAATTTCATCCACTGATTTTATTTCAATATTAGCACTAGCATAGTTTTTTAAATACAGCGGTAAATCATTTTTAATATCTAAATTTAGTAATCTAATAAAATTTGGTAAGCTTACCTTCTCTTCTTCAATTTCAACAATTTCAGCTCCTTTTTCTTTTAAAACCTTTAATGCTTTAACATATAAAGAATCTTCCTTTAAACGTGTTGGTGCGCCAAATCGTTTTCCTTTTATAAGTTCAGAAGATGGTGTGTTAAAATAGACATAGGCGTCCTTTTTATTGGTTGATTTGGAGTCTAAACTATCATAACCAGAAATCGCATCTAAGACAATAGCGATATCACTAACTGATTTTGCAATAGGACCTGCCGTATCTAATGTTGATGAAATAGGCACTATACCTGCTCTACTCACTAAACCTATTGTTGGTTTTAAACCAACCACAGAATTTTGACTAGCTGGAGATAATATTGAACCAGCCGTTTCACTACCAATAGCCGCAACACAAAAATTTGCTGCTACAGCTACAGCACTACCAGAGCTAGAACCTCCAGTATCAATAACTCTTCTACCATATGGATTTAACGTTTGTCCTCCAATAGCAGAATAGCCACTTGGGCAGTTGTCACAGAAGAAATAAGCCCATTCGCTTAAATTTGCTTTTCCTAAAATTAAGGCATCCTTAGTTTTTAATTGACTAACTATAAAAGCATCTTTGGCTATATTGTCTTTTAGAGCAACTGCACCAGCTGTAGTTGCCATTGTATTAGCATTTAGATTATCTTTTAATAAAATAGGCATTCCAAAAATGGGATGTTTACTCTTTTTAGTTGAAAAGTCTTTATCTTTTTGTTTAGAATCTTCAATAACATTGGGATTAACTGCAATCACAGAGTTTAACGACAATGGGTTTTCTCTATCAAACTTTCTGATTCTGAATAAATAGAATTTCGTTAATTCCTCATAAGTAAAAATATTACGGGTTCTGCTCACTTGTAGTTCAGTAATCGTCTGCTCTAATATTACCGGTTTTAAACGGTTGTAATCCGCCTCTGTAAAGTCTTCCATTTGCGGATTAAGGACTTTCCACAATTCATCTTTAGTGATATATTTAGAATCTAACACTTTAAAGTCTCTAAAATCTTTGGTTGAAATAGCACTTAAAACTGAAGAATCATCAATTATTTCTATTCTTTGAATAGGCATCCGTGCTTCAGAAGAATTAGGTTTTTTACACGATATCAAACAGCACACCATTACTATATAAACACAATTTCTCATTATTCAATTTTTTATAAAAATACAATTTTTATTGTAGGTCTTTTTTCAAAAACTTATCGCAATACACCACAAGTTTTAAATAAAAAACGCATCTAAAAAAAATAGCTTACCCAAAGAATTAATCAAATACGGAAACATTGAACATCAAAACTTATTTACCCATTATCATCTTAAGCTTTTTTTATCCAAAAGCATTCGCTCAACTTTGTGAAGGAAATTTAGGAGACCCTTTAGTAGAAATAGATTTTGGTTCGGGCTCAGGAAGAGGTGATGCCTTAGGCGCTGACATTACAGCTTTTACATATAGTAGTTCTGGGGAATTAGACGAAGGTGAATACACAATTGCCTCCACAACCAGCGGATTAAAAGGAACGGCTTGGCACGTAACAACTGACCATACTGGTGACACCAATGGATACATGATGGTTATTAATAGTGCTGTTTTAGCCAATGAAGGTGTCTTTTACACCAAATCGGTAACTGGTTTGTGCTCTAATACCACGTACGAATTTTCGGCATGGCTTATTAACATAATGAATCCTTCTGCAGGTACAGACGAGTATCACCCAGACGTAACCTTTAGAATTAGTGATACCTCTGGCAATATTTTAGGGTCTTATAATACGGGTGACATTGCACAGACTACCTCTGGCAGTTGGTTACAATACGGCTTCTATTTTACTTTAGAAAACGACACAGAGGTTGTTATCACTATATTGAATTCTGCACCAAGTGCGCATCCTGGTAATGATATAGCATTAGATGATATAGCCTTTAGACCATGTGGACCAACCATTACCAATTCTATTAATGATGAATTAGGTAGCAGTATAACACTTTGTGAAGACGAAATTTCTAATTATACATTTCAGGCTGAAGTATCTTCTGGATATTTAGACCCACAGTTTCAATGGCAATATTCAGATGATTTAGGATTAAACTGGACAGATATTGAAGGGGAAACCACCCAAAGTTATTTGTTTACTGACACTAGTAATCCAGGAGAATTTCAATACAGAATTACCGTTGCTAATGGTATTAATATAGGATCTGAATCTTGTAGAATTGCTTCAGAAATATTTGAAGTTACCATATTAGAAACACCTGAAGCATTAACAGGTTCTTCTCAACAAGAATTCTGCTCCACACAACAAGCTACTGTTGCAGATATCGAAGTCAGTGGCTCAGCCGTTTGGTATGATGCAGAAACTAACGGAAATTTAATTAGTAACACTACTAACCTTATTGATGGTTTTGTTTATTATGGTGCACAAGAAACAGTTAATGGTTGCGAAAGCGAAGAGTTAATTTCGGTGTTAGTCAATATCATTGAACCAACACTTATAGTTAATGATATTATGGTAATTTTATGCGACACCTACAATGATAATGAAGAAACTATTGATTTTACATTTTATGAATCTGACATAACAGATTGTATAGATTGTTCTTTTAGTTATTTTGAAAGTTTATCTGGTGCACAAAACTACAATGAAGACAGTTTAATTACTAATCCAGAAAATTATAATACCTATGAAGATTCTAGCATTATTTACGCTAGAATAGACTCTTCAGATAATTGTTACCAAATAGCAGAAATCACTATTAATTTAGTAGCAACACCTGAAATAGCCATTTCAGATTATGTTGGAATTTGTGAAACTGAAGATTATATTACAATTGATGCAGGTACAGGTTTTTACAGTTATTTATGGTCAACAGGAGAAACTACGCATGCCATAAACGTAACAAATGATATGCTTGGCGATTACAGTGTTACTGTAACAGAAAATCATTCTACATATATTTGCGAAGCCACAAAAAGCTTTGAAGTTATACAATCTAACGCTGCAATTATATCTTATATAGACATTGAAGATTGGACAGACTATAACAATTCTATTACTGTTCATCTTTCTGAATTAAGTTTAGGAGATTATGAGTATTCTATAGACAACATTAATTACCAAGATAGTAACAGTTTTACTAATTTAAGTTCTGGAGAATACACAATATATGTAAGAGATAAAAACGGTTGCGATGTAACGGAACAAGTGGTTTACCTTTTAAATTACCCTAAGTTTTTTACACCAAATGGAGATGGTACCAATGATACTTGGTATATAAAGAATGCTTTAACCGAACCTAGTTTAACAATTAAAATCTTTGATAGGTACGGAAAATTACTTAAAACTTTAGATGCTTACTCAGTTTGGGATGGTACTTATGGCGGACATAAACTACCTACATCAGATTATTGGTTTGTTGTTACTAGAGCAAATGGTCTTAACTATAGAGGTCATTTTACTTTAAAAAGATAGAATAGTTTTAATTATTATAAGGGCTGAAGCCTATAATGAATTTATAAATTTGTTCTTGAAAAATATAAAATAAAAGAGCTAAACCAAATAAGAGATATACCATTTTGAAATTATATTTCTTTTTTCTTAAAACCTGAATACATAAAAAAAGTAGTACCAAAAAAAATGGCACAACAAAATATGAAGGAAAAGCAGCGTAATTATGTAAGAACTTTGGTAACAGAGGGTTTCTTGGTTCACGAAAAAGCAATGTTAACTTGTCAGTGTATTTTATAAACATCAAAGCCGAATACAACAGTGTAACTATTGTTATCGGCTTTAAAACTTTAGTGCTTTTAAAATTGTAAGATTTATTCAAAATTATCAATAAAACAAATACTACAATTTTTAAAATATTACGTTAAGATTTCTACTTTCGTAGGAAGTATACTACTTGAAGAATGAATCTACAAATTCATATTTATTAAAGACTTGTAAATCTTCGATACCTTCACCAACACCAATATATTTTACAGGTATTTGAAATTGATCACTAATACCAATAACTACACCTCCTTTTGCAGTACCATCAAGTTTGGTTACTGCCAAAGATGTCACTTCTGTGGCTGCTGTAAATTGCTTAGCTTGTTCAAAGGCATTTTGCCCAGTAGAACCATCTAATACCAATAACACATCATGAGGTGCATCTCCAACAACTTTTTGCATTACTCGCTTAACTTTAGTTAACTCATTCATTAAGTTAATCTTATTATGTAAACGGCCAGCGGTATCTATAATAATAACATCTGCATCTTGTTTTACACCAGATTGCAACGCATCAAAAGCAACCGAAGCAGGGTCAGAACCCATTTCTTGTCTTATCATTGGTACCTCTACTCTATCTGCCCAAACTTGTAATTGATCTATAGCCGCTGCTCTAAAGGTATCAGCAGCTCCCAGAACCACTTTAAGTCCTTTTTTCTTAAACTGATAGGCTAATTTCCCAATTGTAGTTGTTTTACCAACACCATTAACACCAACAACCATAAGCACATATGGTGTTTTAGTTCCATCGGCTTGTTTTGGTAACTCAGGAACTACGTAGTCTGTTTCCTCTCCAGATTTAGTTTCCGAGAGTAAAGCTGCAATTTCTTCACGAAGAATTCTATTTAATTCTGATGTGCCTAAATATTTATCTCTAGCAACACGCTCTTCAATTCTTGTTATAACTTTTAATGTGGTATTAACACCAACATCACTGGTGACCAAGATTTCTTCAAGATTATCTAAAACATCATCATCTACTTTAGATTTTCCGGCAACAGCTTTATTTAATTTGCTAAAAAAAGAGGATTTAGATTTCTCTAAACCTTTATCTAGGGTTTCTTTCTTTTCTGAAGAGAATATTTTTTTAAAAAAACTCATCTATTTAGTTTAAAGGTCAAAAGCTAAAATAACTTTATATGACTCGGTTAAGGATACTGTCAATACCTAAAACAACAACCTTGCCTTTAATATTTTACTGCTAAGTTGTCATAATTCCTCAAATATAGACATAAAAAAACTGCTTTCATAAGAAAGCAGTTTAGTAAATCTATAAATAATAAAGATTATTTCTTGTTTAAAAAGTCATTGACAAATTCTGGTGCCATTACTGATTCTACAAACATGTAAGCTCCAGTTTTTGGTGATTTTACCATTTTTATCGCTTTTGTCAAACGCTTTGATCCTGTCTGTAAAGACGCTACTGATTTCTTTGCCATGGTTTTCTTATTTTATCTCTTTATGAACTGTCATACGCTTAAGGATAGGATTAAATTTCTTAATCTCCATACGTTCTGGCGTATTTTTCTTATTCTTTGTTGTAATATATCTTGATGTTCCTGGTTGACCAGAAGTTTTGTGCTCTGTGCACTCTAAGATAACTTGTATTCTATTTCCTTTCTTTGCCATAGTAAATTGACTTAAGCGTCTACGCTATTATTTGTAAAATCCTTTTGCTCTAGCTTCTTTTAACATTGCATCGATACCAATTTTATTGATAGTTTTTAATGCAGATGTAGAAACTTTTAATGTTACCCACTTATCTTCTTCAGGAATATAAAAACGTTTTTTAATCAAGTTTGCTCCAAACTTGCGTTTTGTTTTATTCATAGCATGAGAAACATTGTTTCCTACCATTGCTTTTTTCCCTGTAAGTTCACAAACTCTTGACATTGTTTTCTTTCTTTAGGTGTATTATTAATTCTCTGTATACTCTTTTAAACGCTTCGTTTTTAAGCAAATCCCTATTAACAGTAGTCTTTAGAGTATAACATCCGAATACGGACATTTTTAACAGGGTGCAAATTTAATAAAACTTTGAGGTTTAGCAAAAATATTTCTACTTTTTTTAAATTTCTTTAAATAACATCTCAAAAGCCTTACTTGTTGCTCTTCCAATTACCTTTTCTCTAAGAGTACCAAAGTTAAAAACGTCTGAAAACACTTTATCTTTTGTGGCAATTGCTATCCAAACCGTACCTACTTCTGCATCTGAATCCCCTTTTTCGGGTCCTGCATTGCCTGTAGTACTTATTGCGTAATCTGTGTTATATAATTTTTGTACACCTTTTGCCATTGCCTCTGCAACTTCTTTACTTACTACAGAATGTTTGTTAATCATCTCTTGTGACACACCTAAAACATCCACTTTAGTTTCTGTTGCATAAGTAACAACGCTACCTTTAAAATAACGAGAGGCACCTGCATTTTCTGTAAAAGACGATGCAATTTTTCCCCCTGTACAACTTTCTGCTACGGATAAGGTTTTCCCTAATTGGGCTAATCTTTCTCCTAATATGGCTTCTATAGATTTATCTTCTTCAAACCCAACAAAAATATCTTCAATTTGTGGTAGAAGTAAATCTACTTGTTTTTGAATTTCTTCTTCAAGTTTCTTTCTATCCTGAGATTTACCTGACAGGCGTAACCGTACTCTTCCTAAGCTTGGTAAATAGGCTAATTTTATAAAACTAGGTAATGCTTCTTCCCATTTAAAAATATCTTCTGCAAGGGCACTCTCCCCTTTTCCATAGGTTAATATAGTTTTGTGTAAAATGTATGGAAAGTGAAATTGCTGTCTTAATTTAGGAATAACTTGATCTGTTATTAAAGCTTTCATCTCATAAGGCACACCTGGAAGTGACACAAACACTTTTCCATTTTTTTCTAACCACATACCAGGAGCTGTACCATTATGGTTCATTAATACACTTGCTTTAGAAGGCACCAAGGCTTGTTGTTTATTAACATCTAAAAGTGGTGCAGAACTCCATTTAGAAAAAATTTGTTCTACATTGGCTAATACAGATTTATCCTCCACTAAGGTATCATTGAAGTATTCGCAAATGGTGTGTTTTGTAATATCATCTTTAGTTGGTCCTAATCCACCTGTTATAATAATGATATCGGCATTGGCTTCTGCTTCTTTTAAAGCTTGAAGAATATGTGATTTGTCATCTTGAATAGATGTAATCTGATAAACTGAAATCCCAAATTTATTGAACTCCTTGCCTATAAATGCAGAATTTGTATCCACAATTTGGCCAATAAGAATTTCATCGCCAATAGTTATTATTTCTGCTTGCATTTAGAGTCCGAAATCGGCTTTAATTTCTTCAACCGCATTCTCTACTGCAGTTAATACAATTTGAAGTTGTTGATCTACGTTTTTATCAGTTTGCTCAAATTTTCCCCAATCCTGTACTTCAATAAGTGTATCTAAAACACCTAACTCAAACAAATCTACTGTTGGTTTCATTTTATGAGCTGCCTGGTATACATCTTTGTAGTTTTTTGCCGGTACACCTATTTTAAGACGCTCTGCATCCTCTGGCACCTCTTCTAAAAAAGCTGAGGCAATAGCTAAGACAAAATCTTCGTCATTATCTGCCATTTCTCTAACTCTATCTAATTTGTAATGTTTTGACATTTATTTAATTTTTATTGAAAACATTTCCTCGTCTTCAAGATATCCTATTAATCGATCTTCTGCAAATACCTTACCAACTCCTGCTGGCGTGCCTGTAAAGATAATATCTCCAATTTTTAAAGTGAAATATTTTGAGACATATTCTATAATTTCATCAATTTTCCAAAGCATGAGTTCAGTATTTCCATTCTGAACGATCTCTTCATTCTTTTTTAAACTAAAATTGATGTTATTAATATTTTTAAAGTAAGTCTTATCTATCCATTTACCCACAATAGCTGCACCATCAAAAGCCTTAGCTTTTTCCCAAGGTAAGCCTTTTTCTTTTAATTGAGCCTGAAGGTCTCTCGCTGTAAAATCTATACCTAAACCAATTTGATCAAAATACTTATGTGCAAACTTCTTATCTATATATTTACCTACTTTGTTAATCTTTACTAATACCTCAACTTCATAATGCACCTCATCTGAAAAATCTGGAATAAAAAAGGGCTGTTTTTTTAATAATATAGACGTATCTGGTTTTAAAAAAATAACAGGATCCGTTGGCTTTTCGTTTTCTAATTCTTTTATGTGGTCTGTGTAATTACGACCTATACAGATTAATTTCATATTTCTGTCATTCCTGAGACCCCAGGAATCTTATCTATTATACATTCTTACTTCAAATTTAATTCGGCATCGAGTACGAAATGAAAAAAATTAGCTCAATTTGTTATTAAACTGACTCAATTTTATTGCCGTTAAAACCTTTTTAGTATATAATGGAAAATCTGCATTTAACAGCCAACCAAAATAACCTGGTTCTTTTTCTAAAACTTCTAACACACGTTTTCCCTTATGCTTACCAAATGAGAAGCACTCTTCTCCTTCTTTATTATATATTAAAAAACCTGCAAAATCTGCGAATTTCTTTCTAGAACTGAATTCGGCTAAAAACTTAGTGTTATTTTCTAATTCGTCGTAACGATCTAATTGAGCTTTTAAAACTTCATACGTTGCTTTAGTATCTGCTTCTGCACTATGTGCATCATCTAAATTTTTATTACAATAAAACTTATAAGCAGCAACTAAAGTACGTTGTTCCATTTTATGAAAAATAGTTTGAACATCTACAGATTGGGTGTTTTTCATATCAAAATCCACACCTGCTCGTAACAATTCTTCTGCTAATAATGGAATATCGAAACGATTAGAATTAAATCCGCCTAAATCAGAATCTTTAATCATATTATAGATTTCTTTAGATAGTGCTTTAAACGTAGGTTTATCTGCAACATCTGCATCTGAAATTCCATGAATTGCCGTCACCTCTGCTGGAATTGGCATTTCAGGATTTACAATCCATGTTTTAGCCTCTTCTTTTCCGTTTGGAAAAACTTTTAAGATTGATATTTCTACAATTCGGTCTTTTGAGATATTTATTCCAGTGGTTTCTAAATCGAAGAAACAAATAGGTTTTGAGAGATTCAGTTGCATTGTTTGTAATTTTTAACAAAGGTATGGAGATTAAAATAATTGCGTTAATTTTTTGTCTTATTTGAGTTTAAAAAATAAATGAGCGAAATTAGCTTTGCAAATAGATTTAGAACACCTTATGAAAAACAATCCTTCAGACCAGATAACATTTAGTTGCGGTACAAAAATGAAAAATCGTTTTATGTTAGCTCCTTTAACAAATAGACAAAGTTTTGAGAATGGTAAATTATCTGATGAAGAATTTCATTGGCTTACTATGCGAGCTAAAGGACAATTTGGAATGGTTATGACTTGCGCCTCGCATGTACAACAAATTGGCAAAGGGTTTCCTGGCCAGCTAGGTATATTCTCTGACGATTTAATTGAAGGGCACAAAAAACTGACAAAAGCTATTAAAGCCGAAGGGAGCTTGGCCGTCATACAATTACATCATGCTGGTATGCGCTCGCCAAAAGAGGTGATTAAACAGAAAGGTGTATGTCCTTCTGATAATGACAAACATAATGCTAGAGCGTTAACATTAGATGAAATTGTACAACTAAAAGAAGACTTTATCAATGCAGCTATAAGAGCTAAAAAATGCGGCTATAATGGTGTTGAAGTACATGGAGCACATGGGTATATTTTAACTCAATTTTTGAGTTCGGATTTTAATAAAAGAACAGATAGCTATGGTGGCTCACTTGAAAATCGTTCGCGATTATTATTTGAAATTATTTACGAAATCAGAAAACAATGTGGCAATGACTTTTTACTAGGTGTAAGATTATCTCCTGAGAAATTTGGGATGAAATTATCTGAAATAAAAATTATATCACAACAGCTTATAGATGCTAAGCAAATTGACTTTTTAGATATTTCACTTTGGGATTGCTTTAAATTACCAGAAGAATACCCAGAAAGCAAATTAAATTTATTAGAGCATATTTTACAACTCGATTTTAAAACTGTAAAATTAACTGTTGCTGGCAACATAAGAACTGCAGTAGATGTGCAAACAGTGTTAGATTTAGGTGTTGACTTTGTTACTATTGGTCGCTCTGGAATTTTACATCATGATTTTCCAACGCGTGTTATGGACGATCCTTACTTTACGCCTGTTAAAAATCCTGTAAGTGTAGATTATTTAAAACAAGAAGGTTTAAGTCACACCTTTATTACTTACATGCGTCGATGGGAAGGTTTTGTAGAAGATGAAAAACTTTGAAAACATCATAAATTTGAAACACTAACATATTATATATAAAAAGCACAGTTTAAATACTGTGCTTTTTATATTCTAAATTAAAAATTTTATTTTACTACTATATAGAAATATTAATTAAATCTCACGATTATAATCCCAAGCTTCTAAGTAATCTTTTACAGCCTTTACAAACTGTCCGCCAAGGGCACCATTAACCACCCTATGATCATATGAGTGCGATAAATACATTTTGTAACGAATACCAATATAGTCTCCTTCTGGTCCTTCAATAACGGCGGGCATTTTTCTAATAGCACCTAATGCCAATATTCCAACCTGAGGTTGATTAATAATTGGTGTACCCATTATACTACCAAACGTACCAACGTTAGTTACAGTATATGTTCCTCCTTGAATATCATCTGGATTTAATTTATTTTCTCTTGCTCTAGTTGCTAAATCGTTTACACGTTTTACCATACCAAATAAATTTAACTGATCTGCATTTTTAATGACAGGTACAATTAAATTACCGTCTGGTAAAGCTGCAGCCATACCAACATTTATAGCTTTCTTTTTAATGACTTTATCGCCTTGAACTGAAATGTTCATCATTGGAAATTCTTTTAACGCCTTAGTTACAGCTTCCATAAAGATTGGTGTAAAGGTTAGGTTTTCACCTTCGCGTTTTATAAAATCATTTTTAACTTTCTTTCTCCAATTCCAAATTGTGGTAACATCAGCTTCTATAAATGATTGTACATGTGCAGAAGTTTGCACAGAATCTACCATGTATTTAGAAATGAGTTTCCCCATTCTAGTCATTTCAATAATCTCATCACCATCTGAAATAGCAATTGGGTTTTCTTTTGGCTTCTCTGTAGATGTTTCTGCTTTTGATTTTTCTGCAACAGGAGCTGGTTTAGCTTTTGGCACCTCCAAACCATTGCTTTGAGCATCAGGAGTGCTAGGAGCTTTTGTTACTGGCTCAGCTACTGGAGTTGCTGCAGGTTTTGGAGCAACTGGTCCTGAACTACGTGACTCTAAATACGCTTTTATATCATTTTTAGTAACACGGTTATCTTTTCCGGTTCCTGCAATTGCATCTAATTCTGATTGTGAAATACCCTCTTTTTTAGCTATGTTTTTTACTAAAGGCGAGTAAAAACGACCTTCTGTAGACACCACTGGTTCAGTTGTAGATTTTGCTGCCACAATAGTTTGTGCAACCTCAGCAACAGCTTTAGGCGTTTCTGGCTCTATAATTGGTTCTGGTGCTGCTTCTGGTGCTTTTACCTCTACATTATCACCACCTTCTGTTTCTATAATTGCTAAGATTTGTCCTACTTGTACAACATCATCAACATTAAATAATTTTTCTACTAAGACACCATCAACTTCACTTGGAACTTCACTATCTACTTTGTCTGTAGCAATCTCTAAAACAGCTTCATCAGCTTCAATCGTATCTCCTACTTCTTTAAGCCATGAGGTTATAGTTGCTTCTGCAACACTTTCTCCCATTTTAGGTAACTTAAGCTCGAACTTTGACATATATTTAATTTGAAGGTCTTTATTTTGTAATTGTTTGCAAAATTAATAAAAAAATAGACGAATCACTGATTTTTATTCATTTTTACATCCTAGAAATGTAACACTTCACCTCTATTTGTAGCACTATCACTTCCGAGGATAAATTTACTGCTTTTTGGCAGAAATCTAAAAACAATATTTTCTTGTTTAGACATTGCCTTCATATCGCAAATTATATCACTGATTTTCAGAATATTAAAATCGTATATTACCATACTATGATGTTCTGCTTTATTTTGAATAGTTGTCTTAAAATGAACAGGTTTTGGCAATTGAACTTCTAAGGATTCTTCAATACCGTTAGTATATACTATTGTTCTTTTTGAAGCTATTTCAACTTTTTGGGGCATTTTATTTAAGAATTGGGCTAATTTAATTCCAAACCAAACCACAATATTAAATAGTATATTTTGTTTAAAATGTTTTTTGTAAAAAATCTGCATTGCACCATAAAAGCGTTTTGCATATGTTGCGTCTTTTAATGTACTCTCTCCTTTAAAGTGAATAACTGTAGTTTCTCCGAAATAGTAATTATGGTATCCAGCTTTTAGTACTTTATAAGATAATTCTATATCTTCTCCGTACATAAAATAAGATTCATCAAAACCTGAAACAGCTGTATAAACCTCTTTTTTCAACCACATAAAAGCACCAACAAGAATATCTACTTTTCTAATACTACCTATACCAATATCATTTGCATAATAATCGTTAGTCTTACCAAGCACTTTTTTTAATGACACTTTTGGTGTTGGAATATTTCGTTTGCTCTCTGGTAAAAATCTACCTCTACCATCAATAAGCTGACAACCAACAATACCAAGATTAGTCTTAGATTTTGAAAAATTAAGGAGTTTAGTAAACGTGTCTTCTGCTACAACAGTATCTGGATTAAGAATACACAAATATTCTCCCTTTGCCTCTGCAACCGCAATGTTATTCCCTTTTGAAAATCCTGAATTTTCTCTGTTCTCAATTAATTTAACAAAAGGAAATAATTGCTTAACCATGGAGCAACTATCATCCGAAGAATTATTATCAATTACAATAATTTCCGCATCAATATTTGCTACAGCATCTTCTACACTTTTTAAACATAATTCTAAAAAGTAGCGTACATTGTAATTTAATATAACAACAGATAGCTTCAAAACAATTTATGATTTTAATGAAGCTTCAAAAGGAACTCTATCTATAATACTGCGACCTAAGGTAATTTCGTCTGTATATTCTAGTTCGTTACCTGCAGCAACACCTCTAGCTATGGTGGATGTTGAGACATCATAGCCTTGTATTTGCCTAAAAATATAGAAATTTGTAGTGTCGCCTTCCATCGTTGGACTCATTGCAAATATCAACTCTTTTACCTTTCCAGATTTTACTTTTTCTACTAAAGACGTAATATTTAAATCTTGTGGTCCAATACCATCCATGGGTGATATTTTACCACCTAAAACATGATACAACCCTTTAAAAGAACTTGTGTTCTCTACAGCCATAACATCTCTAATATCTTCAACTACACAAATGAGTTCTCTGTTTCTATTTGGATTTTCGCAAATCTCACAAAGCACTTTATCGCTAATATTATGACAAGATTTACAAAAATTAATTTCGGATCTAACCTTGGTGAGAGAATTTGCTAATTGAAACGTTTGGTTTTCTGGTTGTCTTAATAAATGTAGTACCAAACGTAAGGCTGTACGTTTACCAATACCAGGTAATTGTGCCATTTCATTTACTGCGTTTTCTAAGAGTTTTGATGAAAATTCCATAGTTGCAAAGGTATTGATTTTTGAGTACAAAAAAGCCCAATCGTAAGGGCATTACAATTGGACTTTTACAATACGCTACATTACTAATTTATGATAAGTTTTTTTATTAATTCACCCTTAGAACTATTTAATTTCACAAAATAAATACCAGATGCAAATGATGAAGAATCAATCTTATAAGTACTTGAAAGGTCTTTGTTTTTTGAATAAAAAACCAACTTACCTAAAGCGTTAAAAACTCTAACGGTTACAGGTTCTGATATCTTCCATTTTAAATTCACTTGATGTGTTGCTGGATTTGGATACATCTTAAATTCGTCTATTTTAAATTCACTATCAGTTAAAGATTCATTATAAAGACTAGATCTCCACAACCCTCTTCCGTACGTTGCCGCATATATTTTGTTATCTGCTGCATTAATTTCCAACTCATTTATTCTAACATTTGGTAATCCATTATTAAACAAAGACCAAGTATTACCTAAAGTATTATCGGTATAATACACACCATAATTCATTCCTAAATACAAACCATCTTCTCCATTATTTTGCCATGCTAAAGCCTGAGCTGAGAAATTAGGCAAATCCCAACCAATCCCTGTAAAAGTGACACCGTTATCGGTGCTTACATAAACTTTTTCACTATTAGTAGTTGCGATGGCTATTTTATTAGCATCTGTGGGATGTACCGCAATACTATTAATTTGTGCACCTCCCAAATTTAACGATGATTGCGTCCATGAAATACCGGCATTAAGCGTGTACCAAAGTACACCATTAATAGCTAAGTAAATCTTATTATTATCTGTTGGTGCTATTTTTAAATGATCTATATTATTAGAAAACGATTGAGATATGGATTCCCAATTAAAACCACCATCTATAGATTTATAAACCTCATCAAACGCACAATAAATTGTATTAGGAGTTATTGGGTCTTGTTCAAAAGGCACAATCCAATTCCAAGTATAGTCTCCTCCTTTATTATCTGGTTGTGTTAAATATGAAATAGAATTAGACAGCGCACTATAAGAGTAATTTAATAATGTTCCAAACTGTGCAGTACCATAAAAAATGTTAGAATTATTTTTATCTACAAATCCTTCCATACCATCTGCGCCAAACCAATCTATCCAATTACCATCTGGTAACAATGCCGACGATCCATTGTCTTGAGAACCACCTGTAACAACAACAGGATTTGTTTGGCTTACACCTATTTTATAAAACTGTCTAATACCCATACCTACTGTTAAATCTGTATAGTAATTACTATCAACCGTTGTAGGGTTATCCGCTTTATAAATTCCTCCATCGGTACCAACAAAAAGTTTGGTTTCTGCTCCAGAACCCACAAATTCTAAAATATCTACATCTGCATGGCAATACCCTATATTTAAATTACTCGCTCCATTTGGCGTCCATTGAGATGTTATATTAAAAGAAATACCTCCATCTGTAGAGCGCCACGTGTTAATACCTGCTATATGCACATCATTGGCGTCATTAGGATTAACGGCAATATCCATATCTCTTGGTGCTTGCCCTAAATCATCACTTCCATTAGTATCATAACCAAAATAATTTGCCGTATGCGTTAATTTTGTAAAACTACTTCCACTATCTATTGATTTATAGAGGGCCCCAAAAACACCACTATTGGCTTCTAGAACATAAACCACTGATGCATCGTTTGGAGAAACAGCAATCATTTTTGGACCATAACTAAATTCATCTGGAGCAACGCCAGAGATTTTAACAAAACTCACACCATTATTAGAAGACCTATAAAATTCATCACCAGAAGCATACACTATACTGGGATCACCTGGTTTAAAATCTACATCATATCCACCACTAACACCAGCAAAATAAATGGAACTCCAATTTAGTCCACCGTCTGTTGATTTATAAATACCATTACCTTGAGAAGTACAATACATTATCTGAGCATCTGTTGGGTGAATTAATATTTTATTTACAGAACCACCCGAAACATTACTATGGAGAGACCATGTAGAACCGCCATCTGAAGATTTAAATATAGAACCATTTGTAGAACCCCAAAAATAGTAATTACTATTATTAGGATCTATTGCCAAAGATCGCACATCTATATTCGCTAAATTATCTGTTAAAACCGTCCATGTTGCTCCTCCATCTAAACTTTTCCAAACACCACCAGTCTCACTGCCAGCTATAATATGATCTAAATTGGTATGATCTATAGAAATCGAAGTTATTCTTCCAACACCAGGATTATATCCAGAGGTAGCATTCCAATATGTAGGCCCCATTTCTTCCCAAGTACCAACTAAAGTCTTGGCCGTAAAACCTTCGCTGTTCCGATCAGCATTTAAATTATTTAATTCATTATAATAAAATTCTGAAGACTTTAGTTTACCTGTTTCATCCATAGCACGCTCAGCAAAATACTGCCAACGTCTAAAAGGTTTATAACCAGTTCCGCGTTCTCTACCAACGGAATCAAAATGATTTTCAGCTACCAAAACAATTTCTTCAATGGTATGAGAACCTTCTGCGATTAATTGTTTAAAATCTTGCGCGCTAAGACCTAAACAAATAAATAAAAACACAAATTGGAAAGCATATTTTTTCATAAAAAAAATCTTTTTTAAAGCATTCTTTTTTTTCAAATGTACTACTTTTCAAAAATATTGATGAAAACGAAGCTTTTAACATGACACCAACTTCCATACTAATTCTTATTGCAAGTTACTTTTTACTACTTGTTATCATTTCCTATTTTACAGGCAGAGAAGATAGTAATGCTGCTTTTTTTAAAGCTAACAAATCTGCACCTTGGTACTTAGTAGCCTTTGGTATGATTGGTGCATCGCTCTCTGGAGTTACATTTATTTCGGTTCCTGGTGCTGTAGAAGCTAGGCAGTTTGGCTACCTTCAAGTTGTGTTTGGATACTTTTTTGGTTACCTCATTATTGCTTATGTTTTATTACCGCTTTATTATAGATTAAATCTCACCTCTATTTACACGTATCTAAAAGACCGTTTTGGAATTATTAGTTATAAAACAGGATCTATTGCGTTTCTTATTTCTAGAACTGTTGGTGCTGCTTTTCGTTTATTTTTAGTTGCCAAAGTTTTACAATTATTAGTCTTTGACCTTTTTAATATTCCATTTGCCATTACAGTAATAATTACTATTGCTTTAATTTGGCTTTATACATTTAAAGGCGGAATAAAGACCATTATTTTTACAGATACGCTTCAAACTTTATTTATGCTGATATCTGTAGTTGTAGCTATCATATTTTTAGCTTCTGCATTAGATTTAAATAGTATTAGCGATGTTATCACCTATACAAAAGACAGTAAATTAAGTAAAGTATTCTTTTTTGAAGATGGTAACAACGAACAATATTTCTGGAAAAGCTTTTTATCTGGAATCTTCATCACCATTACTATGACAGGTTTAGACCAAGATATGATGCAAAAAAACTTAACTTGCCGTAACTTAAAAGATGCACAAAAAAACATGATTACCTTTAGTGTGGTCTTAATTTTTGTAAATATACTTTTCTTGGTTCTAGGTTTAATGCTAACGCAATACGCAGAAAACAAAGGGTTAACAGCTTCTAAAGACGATTTGTTCCCAACCATAGCAATGCTTCCAGAAATTGGCATTGTAACTTCAGCATTTTTCTTGCTAGGTTTAATTGCTGCAGCATATTCTAGTGCAGATTCTGCATTAACATCCTTAACAACATCATTCTGTTTTGATATTTTAGATATTGATAACAAACCTGAAACTCAAAAAAAACATCTTAGAAAACGCGTTCATATTGGCTTTAGTATATTATTAGTTATAGTAATTGTTTTGTTTGATTTAATATTTAAAGATGTTTCCGTAATATGGGAATTATTTAAAGCTGCGGGTTACACTTACGGCCCACTATTAGGTTTATTTGCTTTTGGACTTATTACTAAATCAAAAATTAAAGACAAGTTTGTATGGATTATTGCTATTGTAGCTCCAATATTGTCTTACACTCTAAACTTATATTCTAAAGAGTTATTCAATGGTTACGAAATTGGTTTTGAAATACTGATGATTAACGGACTTTTAATGTTCCTTGGACTCCTTGTTATAAGAAAGAAATCTTAATATTGATTAGTACCCAAAAGTACTAAAGTACAGGCTACTTCAAACTCAATATTGTTATCTCTTAGCAATTGGTAAAACTCAGGGTTTTCAGTGCCTGGATTAAATATTACACGCCTAGGGTTTAAGCTAATGATATAATTATAATAATCTTGTTGTCTTTTTGGGTTTAGGTAAAGTGTTACAGAATCAATAGTATCATAATCAATTAATTCCGTATCAATCGTTACGTCTTCAACCCTACCTGATTTTAAACCAAAGGCTTTTACAGGATGATTAAAAGTTCTAAGTCTTTTTATAGCAATGTTTGAATAACGCTCTTCTTTTAGAGATGCGCCAATAACAAGTGTTTTTTTCTTCATAATGTTAAAAAGATGTTAACGTAAATAATTTAAGTAACATACGTTAAAGTTAGTCGTCTTAACAGTATTAAACTATCAAATCAATCAAAAAAAATCAATCAAAAATGAAATCAGTTATGCTTTTCTGTGCATTAATATTATCTTTTACTGCACTAGCCCAACCCAATTCTAACAAAGACATTAAAAACGGTTCTGTTTATGGACGCGTTATCGATGCACAATTAAATGAACCCTTACCTTATGTAAACATTGTTATTAAGGATGCTGCTAAAAAAATAATTACAGGCGGAATTACTAATGATGATGGTACTTTTGAAATTAAAAATATACCAGAAGGAACGATTACAGTTTCTATTCAGTTTGTAGGATTTAAAACTATAGATAAAAGTGTAACCTTGGGAAAAGGAAATTATAAAGTAAATCTAGGCGACCTAAAACTAGAGGAAGAATCTACAGGTTTAGATGAAGTTACCATTGTTGCAGATGTATCTACCATACAACAGAAAGTAGACCGAAAAGTCATTACTGTTGGTAAAGATTTGCAAACCGCAGGCGCAACTGCTAGTGAGCTAATGAATAATTTACCATCTGTAAGTATAGATCAGCAAACGGGCTCTATTAGTTTGCGTGGTAACCAAAATGTTAGAGTTATGGTTGATGGAAAATTATCTAATATTCCGGCAGAGCAATTACTAAAACAAATACCTTCTAATACTATAAAAAGTGTTGAATTAATCACCAATCCATCAGCAAAATATAATCCTGAAGGGATGAGTGGTATTATTAATATTGTACTACATAAAAATACAAAAATTGGTTTTAATGGAAATCTTTCAGTAGGTTTAGCACACGATATTGAACCTAAATTTAACAGCTCTATCGATGCTAATTATAGAAATGGTAAATTAAATATTTATGGGTCTTATGGCAATAACATTAGCAGAAATGCCAACTATGGTTACATTAATAGAACCGAACAAGAAATAAATCAAAATTTTGATATTTTAAATGATAACAAATCGCATTTATTTAAAATAGGATTAGATTATTACTTAAATGACAAAAACTCCATATCTGTATTTACTAACCAAAATATCTTTGATGGAGAAACAGATGTAAATTCATATATCAACTATTTATTAGATGAGTCTCTTAATGAATCGCAGTACTTATTTGGGATAAACAAAAACGATTCGCAACAATACAACTTTAATTATAAGCACAATTTTAACAAAGAAGGCCATAATATAGAATTAGAAGTAGACCATAATATATATGAAGGATATGTTGATAATAGCAATTTATTTTTTAATTCTCAACGACCAAATTTTATTGAAGATACAGACACAGATAGAAATAGTACAACATTTAATTTAGACTATGTTAATCCTTTATCTGAATCTGTAAAATTAGAATTAGGGTTACAAGCACGTCTGTTTGATACTAGTATTTTCTATGAGTCTGACGCTAGAGAGCAAAACGAAAATGGAACCTATATACCAACAACTACAAATTTCGATTATACTAGAAACATATATTCTGCGTACGCTACGTATGGTAAAAAGTTAGAAAAATGGAGTTATCAATTAGGAATAAGGGCAGAAACGGTAAATGTAAATTCTGATGCCTTTAAACAAGACTTAGATAGCAATGAAGAACTAAATATACCCTTTGAAAATGATTATTTTGAATTGTATCCGTCCGCATTTGTAACCTATTCACCTTCTGAGAAAAACTCTTATCAATTTAGTTATAGCAGAAGAATTGATCGACCAGGTATTGGACAAGTAAATCCTTTACCAAACTGGAGCACGCCTTTAATATCAGAATTTGGAAACCAAGAATTACGTCCACAGTTTACCAATTCTATTGAAACAAATTATACAAGACAACTTGAAAAAGGAAGTATTACTGTAGGTGTTTTTTATAGAATAATTGAAGATGAAATTCAACAAGCTATTTTAATAGATCGTACAGACATTAACCGAGTAATTTTTACCAATTTAAACTTTGACAACACCTCAGCTTATGGTATTGAATTTTCTTCTAACTACAGACCAACAAAATGGTGGAGTGTAAATGCAAGTTTTGACTTATATTCTCAAACGCAAAAGAGCTTAGCCGAGTCTTTTGATACTAATAATGATATTGTTTTAAATACAGTTGAAGTAGACAATGTAGCATGGAGCGCAAGAGCTTTTAATAACTTTAAAGTGAGTAAAAGTCTAAGTTTTTCTGCCTTTGGCATGTACCGTTCTAAAAATAAAAACATTCAATTTGAAACTAACGACATGCTAATGGTAAACCTTGGTATGCGTTATAGTTTTCTTGAGAATAACAGAGCTAGCTTTAGCCTAAGCTATAATGACATCTTTGATACTATGTATGCACAGTTTGATGGCGAAAGACCTTATGCACAACAAGGACAATTTAATTGGGAGAGCCAACAAATATCAACCAGTTTATCTTACCGTTTTGGAGGCGGAAACTACAGAGCAAAATCTCGTAAACGACGAGATAACGATGTTAAAGAAGGTGGTGGAATGTTCTAAAAAAAATATTTAATAGTTATATCTATAGTTGATGGTTAGTGTTAGTGTATTAACTATTAAGTAAAGAAAACCCGAAACTTCCGTTTCGGGTTTTTGTTAAATACACGTTAAATATAGATTGCTATGAAATAAAACTGAAATTTTAGCGTCTATATAGTAGTAGGTTTTAATCATAGTATTATAAATTTTGGGAATTTATATATGATTAGTTAAATTTGGTTAATAGTTGAAAAGCCCAAACAGAAGTTCTGTTTGGGCTTTTTGTTGTTTAATTATATCTAATTTTACTACCACTTCATAATAACACTTCCCCAAGTAAACCCACTACCAAAAGCAGCTAGTACAACAGTATCGCCTTCTTTTATTTTACCCTCTTCCCAAGCTTCGGTTAACGCAATTGGAATTGATGCTGCTGTAGTATTACCGTATTTTTGTATGTTATTAAATACCTGGTCATTGCCAAGCTTAAATTTCTTCTGTATAAATTGAGCAATACGCAAATTGGCCTGATGCGGAATTAGCATATCAATATCATCAACTTTTAATTGGTTTTTAATTAAACCTTCCATAATAACTTCACTAAAACGAACTACAGCATTTTTAAATACAAATTGTCCATTCATGTGAGGAAAATAACTTTCATCTTTTGAGTCATTATCTGCTAAAATATCAGTTACCCAACGTTTTCCCATGCCTGGTGCAACTAAAACCAACTCTTCTGCATGTTCGCCTTGCGAGTGCAAATGTGTAGATAAAACACCTTTAGTAGTATCTTCTTCTCTGGTTAAAACGGCAGCTCCTGCACCATCTCCAAAAATTACAGAAACACCACGTCCTCTAGTTGTTTTATCCAATCCGTGAGAGTGTAATTCACTACCAATTACAAGAATATTCTTATACATGCCTGTTTTTATAAAATTGTCTGCCACAGACATGGCATATACAAAACCAGAACATTGATTACGTACATCTAATGCACCAACTGTTTTAATATCTAAAGCATGCTGAACCTGTACTCCTGGACCAGGAAAATACATATCTGGACTCAATGTTGCAAACACTATAAAATCAATATCATCTTTATCTAAACCAGAACGTTCAATGGCAATTTTTGCTGCCTTTACACCCATGGTTGCCGTTGTATCTCCATCACCTTTTACAGCCCAACGACGTTCTTTAATTCCGGTACGTTCTTGTATCCACGCATCATTTGTGTCCATTATTTTAGACAAATCGTCATTAGTTACAACATTATCAGGAACATACTTTCCTAAGCCAATTATTTTTGAATTATACATAGTTATTATTTAGTTCTGCAATTTAATATTTAAGAGACGATTTATTTTTATTAGATTTTATATTCGTTATGCACGCATAGTACTTGTGTCAGTTTGTCACCTTTTATGTCTTGGTATTTTATTTGACAAGTAGTAAAACGTAATTAAAACAATTATTAATTAGATTTCTGCCCGCGCAGGAATGACAAAAACTACATAAAAATGACAAAAGGAAGTATTAATGTATCGGTAGAGAATATCTTTCCGCTTATTAAAAAATTCTTATACAGCGATCACGAAATATTTTTACGTGAGCTAATTAGTAATGGTACAGATGCCACCTTAAAATTAAAACACCTTACAGGTATTGGTGAATCTAAATCTGAATACGGAAATCCACAGATTGAAATAAAAATTGACAAAGAAGGAAAAAAACTTCACGTTATTGACCAAGGATTAGGGATGTCTGCAGAAGAAGTAGAAAAATACATAAACCAAGTTGCCTTTTCTGGTGCTGAAGAATTTTTAGATAAGTATAAAGATTCTGCACAAGACTCTGGTATCATTGGTCACTTTGGTTTAGGGTTTTACTCTGCCTTTATGGTTGCAGAAAAAGTAGAAATAATTACAAAATCTCATACTGGTGCTCCTGCAGCACATTGGACGTGTGATGGTTCTCCAGAATTTACATTAGAAGAAGCAGACAAAGAAAGTAGAGGTACAGAAATTATTCTTCATATAGCTGATGACTCAACAGAATTCTTAGAGGAATCTAGAATACGAGAATTATTAAATAAGTATAATAAGTTTATGCCTATTCCTATTAAATTTGGAACTAAGGAAATAAACGACCCAGACTTTACTCCAAAAACAACTAAAGACAAAGATGGTAAAGAAACTACGGAACCGCATAAAAAAATTACCGTAGACGATATTATTAATAACCCAAATCCTGCTTGGACAAAACAACCTTCAGAATTAAAAGATGAAGATTACAGTAGCTTTTACAGAGAGTTATACCCAATGCAATTTGAAGAACCTCTTTTCAATATTCATTTAAATGTAGATTATCCTTTTAATCTTACCGGAATACTATATTTCCCTAAGATGACAAACGATATGAATATTCAAAAAGATAAAATTCAACTCTACCAAAACCAAGTATATGTAACAGATAACGTAGAAGGTATTGTACCAGAATTCTTAACCATGTTAAGAGGTGTAATTGATTCTCCAGATATTCCATTAAACGTATCGCGTTCTTACTTACAAGCTGATGGTGCTGTAAAGAAAATATCATCTTATATTACACGTAAGGTTGCTGATAAATTAAAATCTTTATTTAACGCTAATCGCGAAGATTTTGAAGCAAAATGGGACGACATTAAAATTGTAATTGAATACGGAATGCTTTCTGAAGAAAAATTCTTTGAAAAAGCTGATGCCTTTGCATTGTACCCAACAGTAGATGGTAAGTATTATACTTACGATGAGCTTTACAATAAAATTAAAGCAAACCAAACAGATAAAGACGACAAATTAGTAATTCTTTATGCATCTAATAAAGACCAACAACACTCATACATTGAGGCTGCCAAAGCTAAAGGCTATGAAGTGTTGTTATTAGATTCTCCTATTGTATCGCATTTAATACAAAAATTAGAAACTACTAAAGAAAATGTTTCTTTTGCAAGAGTAGATGGTGACCATATTGACAATTTAATTAAAAAAGAAGATACTACTATTTCTAAATTAACAGAAGAGCAAAAAACACAATTAGATACGCTTTTAAAAGAAGTGATTCCTTCTGAAAAATTCTCTATACAATTAGAAGCTATGGATAGCGATGCTTCTCCTTTTATTATTACGCAACCAGAGTTTATGCGTAGAATGAAAGAAATGCAAGCAACAGGTGGTGGCGGAATGAACATGTTTGGTAGCATGCCAGAAATCCATAACTTAATTGTAAATACAAACTCTGAATTAGTTGGTGAAATTTTAAGTACTAAAACTAAAAAGAAACAAGAACGACTAATTAATCAGAGCTTAGATTTAGCACGTTTATCTCAAGGCCTATTAAAAGGTGAAGAGCTAACTAACTTTATTAAGCGTAGCTACGATATGATTAAATAAATTACAGATGACTTAGCTGTAAAAAGCCAAGCGTCTCAACTTAAAAAGCCACTTTGTTAGTTCAAAGCGGCTTTTTTTTGTAACGTATTGGTTTTAAAGTCGTCTTAATAATATGAATCAATCTTCAAGCAAAATGAAAACCAATCACACCTTATTGTTCATCTTATTAAGTGGCTTATTTATTTCAACCTTAAAAGCACAAGATCTAAAACCACAATTTGATGATATTGTAGCGCAATTCTACAATGATGCTAATGCTCCAGGTGCTACCATTTTAGTAGCCAAGGATGGCAAACCAATTTATAGAAAAGCCGTAGGAAAATCTAGTTTAGAACTTAACGTAGATATGCAACCAGAAAATGTATTTATGCTCGCATCTATATCTAAACAATTTACAGCAGTCGCTATTTTAATGCTTCAAGAACAAGGAAAATTAAATTTAGACGATCCTATAACAAAGTTTCTTCCAGATTATCCTACTCAGGGTAAAACCATAACCGTACATCATTTACTCAATCATACCTCTGGCATAAAAAGTTATACAAGTATTGGCAACCTTTACGAAGTAGCAAGAAAAGACTTTACTCTAGACCAACTTATAGATTATTTTAAAAATGAACCAATGGATTTTAATCCTGGTGAAGACTATAAATACAATAACTCTGGCTACGTTTTACTTGGTAAAATAATAGAAGTTATCAGTAAAGACACTTATGAGAATTTCATTGAAAACGAAATTTTTAAACCATTAAACATGTTAGCCTCTCGCTACGGAAATAACAGAGAACTTGTAAAAAACAGAGTAGAAGCTTATGAACAAGACGAGAGTGGTTTTGTAAACGCTAGCTATCTTAGCATGACTGTACCACATGCTGCTGGTGCACTTATATCTACAGTAGACGATATGCTAAAATGGCAAAATGCTCTAACCAATAATACTCTTATTAAAGCGTCTACTTTACAAAAAGCTATTAACGGGTCTCAACTAAATAATGGCGAACACATTTTCTATGGCTACGGTCTGGGAGAAACAACCCTAAAAGGCTCTAAAGGTTATGCCCACAGTGGCGGCATTTTTGGCACCTCAACTAACGGAATTTACCTTATTGAAGAAGACGTCTACGTAATTGGCCTTAGCAACTGTAGTTGTAACGATATTGGTGCTGTTACAGAAAAATTAGCTGCAATTGCCATAGGAAAACCATTTCCTACAATGAAAGATGTTATAGAATTACCTGAAGCTAAAATGGCACAATGGGTTGGTGCTTATGAGTTTGAAGATGGTGCTATTAGACATATCTTTTTAAAAGATGGCAAATTAAATAGCATGAAAGAATCTGAAACTAATACACCTTTTGAGATATATCCATTATCTGAAAATCGTTTTATGTTTGAAGACAGTGGCATTGAATACAAATTTTCTAAAACCGATGATGGAAAGCGTCAGGCTATTTTTATAGCTAGTACTGAAAATATCGGGAAAGCGATAGATAAATCAATGCCACTACCTAGAAAAGAAATTACGTTGCCTCATAATACTTTAAAAGACTATATAGGTGTTTATGAACTTGCTCCTAATTTCAACGTTACTATAACTGTAAATAAGAATCAAATTTTTGCTCAAGCCACTGGCCAAGGTCAATTTGAAATCTATGCAGAAAACAACACTGACTTTTTTGCTAAAGTTGCTGCCATAAAAATGACTTTTAATAAAGACGCCCTCGGCAATGTAGATAGTTTTACAATTTACCAAGGCGGTGAAGAAAATATTGCAAAAAAAATTGAATAATATTATGTTCTATCACAATTATAGAATTAGCGGTTTAACCGTTTAATACTATAATCTGTCGATTATAATACACTCATTGCAAATGTTTTATATAACTTAACAGAAAGTTATATTTATACGTGAGCTCCGATAGTTCTATAATAAAAGAAATTTTTAAAGGTATTGATTTCAGTCCTAGTGAAATTGAGCTCATCAACTCTGTGTTTCATAAAAAAGACGTAGAGAAAGGGACCATCCTCATTAATTACGGAGAAATTGTCAACCATCAATATTTTATATCTAATGGCTGCTTACGATCTTATTACATAGATAGATTAGGTAAAGAACATACCATTCAATTTGGTATAAAAGATTGGTGGATTAGTGATTTTACATCATTCTTCTCTAACGAAAAGGCCATTTTAACTATTGAAGCAATACAGAACTCTACCGTTTATGTTATTTCTAAAGCAGACAAAGAAAAACTATATAACAGCATCCCTAAAATTGATAAATTTTTCAGAATAAAATTAGAAAAATCATTCGCTGCATTTCAAAAACGAATTCTGGCCAATTTAGCATTACCTGCCAAAGAGCGTTATTTGTATTTTATAGAATCTTACCCTTCTATTGAAAAAAATATTAAAAATTACCATATCGCTTCCTATTTAGGTATTACCACAGAAAGTTTAAGTAGAATAAGAAAAGAATTATCTAATTAATTTCTTAACATACATCAATTTTATAACTAGTTAATAGTTATAGATTTGTAGTCCTAACTAATAAATATCCATTTATTTTCCCCTAGGATTAATAGCTAAAAAGCGCAAGTTCTATAACTTGCGCTTTTTTATTTAAATTAGCCTATGCAAGAAATTAAAATACTACTATTTATTGTTGGTTCCTTTTTTGGTTTTAACCAAGGCCAAATAATTTCAGAAAAAACAACTGTAACCATAAATCCTTCAGAAAAAAACATTTTTATACTACAAGAAAATTTGGTTTCTATCATTCAGCAAGAAAGTGATAGTCTCAGTGTAACTTCAGAATTACTAGAAATAAGTAAGACAGACGCAAAATGGGAATCAGAATTTAATGAGTATTCTAAAAAAAGTATAGAATTCTATACTTCAGAAGACACTAAAACCCTTAATGCAAAATTAGCACTCACCTACGCAACCATTGAAGATTTAGTTGCTTTTGGTATTAACGTTAATGCGGAAGGAGAATTCTCAATGACCAATTTTCCAAAATTTCAAATAGAAACCACTGATGGAATTTTAAATGATCGCTATTGGAATTTTAAAACAGATCAACCATTTACCTTTACTTTAGAACCCCTTACAAGTTTACCAGAAAAATATAAGACCTCAGTAAAAAGTTTATATCCTGTTTGGAAAACTATTAATCAACAATAATGAAAGTCATTTCAACCAATATTGCACAACCCACAACTTTTATTTGGAATGATAAAGAAGTAACTACTGGCATTTATAAAAAACCAACTCAAGAGGGAATTTACTTAGGCAAGACTGATGTTAAAGGTGATACAGTTTCTGATAGAAAAGTACATGGTGGCGTGTTTAAAGCTTGCTATCTCTTTTCTGCAGACCAATATCCTTACTGGCAAAACTTGTATCCGCATTTAGATTGGAGTTTTGGCATGCTTGGCGAAAATCTCACGGTTAATGGGTTAGATGAAAAACAACTTACCATTGGAAGTATTTATAAATTAGGTAATGCTTTAGTCCAAATTACTCAACCTAGAGAACCTTGTTTTAAATTTGCTTATAAGTTTGGTTCTAATGCCGTTTTAAAACAATTTGTTGACCATGGTTTTTCTGGTACTTATGTAAAAGTTTTAGAAGAAGGTGAAGTAAAAATTAACGATACATTTCAATTAGTAGAACAGCAACCAAATGGTGTTTCTATTTTTCAGTTATTTAAATTATTATATGCAGAGAATAAGAATCGAGACCATATTAGTTTATTACTAAATAATGATGCTTTACCTGAAAATCTTAAAAAGCGTTTAAAGTTTTTTTTGAAATAATAAGAAAATTATGAATTCTAGCATATACAACAAAATAGGAATCAATTACAACCAAACACGTAAAGCGGATCCTTATTTAACCGAACAATTTCTTAAACACCTCAACCCTAAAAAAGACAGTTTGTATTTAGATGTAGGGTGCGGAACAGGTAATTACACCGATGCGTTGCAACAAAAAGGATTTCAATTTATGGGTATCGATCCATCTATAGAAATGCTAAAACAAGCACACGCTACTAACCGAAATATAGAATGGAATTTTGCTGCTGCCGAAAAAACAAACTTAGATTATCAAAGCATCGATGGCATTATAGCAACATTAACCATACATCATTGGCCAAATATTACAAGAGCTTTTTCAGAATTTAATTATATTTTAAAACCCAACGGAAAAATTGTAATCTTTACTTCCACGCCTCAGCAGATGAAAGGCTATTGGCTGAATCATTATTTTCCTAAAATGCTACAAGATTCCATTATACAAATGCCATCGATGGAAGTAATTGAAAATGCTATGCAACTTTCAGGATTAAAAATCTCAAAAACCGAACTCTATAACATAAAACCAGATTTAAAAGACCAATTTCTATATTGTGGTAAGCATAATCCCGAATTATATTTTGACGCAAGTATTAGAAATGGAATTTCATCTTTTAGTGCATTAGCTAACAAAGATGAAGTTAAACTAGGCTTACAAATGTTAAGAAATGATATAGACAACGGAAAAATTAACGATATCATTAAATCTTACGAGAACAACCTCGGTGATTACCTCTATATTATTGCCGAGAAAACAAACGTTTAACCAAATGCTTTTAGCTTACCTTTGCAACTCTAAACAATAGAAACTTTGCAAAAAAAGAAACAGCATCCAAAAGTAAAATCTGAGCTTCATCCTAGAAGTCAACATAGAGAACGCTATAATTTCAAAAAACTCATTAAAAGTTCACCAGAATTAGCGGCGTATGTTGCACCTAATAAATATGGTGATGAATCTATAGATTTTTTTAATCCTGCAGCTGTAAAAGCCTTGAATAAAGCGTTATTAATTCATCATTACAAATTACAATATTGGGATATTCCGCAGCATTATTTGTGTCCTCCAATTCCTGGAAGAGCAGATTACATTCATAATATTGCCGATTTATTAAAAGGCAATACTTCTAAAATCCCAACAGGTAACCACATAAAAGGTTTAGATATTGGTGTTGGTGCCAATTGTATTTACCCAATTATTGGTCAGCATGAATATGGTTGGTCTTTTATTGGCAGTGATACAGACGAGAAAGCTATTACCTCAGCAAAAGAGATTGAGCAACGTAATAAAAACTTAAAATCTAATTTAGAAATTAGACGACAAGAAAAATCGAATGACTTCTTTTACAATATTTTAAAGCCTGAAGAAAAAGTAGATTTCACCATTTGTAATCCGCCATTCCATGCCTCATTAGACGATGCTCAAAAAGCAAGTTTAAAAAAATTAAAAAACCTAAAAGGAAAACGACCAAGCAAAGCACTTTTAAATTTTGGAGGTCAACAGAACGAACTTTGGACCAAAGGAGGCGAAGCACGTTTTGTAAAAGATATGATTTACGAAAGCAAACATTTTGGTAAACAATGCTATTGGTTTACGAGTTTAATTTCTAAAGAAACAACCTTAAAACCCACTTATAAAATTTTACAAAAAGTAAATGCAACTGATGTAAAAACCATTGAAATGGGACAAGGCAACAAAATAAGCCGATTTATAGCTTGGACGTTTTTAACAGAAAAAGAACAAAAGGATTGGGTTGCTGAGCGTTGGTAAAACATTTCATTTACCTTTGTGCTATGTTTACCACATCTTATTTGTCATTCCTACGAAATCAGGAATCTACAAATTTAACCTACAAAGTGGTTTTCTGCCTTCGCAGGAAAGACAAATTTAACAAACACAAAACACATGTCATTTAAAGACTTACATTTAATAAAGCCATTGCAAAAAGCTGTTGAAACTTCTGGTTATACAGAACCTACTTTAGTGCAACAACGTTCTATTCCGTTAATTTTAAATAAAAAAGACGTTACTGTTTCTGCTCAAACCGGAACAGGTAAAACGGCTGCCTTTGCACTTCCTATTCTTCAGCAATTGTACGATAAACAAGATGCGCCAAAACGAGGAAAAAAAATCAGAGCACTGATAATTAGTCCTACTCGAGAATTAGCGGTTCAAATTCAGCAAAACTTTAAAACCTACGCACAATTTACTAATTTGCGTTCTTTAGTTGTTTTTGGTGGTACATCTATAGAACCACAGATTGATGTTTTAAAAAAAGGGGTTGATATTTTAGTAGCAACACCTGGTCGCCTACTCGATTTACACAAGCAAGATTACATTAACCTAGATTATATTGAAACCTTTGTGCTAGATGAAGCCGATTTAATGCTAGCCATGGGTTTTATAGATGATGTAAAGAAAATTGACAGACTTTGCCCTGAAAACAAGCAAACCTTATTATTCTCTGCTACTATTCCATTTAAAATTGAAGAATTAGCAAAAACCATACTTAAAAACCCAGAACGTATAGATGTTACTCCAACACGCTCTGTTGCAAAAGATGTAAGTCAGGTATTGTATTATGTACCAAAACGTAACAAAATTGAATTGTGTTTGCACTTAATGCGCAACACTATAAAAGGGAACGTTTTAATATTTAGACGTACTAAATTTGGTGTCAATAAGCTTGAAAAAACCTTGCTTAAAAACGGTTATACAGTAGATTCTATACATGGCGATAAAAACCAGAGTGATAGACAAACAGCACTAAATAAATTTAAAAACGGTTACGTTAAAGTATTAATCGCAACAGATGTTGCAGCACGTGGTATTGACATTAACGAACTAGATAACGTGTTTAATTTTGATATGCCAAACGTAGCCGAAACTTACGTCCATAGAATTGGTAGAACTGGCAGAGCTGGTAACATTGGTAAAGCCTACGCAATGTGCTCTGCAGATGAGAAAAGCTATGTAAAAATCATAGAAAATGCCATAAACGTACAAATACCTGTTGAGACAGAACATCCTTATCCATTAGACCCAAAGGCCAACCCTATAGTGCATAAAAAGAAAGGAAGCAAGTATAAAAAAGGAAGAAAAAGTGAGGCTTCTAAGAAGAAGAAAAAGCGTTGGTATTAAAAAAAGATACTAAATATTAAAGCCAAGAACAAAGACAAAAAGCACTTAGTTTATCTAAGTGCTTTTTTTTAGATAAAATTTGAGGAATGACATAGTCTGTAAAACCTCTGACTTGTAGTTATAAATCTACTCATTTGTCAATCTGAACTTGTTTCAGATTCTATGTACAGTGCACAGAATTTTCAATTTAGATTCTGAAATTAGTTCAGGATTACAGCTCTTAAAAAGTTTTAATTATTATTCTGAAAAAATAATATTACTCATTAATTTCAATAAAGTCTTTTCCAAACCTAATTATACCATGAACCGAGTTTAATTGAATTTTATTTATGTTAGATGCCTTACCAATTACGAACATTTTAGATAATTCATTTTTTCGATTTGGTTCAATCTCAAAGTTTGTTTTATCATAGATGTGCAATGTATCTGTACCATAAGTTTCTATATAATAGCTTGACTTTTCAGGATAAAACAGATTGATTTCAGAGTATTCAGTATCCATTTGAAAATATTTAAAACCTTCTGAAAAATTATTTAACCAATATTTTCCATTAAAATCTACAATTTTCACCTCTCTACCTACTTCTCCTATAATTATGGTCGTAAATTCACTATCTATATTAAGATGATCTACACTTGCAATTTTTAAGTCACTGACATGATTAAACTTATACGCACCACCTTTTAAATCATTACTTCTAAATTTTCCATTAGCAATATCAAAGTTGTTTAAAGGATTGGTTAAACTCATAAATTGTAAATTAGTATTCCTTGCATTCACATTAACTAATCCGGTTAAATCTAACTTAAAAGTCATGTGAGAATCAAAAGATCGGATTCTTAGATTAATATCAGCAGGTATTTTTATAATAAAATTAGTTTTTAAAGTCTTTACATTTTTAGAATCTATTCTTTGTGCTCTTCCTTCACCATCTAATCCTCTTAAATCTTTAAGATACTCTTTTAAAGTTTCTACTTTAGTATCATCATTCATTCCATAAAAATACTTTTTAGGTTTCCTCCATCGTATTTCTGAAGTTTCTTTAAAAGTCATGTAATCACCCTCAAAAGTAATACCATGTAAACTTTCAATACTGTAAACTACATCAGACAAAGGGGTTTCACTAAAGGTTTCAAACAATAATTTTGAATCGACAATTTTTGCAATCGTGTTAATCCCTTCCAATTGTTCTTCAATTGCTTTCTTAGAGTAATTATCAAACTCGATAGTATAATTAAAATGGATTTTATTGTCTAAAGACTCTTCAATTTTGACGTATACACCATCAAGATTCAAATCTAATGTAGTAATAGAATTTGCATCAAAGCTTTTGTTAAAAATATTGTGCTGTTGTGCATTAAGTTGCAATAATGTGATGAGCATCAATGCCAATAATTTAAATAGTGTTTTCATGTTGTTCGTTATTTTGATTTAATATTTTGATGTGTTTTTGTATGTCTTTTAATATTTGAAGTCGCGTTTGAAGGTTGTCTACTAAAGCTTCAATAACTAAAATATTATTACTATCGTTTTTAAATTGTACTGAAATCTCTTGATAGTCACTATCTAACTCATCTAGCTTTTTTCTGAAGCGTTTTACCAATTTTTCATCTTCGGTTAAGGCTATAAAATTTTGCCATTCGGTTTCAATATTGGCTAAATATTCGGCTTCAATACTTTCTACTTGCGCAATTATTGCTTCAGGCTTATTTGTATCTATATCTGTATTAAAAACATTAAAACCAACGGTTAATGCAATAAGCAAAATTGCTGCTACACTTAACCAAACAAATGGTTTTCGTTTTGGCTTAGATTGCTTTTTCAGTTGCGTCATAAACTCAGCTCTATGATTATCAGGAAGCTGTTTTAAATTGTCGTCCTCATCATTAAATAAGTATCTAATATCTCGCTTCATTGTATTTGTGTTTTAATAACTCTTGTAGTTTTAGTTTACCTCGTCTCAGATGTGTTCTCGATGTTTTTATAGGAATCTCAAGAATCTCTGAAATCTCCTCATGGTCGTAACCTTCTAGCAGATATAGTTTTACTACTATTTTATGTTTTTCGTTAAGTTGCTTAATGGCATTTAATATCTCTTGTTTTGAAATTGAACTATCAAATTGCCAATCATCTTCGTTTGTTATTCTTAGTTCTGAAACTTCAATAGCATCAAATTGTAATTGATTTTTCTTAAGAACATCTAAACATTGATTGATAATTATCCGTTTTAACCAAGCACCAAACGTAGCTTTGGGATGATACTGTTCAATATTTCTAAAAGCTTTTAAAAACCCTTCTTGCATTGCATCTTTGGCATCTTCATCATTATTAAGATATCTGCAAGCAATAGTAAACATTGCTTGTGCATAACAATCATAAACTTGCATTTGCGCAACTTCATTTCCTTTTTTGCAAAGCTTTATAAGTTTAGTATCTATTTGATGCATTGTATTGATTAGCCGTTTCTATTATTAAAAACGATAGAATTTATAAAAGGTTTCAAAATATTAATTAAAAGATTGAATTTAGCTGAATATGTTTAATTTTAAACACATTATCAACCGACCAATTATAACATGAGTGACAATTACAATAAACCAGCGTTTAAAAAACTCCTCGAAAAATTACAAGAAGAAAGCTGGCAACTAGAATTATTAATCTCTGGTTTTGCCATTTTTGGTTTGTTTACGGCTTATAATTCTATTAAAATTGCAAGTATTGAAGCCTCTGTAAATGGTGTTGTGCATGAAAATATTATTACACAAGTAGCATTGTTTTCTTGTGTTATTTTGCTAGTTAACCTACTCTTACATGTCTTATTACGAGGTTTATGGATTGGAGCTTTAGGATTGCGATATGTTTCTGGTGATATTGATTATGACTACCTTAAATACAGCCCAAAATTCACAAAATATTTAAAGAAAAGAGTTGGGTCTTTTGATAGATACATTGGGCGATTAGAGAATTACTGTAGTATTATGTTTGCGGTTTCGTTCTTACTTATATTCTATGTTTTAGCTTTAACATTTTCTCTAATCGCAATTGTTTTAACAGCGGAATATATAATTGAAAACGAGAGTTTCCCAGAATGGTTAAGACTTACACTTGGTGTGCCAATTATGCTTTTTATCTGTTTTGGTATGCTATTAACGTTTTTTGACTTTGCTACGCAAGGTTTATTAAAAAAGAATAAATGGATATCTAAATTTTACTTTCCATTTTATTGGGTATTTAGCTTTATAACTTTAAGCTTTTTGTACCGACCAATTGTATATAATTTTTTAGACAATAAATTTGGAAAACGATTAAGTTTTGTGCTCTTCCCAATGTTTATTATTGTTAGTCTTTTTTCTTCTGTAGATTATAATTTCTCAAACTATTTTAGCGAACAATCTAAATCTAATGCCTATACTACAAGTGATAATAATTATGAAGATTTAGTAAAAGAAGACAATGAACTTTTTATTGATGATGCTGCTATACAATCTAAAATTATTACAGGTAATTTTGTAAAAGTATTTATTAGATTTACTGAATCTATAGAAGATAATATTTTCAGTTTCAACAAAAACTTAAAACCAGAAAAGGACAAACGAGGCATGATTACCGATTTTAGCAAAGGTTATAATAGTGCAAAATTTGATTCTAAAAACCAGAGACAAAAATTCGATAGTTTAAAGAGAGACTATCTTAAAACATTCAATAAATTATACACTATTGAAATTGACACACTACAATTTACGTCAGATTTTGTTATTAATAAAAACACTTTAGGTTTTGAAACCTACTTACCTACAGAATCTTTAAGTAAAGGGAAACACTTACTTACTATTAAATATAATACCTTAAAAAAGCAAGACACTGTAAAACGAGACCTGTTATCTATACTTTTTTGGTATTACCCAGATTAAAATGTTATGCGGTTTTTAAAATAATATTTTACCAAAGGGACTTGTATACTTACCATTAGTGCCAATAACACAAAAGCATACATTAAAGTTGACGATAAATGACTAGATACATTTTCAAAAAGATTTAAAGACACTTTTGGTAATTCTAAACGGTCTATCCAACTTGCCGTTGTTTCGGTATTTCCAATAATAACATAACCAATTAAGGCTATAAAACTTCCTAAAATTAAAATCCACACTGATTTTGAAATTAAAGGTTTATAAACCGTTGCATTAGAAGTAGAAGTAACTTCAATCTGAGACAAAACATTTGCTGTGAAATCTAACGAAGGTTGTTCTAAACCAGCTTCAGACATAATATTATTTATAAATTGCTCTATTTTTTTGTTATCCTCTCTCATGTTTCAATCTGTTTTCTGGTTTCAAATATTGTTCTAATATAACTGCCAATTTCTTTCGTGCTCTAAAAAGCTTCACTTTTATTGTATTCGCTTCAATATTAATAATACTAGATATTTCATCTAAAGATAATTCTTCAAAATAAAATAGCGTTAATAATGCGCTGCTATCTTGTGGTAACATATTAACACACCTTTTAATTAAAGCGTGTCTTTCTTCCATTATTATATGGTCTAACGCATTGTCTATAGTATCTAATTTGTTCATGGTAAATTCATCTATAGCAACATCATTTATATACTTTTTATTCTTTTTTATACGGTCTAGACAAGTATTATAGGTCACTCTGTAAATCCAGGTAGAAAATTTAGAATCACCTTTAAAATTATTTAATGACTTAAACACTTTTACAAATGTATCTTGTGCCACCTCTTCTGCTTCTTCTCTGTGTTTTAACATTCTTAAAGCTAACGTAAACAAATTCCTTATAGCAATCTACAAGTTGTGCATATGCTTTGGTATTGCCATTATTTATAGCGTTGATTAGTATTTGGTCGTCGTTGGTGGTCATTATATTAGTATAGACGACAAAACATTATTTAAGGTTACACTTAGTTAAATATTTATTTTTTTTACCAAAAGTGTAACCTAAGTTTAATTAGTATCGTCATAAGCTATGAAACAAATAAAATTAATCAATTAAAAAAATCGAACATTATGAATGAAGAAATATTAATCCCTTTAAGTTTATTCTTATCTATTTTTGGAATTGTATATCTATACTTTTCTACCCGAAACAAAGAACGTTTAGCGCTTATAGAAAAAGGTGCTGATGCCAGTATTTTTAACATTGGCAAACGAACTGGCTCCTCTTGGAAAGTGGTTGTATTAAATTTAGCTTTTCTATTAATGGGAATTGGTTTGGGTGTATTTATTGCTAATATTTTAGATACCTACACTGGTTTAGGTGATGCCGTTTATCCTTCTTTAATATTCTTTATGGCAGGTGTTGGCTTGTATATAGGATTTACACAAACTAAAAAACATGTTGGTAAAGCGTAACTCTTGTAATTATTATAATTTAAAAGCGTCTCATAATTGAGACGTTTTTTTATGCCTATAAATGATGTATCTTTAAAATCTATAAATCTAAAACATGTACAAATTTCTATTTACGCTGCTATGTATTGGGCAATTATCTTTTGCTCAAATCACTATAAAAGACAGTATTTCAAATTATCCTGTAAGCTATGCAACGATATCTTTTGGCAATGGTAACGGTATTTTTGCCGATGATGAAGGGGTATTTGTTTTTACTGAAAAGTTATATCCAGATATAGATTCGCTATTTATATCTGCAATTGGTTTTAAAAATTTAAATATTTCAACTAAAAACTTATCTACCGAAATAATAATGAAAGCACAATCGCATCAGCTAGATGAAGTAATGCTTAATTTTAAAAAGGATAGAAAATTTAAAGAAGAAAAACTAAAACCTTTTTTAGATGATGATTATTATAATTGCTGGTTACCAACTATAGAATCTGAAATTGCCGTTTATTTCCCTAAAACAACAAGCCAAGACCAAAAATTAAAAACCGTATTCTTTCCTATCGCTTTAGAGTCTAAAGACTGGGAAAAACGAAATAAAAAAAATAGTGACAAAAAGAAATTCTCAACCTTATTTAAAGTTCAATTTTATAAAAATAACGATGGTATGCCAGGTGAGGTATTAACCTACGAAACTATTGTATTTAAAGCTACTGAAAAAGATGGCGATTCTTATGAACTAGATGTAGATAATTTTGATATTTATGTACCAGATAATGGTTTTTTTATATCTCTACAAGTATTAGGATATACTAATAAAATGGGGAAATTATTACCTAATAAAAAATACAAGGAGATTGTTTCTAAAAATGGAGGTGTTGTTAAAATACCAACAAATTTTAGACCACTTCTACCCTTTACCAATGAAATTGAATCTAAAAATACATATATAAAACGTGTATTCATTAATGGTAATAATTGGGTAAAATTTGACAAAGGAAATGGTCTGCAGTCTAGTCTTATTAAAAGAGATTTATATAATTATGGCATTGGCATAACCTTTAAAACTTATAAGGATGAATGAGCCATTAGGTCTATACGTAATGGCTGCAATGTATATTTTAGCTGGTGCAATGCATTTTTTTAAACCAAAAATGTATATGCGTATTATGCCAAGATATCTGCCTAACCATAAAACTTTAGTGTATTTAAGTGGTATTGCAGAAATCAGTTTTGGTATAGGTTTATGTATACCAACACTCAAGGCAGTTTCAATTTATGGAATAATTGTAATGTTGGCCGTATTTCTATTAGTTCATTTTTATATGCTGTCTAGCAAAAAAGCTTCTGCAGGAATCCCTAAATGGATACTAATATTACGATTACCACTACAGCTTTTCTTAATGTATTGGGCATATATGTATCTCTAAAATTTAATTCACAGATGAATATTACAAAACATTGCCAATTATGCGATCATCAAGTAGTAGATTTTAAAACAGGAACACTTTGTGGGCTTACCAATAGAAAACCTGATTTTATTAATAAATGTGTTAAAGCAAAATTAGATTCTAAATTAAGACCTAAAATTGAAGCAACAAATGTTGAATATAAAGGTATCTTAAAGACACAAACTCTGGTCTATATTAATTTTGTAGTCTTTTTAATTATTGGTCTCGCTGTTATTTTGGCTGGCTACTTTTTGGCGCAGTATTTATTAAAATTTAGAGTAATTGGCACAGTTCCTTTTATAATTTCAGCTGTAGGGTTAATGGGAGTTTTACCTTTAGCAATTGGACCCTTGAATCAATTTAGAAACGATTTAAAATTAGCTAAAGCTAAAAAAGACGATGTAGATAATTTTTTAAAAATCTACAATATTAAATATGATATAGACTTGGTATACGGCAAAAAATATCATGGTGAACAAAACGTAAACGTAGATATAAATATTTATAAATAAACTTCACAATTCCTAATTTCAGCACTATTGAAAACAATACAGAGCTCATCAAAATGGGTATTAGCCATAATAATCTTTTCTCAGTTTTGTTGCACATCATTATGGTTTGCAGGTAATTCTATAATAGATGATTTAATTGGTCATTTTAATTTAAGTGAGGCGTCTTTAGGAGATATAAGTTCTTCTGTTCAATTTGGTTTTATAGTAGGCACCTTTATTTTTGCAATGCTTACCATAAGTGATCGTTTTTCACCATCTAAAGTATTTTTTGTCTGTGCTATTTTAGGAGCTAGTTTTAATCTTGGCATGCTGTATTCTGCAAATACCATTTATACTTTAATTACATTTAGGTTTCTCACTGGATTTTGTTTGGCAGGTATTTATCCTGTTGGAATGAAAATTGCGGCTGACCATTTTAAAAAAGGACTTGGTAAATCGCTTAGTTTTTTAATAGCTGCTTTAGTTTTAGGTACTGCATTTCCTTATTTAATAAAATCGTTTAATTTAAATTTTAAATGGGAATTGGTTATTTGGGTTACTACTTCACTAGCCTTAATAGGTGGTTTTCTCATTCTGCTATTTGTGCCAAATGGACCATATCAAAAATTAGCTCAAAAATTTGAGCTTTCAAAAGTACTCAACGTTTTTAAAGAGCAATCATTTAGGTCTGCTGCTTTTGGCTATTTTGGACATATGTGGGAACTCTACGCGTTTTGGACCTTTGTACCAGTGCTTCTAATTACACATACAAAACTTCATAACATTAGCTTAAACATTGCTTTATTTGCTTTTATAATTATTGCGTCTGGCACCATATCTTGTATTATTGGAGGTTTCCTTTCAAAATCTTATGGTATACGTAAAACGGCAATGTTATCTATAAGTATTTCTGGTTTGTGCTGTTTGCTTTCGCCTTTATTTATTAAGATAAATTCAAGCTTTATTTTTATAATATTTCTTATAATTTGGGGAATGGCTGTTATAGCAGATTCACCATTATTTTCTACGTTGGTAGCCCAAAATTGCGATGCTAGTTCTAAAGGTACAGCATTAACCATTGTAAATTGTATTGGATATTCAGTTACAATTATTAGTATTCAGGTTTTAAATATTTTGTTAAGCCAAGATGGTTATAGACAATTTGCATTTATGATTTTAGCTGTAGGTCCAATATTAGGTTTAATAAACTTAAAGAAGTCTTAGTTTATTCAATTTCAAAATCAAAATAAGTTTTTGGGTATGGTTCCCAACGTAAGGTAAAGTGCCACCATTCTTTTGGGTAATTTCTAAAGTTATGTTTTATCATAACAGATTGTAATAACTCACGGTTTTTACGTTGTTCTTCTGTTAAATCCTCATCTGCAACCCAAGATTCTTCTCCAAAAAAATCAAAAGGACTTCCCATATCTAAAGGCTCACCTGTTTCTCCATCTGCAATGGTTAAATCTAGAGTACTACCTCTACTGTGACCAGAACGCGAAGCAATGTAACCCGATTTAAATAGGTTTCGTTTATCTACTTCAGGATAAAATTGTTGCTTCTTAATCGTATCATTTAAGTCTTTTGCCCAACGGATAAAATGATTTACAGCACGTTGTGGTCTATAGCCATCATAAACTTTTAAACATAAATTTTGTTGTTGCAACTCATCTTGCACAAGTTTCAGTTTTTCAGCTGCTGGTTTTGTTAAAATTAACCGGTTTACTTTATAACCATCAATAGTATCACCAACAAAATTATTCGATGAAAAATATCGCAATTCTACATCTATATCTGGTATAATGGTATCTACATAAACAAAACCTTCTGGTAAGGCTTTCTTTACTTGAAAACCCACCAAAATAAAAAGTAAACTAATTACGTAAAAGAGTGCTTTACATTTCATATGGAAATACTAAATTAAAGAAAAAATAGAATTTTGAACCCAATTTTATAAAATCAAAACAAAAGATCAATTTAAATTGTGAATGAGCTTGAAGATTACCATACTAAAAATTCATAAATGTTAGTAAAATTAAATAAACAGAAAGTATACAAAAACAAAAAACCGAGATCCCTCAATCTCGGTTTTCGTTTATTTGCTTTTTACTATGCTGGTAGATTTAGGGTCTCTAATTATACACAACACACGGCAAATATTAATTAATTAATCCATTGAACTAAAAACTTTTTTTTTAGTACATGTCAAAGATATAATTCATTTTTATCCTACAAGCTAAAAAACATATTTTATCGATAAAATACACTAAATTTTAACATATTTAGACAAAAAACATATATTAACGATTAAATACCAATATAAAACCACAGAAATCAGGTAAAAAAAATCATAAAAATGGAATAAAATTTGCTTAATAATTTACAACTAAAACACAATTAAATTAACTTTATCACACAAAAAAATTACAAAATGAAAAAGTATTTAGTTTTATTATTATGTTTTATTGGTTGTATAAGCTACAGTCAGAATACAACTTTTACAGAAACAGAATTATCTATAACCAAATGGATAAATGGTACCTTATTATTGCCTAAATCAGTAGACAAACCCAATTTAGCCATAATTATTGCTGGTTCTGGGCCAACAAATAGAAATGGAAATCAAAATTTTTTAAAAAATAATTCATTAAAAAAACTAGCAGAACAACTTACCAATAAAGATATCGCAACCTTTAGATATGATAAACGTATAGTAAAACAAATACTAACCAACCGTGTAGATCCAAATATAATGTTTGATGATTTTGTAAACGATGCTTCGGCTGTTATAGATTTTTTTAAAGAAAAAGATACATATGGTAAGATTTATGTAATTGGTCATAGCCAAGGAAGTTTAGTTGGTATGTTAGCAGGGAAAGACAAAGCTGATGGTTTTATTTCATTAGCTGGTGCTGGTAATAATATAGGTGATGTTATAATAGAACAAGTGGAAAAAACAGCATCTATGTATACCGAAGACACCAAACGCGTTGTTGCAAGTTTAAAAGAGGGTAAAACAACAACCGATTATCCTGCAGCTTTAGGAGCCGTATTTAATGTAGACACCCAACCTTTCATGATAAATTGGATGTCTTATAACCCAACTGAAGTTATCCAAACATTAGAAATGCCTATTCTAATTATTAATGGAACTAAAGATTTACAAGTAACGGAAAAGGAAGCTAAACTTTTAAAAGAAGCTAATGATAAAGCTGAGTTAGTTATTATTGAAAACATGAATCATGTACTTTTTGAAATAGACGGTGATGATTTAGAAAACTCAAAATCTTATAATGAGTCCTTTAGAGAAATTTCTCCTCAACTGATAACATCCATTTCAGCATTTATTAAATCGTAAGAATTAATTAGCACTCAAATATCTAAGCATTTCAACAACGAGATGCTTTTTTTATGTCCAAAAATATTACAAATGAAAAAGCATCCCAACCACGAGATGCCTTTTCTTAACTAACCAACCAAATGTAATGTTACGATTTTGTAGTAATGTTACTCAGGGTAACTATCGTATTAATCATTACACTTAGTATAACACAAATGGCGTGCCAAAGTTTATTTTTAAGGTATTTATTAAAAAGCTGTAACAAAATAATTGGTTTGCATACTAACTTAATAAATTATATCTTTATGATATTATTTTAATATCATATTGATTAATAATAATTAACCAATTAAATTTACAAATCATGAAAGAAGAAAAAATCATCGTTCCGGCAAATGGCTATTTAATGTTGTTTTTATTTTTAATCCTATTCTTTGGTAGTATAGCCCTTATTTTTATTACAAAAACAGGTTGGTCGATTTTTGGCATCTTAGCAGCACTAATATTAGCCTTTGGTTTTTTAATGGTACAACCAAATGGTTCACGTGTTTTACTGTTATTCGGAAAATATGTTGGTACTGTAAAAAAGAACGGCTTCTATTGGGTAAATCCTTTTTACTCAAAAAAGAAGATATCATTAAGAGCAAGTAATTTTGATAGCGAACGTTTAAAAGTGAATGATAAATTAGGAAATCCAATAATGATTAGCACAATATTAGTCTGGAAAGTTCACAATACCTATAAAGCCGCTTTTGATGTAGATAATTATGAAAACTTTGTACGCGTACAAACAGATGCCGCTGTTAGAAAACTAGCCAGTATGTATCCTTATGATAATTTTGCAGATGAAGGTGTAGATGAAGATATAACTCTACGATCTAGTGTTAACGAAGTAAGTACTGCCTTAGAAAAAGAAATAGACGAACGTTTATCTATCGCTGGTATAGAAGTATTAGAAGCTAGAATAGGCTATTTAGCCTACGCACAAGAAATTGCAAATGCCATGTTAAAGCGCCAACAAGCCACAGCTATTGTAGCAGCAAGACATAAAATTGTTGAAGGTGCCGTAAGTATGGTAGAAATGGCTATAGATGAACTTAATAAAAAACAAGTTGTTGATTTAGATGAAGAGCGTAAAGCTGCCATGGTAAGTAACCTTATGGTAGTACTTTGTGGCGATAAGGATGCTTCACCAGTTTTAAACACAGGAACCTTAAATCATTAAAATATGAAAGAGTACAAAGTAATTCAACCAAAATTAGGATTTAAAAATAGAATTCAGAAATATGAAGACCTTTTAAATCAATATGCAAGAGAAGGTTGGGAAGTGAAACATATAGGACAAAATTCACCTTTAATTATATTTGAACGCGACAAAAACAGATAATGAAAATTTTTAAAGAAGAACAACGATTTAATCAATTATGGTTAATTATACTAATTTTATTTAGCGCCATAGTGCCAATTAGTATTTATATAAAAGAATACATTGAAAGTCCTGAAAGCTTTACATATATAGAAGTAATTGGTTTCATATTTCTTATTCTTTTAGGCTCTAGTATTATCTTTGTATTTAAACTTACAACTCGTATTGACGAAACTGGGATTCATTATAAGTTTTTTCCTTTTCACTGGAGTTTTAAGGTTATTAAATGGAAAGACATCCAAAACGTCTATGTAAGATCTTATGACGCATTAGGTGAGTACGGTGGTTGGGGATTAAAGGGAGGCGCATTTTGGAACAAATCTAAAGGTAAAGCAATAAACGTCTCTGGAGATATTGGAATTCAACTGATATTAAAAAACAAGAAAAAGCTTTTAATAGGTACACAAAAACAAAATGATGTTAAAAATGTATTAGCCTCTTATAACAATAAAATTAATTAATGTAATAATGTCTAAAAAGAAAGCCTTTGCATTACGAATGAATGAAGATATGCTGAAAGCCATTGAAAAATGGGCTTCAGACGAATTTCGTAGTACCAATGGCCAAATAGAATGGATGCTTATGCAATATCTAAAAGCGCATAATCGGCAACCTAAACAAAAGGATAATGATAAAGACAAAAAGTGATCGGAAATGGTCGCTTTTTTTCGTTTTTAATTTTTGTATTTTGCGGACATTAAAATAAAATTATCTATGGATACTACTCCAATTTTTACTGACGATACTATTGTATTTGGCCTCTTAATGTTAGCCTTAGGATTTGTTTTTATTACAGAATCTATTAAAACTGGGTTTTGGTCTAAATTTTATAAAATAGTTCCAGGATTATTTATGGCTTACATGGTTCCGGCAGTTTTAACAACCACTGGTCTTATATCTCCAGACTGGACAACTGTTTCTGAAACTGGCGAAATAACAGAACATAGTTCTAACCTTTATTATGTATCTAGTAGATATTTATTACCAGCAGCCTTGGTTTTAATGACACTTAGTATAGATTTAAAAGCTGTTTTTAATCTCGGTTGGAAAGCTTTAGTAATGTTTTTTGCAGGAACTGTAGGTATTATAATTGGTGGCCCTATTGCCATATTATTAATTGCTAGTGTTTCTCCAGAAACTGTTGGAGGTGTTGGACCAGATGCTGTTTGGAGAGGACTTTCTACGCTAGCTGGTAGTTGGATTGGAGGTGGTGCTAACCAAACCGCTATGTTAGAAATTTATGGTTACAACCAAGCCAAGTATGGAGGAATGGTATTTGTAGATATCGTTGTGGCTAACATATGGATGGCTATAATACTAATTGGTATTGGAAAAAGAAATAGAATAAATAAGTGGCTAAATGCAGATACATCTTCAATTGAAGAATTAAAAAACAAAATGTCAACGTTTTCAGAAAAAGTTAAACGTAACCCTTCGCTAACAGATATTATGATTATTTGTGCCATAGCTTTTGGTACTGTTAGTATTGCACATTTAAGTGCTAATTTTTTAGCCCCTTCTTTTGAAAATATTGTTAACAATATAGAATCGCCTACTACAAAAAATATTTTCACCTTTTTAGGTTCAAAGTTCTTTTGGATGATAAGCGTAGCTACCTTAATTGCTATTCTATTATCATATACAAAAGCTAAAAATTACGAAGGCGCTGGTGCTAGTAAGTTTGGAAGTGTTTTTATCTATATTTTAGTAGCTAGTATAGGAATGAAAATGGATTTAACCATGATTTTTGATAATGTTGGCCTAATTGCAATTGGTATTGTTTGGATGACAATACATGCCCTACTTTTAATGCTTATTGCAAAATTAATTAAAGCACCATACTTTTTCTTAGCCGTAGGTAGCCAAGCAAATGTTGGTGGTGCTGCTTCTGCTCCAATTGTAGCATCAGCTTTTCACCCTTCTCTAGCTACAGTTGGTGTATTACTTGCTGTATTTGGTTATGCTGTTGGAACAATTGCTGCAATTGGTTGTACAATTTTAATGGAATTAGCCGCAATTAGTTAACCATATTTAAACTATTATTAAGATATTTACAGACTAAATTTATAACAACAAATGACAAAATTAAACAAAGCCATAAGTCTCATTATTTTATCTGTTTTGGCCATCTCTTGTGGTAAAGAAAGCGATGCTAACTTTACTTTAAGAGGTAGTGTTAAAGGGTTAAAAAAAGGCGTGGTTTATCTTCAAAAAGATGGTGACTCTAGTATCGTAGATTTAGATTCTATGACAATTAACGGTCAGAATGAATTTATGCTTCATACTAATATTGAAGAACCAATAATTCTTTATTTAAAAATGTTTAAAAACGATGGTGCAGAACATTACATTCCGTTTTTTGCAGATAAAGGGGTTACAGAAATTAATACGACGTTAAAGAACTTTAATTATGATTCTGAAATAAAAGGGTCTAAACAACAAGAATTATTAGATGATTATTTAAAGATTATTACTAAATATAATAATCAAAATTTAGATTTTATTGAGCAAAAGTTTTTAGCTCTTAAAGCACAAGATAGTATTGCAGCAGATTCTTTATCAAATTTAGCAAACACCATAGTTAAACGAAAGTATGCGTATACAATTCAATTTGCAATAAACAATAGAGATAGTGAAATTTCGCCATACTTAGCGTTATTTGAAGCTAGGAAAGCCAATCCTATTTTTATAGATTCTATTTACAACAACCTTACGCCTAGAATTAAAAATTCCTTTTATGGAAAAAAATTAGCTGAAGTTGTAGCGAGCCATAAGACAGAATAATAGTTTTAAAACTAACTGTAATATAAAAATCCAATCAAATAATGATTGGATTTTTTGTTTTAATAAATCTTGTAAGCTATTTATTGAATTGTTAATCATAGCCTTAAAAACGCTCCTTTGCCGTAACTCTCATATGCCTTCAATTTTTATATTAAATATTAATTTTTTATAAATTTACCTGTGTAGTTATTGCCATTTAAATCTGTCAACTGAACGATATACATGCCAGAACTCAGTTTATTAGTATAAATCATTGAACCACTAAATTGAACTGCAATTTTCTGACCAGTCAATGTAAAAACATTCGCCGATTGAAATTCAAAACCTTCCACATAAACATTTTCTGATGTTATTCTTGGATATATTTTTATGTCTTTGTCTTCAATACTGTCGCCTATTGATAAACTAGAATCTACTTGCCAAGTAATATCATCTAAATAAATAAAAGAAGGTGTATCTTCTATTCTTGGGTGCTTAAACCCTATATAACTATTGGTTCCTGTATAACCGGTAAAATCAACATTATACTCTACATAATTACCATCTGCTGAGTAATCATTAGATAATTCAACAGTTTCTAAAGCGGTGAATGTAGATGCATCATTAGGATCAGAAAGTGTACCTACTATAATATCATCGTTTTCTGAAAATGCATAAAAACTTAAGGAATGTGTACCCAATGACAGATTAGAAATTTCTGGTGAAACTAATATTATGGATTCGTCGGTAGTATCATTAGCATTTTCTAGAGAAAATATAACTAATGCATTAGAAGCTGAATTAGCATACAAACTTTGGCTACTAATCTCTGCATCATCATTAACTGCAGTTGTTCCAATTAAAGAAACCCAACAATCAGGTAGGTTTGGTTCTATTACGCTACTAAAATCTTCATCCAAATCTGCTACAGGATCACATGAATTTGCTGCTGTAGTTTCTATTACTTGAAAATTATCAATAGATAAATCTACATCACTATATGTTCCATCTCCTGCGTTATATCCATTTGTTCCTTCATCTATCCAAAATGCCAACTGAATTACACTGCCATTATAAGCAGCGGGAATTTCAATAATTATTGTTTCGCCTGCATCATCCAATACTGTAGTATCATCATATACAGCAATGGAAGTCCAAACTTCTGTTGCTCCTTGCTTTTTAATTAACAAATGTAATTCATCATCAGCAGCTAACGGTTGAAAAGTTGTTCCTAAATGCCCTGCAAATGCCATATCCCAACTAACAGAATAACTTCCTGTAGATGACGCAGGTGTTATGTCTAAATATGGCGAAATTAACCAGTCTTTCTTTCCTGCCCATCTTACACGTGTTTTCACTGCACCTGTTGTGCCATTGTTATTAAAGCCATCTACTGCCCAACCTCCAGTTCCAAAAACAGATGGTCCATCTGTAATTGTAGCATAATCTGCTTCATCCCAACAAGATGGTAAGAAACTTGAAAAATTTGTTGAGTAAGGCACTGTTTCTATATTGCCACATGCATCGTATTCTTGACCATAAATTGCAATACTTGCAAGTAAAGCTAAGCTTAATTGTAAATTTTTTTTCATATAATTTTGAATTTAAATAATAAAATCAAAATATACTTAAATTAATGTACTTGTAAGAATTAATTTTCAATTTTAGAACTAAAATTTTAGAATTCAACTAATTAATAAGTGAATAATTGAAATAAAAATTAAAGTTTGAGCTAATATATATACATAAAAAAAGCTTCAACCCTATGATTGAAGCTTCTTATTAAGAGCCGATGGAGGGACTCGAACCCACGACCTGCTGATTACAAATCAGCTGCTCTAGCCAGCTGAGCTACATCGGCAAAAAACAAGCTTATTAATCTCTCAATAAGCGAGCGCAAATTTAAAATAGATTTTTAAATTTGCAAATCAATTTATTTTAAATTATTGATTTTTTCTATAAGTCCTTTTCCTTTTGCTTCAAGATCATTCACAATAGCTTTAAAGTGAGCTTTCTTATCTTCTACTGCTCTGTTATTAACACGTGCAATTAATTCATCAAAAGTCGTAATAGCTTCATCAATGATTGCTTCACTTTCTTTTGTTGGTTTTTCAGAATTAGTTAATTCCCATACGTAAACCGCTTCAATAATATCTCCTAAAACGTAGTTTATATCTTTTTTTAAATCTCTTTTATTTGCCATAATAATTTTATTTTTTAATAACCGCAAAAGTACTAAATCCTTTTAGTTATTTAATACTGTATAACAGTCTTTATTTTGAAGTTTTAAACGTACACTTCTAAGAGTTTACCATAATTTGTTTTTAATGTATAGTCCTTAATCTGTGCAGGAATTAAAATAGTTTCGCCTTTAGATATGATATCTTTTGAAGTATTTGTTATAACTTCAACTTTACCATCAACGCACATGTAAATTAAAAACGAATCGTGCGTATTCTGTTTTTTTATTTCATCATCTAATTCTAGAAAATTAGTAGTAAAAAATGGGCAACTCACCATTGTATTTGAAGCATTTTTTTGAGTATCATAATCTACTCTAAAATCGTTCTTCATATTAAAATTAAAAGCATCAATTGCGATATCATTGTGTAATTCGCGCTCATTACCATTATCATCCACTCTATCCCAATCGTAAACACGGTAAGTTACATCACTAGTTTGCTGAATTTCCGCTAATAAAACACCTGCTCCAATTGCATGTACTCGCCCTGCTTCAATAAAATAAGTATCACCTTCTTTTACTTTATCAAAATTCAATATTTTGGTAAGCGTTTTATCTTGGAGATGTTTTAGGTAAGTTTCCTTATCCATATTTTGGTTAAAGCCTACAATTAGATTAGCATCTTTATCTGCTTGCATTACATACCACATTTCTGTTTTGCCAAAAGAATTATGACGCTCTTTTGCCAACTTATCATCTGGGTGCAACTGAATGCTTAAATCTTGCTTTGCATCTATAAATTTAATTAGCAGAGGAAATTCATTACCAAATCGCTCATAATTTTTAGCTCCTAACATATCTGCTTTAAAATTTTCAACTAAATCTTGAAGTGACTGGCCTTTTAATTCACCATTAGATACAATAGAAACGTCTTCTGGCACCGTACTAATTTCCCAACTTTCTCCTAAAGTTTTAGAATCTGATGGTTTATTAAAATTTTTATTTAACTTTTCTCCACCCCAAATTTTATCTTTTAAAATGGGTTGAAACTTCAAAGGGTGCAATGCGTTTTTCATAATATTAATTTCCTGAGTAAGTTACAAAATTTCGAGGTGTTTCATACAATGTAATTTCAAGATGAAACTTTGCATCTAATTTAGGTTTAATTCTATTATAAATAACAACCGCTATATTTTCTGCTGTTGGGTTTAATTCTTTGAACTCTTCAACTTCTACATTTAAATTTTTGTGATCAAATGCATCTTCTACTTCAGCTTTAATAATATCTTTTAAAATTTTTACATCTATTACATAGCCTGTTTCCGGATCTATTTCTCCAGTTACACTCGCTATCAATTCATAATTATGACCATGAAAATTGGGGTTATTGCACAAACCAAAAACAGATTCATTCTTCTCAAAACTCCAATCTTTTCTATATAATCGGTGAGCTGCGTTAAAATGTGCCTTTCTATGTACAGTTACCTTCATTATTTCTTAATATTTATGAATTCATAAAATTTTTCAAAAATTATTTTAAACCAAGCTGTGTATATATCTGGGTTTTCATTGATATCTTTCTTTACATCTTCAAGCTTCATCCATTTCCAAGCCATGACTTCTTCTTCATTAATGTTTGGAGCTTCATTAAAATGACCTACCATAACGTGATCATACTCATGCTCTGTTAAACCATTATCAAAAGGTGCCTTATATATAAAAGATGTCTTTTCTTCTAATTCTGTAACAAATCCCATCTCCTCCTCTAATCGTCTCTTACCAGCGCTTAAATTAGTTTCTCCATCGCGTTGATGGCTACAACAAGTGTTTGTCCATAACTCTGGAGAATGATACTTATGTGCGGCACGTTGTTGTAGCATTAATTCATTGTTATCATTAAATACAAAAACTGAAAAGGCACGATGTAAAAGTGCTTTTTCATGTGCTTCCATTTTTGGCATTAAACCAATTTGATTATCGTTTTCATCCACTAGGATGACTTTTTCTTCTGTCATATTACAAAATTAACTCCTAATTGATTAATAAAAGTAAAGGATTTCATAAAAATAGCCGTTTAAAAATTTAAACGGCTATTAAAGTCTATTTTTGAATGATTTATTTAATCTTCACTCTCTACTTTATCATCGCAAGTTTTACCATCTATACTAGTAATAATAAACTCACTACGTCTATTAAGCTGGTGTTCTGCTTCTGAACACTCAGATTCATTACTTGGTTCGCAACCACAATCATTAACCAAACGAGACTCTCCATAACCTTTAGCTGTTAATCGTTCAGCGGCAATTCCTTTCTCTATTAAATATGCTCTTGTAGACTTTGCTCTACGGTCTGATAATTGTTCGTTATAAGAAGCTGGACCTCTACAATCTGTATGACTACGAATATCTATATGCATTGTAGGGTACTTGTTTAGTACGGCTAATACTTTTTGAATTTCAATTTCTGCATCATATCTTATATTAGACTTATCAAAATCGAAATAAATAATTGGAATATCTAATACTTTGGCTAAATCGTCACACGGTTCAATTTGTTGTTCATCTTTTTCAATACGCAATTCCATTAACAACTCTTGGTTTCTATTAGGTGTTGTAAACCGTTGCTCATCTGAAGTATATTTATCTTTTTGAACTCGAATTAGGTATTCTTTTTCTGGGTCTACGTCAAATTTAAAATATCCATCTTCACCAACTACTTGTCTATCTAATTCTTTTCCGTTTTCATCTAATAATATAACGGTAGCACCAGGTATAATCTCTTCTGTATCTATATCTTTAATTTCTCCCTCTACAATTAATTTAATTTCTGGGAATTTAAAAGTATAAATATCATCACTACCCTTACCACCCTCTCTGTTAGAACTAAAATATACACGCTTAGTTACTAAGTTTTCATAGTAACCAAAATCATCATAAGGACTATTTATTGGCTCACTAACATTTTCTATAGGAAAATTTCGATTAGCGCTATTTAGTACTTTTTGGTCAGCACCTTTTGAAACAAACACATCTAAACCACCTAAACCTGGAAAACCGGTTGAAGAAAAGTATAAATCACCATCTGAATTTATAAAAGGAAAAGACTCTTGTCCTTCTGTGTTTATTGAACTACCTAAATTTTCAGGTTCTCCTAAGGTACCATCTTCATTAACATCTACAACAAAAATATCAGATTGACCAAGTGTTCCTGGCATATCTGATGCAAAGTATAATTTTGTACCTGTTAAGTTAAGAGCAGGATGAGCAACACTATAGTCTATACTATTAAAGTGTATTTTATGTATACTTCCCCAAATACTGTCTTCACTCAAAGTAGCTCTATATAGCTGTAGCCTATTAATACCTACAGCATCTTCCTTGTATTTTGATCTAAAAAAGTTATTTCGTGTAAAGAACATGTATTTTCCATTAGGTGAAAATATAGCACTTGACTCATGAAATTTTGTGTTTACATTTTCTCCAAAACTCTTAGGCTCTTCAAAGGTATCATCTTCATTTTTCTCAGCTTTATATAAATCTAGGTAAGGCTCTTCGTTCCATTTATATAATCGTCCGCCTCCTCTTGCTGAAGCAAAAACAATTCCGTTTTCATGTTCCGTTGTTCCAAAATCAGAGAAAGGTGTATTGATATCTAAATTTACCAGTTCTATGTCGTCTCTACTCATTTCCTCAATTGCAGATTTATAATCTACTTTAGATAAAAATGCTTTTCCTCTTGTATCATCTGGCTTAAGTGAATTGAATTTCTCCATCCATTTATCCGAATTTTCGTAGTCTTTTATTCCTTTTAAAGCTAATGCATATCTAAAATAATATTCTGGGTCTATTACTTCATTTAATTGCATTAACTCACCGTACCACTTCGCCGCTTCCTCCATTTTATTTTGAAAATAAAACGAATTGGCTAATTTTTGAAATAAATCTGCAGACTTATAACCATTATTAGCAACCTCTAATAAAACTTCACTTGTTTTAACATAGGCGAAATTTCTATAATCATTTTTAACGCTTTGAATTTTTCCTCTCTGAGAAAAAGCATTTGAGGATATTACAATTACAAAAGCTAATAATAGATATTTTGATAGTGTTTTCATAGTAATTTTTTTAGAAGAAACGTGGAGATAAAATTCTACCAACTCTTTTAACTTCAAATCTTAGGGTTACTTCGTGGGTTCCGCTATTATAATTATTTAAACCAGTAGAGGTCATATCGTAACTATATCCAACAAACATTCCAGGTGTTACTTGAATACCTGCTAATGCACTAACTGAATCGTCCCAACGCCAAGCTAAACCAAAAGTAAGCTTCTTTTGATACCAAAAATTAGCCGATACATCTGCTATTAATGGCGCCCCAGAAACACCTTTTAACATAAGCGCTGGTTTTAATTCTGTTGATTCGCTAATATTAAATACGTATCCACCGATGAAATAAAAGTGCATACGTTCTGTGGCAACAGATTCTTCATAATCATCATAGTGTTCTGTCTGTATAAAATTAGGAACTGCCAAGCCTAAATACCATTTACGAGTATGCAAATATAAACCTGCACCAATCATAGGTGAAATTAGATTTATATTTTCACCAAAATTATTGGGATCCGTATTTTGAAAACGCCCCTTACTCCAATCTGTATCCAAAATATGTAAACCTCCCTTTGCTCCAAAAGATAATTTTAAATCATTTGCATTTAATGGAATAGTATAAGAAAAACTTGCATCTATAAACGATTCAGTAGCTGGACCTAAAGCATCTTTTACAATATTTAAACCCAATCCTACACGCTCGTTTCTTAATGGCGAATGAATACTTAAGGATTGCGTCTGTGGCGCCCCATCAATACCAACCCATTGAGATCTATGTAAACCTACAACACTTAGAGTTTCTCTCTGTCCAGCATACGCAGGATTAACACTCAAAGTGTTATACATATAATGCGTGTATTGTGGGTCTTGCTGTCCAAAACTAATAGTACTGATTAGTGTAAATACTAAAACTATTAATCCCTTTATTAGTGATGATTTATGTATCATTTTAATTATTTTATAATTCAGTATTAATTAGTTATTTCTATTAATATATAACCATCCAACTCTTGGATCAGAACCATCACCTAGGTCTAGTACATAATAATATGTACCTACTGGTAAATCATCTGATTGGTTAATAACGGCTCTTCCGTTAGAAGTACCTTTCCAATCATTTAAATATCCCTTAGCAGAGTAGACTATATTCCCCCATCTATTATAAACCTCTAGTTTATTATCAGGGAAACGTTCTATACAATCAATTACAAACGTTTCATTAACACCATCTCCATCTGGAGAGAATTCATTATAAATTGTTAAACAGATTGGATCTACAGAAGCATCGTCCTCATTATTACTAGGGTCTTCATCGGTCCCACCAGAAGCACTATCGATGTATGCAATATTTAGATAGTCTCCAAATCCTAATACTTCAACAGTAATTTGTAAAATTTCAACTTGATCAGGATTTAATTGTGAAATTGTCCACTCTCCGTCAAAATCTGAATACACACCTGCGGTTGTAATTGCAGAAACAAACACATAACCATCAGGAATTTGTTCATCTATTACTATGTCAGTTGCTGTTACATTACCAATGTTTGCTACTTCAATAGTAAATGTTACCAAATCACCAATTACAGGTCTTAACTCATCAACAGTTTTAGTGATTTCTAAATCGAACATTGTATTTAGAATAACTACTGTTGGATCATCTGGTTCACCGTCACCATTGTCATCTTCATCTGAACTATCTGTTGGGTCATCACTAGTATCTATAATATCATCTGATGGATCCGTAGGGTCACCACCAATTAATTCACCACGAACAGATGCAGAGTTAGTTACAGTACCAATATCTAAATCAGCTTGAGTAATCGTATATGTCGCAGTATACGTTGTACTATCTATTTCACCTGGTAACAATTCAGTTATAGGACCACCTACCAAGTTTAAGCCTGGTAAGTTATCTTCAATAACAATATTAGTTAACGTAAGATTCCCTGTATTTTCTACAATAAAGATGTAATTAATAACATCATCTAATCCTCCTATAATACCATCTCCATTTGTATCTTCTAATGGCTCAATCGTTTTAATTAAACTAATTTCTGGATCTGCAGTTATTGTAATTACTGTAGGGTCATTTTCAGTGTTTCCATCAGAATCATCACCATCATCACTTACATCACTGACAGTTACATCGTTTGGACTATCTCCACTAGCTACTACACTATTTTGGAATCCACCTGCTTCAATAGCATTTTGCTCTATAATATACGTTGCTGTATATGTAGCTGTTTCGCCAACTAATAATACTCCTTCTAAACTACCTTGAGAAGACGGACTTTCAAAAATTGGTCCCGAAACGAATACTAGTGGATTACCATCTAAGTCAGTGAATGTATCAACAATCATAACATTATCAAGTGTTACATTACCTGTATTTGTAACAGTAATTGTATATGTAATTTCATCATCTAGACTTGCTCCTACAGGTGAAATATCATTTGTAATACTAAATGTTTTTACCACTTCAATGTCTGGGGTACCAAGTAAAATTGTATCTGTTGGATCATCATCACTTGTTGCATCCGTTGGGTCATCACTAGTGTCACTAATAGAACTACCATTTGGATCCGTACCGTTTGCAGTTGCTTGGTTTGTTACTACACCTGCATCAATATCCTCTTGCGTAATTATATAACTTGCTGTATAAACTATGGTGCCTACACCAACAATCATATCTTCTAAATCATTTTCAAGGTCTTCATCAGAGCCACCACTTACATACATCGGTACTGGTAAAGTTCCAGTTCCTGTAAAGTTTGTAGCGCTTTCATTCACACTAACATCATAAATTGTTACATTTCCAACATTAGTCACCGTATAAGTATAAGTAATCTCATCACCTACACTTAGAACATTATCATCTCCTAAATCTAGAGAACTTGTTTTAATAATACTCAATTCAGGGTTTTGATTAATTGTTACAATTGTTGGGTCATTAGTTGGATCAGTATCAGCATCTGGACCATCACTCGTCTCATCTCCATTATCACTAGTATCACTTACATCGTCTGTACCACTTGGACTATCACCTGTCGCTGTTGCACTATTCTCTACAAAGCCAGCATCAATATCATCTTGATCTATAATATATGTAGCTGTCGCAATACCTATTTCACCTGGCAATAAAGATGACGGCGATATAGTTAAACCAGTTGTTCCTGTTAATGCATCATCAATTGTAATATTAGTAATAGTAACATCACCAGTGTTCTGTACACTAAAAGTATATGTTAATTCATCACCTAAACTCGCACCTGTTGGAGCAATATCAGTGGATATTACTGCAGTTTTTGTCAATGTTAACTCTGGACTCTGAACAATCTCTGTATCGGTTGGATCATCATCACTAGTTGTATCCGATGGATCATCACTATCATCACTTACTGGATCGCCATTTGGAGCGGTTCCGTCTGCTGTGGCTTGATTCGTTACAACTCCTGCATCGATATCGTCTTGGGTAATTGCATAGGTTGCCGTGTAAACTATCGTTCCGTTGCCTACTGCCATATCTTCTAAATCGCCATCTCCATCTTCATCTGTGCCTCCACTTACATATACTGGACTTGGTAAGGTACCGGTTCCTGTAAAGTTTGCTGCACTCTCATTCACACTCACATCAAATACGGTGACATCTCCTGTGTTGGTTACTGTATAAGTATAGGTAATAACATCTCCTACACTCACTACTCCGTCTGAGCCTAAGTCTAAACTACTTGTTTTGGTAATACTTAACTCTGGACTCTGAACAATCTCTGTATCGGTTGGATCATCATCACTAGTTGTATCCGATGGATCATCACTATCATCACTTACTGGATCGCCATTTGGAGCGGTTCCGTCTGCTGTGGCTTGATT
>NZ_WOWS01000010.1 GCF_009741275.1 Winogradskyella endarachnes
TAACAGACCTCGGAAAATTATAGGCTATAAAACTCCTCAAGAAATTATGGATTATGAACTAAAAAATGTAGCTTAGTATCAAACAAAAAAAAGCAACGTTTGTTGCGTTAGAACATTGAATGCAGCACTATTAATGAGTAATTTCGACCTCGAATATTTTTTCTTTAAGTTACCGATTTATACTAAAGTAGATGTCACCGAAGACAATTGGGACGATTTTTTGACCTTATTAAATCTTGGACGTGGAAATACCAGAGATATAACAATCGAGGGATACAATCCATTTCGTAAGACTAACACAACTTATTCAACTTGGGGCTGTATAAATGAAAGCATAGATTATTATACCAAATACGGTGGAGTTGATAAAATTCAAATTAAATGTAAAAGGTTTGAGGACATAATAAACTTCTTTATTTACTATGATGTAAGAAATCAAAAAGTTATGAAAGTCGGTCAGTTTCCATCAATTGCGGATTTTCACATTTTTGAATTAAAAAAATACAGAAAAATACTTTCAGAGGAAAAGTTAAAGGAATTTAGCAAAGGAATTGGACTTGCCGCAAATGGTGTTGGAATTGGTTCATTTGTTTACTTAAGAAGAATATTTGAAAACCAGATTTGGGAATCTTTCGAAAAAAACAAAACGGAAATCGGAATACCTGAAAATGATTTTCAAATAAAAAGAATGGATGACAAAATTGCAATACTGTCAGCTCATCTTCCACCATTTCTCGTTAAGAATAAATCTTTATACTCAATCATAAGTTTAGGAATACACGAGCTTTCAGAAAAAGATTGTTTAGATTATTTCGATGCAATTAGACTTGGAATTGAAATTATTCTTGACCAAAAATTAGAAGAGTTAAAAAAAGTGGAAAAAGAAAAACTCGGAGAAATAAAAATAGCTGAATTACATAGAAAAATTAGCAAACCAAAAAAATAACTATTGCCAACAATGTATAACCGCAATTACGGCGGATTCGACTACGTCCGAATCCACTCGGAATTGCTAAAGTCTGTGCTAAACCGAAAATAATCGCTAATTTAACCCGTAACTGACGGTTATACGAGACCGTTGCCAGTAATAAAACCAAAATGAAACCAAGAGAATTAATTACAACAAATATAGTTGAATATCTTTCTGACCCTCTATCTGAAATCGGATTTAAATTTTTAAAAAGTTCTTTATCATTTAAAAGAAAAAAAGGTGACTTTGAACAAAAAATTAATTTCCAACTTAACAGATACAATCAAGAAAATGTAAATGCGGAATTTTGGGCTTTACTTGGTGTTGAATCAAGAACATATAGCAAATGGTTTGAAAAAGAATATGGAATAAAACCTGTCAATAATTCTTTAGCAGGAGTTTCGTGTTGGAATATCCCTAATTGGAAACAAGTCATAATTAATAATCAAGAACAATTACATTTTGAATTAATTAATGAAAAAGAACGTAATAACGTAATGACAACACTCAAAGAAAATATCCTTAACATAGGAATTCCTTACTTGAATGATTTATCTAATTGGGAAAGGTCAGCGAATCGAATAATTGAAAAAGAATTAGGAGGTAGACATTCTGTTGCTTGCGACTTCTTTTTAATTGAAAACAATAAAGAAAAAGCACTTTGGGCTTTGGAAAAAGGTTTAGAATATTGGACTAAATATCCTCAAGCCTCATTTTCTAATGATAAGAAAGAAATTAGTTTACGTTTGAAAAAACACTTTAACAAATAAAAATTACTACTGGCAACAACGTATATAATCCATTGCTAATGAGAGCCTACTTACGAAAATCCTCGCGGATTTTCTATTCGGTTTTTATTTGCTAAATTACGTGCTAAACCACGCAACGTATCATATACAAAACCGTTGTACGTAATTTTGACCAAACCCAGAACTTAATGAATAAACCTCTAATTTTATTATTTCTATTTTCTCTATTCTATTCGTGTCAAGAAAAATCTTTCAATTACAAAATACTTCAATACGAGGGAACTGACAGCTTGAATACTAAAGTTGTGAAAAAGGTTAAGTTTAATTCAGATAGCTTGGTCATTTACGAGGAATATAGAGGTTATAAATCTGATAATGCAAATAGTACATCCGATGTGAATACAACCTATATTTACAAAGATACCTTGCTGACAAAAACTATAAAGTATCGTCCTAATCTCAAAGGTGTTTGTTGCGACAGTTCAAAAATGGAATTTTTCTACAATAACAAAAACTTATTGGAAAAAAGAATTGCTTACGATTACAGACGAATATTAAAAAAAGGTATGCCATTTAAGGACAACTTAACCTCTGACGACTTTGAAAAGGAACGTCAATGGAAATTGAGTTCGGAAACTTTTTACTCATACGATAATCTTGGTCGAAAAATAGAATATAATGCACCTGAAAAACATTGGAGCAGTCAAAACAGATATGTTTGGACTTATGACAATCAAAATAGAATCAAAGAAGAGAAATCTTTTGACCAAGAGAGACTTATTTGGACTAAATTCTATGAATATCAAAAAAACAGTTATAAATATACTATGACTTGGTACGATTATGAGGGAAATCCAAGACACCTAAAAGATAAAAGCAAAAGCTGGGAATATAGACCTCAAAAAATCTGTGAGTATAAGCTTAACGATAATGGACAAGAATTAGAAGAATTAGCAACGACAGAAACAGGAGAATTTATTAGCAAATTAATAACCGAATACGACATAAAAAATCGAATTGCTAAAACGACTAAATATCTTGAAAAGGACAAACCGATTATGACTCACATTTATGTGTATGAATAAAAAAACTACGTACAACAATGTATAAAATTAATTGCCTGGTTCTAGCTTACTTACGAAAATCCTCGCGGATTTTCTATTCGGTTTTTATTTGCTAAATTAGTTGCTTAAACCACGCAACTAATCTTATACGAGACCGTTAGCTTTAATGCTCGAGCAAGTTTGCGGTTTGAAAAAAAGCTTGGTTTATTTTTCGATTTTTTTTTAGAATTTTAAGGTAGATAAATCAGAAAAACTGTGTGCGGAATTTCAAAAATTTCGGAATTATCACTCAAATGTGGAATGAAAAACTATATCGGAATTGCTCACTCAAACTTTGAATTGAATTACGCTTGACTTTTTAGCTTGTTTACGCAATCGGAACTGGAAAAACAACACTGGAATTGCGCACTCAAACCTGAATTAAAAAAACGGTCGGAATTTGAGCAAGTTTGCGGAATGAATTAAACGTAGAAATTAAAGAAACCTGAATAAAAAGCTGACCGAAAAAACAAAAAACGGAATGAATTATAAAAGCACTAAAAGCTAACAACGGCTATAATTCATTACGGCGGAATTTCCTCGCGGAAATTCCATACATTTTTGCTATCTTTCGGTCAACGTCGGAAAAATGGTCGCCCATTTTTCCGTAACGAAATCATAGCCAAAACCGTTAGCAGTCAGGTAAAAAACAGAACGTAAATGAATAAACCAAAGGAAGAAAATAAAGTCTGGACTTTCATTAAAAAAATATGGAAAGATTCTGTCTGGAGTAAACTTATATCAACTGGACTGATTTTACTTATTGCTACCATATGGACTAGTTATAGCAACTATTCTATTAAAGATATTTACGACTTTTTTTTAAATGGACTGACTTATAAAACACCTGTTTTTGTTTTTCTATCTCTGATTGGAATATACTTTCTAATAAAATTAATAATTAGATTATTTAGAAAAAAAACTGACCCAATTTGGGATGAACAAGTTGGAAATTATAAATTCAAAGAACTTTATGAGATTTTAAGAAACCAAAATTATCCTGTTGGAACAGTTGGAATGGGATATTCTGGTAGAAAACCACCACAAGAAGATTTATTGAGTTTATTCCATACTTATTCACCGATACTTAATAGAGGAATTGACTTGGATAGTAATTTAGATGATGGTGGATATTTATATGGAGTTTTAGCACCAAAACTTGTTGGATATGGACTTGTAAACAAACTTGAATCAAAAAACCTAGAAATTAATGTAATGGACATAAAATATGAGACTTCAGAAGTTGGACATAAATTCTTTGCATTACTTGAAAAGACAATCCATTTGAATAAAAAAAAGAAGTAAAACCCGAACTGCTAACACCGTGTATAATTCATTGCTAGTTATAGCCTACTTACGAAAGTCCTCGCGGACTTTCTATCTGTGATTTATTTGCTAATTTAGTTGCTTAAACACGCAACGAAATCATACACAAACACGTTGGCATTAATATAAACCTACCATCAAACTAATGGAAAACGAATTTGCAAAAGTAATGTCCGAAAGGACAAATGAGGAATTAATAAAGATTGTAACAGTAGAAAGAGGAAGTTATAATCCGACTGCAATTGAAGCAGCAGATGCAGAAGTTGAAAAACGAAATATTGACACATCGGAATTTGAAAAAATTCGAGAAAAAGCAACTGCGGAAAAAGAACAAAAAGAAAAAGTTGACTCAAATGTTGTTGGTTCAGGAATTCGATTTGTGAATTTTCTAATTGATTTTATTGTTTGGTTAGTTTTAGCATTTATAATAAGTTTTATAATCGGACTTTTTGTTCAACCAACTGACCAAGGAATGATATCACTTATTGGCTACATCTTGATTTTTGGAACATTTATAGCTTATTATGCTGTAATGGAAATTAAATTCCAAAAGACAGTTGGAAAGTTTGTGACAAAAACAAAAGTTGTGAAAATGAACGGAGAAAAACCGACTGACGGAGATATAATAACTCGGACTTTTTGCCGACTAATTCCATTTGACCGTCTTTCGTTTCTGTTTGTGAAAAACGGAATTCACGACTTTTTATCTAAAACTAAAGTTGTTAAAGATAATGTGGAATAAAATACTAATGCCAACAATGTATAACCGCAATTACGGCGGATTCGACTACGTCCGAATCCACTCGGAATTGCTAAGGCTAGTGTTTAATCCGAAAATAATCGCTAATTTAACCCGCAACTGACGGTTATACGAGACCGTTGGGCGTAATTTAAAACGAACTAAAGTACAACAACAAATGCCGTACTTCATTGAAAATCTAACAGAATTGAATGTTGATGAAATTATCAATATTGGAAAGAATTTGATAGTCAGGTCTGCTACATTAGAAGAGCAGAATAAAATTAAGTCGCTTGTATCGAGGTTTGGATATACACCTGGACAAGAAGTGTTTTTTTTTCGCTATCATGAAACAAAAGTAATTGATAGATTAGATAGTGGTGGAGTAAAAATGAAGTCCAGAAAACCAGAGGACTTCAGATATTTCGTTTTGGACGAAACAAAAAGTACTGGTAAATATATTCAATCATATGCAAAAGCATTTCTTTTAACTGAGAAAGAATATTTTATTCCATTTGGATTTCATAAAATGACTAATCCTTTGGGTTCAACTTCTATTAAATATTCTTTCGAATCAGAATTAAGCTCACATTCATATTATTACGATAAAAATCAAATTGATTATGATTCAAAAACGCCTATAGACTTACCTAAAGACTTAACTAAAGATGATGTATTTCAAATAGAAAAAAACTTACAATTATTAGATGATTTTGACAAAATAAAAGAAGATTTTGTATATATTAATAAATCTCTTGAAGACTTTTTCAAGTTAACAGAAATTTCAAATTATTCTTCATTTAAAATAGTTAGCTATATAGCATGTTTTGAATCTTTACTAGTCAATAATGATTTTGATAAATTAAAATCTATAAGGATACAATTGGAAACTAAGTTAGACCTCTTAAATAACCAATTAGAAAAACCAATTATTATTGCAGATTACATGAAAGGTCCAGATACTTTAACCTTAGGTAAAGTTGTTGGTTTCGCATATAATTATAGAAATTTTATAGCTCATGGCGATTTTGTAGATTTTGAGAAAAAACTACAAATATTTCAAAAGGTTTCAAAGAATGAAATTCTTTTGTTTCTGAGAAGTGTATTGAAAAAAGTAATTATTTATTCACTATTGAATCCTCAACTAATATCTGATTTAAAAAAATGTTAAAAAAACTACGCCCAACACCGTATATAATTTATTGCTGGTTCTAGCCTACTTACGAAAATCCTCGCGGATTTTCTATTCGGTTTTTATTTGCTAAATTAGGTGCTTAAACCACGCAACAAACCATATACAAACACGTTGGCAACAATATGAACGAAGAACTATTTTCAAAAATTGAATCTTTTCAAAATCTACTGATTGACTTTGCTACTGGAGGAGATTGGAATGAAGAAATATATTCTAAAACAAGAAAAGAATTACTCGCCAATGAAATTATCTCAAGAGAAGTTCCTGACTTCATAAAAACTACAAGAACTGCTGAACAATTTTGGCATTTCATAAAACAAGTTAGCTCTAACTATGCAGGTAGAAGAATGTTTTTATGGGATTCGTTTTCTGAACTTCTTAATATTGCAGAAAAGAATACATCAACACCTGGAGAAAATTCTATTTCTGAAAAATTGAAAAGTATCAATGAAATTTATATAAAACAAGAATGGGATAAAGCTTTAAAAAGAAAAACTACAGACCCAGAAGGAGCAATAACAACAAGTAGAACATTAATAGAAACAGTTTGTAAACATATCTTAGAAAATAAAAAAATTGAATATTCTGATAATTTAGATTTACCAAAATTATATAAATTAACAGCTAAACAATTGAATTTAGCACCAGACCAACATACTGAAAAAATTTTTAAACAAATATTAAACGGTTGTCAATCTGTGGTGGAAGGGTTAGGAGGAATTAGGAATAAATTAAGTGATTCTCACGGAAAAGGAATAGCAAAGACTAAACCGAGTGAAAGACACGCTGAATTAGCCGTAAATTTAGCTGGAGCAATGACACTTTTTTTATTTGAGAGTTCTAAAAAATAAATACTGTTGCCAACAACGTATATAATTTATTGCTAGTTCTAGCCTACTTACGAAAATCCTCTCGGATTTTCTATTCGGTTTGTATTTGCTAAATTAGGTGCTTAAACACGCAACAAACCATATACAACAACGTTGGCAAACATTTAAACGAAACGAAAACTGAATGGGAATATTTGACAAACTTTTTGGAACGAAAAAGAAAGTTGCTGAAAATAACGAGAATCCTAATAACACCAAATTGGTTGGTTTATTAGAAAAATATGGTAAGAACCAAAGTCAAGAGAATTATCAAAAAGCGTTCAATGAAATTATGGAAGGCAACGCTATGTTAGTTTTACCTTCTGTAAATGACGGAGAGCCAAAAGATAATTGGACTACTTTACAAAAAGATTCTACCTTAAAATTAACTTCAGTTTTTGACCAAGATGGACTTAAAGTTTTGGGAGCATTTACTTCACCAGAAAAACTTGTTGAATGGACTAAAAAAGAAACTGAATATACTGCAATGAAATCAAAAGACGTGATTGACTTTTGTCAAGCACACGGAATTGATAGAATTGTTATAGACACTGATATGCCGACAATGTTTGTACTTGAGCGAAACAGAGAAAATATTCAAACGGAAACAATTCAAGAAGAAACGCAAGTTACAGTTGGAACACCAATGAAACCGATTTCAGGAAACTTATTGAAAAAATTTCAATCTAATTTTTCAAAAGTAAGTGTAATTAAAGAAGTTTATCATTATGCAATGGTAAGAAATAATGAAAGCATTTTAATGCTTGGATTTGTACTCGATACTTATTCAGACAATTCAAGAGCAGCTTGTATTGGAACAGTTCAAAATTCAATGGAAGGAGAGAAACTGGAATTACCTCTTGAAATGTTTATGTTGAATGACGAAGGTTGGTTACAAACCGTAAAAGGAATTGAAAACTCACTGATTTATAAAAAATAAAAACGATTTGCCAACAATGGCTATAAGTAATTGCTTGTTCTCGCCTACTTCTGAAAATCCTCGCGGATTTTCAGTTTGGTGTGTACTTGCAAAGTTAAGTGCTAACCCACGCAACTACTCATAGCCGAGACCGTTGTGCATAATTTTGAAGAATGACCATAGATAGCAATTCACATTTTCGATTTCCACCAAAAAAACTGAAACCTGAACAGGTTATAGTTTTCAATGCAATTACATATAGTGTTGATATTTGTGAAATAACATACGACCGACTATACAACGAATTGATAAAATTCAGCGAAAATCCGAGTAGCACAAATGAGAACTATCCAAAAATTTTTGCAGACGTTTGGACCATAATCAGTAATGCAACAATTTTTATGAATTTAATTACTCGACACTTTGATTTAGGGACTGAAGAGCCAATGCTGTCTGAATTGAGTAAAGCAAAAAAACTTCGGAATTCATATCAACACATAGACGAACGAATTTCTGAAGTCCTAACATTAAATGATTTGCCAATGTATGGTTCTCTATCTTGGATGCGTAATATTCCGAATTCAAATAAATTTCAACAGTTTATGTTGTATTCAGGAGTTTTTACAAATCATACACAAAGTGTTGGCGGACAGATGATATCACCAACGATGGAAATTGGAATTGACGAGATTGATGAGATAATATTTGAGTCAATTACAAAACAAGGTCGGAACTTTCCAAAGGTTACTATTTCAATCAAAAAACTGATTTCTGACATACGAAGTTGGATTGAGCACTTTGAAAAACAAATAAATGAACAGTTGGATTCTCACGGCAAAATGGAGCGACATAACACGAACTTGTTTTTCCAAATAGATGGACATCGTGAATAAAAAACTATGCACAACAACGTGTATAATTAATTGCTTTGGTCGTTGATTCCTTGGAAAATTCCTTCGGAATTTTCTCGCGTTCGTTTTTGTTTACTAAATTAGTTGCTGAAACACGCAACTAACCATACACAAAACCGTTGTGCATAATCCCCAATCAGAAACGTGAAAAAAATATTCATCTTGACTTTACTATCTTTTTTCGGTTGTAAAAACGAACCGATTTGCACTGTGAATCAAAATAACGCTGGAAAACAAATATATAATTTGGACGAAGCGACTTGTTTCATTGCGTTAAAACTGAATAAGAAAAAATCGGACTTGAATTGGATTCGTGGTGCTCTGGTTGCGGAAGAAAACTATATGAATAAAATCGGACTGATTTCCGAAAACCCGAATACAGAAAGCAAATCGGAATCGAATGCAGAAATGGATATTAATGAAATGGTAAAATATGCTCTGAATGAGGAGAAAATTGACTTAACAAAAGAAGAATTAATGGAAATCTATGATACCGAAGTAGAATATTTAATGTTTATCGGAGTTGTGGACGAATAAAAAAACTATGCACAACAATGTATAACCGCAATTACGGCGGATTCGACTTCGTCCGAATCCACTCGGAATTGCTAAGGCTAGTGTTTAATCCGAAATAATTCGCTAACTTTCCCGTAAAAGACGGTTATACGAAGCCGTTGTATGCCATTTGACCAAACCAAGAACAATCAATCAATAGAATAATATATGTCCAATTTTAAATTACTTTTTTCTGATTATTTTGAAATTGACGAATCAACTTTGGAAAATTATGGTGCTTTAAATATTTGCTTAAGTTCCGACTTACCAATGTTTATTGACCCTTTTTTATTATTTGCTTCTGAAAAACAACAATATAAAGAATTACACAAAAAAGTAGTTGAACATTTACTAATTCTAAAAGAGTATGCTACTGAAAATAATGGATTAGGTGTAGACATAAACTTATTCAAGTTTCCCGAAATTAAACAAAATTGGTTAGGATTGTCAAAATATGGCAATGGCGGAAAGGGTTTAGGTAAAAAATTTGCAAATGGAGCTATAACTGCTTTTAATGGATTCTACAGTAATTTTGGCGAAGAAGAAATAACAGCTGAAACACATATAGAAAAATTGACTCTTGTTAATTCTGGAGTCGGAAAAGACTTTATAAGTGATTTTACTACTAATTTAATACAAGAATATCTTCTTGAATACACCGAAAATTTTGCGAAAAAATATTTGACAGAAAACCAAACAAAAAACTTTTCAGTAAGATGTCGTTTTGATAAAAAAACAAAATTATGGCAACCTCGAACTTTTAAATTACCATATTTTTTTAGAGAAAAAGGTGGTGATTTTATAATTCTAACACCTTTAGATATTTTAACCGTAGATGATGCTGTAATCAACAATTCTGACTTTTATTCAAGTTTTAACAACGTAACTCGGTCTTTAGAAAACTCATCTTTACGTTCAGCTATTAATGAATTTTTCAGGTCTCACTTACCTCGAAAACCAAAAAAGAAAGACAAAGAATACGCCTTCTTAAAAACGATTAGAAAATTTCCCGAATTAATAGATTTTTATATAAAACTAAAAGAAGATAAAAAGCACGAAGTAAGTTCTGCTTCTTTGTCGCAGATTAAAGAGTTAAAAGAAAAATTAGTAGATGCTCTTACGCCATTATGCGAATTATTAAATAAGAATAGTGATTTTTACGAATTACAATCTAATAGCTATGATGAATCTTTAAAAAGAGCTTTATATCTCAAAGATGTTATAGAAAACAATGATGGTTATCGGATTTTTTACGATGGACACAAGCCTATAGCAAAAGAAGATACTATACAAAGAATATTTAGATTGACTTGGTATGCTTCACCATATGATGTCAATGCAGAAGTTAATAATGGTCGTGGACCAGCCGATTACAAGGTGTCTTTTGGAAGTGGAGATTCGACAATTATCGAGTTCAAATTAGCAAAATCGTCCTCGTTAAAAAGAAATTTGGAAAATCAAACAGACATTTATAAAGCTGCATCAAAATCAGCAAGTGATATTTCAGTAGTTTTATGCTATACAGCATCGGATATTAGAAAAGTCAACAAAATTTTAAAAGAAATTGATAAAGAGAATCACGAGAATATAATAATAATTGACGCTACAAGAAAAGCGTCAGCATCAAAAGCATAAGCAACTGATTAACAAAAAAATGAACAAAAAAAACGGCATACAACAACGTGTATAATTAATTGCTTTGGTCGTTGCCTACTTGGAAAATTCCTTCGGAATTTTCTCGCGTTCGTTTTTGTTTACTAAATTAGTTGCTTAAACACGCAACTAACCATACACAAAACCGTTGTAGCTAATTTAAGAAAGAGAGTGCTAAATGAATAACACTCTCATTTTTAATCATATTGAATCTTCAATTGTCTTAATTGGAATGAACATCTTTCCTGTTCCTGGAATTAAAATAAAACCATATTTGTAATAGAACTTTTCAGCTTTAGAGTCAATTGGGTCAACTACTACTGCTAATGTTCCAAGGTTTTTAGATATTTGAACGCACCTATTAAGTGCATCTAATAAAATTAATTCGCCAAATCCATTTCCTTTATATTTCTCATCAATAGCCAATCTACCTAGCAGAATTGTAGGTAAGTCTTGATAGGACTTTGGTAATTTTTTAGAAATACTAATTGGAAAATCGCCTCTACTTATCGAGTTAGCTGACAAAGTATAATAGCCTAATACTAAATGACTTTGTTCATTTTCTAACACAAAACAAGCCGATAAGTCTCTTTTTATATCTTGTTTTGCTTGTTTTTGTATATAATTATCCAGCATCGAATAACCACAACTGAAGGACTTTTTGTCGTGATTACTTTCTAGCGTCGTTATTTTTAAATCCATTTGTCTCTTTAAATTTTTTATAATTTAATTGAGCTCTTTTCAGTCTCTCGTTAGGAGAAGGTGGATTCAATATTGCATTTAAGAATATTTTCTTGTCTTCTAAAGTCTTGACAATAAGATTATTGTCTTTAACAATATTATTAGCTTCAGTATTAATACAGTAAACTACAAATTCGGACAAGTTCTTAAATCCACGCAACTCTGACGCATACTTTACAAACTCTTTCTGTTCCTTGCTGATACGAACATCAATTCTATCTTTTGATACGGTTGACATAATACTCTTTCTTTGTCTTAATTTGCTTTGACTTACTTTCTTTGTCTTAATTTGCTTTGACTTACTTTCTTTGTCTTAATTGCTTTGACTTACTTTCTTTGTCTTAATTGCTCTGACTTACTTTTCTTTGTCTTAATTGCTCTGACTTACTTTTCTTTGTCTTAATTGCTCTGACTTACTTTTCTTTGTCTTAATTGCTCTGACTTACTTTTCTTTGTCTTAATTGCTCTGACTTACTTTTCTTTGTCGTAATAATGTAATCAGCATTACAAATGTACGTGTTTTTACCGTACAAAAAAAATAAATTTGAAAAAAAGTAAAAAAACTAGCTACAACACCGTGTATAATTCATTGCTAGTTCTTGCCTACTTACGAAAGTCCTCGCGGACTTTCTATCTGTTAATTATTTGCTAACTTTAGTGCTGAAACACGCAACTAACCATACACAAAACCGTTGTGCATAATTTAACCCAAGAAACGTGAAAAAAATATTAATCTTGACTTTACTCTCATTTTTCGGTTGTAAAAACGAACCAATATGTACTGTTAATGAAAACAACGCTGGAAAAGAAATATATGATTTGGACGAGGCGACTTGTTTCATTGCATTAAAGCTGAATAAGAAAAAATCTGATTTGAATTTGATTCGTGACGCTCTACTTGCGGAAATGAATTATATGGAGAAAACAGGACTGACTTCTGACATTCCAAATCCTGAAAGCGAACCTGAATCGAATGCCGAACTAGATATTAACCAAATGGTGGAATACGCTCTGAATGAAGAGAAAGTTGACCTGACTAAAGAGGAATTATTAGAAATCTATGATACCGAAATTGAATATTTAATGTTTATCGGAGTCGTAGATGAGTAAAAAAACTATGCACAACAATGTATAACCGCAATTACGGCGGATTCGACTACGTCCGAATCCACTCGGAATTGCTAAAGTCTGTGACAAACCGAAAAGTCTGTGTATATTAACCCGTAACTGACGGTTATACGAGACCGTTGTAAGCAAGCCAAAAAATGAACTGCAAGAATTTAATATTTGGACTTTTAATTGGAATTATATTTAGCTGTTCATCACAGAGAAACCTTAATACCACAAATCCTGAATATTTAAAAACAGGTTGGTATTTTGTGAACGATGGCGGAAGTGGAATTATCAAAAAACTTGACAACTCTAATAAAAAAATAAGTGTGAATCCAAAGCCAATAGTAACTGTTGAAAATATTGAGAAATTATCAATTTATGAAACGGAAAGTGGCGAATTCGGAATGTATATTGTACTTGACGAATTGGGTCTTGAAAAAATGAATTCTGCAAGTAAAAAAGCTTTGAACGGAAATTCATATTTAGGACTTATAATAGACAATAAATTAATCTATATGCCGAAAGTAGTTGGCGAAATTGAGGACAAATACACAGCGCTGAATAGAGGAAATATATCTGAAAGGAGATTAAAGAAACTAAAAGAAAAAATTGAAACTGAAATTAATAAATTGTGACTGAAAAAGGCCAGCTTACAACAATGTATAACCGCAATTACGGCGGATTCGACTACGTCCGAATCCACTCGGAATTGCTAACGTCAGTGCTAAACCGAAAAATTTGCGTACTTTAACCCGTAACTGACGGTTATACGAGACCGTTAGCGGTAATTTAAACCCAAATCTGAATGAGACAACAAATAACAGTTGACAAAGCAATAAAAAGAGGACATTTAATAGTGAATATCCCTGTATTTATTGCAATTATTGGCTGTCCAGCTTTGGCTCTATACTTATCAGAACAGAATTTAATTCCTGGTTGGGGAATTGGAATAGCTTTTTTAATAGGGTTTGTTTTAGCTTGGCTAATTTGGAGTTTTATGATTACCAAATGGAGAATTTGGGCATTTGAGAATGTACGAAACGTTCACGAATTAAAGAAAAGAGCAATCCAAGAAAAATTGATTTGGAACGACGGAAATATTTTCGAAAAAACGGAAATCAGGAATAGCGAGGATAAAAGTAAACTTAAACAACTTGAAAAGAAATTCGAGCAAGAAGATGAATACCGAGAAGATTACTCTCTTCCACCTAAAATGGAAATTCATTTTTCGAAAATTTACAATTTTGCCGAATTAGGAGTTTCAATTTTAATAGCTATTGGTGGAGTTTACTTTTTCTTTCAAGGAACTACAATGAATTATATTTTGGGAGTTATATTAACAGGTGTTGGAATTTATAACTCAATAAAACAATCTCAAAAAGCATTCAATAACGAACCACAAATAATAATTAACTCGAAAGGAATACAAACTAATAGCGTAGAATTTAAGAATTGGTCGAATATAGAAAATGAAGAGGTTATTCAGGAAGGTTATGGAAAATCAGCTAAATCTTACCTGTCTTATTTCTACGATGACGCCGAGTTTGAAAAAATAGAAATTGATTCTCTGAATGTAACACACAGAGAATTAGAAAATATTATAAGAACATACAGAATACGAAATAATAAAAACTACCGCTAACAATGTATAAAATTAATTGCTTGGTTCTAGCCTACTTACGAAAATCCTCGCGGATTTTCTATTAGGTTTTTATTTGCTAAATTAGTTGCTTAAACCACGCAACTAATCTTATACGAAACCGTTAGCTGTAATAACTCAGCGCAGTTTCTAAACTTGAATTTTAAGCGCACAAGTAAAGCGTTTTAAGCCGAACTGAACGCAAAAAAACTCACTCGAATTCTGAAATTAAAACGTTGGAATGACAAACACAACGCACGAATTTTTCACTCAACTCTGGAAACCTACTCAATCGGAATTTCTTACTCGAAATCTGAATTTTATAACGCTGGAATTTTTAACTCGTTTGCGCAATCGGAAATATAAACAGAAAAGAAACGCGTGAATGTCTCACGCAGTCGGAATTTTAAAACGGACTTACACTCTACTTTTATAAATCGGAACTGGAATTTAAAACAAAAAAACGCACTCAAATAATTACAAAACCAAAATTACTACAGCTAACAATGCGTATAGTTAATAGCTGCTAAAAGCTTACTCACGAAAATTCCTCTGGAATTTTCTCTGGTTCGGTTAATTTTTGCTATTTTAGTTGCTTAAACGTCGCAACTAACCATACACTGAGACGTTGGCTGTAATAACTCAGCGCAAGAAAAGCACGAATATTTCGCAATCAAAACCCGAAATTTTATGCGGAATATTCTCTTAATCACTTACTCGAAATCTGAAATTAATAACGCTGGATTGACAATCACATCGCAGGAATTTATCACTCAACTCTGGAATCTCACTCAGTCGGAATTCTTACTCGAAATCTGAATTGAATTACGCACGATTTTTTAGCTCGTTTGCGGAATTGAACTGTGAAATCAACGCGTGAATTACTCACTCAATCGGAATTGTTAACTCTTAATCTGTACTTGAATTTAAATACCAACTTACTACAGCCAACAATGCGTATAGTTAATTGCTGTAAAAAGCTTACTCACGAAAATTCCTCTGGAATTTTCTCGCGTTCGTGATTTTTTTGCTATTTTAGTTGCTTAAACATCGCAACTAAACCATACACGCGCACGTTGTGTGTAATTACTGAAAATCGATATGCATAAAATAGAAGATTTTAAAATTGAATCTGAAATACTTAAAGAAAATTGGAATTCTATTTCAAAATCTTACGTACGAATCAATAAAGAAGCCGAATTATATAGAAACAACATAAAATCCCCTAATGAATTATACGGCTCTTTTTTTAAATTTTTAGATGCAGCTGATGTATTAATGGAAGAATGGGAAAATTTATACCCAGTTTTTGTTCTCGAACCAATAAAAAAAGAAGTACTTGATTTTTTTAAAAAAATCCATTTAAGAGAATTTGATAAATTGAATTCCATTGAAGAAAAGATAAAATTGTATAGCATAGCCTATTACATATATGGCACAGAATTTTACATGTTTGTTGAACCAGACGCAAACATATATCCTAATTTAAAATATGATATCACAGGTAGAATAGAAATAAGTCCAAAAAGTAATGGGCTTAAATTAGAAGAAATTTTCGAGAAAATATGGGAACATGTAGGTCTTACTGATTTTGATGGAACTCTATTGTATAGTGAAGGAGAAAAAAATGATAATCAATTTTTTCAAGAGTTTTTATCAGAATGTTGGTTAGAAGCAAAAAAAATTACTGGTTCAAATGCTCTTGGCTTTTTAGAAGAAGCTACAAGTGCTTGTGATAGTTATTTATTGGATGAGAGGCTTAATATAAATGACTATCAAAGTTTTTATGACAATCTAAATTTTAATCATTAATAACTACACACAACACTGTGTATAATTCATTGCTAGTAAAGGCTTACTTACGAAAATTCCGCTGGAATTTTCTATCTGTTATTATTTGCTAACTTTAGTGCTTAAACACGCAACGAAATCATACACTAGACCGTTGGCTGTAATAACTCAGCGCAAGAAAAGCACGAATATTTCGCAATCAAAACCCGAAATTTTATGCGGAATATTCTCTTAATCACTTACTCGAAATCTGAAATTAATAACGCTGGATTGACAATCACATCGCAGGAATTTATCACTCAACTCTGGAATCTCACTCAGTCGGAATTCTTACTCGAAATCTGAATTGAATTACGCACGATTTTTTAGCTCGTTTGCGGAATTGAACTGTGAAATCAACGCGTGAATTACTCACTCAATCGGAATTGTTCACTCATAATCTGAACTTGAATTTAAATACCAACTTACTACAGCCAACAATGCGTATAGTTAATTGCTGCAAAAAGCTTACTCACGAAAATTCCTCTGGAATTTTCTCGCGTTCGTGATTTTTTTGCTATTTTAGTTGCTTAAACGTCGCAACTAAACCATACACGCGCACGTTAGGCACAATGCGTGAGCAAGTTTGCAAATAATTAGAGAAAAATTAACTTACTGTTAACATTAATTACGGTAAAACTGTAATTACGAACAATTATATTTCTTTAATTTTCATAAAAATTAAATCTCAATGAAAAAACTACTTTTATCACTTACAATTCTGTTAACACTGAGTTGTTGCAAAACTGACGACGACGACAACGCAACACTACCAGAGGCAACACAAACTGGTGCAGGGATATTTGCCTGTAAAGTAAATGGACAAAGCTTTATAGACACCAGTGGTAGTTATTTTAATTGCTATTACCAATATATAAGCGGAGAATATTATTTTGGGATTAGTGGTTCTGACACTGTAGAATCTTTAATTAGTGTTACTATTGGTACTTATAATAAAGAAATCTTTGAGAATGAAACTTTTCTGTTAATAGAGAATATTAGTGGCAACGCATGGGCTGGGAGTAGCTTTAATCCAAATAGTTCATCTCAAGAATTTTCGACAACAAATTCACAATATTCAGGAGAACTCACAATAACCAAATTAGATTTCACAAACAATATAGTATCTGGCACGTTTTGGTTTGATGTTGAGAATCCATATACAGGAGAAACCGTTGAAATACGAGAAGGGCGTTTCGATACTTTATTTACACAATAATTAAAACCGTTTTGCTGGCACAAAACGGTTAATTATAAAGCTAAACATTAAAAAATAATGTCTAACAAAAAATCAATTACAAAATTATGAAAAAAATTACGATTTCTGTTTTCTTTGTATTTATAGCTATAATGCTACATGCACAAACCGAAGTTAACACCAATTGGAAAGACCAAATTAATCCCATATTTGAAGGTTTGAACAAAAATAATGTTCCAAATGCCATCTTATTAGATTACGCAATGGAATTTACCAATGTTCCAGCCTATAATGGAACTATAACAGACAGTACTTATATAGATGCAAATGTACTTGGTAATATTTACAAAACTCTATTTATGGGTAAGGTAACTACTAGTACACAGTATTTTACTAAACTAGAAGATATTGCTAGTAATTGGGTAACGCAACGTCAAAACTACAACCAAACCGAACAAAGCACTATAGTGCTAGCGGGTTTATTTTACAAATATTCGCAACTAGACACAAATGCTTTAAGCAATAATAAAATTACAGTTAGTGATAACAAATATTACGATAAGTATACTAATAGTGTTTGGCAAAACCCTTATTTAGAAAACAAAACAATAGCTTTTGCATCGCCAGTAAACACATATAATAAATTAAATTTTGGTGTTATACTTCCTCAAAACTTGTTATTAAGTAATAGTTCTAATAGCATTCAAAATATCCAAGTCAACTTTAATGACGGTAGTGGTTATCAGTCTTTAAATATAGACCAAAAAGTATTCACTAACTATAAACAAAACGGAACTTATGATTGGTTGTTTAAAACTACTTTAACTGATGGTAGTATTTTGTATTCAATAGCAAAAATTAAAGTAAATGCACCCGAAAATAATTCTATTATTACGTCTAAAACAACAAACTACGATACAGATGTGGTTATAAATGGCCCTAGTTCATCATTTCCATCATGGTTAAATGGCGCTGTTTTACGTATAGATTATGCATCTTCTCATAATGGGCAATTAACTAAACCTTTTATTGTTGCAGAAGGTTTTGATACTGGTAGTATTTTAACACCTGAAATTGAGGGTGGAGACATAACGCTTTATGGAGAAAATAATTTTCTTCAAAGTTTAGAAAATTCAGGCCCAGAATTATTAGACCTTTTAGATGGCTCAAACCAAGAATATGACATCGTTTATATAGATTGGCAAAATGGAACAAATAGCATACAGCATAATAGTGAAGTACTTAAGAATGTTATAAATTGGGTAAACACCAATAAAGTGGGTAGCGAACCCAACGTATTGCTAGGTCAAAGTATGGGCGGTGTTATTGGGCGTTACACATTAGCCAATATGGAAACAGATGGAGAAACCCATGATGTACGCTTATTTGTAGCACACGACTCGCCAATGCAAGGTGCAAATACACCATTGAGTTTACAATACTTCTCTCGACATGCGTATGACCAATATACATCTGCCCCAGTTTTGTATGGCTTAGCAGAAATTGTGATTCCTACGATATTAAATCTTGTAGAAATAATGAGTCTAGGTCACATAAATATTGCTTTTCCTTCTGTTTCAGATATTTTAACTTTACAAGACACACCAGCAGCAATGCAAATGAATTATCATTATGTTGATTCCAATAGTTCCCCAACCATGGATATACATAATGCTTGGCAACAAGAATTTGAAGGAGTAGGCTACCCAACACAATCACGTAATATTGCCATTAGTAATGGTAACGAATGCGCTGTTGACCACGGGTTTAACCCTAAAGCAAAATTTATAGACCTGCATGACACGCATAATCCTGGTTTCTGGGGAGATTTAATTCATTTAATAGTAACACCTTTAGCTGGTCAAGCTACTACTGATTTAGAATTGACATTTTTGGGATTATTACCAGGTTCAAGTGAATATTTCTTTGACTTTGACTTATATGCTAATCCAGATGTAAATGAGTCTAATAGACAAGTGTATTGGGGTAAAATGAGATATGAGAAAAAATTACTTTGGTTAGTATCTATTTCTCATACCATTACTGAACGCTCTAAAAATGCGCCAAGCGGTTATCTACCATTTGACACCTATTCTGGTGGTTATTATGATTTTGTAGATAAAATATCTTTCGATTTTGAAGACTATATACCCTCTGGCACAGTTGTTAATTCAAGATATGGTTTTATCCCTGTTGTAAGTGCTTTAGATATTAAACGCAATAATACAGAAGTAAATCCCGAAGATTATCTTAAAAATTATTCTGGTGGTCATACCCCTGATACAGCTTTAACAAGTGGCTTTAATAACTTCATTGTTGATTTTAAGCCTAACGTGCCAACTAATAATGAACATATTTCTTTTCAATCAAGAAACGGTAACTGGTTGGCTAATGAACTGGAAGAAGCAACTAACTTAATAGATGACTGTTCTGACTTTTGTTCAAATGTAGAATTATTTGGAGAAGATAATCTATGTGATTCAGGCACCTATTCCGTAACAGATGAAGCAACTTATATATATTGGACTGTTGCAGACCCAAATAATTTAGTTTCATTTATTATTAACGGTAATGAAATTACATTAAATCAATCAGAGTTAAATAATAATGGGTCAATTACATTAACTGCTACTTATGGTAATCCAACATGTGGATATGTTACAATCTCTAAAGATATTGAAGTTGGTATTCCTGACTCAATAAGTAATGCTCTAATAACAGGTAATTCTTCTATTTGTGACTCACAATCATATACTTATACTATTAGTGGAGTAAACCACCCTTGTGTTACATCAATTAACTGGAGTGTATCTCCAAATTTAAATATAATTGCTCAAAACTCTACAAGTGTAACCATAAATCGCAATACAACTACCACACAATATGCAGGTCTTATTTCTGCTAGTATTACAAATAGTGATATTGTAATTGAAAAAGGTATTTGGGTTGGTGTTCCTAGTAGCGACGGCTTATCTATTCAGAAAATTGGTGTTTATGATTTAACTGTTGGTACTTGGACAAAATTATATGCTCAATATATTCCAATACTTTACCAAGCTAATGACCCTCTAAATATAACCTATGAATGGCAAATACCTAATAGTGCCATTAGAAACTATGATGATACAGCTTACAAGGATGTTATGCCGAATACTTCAGGTCAACTAAATATAGGTGTTAGAGCGGTTTGTGATTGCGGTAATGGCGAATGGCAATATCAACTTTTTGACGTTCTCGGTAATGGTGGTGGAAATGAATTAATTCGCAATTGATAAAAAAAGCACTGTGCCCTAACACTGTGTATAGTTAATTGCTTTTACTACCTACTTGTGAATATTCCTTCGGAATATTCACGGGTTCGTAAAAGTTTACTAAATTAGTAGCTAAACCACGCAACTAACCATACACAAACACGTTAGCAGTTATTTTGAACCAAATTATGTCAGAAAAAAAATATCCTATTGAATATACGAATGAGGAAATTATCGAAAAGATAAATTCTCAATCAAAGTATTTAATGAAGAAAGATTTGACACCAGCAGCTGCAGCGAAATATTCTGGACGAATTACAATCGGATTAACAGAATTACAAAACCGAAAACAAAACGAGCTCAATAATCTGATTGGTGGACTTAATAAAGAAATAAATTTATTAAGTAAAATAACAACTCACTTTTCTGATAAACAATTAACCTCACTTGGAGGACTTGACAGTTCTTTAGAAACTTTAAATTCCGAAGTTTCATCGTTAACTGGTAGTTCCCAACAACAAGAATTTAGACTTGATTTTCTCGGAGAACTTATACACAAGCTTAACGAAGAAATAGTGTTATTCAGAACGGCATCTGAACGCAATGCGGTTTCGGCAACGAAAAACACAAGAATTTCAATTGGACTTGTAGTATTTTCAACATTAATATCTGGAATTGCTTTATTTTTCGCTCTGAAAGATTATGAAGGAGACAAAGTTTGGGAACAAAATCAAATAAATGCGTTGACGGAATTAAATGAAAGTATAAAATCATTAGAGAAAAGTAATTTAGCAAAATCGAAAAGTCAAGACAGTTTATTAATTGAATTGAAAAAAATAAAAACATCGGAATAAAAACAACTGCTAACAATGTATAACCGCAATTACGGCGGATTCGACTAAGTCCGAATCCACTCGGAATTGCTAACGCCAGTGCTAAACCGAAAAATTTGCGTACTTTAACCCGTAACTGACGGTTATACGAGACCGTTGTGCGTAAGTTGAGAAAAACTGAACTCTGAATGAAAAATAGGTTTCTGAAAATAATAAAACGGATTTTAATAACGGTTTTGATTCTTTTCGTCGTTGTGTTGATATCAAACGAAATCGTTTATAGAACTTCAATTCCTGAAAACTTTGCGGAATCAAATTGGAACGGAAAATGGAATAGTTCTGAATACGCACTCGTCAGCGGAAAAGTCTTGACGACAATTCCTGAAAATAATAATGCGGAATTTAAAAGCGAAACCCTTATTTACTATAATCTTTGGAGTCTTTATAAACCTGGACAAAATAAAATCGTGGAATTATCAGGTAACTTTTCGAAATCTGATGTTAATGGAAATAATATTGGACAAAAAAGACGACCGAATGAAAGTAATGAATCTAATCGCAGATTTTTTAAAGCTAAAATGTCAATTGGAAAAGGACAATTTATTGAATATAACGGAATGAAAGACAATGACGGAATTGAAATTAGTGGTGATTATGATTCTAGCTTTCCAAAGGACAAAGGAACATTTGAATTAAATAAAAAATAAAACCTACGCACAACAACGTGTATAGCTCATTGCGGCTGAATTCCTAATCGGAATTCATTGCAATTTGCTATCTTCGTTCTACGGCGGAAAAGTCCGTTGGACATTTTCCGCAACGAGCCATACACAAAACCGTTGCCAACAATATGATAAAACGCAGAAATAATAACAAACGAAGTCGATTTTCGATTTTAATTCCAATCCTGACAATACTCGGAATTGGAATTATTGCTGTGTTAACTTCTGGCTACGAAAAAAGCTGGACGTTTAATTGGAACGGAATTGAAAGTAACATCAAGGATTCAATTAGTGTTTATAAATATCAATCAATTTCGAGCGGAATTGGAGGAAATGGAAGAGCAATGCCTGAAGAAATTGAAAGTCGAAAATGGATTATGAAAAACGCAACTGAATCTGAACTTCTAAAACTGACGGAATTTCCAAATGGTAATATTAAAGCAATCGCTTACGAGGGATTATTAAGAAAAAAGAATTTTAAGAATAAAACCGAACTGATTTCAAGTGCGATTAATGACACGATTTATTCTGTTTATTATCAATCTGGCTGTTTAGGAAATGAATTGAAAGTTGGCGAATATTTGGTTCAAAATGTTTTAATGATTGACGACCGAATTCCACCTTTTCGACCTGAATTGATAACTGATTTTGGACTTTCGGAATTGGAAAAAGAAAAAATTCTGACTGAATTTCATAATCGGAAAAAATAAAATACTGTTGGCAACACCGTGTATAATTAATTGCTAGGTCACTGCCGACTTACGAAAATTCCGCTGGAATTTTCTATCTGTGATTTGTTTACTAACTTAGTTGCTTAACCACGCAACTAACCATACACAAACACGTTGTGCAACATTAGAAAAAAACTAGCTCTATTCAATAACTTAACGCAACAAATCTAAAATTATAGATTTGTTATAATGAAAGTAAAAAAGCATAGACGACTTACCCTAAAAGAAAGAATCCAAATTGAGACTCTTTTAAACGAAAATAGAT
>NZ_WOWS01000011.1 GCF_009741275.1 Winogradskyella endarachnes
CCAAAAAACAATTCACTTATTTTCTTTTCCATTTCTGTTTCTTGTGCAAAAATTTGAGAATGAAATATCATAAATAAAATTCCAATTATAAATGTCAGATTTCGTTTTCTCATATGTGGTACAACGGCTTCGTATAACCGTCTTTTACGGGAAAGTTAGCGAATTATTTCGGAATTAGCACAAGCCATAGCAATTCCGAGTGGATTCGGACGTAGTCGAATCCGCCGTAATTGCGGTTATACATTGTTGTACACAGTACTTTTATTTCCATTTTGCGATTAATTCTGTAATTCCTTTTTCAATTCCGTTGTAATATTCTCCGTTTTTGAATTCAGGAATAATAGTTTCGTCAATTACTTTCTTACAGATTTCGTCAGTCAGTATTTTTTCAGTTCCATAACCTGTCGAAATTCTTATTTTTCTCAAGTTTTTACTGAAAACAATTGTCAATCCGTTATCTTTTTCCTTTAGTCCAACTCCGTTGTAATTTGATAAGTCAATTGCGAATTGGTCAAAGTCAGTATATTTTCCAATTGAGTCTATTGACACTACAGCAATTTGGTTAGTTGTTTCTTTCTCAAATTCTCGAATTATTAAAGTCAATTTTTCCAACTGCTCTGGCGTAAAAATAAATTCATAATCATTTACTTCTCGTTTCAGTTTTGGTAAATCACTTTCGCCTAAATCGAATTCCGTAAACTCAACTTTTGGTGTTTCAGAACTCGGTTTAATTTTGTCAACCTGTTTTGATTTACAACCAGAAATGGTCAAAAATGCGAGTAATATTATTTTAAAAATGAGTTTCATTCGTATTGTGTACAACGGTCTCGTATAACCGTCAGTTACGGATAAATATACGCAGATTTTTCAGTTAAGCACTAACGTTAGCAATTCCGAGTGGATTCGGACGTAGTCGAATTCCCGTAATTGCGGTTATACATTGTTGGGTGTAGTTTTTTTATTCAGTCAATCTATTTTTCAAATCCATTCGTTCGTGTAAAATTCTGATTACCTCAATTTTATTTTCTGAAAGTGATTGATAAAATATAATGTGTTTTCCGGATTTTAGTCCAATTAAGTTTTTGTTTATTCCGTAATATTCTTTTCCAACGTCTGGATTTTCTCCAATTCCATTACAAGCAATTTTTATTGTCGCATAATATTTGTCTGCTTGTTTTTCTGACCATTTTTCAAAAGTATAGTCCCAAATGTCGTTCAAATCATCTATGGCTTCTTGTCTTAATATTACTTTAGCCATTTTTTCGTTTTTCAGCTTTTAACCTTTTTAGATTTTCGTCAAAGTCAAAATCTTCAACTAAAGGACTGTTCAATCCTTCTTGAATTGCATTTCTCAATGCGATTACTTTACTTTCTTCATTTTCCAATAATCGAAGTCCAGCTCTGATTACTTCGCTTACGTTTTTGTAACGCCCAGCAGAAACCTGAGTTTGCACAAACTGGTCAAAATAATTTCCGAGCGATATTGATGTATTTTTCATTTCGTTTTAATTTTACTCAAATATACCAAATTTTGGTAAAATAGTCAAATTTTTAGATTTTCGCTCAAATTACACCCAACGGTCTCGTACAACCGTCAGTTACGGGATTAAAGATAATGATTTTCGGTTGAGAACTGGCGTTAGCAATTCCGAGTGGATTCGGACGTAGTCGAATCCGCCGTAATTGCGGTTATACATTGTTGTGCACTGGCTTTTATTTTCCAACTGCGTAAAATTCCAATAATTCATAAGCCAATTTCGGAATGTTTTTTCGCGTTTCTCTGTTAATTCCTTTCACATTTTGTAATTCCGATTTCAGGTTTAAATATGTTTCGTTTTTTATACTCGATATTAAATGTCCGCCAGAGTTTAAATCTTTTTCCATTTGGTCATTTAATTCTGATTTGTCAATTACAAGATTATCAATGAAATTAAATCCAGTTTTAAGAAGTTCACTTTTCTCAAATTGTTTCACCTGTTTTTGCAGAAACGATTTCCCGAATTTATTAAAGTCTTTAGCTATTTGTTTGATAATTCCCGTTGTCGTTTTAACTCGTCTGTTGTGAAAGTAGTAGGCTTCTTCCACTGGGATTACACCAGTTCCTTTTTTCAAGACAATCAGGTCAATATGTCTATTAATTAGTCCAGTGTTGTAGCGGTTAGACCTCAAATAGTTTTTATTTATTCTTGATGCCACTGAACAACTTAAATTTCTGTCTTTAAGCGCAAATGTTATATGCAAATGTTCATACACATTTCGACCACTAATTGTTCGAATATTCTCAAATGTATAACAACCATTTCTATATTCTAAAAAGTTGAATTCTGGTAGTTCTCGTTCAAATTCGGATATCAAAATATGTTTCACCTGACCTCTTTTTAATTCAGGTGAATCATCTTTCTTTTCAATTTTAGATTTGATTTTTGAATACCAACTCATTTTTTTCAGCTTGTGCACAACGGTTTCGTATAAGATTAGTTGCGTGGTTTAAGCAACTAATTTAGCAAATACAAACCGAATAGAAAATCCGCGAGGATTTTCGTAAGTAGGCGAGTACTAGCAATGAATTATACACGTTGTTAGCAAACGTTTTTTAATTCATATTTGGTATTATTAAACTCAATCCATAAAAGTAAATCAATCCAATAATTATAATTCCGATTAAATTTAATTTCAAAGTTTTGTTTTTAAAGTCAGTCCAAATAGTTTTTAATTTTTCCTTTTCAGAAACGACAACTTTTGTATTCGCAATAAAATCTCCAATCCGTCTTTCGGGATTAATTAGTCCAATAATAACTTCTAATGGCCAAGCAACAGCAAGTGTTAAATTCCGAACAAAGCATTGCAATTCAGATGCTGGGTTTTCAGTTTTCCGATTGATAACTTGGTAGCCTAAAATTCGTTTTGCTGGGCTTTTAGCATTAAAAAAATCTTTGTTTATATAAATAAACATCATAAAAAAGAAAACCACAGAAAAAGTTCTATTCCCAATTTCCAATATTCCGTTTGTAGCTAAAATCATTAGAAGAATCATTGGTGGAACAATAATGATAGTCATAATTATATGGTCCAATAACATACTTGAAATTCTATGAAATCTTGGGTTGATTCCAGCAAGTTTATTAACCTCTTTGTGCAAAATTCCTTTGTATTCTGTTTCGTTCATCAAATGTTTGCTAACGGTCTCGGCTATGAGTAGTTGCGTGGGTTAGTACTTAACTTTGCAAGTACACACCAAGCTGAAAATCCGCGAGGATTTTCAGAAATAGGCGAGAACAAGCAATTACTTATAGCCATTGTTGTAGTGCGTTTTTAATTAATTATTTGTTTTAGTTTTTCGGTGTATTTTTCTGGTTCTATAAAATCAATGAAATGTCCGTAAATCGGACTAATCCATTTTTTCTTTTGGTTACTCCAAATTACAATCATATTAAAGGATTTATTGTAATCAACTTTTTCAATGTCATTCCAATAGATTTCTTTTTCCTGTCCAATCTCGTTCTTAATAGTCATCGATTTATCTCCGATTATAATTCTATACTTGAAATAATGTAATGTTAGATAAAGTCCGATTGATGAAAATCCAATTAACATTGCAAGAACACTTAAAAGTCCGCCATTTTCATATTCTTTAAGTACAAAAAATAAAACGTAGATTAATAAGAGCGAAATTGCAAAGCAAAAAAGCCCAAAATAGAGAATCATTTTTCCAGGTTTTAAATCCATTTTTATTTTAATCCAATTTCATTAATATTTTGGTTAACTCTTTTCCAGTCAGTTCCGATAAAATTCCTGTCATCATAATTTTCGGAAAGCACTACATAAAAATGCTTGGTCAAATAATAGACTTCAGCATTTCGTTTAGTATATCCTAGAGCTCCAATATCTCTCATTTGCAATTCAACTTTATGACTTCCTTTATTTTCATTAATCTGTTCCACAGTTTGGGTTTTCCAAGTCGTAACATTGAATAGAATTTTTAATGGATTTAAGTAAACCAATCCAATAATTGTCAAAATTGATATTAGCTTTCTTAAAATGGGTTCGGGCAAATTTCGATTAGCTTTAAATTCCATTATGAGCAGAGGAATTGGTAAAATCAAAATTCCGTAATAAATAACCGCTTTTAAAAATCCGATTTTGGTTTGAAACAAGTCGAAGATGTCCAATGAAAAAAGGGACAAAATTATGTAAAATGTTATTCGAATTATTTTCAGCATATCGGTTTCTTAAATGCACTACAACGGTTTTGGCTATGATACGTTGCGGAAAAATCCGCAGGATTCTTTCCGCCGTAGCCGAAAGATAGCAAATTGCAATGAAATTCCGATAGGAATTTCAGCCGCAATGGATTATAGCCGTTGTTAGGCACTGGCTTTTTTTATTTTTAGTTGATATATTATTCCGTAAATTAGTCCTATTATTCCACCAAAATAGCTGAAATTATGCATCGTTCCAGCAGTCAAAAAGCTTTTTCGGTCAATCAATTCAGCCGGTAGATTCCAATTTGCATTTAAGTTTGAGATTAGAAACTTCCCAACCAAAATTCCCACGATTCCAATTCCGATTGCTATTCCTAAGGTCCGAAAAATTGCTCCGATTCCACTTTTCCACATTATTTTGGAATTCGGCTGAAACATTCCTACAATTCCGATAATCAGTCCGAGTAAAAGTCCGAACCACCAAGTAGATACAAATCCGACAAAAGAGATTGCAATTCGTTCGTTTTCTACTTGATGTAACCATTTTCCAATTTGGTCAAATTTAAATTTCGTAAAATATTCAGATGAGATAGAGTAAGAAATCTGGTTGTGTAAAATTCCGTAAATAGAAGCGAGAATTATTGAGACAATTACGATTAATATTAATATTCCAATTTTTTTCGCCATTCTGTTTTTTTAGCTTGTGCCTAACGGTCTCGTATAAGATTAGTTGCGTGGTTTAAGCAACTAATTTAGTAAATAAAAACCGAATAGATAATCCGCGAGGATTTTCGTAAGTAGGCTCTCACTAGCAATGGATTATATACGTTGTTACCACCAGTTTTTAATTCCACATTTTTTCAAATAACTTCGGACAAATCGTTTTCATAGTTTCAGGTTCTTCTTCTTTCCAAGTGAATTCAAAATTCGGATAATTTCCCTCGTTAGTTTTGAAATCGTCAGCAATATAGTCGTATAATTCTTTTCCTGTTTTATTCTCAAATGCTGTTAACGCAACATACCAAAAACCTTCAAAGTCATAAAATTCTTCGCCTTCTACTAATTCCGAAATCAATGTATCAGGGTTTTCTTTGGCTTTATAATAAGTTTCTTTTCCTCTTGATATTATCCAATTTCTAAAATATTCAAATCCATCATCTGAACAACCTCCATTCATTATATATCCTGCACACCACATTTCAGAATTATAAGTGTCGTAAAGTAGTTTGTCAGTTCTCAATCGAAATCCAATCATTTGTTTTGGGGTCAATTTTTCAATTTCTTTTACTAAAAACCTTTCTTGTGCATCCTGATTTTTAGAGTTCTTTACTGAAGAGTCAACTATATTCCAAAATATTGTTTCATCTAGCATTTCACTAGTTTTTTCAATTTCTTGATTGTATGTTTTTGATGTTTTATTTTTGGCTTGTTCTTTCTTTCCAAAAAGTTTGTCAAATATTCCCATTTGGTTATTCGTTTTTGTGTTACAACTTAATATCAAAAATGTAGTAATTATTATTGTCGTGAGTTTCATCATTAAAATTGGTGGTAACGTTTGGGCTATGAGTAGTTGCGTGGTTTAACGCTTAACTTTGCAAGTACACACCAAACTGAAAATCCGAGAGGATTTTCAGAAGTAGGCGAGAACAAGCAATTACTTATAGCCATTGTTGGCATTAGTTTTTATTTATAGTTATTGTTGTAATTCTTTTCGTTTGAATATCAAATTTTTTAGCTGGTTCAGCCCTAATTTTTTTCCAAAAACTAATAAAATCAAGATTTTCAATATCTCCTATATAACCGACAAGTTCCACATAATTAATTCGCCCATTCCATTCAACTTCTATTTTAAAAAAAGCTTTGAATTTATTCGATTTCGCCTCAAACTGTTCTTTTATATATTCATTGAATGATAATCTATTGCCATCTGCTTTTAAATGATAAAAAACTGGCTCTACATATTCATTCGTGGAAACAGTATAACCTTGATTAGTTAATTTATTCAGTCCTTTATTAAATCGCTCCGAGATTGAATCTAATTTTTTTGTATTCGGATTTTCAATTTTCGGAATATCATTTTTATATATTAATGAATCGAGTCGTTGAGCAAAACTAATAGTCGAAAAACCAAAAAACAATAATATAATCATTAAATAATTAGGGTTCATATCTTTCTTTTTATAAGTCAATATCTCCAATTATTGTACCGAGTTTCACTAATTAATGCCAACGTTTGCGTGTATGCTTTGCTGCGTAAATTTAGCAAAAAATAATTAAAGTTTTACCGACTTTTACGTTTGCGAGGTTTTTCGTAAGAAAAACTGAAACAAGCAGTAAATTATACACATTGTTGTAAATAGTGCATTTTTTGTTAGTATTTCAGTTTTTATTCACAAATATTTAATTTTTGTTTTCAAGAGTAAATTCCGCAAAGATTTACAATTCCGAAAGTTGCTAAGTTCCATTTTTTGATTCACACGTTTTGCTTTTTTTTTCGCACGTTTTTAATTCCGAGTTTGATTGAATTCCAACATTTTTTTTCTCATTTTATTCCCAATTCATTTTGTGAAACTTAGATTATTGAATTAAAATTGAAGTTTTTAATTTCACACGTTTTGCTGAGATTCCCACGATTTTTATTTTTTGAGTTTGAGTAAATTCAACCATTTTTAATTCTTCAAATTTTACGAATCTGAGTGGTTTCACGCATTATTTACAACGTGTTTGTGTATGATTTCGTTGCGTGGTTTAAGCACTAAAGTTAGCAAATAAATCACAGATAGAAAGTCCGCGAGGACTTTCGTAAGTAAGCTATAACCAGCAATGAATTATACACGGTGTTGGCAGTAGTTTTTAATTTTCCACATTGAATAATTTATTGTAAAGTCTTCCATATCCATACCATTTGCAACTGCCATCTTCTATTTTAAGAACTTCATCATTATATTCCAATGAATAATAGTCGGTTGATGTACAACAACACGAATTCATATTGACTAATTCTAATTCAAATTGTCTCACATATTCAATTTCTGCGGATGTTAATTCCTTTTTATTTTCATTAGTTTCTGCAATTATTTTGTTTCGAGTTTTGCTAATTTTCATAATTGCACCTCCTAAAGAAACACACCCTTGATTATATACATCTATTATATAATTTTCATTTTCCTTGAGTCTATCAATAAATGGAATATGGTCGATTGAGCTATAATCAATCTTATCGAGACAAATTATTAACGTGTCAATATTCTTGCTGTTTAGATTAATATTTTGAGATTCCGTTTTCTTAAACATTGAAGTATATACAATATTATAATTACCAGATTTTAAGCTATCAATATTATAATAATCATTCATTATTTCCGTCTTATGAGTGCTTATCAAAGAATCGTTTCTTCTTAATTCAAATTCAGGTAAAAATATGATTCCTTCATTCTCAATAACGCAATATTCTTTTTTAATAACTAATGTGTGAAGTTGTTCAGATTTTTTCTTTTTGCAACTAGAAAAAAGTGAAATAAAAAATATAAAAAGAAGTATGTTTTTCAAATTTAGGGTTTTCGTTAAATTACTGCCAACGGTCTCGTATAACCGTCAGTTACGGGTTAAAGTACGCAAATTTTTCGGTTTAGCACGGACGTTAGCAATTCCGAGTGGATTCGGACGTAGTCGAATCCGCCGTAATTGCGGTTATACATTGTTGGCGTTAGTTTTTTTATTCATCAAGATACGATGTCAATGGTCTCAAATATTTAGTAAATCCAAGCCCTTTTATGTATTCGTAAATTTCTTTTCGTGTTTTTTTACTAAATCCTTTAGCAGGATAAGAGTAGTCATCGGAAATCTTTATCATTTTCAATTCAGTCGCAGGAATTTTTTCAGATGCGATTAGATAATTACAATCCAAACAGATATTAATAGTTCCAACTACTTTTTCTTTTAAATAATAAATAACAGCAAAATGAGGGTCAAAACAAGACATGGTTGTATTTCCATAGGCTTTTTCAGACGTCAAAATTATTTCTAAATTTTTAGTCTGCTTTTCAGTCAGATTTAGTGTTTTATTTATTTTATCATTTTCTTCATCAAGACATCTTTCAATTAACAATCCTCCTTCTCCCTGATATTCATACGCAACAACTTTGTCATACTTCAACTTTTCAAATGGATTTGATTGTCCAATAGTCAAAATAGGAATTAAAAATATGAGAAAGGTTATTGCTTTTTTCATTCGGTTTAAATTAACGCCAACGGTCTCGTATAAGATTAGTTGCGTGGTTTAAGTCACTAATTTAGCAAATAAATACCGAATAGAAAATCCGCGAGGATTTTCGTAAGTAGGCTAGAACCTAGCAATTAATTTTATACATTGTTGTGCGTTCGTACTTTTTTATTTCCAAACCTCATTTAATGTTTCTCTAAATAGTTTGTCAAGCTTTTCAGTTTCTGGTTTGAAGTTTTTATTATAATCTTTTACTTTATTTTCAAAATATTCAATTTGCTTTTCAACAAATTCGTTTATTATTTCAATTCGAGGTTCTTTGTCAAGTTCCTCTCCTGATTTTTTTCGCTCTAATAAATGCTCAATTTCTTTTTTCAATTCTGGATTCTCGACTTGAGTATTCACAAGTTTTTCAAATTCCATTGGTGCCATTGTTCCCATAGATTCAATCCATTTACAAGCTAATATTGGTCTTAAAACATAAAAGTATTTTTTAACCCTTACTAAATCAGTTTGTAAATAGTCTCGATAATTTCCTTTTGCCATATGCAAATAGTGATAAGTACAAGACTTTGGATTAAAATAATATTTGGTCAATTCACGCATTTTTTCAGCTGTCGAATATTGTTCTAAATAGATTAGCGGACTTCGCAACCATTCCAACAAAGGTGGATTTGACTTTCTAAATAATTTTAGAGTTTTTCTTAATTCCCAACCTGCAAAATCCAAATCATTTGGCAACATTACTTCCATATTATCCTTTTTATCATCAATGGATAAATACCAATTCGGATTTTGAATATATAAGAATCTCACATCCCAATCACTATCAGTTGAAGCAAATCCCCAAGCTCTACTTCCAGATTCAACAGCATAAAGAATTTGAATTTCCTTTTCCTTTTCAATTCGTTTTAACTCTCTTTTTATTTCTTCAGTCAATTTTCTCGGTTTTTTGGGTATGACGCACAACGGTCTCGTATAAGATTAGTTGCGTGGTTTAAGTTACTAATTTAGCAAATAAAAACCGAATAGAAAATCCGCGAGGATTTTCGTAAGTAGGCTAGAACCAAGCAATTAATTTTATACATTGTTGTGTGCAGTTTTTTTATTTCAGTCGTTTTTTAATATCCATTCGCTGGTGTAAAATTCTAACTATTTCCACAATATCATTTTCCACTTTTCTATAAAAAATCAAATGGGATTTTATTTTGGTCACTCGATAATTTTTTCGAGTTTGTTCTGCTGACTTTCCAGTCATAAAGTTATCAGCAATAAATTCAATTTCCGTAATTATCAGGTCGTAATATCTGTCAGCTTGTTCTTTAGACCATTTGTTAAGAGTATAAATCCAAATTTTATCTAAATCCTCAATCGCTTGTTGACTTATGCGATATTTATTTTTACTCATAAGTGTTTACGATGTAATTCTTGCAGATGCTGTTTTGGGTCAAAATTTTCAACAAATCCGCTATTTTCTCCAACTTCGAGTGCTTTAATCAGTTCCCTTTCTTTTTTTTCTTCACGTTCTAACAAACGTAATGCGGAACGAATTACTTCGCTAACCGAACCATATCTTCCAGATTTTACTTCTTCTCTGATAAAATCTTCAAAATGATTTCCGAGTGATATTGATGTGTTTTTTCCCATTTTGACTCTAAATTTATTCAAATATACCAAATCTTGGTAACGTAGCCAAATTGCACACAACGGTCTCGTATAACCGTCAGTTACGGGATTAAAGTTAATGATTTTCGGTTAAGCACTGACGTTAGCAATTTCGAGTGGATTCGGACGTAGTCGAATCCGCCGTAATTGCGGTTATACATTGTTGTGCACTGGTTTTTTTACTTTAGTTTTTACAAATTCAGTTACTTTATTAAAGTTTTCAGTCCCTAATTCTGTTTCTCCTATCACATACGATGATTTATTTCCGACGTTAAGGTCTATAAACAAGTTCTTGTCAATTACCCTTGTACTTTTGAAAGCTTCCCATTTTATTTTCGCCTCGTATTTATAGTCTTTATATCTAAAGTATTCATCATTAAATTCCCAAACTGAATTTTCGCCAGCATCTAATTGTCCGTTTTTTTCCGTTTTTACTAGTTCAAAAAAGTTATTCTTACTTTTCTTGTAATATGAATAATAATCATAAAAGTTAATCAAGTAATGAATTCCGATTGCGATGAATAGAAAACCAAGATAGTTTTCTCCATAAATTATTAATCCACCTAACAAAATCATTGGAATAGCCAAAATCAGTCTTTTTTTATTTTTTTTGAGATTATCATTCCAAGCAGTATTGAAATTCAGAGTCATTTGCTCATTGTAAGTTTGTTCATTAAATGGCAGTTCAAATTTCATTTATTAGTTGCTGCATTCAATGTTCTAACGCAACAAACGTTGCTTTTTTTTGTTTGATACTAAGCTACATTTTTTAGTTCATAATCCATAATTTCTTGAGGAGTTTTATAGCCTATAATTTTCCGAGGTCTGTTATTAAGTTTTTCTTGAATTTCCATGAGTGATTTTTCATCAATTTGATTAAAGTCAGTTCCTTTAGGCAGGTATCTTCTAATGAGTCCATTTGTATTTTCATTTGTACCTCTTTCCCAAGAAGAGTAGGGATGCGCAAAGTAAATTTTCATGCCAGTGTTTTGCGTTATTTTTTCGTGTTTCGCCATTTCAATTCCGTTATCGTAAGTCATAGATTTTTTAAATATTTTATTTAATTGATTTAGTTTTTTGGAAAACATTTTAGCCACTTCATCAGCTTTTCTACTGCTTAATTTAATGATTAAAGTGTATCTAGATTTACGTTCCACGATTGTTCCTATTGCAGATTTTTGACCTTTGCCTATTATTAAATCACCTTCCCAATGTCCAACTTCATTTCGTAGTTCTATATACTTAGGTCTTAGGTCAATACTGACTTGGTTGATTATTTTACTTCCAGTTCCACGTCTTTTTTTAGGTGGTCTACGTCTTGTTTTTTTACGCACTAGAAGTTTAATTAGTTTTTTGTTCAAGGAAGCTTGAGGTCTTGTATAAATATGCCTGTAGATTGCTTCATGAGAAATAGACATTATAGGATCATTGGGATAAAGCTCTTTGATTCTTCCAGATATTTGTTCTGGAGTCCACTCAGATAAAAGTCCTTTATAGACAAAATGTTTTAGAGGTTTATGTGTGC
>NZ_WOWS01000012.1:2500-5003 GCF_009741275.1 Winogradskyella endarachnes
GCAAGGTTAAGGACTTCAGGTCCGGATCCGTAGCGAAAGCGAGTCTGAATAGGGCGTTTTAGTTAGTAGTGGTAGACGCGAAACCGTGTGATCTACCCATGGGCAGGGTGAAGCTGTGGTAACACACAGTGGAGGCCCGAACCGGTTGACGTTGAAAAGTCTTCGGATGACCTGTGGGTAGGGGTGAAAGGCCAATCAAACTCGGAAATAGCTCGTACTCCCCGAAATGCATTTAGGTGCAGCGTTGATTTATAGTTTTATAGAGGTAGAGCTACTGATTGGATGCGGGGGCTTCACCGCCTACCAATTCCTGACAAACTCCGAATGCTATAAAATGTTCATCAGCAGTGAGGGCATGGGTGCTAAGGTCCATGTCCGAGAGGGAAAGAACCCAGACCATCAGCTAAGGTCCCCAAATGTATGTTAAGTTGAATAAACGAGGTTGAACTGCTTAGACAGCTAGGATGTTGGCTTGGAAGCAGCCATTCATTTAAAGAGTGCGTAACAGCTCACTAGTCGAGCGGTTCGGCATGGATAATAATCGGGCATAAACATACTACCGAAGCTATGGACTTTTAAAAGTGGTAGGGGAGCATTGTAGTGTCGTTGAAGGTGTACTGTGAGGTATGCTGGAGAAGCTACAAAAGAAAATGTAGGCATAAGTAACGATAATGCGGGCGAGAAACCCGCACACCGAAAGACTAAGGTTTCCTCAGCTATGCTAATCAGCTGAGGGTTAGTCGGGACCTAACGCGAACCCGAAAGGGGTAGTGGATGGACAACAGGTTAATATTCCTGTACCTGCTCACATTAAACGTGACGGAGGCGAAAAGTTAGTGCGTACTGACGGAATAGTACGTTGAAGCGAGTAGTAATACCGCGATAGTACACTGAGACTACGGTCAAGGTGATAATCTAGCGAATCGACTTCCAAGAAAAGCAAGTGAAGCAGCCCGTACCCTAAACCGACACAGGTAGTTGGGATGAGAATTCTAAGGTGCTCGAGAGATTCATGGCTAAGGAACTAGGCAAAATAGACCCGTAACTTCGGGAGAAGGGTCGCCTCCAAGTAATTGGAGGCCGCAGTGAAAAGGTCCAGGCGACTGTTTATCAAAAACACAGGGCTCTGCTAAATCGAAAGATGATGTATAGGGCCTGACACCTGCCCGGTGCTGGAAGGTTAAGTGGAGGGTTTAGAAGTTTACTTCGAAGATCTCAAATGAAGCCCCAGTAAACGGCGGCCGTAACTATAACGGTCCTAAGGTAGCGAAATTCCTTGTCGGGTAAGTTCCGACCTGCACGAATGGTGTAACGATCTGGACACTGTCTCAGCCATGAGCTCGGTGAAATTGTAGTATCGGTGAAGATGCCGATTACCCGCTGTGGGACGAAAAGACCCCGTGCACCTTTACTATAGCTTAGTATTGGTTTTGGATAAGTAATGTGTAGGATAGGTGGGAGACTTTGAAGTGGCGTCGCTAGGCGTTGTGGAGTCATTGTTGAAATACCACCCTTTGCTTATCTAGAGTCTAACTTTCAAAGAAAGGACAGTGCTTGGTGGGTAGTTTGACTGGGGTGGTCGCCTCCAAAAGAGTAACGGAGGCTTCTAAAGGTTCCCTCAGCACGCTTGGTAACCGTGCGTAGAGTGCAATGGCATAAGGGAGCTTGACTGAGAGACATACAGGTCGATCAGGTACGAAAGTAGAGCATAGTGATCCGGTGGTTCCGTATGGAAGGGCCATCGCTCAAAGGATAAAAGGTACGCCGGGGATAACAGGCTGATCTCCCCCAAGAGCTCATATCGACGGGGGGGTTTGGCACCTCGATGTCGGCTCGTCACATCCTGGGGCTGGAGAAGGTCCCAAGGGTTGGGCTGTTCGCCCATTAAAGTGGCACGCGAGCTGGGTTCAGAACGTCGTGAGACAGTTCGGTCTCTATCTACAGTGGGCGTTAGAAATTTGAGTGGATCTGACTCTAGTACGAGAGGACCGAGTTGGACGAACCTCTGGTGTACCTGTTGTTCCGCCAGGAGCATTGCAGGGTAGCTACGTTCGGAAGGGATAAGCGCTGAAAGCATATAAGCGCGAAACCCACCACAAGATGAGATTTCTTTAAAGGGTCGTGGAAGATGACCACGTTGATAGGCTATAGGTGTAAAGGCAGTAATGTCATAGCCGAGTAGTACTAATAACCCATAGGCTTATTGTACGCCTGTTTTTTTATAAAGTTTACAATATATTATATATTTATTCATGTGATTTTTTCAATATGTCAACAATATTAGTGTTGATTATTTATAACAACCAAAATTTAAGGTGGTTATAGCGACGGGGCTCACCTCTTACCATTCCGAACAGAGTAGTTAAGCCCGTTTGCGCCGATGGTACTGCTTGACTGTGGAAGAGTAGGTCGCCGCCTTTTTTATCGATTTATTCGATTTAAATTAAACCCTTACTAGACAACTAGTAAGGGTTTTTTCGTTTTTATACCGTTTTTGGTGAAT
>NZ_WOWS01000013.1 GCF_009741275.1 Winogradskyella endarachnes
TTTTGCTATCTGGCTATTATAACTGACTTATATTCTCGTAAAATTGTGGGGTACGACATCAGTAATAGTCTTGAATTATCTGGTTGTGTAAGAGCTTTAAACAAAGCCTTATATCAAGCTAAAAACATTGAAGGATTAATACACCATTCTGATAGAGGTATACAATATTGTAGCAATCAATACTCTCAAATACTCAAAAGCAAAAACATCAAAATTAGTATGACTGAAGAGAATCATTGTTATGAAAACGCAGTAGCTGAACGTGTAAATGGTATACTAAAAGACGAATTTTATCTCGATCAAACCTTTGATAGCTTAAATCACGCTAAAAAAGCTACAAAAAGTGCAATTAATTTATACAACCAAATTAGATTACATGTATCTTTAGACTATAAAACACCAAATATGGTATATTTAAAAACAGCGTAAATTCAATTTTTAACCTGTAGCCATATTTCAGGACTAGACATTATGAAGAACTTCTACGATTTATCGAAAGACGCTCAAGATTATATTAATAGTCGGTTTTCTCAATACGATATAAACGGAGAAGAAGCATTCGATTCATTGTTTTCGGACGAGATGAAAGAGTTGTCATCTGACCAGATTGTTGAATTAATGCGTCAAAAAGATATTTCTCATATAATTTCACAATCAAATTCACCAGAATTGACTTCTAATTTAGATAATGTCTTTTTAGAAGACTATTCAATCAATAGAGCAAGAGGTTCCGAATCCGTAACTCAAAGCGAATTTGAATTAGCTTGGGAAGACCAAATTTCAGATGTAGAATTTATAAATTCCAATGAATCTACTCTTGATGCACTAGAAGGAGAATTAGAAAATATAGACAATACCTTTCCAATAGAGGAAATTGTAGGTGGTTCATTCATTCTAGGTTCAGTATTTACTGGCGTAGAAACTTATCGAGCTATAGAGAGAAATGAAATTAAATTGAATGATGCACCTAGCTTTTTTGCAATAAAAACTGGCGGAAAGACTATTAGATTTGCAGTAATAGGAATGTCTTTAGCTTCTTCTAGTCCAGTAATAGTTTCTGCTGGAGTTGGATATTTAATTTATAAAAACAAAATGTTGATTAGCAAATTCTTCAACGGAATGTATAATTTTATAACTCACGAAAAAACAAAAGAATATACGGAATTAGCAATTAATGGAACTGTTGTCGGAATTTCTACTGCTGGAAATTATACTTACAAAGCAATTACAAGTGAAACGTCTAAAAATTTATTATTGGCAACTGGAAATGCCGCTATAAATTCAACAAAATATTTAGCAAATAAATCTTATGAAATTGCAACTCATCAAACAACAAAAAAAATAGTATCTGAAACTTTAAACATTACTGGAAAAACAATAGTTAGTACAGTAAAATTTTCAGGAAAGATAATTGGAAAAATGTTTAACCGTAAAAAATAACTACTTACAACAATGTATAAAATTAATTGCTTGGTCCTAGCCTACTTACGAAAATCCTCGCGGATTTTCTATTCGGTTTTTATTTGCTAAATTAGGTGCTTAAACCACGCAACTAATCTTATACGAGACCGTTGGCTTTAATGCTGATAAAACACTGAACTCAATTAAAAAAAACTGAATTATGACATACTTCGGAGCTATTGGACCTTGGCAAATAATCACAATATTGTTTATTTTATTAATCGGAATAGCACCAACAATTGTTGCGTTGATTGATATATTAAAAAGTGAATTTAAAGGGAATAATAAACTGATTTGGGTTTTGGTTGTACTATTGTTTAATTTTTTTTGGTGCAGTTATGTACTTCCTGATTGGAAAAGAACAAAAAATACAAGCAGAACAGGTGAATAAAATTGAATAAATTTCTCAAATCTGAATTGAATTACAGAAAGAAATCTGAGCTAATTACTCGGAATTTCACTCAAGCGGAATTTTAGCCAGTTTGCGGAATGTAAATCGGAAATATATAAAGCTTGGTTTATTTCATCGAATTTTTTTTGAGTTTTAAGTGAGTACTTACTGAAAAACTTGGAATTTGAAAAAAAATAATCTGAACCAAAGCACTAAAAGCCAACAACGTGTATAGTTCATTGCTTCTGAAATTCCTAATCGGAATTTCCTCGCAAATGTACTATCTTGGTTTCTTAATCTGAAAATCCTCGCGGATTTTCACGCAACGAAACCATACACAAAACCGTTGTGCCCAATTAAAAAAACACGTTTCATAAGATAATTCAGATTAAATGATTGTATCTTTGATAGTATCAAATGATACTATCAAAAATGAAACCACCTTACGAAATAACATCTTCTATTTTAAAATTAATAACTTCTATTTCAGAAAAAATAGGAGAAGTAAATGCTAATTTATTAAACAAACCTTCACCCAAATTGAGAAAACAGAATAGAATCAAAACTATTCATTCTTCTCTAAAAATAGAAGGAAACACACTTACAGAAGAACAAATAACAGCGCTACTTGAAAACAAAAGAGTTATTGGTCCTAAAAAAGATGTTCTTGAAGTTTTAAACGCAATTAAAATTTATGAAAATTTAAACGATTACAATCCTTCAAATGAAAAATCATTTTTAAAAGCACATCAAAACCTAATGGAAGGTTTAATTGAAAACGCTGGAAAATATAGAAATCAAAGTGTCGGAATTGTAAAAGGCTCTAAAGTTGAGCATTTAGCACCACCTTTTGAAAATGTGCAATACTTAATGAAAGACCTTTTTGAATATTTGAAAAAGTCTGATGAAATTGAATTAATTAAAAGTTGTGTTTTCCATTACGAAATGGAATTCATACATCCTTTTTTGGATGGAAATGGAAGAATGGGAAGATTATGGCAAACTTTAATTTTAATGGAAAAATATCCAATCTTTGAGTTTTTGCCTTTTGAAACTTTAATCAGTAACGACCAAGAAAAATATTATAAAGCTTTGGCTGAAAGTGATAAATCTGGAAAATCAACTAAATTTATTGAATATATGCTTAATGTAATTGACATTTCAATAAGTCAGCTATTAGATTTTAATAATCGGACGTTAAATGAAAAAGATAGATTAGAATATTTTGTCTCATTAAATAAAACAGAATTTACAAGAAAAGACTATATGGATATTTTTAAAGACATTTCATCAGCAACTGCAAGTAGAGATTTAAAGAAAGGAACTGAATTAAATTTATTTGAAAAAATAGGAGAAAAAAATAAGACAATCTACCGTTTAAAATAACTGGGCACAACAATGTATAAAATTAATTGCTAGTTCTAGCCTACTTACGAAAATCCTCGCGGATTTTCTATTCGGTTTATATTTGCTAAATTACGTGCTAAACCACGCAACAAACCATATACAAATACGTTAGCATACATATTGACCCGTCCTGAATAAAGGCTACATAATTTTAAACATTATGTACAAAAACGACAAAGTAATTAGACGGTATTCTGAACCTTTTAAACTGAAAATTTTAGACGAACTTAGCACTGGAAAACTAAACAAATCTCAA
>NZ_WOWS01000014.1 GCF_009741275.1 Winogradskyella endarachnes
ATCTATTTTCGTTTAAAAGAGTCTCAATTTGGATTCTTTCTTTTAGGGTAAGTCGTCTATGCTTTTTTACTTTCATTATAACAAATCTATAATTTTAGATTTGTTGCGTTAAGTTATTGAATAGAGCGTAGCTTTTTCAAATTATTGCCAACGTGTTTGTGTATGATTAGTGGCGTGTTTTAGGTACTAAAGTTAACAAATAAAACACAGATAGAAAGTCCGCGAGGACTTTCGTAAATTGGCTAAAAACAGCCATTAATTATACACGGTGTTAGCAACTGGCTTTTGTTTCTTCAAAACTATTTTTTGCTATTAAATTTGGGTCAGGAAAAATGAATTCTGAATTAATACCCTCTTGTCTAATTTTATCTTTCACATAATCAGTTAATTTTTTGTTTATGTTATAGCATTTGGAAAATCTATAAATTACATTTTCTTTATTTCCAAATTGTTCGTTACCAACTTGTTCTATTGGTTTAAAAGGGTGAGAATTCCAAATGAAAACTCCTTCTTGATTTATAATATTCATACTGTTATTAAGTGAAAACTGTATGTCATTTTCTTCATTAATATCTGAGAAATAAGTCAATGGAAACGTAATTAGTCTTTCTATTTTCGTTACGAATTTTATTAGACTATTTTGGTGAAGCATTTTAGTTGCCATTTTAAGTCTGTCTCTTCCAAAGAATTTTTCCATTTCAGTTTGTTCAATTCCTTCAGATTCTCCATTTTGGATGACATTATCTTTTACGTGTTTCTCCATTTCCGAAATTCCTTTTTCAACGAGAGAGACTAAACTAGTTGAAATTAAATCCTTTTCCTCAATGTGGTATACGCTAAAATATTTGTCTATTTCTCTAGATTCATCCTTATATTCATTCACGTTTTCGGTAGCAAAATATAATGCGTTTTTGAAGTTATTACTCCAATCTACTAAAGGTGTTGGGCAACCATAGTGTTGTAAAAAACTTAAAACTGCAATATCATTCTCTGGGCTTATTCCATTTTTTTTGAAGAACTTTTCTAAAATCCCACCATTTTGTTTTTTTGCATTGCTGATAGTTTTTTCTATAAAAGTTTTATAGTCAGTACCGTTTTTATATAACTTTTCATTTATCCAATATCTTTGAAGTGAACTGTAAATTCTCCATTTCGCTTCCGTTACTCCTCGATAAAGTGTTGATTCCGAATTTTTATGTTGCTCATATATAGAATCAAAATCCTCTTTAGTGTCAATCATTATTTGCTCAAAAAAGAGAGCTTTTTGTAATGTTGTTTGATATTCAGTCATTAGCTCAATCGAAGAATGTGGTGGTGTCCATTGTGTTCCTTCGTAAGCTAAGAGAGAAGCTCTTACAACTGAGCTTACTGTAGATTCATCTACTGTTCCATCTGCTCTAAATTTGACTTTTATTAAATCTTCTAGCAAGTGATTTGACCAAATAGTTTTGACACCACCATTATTCAGCCAGTCAGCAAATAGTTTGATTCTAGAATTCAAATTTGATGATGTATCAACTTCTTTCATTTAGTTCGGATTTCAGCTTGTTGCTAACGGTCTCGTATAACCGTCAGTTACGGATAAATATACGAAGTTTTTCGGTTTAGCACTGACGTTAGCAATTCCGAGTGGATTCGGACGTAGTCGAATCCGCCGTAATTGCGGTTATACATTGTTGCCCATAGTTATTTTTTATTCTGCATTTCACGAATTGCTCTTTTCCGTTCACGCATTATTTTTCTTCGTTCTTTTTTTGTTTTGTCATTCAATAATGGTGTCCAATCAATTCTGTCGTCACTTTCAAGCCACTCCATATATTTTTTCTGAAATTTCTCAATTCCATCTCGCTCAATAAATGGTAAATAATATTCTATCAGATTTGCGTTTTTTTCGCAAAAAGTCAATGTACAGTTTTGAATTCCAGTTACTCTTGCATAAGGCATTCCCTCAATTCGGTCAGCCATTATTATTGCAATTTCTCCTTTATTCAAAATCCGATTGTTACATTCCGATTTAATTTCAGTCAAGGTTTGGTCTATAAAAAATTCTGCAAGAGTCGGTAAAATCCGCCAACCATATTCAATCAGTTTTTCGGCTTGTTCTGTTTTCGTTATTTCTTTAGAGTTCTCAATTTTTGAAATTCCGTCCAATAGATTTTCAATTTCAGATTTTGATTGAGAGAAGCCAAAACTTGAAATTAAAACTGCAATTATTAATGTCAGACGGATTTTTTTCATAATTATGGGCAACGGACTCGTATAACCGTCAGTTTACGGGTTAAAGTACGTAAATTTTTCGGTTTAACACAGACGTTAGCAATTTCGAGTGGATTCGGACGTAGTCGAATCCGCCGTAATTGCGGTTATACATTGTTACCTGCTGTGCTTTATTCATTTTTTCTAATAATTTCTATAAATATTTGTCCGTTTAATGGTGTCCATATTTCTATAAAATCATCTTCGTCGTTTTTGATTCTTTGAAGTTCGAACACTTTGTCGCTTGTTAAATCTCCCAAATATTTTAGCGGTATTTCTTTAATAATTCCGAAAAGTAATTTGTCTCCACCTTCGCAAGTCGTAGCAATACGCAATTCAGTCGGTTCGAAAGTCAATTCATAAATCAGTTTACCTTTCTCATTATAGAATTTCCATAATCCAGTTCGGTAGTAATGAAAAGCACGAAATGCTCCTCCAACTCCACATCCTATATAAGAACCTAATTTGTAATTCCCCTCAGTTCTTATATTTCCGTTCTCATAGTATTCTTTCCAACGTCCAATTTTTAAATCACTAATTCCATTTTTATCAACAGCTACAGCTCCTTTTCCGATTATATTTCCGTTGCGAGTCAATTCAATTATCGAGTCCTGTTCAGGTAGTCCGTTTTTCAGTTCCCCGTATTGCTTGTCATTCGAAATATAGATTACGTCTTCTTGTCCGATAACGAACTGAACTTGAAAAAGAATGATAATTATGTAGGCGATGTTCTTCATTTTTTCGGCATTGCAGGTAACGGTTTTGTGTATGGCTCGTTGCGGGAAATCCGCGAGGATTTTCCGCCGTAGAACGAAGATAGCAAATTGCAATGAATTCCGATTAGGAATTCAGCCGCAATGAGCTATACACGTTGTTGTACCA
>NZ_WOWS01000015.1 GCF_009741275.1 Winogradskyella endarachnes
ACGGGTTAACAATAATTGTAAAGTCTACTAGTGCATAACAGCCTGTGATATCATTAGTGACTCTTACATAAATGGTTTGTGGTGTTGCTGTATTAACATAAGCTGTTGGGTCTGCAATGGCATTAGTGCCTGCATCTGCGTCATCTGCGTCTTCATAGTAGCTTGCTGACACATTGGCTTCGCCATTTAATAGCAATACTTCATTTTCTGTTAAATCAAAAGGTTCTACGCCATCTCCTGCATTATCAACATCACATAATTCTATGGCTGGTAATACCAAGGTTGGTGTTGGGTTAGGTTGTACTCTTATCGTTAAGGTTACCATATCTGTACAGCCTGTATTGGTGTCCGTCACCACAGCGTATAACGTTTGTGGATTGGCTTCTGCACCATCAACGCTGGTGTTGGTGTATTGGGTTGGATCGGCTATTACGTTTGATTGCGCTTCTGCATCATCTTGAGTTTCATAATACGACACACTCCAACTACCATTGCCGCCTGTGATTTCATCATTCTTTATGGTTAAATCAAATACAGTTATTTCATCACCTGGCACTTCTCCTAAATCATCACAGGTATTTAACTGTGTTGGTTGTATCGCTACTGGTGGTAATGATACACTTAACTCAAAGCTTCCTGTATCTTCACAACTTGTTATTGGGTCGTACAAGCGTACATAAAGCGTTTGTGGGTTTGTAATGTTGGTGTAGTTACCTACATTGATAATTGGATTATCTCCTGCTTCTGCATCTGCTAAACTAACATGGTAGGTTAACTCTACGTCTGCTGGATCTTGACCATTGAGGATTTCATCGTCTTTGGTCGTTAAATCAAACTGTGCAAAACCATTACTATCTGTATCACAAATAACATAATTTTCTATGGCTGTTGGCACTTCTGGTGCTGCATGCACTATAAGTTCTAATGTATTTGTGGTTAAACTATGACAACCCGTTATAGTGTTCTCTGAACGTACATATAAAAATTGATTGTCTGCTACAATATTAGTATATGGACTTGTCAGTGCATTTACGCCTGTATCTGCATCAATCTCTGTCTCGTGATACGTAATCACAACATTTGGTTCGCTATTTGTTATAGCGATGGTACGTTGTTCTAAATCAAACTCTGCAAAACCATCATTATCATCATCACAAACTTCTATCGCTTCTGGACTCACCTCTGGTGATGGTAATGGATTAACACGTAAGGTTACCGTAACCGTATTATAACAGCCTGTGATATCATTTTCTGCGCGTACAAAAATGGTTTGAGGATTACTCATATTAACATATGGACTCGCTATCGGATTTACCGCATTATCAGCATCGTCTTGAGTTTCATAATGGGTTAAAGTAATACCTGTTTGACCATTTAAAATTTCTTCATTAGCAACTTCTAGTGTAAACCCTTCTTGCTCATCTTCTAAAGTGATATCATCACATAACTCTATAGGTGCTGGTGTCACTAAAACTGGTAATGGGTTTACTATTAACTCTAAAGGGGTTAACTTATAACAGCCCTCTACGGTAGTATTGTCTTCTACTCTTACCCATAGGGTTTGACTAAAAGGATCCGTATTTGTATAAGCTGTTGGTGTGGTGATTGGGTTATTTTCCGTTGCTGCATTGTCTTCTGTTGTGTAATAACTTACAAGGTATTGCGTTGGGTCTTGACCGTTTAAAATCTCATCATCCTTTAAAGTTAAATCGAATATTGCAATACCATCTGCGGAAATATCATCACAGACTTCTAAGGCTGTTGGCTCTACTAATTGTGGCGTTGGCTCTACAACTAATTGTAATTCTACTATAGTGGCACAATTGGTAGCTATAGTCGCACTCTCTACGCGTACATAGAGGAGTTGCTCGTCGATAACTATATTATTATAATCCATACTTGTGTCTATAGCATCTACTCCATTCTCTGCATTAACTAGCGTTTCATGATACGTTACCTGTAAGCCTGAAGCGCCTCCTGTAATTTCATTCTCTGCATCGCTTAAGGTAAAAACTCCAAATCCATCATTGTCTGGATCACAATATCTTAAATCTTGTGGCATGTAAGCTACTGGTGCTTGCTCTACAATAAGCTCTAGTGTGGTTAAACTGTAGCAACCTGTATTACTATCTTCTACGCGTACATAAATAATTTGTCCGTTAAAATTATTGGTATAAAGCGTTGGAAGCGCATTGGTCTCTGACATCGCTTCTGACTCTAATTCGTAATAACTTACTGAATAAGCCGGATTATTACTAGTTATCTCACCATTCTTTAAACTTAAATCCATCTCGGTTATGCCATCTGGTGTACCATCATCACAAACCTCTAAGGCCGTTGGCGCTACTACACTTGGTAATGGATTAACTACTAAATTAAAACTTAACGTTGAACTACAACCTGTAATAGTATTGGTTAAAACTGCCGTAATTACCTCTGGATTACTTAGGTTAGTATATGGCGTTGTTATCTCATTGACTCCTGCATCTGCATCTGCTGGACTTGCATAATAGCTAACATCAACATTTAACTGACCATCTAAAATCTCTGTGGTCTTTGTGCTTAAATCAAATGCTTCTTCTTCATCGCCTGTAGTGTTATAGTCACATAATTCATAATCACTAACTGCTATGGTTGTTGGCTTTGGATTTACAATC
>NZ_WOWS01000016.1 GCF_009741275.1 Winogradskyella endarachnes
GAGCCAAAACTACCGTACAGTACGTAATCTCTAAAGGTATTGATGAATCTCGTATCTCTGGTGAAGGTAAAGGCGAATCTGAACCTAAAGTAGACTGCTCTAATGGTTGTACTAAAGAACAACATGCACAAAATAGACGTTCTGAATTTTTAATTGTTACAGATACAGAACAACAATAAAATAGTCTAAACCAATAACTAACTCAAATATTTTTAATTTAAAGCCTATTCTATAAAAAATAGGCTTTGTTTTTTAAATTTTTAGTTCGGTATATCGGAGTTTTTTGTAGTTAAACTTTATTAACATTCTTGCGAATTAAAAAACTACGGGACATTGAAGAATTTTATTTACATTCCGTTTTTGTTACTACTAGCAGTGTTTCTGTAAGTTTTAAACAAAACTATTTTTTTTAAAATTTTATTTATGGTAAAAAAAATACTTTTTCTCTCAATATTTCTATTTACATTGATAGGTTACTCTCAAGATCTTCCAATGCAAAATGGTACGTTCAATCGTTGTGCGCCTGATAAGTTTTATGATTCTGGAGGTGAATTTGGACCTTATGAAGATAATGAAGATTATACAATAACAATTTGCCCTCAAAGTACCGATGATTTTATTATTATAGATTTTTTAGAATTTAGCACACAATTAAATCAAGATGTATTAACAATATATGATGGAGATGATATTACGGCTCCATTGATTGGTACCTATTCTGGCGTTGTGTCACCAGGTACCGTATCTGCATCAGATTCTAATACTTCAGGGTGTTTAACATTTGTATTTACAACTAACGATTCCGGTAATACAACAGGATGGGATGCTGATATTTTGTGTGCCATGCCTTGTCAAGATATTACAGCTTCAATAGATAGTACAGTTCCTGAAGCAAATAATACTGGAGTAATAAGCATTTTACCTGGAGATAGTGTTGATTTTTCTGGAAGTGCAACTTTTTCTCTAGATGGCACCGATGCAACCTATGATTGGAATTTTGGAGATTCAAACTATGCAACAGGCGAAAATGTATCTAACATCTTTAGTAATGAAGGTACTTACACGGTGACATTAACGGTTACCGATAATAATCCTCAAGGCTGTACAGATTCTACTTCTATTCAAGTTTTCGTTTTAGGTCCTAATCTAGAAGTAGACCAAAATACATTTACAACTGAACAATTAATACAAGATGTACTAATAAATAGTCCTTGTGCTACTGTTTCAAATATATCTTCTATAACAGGTATAGACTACAGTACATCAGAACCTAATGGTATTGGTTATTTTTATAGTAATGGTGTTGATTTTCCATTTGAAGATGGAATTTTATTAACTAGTGGAGAAGCGGGTGATGCTGGCGGTCCAAATACATTTTTGGGAGATGGTTCTAATACTTGGCCTGGTGATGCAGATTTAGATAATGAAGTTGGTATTACTTCTCATAACGCTACGTACATTCAGTTTGATTTTGTGCCACTAGCAGATAGTATTAGTTTTGATTTTTTAATGGCATCTGAAGAATATGATATGGGAAGTTTTGAATGTACATATTCTGATGCATTTGCGTTTTTATTAACAGATTCTGCTGGTGTTACAACAAATTTAGCTGTATTGCCAGGTACTAATACACCTATATTGGTTACCAATATACATCCAGACAATGGAGCGTCATGTGGAGGAATTAATGATCAATATTTTGGGGCATATACACCAAATAATGGTCCGCCAATATCATTTGATGGTAGAACGGCAGTTTTTACAGCTCAAGCAAATGTAATTCCGGGTGATAATTACACAATAAAACTCGTTGTTGCTGATGACCGAGATAACACATATGATTCAGGAGTATTTATTAAAGCTGGAAGTTTTAATTTAGGTGGAGGATTAGGAGATGATATTACTATTGAGGCGGATACTGCTCAGTGTGATGGTACAGAGGTTTTATTAGATACAGGTCTTGATGCAGCTGTACATGTTTGGTATAAAGATGATGTTGAAATTCCAGGAGAAGTATCTTCAACGTTAATCGTAACAGAACCAGGTATTTATTATGCTGATTTTGATTATTCTGGTGTGTGTACAGGTTCTGCGGATCCTATATTAATTGAATTTAGAGCAAATCCAACCATCAATACCGCATTAGATATGGTTGTTTGTACTGATACGGGATTTGAAGAGTTCAATTTAACGGATAATGATGATGACGTTTTAGGGAGTCAAGACCCAACTCAATTTATTGTTAGTTATCACCTTTCTGAGCAAGATGCTTTAGATAATATTGGATCATTAACCAGTCCGTATACAAACATATCTGATCCTCAAACTATTTGGGTTAGATTGGCAGATATTACTCAAACTTGCGTTGATACCACGTCTTTCGAATTAATCTTATTGGAAGATCCAATAATTAACCCTGCATCAGATTTAGAATTGTGTGATGATGAAAGTAACGATGGTTTTGAAGAATTTGACCTAAGTACTCAGACAGCAACTATTTTAGGAACCCAATCCGCGGCAAATTACGAGGTATCTTATTATTTAA
>NZ_WOWS01000017.1 GCF_009741275.1 Winogradskyella endarachnes
ATAACAGACCTCGGAAAATTATAGGCTATAAAACTCCTCAAGAAATTATGGATTATGAACTAAAAAATGTAGCTTAGTATCAAACAAAAAAAAGCAACGTTTGTTGCGTTAGAACATTGAATGCAGCTACTTTACATACCAATTTATCTGACTTTTATTCTCACCTTTTCTTGCGGACAAAATTCTGCTGAAAAAAGACTGAATGGAAAATGGTACGAAACCGAAAACCCAAAAATATTCTGGGTATTTGACTCGGATAAACTGGAATTTATTGATGAGGACAATGCAAATGTAGAATGGAGTGCGACGGATTCAAAAATCGAGTTTACTTATCGGACTTATGTCTGGGATTCTTCGGGAAAGACAGTAGACACGGAGGACAAAATTCTAATTGAATACAATCTATCCGAAAATGAAGATACATTATCTGGAACTTTAACCAATAGTTTCGGAAAACACAAATTCGGACTTATAAGAACCGAATGACAAATTATTTAATAAAAATAGAATTGGGTGGATAAAATAGATAAAGAAGTTATTTATTGGTCAATTTGGAAGTTGATTCAATATATCTATGCAATTGCTCTAATTTTAGCAGTTTGCGTTGGAATACTAACTCTACTCTATTTCTTAAATGGAATGAATGATGAAAAAATAAGTCAAACTGGATTGATAACTGTTTGGACAATTATTATTTCAGTAATTATATTTAGAAATATTCTTAAACCATACTTTAGGAAAAAGACTAATAACTATATGGATTAATGAATAAAAACTATTGCCAACAACGTGTATAGCTCATTACGGCTGAATTCCTAATCGGAATTCATTGCAATTTGCTATCTTTCGGTTACGGCGGAAAATTCTCGCGAATTTCCCGCAACGAGCCATACACAAACACGTTAGGCATAATGTAAAAAAACCAGATTAATGTTGAATAAATTAATCAAATTAATGACATTTTTAATACTGTTATCGCTTTTTAGTTGCACAAACGGAAATGAAAATTGGGAATTGTATTTATACGAGCAGAAAATAGAAGGAACTTCAAAAGCACTTTATAAATACGATGCTTGGGGCGGATTTGACACTCATATTACGGGTTACACTATTTTAGATACTACACAAAACTTTAAAATGCGAACAAGGAAAGAATTACCAATATTTTTGCTGACCGAAATTCCAAATAAAAACTACATACAAGCAATGCAAACAAATCCTTATGTTAAGGATGAACCAATTATATTTAATCCAGTAGAATCTAAAAAAACTACAATTGGAGAAATAATATTAAAAACTGATTTTTACCAATCTAAAGCATATAATAAAAAAGCATACGGATATGAGGTATTAGAATTTAACAATTTTAAAGAAACAAGAGATAGTATATACTTTTACGATTTAAACGAGTACACTCACAAAAATACTGGACATTTAGACAGTCTTAAAATCAAAAAAGGAAATGTATTTGTTGCTTTTAAGCCCCAAAGTGATACTATTTACAGAATATATATTGATAATTTGATTATTTCAGATGATTCAAATAAAAGTTTGACATCAAAAATAGTTTATCATTTAAAACCAAAATACCAAACCAAAATATCTGAAATTTCCGATTATGGAATATTCAAAACCAAAAACACTATGCCTAACAATGGCTATAAGTAATTGCTTGTTCTCGCCTACTTTGAAAATTCCTACGGAATTTCCAACTTGGTGTATATTTGCTAAGTTAAGTGCAAACTCACGCAACTACTCATAGCCTAACCGTTGTAAATCATAGCGCTCACTCAGACGGCGGAAAATTCCGAATTTTAAAAACCTCTGATTTCCGAAAAAGAAAACTCTGAATTATTACGCGGAGAAAACCACTCAAACTCTGAATTTGACAAACTTTACGCGGAATATCACTCGAACGGAATTGAGCCAGTTTGCGGAATTTTAAAACGTGAAATCAACAAATATTGCGCGGAATTTCACTCTTGCGGATTGAAAATTGTTGCGGAAAAATCCTGAATCGGAATTTACTCAAACCTGGAACTTCACTCAAGCGGAATAACAAATCTGACAAAGCTACAATTTACAACACCGTATAAAATTAATTGCTGCTGATTTTCCTGCGGAAAATCCTCGCATTTTTATTATCTTAGTTTCTTAATCTGAAAATCTTAACAGATTTTCAGCGCAACTAATCTTATACAAATACGTTGTACCCAATTTGAGAAATGCAGGCTCTATTCAATAACTTAACGCAACAAATCTAAAATTATAGATTTGTTATAATGAAAGTAAAAAAGCATAGACGACTTACCCTAAAAGAAAGAATCCAAATTGAGACTCTTTTAAACGAAAATAGAT
>NZ_WOWS01000018.1 GCF_009741275.1 Winogradskyella endarachnes
AAATACGGTGACATCTCCTGTGTTGGTTACTGTATAAGTATAGGTAATAACATCTCCTACACTCACTACTCCGTCTGAGCCTAAGTCTAAACTACTTGTTTTGGTAATACTTAACTCTGGACTCTGATTAAGAGAAATAATTGTAGGGTCATTAGTTGGATCAGTATCGGCATCTGAGCCATCTACCGTCTCGTTATCTAAAATAGTAGTTCCATCTTCATCTACATTTGTATCAGAAACATCACTTACATCGTCCGTACCACTTGGACTATCTCCAGTCGCTGTTGCACTGTTTTCAATATAACCATTATCTAAGTCTGTTTGATCAATTGTCTGTTCTACCGTAACTGTAACACTTGCACCTGGTGCTAAACTTGGAATATTGGTTAAACCGCCTGGATAAGTTAATGTTCCTGAATCTGCATTGGCATCTGTAACTTCAATATCTGTTAACGTTACAGCTCCTGTGTTAGTTACAATGATATCGTATTCGATAACATCATTTAATACACTTCCTGATGTTGTAATAGTCTTGGTTACTGTTAATTCCGGGTTACAAGCGGAAGAAACACTAGGATCAATAACTGCACCATAATACGTAACGTTAGTATAATCGACATCTGTGTCCGTTACTAAACCATTTGAAGCATTAACCGATGCAGGATTACCAGTACCAAATTGACCACCATCACCACCATCTGCTAATCCATTATCATACGCCTCATTTGCATCAGAACAACCATCTCCATCACTATCTAAATTTTGAAAGTCGTAGCTATTATCATTTAATGTATCTGTAGGTGTAGTAGTTTCAGCTGTATCATCTGCTCCATTACCATCACCATCATTAAAACCAACATCATTGGCATCTATAACACCATCATCATTAGTATCTAAAGCATCATTACCTGCCTCAACTACATCATAAATTCCATCATTATCAGAATCTAAATCTAAATAATCCTCTATACCATCACCATCTGTATCAACACAGCTATAGTCTATATTTGGAGCAGCCATGACAAAAACTTTACCGTCTGAAGAATCTGTTCCGTTAGTTCTATCATAAACTCGAATCCAATATATTTCACTTCCTACAGGAGCCAAATTATCAATAGGAAATGTAGCAATTTCTAAATTCTCAACAGCTTCCGCTAATATATCAGCACCTGTATCTACATAATCAGATGTTACAACGCTTAAAGCCGAACCTAAAACATTTTTATTATAGTCAAGTGCTTCAATACGCATTGGATTATTTCCTGATTTCTCAAAAATCAATAAGTAAATTAAATCTTTGGATATAATAGGTGTATCAAAACCTAATTCGTAATATGAGACATCATTCACTAAATCTACAAGTAAATCTTGAAATACATTCATATCTCTAGATTGAAAAGCAGGTAATATATCGTTATTCCAATCAGTCGCTGAAGTAAAATCTAAATCTTCAACACCATAAGTTCTTCTCTTAATCTCACCAGAATTAAATGTTCCTGAAGTTGATACAAAATTTTCAACATATGCGGTTGGAGACTGAAAATCTGATATTGTTTCTCCATTATAAGTAAATGAATTAAATACAACTGGTCCAGAACTTCCACTTGGAGAATCTATATCCCAAGCTGTAGGAATTATACTTCCTGTAATTCCACTACCATTAATATTATAACCTAGACATTCTATTGAATCTAATATACCGTCATTATCGTCATCATCGTCACAAAAATCTGAAATTCCATCGCCATCTGTATCAGTATTACCAGAAGCCATGGCATCACAAGGGTCTACATAACAAACACTTAACGTAAAATCGCCGTCTGTAACTTGTGGATTTGTACCCAGACTATAATCAACTCCTGTTTCTGTAACTAAACCATTTGAGGCATCAACACTTGCTGGATTACCAGTACCAAACTGACTACCATCTCCTCCATCCGCATTTGCATCATTATACGCTTCATTGGCATCACTACAACCATCATCATCACTGTCTAAATTTTGAAAATCGTAACTACCATCATTTAATGTATCTATAGGAGTAGTTGCTTCCGCTGTATCATCAGCGCCATTACCATCACCATCATTAAAAC
>NZ_WOWS01000019.1 GCF_009741275.1 Winogradskyella endarachnes
GTGCAATTAATTTATACAACCAAATTAGATTACATGTATCTTTAGACTATAAAACACCAAATATGGTATATTTAAAAACAGCGTAAATTCAATTTTTAACCTGTAGCCATATTTCAGGACTAGACATAGAATAACTGAAATACTATGAAGGAAAATCAATAATTATGAAAAGAATATTTAATCTCTTTATTTGTATAATTTTTAGCCTAAATACTTTTTCACAAAGTCGATATATTCAAAAGAAAGAAGGTGTAATAGTTGAAGAAAAAACTTTTTACAAAGAAAAAAATGAACTCGTTGCGAAATTCAAAAAGAAACTTCCACCTGAAAAATATTTTGATATTATTTATGAATTTGAGGAACCTATTAAAACAAATGACAGCATAATTATTAAGGTTTCAAAAGTCACATTTTCTTCATATCCACCTAAAATGAATATAAATAATGTTTTTAATGAAGAAGCCATAAAAGGAAAGTCATTACCAGCAACATCTTTCCAAACAGTAAACGGTGAAGTAATTACGTTGGATGACTTAATTGGAAAACCTACCATTATAAACTTTTGGCATACCGCTTGTGGACCTTGTATAAAAGAAATGCCGATTTTGAATGAAATTAAGAAAGAATATGGGGATGAAGTTAATTTCATAGCTGTAACGTTTGAAACAAAAGAAAAAGTAGAAAAATTTTTAAACAAACGGGAATTTGATTTTACGCATATCATAAATGCAGCTGATTTTATGAACTCTATTCAAATTAAAGAATTTCCGAAAACTTTTTATTTAGATAAAGATGGAATAGTTAAAAAAATTGAAGGAGCTGTGTCAGCTGAACAAAAAAGCGATATTGTCGACTATATTGAAAAACTACTGTAGCTAACAAGGGCTATAAGTAATTGCTTGTTCTCGCCTACTTCTGAAAATCCTCGCGGATTTTCAGTTTGGTGTGTACTTGCAAAGTTAAGTGCTAAACCACGCAACTACTCATAGCCGAGACCGTTGGCTTTAATGCTGGAGGACATCGAAAATCATCAAACTTTAAGTCCAAACTTAAAAATATTATTATCAAAATAATTCAGAATAAAGTTTATAGATAAAAAACTATATTTGTTATAATAAAAGTTAGGATTATGAATATAGAGACCACAAAATTAGAATTAATGCATCTTTTACTTCAAACACAGAAAGAAAGCATTTTAAAAAAACTCAAATCTGTATTTGAGGAAGAGCAAGTGGATTGGTGGAGTGAAATGTCTAAAAAAGAACAAGAAGAAATCAAGACTGGTTTAGCGCAAGCTGATAAAGGTGAATATAAAACTAATGAAACAGTAATGAAACGATTTGATAAATGGCATTAAAAATCGTTTGGACACCACAAGCTGAAAATGGATTAGATAAGGTTTTGGATTATTTAGAGAAAGAATGGACTATAATGGAAATTCTGAATTTAGAACAGAATATTAATGACCTTTTAACTCGAATAAGTAAATATCCTAAAATTTGTCCACCAACTGGAAAGTATAATAATGTTCACAAAGGATTGGTTGACAAAAACAATTATATAATCTACAGAATTCAACCAAAAAAGGAATTAATTGAAATCATTAACTTTAGAGGAACGAAACAAAAACCGATAAAATAAAAGCACTAAAAGCCAACAATGTATAACCGCAATTACGGCGGATTCGACTACGTCCGAATCCACTCGGAATTGCTAATGTCTGTGCTAAACCGAAAATAATCGCTAATTTAAACCCGTAACTGACGGTTATACGAGACCGTTGTGTGTAATTTTGACCCGTCCTGAATAAAGGCTACATAATTTTAAACATTATGTACAAAAACGACAAAGTAATTAGACGGTATTCTGAACCTTTTAAACTGAAAATTTTAGACGAACTTAGCACTGGAAAACTAAAC
>NZ_WOWS01000002.1 GCF_009741275.1 Winogradskyella endarachnes
CAACAGATTACAGTTTTGTATGGACTTATGAAGGCGTAGAAATTGCAGGCGCAACAGAAGGTACTTATATGCCAACAGCAGAAGGTATTTATGGTGTTACAGTTACTAACACGCTAACCGATTGTGAGCATTACGATGAGACCTTAGTAATAGAAAGTGAGCCACCAAGTTTAACAATTGAGCAATTAACACAAGCATTTGCAGAAAATCACGTTATACAAGTAGTATTAGGAGATGAGATAGGGGACTATGAATTTAGTTTAGATGGCGGACCATGGCAAGATGCGTTAGTATTTAGCAATGTATCAGCAGGTGAACATGAGGTTATAGCCAGAGATAAGAATGGCTGTGGAACAGAGACTGCGACAACGTTTATCGTAGATTACCCATTATACTTTACACCTAATGGCGATGGATTTAATGAAACTTGGAATATCCCAGGTATTGGAAGTAATGCAAAAATTTATATATTTGACAGGTATGGAAAACTGTTGAAACAATTGAGTCCAGATGGAAGCGGTTGGGATGGAACATATAATGGTAGTTTAATGCCAACCAGTGATTATTGGTTTACAGTAGAATACGACGAACCAGGCACTGATATCCGTAAAGAATTTAAAGCCCATTTTACCTTGAAACGATAATAAAAATATGAAATTAAAAAAGTATTGTTTAGTAGCCCTAATATCCTTAGTAGCAAATTTTGGATTTACTCAAGAAGGAATCCCAGTCTATTCAGACTATTTAACAGACAATTATTACCTAATTCACCCGTCAATGGCTGGTGTTGCAAATTGTGCAAAAATTAGATTAACAGCTAGGCAACAATGGTTTGGTGTAGATGATGCGCCGAGTTTGCAAACGCTAAGTATGAATGGTAGATTAGGAGACTCTCCTGTGGCACTTGGTGGTGTTCTTTTTAATGACGCCAATGGTTATCACTCAACAGTTGGTGGTTATGCAACTTTTGCATATCATTTAATGTTTTCTAGAAATGAGATTGATTTAAATATGTTATCATTTGGATTAAGTGCAGGATTCTTACAATATAAGTTAGATGAATCTACTTTTTTAGCGCCTGGTGAAATAGATGCAATTATAAATGGAGGAGTGCAGAGCGCAACTAATTTTAATATGGATTTTGGTTTTTCTTATCATTTTATAGATTTCTATGCACATTTTACTGCTAAGAACATTTTAGATAATGATGGTATTAACTGGAATGGCGAGGATGGATTTGAATACAGAAATTTAAGAACTTATCTGTTATCCTCTGGTTATACTTTTAGTAAGTTTGGTAGTGAATGGAGTTATGAGCCTTCTATAATGTATATGTATAGAGATGCAACAGAAGAATCTTCTATTGACATTAATGCAAAGGTTTATAAAGAAATGGATTTTGGTAAAGTTTGGGGTGGATTATCTTACAGACGTAGTTTAGATGGTGCACAGTTTCAAGATGGTTCTGGTGTAAGTAGCCAAAAATTACAGTACATTACGCCTTTTGTAGGTGTAGATTATAATAATTTTGTATTTGCGTATACCTATTCTTATCAATCAAATACAGTGAATTTTAATACAGGCGGCTTTCATCAGTTTACTTTAGGCTTCAACTTTAATTGTAGAAGAGAGAAGTATGAGTGTAACTGTCCGGCAATTAATTAAGACCATATTTTATAATACAAAAAAGGCTCAATGTAAATTGAGCCTTTTTCTTTTTCTAAATTTAACTTATTCCCATTTATAATTCCTCTTTTCAGCTTGTGATTTTAAAGCTTCAAGCATTGCACTTTCTAAATTATTAGAACTTTTTGTGTTTTGTTTCGCAATATAATTTCGTCGTTTTTTGTTTAAGTTTTCAATTTCTTCTTGAAGTTTTTCTCGTGCCTTCCCTTTCTGTTCAACATAAGTTTTAATTTCTGCTTTAGATTTTCCTTTTAATTCGTTAGGTAGTTCCTCTTCATCTAAATCATCATAAGAAAAGCTTTTGTCCTTTTCAGCATCTACTAAATCCCAAGAGCTATTTATATATAAACGAGAGCTTTTACTAACTGTTCTACTTACTGCATTCGCTTTATTGTAGCTTAAAGCATTGGTGTCTTGTTCTGCTTGCATTTCCATTTTTTTTCTCCCAGCACTACCATACGCTACGTAGGTTTTATTTAATTTTTCATTCAATTCTAAAATTTTGTCATCGTAAGGAGAGGCAATATGTACGGTTGACTCATTGTGGTCTATAGCCATGTAATTACCATGTGTTAAATCTGCGCCATCTTTCCAAGATGTTGAGATGCCTAGATTATAATCACCACAAAAAATGGTATTTACTGTAACATCGTTTTGATGTGCTAATTTAGTTGCATCCTTATAATTTACATTTCCTTGCGAGAAAGGTTCATTGCCAGCAATAAATATCAGTTTTAAATCGTCTTCGCTATTTCCCCATTCTAATTGGTTAAGTGCTGTTTTAATCACTTTTCCGCAATATTCATTTCCACCATTAGTTGTTAATGAAAACAGTGATTTTGAGATGTCATCTAAGTCGTCACTAAATGATAAGACCTGTCTTAGGTAACCTTCTTCAGCATTAAGGTTATCATTTCCATATTCGTAAAGCGCAATTTTTAAATTAGGGCTCTCATCTTCGCATTTTGCATAAGATAATTCATTTACAATTTTCCACAGTTGTGCTTTGGCTTGGTCTATTAAACCATCCATACTATTACTAGTATCTAACAAAAGGGCTACTTTAATTTCTGGTGTCGTTTCTTTTGTATTGGTGTTAATTATGGTTTCTGCAATTAATTTGTCTGATATTTCTGTTTTTTTATTGTTTGCATTACAAGCCATAAGTGTTGTTAGGCTAAATGCAATGACTAAAGACTTAAGTACTGTTTTCATTTTTTTAATTTTTTGTGTTTAATTCTTTTACATCTATGGTTCCGTTTGGAGAAATTACGTAGTATTTGTGGTCTATTTTTGTTTCTACAATTGGCGTTGGTTTTTGTTCCTTTGGTTTTGGTGTAAAAACAAGTTTTATGTTCATGCCAATTTGAACAACTGGTTCTAAAATTGAAGGGTTTATAACCACATCATAAGTTTCATAAGTGAGCGGTTGATAATAATATGAGGTTTGCTTCTTTACAGTGGTTACTCCTTTACTTTTACTTAAGGCTTCAACAGATGTACTATTATAAGCTTGGTAACTTTGGTAAAAATCCTTTGGGAAATAGCAATATTTATCATCTGCTATGGCAACATCATAATTAGCCATATCAAAACCCAAAACGGTATAGTATTTTTTCTTGTCTTCAATTAGTGTTAATAATTTATCTTGAAGATTTTTATAGACTTCTTGAATATTTTCAATATAATAATCAACCTTTACTAAATTGTAAACTTCGCTATGTGCACAAGCTTCTAAAATGGCTTCAAACTGATTAGTTTTAGTAAATTGAATATGGATGTTTTGTTGCAACTCAAACCCTTTAGGAACTTCAGAATAGGTTTTACTGAATAGTTTTTTGGTAACCTCTACCTCATAAATAGGAATAAAAGAAATCACGTCTATAGCAATATCTTTAGCCAAAATTCCTTTGGTCTTTAGATGGTATTTAATACTATCAATTCGTGCTTTCATTAACTGATTGGTTTTGTCTGCAGAAGGTCCCATTTGAGACACATTAAAGATTGCTGTGTAAGTAGTAGCACTCACATTCTGTAAAGCTTTTACATCTACAGTAAGTACGTTGCTTGGGTATAATGTTTTATTAACCTGTTGTTGTACCGTTGGGTTATAAATTTGGGCATTACCTGAGGATAATATATTCTGCCTAGATATATCTTGGGTAATTTCATTATAATTTCCTCTGTGTTGGGCATAAGCACTAAAACTAAATAGGAGCAAGAGTAGAATTGATAATTTAACTGATTTCATTTTTCTAATTGTTTTTTGATTTACGTGTAAAGCTCTGCTGAAAAAACAGTGATTTAAAACCAGAATGAGTGAAGTAACCATTTAGATGAGTGAAACGGTCTAGTATTTTAGTTGAATAGGTATATTTAGAGTAAAATTGATTTCAATTACAGATAAGCTATTTTTTGAAACCAAATAAAGTATGTAAGTTTAGTGCAACAAATAAGTAATTACGTGAATATTTCTAAATCATATGGTCTTCTAATCCTCTTTTGGCTAATTGGCTTTTTTGCCTTTTCTCAACAAAGAGAAATAGATAATAGCGCTTCTAATATTAGCACTGTTTTTACTATAAGAGGTTCTGTTTATGAAAAAGAATCCTATAAGCCGTATAAAAATGTGGAGATTTTAGTAAACGGCGGACAATATACCAGAACCTTTGCAGACGGAACATTTAATATTAAAGCTAAAATTGGAGACGAACTTATTATTAGCCATGATGATTTTGAAACCATTTATTATACCGTAACCTCAAATGAACGCATAACTATTGAGGTTATTGATGCCAAACAAAATGGTAGACGTTCTAAAATTACATCTAATTTTAAGCGCTTTAATGAAATGATAGATTCTGCAGATGTCTATTTAAAGACTGATGCAGAAAAGAGTATTAAGTTTATTGGTGATGCGTTGAATGTTGATAGTAGCGCAGAGCAAAATGCACAAGCCTATGAATTATTAGGTGACGTTTATATGTATTGGAAACAATACGATTTGGCTATTTCTGCTTTTAAAACGAGTATACAAAACACCGAAAAAATCTCTGCAAAACTTAAATTAGCTAAGGCATACCGAAATGAAGGCAATTATGATAAAAGCTTAAAAGAATACACAAGTATAGATGAAAAGAAGTTATCTAATTATGAAAAAACGGTATGGTTTGAAGGCATTGGAGATACCTATGTAAAACTAAAAGATTTTTCTAAAGCGATAAAAGCTTACCAAGATGGTTTAAAAGTGGCTAATAAACATTTAATAGCACCTAAAGTCACAGATTTAAACTCTAAAATGGCACAAGTTTACAGTGACCAAGGCCAAACAAGTAAGGCAAAAGTGTTGTTTAATAATTCATTAAATTTAGCTAAAAATGAAAATAAAAAACGCGCTGTAGAAGAGCAAGTAAAGGTCGCTGAATTTAATAGTTTAAATGCGGATTACGATGATGAGATAGTATTAAGAAAAGAGGCGATTGAAGCTATAAAAGATATTGAAAAAGATTCTATAATTGCCAACGAAAGCCCAATTACAATTCAAAAACAAAACTATAAAATTGGTAATGCCTATTATCTTCAGAATGATATGGAAAGCGCTATTCCATATTATGAAAAAAGTATAGAAGAAGCTGATAAAAAAGAAGATTTAGATGTAAAAATGGATGCAACACGGAAATTGTCCGAAGCACATTTAAGAGCAGGTAATACGGAGAAAGCCATAGCTTATAGTGAGGCGTATAACAATGTAGTGGATCAACAATATGCAAAAAAAATACAAGAAATTTCTCAAGCGGCACGTTTTAGTAGAAACATAGCAGAACAACAAAATAGAATTACCTCTTTAGAAAGCGACAGAGCCTTATCTAGAAGTAAATATGAGCTAACACAAGAACAAAACAAAAACCAAAAAATTATTATTTATAGTTTAATAGGTGGTTTAATTTTACTTTTAATAACAGGTTATTTAATGTTTAAATACATTAAACAACAACGATTAGCAAATAATTTATTAGCACTAAAATCGTTACGTAGCCAAATGAATCCACACTTTATTTTTAACGCTTTAAATTCTGTAAATACATTTATTGCAACCAACGATGAACGCACGGCAAACAAATATTTAACAGACTTTTCAAAATTAATGCGTGCTGTTTTAGAAAATAGCGAAGAGGACTTTATTCCATTAAAAAAAGAGGTAGAATTATTAAATTTATACACTCAGCTAGAGCATTTTAGATTTCAAGATAAATTTGACTATTCCATAGACGTAGATGAATCTATTGATGTAGACGATTATCAAATTCCACCAATGCTACTGCAGCCTTATATAGAAAATGCGGTTTGGCATGGCTTGCGCTATAAAAATGAAAAAGGACATTTACATATTTATATTCAACCAAAATCTAAAGACGAAATTACCATAACCATTGCAGATAACGGCATTGGGAGAGAACGTTCTAAAGCGTTAAAAACTGACCATCAGAAAAAGCAGAATTCAAAAGGAATGAACAACATAAAAAAACGTGTTTCAATTTTAAATGAAATGTATAAAGATAAGGTAGACGTAACCATTAGTGATTTTCAGGAATCTGAAGATGCAGGTACTAAAGTTGTTGTTACATTAAAAAAAGATTAATTATGACACTAAAGGCTATTATAGTAGAAGACGAAGAAAACAGTAGGTTAATCCTAAGAAATTACCTCACCAAATATTGTCCTAATATTTCAATTTTAGGTGAAGCTTCTAACGTAGAGGAAGGCTTAGTTTTAATAAGAAATAATGATTTAGACGTTGTGTTTTTAGATGTAGAAATGCCATATGGTAATGCCTTTGATTTATTAGATAAAGTAGGAGATATTAATTTTGAAACCATTTTTGTAACCGCCTTTAATCATTATGCTATTGAAGCTTTAAATGCGCATGCTTCATATTACTTAATGAAACCAATTTCTATAGATGAATTAATAAAAGCTGTGGATTATGTAACAGAAATAAGGACTAAAGAAGATGCTTTACAAGATGAAGTTTTAGTGCCTAAAACAAATTATGTAAATGGAAAAATTACCATTCCGCAACAAGATGGTTTTGAAGTTATAGACACAGCAGATATTATGTTTTGCAAAGCCGATGATAATTATACCGAAATATATCTCAATAACAATAAAAAGAAACTCGTTAGTAAAACTTTAAAATATATTGAAGAAAGTTTAGCTGAAGCCAATTTTGCTAGAGTACATAAAAGCTATTTAGTTAATGTCAATGAAATTGTAAAGTACGTAAAAGGCAAAGGAGGAAGCGTTGTACTAAGTAATGGAAAAGAGATAATGGTATCAGCTTCTAAAAAAGCCGATTTGTTAGCTTATTTTAAATAAGTTTTTATCTGTTTTTTCAAGTTTAGATACATACTAGTTTAGTGTTGTTTCAATTAAAGAGATTCTTTTTTTAAGGAATTAAACACTCAATTCAACTACCAATCCTTCATTAGACCTTACATTAAAAACTGTATTATCTTCAAAAATGAGGTATTGTCCTTTTATTCCAATTAATTTTCCAGAATAACTAGGAGTTTTATTAATATTAAGACTTTTAGGTTTTACAGGATATTGTTCTACAGGGAAATGTAAGTGCGTTTCAGAATTGTTTTCTATATAATATTGTTGCGTTTGCTCTGGTATATATTGCTTTAACTTTTGACGCCATTCTAATAGATTTTCATCTTTTATTTCATTTTTTAGCATAGTACGCCAATTAGTCTTGTCGCCAACATGTTCTTTTAGAGCAACTTCAGTAATTCCGGCTAAATAACGATTTGGTACTTCAACAATTTCTAAGGCTTCATGTGCACCTTGATCTATCCAACGTGTTGGTACTTGGCTTTTTCTGGTTACACCAACTTTTACATTGCTAGAATTGGCTAAATACACAATATGTGGTTGCAGTTGTACCTTTTTCTCATAGTCTAAATCTCTATCTTCTTTGCCTAAATGTGCTGTACTTAACTCTGGCCTCATAATCCAATCACCAGCCAAGGGTTGATCAAAAAAGCACGTTCTACAAAAGCCTTGTCGGTAAATAGGTTTGTCTAAGCCACAGCTTAAACATTGGTGCCCAACAAGTTTTATGTTAATGGTTTTATTCAATAATTGATTCATATGTATAAAATCATTTTCAAAGACCAAATAGTACTGAATGGGATCTAAAAACTCGGTTTGCATTTTTGTAAGAACTCCTGTAAAAACCATAAAAGAATTTAGTATTTTTATCATTCTGGCTTTACTTTGATTTTTGTGTTGTAGCCAGACATGAATATTTAGATTATTTAGATTCAAAATTACAAACAATAACTGAAATATTAAATCTCGTTTAGCGAGTAAATATAGCTTATCCATGCCAATTCCCATTGTAAATTCTATTGCTTCTTGGTTTTTAAAAAAGCGATTTCATCAAATAGAACTATTCATTAAATATCCTAACGAAGTACAAAATGAATTACTGTTTAAGTTATTAAAGTTTGCAAAAGATACTGAGATTGGCAGAAAATATAATTTTGAATCTATAAAAGACTACAGAGAGTTTAACCAAAGAATTCCTATTTCTAATTATGAAGAAGTTCACCCTTTAATTGAACGTTCTAGGCGTGGTGAACAAAATATATTTTGGCCAACCTCTATAAAATGGTTTGCTAAATCTAGCGGAACCACTAATGCTAAAAGTAAATTTATACCTGTTAGTATGGAGTCTTTAGAGGATTGCCATTACGCAGCAAGTAAAGATTTGCTTTGTATGTATTTAAACAATAACGAAGATGCACAATTGTTTACAGGTAAAAGTTTGCGTTTAGGCGGAAGCAAAGAATTGTATAAAGAAAATGGAACTGTTTTTGGAGACTTAAGTGCTATTCTTATAGACAATATGCCATTTTGGGCTGAGTTTAGTAGTACACCAAGCAGTAGAGTGTCTTTAATGAGTGATTGGGAAGTGAAAATGCAAGCCATTGTAGAAGAAACTATAGAAGAGAATGTAACCAGTCTTGCTGGTGTGCCGTCTTGGATGTTGGTTTTATTAAACAATGTATTGGATAAAACAAATAAAGATAGTTTGTTTGATATTTGGCCTAATCTCGAAGTTTATTTTCATGGAGGCGTTAGTTTTAATCCTTATGCAGAGCAATATAAAGCCATATTACCGTCTAAAGATTTTAGATATTATGAAATTTATAATGCCTCTGAAGGTTTTTTTGCAATACAAGATCAAAATAATTCTTGCGACTTACTATTGATGTTAGATTACGGAATTTTTTATGAATTTATTCCAATGGATACCTATAAAACGCCAGATCAAAAAGTAATACCTTTAAGTGAGGTAGAGCTCAATACTAATTATGCAGTTATTATAACAACAAACGCTGGTTTATGGCGCTACAAAATAGGAGATACAATAAAATTTGTTAGTTTAAGTCCACATAGAATTAAAGTTACCGGAAGAACTAAACACCATATTAATGCTTTTGGAGAAGAATTAATTATTGAAAATGCCGAAAGAGCCTTTAAAAGTGTCTGTAAACAAACAGCCTCAGAAATTGTAGATTATACAGCAGCACCAATTTTTATGGAAGGAAAAGAAAAAGGTGCGCATGAGTGGATTATTGAGTTTAAAACACCACCAAAAGATATGTCTAATTTTGAAGTTTTATTTGATGAAGCCTTAAAAACATTAAACTCCGATTATGATGCTAAGCGTCTAAATAATATGACTTTAAATAGTCCTAAAATACATAGTGCTCGCCCTAATTTATTTTATGATTGGTTAAAAAGTAACAATAAACTTGGAGGTCAGCATAAAGTACCACGTCTCTCTAATTCTAGATCATATTTAGAAGAATTATTGCGTTTAAATGAACAATAAATTCGATTTATATTACTGTTATTGTTATAGTTAGTTTTTTATCGATAAAAATCGTTTCTTATCTGAAAAATGTTCTAGTATTCCGCCTGTGTCAAGGTAAATTGTATCTTTAAGACGTATTAATCCATTATTCCTCAATTATGAAATTTACTTTACACTCGCTATGCGTTATTTTGTTCTGTGCGTATGGGCTGTATACTATTACAGATCCTGTAAACCGAACCAAAGTTGATGCTCTTAATAAAAGTGGCTATGCTTTTGAAGTAGAAGTCTCTAAAATAAATTCAGATTACTCTGAGATTGCAAGTGCAATGTTTAGAAACAAACTAGTTATTGTATCCTCTAAAAAGATTGGTGGCTTAGGTTCTGGTAAAGATCCAAAGACTAAAGAACCATATACAGATTTGTTTTGCTTAGACGTAAAAGGAACCAATAGTTTTTCTCAACCATTTTTATTTAGTAGAATATTAAATACAAAAGCAAATGAAGGTCAGGTTTCTTTTTCACCAGATGAGCACACTATTTATTACACAAGGAGCGAAAGAGGTAGTGAAGGTAATTATAAAATGTATAAGGCTAATTTAAAAAAGAATTCTCAAGGTAAATGGATTAACGAAACTGAATTATCTATAAGTAGCGATGATTATTCAGTAGAAAATCCTCATGTTTCTGCCGATGGCAAATTCTTATTCTTTTCTTCAAACATGAAAGATGGATATGGTGGGTATGATATATATATGGCTAGAATTAATAAAGATGGTACCATAGGCTCTTATGTTAATTTAGGTGATAAGGTAAATTCAGAAAAAAATGAAAAGTACCCATTTACTACAGATGATAATAAAGAGTTGTTCTTCTCATCTACGGGTCATGGTAGTTTAGGAGGTTATGATATTTTTATTTCTAACCGAAGAAATATTGTTTATAGTGAACCTAGAAATTTAGGAAGAGCAATTAATTCTACCAGAGACGATATAGCTTTTATGATTATTGATGGGCAAACAGGTGTTTTTTCATCAAATAAAAACAAAAGAACACATGCCTATAACATGTACCATGTACAAGCTGAAATGATTTATAAAAACTTAGAAGGTATTATTACTACAGAAGATAATGAAAAGTTGCCAAATACAACTGTTGTTTTATTAGATGATGAAGGTAAAGAGTTAGAACGCCAAGTAACAAGTGATGATGCGTCTTATCATTTTAAGTTAAAACCATACCATTATTATCAAATTGTTGCGGAAAAGGATGGGTATGTAAATTATAAGGAAGAGCTTGTACCTAATACTTATTCAGAGAAGTCTGTAGTAAAATTAGCTCAAAAAAAAGTTAAACTTAGTTATACAAAAACTAAGCGATAACAGTTTAACCCAAAAAAAGGTATTGAATTTGTTTTTAGCGATAGTTACAATCCTTTTAACCAATATTAATAAGAATTAATAGTGCTATGGATTAATCCTTCTATTTTTGATAAAAATAATGTGCTATTAATTTTTACTTTACAAAATATATTGCTAGCAAAATTAATTAATCCCTAAACATAAAAAGCCACAAATTCTATTGAAATTGTGGCTTTTAGTTATTAGTTTAAAAATCTTTTTAAGACACTGCTTTCAACTTTTTTAAAGTTGACTTGTTTAATCTGTCTTGAGCATATGATTTGGTGATACTAAGTTTTGTTTCGCCAGAACCAGGTAACTCAAACATTGCTTCTGTTAAGATTTCTTCGCAGAGTGATCTTAATCCTCTGGCACCAAGTTTATATTCAATTGCCTTTTCAACAATATATTCTAAGGCACCATCTGTAATTGATAGAGTAACTTCATCCATTGCAAACAACTTTTTATATTGTTTAATAATGGCATTTTTAGGTTCCGTTAAAATAGCTCTAAGTGTTTTAGCATCTAATGGGTCCATATGCGTTAAAACAGGTAAACGCCCTATAATTTCCGGGATTAATCCAAAATCTTTTAAGTCTCTAGGAATAATATATTGTAAAATATTATCCTTATCTACACTCTCTGCATTGATAGAACTGTAACCAATAGCTTGCATATTAAGGCGTTTAGATATTACACGCTCAATACCATCAAATGCACCACCAGCAATAAATAAAATATTTTCGGTATCTACTTCAATAAATTTTTGATCAGGATGTTTACGTCCTCCTTTTGGCGGTACATTAACAACAGTACCTTCTAAAAGTTTTAATAACGCTTGTTGTACACCTTCACCCGAGACATCTCTAGTAATTGATGGATTATCACTTTTGCGAGCAATTTTGTCTATTTCATCAATAAAGACAATACCACGTTGTGCTTTTTCAAGATTGTAGTCAGCCGCTTGTAATAAACGTGTTAAAATACTCTCTACATCTTCACCAACATAACCGGCTTCTGTTAATACAGTGGCATCTACAATGGCTAAGGGTACGTTTAGCATTTTAGCAATTGTTTTGGCCATTAAAGTTTTACCTGTACCGGTTTGCCCAACCATAATAATATTACTTTTTTGTATTTCAATATCATCATCAGTTGGTGCCTGTAACAAACGTTTATAGTGATTGTAAACTGCTACTGACATAATACGCTTGGTATATTCTTGTCCAATAATATAGTCGTCTAAAAAGCTTTTTATTTCTTTTGGCTTTCTTAACATTAATTCAGCACTTAAATCTGCATTTTCAGATTGTTTAGATTCTTCTATAACAATACCGTGCGCTTGTTCTATACAACGATCGCAAATGTGTGCGTCTAAACCTGCTATTAAGAGGTTAGTTTCTGGCTTTTTCCTACCACAAAATGAACATTCTAATTCTTCCTTTGCCATAATTTTAAATTGGTGTCATTTTCAATAATCTGAATATTTTAAATGTAGAAATGTTTAAACTTCACATTACAAATATGACGGTATAAATAATTTAGTAAATCGACTACTGAAATTGTTAGTCGGTAATTAATAGAATTACTTTCTTGTTAATACTTCATCAATCATTCCATACTCTAAAGCTTCTTGAGAACGCATCCAATAATCTCTATCAGAATCTTTCTCTACTTGCTCTATTGATTTGCCAGAATGTTTTGCAATAACAGCATATAATTCTTCTTTAACTCTTATAGTTTCTTTTAATGCAATTTGCATGTCACTTAACTGACCTTGTGTTCCGCTACTTACTTGATGAATCATTACACGAGAGTGCGTCAATGCAGAACGTTTACCTGCTGCACCAGCACACAATAAAACGGCTGCCATTGATGCTGCAATACCTGTACAAATTGTAGCAACATCTGGTTTTACAAACTGCATAGTGTCATAAATACCTAAGCCTGCATATACTGATCCTCCTGGAGAGTTAATGTAAATTTGGATATCTTTATTTGCGTCTGTACTTTGTAAAAATAAAAGTTGAGCTTGTATGATGTTAGCAACTTGATCGTTAACACCTGTTCCTAAAAAGATAATTCGATCCATCATTAGACGTGAAAACACATCAAAAACAGCAATATTCATTTGACGCTCTTCTATAATATTTGGAGTCATATTAGAAGGATACATACTTTCTATTATTTTGCTGTAATAGTTACTGTTAATCCCTTGGTCTTTTATTGCAAATTTTTCAAATTCTTTTCCGTAATCCATATAAATTTAAATTCTTTTAATTAATGTGTTGAATCTTATAAAACACTAATAATACGCTAATTATTATTTTACTTTTTAATGAAAAAGCCAATTCATAAAAAAAAGCGCAAAACCAATAGTTCTACGCTTTAAAGATACTAATTATTTTAAAGACTGCTTAACTATAAAATTCTTTTACAAAATCATCGTAAGTAATGTCTTTGGTCTTAATATTTGCTTCAGTTTTATATAAGTTTAATAATTTCTGACTTACTAACTGCTCAGACATACGTTTTACTTCATCTTGATTAGATAATATACGTGCTGCAATATCTTCTAATTCTTTATCTGAAGGATTCATTTGACCAAATTGAGCCATTTGACTTTTAATCATATCCATAGCATAGGATTTTAATTCTTCAAATTGTACCTGAAGATTATGGTCTGCAATTAACTTACCTTCAATAAGTTGGTAACGCATGCTTTTTTCAGACTTTTCGTATTCTTCTTTAGCTTGCTCTTCAGTCATTTCTTCTTCACCAGCTGTTTGCATCCATTTTTGTAAGAATGAAGCAGGTAAATCAAATTTTGTGTTTTCTATTAAACTTTCAGTAACGTCATTTAATAATTTTTGATCGCCTTGTTGTGCAAATTGCTTTTCAGAATCTTCTTTGATTTTTGCTTTTAATTCAGTTACAGAAGTCACTTTTCCTTCACCAAATAATTTATCAAATAATTCTTGATCTAAATCTGCTAATTCACGTTCGTTAATTTCAGTAATTGTAAAGTTTACTTCAATTTCTAATCCGTGAGCATCATTGTGAGGTACTTTTAAAGCATTCATTAAATCGTGCTCATTATTAAATAACCCTTTTGTCTTTAATGTAATTACATCACCAACTTTTGCTCCAATAAATTTCTTAGGATTTGTTTTTCCTTTTAATTTATCTAAAGTAATCATTGTAGAGTTATCAATTTCTTTTTCTTCGTTAGTAAAAGTCCCTGTAATTTCAGAGTCTTTTGTTACTTCAGTTTGAGAAACGATTTTTCCGTATTGTTTTTGGATGTTTACAATTTGATCATCAATCATTTTGTCATCTGCAACAATGTTATAATGTGTAATAGCTTTTTTACTTTTTAATTCTACATCGAATTTTGGAGCAAGCCCTAATTCAAACTCAAAAGAAAATGCTTCAGCATCCCAATCTAAATCATCTTGTGCTTTTGGTAGAGGATTACCTAAAACGTCTAGTTTTTCTTCAACTAAATACTTACCAAGTGCATCTTGTAGTAATTTGTTTACTTCATCTACTAATACAGCTTTACCATATTGCTTTTTTACCATTCCCATTGGTACATGACCTTTTCTAAAACCAGGAATGTTTGCAGACTTACGGTAATCTACTAATATTTTCTCTACTTTATCGCTGTAATCTTCCTTTGCGATATCAACGGTTACAACTGCATTTAATGCATCGATGTTTTCTCTTGTAATGTTCATTTTTATTGAAACTAAAATTGGGCTGCAAAAATACAATATTTTTTGCAACCCAACAACAGTTTTAAGCGTTTGTATATCAGCTACTTTTTATCATCTTTTAAAAACGATTGTAGCAGCCATTGCAATATAGATAGTAGGATGCTAAATAAAACAGCGGTCCAAAAATTAGCAACATTAAATCCGTCTACTAATTTATCTGCCAATAAAATTATAATAGCATTAATAACCAGTAAAAATAGACCTAAAGTAATTATGGTAATTGGAAATGTTAAAATGACCAAAATAGGCTTAACTAACAAATTTAAAATTGATAATACAATGGCTACAATTATTGCGCCTACATAGCCATCTACGGTTACACCAGTTAAAACATGTGCTAAAACAAAAACGGCTAATGCGTTTAATAATAGTCTAATGAGTAAATTCATAATAATATGATTTATTCCTAAGATACAAAATTAATTACTGCATCATAAAAATCTTTAGGATTTTCTGCATGCAACCAATGGCCAGCATTAGATATAGTAATAATTTTTGAGTTAGGAAAATGACGATGAATAAGAGCTTCATCTGCTTCTGCAATATATTCGGAGCGGTCACCTCTTAGAAATAAAGTGTCTTTTTCAAAAATAGCATGTATAGGCAATGCTTCTCCAACTTCTGCGACGTTCTCTTTTAAAACTTTGAGATTAATGCGTAAGCCTAATTGGCCTTTTTCTACCCAATATAAATTTTTAAGTAAAAACATGCGTGTACCAATGTCATTAACATAGTTGCTTAATACGTTATCTGCTTCTCCTCGTTTTTTTATTTTAGAGAAATCTAATTTGCTTAAACCTTCTAAAATGGCATCGTGATGAACAGGGTAATAGCGTGGTGAAATATCAGCAACTATTAACTTATTGACTAATTCGGGATATTTTGAAGCAAAAAGCATTGCGGTTTTTCCACCCATGGAATGACCTAATAATATAATATCTTTTAAATTATTAGAGTCGCAGTAGGCTTTTAAATCGTCTGCCATTAAATGGTAATCAAATGCATCAGAATGAAAACTACGACCATGATTTCTTTGGTCTACAAGGTGAATTTCAAAATTAGATTCAGAAAATTGTTTGGCTAAAGTTTTCCAATTGTCTCCCATGCCTAAAAATCCATGTAGAATAATAAATGGTTTGCCTTCGCCTATAATGTTTGCGTGTAATGTCATGTTTTTTAATGTAGTTTCAAAGTTTCAAAATGATAATATAGTCATAGAATTTTTGCAACGCTTTAAGCTATTTTAGCCGATCTAAATACATGGCAATAACATTTTCAACCCCTAAATATAGACTCTCGGCAATTAAAGCATGGCCAATAGAAACTTCTAATAAACCAGTGATATTTTCTTTAAAGAATTTAATATTTTCTAAAGATAAATCATGGCCAGCATTAATGCCTAACTGCATTGTGTTTGCTAAGCCAGCACATTCCATATAAGGGTTAATGGCATCTTTGTTACCTAATCTATATTGATGTGCATAGGCTTCAGTGTAAAGCTCAATTCTATCAGTACCTGTTGCTTTGGCACCTTCAATTTGGTGTAAGTCTGGATCTACAAAAATAGAGGTTCTAATTCCGTTATTTTTAAACTCTTTAATCACATCTATTAAAAAATCTTTATGTTTTAAAGTGTCCCAACCAGCATTAGAAGTAATAGCATCTACTGCATCTGGCACCAATGTAACTTGTGTTGGTTTAATTTTTAATACCATATCCACAAATTTTGGGATTGGATTACCTTCAATGTTATATTCTGTGTATACTTCGGTTTTTAAGTCGTATGCGTCTTGGTAACGAATATGTCTTTCGTCTGGTCTAGGGTGTATGGTTACACCTTCGGCACCAAAACGCTGCACATCTTTAGCAAACTGAACAACATTAGGTACATCACCACCTCGACTATTTCTTAACGTTGCAATTTTATTTATATTAACACTTAATTTAGTCATTATAATAGATTTTGAAATACAAAAATACAAAGTAGATAGTGCACTTTGTGGTTATTTTTAATTAATTTGCATTATAATTAATATTGAATAATGGAGCTTCAAAATTTTGTAATTAACGATGTAAAACCGCTTAGTTTAACGGATAAAATTAGCGATTTAAAATTGTTATTTAATCAGTTAACGTATTCTCACATACCTGTTTTAAATGACAATATTTATTTGGGTTGTATATCTGAAACTGATACGCATTGTTTTGACAGTAGTATTACCATTAGTGACTGTAATTATGCAATAGAGGGATTTTACGTTAGGACAACAACAAATTGGTTAGATGTTTTAGAAGCATTTGCTCAAAATGACTCTAACATTATGCCGGTGTTAGATCAACATAATAAATATCTAGGGTATTATGAGCTTAATGATATTATTCACTTATTTAACGAGACGCCATTTTTTGCAGAACCAGGCGGTATTTTAATAGTAGAAAAAGGAATTAATGATTATTCTTTTAGTGAAATAAGTCAGATTGTAGAGTCTAATGATGCTAAACTTTTAGGTGCATTTATCTCTAAAATGGATGGCGATTTAGTGAAAATTACAATTAAAATAGGTAATACTAGTTTAAATGAAGTAATTCAAACCTTTAGACGTTATAGTTATAATATTGTTTCTGGCCATGAAGACGATTCTTACCTCGAAAGTTTAAAAGATCGGTCTCAGTATTTAGATAAATACCTTAACATGTAATATTTTGTGCGGCTAAAAAAGTAAAAAAGAAGATTATTAGTCCATAATAAAAGGTCGTTGTTAATAAGTAAGAGAGTAGAAAGAAATGAAAGTAGCAATTTATGGTCAGAATTACATAAAGGAAACCACGCAGAAAGCTGTGGAACAACTTTTAGATGTGTTATTAAGAAAAGAAGCTCATATTTTTTTTGAAAGTGAATTTATTAAAACGCAAAACTCTGCAATTCAAAACAGTTCCGCGGTTAGAAAATTTAAAGAGCTAGATGAGTCGTTTGATTTACTCATAAGTGTTGGAGGTGATGGTACCATATTACGAGCAGTAACCTATGTTAGAGATTTAGGAATTCCTATAGTTGGCATTAATACTGGTCGTTTAGGTTTTTTAGCAACAATACAGATTAATGAAATTGAAAACGCACTTACAGAAATTTTTAAAGGCGAATATAAAATATCAGAGCGTTCTTTATTAAGTGTTTCTACAGATCCAGAACATAAGGACATTCTTAAAACTAATTTTGCCTTAAATGAAATAGCCATCAGTAGAAAAAACACAACCTCTATGATAACGGTAGATACGCACCTTAATGATAAGTATTTAACGTCTTATTGGGCAGATGGACTTATTTTGTCTTCTCCCACTGGATCAACAGGTTATTCTTTAAGTTGTGGAGGTCCTGTAATTGCGCCAGATGCAAAAAGTTTTGCAATAACACCAATTGCACCTCATAATCTAAGTGCACGCCCATTAATAATCCCAGATAGTACAATCATTAAATTAAAAGTAAACGGCAGAGAAGACCAATTTTTAATGTCTTTAGACTCTAGAATTGTTACACTTTCTAATTCAACAATAGTAACCATAAAAAAAGCAGATTTTGTTGTAAAGATGGTAGAGTTATTAGATGAATCTTTTTTAGAAACACTTCGCAAAAAATTACTTTGGGGAGAAGATAGACGTAACTAATCAATAAATTTTACAATAATTACCTATAAAAACAGTTAATCTGTAAGACATTTTGTTTCAAATTGTTCCACAAAATCTTAATTGTTATATTTGCAAACTTTGGAAAATTTATGAAGTATTTTTTTCTATTTTTATTAGGTACGTTTATCATTAATATTACGAGCGCTCAAATTTATGAGGTTGGTATTTTTGCTGGTGGTAGTAATTTTATTGGAGACGTTGGTTCTAGTAAGTATATTTCGCCAAATCAGTCTGCTTTTGGAGTCTTAGCGAAATGGAATAGGAGTCCAAGACACTCTTTTAGAATGTCAGTGATTTTTACCGATTTAGAAGGATTAGATAGTAAATCTGATGATGCCAGAAGAGTAGAACGCGATTACAAATTTAACACAAGTATTGTAGAAATATCTGCTGGAATGGAATTTACCTTTTTAGATTTCGATTTGCATACAGTGGGTATGAAAGGAACACCGTATTTATATTCTGGTATTACGGCAGCGCATCATGATAATTTTTATTTTTTAGATTCAGGTCAGTTAATTTCAGAAGATACAACCAGTTGGGCTTTTGGTATTCCTATGGCATTAGGTTACAAAACCAATATTTCTAATCACCTTATATTAGCGGCAGAAATTGGTGCACGTTATACCTTTTCCGATGAATTAGACGGTAGTGTGCCAGATGCAGATTTTAGAGAACAATATAGTTTTGGTAATACAAATAATAATGATTGGTATATGTTTACTGGATTTACGTTAACTTACACCTTTGGTCGTAGACCTTGCTATTGTAATTTTTAAAATGAGTATCAAAGAACAAATAAATAAAGATAAACTTCCTCATCATCTAGCCATAATTATGGATGGTAATGGGCGTTGGGCTAAGCAGCAAGGATTAATTAGAGCTATTGGCCATGAGAACGGAACAAAAGCTGTAAGGCAAACTGTTGAAGCGAGTGCAGAACTTGGTATAAAGAATCTTACACTTTATGCATTTTCTACAGAAAACTGGAACCGACCAAAATTAGAGGTTCAAACTCTAATGAAACTTTTGGTTAAATCATTAAAAAAAGAGATTAAAACATTACAAGATAATGGCATTAAACTTAATGCTATTGGATGTTTACATGATTTACCTAAAAAAGCGCATACAGAACTATTAGATGTTATTGATAAAACAAAGAATAATAACAATATGACATTAACCTTAGCATTAAGTTATGGTTCTCGTGAAGAAATTGTTAATGTTATTAAAGAATTGTCAGTTAAAGTTAAAAATAATATAATTTCTTCTGAAAGTATTGACGAATCAATTATTAATAAGCATCTTTACACGCAAAATTTACCAGACGTAGACTTACTTATTCGCACAAGTGGAGAACAACGTATTAGTAATTTTTTGCTATGGCAAATAGCCTACGCAGAGTTATATTTTACAGATATTTTATGGCCAGATTTTAAAAAAGAAAATTTATATGAGGCAATCATAAACTATCAAAACAGAGAACGAAGATTTGGAAAAACAAGCGAACAACTTACCTAATAATTCAGTATTGAAGTCATTTACTAAACTTTTTTGTACTGTATTCCTTTTTACAATTTCATTTTACAGTAATGCTCAGGTAGAAGGTGGAGAGACCTATTTAATTAAAGAAATTACCGTAACAGGTAATACTAACTTTAGTGCACAAACTATTATTGCCTATTCTAAACTTAGAAAGGATGAAGAAATTCAAGTAGGTGGAGAAAAAATTGCAAATGCAGTTAAGACGCTGTGGAAATCTAACCTTTTTAGTAGTATTGATATATATGTTACTGATATTGATGGTAGCACAGCTAACTTAGAAATTAACTTAAGTGATTTGCCAGAATTAAAAGACCTTACAATAGAAGGTATTAAGAAAGGTAAAAAAGATGAAGTTATCGCAGAGAACAAGTTAAAAACTGGTATTAAGGTTACTGAAAACTTAATTTCAACAACAAAAAATTATTTAACTAATAAGTACAGAAAGAAAGGATTCTTAAATACTAAAGTAAATATTTCAACATCTCAAGTTATAGATTCTGTAGAAAAAGAGCGTGTAAACATGCGTATAGACATTAATAAGGGAGAAAAAGTAAAAATAAAAGCCATTAATTTTGAAGGTAACGCTAAAATAACAGACAAAAAGCTTCGTAAAGCAATGAAAAACACGAAGCAAAAAAGTTTAAGTCCGTTAAGAATTTTAAAGCGTTCTAAATATATAGAAGACGATTTTAAAGAAGATTTAGTAAGTGTTGTAGATTATTATAAGGAGAATGGTTATAGAGATGCCAGAATTATTTCAGATTCTATTTCTTATTTAGATGATAAGACCATTAATTTAGATATTAAAGTAGAAGAAGGTGAAAAATACACCTTTGGTAAAATTACTTTTGTTGGAAATACAGTATACTCAGACAGGCAATTAGGACTTCTTTTAGGTATTAAAGAAGGTGATACTTATAATGGAGTAGAATTACGAGAGCGTATTGCAGATGAAACTAATCCAGATGCTCAAGATATTACTAATGCCTATCAAAATAATGGTTATATGTTCTCTACTATAAACCCAGTTGAGGTTAGTGCAGAAGGTAACGTTATAGATATGGAAATCAGAATTTCTGAAGGTAAGCCAGCTTATTTTAATAATGTAACGGTAGTTGGTAACGATGTCACAAATGATCATGTAATTTACAGAGAGATAAGAACACGTCCAGGTGAGTTATATAGAAAATCTGATATAATTAGAACCATTAGGGAATTAGGACAGTTAGGATTTTTTGATGCACAACAAATCGCTCCAAATATTAAAAATCCAAATCCAGTAGATGGAACTTTAGACGTAGAATACTCTGTGGTAGAACAAGGGTCTAGTCAAATACAACTGCAAGGTGGTTACGGAGGAGGTGGCTTTATAGGTACTTTAGGGTTGTCGTTTAACAACTTTTCAATTAAAAATATTTTTAATAAAGAAGCCTATAAACCAGTGCCAAGAGGAGATGGACAAAGTTTGGCACTAAGATTACAAGCTAGTCAATATTTCCAAACTTATAGTTTCTCGTTTAGTGAGCCATGGTTAGGTGGTAAAAAACCTTACCAAATGTCAACATCATTATCGCATTCTAAGCAGTTTTTATACGATTCCTCAACAGGAGGTGCAGATAGAGATAGAAGTTTTAATATTACTGGTATAACCTTTGGTTTATCTACAAGACTTTCTAAACCAGATGATTATTTTGTACTATCGCAAGCCTTAAGTTATCAGCATTATAATCTAAATAATTACACGACGAGTTTATTTACTTTCGGAGACGGCTTTTCAAATAACCTGTCTTACACAATTGGATTAAGTAGAAATGATCTTAGAGTAGATCCAGTTTTCCCAACAGGAGGTTCTAATTTTAGTGTGTCAGCTAAATTCTCATTCCCTTATTCATTAGTTAATGGTGTTGATTACGGAGAGTTGAGTGAAGAATACGATGGTTTAGATTCTTCTGATGCTGATGATTTTGAACGTATGGGAGAAATTGATCAAGAACGTTACAAGTGGTTAGAATTTTATAAAGTAAAATTTAAGGCAGAATGGTATCAGTCATTAACTAAAAAGTTTGTATTAAGACCAAGTATAGAATTTGGGTTTTTGGGTGCATATAACAATGATAGAGGTGTTATTCCTTTTGAAAGATTCTTTTTGGGTGGTGACGGCTTAGCTAATTATTCTTTAGATGGTAGAGAAGTAGTTCAGTTACGTGGTTATCCTAATCAGTCATTATCAGATACAGATGGAGGATCTATTTATAACAAGTTCTCTTTAGAGTTACGTTATCCTATTACACTAGGTGCAGCAGCAAAAATATATGCTTTATCGTTCTTAGAAGCAGGTAGTTCTGTAAATGAGTTTAAAGATTTTGATCCATTTAATCTTCAGAGATCTGCTGGTTTTGGTTTAAGAATATTTATGCCAGCTTTTGGTTTATTGGGTATAGACTTTGGCCATGCGTTTGACGAATCTCCTTATGGAGCAACCGTTAAAAACTGGGAAACTCACTTTATAATCGGTCAACAATTTTAACTTTGGCACGATATTTTCTATTAGCTAAGTAAGAAATTCATCACTTGTTAAAATTTTTAAGAATATATTTCGTTAAATTTGAAGATTAGTAATACTAAAAGTGTAAACCTATAGTCTTACAAACAAAAGGTCTCAAAACATGGAAACAAAAATGATGAAATTCAAAGTTCTTTTTTTATTAATAATAGGGTTATTGAGCTTTAATGCAAATGCACAACGTGGCGTTAGAATTGGTTACATAGATACAGAGTACATTTTACAAAATGTACCAGAATATAAAGAAGCCACTACACAACTTGATAAAAAAGTTCAGAATTGGAAATCTGAGATAGAAACCAAGTTAAATGCTATAGAGCAAAAGAAGAAAGAGTTAGATAACGAAAGTGTTCTTTTAACTAAAGAATTATATGACGAACGTTTTGAGGATATTACTTTTGAGGAAGCGGAGGTTTTAGATTATCAACAAAAACGATTTGGGCCAAATGGTGATTTAATGATTCAAAAGCGTCAGTTAATAGAGCCAATACAAGACCAAATATTCGCTGCAGTTCAAGAAATTGCTGAAACAAAAAAATACGATTTTGTTTTTGATAAATCAGCAGATGTCGTTATGCTTTATTCTGCAGAACGTTATGATATAAGTGAGCAGGTATTAAGAACAATTACTAGAACTTCAAAAAGATCACAAGCCAAAAATAAAAAAGAGCGTAAGGAATTAGAAGAAGAAGAGGTGGTGCCAGAAGTAAGCCAAGCCAAAGATGATCGCCAAAAGGCATTAGATGAAAGAAAAGCTGCTAGAGAAGCTGAATTGGCAGCGAAAAGAGCAGAAAGAGAAAAGGCAATTGAGGATAGAAGAATTGCCCAAGAAGAATTAAAAGAAGCTAGAAGAGCTGAAGCTGAGGCGCGTCGCCAAAAAGCAGAAGATGCTAGAGAAAATAAAACCGAGACAGAAGAAAAGGCTAAAACGGTTGCAACAGATTCTACGAGCAAGGTAGTTTCTAAAATAAAAACAGATAGCACTATAGCTAAAGGTAGCGTTGTAAAAGATTCTACAAGTATTAAGAAACCTAAAACGGCAGCAGAAATTGCAGAAGCTAAACGTCTTAAAAAACTTGAAGAAAGAGCAGCGAGACAAAAAGCGTTAGAAGATAGAAAAGCAAAAATTATAGAACAGCGTAAAAAAGCACGAGAAGCTCGTGAGGAACAAGTAAGAATAAATGATTCTATTGCAAAAGCAAAGAAGAATGATTAAAAACAAAAACAACTATTAATTTATAACACACAAATACAAATTAGAAAAATGAGAAATTTAAAAACACTTTTATTTGCAGCAGTACTCTTTATTGGAGCGACTAGTTTTACTTCAGCACAAGGAAAAATTGCACATATAAACAAGCAAGAGTTAATAAAAGCTATGCCAGAATATGCTACTGCACAGGCAGAAATTGAAAAGTTAGGTAAAACTTACGAGGCAGAAATACAAGGCTCTTATAAAGAGTTAGATGCTAAGTATAAGCAATACAATGCAGAGGCAGAATCTAAAACTGAAGAAGAAAACCTAGCACGTATGCAAGAGGTTGAAGGTATGAAACAAAGTTTAGGTCAATACCAACAACAAGCTCAAAAACAATTGCAAGAAAAAGAATTTAATCTTTTAAAGCCAATTGTTGAAAAAGCAGATAATGCAATTAAAGCAGTTGCTAAAGCACAAGGTTTTGATTACGTGGTAGATGAAGCTATGCTTATTGTTGCAGAAGGAAAAGACCTTATGGCAGATGTAAAAAAACAATTAGGAATGTAATTCTAATTAAAATATATCATTTGAAAGTCGCTTATTTATAAGCGACTTTTTATTTTTGTGTTAATGAGTAAAAGACCTATAGGCATTTTCGATTCTGGTATTGGAGGTACATCTATCTTCCATGAAATCCATACACTTCTTCCTAATGAAAACTGTATTTATTTAGCAGATAGTAAAAATGCACCTTATGGTAATAAATCTAAAAAAGATATTCTAAAACTTAGCATTAAAAATACAGAGTTATTAATTAATAAAGGTTGTAAAATTATTGTTGTAGCCTGTAATACAGCTACAACAAATGCTATTGATTATCTAAGAGAAAATTATAAACTGCCATTTGTTGGTATTGAGCCAGCCATAAAACCCGCAGCATTAAATACACAAACTAAAGCCATTGGTATATTAGCAACTAAAGGGACGTTAAGCAGTCAGTTATTTCATAAAACAACCGATTTATATGCTTCAGGTATTAAGGTAATTGAGCAAGTTGGTGAAGGTATTGTGCCATTAATAGAATCTGGTAAATTAGATTCTAAAGAGATGTACCTGCTTTTAAAAACGTATTTAAAGCCAATGCTAGAGCAAAATATAGATTATTTAGTGTTAGGTTGTACCCATTACCCATATCTTGTTCCTATGCTCTCTAAAATGCTCCCAGACACGGTTAAGATTATAGATTCTGGCTTAGCAGTTGCAAAACAAACAAAGTCTATATTAACGTCTAATGCTCTATTAAATGAATATGCTAATAAACCAACTATCAAGTTATATTCAAATGGAGAGATTGCTATTTTAAATTCAATTTTAGAAAATAAGTTTAACAGCTTTTATTTAGACTTTTAGTAAGGTTTTAGTTTCAAATCTTACTAACTCTGTATGACAGACATTACTTTTTGTATATAATGCTAATTCTGGTAAATTAAATACTTTGTTTGATGCTGTACATAAACTCTTTAGTCCTTCTACATATCAATGCAGTTTATGTGCATTAACACATGATGTATTCTGGGAAAATAAAACATGGAAAAATTTTAGACTTCAAACCAATTTTGAAATGGTGTTTTACCATAAAAACGAATTTGAAGCTAAGTTTTGTAAAGTAGACGTAGCGTACCCAATTATTTTAAAACTAGAAAATAATAAGCTTACAACAGTTTTAATTGCTGAAGTTTTAAATGAAATTACAAGTATTGAAGCGTTAATAGAAAGAATAAACTCTCGTATTTAAACTTATTCTTTAAACCAGCTAGAGTACTTTATATAGTTGTTTGCAATTCGGTCAATTTCACCTGAAATAAGTTCTTTACTAATATCTTTTACTTTTGTAGCAGGTACACCAGCATATATACTCCCAGATTCTACATGTGTATTTTTTGTTACCACAGCACCTGCTGCAATAATACTATTGCTCTCCACAACGCAATCATCCATAATAATACTTCCCATACCAACCAGAACATTATCTTTAATTGTGCAACCATGTACAAGGGCATTGTGTCCTATAGAAACATTGTTGCCAATTGTTGTTGGTGATTTTTGGTAAGTAGCATGGATAACTGCACCATCTTGTATATTTACCTTATTGCCTATTTTAATAAAATGAACATCACCTCTAATTACGGCATTAAACCAAACACTACATTGTTTACCCATTGAAACGTCACCAACAATTGTTGCGTTTTCTGCTACATAGCAATCATCTGGTATTTGAGGAGAGTTACCTCTAACGGTTTTTATTACTGGCATAATTTTTTTTCTTACAAAACGGTTTGAATTAAACTCTAAATTTAAGCTAATGATAGTGCAAAATTTTCATGTCATTAGTCTATATTAAAGATAAAATGAAAAATTAGAATTAAAGAATTTTTTGTATAAAAAAAGAGCAGCACTAGGTGCTACTCTTCAATCTTATTTTATAATAGAGAAAAGACTATACGTTTTCTGCGTCTCTTAAACCTTGTATGTATTCAGCTTTCTGAATTTCTCTTCTTCTCTTAACAGAAGGCTTAGTGAAATAACGAGATTCTCTAAGGTTTTGCATAATTTGCACATTTCTGTGTTTACGCTTGTAACGCTTAAGTGCACGTTCTATATTTTCTCCTTCTTTGATTTCGATTTTAATCATTATCGATATATTTTTGTTAACTAATTCTTGCAAATGGTCGGCAAATATAGGCTAACTATTTGAAAATAAAAAATTAATTCCTTATTTTAGATAATTATTTTTATCCTAAATATGTTTTTAAGATTTTACTCTTACTTGCATGTCTTAGTCTTCTAATTCCTTTTTCTCTAATTTGTCTAACTCTTTCTCTAGTTAAATCGTAAATACTTCCAATTTCTTCTAGTGTCATTGGTGGTTGATCACCTATACCAAAGTTTAAGCGAATTACATCACTTTCCTTTTGTGTTAAAGTCTCTAGTGCACGTTCTACCTCTGTGTTTAAAGATTCTTTCATTAAATCTTTATCAGGTCTTGGTGATTCACCAGAACTAACAACGTCGTAAAGACTAAACGTTTCTCCATCCTTTAATGGTGCATCCATTGATAAGTGACGTCCGGAGTTTTTCATAGATTGTTTAACCTCGCGTTCGCTTATATCTAACTCACGTGCAATTTCATCTGCATTCGGTGGTCTTTGGTTTATTTGCTCTAAGTGAGAAAACGCCTTGTTAATCTTGTTAATAGTACCAATTTTATTTAATGGCAAACGTACAATACGAGATTGTTCTGCTAAAGCTTGTAAAATAGCTTGTCTAATCCACCATACAGCATAAGAAATAAACTTAAAACCTCTAGTTTCATCAAAACGTTTTGCTGCCTTTACTAAACCAGCATTACCTTCATTAATTAAATCTGGTAATTTTAATCCTTGATTTTGGTATTGTTTTGCAACAGATACAACAAACCTTAAGTTGGCTGTTGTTAATTTATCTAATGCTGCTTGATCACCGTTTCTGATTAGTTGTGCTAATTCCACCTCTTCATCAGCTGTTATCAACGGAATCTTACTGATATCTTGTAAGTACTTATCTAAAGATTTATCTTCTCTGTTGGTAACCTGCTTGGTGATTTTTAACTGCCTCATATATCCTTTTTAATATTTAGTGAACCTACATTATAACGGAATATTTTAAATTTCCAAATTATTTATTAAATATTAACTTGTTTTTGTGAAATAATTGCAATTTTGTCGTTTAACGGTTAATTTTTAGTAGAGTCTTTTGCTTTAGTGTCTTCCGTTTTCTTTTTTCCTCCTAAGAGTCCGCCTAAAATATTCCCAACACCTTCCGTTACTTTATCAACGGCTTCTTGTTTTGTAGTTTCTTGATTTGTAGGTGTATCAGTAGTTGTAGAATCAGTTTCTGTGGTTTTTGTATTTCCACCTAAAAGTCCACCTATTAAATCAGTTACTTTATCTTTACCTGAGTTGATTAACTTTTGCTTTTCAATTTCAACTAATTGTTTCGTTAAATTAGTAACACCAGAAGTTAAATCCGTCTGTACATTAGGGCTTGTAAATGTACCGCCAATATTAGCTGTAACCGGAATGGTTAAATTACTAACTTCGCTATCATTTATCTTACCTATTAACTGATTAACATCGCTACCTAAGTATTTTGCAGGCACTTGCAATACTGCATTATAATTCATAGTGTTTGAAAAACTATGAGAACCAGAAACTTCAATAGGAATGTCTTTGTAATTAATAGTAAATGGTTTTACAGAAACTTGGCCGTTTTCAAAACTTAATTTTGTTTTTAGGTCTTTTAAATCGAGCTTACTAAAGTCTATAAAATCTAATTTGCTGTCTAAATTTGAAAGTAAAGGACTATTAGTAGCATTAATATTATTGGTTAATATATCTGCAATGGCGCTACCAGAAATAGAACTTAAGTCTGGTGAAAAACTGCTATCTAATAAGCCGTTAACATCTATTGTAGAATTTAATGTTCCTTGCAGCACTTTAGCAATTGGTGCTAAAGCTTTCAACATATCTAAATCTTTAAAAGATTGCGAAATATCAAAATTTTGCATGGCCAAACTCATATCAAAAGCAGGTTGAGCCTCTTTTGTAGATACATTACCAGATAATCCTAATTGACCATTAAATATATCAGTAGTCATGTTTTTTAAAGTAGCACTTTGGTCTTTAATTAATAACTGTCCTTTTACATTTTTGAGGTTTAAGTTATCGTAAATAACCGTTTTTGCATTAGCCGTTATGGTACAATCTAAAAAATCTGGAATCTTTAAGGATTCTGTTGTTGAGGTGGATTCAGAAGGAGTTTTATTTGTTGTTTCGGCTGTAGGTTCATCTTCAGACATAAAATCTGAAATAGCAAACGTGTTAGAGTTTAAGTTAAAATTACCTTCTAATTTTTTATCGCTTAAAAGAAAACCTAATAAGTTATTAATAGTTCCGGTGGCAGAAAAATCACTTTTTCCGGTTAAGGCATCAAATTTATTTAAGCTAACAGTGCCTGGTTTAAAGGATAAATCTGCTGTATTTATTTGAACAGGATTTATAATGTCTTCCGAAGAAAATATAAAATTGCTCATAGACAGATTACCAGTATTTTTAATACGTTGGTAAGCATTAGTTTCTAGAGCATTCATGTCAAAAGATGTATTAATATTTGCTTTTAAAATACCACTTAATTCATTTTCTAATTCAACAGGATAGGCTTTGGTAATGTTGGCTAAATTTAAAACACCATCGAGTTTAGCATCGATTTGCTGATTTGTTGTTAAGTTTTTTACATGAATTTCAGACTTAAAAATGTCTTCATCAATCTGAAAATTAAGTTTATCAATATTTACAAACGTATCATCTACATTTCCGGTAGTGTTTTTTACTGAGGCATCAATGGCTATGTTTCTCACACTTTTTGGAAGGTCTGGATATTTAAACGATGCATTGTTTGCGTTTAAATTAATATCTAAAGTCGGAATAGTTTCTTCTGAAACCAAACCTTTTACTATGCCATTTACAGTGAAATTTCCTGTAGTGTTTACATTTTCAATATCCTTTGCATAGGCTTTTGGTATTACTGCTAAGAAATCTTTAAAAGACGCTTCAGGATTTTTAAATGTAATATCTATTTGCTGACCTGCTTCTACCAATTGTACAAAACCATCAAACTCTAATGGCAGTGCGTTTATGTAGGCTTTATTTTCTTTAAAGGTATATTTCTGTTGTTCTAAATCTAAATCAATAAGCGCATCTAATTTAATGGTGTTATTACTTAAATACTCAGTACTATCCATTGCAAAAGTTACATTGGCTTCTGTGTTGGTGTCTAATTGCGAAGTGCCACCAGAGAAAATACCTGTTCCGTCGTGGTTAATTTCTGTGAGGTAAACTTTTAAATCTGAAGTATCATCAATATAGGTAAATGCACTATTGTTTAATTCGTAGTGGTCTATGTCAAAACTAAAACCACCAGAACTCTCAGTTTCTGTTGATGTCTCAGTTTCTGCTGATTCGCTTTCCTTTACAATATCATAATTTACTGCACCTGTTTTGTTGGTTTTAATAACAAGTAGCAGCTCATCTGCTATAATTTCATTGATTTCTAAAGGGTCTTCTGTTCCGTTTAATAATTGGGTCATTCCCATTTCAAAAGATAAAGACTTTGCAATCACAAGGTTTTCACCTTCAAAAGGTGCTCTGTTTGTGATTTTTAAATTTTCTACGCTCACTTCAGCTTTAGGAAAGCTACTAATAAGACTTAAGCTAATATCATCAAAGGATAAATCGGCATCTAAATTTTCGTCGGCATAATTCTGTACAATACTGTCAATTTTAGATTCTAAAACAAAAGGTATGGTAATAAGAATTGCAATGAAGATTAGTAATACAATTCCGATAATTTTTAAAAATTTCTTCATAAGGACTATTTGTGGGTTAAAAACAGCATTTTTATAAGATATACGCAAATTACTCTATAAAAGTTGCACTCAGTGACAAGTTTAAGAAGATTTTAATGTTTTGGTTAACCGTTACAGTAAATTTATTTCCTCATTTACCTTAAGCTTAAATCGTTTTCTAAATAAAAACACGCCAAGGTATAAAAATGGCGTGTCTAGTAAAGCGATGATAACTTTAAAAGCAAAACCACTAATGAGTAATCCAGCAAAGTTTTCCCATTCAATAATCCCAAAGGAGCAAAGTAAAGTTACAATAGTAAAAGTGTCCACAAATTGCGAAAACCATGTAGAAAAATTATTTCTTAGCCAAAGATGGTTCCCTTTAGTGAGCCGTTTCCAGAAATGATAAATCTGAATATCCACAAACTGTGCAAATAAATAGGTAACCATACTAGAAAAAACGGCAAGTGCAGTATTGCCAAACACCAATTTAAAGGTGCTATCGTCTACATAAGACCATTTAGTTGCAGGTACATTTGAAGCGGTGTAAATAATTAATAACGAAAATAATGAGGCAAATATACCTACAACCACAATGTCATTAGCGCGTTTTTTGCCGTAAATCTCACTGATTAAATCAGTGATAAGAAATGTAATAGGATATGGTAAGATACCTACCGAAATTTCAAATAATTTAGAACCAAATATGTCAATATCAAAAGGATGCCAATAAAAGAATTTCTGAAAAATTAAATTTGAAACTACGAGTGATGTAATAAATAATCCACCAAGAACGAAGTAAATACGTTGTGCTAAAAGCTTGTCTTTTAATGACATTGAAAATGGTTAATAAATAGTTTCTGTAAAGGTAAAGTTATAAAAATTGTTTTAGTTATTTTGTTGTTTCAAATGAAACCGACTAAAATCACTCACATAGCATTAGGAAGTAACAAAGGCAATAAAATGCAATATTTGCAAGCTGCTATAGATGCTATATTTAAAAAAATTGGTGCAATAAAAAAGATTTCTAAAGTCTATAAAACACCAGCCTTAGGCTTTGAAGGCGATGATTTTTATAATGCCTGTATCATTGTAGAAACCGAATATAAACCAAAGAAAGTTCTAAAATTACTGCAATCAATTGAGGTAGAATTAGGACGAGAAACTAAAACAACTAATGGTTATGCATCTCGAGAAATAGATTTAGATATTTTATTTTTTGAAGAGGAAATTATAGACGAAAAAACCTTAGTGATTCCACATCCTCATTTACAGAATCGTAAATTTGTGCTGCAACCGCTTTTAGATATTGCTAAAGATTTAAAACATCCTGTTTTAGATAGAACTGTAGAAGTATTGTTAACAGAATGTACTGATGAGTCTACCATTGAACCTATAAATATCTGGCTAAAAAACCCAAGAAAATCTTATAGCTTTATTAGTAATAATTACATTGCTATTGAAGGTAATATTGGTGCCGGAAAAACGAGTTTAACCCATAAGATTTCTAAAGATTTTAATGCTAAACTTATTTTAGAACGTTTTGCGGATAATCCGTTTTTGCCAAAATTCTACAAAAACCCAGAACGTTACGCTTTTACCTTAGAAATGTCTTTTTTGGCAGACCGTTTTCAGCAAATTAGTGATGATTTATCGCAATTAGATTTGTTTAAAGACTTTATGGTGAGTGATTACGACGTTAATAAATCATTGATTTTTTCTAAAATAACATTGCCAGAAGACGAGTTTAGACTATACAGAAAATTATTTTACCAGGTATATAAGGACATTGCAAAACCAGATTTATACGTCTATCTCTACCAAAATACAGAGCGTTTACAACGAAACATTAAAAAACGCGGACGAAACTATGAGAAAAATATAAAGGACGATTATCTAAAAAAAATAAATGCTGGTTATCTCAATTTTCTCAAAAGTCAGCCAGAAATGAATGTGAAAATTATTGATATTTCCGATAAGGACTTTGTTAAGAATCGAGAGGACTATTTGTGGTTGTTGGGTGAGATTAATTCGGCTTCAGTTGGTAGTGAGAAGTAAGAAGTTTTAAGTGTAAAGTTGAAAGTGAAAAGTAGGAAGTGAATAGTGTCAAGTCCTTGCTGTCATTGACTGCGTTGAACCACTTTGTTAGGTTTCCGAAATGAGGCACGATTGAGGAATCTCATTATTTATGCTAACAAGAACGATATGATTTCTTGCTTTCGCTCGAAATGACAGAACCTATAAACTATAAAGCGAAGTAACAATAATCCCTTTATTATCCTTTGGAATTATTTCATTTAAAATTTTCACTTCTTTTGCCTTTAAATTGAAAGGTTCTACCAATACATCAACACCACTTTGTTTTTTAAGTCTTATGCCTTGACCTGAAATAATATCTTTATTCGGCTCAAAATTTCCAAGTGGTAAATGTTCTGTGAGAATTACAAATTTATAGTTCGAAAGTTTTTTTACGACTTTCAAAATTTCAGCATTAGATAAATGTTGCAACACTTGTCTTAGTATAATGCAATCGGCTTTTGGTAAGTCTTCTTCAACAATATTTAAGCAATGAAATTCTAAATTTTCAGCTTTAAATAGGTGTTTGTTGCGTTCTATAAGTTTGTCTACAATATCAATACCTATATAATTTTTAGTGTACTGCGTTAGCTGTTTACCAATATTAAAATCGCCACAGCCTAAATCGCAAACTGTTTGTAAATTATTGTGTGATTTTAAAAACTTAGACACAGCATCTAAATAAGGTTTAATAATGTAAGCATCATGAGACCCAAATCCTGAATAAAAATCATAGTCTTTTCCGCCCCAAAGATGTAAATCATAAATCTGATTCATAACGTCTTTTGTTGGCCAAGGTGTCTTTTTTTTCTTTTTCATGATTTGTCGTTCATAGAGTGGAACTTCTTCATTATGTTATTGACTGCGTCAAACCTCTTCGTTATGTCATTCTGAAATGAGGCACGATTGAGGAATCTCATTGTTATAAGGTAAACAAGAATTATGAGATTTCTCGCTTTCACTCGAAATGACGAAACTTTCGTTATCTGTCTTTTGTTCTTAATAACATGGATTTCTGCCTACGCAGGAATGACAGGACTGAGTGAAAGTCTTCCCTTTGGGAAGATTTAGATGGACTTTTCCATCTTAGTAAACACATCCCAAATCACCACACCACAACTCACTGAAATATTCAAAGAATGCTTGGTGCCATATTGCGGAATTTCAATCACAACATCACTCGCGTCAACTACATTTTGGTCAACACCTTTTACTTCATTACCAAAAACAAATGCGTATTTTTCGTTAGGTTGAGGTTTAAAATTATTGAGCATCGTGGCGTTTTCGGCTTGTTCAATAGAGCATATGTTTACGTTCTCCGCTTTAAGTTTTTCTATAATGTCTAATGTGTTTTCGGCGTATTCCCAATCTACAGTTTCTGTACTGCCTAAAGCGGTTTTTCTAATGTCGTTATGAGGTGGTTGCGCTGTGATTCCACAGAGATAAATTTTTTCGATTAAAAAAGCATCACTTGTTCTAAATACAGAGCCAATATTGTTCAAGCTTCTAATATTGTCTAGAATAATTATTATTGGCGATTTTTTAGCATCCTTAAATTCGGAAACTTCTAATCGGTCTAATTCTTCGTTTTTTAGTTTTCTGCTTTTAGTGTACTTCTGTGACATCGAATATGTTTGTCATTCCTGCATAGGCAGGAATCTATTTCTAATTAAATTCTTTTGTGGATTCCTGCCTTTGCAGGAATGACGGCTTCTTTCACTTATCAACAGCTGTAAATAACTTCTAGTCTTTCGGTTTTAATAAGCCTCAAAATATAAGTAATTTAGCAAACTTGCAATTCTGAAATAATTCAGCACAAAAGTATAATTTAAAACGCGATTTCCATTGGCAAAGAAGGCAAAAAAAGTAACACCGTTAATGAAGCAGTATAATGCCATTAAGGTTAAATATCCTGATGCTTTATTGTTGTTTCGTGTGGGCGATTTTTATGAAACTTTTGGTAGTGATGCTGTAAAAGCTGCAAAAATTTTAGATATTATTTTAACTAAACGCGGTGCTGGTAGTGAAAGCGAAACCGAATTAGCTGGTTTTCCACATCATTCGTTAAATACCTATTTGCCAAAACTAGTTAAAGCAGGAGAGCGTGTTGCTATTTGCGACCAGTTGGAAGACCCAAAACAAACCAAGACCATTGTAAAACGTGGCGTCACCGAATTGGTAACACCAGGAGTTGCGCTTAACGATGATATTTTACATTCTAAATCTAATAACTTTTTAGCTGCTGTTTATTTTGAAAAACAACGCATAGGCATCGCTTTTTTAGATATTTCTACAGGCGAGTTTTTAACCTCACAAGGCAATGCAGAATATATTGATAAATTGCTTCAGAATTTTAAGCCCAGTGAAGTTTTAATTTCAAAACAAAGCCGAAAAGTGTTTTCTGAAACCTTCGGTAATGATTTTCATACCTTTTATTTGGAAGATTGGGTGTTTCAAGCCGATTATGCTAATGAAACTTTAACTAAGCATTTCAATACGAAAACGCTAAAAGGTTTCGGAATAGAAGATTTATATGAAGGGATTATTGCTTCAGGTGTTGTATTGCATTATTTAGGAGAAACACGTCATAATAAGTTAGAGCATATTGCAACTATTTCTAGAATTGCAACCGACGATTATGTGTGGATGGATAAATTCACTATTCGGAATTTAGAACTTTATAATTCTACCAATGCCAATGCCGTAACGTTAATTAACGTCATTGATAAAACGATATCTGCAATGGGAGGACGAACCCTAAAACGTTGGTTAGCTTTACCTTTAAAACATGCCGAAAAAATAAAACAGCGTCATGAGGTGGTGAAGTATTTGGTGGAGAATGAATCTGTCCTTCAAGATATTCAAGGACAAATAAAGCATATTGGAGATATTGAACGCTTAATTTCAAAAATCGCCACGACTAAAGTGAGTCCTCGTGAAGTGATTCAGCTTAAAAATTCCTTAGATGCTATTGTTCCTATAAAATCAATTGCTGAAAATTGTGAGAATGAAGCCTTAAAAATTTTAGGCGATAATTTACATCGCTGTGATTTGCTTCGCGATAAAATAAAGGAAACTATAAACGAAGAAGCACCAGTAAATATTTTAAAAGGCAGTACCATTGCTGCTGGTTTTTCGGAAGAATTAGATGAATTACGAGGGTTGTCTCAATCTGGGAAAACCTATTTAGACAATATGCTAAAGCGCGAAAGTGAGCGTACAGGGATTACTTCCTTAAAAATAGCATCTAATAATGTGTTTGGCTATTATATTGAAGTTAGAAATGCTCATAAAGATAAAGTTCCGGAAGAATGGATACGAAAGCAAACCCTCGTTAATGCGGAACGGTATATTACAGAAGAACTTAAAGAATACGAAGCAAAAATTTTAGGCGCAGAAGAGCGTATTTTGGCTATTGAGCAACAGTTGTTTGCAGAATTGGTGACGTGGATGCATCAGTTTATAATTTCGGTGCAGCAAAATGCACAGTTAATTGGGCAACTAGATTGTTTGTGTGGTTTTGCAAGTTTGGCTAAAACGAATAAATACACCTACCCACAAATAGATGATAGTTACGATTTGGATATAAAAGAAGGGCGTCATCCTGTAATTGAAAAACAATTGCCGCTTGGTGAGACATATATTGCTAACGATTTGTTTTTAGATAGAGATGCACAGCAAATAATAATGATTACAGGGCCTAATATGTCTGGAAAATCGGCCATTTTAAGACAAACAGCTTTAATTGTGTTGTTAGCCCAAATAGGTAGTTTTGTGCCTGCTGCTGAAGTTAGAATAGGTTTAGTAGATAAAATTTTTACGAGAGTAGGAGCGAGTGATAATATCTCAATGGGAGAATCTACGTTTATGGTAGAAATGAACGAAACGGCTTCTATTCTTAATAATATTTCAGACCGAAGTTTAGTATTGTTAGATGAAATAGGACGAGGAACGAGTACCTATGATGGTATTTCTATTGCTTGGGCCATAAGTGAGTATTTGCATGAGCATCCATCAAAACCAAAAACATTATTTGCTACGCATTACCATGAGCTCAATGAAATGTGTGAAACATTTGAAAGAATTAAAAACTTCAATGTAGCGGTTAAAGAATTAAAAGACAATGTGCTTTTTGTTAGAAAATTAGTTGAAGGAGGAAGTGAGCACAGTTTTGGAATTCATGTGGCAAAAATGGCTGGAATGCCACAACAAGTCATTCGCCGTGCCAATAAAATTTTATCAAAATTAGAGAAATCTCACTCTAGTGAGGAGCTTACAGATAAGGTAAAAACGATAAAGGATGATTTACAATTGAGCTTTTTTAATCTCGATGACCCTCTACTTGAGGAGATTAAAGATGAGATTTTGAGCACTGATATCAATACTTTAACACCTGTTGAAGCCTTAATGAAACTTAATGAAATTAAGAGAATGTTGCTAAAGAAAAAGCAAGCTTAAATTTTTTTAAATTTTTTTTAAAAAAGGCTTTGAAGTTCTAAGAAATATTATAAATTTGCATCCGCTTTGAAAGCGAAATAGTTCTTTAAAAACTGCGAAAGTAGCTCAGGGGTAGAGCATCACCTTGCCAAGGTGGAGGTCGTGGGTTCAAATCCCATCTTTCGCTCTATTCATTAAAAATATACCAATTTGATTACAGTCTGTAATCAAGATGCTGAAGTGGTGGAATTGGTAGACACGTTGGACTTAAAATCCAATGTCCATTTAGGACGTACGGGTTCAAGTCCCGTCTTCAGTACTTAAAAGCCTTTATCTAGAGAGATAAAGGCTTTTTTATTTTCTCAAAACAACTATTATTCTAACATGATTAATTTGTTGTAGTCCTCATATTTTGAAATAGTACTTCTTATTTATTTTTTGTTTTTATACCCATTTAGCTTTTCTGTGCCTAAATTTTTTTGAAAATGTATTTTTGTTAAATACGTATCTAATTTGTTTTTAAATAAATATTTCTTAAAATTTTATAAGTATTACGTAATTAACGTTAATTTATATCGTTTATTTTATTATTTTAATAAATGAGCATGGTTTAATTATGTGATTTAAAACGTTGTAGAGATACTTAAAAAAGAAAAAATGGATATATTTCAGACTTAAAATTATGTTAAATCTACTATAGATAGTAACTTATATGAAGTATTTAAGTTTAGTATTGTTTTTCTGTTTAAGTTATGTTGGCGTCTCTCAAAATGAAGCTAATATTTGGTATTTCGGTGAAAATGCTGGTTTGGATTTTAATTCTGGTATTCCAATTGCTTTAACTGATGGGCAACTTTCAACTTTAGAAGGGTGTTCTACTATATCAGACCAAAATGGTGATTTGTTGTTTTATTCAGATGGTGTTACCGTTTGGAATAAAAATCATATCGTAATGTTAAATGGTACTGGTTTAAACGGAAATTCTTCAAGTACTCATTCTGCCTTAATAATACCTAATCCTAATGACAGTGATTTATACTATATTTTTACTGTTGACAGGGTTTTGAATTTTGGTACTTCTGCAAGCGGAAATGGTTTACAATACTCAGAAGTTGATATGACTTTAGATGGCGGGTTAGGAGCTATTACAAATAAAAATGTTTTGTTGCATTCTCCAACAACCGAAAAAATAACTGGCGTTAAAAATGCTAATGGAGATGGTTTTTGGGTATTGAGCCATAAAGTTAATAGCAACGAATTTATTGCCTATGAGGTTACAGCAACTGGTGTCAATACTACTCCAGTTACTTCTTCGGTAGGAAATGTTGTTACGGTTATAGGTTCTAATCAAGAACAGAATAATGCTATTGGTCAAATTAAATTTTCGCCAGACGGTACTAAAGTAGCAGTTGCAAGAAGAGGTGGTATGAATGAGGTTGTTTTGTTAGATTTTGATACGTCAACAGGTGTACTATCTAACCAAATTACCTTAATAGATGGTTTAGGTAGTTCGCCAGCGCAAGTGTATGGTTTAGATTTTTCATCTAATAGTAATGTACTGTATTCAAGCGCAGTCTCAGGAGAGGTTTATCAATTTAATTTAGATGCTGGTAATGCTAATGACATTATTAACTCTAAAATACTAATTCAAAATAATTCTACTGAGGCTTATGGAGGTATTCAATTAGGTCCAGATTGTAAGATATATATTGCTAAGCTAAATTCAGGAAGTTTAGACGTTATTGATAATCCTAATGAAGTAGGAACAGGATGTAACTATATTGTAGATGGAGTTTCTTTGGGTGGTAACCTATCTAAGTTAGGTTTGCCTCCATTTAATCAATCTTTATTTAACGTTGATTTTAATTTGGAGGATGAAAATAGAAATATTTTAGCTGATAATCTTGTACTTTGTGAGGATCAATATACATTGTACACAACAGAATTGGTTAATTCTACGGTATATACGTGGTATAAGGATGGAGAATTGATATCAGGTGCAGATTCTTCTACTTATATCGCAACAGAACCAGGAACATATGAGGTATTTGCTTTTGTTTCTGCTGCATGTGGAATTGAATATGAAGATGAGATTGTATTAGAATTCGGTCAGCTTGAAGTTGTAGATGTGGAAGATGAGTATTGTTTAGACGGCAGTATTACAAGTGTAACACTGTCTGACTATGACCTAGAAATTTATACAGGAAGTGTAAGTGCTACTATATCTTATCACTTGTCACAGTCAGATGCAGAATTAAATTTAAATGCTCAAAATACAATGGCTGCAGAGTCAGGTCAATCAGTATTATATGTTAGAGTTGAAAACACAAGTTACCCAGATTGCGTAAGTTATTCTACTTTAACGGTTAATTTCTATGATTTACCAGTCTTTAACAATGTAGATGATTTGTATTTATGTGACGACGACTATGATGGTGTAGCTGCTTTCGATACATCTAATATTGAAACATCTTTATTAAATGGGCAAACAGATATTACAATAGATTATTATGATGAATCAGGTAATTTGTTATCAAGTCCGCTGCCTGATCCCTTTGAAACTCAAACCCAATCTATAACGGTACGGTTAACCAATTCATTTGTAGATGACTGTTATGTTGAGTCCAATATTAATTTTATTGTAAATGAACGTCCAATAGCTTATACATTTGATGGGGATTTTGTCTGTGATGATGTTTCAAATGATGGAGAACATATTTTTAATTTAGATGATTATACCTCTCAAGTGTTAAATGGTCAATCAAGTATAAATTTTGAAGTTCAATATTTTGAAACTGAAATTGATGCAGAAGATAATATTAATTCTTTGGAAAATTTATACACGGTAAGTTCAACTTCTCAAACCATATATGTTAGAATACATAATTTTGATGATATAGATTGTTATGATATAACATCTTTCGATATTGGTGTCTATTATTTGCCACTCGCAAACCAACCAGAGGATATAATTGTATGTGACGATGAATCAAATGATGGTTTTGAAATATTTGATTTAGCAGGTCAAAATGAAGCTATATTAGGAGGTCAGTCTGCAGATGAAAATGTCATAAGTTATTACTTAAGCGAACAAGATGCGGAAACTGGTGAAAATCCACAATCGACAAATTTTATGAATATTACTAATCCTCAAACAATATATGCACGCATTGAAAATGTAAATTCATCAACCTGTTTTTCAATTACATCGTTTGAACTATTGGTGCAGGATGTACCTGTTTTATTGATGAATGAAAATTGGCCTATTTGCGAGGATGGTTTTGTAGAAATTATTGCAGACGAGGGTTATGATTATTATACGTGGTCTTCTGGTGAGACTACAAGAACTATAACGGTTGAGGAACCTGGTGAATATACTGTTACGGTATCAAATGTCTATGGAGATTTAATTTGTAGTGAAGATAAAACGGTTACGGTTTCTATATCTGATATAGCCGTTATTACAAATATTGATACCGAAGATTGGTCACAAAGTAATAATACCATTTCTGTATTTGTTGAAGGAAATGGCGATTATGAATATTCTATAGATGGTGTTAACTTTCAGGCTGATAATGTGTTTACGGATTTGTATGTTGGAGATTACACAGTATATGTTAGAGATTTGAATGGTTGTGGGGTAGTCGATGAAGATGTGTATCTAATTTATTATCCACCATTTTTTACACCGAACGGAGATGGTAAAAATGAAACTTGGCAGTTAATAAACGCTCAGCTAGAACCGGGTAATGTTGTATATATTTTTAATCGTTACGGTAAATTAATTACAGAAATAAAACCTAATGACTTTGGTTGGGATGGAACTTATAATGGTAAAAATATGCCAAGTTCGGATTATTGGTTTGTTTTAGAACGTCAAAATGGTAAAGTTTATAGAGGTCATTTTGCTCTAAAGAGATAGTGTATAATCTTATTTTTAAATGTTTTATATCGTGTAACTCAACTAAAATTATTACCCTAATTTGAGGTAATCATAAGTTTACTTTCATCTTTTTCTATGGGTCTATGGTTATTGTTTTCGGTGTCCTTACAATTTAAAATTCTTAAGTTTTGTATGTTAAATACAGTTTTATTTTTCTATTAACTATGTTATTTGGTTTTATAGAAATTTTTACTAAAATCGCAGGTTTAAACCTTGTGTATTGACCTTTACTTAAATATTCACAAGCTATACAGAGCTTCTTGTAACCTATTATTTATGTATATTAGTACCTTAACAAACTATTGTTTTTAGATGTTTTCATTTTAATTGCGTACTAATAATAACTTAACTACAATGGGTTTTATTAAATATTTTCTCTACACCTTTTTTTTTGTTTTTACTTGTTTTTCTCAGGCTCAGGTATTTTCTCCAATTCAAATCTTTACAACAAAAGATTATCAGGCAGAAGATCAAAATTGGTCAATTTCACAATCTGATAATAATTTTATATACGTTGCAAATAATAAAGGATTATTAGAATATAATGGAGCTTCTTGGAGCGTTTATAATTCTGCTAATCGTGGTATTTTAAGGTCTGTAAAGGTTTATGATAATCACATATATACAGGTGGATACATGGATTTTGGCTTTTGGAAAAGAGGAAGCAAAGGTCTGCTTATTTATTTGTCTTTAGTTGAAAAATTTAACCTAGACATAAAGGAAGATGAAGAATTTTGGCAGATAACAAAAGTTGGGGATTTTGTGTTATTTCAATCTTTAGAACGTATTTATGTCTTTAATACTAATAAGAACAATTTTTCGATAATAGATGAGGGGAAAAGAGTAAATAAAATATTTAATGTTAATGGTACTATTTATTACCAAATTATTGAAGATGGTGTTTATGAGATAGTAAATGGAAATCCTATATTAAAGTTTTCATCTGATGATATAGCTAATAATAAATTGATAAACATTTTTGAAACTAAATCTGGGTTATTGCTTCAAACGGAAGAAAGTGGCTTTTATAGTTTTAATAATAATAAGGTAGGTAAATGGAAGATTACTTCAGATAAATTGTTGTCTACGTTAAGTGTTTATAGTAGTATAAAATTAAAAAATGGGGACTTTATTTTGGGTACCATATCTAATGGTTTAATTCATTTAGATAAGGATGGAAATTACTTAATGAAAATCAATCGAAATAATGGGTTGAGTAATAATACAGTACTGTCTATTTTAGAAGATAATTTTGGAAATATTTGGTTGGGCTTAGATAATGGTATTAATGTTGTTAACATTAACTCGCCGTTTAAAGTTTACAAGGATAAACTGGGTAGTTTAGGTACGGTATATGCCTCTGCTAAATTTAATGGATTCTTGTATTTAGGAACAAATCATGGCTTATTTTATAAACCTATTGATTCTAATGAAAAATTTCGATTTATACCAGGTACCAAGGGGCAGGTTTGGGACTTGTCGGTTCTCTATGGTGATTTATTTTGTGGACATGATAAAGGAACTTTTGTTGTTAAAGGAGAGGATGTTGAAGTTGTTTCCGCGGAATTAGGAACATGGAGTGTTAAGAAAATTAGTGGTTTTCCTAATCTACTTATTCAAGGTAATTATAGAGGTTTAAATATTTTAGAGAAAAGAAGCGGTAAATGGCATTTTAGAAATAAAATAGAAGGATTTAATATATCCTCAAGATATTTTGAGTTTGTTAATTCTCAAGAGTTATTGGTAAGTCATGAGTATAAAGGTGTATACAATATTAGGCTAGATAAAGATTTTAATGCTGTAAAGGATTATGAAAAAACACAAATTAATTCGGGTATAAAATCTGGTATTTTTAAGTATAATAATGAGGTTTTATATAGCGTAAGCGAAGGTGTTTTTGTTTATAGTCAACCAAAAAAGAAATTTGTAAGAGATAGTCTTTTAAGTGCTACTTTTAGTGGTGAGAATTATGTTTCAGGAAAATTGATAACTGAAAAAAATAGTAATAGACTATGGGGTTTTTCTAAGAATGATATTATATATGTTGAGCCAGGGAAATTAGATAACGTTCCTAAAATCAATAGAATAGCAATTTCTAGTGAAATACGAAAAACAAAGTCCTCTTTCGAAAATATTTTAGAGTTAGATACCAATCAATATTTAATTGGCACAACGGAAGGCTATTTAATTGTAAATGTAAATATGATTGCTCAAAAACCGTTGAATATTTATTTGAATGAGGTTTCCAACGGAAGTCAGCCTAATGATTTATCACCCTTAAACCTAGATAGTATTCATACGTTTAAGAATAAAATTAACAATTTTAAGTTTAAATATAGTGTTACTAATTATAATGCTTTTTCATCTTCTAAATTTCAATATAAGCTAACAGGTATTTATGATAATTGGAGCCCTTGGTCTAGGACTTCAGAAGTAATTTTTAAAAATCTACCACATGGCGATTACATTTTTGAAGCAAGAGCTATTACTGATGGTCTTGTGTCTAATAATGTAATTACATATCAATTTACAATAGAGAGGCCATGGTATCTTAAAACTCTAGCTATTATTGTATATGTTCTCTTGGCAATACTTATTATATATATATTGTATTACTTTAATAAAAGACATTACAAAAAAATACAGGATAAACTTATTGAAAAGAAGCAAAGACAATTAGAATTAGAACAGTTAGAAAATCAACGTCAGTTAATTCAATTTAAAAACAAAAATTTACAATTAGATATTGAAAATAAAAATAGAGAACTTGGCATGGCAACAATGAATTTAGTAAAACGAAATGAATTGTTGAGTAATATTAAAAGCGAATTATCTAAGAGCAAAAGCCTAGCGGAAGTTAACAAGGTAATAAAAACAATTAATTCTAGTATTAACGATAATAGCGATTGGGATTTGTTTGAAAAAGCATTCAATAACGTTGATAAAGATTTTATGCAGAGAATAAAATCCTTACATCCTACAATCACCCCTAACGATCTGCGTTTATGTGCGTATTTAAGGTTAAATCTATCTTCTAAAGAAATCGCTCCTCTATTAAATATTTCTCATAAAAGTGTAGAAGTTAAGCGATATCGTTTGCGTAAAAAGCTGGGTTTAGACCATAAAGAGAGCTTATCAAATTATATAATCGAACTTTAGTACCTATACGAGTCCATAATTTACCTATACATTACCTATACAATTATGGTTTTTAACACTTTTTTCTGTTGCATTGTTAATTATTGTTAAGACCCAAATTATAGTGCAAATTCTATAATTTAAAAGGCTTTCTGTTGTGTTATTATTATTTTTAACCTATTAATTTTATGATGTATGTTTTTTGTATAGTGGTATTTTAAGAATTTACTAATGATAAATTTTAAATTGCAGTAACTAAATAATAAACTATGAAAATAAAACTTTTAGGGCTCATTACCTTCATTTTTACAATGGCGGTTTATGGGCAAAATGTAAATGTTTCTGGAACAGTTATAGAAGCTTCTTCAGGACAACCTTTACCAGGTGTTAACGTAGTTGTTAAAAACACATCAAAAGGAGCATCATCAAATTTTGATGGTGAATTTACTTTAAATGATGTGCCTATAAACTCTGTAATCGTTATTTCATATCTGGGTTTTGTAACACAAGAGATTACTATTATAAATAGTGACCCACTTAGTATTTCACTAGAAGAAGATGCGGAGTCTTTAAGTGAAGTGGTGGTTATTGGGTATGGAACTCAGAAAGTAACCAATGTATCGGGTGCTATTTCAACAGTAAAATCAGAGTCAATAGAAAAACTAAAACCGCTTAGAGTTGAAGAAGCTTTACAAGGTAGTGCCTCAGGTGTATCGGTAATTCAAAGTGGTTCACCAGGGAGTAAACCTACTGTTTTGGTTCGTGGTATTCCTTCATTTACTGGTACAGATCCAGTTGTTATTATTGATGGTGTTCCACAGAGTTTAGACGATTTAAACTCTATTAATTCAGCAGACATTAAGTCCCTTAATATCCTTAAAGATGCAGCTTCAACAGCAATTTATGGTGTTAAAGGTGGTAATGGCGTTGTGGTGGTTACTACTAAAGGTGGAAGAAATAACGAGAAAGCAGAATTTTCTTTTAATACATATACTGGTGTGCAATCGGTAGATCGAAAATTAGGTTTGTTAAACGCTACGGAATATGCTGCAATGATAAATGAAGGAAGCGTTGTTTCAGGGGGAGATATTATTTTTTCTGACCTTTCTGTTTTAGGTGAAGGCACCGATTGGCAAGATGAGGTTTTTAAAGACGCGAGTGTTTCTTCTCATACTTTCTCAGCTAGAGGTGGAACAGAAAAAGTTGGATACTTCTTGTCTACTGGATATTTAACACAAGGAGGTATTGTTGGTGGAGAAGAAAAATCTAATTTTAATAGGGTTAATTTTACGGCTAATGTAGATTTTCAATTAACTTCTAAGTTAAAATTTATATTAAATACGAGTTATGCTAACATAAAAAGTAAATCTGTTGCGGAAAATTCTTTTAATTCTATATTAGGTAATGCAATAAATTTTGATCCTACAGTTTCTGTTTATAATGATGATTCAGATGATTTTGCTACATACGGTTATAGTAATTTATTATTGTCAGAAATCTTTAATCCTGTTCAAAGATTAAATGATACTTACAATGAAAGCAATGGAAACAAATTGTATGGAAAGTTTGAAATTCAATACGACATACTAAAAAATCTTAAGATTACATCAAGATTTGGATATACATATTGGAATCAAGTTGGAAAAAGTTTCACTCCTTTAGCATACTACGGCCCAAATAATGTATCTAGTGACTATAATTCAGACGGAACTGTAAAAACGCAAGTTGTAGATAATGGAGATGGCACAACAACTACAATTCCATCTTTTCACAATAGTGTTTCAGAATATACTAACTCTAATTTTAATTACACATTTGAAACCTTTGCTAGCTACGGATTTAACCTTAATGATATTCATAATTTCGATGTAGTTTTAGGGATTTCTAGAAGTAAATCTACTGGAGAAGGTTTTGGTGCAACTAGGCAAGATGTAAGAGATAATTCTTGGGAATGGGCAGATATAAGTGCTGCTACAGGTGTTAATACAGAACTTAATACCAATGCATATACAGGTTACAGTTATCAAAATTTAGAGCGTAGAAATGTTTCTTACTTTAGTAGAATTAACTATGATTATAATGGAAAATATTTAGCATCATTCTCTGCAAGACGAGATGGGTCTATTGCTTTTGGTGATGATAACAAATTTGCTAACTTTTATGCAGGTTCATTAGGTTGGGTTGTTACAAATGAAGATTTTTTTAATGTAGATGCTATTAATTTCTTAAAAATTAGGGGAAGTTATGGTACGGTAGGTAACGAGAATGTAGACCCTCAATACGTAAGTATTACAGTAGGTGGTCCTAGTTATAATTCTACTGCTAATAGTAATGGATATACCTTTGGAAGTGAATTTGTATCTGGAGCTACGGTAAATTCATTTAGTAATACAACTTTAAGTTGGGAAGAACAAACCCAATATAATATTGGTTTTGATGCTACTTTTTTTAATAACAATTTTTCACTAACAGCTGATTATTTTAATAAATCAGTTGAAGGTTTACTTTTTACAGATGCACCACCACTTTATGCTGGTACTTCAGAGCCTGTAACCTCTAATATTGGTAGTACAGAAAGTAAAGGAATAGATTTAACACTTGGATATACAAATACAGGTGCAAAAAAGTTCAAAGTAAATACCTCTGTAACTTTTACAACATCCAAAAATGAAGTTACTGAAACTAATAGTGATGGTACTGCATTTGTTGCAGGTGGTAGCTATTTTAATGGTCAGTCTCAATTAGCTACTCGTTTTGAAAAAGGATTTACACCTGGTTATTTTTATGGTTACCAGACCAATGGTTTATTTCAAAATCAGGCAGACATAGAAGCGCATGCAACACAAGATGGTGCTTTACCTGGAGACATAAGATTTGTAGATACTAATAATGATGGTGTTATAAATGATGAAGATAAAACAGAAATTGGTGATCCTTTTCCAGATTTTACAGTAGGTTGGAATTTAGCCTTTGAATTTAAAAATTTCGATTTTAGCATGTTCACATACGCGTCTGTTGGAAATGACATCTTTAGGGCTTATGAACGTAACGCACAGTTTACTAATAAAGACAGAAGTATTTTAAGTCGTTGGACAGGAGAAGGCACAACTAATGATGCTAATAGTCCGCGTTACACATTTTCAGATACTAACAGTAATATTAGACCATCAGATAGATATGTAGAAGACGGAAGTTTTATTAAAATTAAGAGCTTAATATTAGGGTATACTTTACCAGAGTCATTAAGTTCAGTATTTAGTAAAGTTCGTTTATATGCCCAAGCTAAAAATTTATTAACACTTACCGAGTATACAGGTTACGACCCAGAAATTTCTGGAGGTATTTTAGATACAGGTATAGATAGAGGTGCATACCCACAAGCTAGAACGGTTCTAATTGGTTTAGACCTTAAATTTTAACATCTAAAAATAAACTAGTATGAAAAACATAAAAAATAATATAGGGTTAATCATCATACTTTCAATCTTTTTAGGTTGTTCAGATGTGGTAGAATTTGATCCGCACGATGAATATCAAGTTACAGAAGCTGATTATTTACAATCAGAATCAGATTATCAAACCATGGTAGTCAGTTGTTACACACCTACACAATGGTTGAATCAAGTAATTGTGGTTGGTGATATTGCTTCAGATAATGCTGTTGCAGGAGGAGAAAATGCATCAGATGTTGTTGCACTACAACAAATGGATGATTATAATATTTTAACAAATAATAGCACTTTAGAAGATTTGTGGACTTCAGCATATGAAGGTGTAAACAGAACAAATTATTTAACAGATAATAGAGATGTTAATCTAGCTGGCGAATCAATAGATTTTGAAGGAAAAGATGCGCTTTATGGAGAGGTTCATTTTTTAAGAGCATTTTATTATTTTAATTTGGTGAAAATGTTTGGAGATGTGGTCTTGTTTACCGATCACAAATTAGGCTTATCAGATTTTGGAAATTTTGAGAGATCACCAAAGGAAGATGTATATGCTCAAATAGAAATTGATTTATTAGCTGCTATAGATGTTTTACCTACGCAGCAATCACAACAAGGTAGAATTACAAAATATGCTGCACAAGCTTTATTAGGTAAAGTCTATCTGTATCAAGAAAAATTTGATGAAGCGGTACCTGTGCTACAAAGCGTGGTTGATGGTCCATTTAGCTTAGTAGAAAACTTTGACGATATCTTTTTATTTGAAGGTGAAAATGGTCCAGAATCGGTATACGAAGTGCAATACTCTAACGGACAACCTTATTATAACTGGGCAGGGCAGACTAGAGGACAAGGAAATTATGCTGTTCAACAATGTGGAGTGAGAGGTTTTAATGGTACAGCAGATATGCCTTATAACTCAGGGTGGAGCACAAATTTACCTACTCAAGATTTAGCAAGTGCTTATGAAGATGGTGACCAAAGAAAAGAGGCTACCACCTTTGATGTAGAAGCTTATGCAAATGATAACCCTAGTTTAAATGTTACATACCAAGTAGCGCCTTATAAAAATACAGGGTTATATAATAAAAAATATCTACCTCGTAAAGGTCAAACTAGTGGCCAAGTTGAATTAAACTATGAAAACAATCAAAGAACTATTAGATATGCTGAAGTATTGTTAATGGCAGCAGAGGCAAATCTTCGAGCTTCATCGGTAAATCAAGCTTTAGCGCAAACTTATTTAGATATGGTAAGAGATAGAGCTTTTGGTGATCAAGACCATAGAGTTACAGCAACTGTTCAAGCGGTATGGGATGAGAGACGTTTAGAGTTAGCAATGGAAGGTGATCGTTTTTTCGATTTGGTAAGAACGGGCCAAGTTGATAGTGTATTGGGTAATTTAGGTTACAATTCTGCAACAGAAGGATTATTTCCTATTCCTCAAAGGGAGATTGAGATATCAGGATTGTCTCAAAACAATGGCTACTAAAAAAAGAAAATAATATGAAAATAATAAAATATATATTTAGTTTATGTCTTTTAGTACTTCTAGTTAATAGTTGTGATGAAGATGATAGTAATACAAGTTTTGTTGATTCAGCAGTCGCGCCGACAAACGTTTCAGCATTATTTGAAGTAACTCAAGATAATACAGGAACTGTAACGATAACGCCTACAGCTGAAGGAGCAATTGGTTTCAATATTTTCTATGGTGATGATACAGCAGAACCAATAAATCTTTCACAAGGAGAAAATACTTCGCATGTTTATGAAGAGGGTACTTACACGGTTACAGTAGTTGCTTTTGGCCCTACTGGTTTAGAAACCGAAATCTCCCAAGAATTAGTGGTGAGTTTTGAGCCTCCAACAAACCTAATTGTATCTGCAGAAAATGATGCAGCAGTATCTAAACAAGTTAATGTTACAGCTAGTGCAGATAATGCAGTTAGTTTTACTGTAGATTTTGGAGATGGCAGTGAGATACTTTCTGGTAATATTGAAGAAACAGTATCTTATATATATGCAGATCCAGGAATTTATACAATTACTGTTGTAGCAATGGGTGCGGCTATTGAAACTACTGAGTATGTTTTTGCAGATTTTGAAGTTACAGCAATTTTACAGCCATTAACTTCGGCTCCAACACCTCCGGCTAGAGATGCTCAAGATGTTATTTCAATTTTTAGCGCTGCATATACAAATGTATCAAATCCAGATTATTTTCCAGATTGGGGACAAGGTGGTCAAGGCAGTTCTTGGGCTATGTTCAACTTGTCTGGAGATGAGATTTTACAGTATGTAAATTTAAGTTATCAGGGTGTAGATTTCGGACAAGAAATTGATGCGAGTCAAATGGAATATCTACACCTAGATGTTTGGACAGCAGATGTAATTACAGACCTAGAAGTTTCAGCAATTAGAACTGGACCAGAAGAGAATGCAGTAACATTACCGCTAGGTGCAGATCAATGGACGAGTATCGATATACCAATGTCAGACTATACAGATCAGGGTTTATCATTAGCAGATTTAATTCAACTAAAATTTGTTGCACCTAATCAATGGGCAGCCGGTACAGTTTTTATAGATAATATATATTTCTATAAAGAAGCTTCAGTTCCTACTACTATTGCAGGTACATGGAAAGTAGCGCCAGAAGCTGGGTCATTAGCTGTTGGTCCTTCACCAGGTTCTTCAGAATGGTGGGCAATAGATGATGCTGGAGTCACACAAAGAACTTGTTTTTTCGATGATACTTATGTATTTGGTTCTGATGGTTCTTTTTCAAATGTTTTAGGAACTGATACTTGGATTGAAAGTTGGCAAGGAGGTTCAGACTATTGTGGTACACCAATAGCTCCACACGATGGTTCTAATCCAGCAACATATATACATGATGAAACTGCCGGAACAATCACTATTAATGGAACAGGGTCTTATTTAGGAATTCCTAAACCATATAATGGTGGTGAGTTATCTAATCCTTCAGATGCTCCTAGTTCTATAACCTATGATATTACATTGATAGATATAAATACTATGTCGGTTGGTATTGATGCAGGTAATGGAGTTTTTTGGACTTATAAATTAATTAGAGATGGTGCGGTTGCTTCACCACTTGCTGGTACATGGATGGTTGCGCCAGAGGCAGGTTCTCTTGCAGTTGGTCCAACCCAGGGTTCTTCAGAATGGTGGGCAATAGATGATGCAGGTGTAACGCAAAGAGCATGTTTCTATGATGATACTTATGTTTTTGGTACTGATGGTTCATTTAGTAATGTGTTAGGCACAGATACTTGGGTAGAACCATGGCAAGGAATAGGTGCAGATAGTTGTTCAACACCAGTTGCACCGCATGATGGTTCTAACCCAGCTACATATACTTACGATTCTTTGGCAGGTACTGTAACATTAAACGGAACAGGTTCTTACTTAGGAATCCCGAAACCGTATAATCAAGGAGAGTTAACTAGCCCAAGTGAAGCGCCAGAATCAATAACTTATGATGTTTCATTTATTGATTCTAATACAGTAACTATAAGTATTGAAGCTGGTACAGGTGTATTTTGGATGTATAAGCTTGTTAAAATTTAAAAAAGAAAATTATGAAAAAATTAAAAAATATGATATTTCTTTTTCTTTCACTGGCTTTGTTGGTAAGCTGTGATGAAGAAACATATGAATTTGGAGATATAACAACACCTACCAATTTAGAAGTAACAGCAGAAATAGTTGGTCAAGATGCAGATAATCCATATGGTGATGGAAGTGGTACGGTAAACTTTACAGCAACGGCTGATGATGCAATTTCTTACAGGTTTTCTTATGATGACTCTCAAGATATGGCACCTTTAGGTACAATTTCTTATAATTTTTCGGATTTAGGAGTTAATACGTATACCTTAACGGTTGTAGCTATTGGAACCGCTGGTACCTCTACATCTACAACTATTGATGTAGAAGTGCTCGCAACCTATTCTCCACCTCAAGATTTATTAGATGCCTTAATTGGAGATGGAACCAAAGTATGGCGAATTAAATCTGAAACTGCAGGTCATTTTGGTCTAGGTCCTGTTGGAGGAACTGTGCCGTCAGAATGGTATGGTGCTGGACCAGATGAAAAAGTTGGTGTTGGTATGTACGATGACCGATTTATGTTTAGCGCAGATGGTACATTTACATACATCACAAATAATACTAACGATGAGGCTGGTACTGATACTTCAGGTACAGTATTTGGTAGAGATGGTTTAATTAGTGATTTAGGTTCTGGTGGAACTGTAAACGGAGCTGATGTAGAAAATCTACCCTATTCAGATTATACAGAAGATTATGTGTTAATTGCTCCAGGTGGTGTAGAAACCATTAGTTTAAGTGGTATAGGATTTATCTCGTATTACATTGGTGGCAGTCACACTTATGAAATCTATGATAGATCTGTTCCTAATGAATTAGTCTTAAGATCAACAGATGGTAATGGTGAATTTGATTGGTGGTTTACAATAACCTCAGAAGAGGAGCCAGATGATGTTGTGACAGACTACGAGTTAGTTTGGTCAGATGAATTTGAAATAGATGGAGCTCCTGATCCTGCCAATTGGAACTATAACCTTGGTGCAGGTGGCTGGGGAAATCAAGAGGTTCAAACCTACACCGATAGTGCGGAAAATGTAATTGTACAAGATGGTGTATTAAAAATTACAGCTAAAGCAGATGGAAATGGTGGTTATACTTCAGCTAGAATTAAATCAGAAGGCCTACAAGAATTTACCTATGGTAAAGTAGAGATTAGTGCAAAATTACCTTCTGCTCAAGGAACTTGGCCAGCACTATGGATGCTTGGTGCTAATTTCTCTGAGGTGAGTTGGCCTTATTGTGGTGAAATTGACATCATGGAACAAACAGGTTGGGATAAAAACACCTCATTAGGTACTTTTCATTGGTTTGATAACGGAACCAATGCTAATGCTAGTTATGGAGAAACCATTGCTGTGGCAAATGCATCTTCAGAATTTCACCTATATACTTTAGAGTGGGATGAAACTGAATTGAAGATCTTTTTAGATGGTAACCTTATAGTAACATTAGCCAATAACGATGATTTTCCTTTTAACGCTGATTTCTTCTTTATTATGAACATAGCAATGGGCGGAACTCTGGGAGGAGATATAGATCCAGCTTTCACAGAAGACACTATGGAAGTTGATTACATAAGAGTTTACCAATAATTATTAGAGTAATTTGTTGAATTAGTTTATCAGGTCGGGCTATTTCAGTCCGACCTTTTAAAAAATGTTTATTTACAATAGAAGTATTCCCATGACAAAAAATCCCATTTATATAGGAAGTAAAAAAGCTTCAATAAACCAATTAGAAGTTAAAGGCGAATTAGTATCACTTTATAATGAAGATTATTATAAAATTACTAATAGTGATAGTATGAGACCATTCTTTATGAGTTTGGTTAGTAACTCTAATCATTGGTTATTTATATCTAGTAATGGTGCATTAACTGCTGGTAGAAAAAATGCTAATAATGCCTTGTTTCCTTATTATACAGATGATAAAATAACAGAATCATTAGAAACTACCGGAAGTAAAACTATTATTCAGGTTCATAAAGAGGGTAAAACATTTTTATGGGAGCCTTTTTCAAATAAATATTTAGGTGTTTATACAACTCAGCGAAACTTATATAAAAACAGTTACGGAAATAAAGTTGTTTTTGAAGAAATCAATACTGATTTAGGACTCACCTACAGATATCAATGGAACTCGAGTGACCAATTTGGATTTGTTAAAAAGGCTGAAATTATCAATAACACAGCTCAAACAATAGATGTTACTATTTTAGACGGTATTCAAAACATTCTACCTTATGGTTTAGCTTCAGATTTTCAAAACGCAACCAGTAATTTAATTGATGCTTACAAAAAATGCGAGCTCGAAACTGATACTGGCATCGGAATTTTTGCTTTAAGTGCTATAATTGTTGATAAAGCAGAGCCAAGCGAAGCGTTAAAAGCAAATACAGTTTGGTTTTCAGGATTAGAAAATCCAACACATTTAATTTCATCATTACAATTAGATGCGTTTAGAACTGGTAAAACAATTACTGAAGAAAAAGATATTAGAGCAGAAAAAGGTGCTTATTTTATTAGTAAAGATCTAAGCTTAGAGGCAAATGAAGAAGCTAATTGGATGTTTGTAGCAGAAGTCAACCAAACCATAAGTGATATCAATGCTATTTCAGAAAAAATAAAAAGCGATTCTAATCTCGAAGTATTAGTACAACAAGACATAGATGCAGGTACAAAAAACCTTTTAGAGTTAGTTGGTGCTTCAGATGGTATTCAACTTGGCGAAGATAAACTAAGAAACACAAGGCATTTTGCAAACACGCTTTTTAATATAATGAGAGGTGGCATCTTTGATGATAATTATAAAATAGAAAAACAAGATTTTGTAAACTACATAGCAAAAGCTAATGTAAAAGTTTCAAAAAACAAAGAGGCTATATTAAATGATTTACCAGAAATATTCAGCGTAGATCATATAAGAGCCATTGCAGACCAAGATGACGATGCTAATTTTAAAAGACTTTGCTACGAATATTTGCCATTAAAATTTAGTAGAAGGCATGGCGACCCAAGTAGACCTTGGAACAAGTTTTCTATTAACACACGTAGTGAAGTTGATGGTTCTAAAATTTTAGATTACGAAGGTAATTGGAGAGATATTTTTCAGAATTGGGAAACATTAGCACATTCATATCCTGCATTTATGGAAGGAATGATTCATAAGTTTTTTAATGCCACTACGTTTGAAGGTTACAACCCATACAGAGTTACAAAAGATGGTTTTGATTGGGAAACCATAGAAGCTGACGACCCTTGGTCTTACATTGGATATTGGGGAGATCATCAAATAATCTACTTACTAAAGTTTTTAGAGTTTATAGAAAAGCATTATCCAAATAAACTAGCGGGTAGTTTTACGCAAGATTTATTTGTTTATGCCAATGTACCATACAAATTAAAGAGCTATCAAGACACTTTAAAAAATCCAAAAGATACTGTTGATTTCGATTATGAATTAGATAAAAAAATCAACACAATAAAAGAAAGATTAGGTGCAGATGGCGCATTGTTAAGAGACCAAAATTATTTTATTTATAAAGTTAATTTAATCGAAAAATTATTAGCAACTGTACTGGCTAAAGTATCTAATTTTATTCCAGAAGGAGGGATTTGGTTAAACACACAACGACCAGAGTGGAATGATGCTAACAACGCCTTAGTTGGTAATGGTGTCTCAATGGTAACGTTATATTACTTAAGACGATTTATTAATTTCTTTGAAGGTATTGTACAAGATTCTTCAAGTCCAAAATATAACCTTTCAGTAGAATTAAAAACGTTTTTTGAAGGTGTTGTATCAACATTAAACGATAATGTAAAGGTATTAGCAGGAAAAATATCTGATAAAGCAAGAAAAACCATTTTAGATGGGTTAGGTACAGCAGGAAGTGATTATAGATTAAAAATCTATGATACAGGTTTTTCTAGTGATAAAGAAACCATATCTAAAGAAAATTTATTAGAATTCTTCACCGTGCTAAAACAGTATTTAGATCATACTATTAAAGCAAATAAAAGAGAGGATAACTTATATCATGCTTATAACTTAATGACGGTAGAAAATGATACAGAAGTTTCTATTTCATATTTGCCAGAAATGTTAGAGGGTCAAGTTGCTGTATTAAGTTCTGGTTATTTAGAGCCAAAAGAAGCATTAAGTTTATTAGATGGTTTAAAAGCAAGTGCACTTTTTAGAGAGGACCAATACAGCTATATTTTATACCCAAACAAAGAATTATCGCGATTTGTAGATAAAAATAATATTCCAGCTAAATCTGTTGAAAAATCAAGATTGTTAAAGCAATTAATTACTGATGGTAATACTCAGATTATAGAAAAAGATGTTTTAGGTGTATATCATTTTAACGGTAATTTTAATAACGCAGATAGTTTAAAAGCCGCATTAAATAAATTACCAGAAGAAAAATATGATGATTTAATTACATCAGATAAATCAATAGTACTAGACATTTTTGAAGAGATGTTTGACCATAAATCATTTACAGGTCGTTCAGGAACATTTTACGGTTATGAAGGTCTAGGGTCTATTTACTGGCACATGGTTTCTAAGTTATTATTAGCAACACAAGAAAACTGCTTGCTAGCCATAAATAATAATGAGAGCGAAGAAATTATTGGTAGATTATTAGAGCATTATTACGAAATTAATGAAGGTATTGGAGCTCATAAATCACCAGAGTTATATGGTGCATTTCCAACAGACCCATATTCGCACACACCAGGAGGAAAAGGTGCACAACAACCAGGTATGACAGGCCAAGTTAAAGAGGATGTGTTGTGTCGTTTTGGAGAAATTGGCGTGTTTGTTAAAGACGGAAAACTATTTTTTAACCCAAGACTTTTAAGAAAAGAAGAATTTTTAAGCAAACCCAAAGAGTTTTCCTACACAAGTATTGCCAAAAATATTGAAACTATTCAGTTAGAAAAAGATACGCTTTGTTTCACGTATTGCCAAGTACCAATCATTTATACATTAGGTACTGAAAATAAAATCCAAGTTATAAATAACAATGGTTCAACAATTGATTTTAAGGATTTACAATTAGATGAAATTACGAGCGATAAGATTTTTAAACGCACAGGAGAAGTAAAACAAATTGAGGTAACTGTAAAGAAGTAAATTAATAATTGAGTATATGTTAAAGGGTTTCAAATTATCGATAGTTGTAATTATAGTACTTCTGGCATTTTCTTGTATAAATGAAAATAAGAAAAGCGAAGCACTATCGATAAATGAAAACCACAGTATCAATGCAGAAAACATTTTAGGAAACCCAGAATATTTAGCTATTTCTTATGGTGGTTACCGTCATAAGGATAGAAATATTCAGCCAACAATTCCAGAACTTAAGGAAGATATTAAAATCTTAAGCGCTATGGGAATAAAAGTACTGAGAACCTATAATGTACATTTTGAGCAAGCTGCCAACTTGTTAAAAGCAATTACAGAATTAAAGCAAGAAGATTCAAATTTCGAAATGTATGTAATGCTTGGTATATGGATTGATTGTAAAAATGCTTTCAACTCTAGTAATGGAGCGCCAGACCATAATCAAGAAAGTGAACGAAATCCGGTTGAGGTTAAAACCGCTGTAGAGTTAGCAACGCAATACCCAGAAATTGTAAAAATTCTTGCTGTTGGTAACGAAGCTATGGTAAAATGGGCAACATCTTATTATGTAGAACCTTGGATTATTTTAAAATGGGTTAATCATCTTCAAGATTTAAAACAACGAGGCGATTTACCTAAAGATTTATGGATAACTAGTTCAGATGATTATTCATCTTGGGGAGGAGGCGATGCCATCTATCATACCAAAGATTTAGAGAAATTGGCGCATGCTGTAGATTACATTTCTATGCATACGTATGCTTATCATAATTCGCATTACAATCCAGAATTTTGGAAAGTTCCTGAAAATGAAGAAAATTTATCAGACAAAGAAAAAATTGACGCAGCCATGTTGCGTGCACTAGAATTTGCTAAAACGCAATACGATTCAGTTGTAAATTACATGAAAAGTATTGGTGTTAATAAGCCAATTCATATCGGAGAAACCGGTTGGGCTTCAATATCTGGAGGTCATTATGGTAAAAATGGGTCTAGAGCTACAGACGAATATAAGCAAGGGTTGTATTATAAACATATTCGTAATTGGACTAATAAAAATAATATATCAGTTTTTTATTTTGAAGCCTTTGATGAACAATGGAAAGATGCAGCCGATGAATTAGGTTCTGAAAATCATTTTGGCTTAATCAATCTAAAAAGTGAAGCAAAGTATCCCTTGTGGAGTTTGGTAGATGACGACGTTTTTAAGGGATTAACAAGAGACGGCAAACCAATTACAAAGACATATAACGGAAATTTAGACGCTTTAATGAAAGATGTCTTAGTACCAAATACAGATTATCCAAGAGATTAATAATGAAGAAATTTTTAGTCATAATCACTGCTATATTCACTTTTGTTTCGTGTAAAAAACAGACAAAAAATGAAGAGGTTTCATTTAAAGAGGAAGCTTCAAAATTTGATGTAGTTTCAGTATCGGGAAGACAATTATTGTTAAATGATGAACTTTATTTAATAAAAGGCATTTGTTATCATCCTGTACCAAAAGGAGATTCTATTAAAAGAGATTTTGGCACCTTAACCCAAGATTTAAAACTAATGAAAGAAGCTGGCATAAATACTATAAGAGTTTATGCACCAATTGTAGAAGAACGTGTTCTCGATGAAATTAGTGAAGCTGGTATTAAAGTAATTGTAGGATTTGGTTACAACCAAGGTGGAAAAAATGATATCGTTTCGGGCACATTTATAGATTATGTCAATACATATAAAAACCACAAGGCTATTTTGATGTGGGAATTGGGTAATGAGTACAACTATCATCCAGAATGGTTTAATGGTGATATTAAAAACTGGTACACTGCAATGAATGATGCTGCAGCTCTAATTCATAAAAATGACCCATCGCACCCTGTAACTACGGCACATGGCGATTTACCAAAAGAATTAGCGCGTTCTATGAGTCCAAATATTGATGTTTGGGGAATGAACGTGTACCGTTCTGTAAGACCAGAAACCATTTTTAAAGAGTGGAAAGAAGTCAGTGATAAACCTATGTATTTATCCGAAACAGGAGCAGACAGTTATATGCAAATGGCAACCGATAAATATAAGCAAGGTGTAAATGAATTAATGCAAGCTGATGCTACAGAAATAATTTTAAATGCCACATTTAGTGGTAAAGATATTTGCTCTGGAGTTACTTTATTTCAATTTACAGATGGCTGGTGGAAAGCCGGAAACAACAATGTACAAGATACAGGAGGAACAGCACCAAATAGTACAGGAGTTCCTTTTGATGGTAGCCCAAACGAAGAATTTTGGGGTATTGTAGATATCGATAGAAATAAGAAAAAAGTATATGAAATTGTAAAAGACATCTATTTAAAGGAAAATAAAATTGAAGATTAGATAGAAATAATTTAACTATTAAATCCTCTATATAATTTCTCTATAAGATGAGCCTTTTTAAGAAACATTTTGTTGCGTTTTTTAAAGGATAAGAATAAACTAAAACTAAATAACTAAAACTAATATCTAGAATATGACAATAATAAGATATGGCTTAGCAGCACTTTTAATTTTCACAATTATGAGCTGCAATTCCGATAAAAAAGAAATTAAAAACTTAGATGTCGAAATTTATGAAACCTCAGAAAGTGGTAACAAGCTTACAAGGATTACTGAGTTTTCAACAGCAGACTCTTTAGCTGTTATTAAGATTTTACCAGAACAAAAATTTCAAACTATAACTGGTTTTGGAGGTTCGTTTACAGAATCTTCGGCTTACTTATTAAACAAGTTAAGTAAAAAGAATCGCGATACAATTCTTCAAGCTTATTTTGCAGAAGGTGGTGCACAGTACTCATTAACCAGAACGCATATTGCATCTTGTGATTTTTCTTTAAATAATTACACTTATGCGCCAAAGGAAGATGATATGGAAATGGAGAGTTTCAATATTGATGAGGACCGAGACGATTTAATTCCTATGATAAAAGATGCACAAGCCATTTCTCAAGATGGTTTTAAAATTATTTCTTCACCATGGACGTCACCACCTTGGATGAAAGATAACAAAGCTTACGTTGGCGGAAAATTATTACCAAAATATTACGATGCATTTGCACTGTATTTTTCTAAATATTTAGAAGCTTACAAAGCTGAAGGTATAGATATTTGGGGTTTAACACCAGTTAATGAGCCACACGGAAATGGTAATAATTGGGAAAGCATGCACTTTTCACCAGAAGAAGAAACAGATTTTGTACAAAATCATTTAGGACCTAAACTCGAATCAGATGGATTTGGAGACATAAATATCTTAGGCTACGACCAAAACCGAAAAGGAATACAAGAATGGGTAGATGCTATGTATAAAGATGAAGCTTCTTCTAAGTATTTTGATGGATTAGCCATTCATTGGTACGAAAGTACATTCGATTATTTACCAAAAGAATTACAATATGCACACAACAAATCACCAAACAAATACCTTATAGAAACGGAAGGTTGTGTAGATTCTGAAATTCCTAAATGGCAAGATGATGCTTGGTATTGGAAAAAAGAAGCAACTGATTGGGGTTGGGATTGGGCTTCGCCAGAAGACAAGCACTTGCATCCAAAATATGCGCCAGTAAATCGTTATGCTAGAGACATCATTGGTTGTTTAAATAATTGGGTTGACGGATGGGTAGATTGGAACATGGTTTTAGACCGACAAGGTGGACCAAATTGGTTTGAAAATTGGTGTGTTGCTCCTGTTATTGTAGATCCAGATTCTGATGAAGTTTATTTCACACCACTTTATTATACAATGGCTCACTTTAGTAAATATATAAGACCAGGAGCAGAAGTTATTGGTGTAGAAAATACAGATGACGATTTAATGGTTACTGCTGCTAAGAATCCAGATGGTTCTATTGCAGTAGTTTTATTTAATGAAGGTACATCATCTAAGAACTTTGCGTTGACACTTGGAGAAGAAAATGTAAGCGTAAAAATTAATGCACAAGCTATCCAGACTATTATAATTCCTAAAAAAGTTAGATAATATGTCTGCAATAGCCAATAAAGTTTCGCTTGGAAAAAAGATAGCATTTGGAGTAGGTATGCTTGCCAATCAAATGTTTCCTGCTGTTATTGGTATTTTCATTGTTGTACTGGTTAAAGATTTAGGTTTTCCTGGATGGATGTGGGGCGTGGTGTCTTTAGCACCAAGAATTTTTGATGCCATTACAGACCCAATTATGGGTTACATTTCAGATAACACTAAATCGCGATACGGAAGACGACGACAATACGTTTTTATCGGTGCCATTATTATGGGAATTGCCTTTGTGATAATGTGGCAATTATTTAGAGAAAATTCATTAGACTTCAGCTTTTGGTATTTTTTGTTTACCTCTTTTCTGTTTTATTTAGGATTAACCATTTTCAGTGTGCCGTACGTAGCCATGGGTTATGAAATGAGTGATGATTTTCATGAACGTACAAGTATTATGGCTGTTGCACAATGGATTGGGCAATGGGCTTGGGTAATTGCACCTTGGTTTTGGGTAATTATGTACGATCAAGAGTGGTATGCTACTGCAGATATAGCTGTAAGGGAATTGGCGATTTGGGTTGGTGTTATATTTGCTATTTGCGCAATGGTTCCTGCTATTTTTATTAAAAGTAAGTCAACTGTAAATCAAAATTATTCGGCACTAACCATTAAAAATATTGGTGGTAGCTTAAAGGAAATTGGCAATAACTTTGTAGAGGCATTTAAATCAGTACCTTTTAAAAAACTATGTTTTGCAACGTTTTTTGTGTTTAATGCTTTTAATACTGTTGCAAGTTTTACCTTTTTTATTATTGTTTATTATCTTTTTAACGGAGACGCTGCAGCTGCTGGTATTTGGCCAACGCTTTTTGGAAGTGTTGGAGCTTTAGTTACCACCTTTATTGTGATTCCAATAGTGGCAAAAATGTCGAAAGCATTAGGAAAGAAAAAAGCATTTATGCTTTCTCAAGGTATATCAATAGCAGGTTATATAATGTTATGGTTTTTATTTATTCCGGGAAAACCATATATGTTTCTATTTGCACTTCCATTTTTTTCATTTGGTATAGGAGGTTTATTTACGCTTATGATGTCTATGACAGCAGATGTTATTGACTTAGATGAATTGCAAACAGGCAAGCGTCGCGAAGGTGTTTTCGGTGCAATATATTGGTGGATGGTAAAATTTGGATTTGGTATTGCAGGTGGCTTAAGCGGTCTAATTTTAACCATAATAGGTTTTGATTCATTATTAGAAGTACAACCTGAAGGGGCAATAACTGGTTTGAGGTTATTTTTCTCTGGGTTTCCTATAGTAGGAACCCTTGCCGCAATGTATATAATGCGTAATTATGATTTGTCAGAAACGCGTGCAAATGAGATAAGAGCAGAATTAGAAAAGAGAAAATCCAATTAATGTTAAACGGTATTTAGAGGGATACTTTTTTAATAGCGCAATTGTTACTAAAATAAATAATAAACTAAATAAACACAATGATTATGAGAAAATTTACATTTTTTTTAATCCTAATGACAATGTCATTTGGGTTTACTCAGAATTTAGCTCTAACAGGTAGTGCTTCCGCTTCTACTGAAGGGCAACCAGCAAGTAATGCTATAGATGGAAATGCAGCAACCAGGTGGGAATCAGCTTTTGAAGATCCGCAATGGATTACTATAGATCTTGGCGCAAGTTATACTATTGGGCAAGTAGTGCTTAATTGGGAAGGTGCTTATGCAAGTACATACGAAATTCAAATTTCTGATGATGCAACTTTTGCTACCTATACAACAATTTATGCTACAACTTCAGGAGATGGAGGTATAGATAATCTTATTGTTGATGGTACAGGGCAATACGTAAGAATGTATGGAACAGTTAGAGCAACACCTTATGGTTATAGTTTGTGGGAATTCGAAATTTACGAATACAATGCGGCAACTGATGCGACATTGTCAGATTTACAAGTAGATTCTGCTACCATATCTGGTTTTGATCCAGGTATAACAAGCTATGACTATGAATTGCCGGCAGGTACAACAGTAGCACCAACAATTACTTCTGCAACAGCAACGGTTACAACAGGAACAAATGTAACTATTACCCAGGCGTCATCTGTGCCAGGAAATGGGACGGTTGTAGTTACTGCTGCAGATGGTACAACTACAGAAACATATACGGTTTCTTTTGATGTACCAGCTGAAACCACACCAACCTCTGCAGCACCAACACCACCAGCAAGAAACACTTCAGATTACATATCAATATTTAGTGATGCTTATACCAATGTAGCTACGGTAAATCTAAATCCAAATTGGGGACAATCTACAGTGCAATCGGTTGTGGATATTGCAGGTAATAACACATTGAGCTATGATAGTTTTAATTACCAAGGAACAGATTTTGGAGGTGCACAAGATATTTCTAACATGGAATATTTACATGTAGATATTTGGACAAATACAGTAGCAACTAATATTTATGTTATTAGTTCTGGACCAGAAATACCACATGCTATTTCGTCAGTTGATGGTTCTTGGCAATCATTAGATATACCTGTTGCTGGTATCACAGGAGATTTAACCAGTGCTATTCAATTTAAATTTGATGGTGGAGATGGAACAGGTATTATGTATATAGATAACTTATACTTTTGGAAAAACCCTTCTGCTTCAGGTACTGATGCTACCCTAAGTGATTTACAAGTAGATAATGCAACAATAAGTGGTTTTTCTTCAAATACATTTAATTATACATACGAACTCGCACCAGGAACCACTGTTGTACCGCAAATAACTTCTGCTACACCAACAGATGCAAATGCAACTTCTGTAACAATAACACAAGCTACCGACATACTTGGAAATGCCACTGTAGATGTAGTGTCTCAAGATGGAACAGTTACTGAGACTTATACTGTAACTTATTTGTTATCTGGTCCGGATGCTGCTGCACCAACACCAACACATGATGAAGTTAATAACCAAGTAATTTCAATTTTTAGTGATGCTTATACTGATTTAGCTGGTACTAACTATAACCCAGATTGGGGCCAATCTACAGTTGTTACCATAGAGTCTGTAATGAGTAATGATGCTCTAAAATATGCTGGCTTAAATTATCAAGGTACTAATTTAGGAAGTACAGATGGTGGTGTTTCTCAAGATGTATCTTCTACTACACACTTACATTTAGATTTTTGGACAGCAAATTCAACTGTAATAGATTTTTATGTATTAGACCAAGGTGCTGGTGAGGTGTTTTATTCTTTGCCAATTCCGGCTGCTTTAGGTGGAGATTGGGTTAGTGTAGATATTCCGTTAAGTCATTATACTTCAGGAGGAGAAGTATTAACAGATATTCATCAGTTTAAGGTTACAGGAGATGGAACGGTTTATTTTGATAACATCTATTTTTATAATGAAACAGCTTTAAGCGTTGGTGATTTTGAAGTTGAAGAATTTAAGGTGTATCCTAATCCTACAAACAGCGTATGGAATATTACTAGCAGTACTCAAATAAATATCGTAGAAGTATTTAATGTAATGGGTAAAAAAATTATCACAATCCAACCAAACGCAAATGAAACTAGTATAGATGCTACATCTTTAAATTCGGGAATTTACTTTGTAAAAATTGATGCAGCAACAGGTTTAAAAACCATTAAATTAATTAAAGAATAAGATTAATAGCGATATATCTAATTTTTTGATAAAGCGTGTTTATATAATTTAAACACGCTTTTTTTATAAAATAACTTTTAGAAGTTTTAATTTAGTTGTACCTCTATAGTTAATAAGAAAATACTAGATGTTTACTAAGTTACATTTCTACATATTATTAGTCGCAATTCTAACTAGTTGTTCTCAAGGTAAAGAAACTAAGGAAACTGATATTGCTAATAAGTCTAACGACTTAATAAATGAAACCAGTCCTTATTTACTGCAACACGCTTATAATCCTGTAAATTGGAAAGCATGGCATAATGAGACATTAAAACAAGCTAAAGATGAAAATAAATTAATTGTAATTTCTGTTGGTTATTCTGCATGTCATTGGTGTCATGTAATGGAGGAAGAAAGTTTTGAAAACGATTCTGTAGCCAAGCTGATGAATGACAATTTTATTAGCATAAAGGTAGATAGAGAAGAGCGACCAGATGTAGATCAAATTTATATGGATGCTGTTCAGTTAATGACAGGTAGTGGAGGATGGCCTTTAAATTGTATTGCGTTACCAGACGGTAGACCTGTTTTTGGTGGCACTTATTTTACAAAAAAACAATGGACAAAAATCCTTAAGGATATGTCTAAATTGTATAAAGAAGACCCAGAAAAAGTAATAGCCTTCGCCGAAGAATTAACTGAAGGTGTAAAAAACTCTGACTTAATAACGGTTAATAAAGAAGACATTCAGTTTAACCCGATGGCATTAAAGACTATGGTGAAAAAATGGCGCGCCTCTTTAGATTTTACAAACGGAGGTGAAAAGAAAGTGCCAAAATTTCCCATGCCTAGTAATTTAAATTTTCTATTACGATACAGCGACCAATATAAAAATAAAGCGCTTCAAGATTATGTAATGACTACTTTAGTAAAAATGGCAAATGGTGGCATTTACGACCAAATTGGAGGTGGTTTTTCTCGCTATTCAGTCGATGATAGGTGGCATGTGCCTCATTTTGAAAAAATGCTCTATGATAATGCACAATTAGTAAGTCTGTATTCTAAAGCGTATCAACTCACAAGAAACGATTATTTTAAAACTATAGTCTCAGAAACTTTAGAGTTTGTTGATAAAGAATTAACTCAAAACGATGGTGCGTTTTATTCATCATTAGATGCAGATAGTTATAATGCCCATGGAGAATTAGAAGAAGGTGCATATTACACTTGGACTGAAAAAAAATTAAAAGAATTACTCAATAACGATTACAACTTATTTAAGTCTTATTATAATATTAATGGCACAGGTAAATGGGAAAAGGATCGCTATATCCTTTATAAAACAATATCTGATAAGCATTTCGCAGCATCAAATAATTTAGAAGTAACAGAATTACAAACCAAAATTCAATTTTGGAAAACTATTTTGACTAAAGAAAGACGCAATAGAGAAAAACCAAGAATTGATGATAAAGTTTTAACTTCTTGGAATGCATTAATGTTAAAGGCATACGTTGATGCCTATCGTGTTTTTGGGGAAGAATCTTATCTTGAAAAGGCAATTAAAAATGCTATATTTATAAAAGAGAATCAGATCAATACAGACGGTTCAATGTTTCATAATTATAAGGACGGTAAAAGTACAATCTCTGGTTTTTCTGAAGATTATGCACATACTATAATGGCTTATATTGAATTGTACCAAGCTACTTTTAATGAAGAATGGTTAAATACTGCAAAGCAATTGGCAGATTATTCCATAGAACATTTTTTAAATAAAGAAACACAGATGTTTTATTTTACATCAAATAAAGACCATACTTTAATTGCGCGTAAAACGGAAGTTTATGATAATGTTATAGCATCATCTAATTCGGTATTAGCAGAAGGTTTATTCAAATTAGGGCATTATTATTCTAATAAAAAGTACGCTGGTTTTGCAATACAGATGTTAAGTAATATGAATGCAGATATTAAAAAATCACCATCTTCATATTCAAATTGGTTGGTGTTATATTTAAATTATTCTAATCCCTTTTACGAGATAGCTATTTCTGGAAAAGATGTAGATTTCAAATTAACAGAATTAGATCAAACTTATTTGCCTAATGTGCTAGTATCTGGTGCAGCAAATAAAAGTAAACTGCCCTTATTACAGAACAAGTTTATAGAAGAAGAAACATTTATTTATGTTTGTATTAATGGTACTTGTAAAATGCCAGTGACTAGCACAGAAAAAGCATTAAGCCAAATATTAAAGTAATTTTTTTATTGAAAACATATTTTGAAAAAGGTATAATTAGTAGTATCTTTTTTATTTAAAAAATATTATAATGACAACACTCAAAGAATTAGCTGCCCTCTTAAATATTTCTGTATCTACAGTTTCTAAAGCTTTAAATGATAGTCATGAAATTAGCGAAAACACAAGACTTCGAGTTAAAGAATTAGCAACAAAATTAAATTATAAACCCAACCGAATAGCACAGCAATTAAAAACAAATAAATCTAAAACTATTGGCGTGATTTTACCAACGGTTACAAATCCATTTTTTGCAGAGGTGTTGCATGGTATAGAGATGGCAGCAACCAATAATGATTATGATATTATAGTTTGTCTTTCTAACGAAACGTTACATAAAGAAAAACGTAGTTTAGAATTGTTGTCTAACGGCAGTGTTGATGGTTTTATAATGACCGTTGCTAGAGAAAGTCAGGTGCAAAAGGATACAAGTCACATTACAGAAGCTATAAGTAATCAACTTCCTGTCTTAATGTTCGATAGGGTAATAGATGATATTGCGTGTAATAAAGTTATAGTAGATGATTTTCAATCAGTATATGAAGCGACAGAACATTTAATAATTAAAGAGCAAAGAAAAAACATTCTTCTAGTAAGTAATATTGAAGAATTAAGTGTTGGAAAACTTAGAATTGAAGGTTACACAAAAGCACTAACAGATCATAACTTAGAACCACATATATTAAAATTAGACCACGCTGTAGATTTAGATGTGGAGGCTAAAATTTATAATTATTTACAAGCAAATACGTCTATTGATGCAATTTTATCTATTGATCACGTTACAGGAATTGTAGCAATAAATATGGCAAAAAAATTAGGATTGGATATTCCAATAGATTTATCTGTAATTGGTTTTGGTTATGAGCATACACAATTATTATCAAGTCCAAAAATCTCAATTATTCATCAAAAAGCGCATAAAATAGGTGAAATTTCTACAAATTTATTAATAGAACAAATTGAAAATAAGGACTCAGACATACAAACTATAGTTGTACCAAGTGAATTAAAATATACCGAATCGGTTATATAAAAAATAAAATTTAACGCACAAAAAAAGACCCAACTAAATTGAGTCTTTTTTTATTTGTTTTAAAAGGAATATTATAGACCTTTAACTTTGTCTGCTGCAGTATCAACAGCATCGCTTCCTGCTTTTTTTGCAGCATCTACAGCATTTTTACCTGTTTCTTTAGCGCTATCAACTGCACTGTTAGCAGCGTCTTTTACAGAATCTACTGCATCGCCAGCAGCCTCTTTTGCACTGTCTACAGCGTTACCCGCAGCATCTACAGCACCATCAGCTGCTTCACCAATAGCTTCACCTGTAGAGTCTACAGCTTCACTTGCAGCATCTACTGCACTATCAGCAGCTTCGCCTACAGCTTCAGCAGCATCATCTACAGCTTCACTAGCAGAGTCTGCAGCGCTTTCCATAGCTTCGCTAGCTTTATCGGCAGTCTCTCTACAAGAAGTAAATGATAATCCTAATGCAGCAACTAGTGCTAAACTTAATACAACTTTTTTCATTTTAATAGTTTTAGTGTTAATTTTTGTTAATGTACGAAAATACTAATTTCATCGTAATTTTAACATAATTTTTTGAATATTCTGTGTATAATATGTACATATACGAACTTAAAATGGGGTTTGGACTATTTTTTTATTCTTTTTATTTAAATATTCTTGTATCTTTTTTAACAATTTTGCAATTCTATTTATTTAACAAATAAACTTCAAACTGACCTGACAATGAAAACCATAAATTTTAATATTAAATGTTTAGCCATAGCTATATTGTATTGCTCTTCAATTATTGGTTTTTCTCAAAATAATAAGAGGGAAAATAAAATTATAAAAGCAGTAGATAAACATTCTAAAGAAGCTATAGAGTTAATTAAAACATCGGTAAATATTAACAGTGGTACTATGAATTTTGAAGGTGTAATGAAAGTCGGTGCACTATTTAAAAAAGAATTAGATCAATTAGGATTTACTACAAAATTAACCAGTGGCCAAGCTTATGGAAGAGCTGGTCATTTAATTGCGACACGAAAAGGAAAAAAAGGACCAAAGTTTTTAATGATAGGTCATTTAGATACTGTTTTTGAATTAGATAGTCCGTTGCAAGAATACACTATGCTAAATGATTCTATAATGAAAGGTCCTGGCGTTGCGGACATGAAAGGAGGTGATGTTATTATTATTTTAACCATGAAGGCTCTAAAAGAAGCTGGTGTTTTAGATGATATGTCAATTGAAATTATAATGACTGGCGATGAAGAAAAAAGTGGAAAACCTTTAGAACTCTCTAAAAAGGATTTAATTGAAGCTGCTAAAAAAGCAGACATAGCTTTAGGGTTTGAAAACGGTGACAATAACCCAAAAACCATTGTAGTTGCTAGAAGAGGTTCTACGGATTGGAAACTTACAGTTACTGGGAAACCAGCACATTCTTCACAAGTATTTACAGATAAAATTGGTACAGGTGCTATTTATGAAACTTCAAGAATACTAAATGAGTTTTATCTTCAATTAGCAAAAGAGAAAGATTTAACGTTTAATCCAGGTTTTATAATTGGAGGTACTAAAATTAAGCAAGATGATGACGGAACAGGTGGACATGCCTTTGGTAAAACCAATGTAGTCTCCCAAGAAACAATTGTTCGTGGTGATTTAAGAGCGGTTTCTTTAGAACAATTAAAAAAAGCAAAAACTATAATGCAGAATATTGTGTCAGAAAATTATCCGCAAACTAATGCTATATTAGAATTTTCGCCTGGTGGATATCCGCCTTTATCTTTAACGGAAGGGAGCACCAAGCTCCTAGGTTATTTTAATACGGTAAGCGAAGATTTAGGTTTTGGTACTGTAACCGCTGTAAATCCAAGAAATGCTGGTGCAGCAGATATCTCTTTTACATCTGCATATGTAGATATGGCTATTGACGGTCTAGGACTTACAGGAGGAGGTGGTGATCATACTATTAAGGAGTATGGCAATTTAAATACTGTGGCAACACAAGCAAAAATAACAGCAGTTTTAATGTATAGATTAGTGAATTCTAAATTTTAAATAGGAAGAATGGACTTATTTAATACAGAATTAACCACTAATCGTTTACCATTCGATGGCGAAGTATATTATTATGGTCCTATAATGTCTATAGCTCAGGCACAAGATTATTATGAAAAATTACTCAAGAATATTGAATGGGAGAACGATAAAGCCATCATTTTTGGAAAATTAATTATTACAAAACGCAAAGTGGCTTGGTATGGAAATAAACCATTTAATTATACCTACTCTAAAACAACTAAATCAGCCTTACCTTGGAATAAAGAACTTCTAGAACTTAAAAAACTAGTAGAACTAAAAACAGGAGAAACGTTTAACTCTTGCTTACTTAACTTATATCACTCTGGTGAAGAAGGTATGGCCTGGCATAGCGATGGTGAAAAAGATTTAAAAAAGAATGGAGCCATTGCATCGTTGAGCTTTGGCGCTGAGCGCAAATTTGCTTTTAAGCATAAAAAGACAAAGCAAAACGTTTCAATACAACTTGTAAAAGGAAGTTTGCTAGTAATGCAAGGAGAAACACAAACCCATTGGTTGCATAGGTTACCTCCAACTAAAAAAGTAAAAACTCCTAGAATAAATTTAACGTTTAGAACAATTGAGCTATAATCCTAAGGCTCAAAAATAAGCCATTATTTTATTTACGGCACCTTTGTTTTTTCTAATAAATGAAGCAGTTATTACGCCTTTATTTTGTCTTAAAAATTTATCCGTAATAAGCGCATTTAAAGAAGAATTGAAAGCTGTAGCACTTGCCAAGCTAGTAACACCACCTAAATCTATTAATGCTTTAGCTTCAGGAAATTTTTCATAATTCTTACCGATAAGAATAGGAATACCAAATACAGCTGGTTCTAATATATTATGTAAACCAGTTGAGCCAGCGCCTCCACCGATATAGGCAATGTCTGCATAACTGTATACTTTACTTAAATATCCAATAGTATCTAATATAAAAACTTGATAATCTTTTAAGTTTTTAGTATCGTCTAATTCAGAAAAGCAAATAGTATTAACCTTTAATTGCGATTTAAGTGAAGCCACATAACTTGCTTTTATGTTATGAGGCGCAATGATATATTTTACTTCAGAGTTTTTAGTAGTATTAATATAATCTAAATATAGCTTATCATCTTCTGGCCACGTACTGCCAAAAACCATACAAAGTTTATCATCTTTAAAAGCTTCAATAAACGATACAGTGTTGTTTATTTTGAGCTGATTAGAAACACGGTCAAAACGCGTATCTCCTGATACAGAAGCGTCAGCATAACCTATTTTTTGAAGTAAAACCTTAGAGTTTTCATCTTGAGTAAAAATATGACGGAAACCAAATAAAGCAGATTTAGTATAACTGCCATACCATTTAAAAAAGGATTGGTCTTTTCTAAAAACGGCCGAAATTAATAAGGCATTTAAGTTGCGTTTTTTTATTTCGTGTAAAAAGTTAGGCCAAATTTCATATTTAACAAACAAAATATAATCGGGATGTACAAGGTCTAAAAATTGTTGGGCATTCGTTTTAGTATCTAAAGGGAGATAAATAACAACATCAGCTATTTTGGTGTTTTTTCTTACTTCGTATCCAGAGGGAGAAAAAAATGAAATTATAACTTTATGCGTCGGGTATTTAGCTTTTAAAGCTTCAAAAACTGGTAGGCCTTGTTCGTATTCTCCTAACGATGCACAATGAAACCATAAGGTTTTATCTTCTAGCTTAATGTTGTTTTTAAGTTTAGTAAACGTTTCTTTTCTACCAACAACACCTTGCTTCAATTTAGAATTGAATAATGCCGCAATTTTAATGATAAAACTTGCCAAATAAATTCCTATGGAGTAGAGTCCTTTCAAAAATAAATATTTGTGCTAAAATACATTTCTTTCAATTAATTGCGTTGTCATAGCCATTACAATTTCGTACTTTCGCTTAAAGCTTTTAAGCTCGTTTATTTATATACTAAAATGTTGTCGTTAAGATGAAAAAAATTCAAATGGTTGACCTTCAAAGTCAATATGCAAAAATAAAAGATGTTGTAGATCCTTCAATTGCAGAAGTTATGGAAAGTGCGGCATTTATCAATGGACCAAAAGTACATCAGTTTCAAAAAAACTTAGAAGATTACCTAGGTGTAAAACATGTTATACCTTGTGCTAATGGTACAGATGCTTTGCAAATTGCAATGATGGGTTTGGGCTTAAAGCCTGGTGATGAGGTGATAACAGCAGATTTTACGTTTGCAGCAACAGTAGAGGTTATCGCTTTGTTACAATTAACACCAGTATTAGTTGATGTGGATCCTGTATCATTTAATATTGATGTAGAAGCGATTAAAAAAGCAATAACACCAAAAACAAAAGCTATTGTGCCTGTACATTTATTTGGTTTGCCTGCCAATATGGATGCTATAATGGATTTAGCTAAAGAACATAATTTATATGTAATAGAAGATAATGCCCAAGGCATTGGAGCAGATTACACGCATAAAGATGGTACTAAAACTAAGACAGGTGCTATTGGTCATGCTGCGAGCACATCATTTTTTCCATCTAAAAATTTAGGTTGTTATGGTGATGGTGGTGCCATTTTTACAAATGATGATGATTTAGCGCATACCATTAGAGGTATTGTAAATCATGGCATGTACAAACGTTATCATCATGATGTTGTAGGTGTAAATTCTAGATTAGATTCTATACAAGCCGCAGTTTTAGATGCAAAATTACCACATCTCGATACGTACAATGCAAAACGACGTGATGCAGCTAGAAAATATAATGAAGCATTTAATAATCATCCAAAAATCACTATTCCAACAGGAAGAGACGTTTGTGATGGTATTTGTGATGTTTGTGATTGCCATGTATTTCACCAATATACATTAAATTTAAAAGATGTAGATCGTGATGCTTTGGTGGCCCATTTACAAGAAAATAATATTCCATGTGGTGTGTATTATCCAATTCCTCTTCACAGACAAAAAGCGTATTTAGATCAGCGTTACAATGAATCTGATTTTACAGTTACTAATCAGCTTGTTAATTCGGTTATTTCATTACCAATGCATACCGAATTAGAAGATGATCAAATTGAATTTATAACTAGTACAGTTCTTAATTTTATAAATAACAAATCTTAAAATATGAAAATATTAGTAACAGGAGGTTTAGGTTTTATTGGTTCTCACACCGTTGTAGAATTACAAAACGAAGGTTATGAGGTGGTTATTATAGATAATTTATCTAATTCTTCCGTTGATGTTTTAGATGGCATTACTGCAATAACCAATAAAAAACCAATTTTTGAAAAATTAGATTTAAAAGTAAAACAAGACGTTCAAGATTTTTTTAAGCGTCATAACGATATTGTTGGTGTTATTCATTTTGCTGCCAGTAAAGCCGTTGGAGAGAGTGTTGCAGAACCATTAATGTATTATGAAAATAATATAACGACTTTGGTGTACATGCTTCAAGAATTAAGTGGTTTAGGTAAAAAGAATTTTATATTTAGTTCCTCTTGTACAGTTTATGGACAAGCAGATAAACTACCAATTACGGAAAACGCACCTGTTAAACCAGCAGAATCCCCTTATGGTAATACTAAACAAGTTGGTGAAGAAATTATAAGAGACACCTGTAACATTAATAAGGAGGTTAATGCAATTGCATTACGTTATTTTAACCCAATTGGTGCACATCCTTCTGCAAATATTGGTGAATTGCCAATTGGAGTTCCCCAAAATTTAGTGCCTTACATAACACAAACAGGTGTAGGTTTAAGAGAACAGCTTTCTGTGTTTGGTGGTGATTATCCAACATCAGACGGTACATGTGTTAGAGATTATATACATGTTGTAGATTTGGCAAAAGCACATGTTGTGGCTTTACAACGTTTATTAAATGAGAATAATGAAACCAATTTTGAGTTTTTTAATCTCGGAACAGGAAAGGGAAGTACGGTTTTAGAAGCCATCCAATCTTTTGAAAAAGTTTCTGGTAAAGCTTTAAATTATAAAATTGTAGATAGAAGAGAAGGTGATGTAACTGCAGCTTATGCAGATACTGCTAAGGCTTTAAATGTTTTGGGTTGGAAAACGGAATTAACATTAGATGACGCCATGGATTCTGCCTGGAAATGGGAACAGAAAATAAGAAACAAATAATTATTTATTTATTATGAAAACTATACTCAGAATTTTAGTGTTTATGTCTGCTTTGTCCATATCAGCACAAAGTACGTATCTACATTGCGGAAAATTAATAGACACTAAATCTGGGAAAGTTTTAAGCGAAAAAACAATTGTAGTTTCTGGTAAAAAAATTATTTCGGTAGAAAATGGATATATAACTCCAAACAATGCAGAGGATATTACTGTAGATTTAAAATCTAAAACCGTAATGCCCGGATTAATAGATATGCATGTTCATATTGAAGGCGAAACAAATCCTAAATCTTATCTAGAAGATTATACCCTTAATGATGCAGACATTGCTTTTAATTCGGTGAAGTATGCTAAAGTCACTTTAATGAGTGGCTTTACAACCGTTAGAGATTTAGGTGGTTCTGGTGTAAATGTAGCGCTTAGAAATGCTATAAATGCAGGTAAAATTGAAGGCCCAAGAATTTTTACAGCCGAAAAAGCTTTAGCAACAACAGGTGGACATGCAGACCCAACCAATGGCGCTAAGAAAAGCATTATGGGAAATCCTGGACCTAAAGAAGGTGTGGTTAATGGTGTAGAAGATGCAAAAAAAGCCGTAAGACAACGTTATAAAAATGGAGCAGATTTAATAAAAATTACAGCCACAGGAGGTGTGCTTAGTGTCGCTAAGAGTGGGGAAAATCCTCAATTTACAGTTGAAGAAATAAAGGCTATTTGTGATACTGCTAAAGATTACGGATTTCATGTTGCGGCTCATGCACATGGAGATGAAGGCATGCAACGCGCTATATTAGGAGGTGTTAAAACCATTGAGCATGGTACGTTAATGAGTGCTGAGACTATGGAGTTAATGAAAAAACACGATGTGTATTTAGTACCAACAATTACAGCTGGTAAATTTGTTTCAGAAAAAGCTCAAATTGATGGCTATTATCCAGAAATTATTGTGCCTAAAGCTTTAGATATTGGACCTAAAATTCAAAAAATGTTTGGCAGAGCTTATAAAGCTGGTGTTGGCATTGCTTTTGGTACTGATGCAGCTGTGTTTTATCATGGCGATAATGGTAAAGAATTTGGGTATATGGTTGAAGCCGGAATGCCAGCAATGGAGACTATACAGAGTGCTACAATTACTAATGCTATGTTACTAAAATTAGACGAAGAAATTGGGCAAATTAAATCGGGTTATATCGCAGATATTATTGCTGTAAATGAAAACCCTATTACTACAATTTCTACAATGGAAAATGTCACTTTTGTAATGAAAGAAGGTGTGATTTATAAAAAGTAACAATTCTTCTCATTATGAGATATTCATCTTAACCAATTGAGATTACTTATGCTTTAAGTGTTTGGTGAATTGATTTAACATACCATATTACTTAAAGATTTAATTAGGTTTTAACGTTTATAACTTGGTGTTGGTTATCATTCTTTGTTGCTTTGCATAGAATGATAATTGAGAAACATGAAATTGATAAGTATTAAAAGAGAGACCAAAACAGAAGGTCGTTTCACTAAGAAAATGGGTGTTCTACTCACTGAAGTTACCTATATTAAAAAGCAATTTTTAAATATACCTTATAAAACTTTACATAAATATCGCGAGACGTATTATGGAGAAGTTAAAGATTGTGAAGATTGCCAATTGGCGCGCTAATCACCAATGTTTCTAGTTTTATTATAACTGATTATTTAGACTCTGTAAGTACTTTTTCTTTGTTTCGGTTTAAAAAACCACTAAGTAAAAGCATTACCATACCTGCTGATACAGAAAGGTCAGCGACATTAAAAATACCAGTTTTAAAAATGCCTCCTAAGTCTATAAAGAAGAAGTCGGTAACTTGGCCAAATGCAATACGGTCAAAAACGTTTGCAATTCCACCACCAACAATACAGCAGAAAGCGATAAGACTTAGTCTATCTAATTCTTTAGTTTTTACAATGTAATACACTACATAGCCTAAAACTATAGTTGGTAATATTAATAAAAAAATTAACCTAAGTGTCGGATTCATATCGCTTCCCATACCCAAAAAAGCACCTTTGTTCTCTACCCAAATTAACTGAAAGTAGGAGCCAATTACATCAATTTGTTCTTTAAAAGTTAAGGTTTTGCGCACAATAACTTTAGAAATTTGATCTATAGCAATATTGAAAATAATAAGCAGAGTAATGAATAAGTTTCTATTCAAAGCAGTAGATTTTATGCGTTAGTTTCAAAAGTTGCAGAAGCTGTTTCTGATGCTCTGTTTATCTTCTTAACTAAGCCTTGTAAAACTTTGCCAGGACCTACTTCAGTAAAACTTGTAGCACCATCTTTAATCATTTGTTGTACAGATTGTGTCCAACGCACAGGAGCCGTTAACTGAGAAATTAAATTAGCCTTTATTTCATTTTCATCTGTAATTGCTGTCGCTGTTACATTTTGATATACAGGGCAATTAGGTTTGCTAAAAGTTGTGCTTTCAATAGCAGCAGCAAGCTCTTCTCTAGCAGGTTCCATTAATGGTGAGTGAAACGCACCTCCAACAGGTAAAACTAAAGCACGTCTGGCACCAGCCTCTTTCATAGCTACACATGCTTTATTTATAGCATCTACTTCGCCAGAAATTACTAACTGACCAGGACAGTTATAGTTGGCAGCAACCACAACACCTTCAATTTGAGCACAAACGTTTTCTACAATTTCATCTTCTAGTCCTAAAACTGCAGCCATAGTACTTGGTTGAATTTCACAAGCTTTTTGCATAGCTTCAGCACGTTGGGAGACTAGTTTTAATCCATCTTCAAAAGTTAATGCACCTGCAGCAACCAAAGCAGAAAATTCTCCTAGTGAGTGACCAGCAACCATATCTGGTTTAATAGAGTCGCCTAACGTTTTTGCTAAAATTACAGAATGCAAAAATATAGCAGGCTGTGTTACTTTTGTCTGTTTTAAGTCTTCAGCGGAACCTTCAAACATTACATCTGTGATTGAAAATCCTAAAATATCATTAGCTTTTTCAAATAATTCTTGTGCAATAGGTGAGTTTTCGTATAAATCTAATCCCATTCCTGAGAATTGAGCACCTTGCCCTGGAAATATATATGCTTTCATTGGTTGTGATTTTAGTTATGCAAAAATAGGAATAATATCTTTAAACGTAATTAATTCTTTATTTCCATTAAGAGCACGCGGCTTCAGCACAACGCTCACCATCCATAGCTGCAGATATGATACCACCAGCATAACCACCACCTTCTCCACATGGAAATAAATTAGCAATTTCTGGATGCTCTAAAGTTTCTGTTCTTGGAATACTCACAGGAGATGAGGTTCTAGATTCTACACCAATAATATTAGCTTCTTCGGTGTAATACCCTTTCATTTTTTGACCAAATGCTTTAAAACCTTTTCGTAGTGAACCACCTATTATTTTTGGTAATAAAGAGTGTAAAGGTGCAGATTTTAAACCTGGTTGATATGAAGTTTCGTTTAAACTGGTTGATGTTTTGCCTTCCACAAAATCCGTTAGCTTTTGTGCAGGCGCAGATTGTTTTCTGCCTCCAGCGGTAAAGGCTAAACGTTCTAAATCTTTCTGATATTCTAAAGCTTTTAGAGCACCAAAATGTTTGTATTTATATAAATCTTTATCTGCATTTATTTCGGTAACAATACCAGAATTAGCAAATTTATTATTTCGTTTAGAAGGGGACATTCCATTAACTACAACTTCTCCATTTGCTGTTGCAGCAGGTACAATAAAACCACCAGGACACATGCAAAAAGAGTATACACCTCTATGGTTAATTTGTTCTACCAAACTATAAGAAGCCGCTGGTAATAACTCATCTCTAGTTTCGCCTGGGCAATGGTATTGTATACTATCAATAATTTCTTGTGGATGCTCAACTCTAACTCCCATTGCAAAGGATTTTGCTTCTAGTTTAATTTTTTTGTTATTCAATAAATAAAAAATATCTCTTGCAGAATGACCAGTTGCTAAAATTACCTTTTCAACATCAAGTTCTTTTCCATTTAAAAGTTGAAGTGCAACAATCTTATTGTCTTTTAAAGTAAAGTCTGAAACACGAGATTCAAAATGAACTTCACCACCAAATTTTAATATAGTTTCACGAATATTAGTGACAACCTTTGGTAATTTATTAGTACCAATATGCGGATGCGCATCTACTAATATTTGATCCGTTGCACCATGGTACACCAAATTTTCAAATACTCTACGTACATCACCACGTTTTAAACTTCTGGTGTAAAGTTTACCATCAGAGTAAGTGCCAGCACCACCTTCGCCAAAGCAATAATTAGAATCTTCGTTTACAAGATGATCTTGGTTAATGGCTTTTAAATCGCGTCGTCTATCTTTTACATTTTTGCCACGTTCTAAAACAATAGGTTTAAAACCTAATTCTATACAACGCAGTGCAGCGTACATGCCGGCTGGTCCAAATCCGATGATATGAATTGGTTTTGCATTAGAAACATCTTTATAATTAAAATGATAAGCTGAGGTTTTTGGCATGGGTTCATTAATGTAAACTTCAACCTTGTAATTAAACATGATATTTCGCTTACGCGCATCAATAGATTTTCTTAGAATTTTAATTCCAGAAATTTCAGAAGCCTTTATGTCCAAATTATAAGCTGCTTTTTTTAGCAAGCTGTTTGACTGTTTTTCTTCATGTAAATTAATACGTAATTGTAATGCTCTTATCATGTAGCGAAATTAATTATAATTATGAAGACTTACAGTTTATCTATCTAAATTTAGATAAAATGGTTAAGATGTTTTTTAGCTTTATAGATTTTATTATCTTGAAAATTATTAAAAATAATTTCATTTGAGCTGGTTAAAGAAAGACCCTTTACAGATTATTGCTTTTCAAGGTTATGGTACTGATTCTCATTTTTATGCGCGCGGAAGAGCATTAGAAGATGAGTCTATAGATTTAGATGAACAGCATATTTGGCATCTTATTGTAAATACATGGAAGCGTTTTGAAACTGATGAAATTAAAAACGTAGGTGTAAGTATAACCTTGCCAAATAATACCATACTTAAAGGTGTTACTGATAATAAAGGGTATTATAAATTTGAAGAAAATTTAGAAAACCTAAAAGCACTTACCAATAAAGAAGGTTGGTTGTCATTTGAGTTGTCTTATGACGATTTAAAGATTAAACGGATCATACAGAATGAAAATAGATTTCCCGGTGAAATTTTAATTCCGTCCACTAAAGCACAATTTGGCGTAGCGAGTGATATAGATGATACCATTTTGCACACAGGTGTGGTGTCTACCTTAAAATGGAAAGTAATTTATAACTCCATTTTTAGACATGCTAAAAATAGAATTCCGTTAGAGGGTGCAGCAGAATTTTACCATAAACTCCATAAAGGGATATCTGGCGAAAATGCAAACCCCATTTTTTACGTTAGTCATAGTCCATGGAATTTGTATCGTTATTTAGAGTTGTTTTTGAGACAAAACAAATTTCCTAAAGGCCCAATTTTATTAAGAAGTTTGAGTAATTTTTTAAAGAAAAAGCCTCAAGATGAAAAACCTCAGAAACAAAAAGAAATTCTTAATCTTTTAAAAACATATCCCAATTTACCGTTTATTTTAATTGGTGATAGTGGTGAGCATGATCCAGACATTTATATGGAAATTGCAGAAGAATTTCCAAATCGTATTTTAGCAATTTACCTTCGTAGTGTACAACACAAAAAGAAAATGTTGCGTGTAAAAGGTTTGGTAGAAAACTACAAAACTACAATGGTTTTAATGGTAGAAAGCAGTGAGCAAGCCATTGAGCACGCCACAAAAAACGGTTTTATAAAATCCTAGTTTTTTAATTCTTTTATGTAATTATATGTAGCGTATTGGGCTCTTATGTCTTTGTTAGTAGATGAGACATAAATATTGTTTTGCTGTTTATCTATACGTCTAGCTTTAGTATTATCATTAAGTTGTAATGTAATAATATCTCTAATAGTTTTATGAATATCAGCATCTAGTATTGGTGTTAAAACTTCAATACGATGATTTAAATTTCTTGTCATCCAATCGGCAGAGCCAATGTACATTACCTCTTTTTTGTTATTACCAAAAATATAAACTCTACTGTGTTCTAAATAACGATCTACTATACTGGTTATGGTTATATTTTCACTCTGATTTTTTATACCAGGTATTAGGCAACAAATACCTCTTACAATTAGTTTAATCTGCACACCAGCATTACTTGCTTGGTATAATTTTGAAATTAATTTTTTATCCTCTAGACTATTCATCTTTAAAATAATATAAGCGTTATTACCATTTTTAGCTATATCTATTTCATTCTGAATTAAATTTTCAAACGTTTGTCTGGTTTTAAATGGTGATACTACAACCAGTTTTGTTTTAGGTATAATTGTAATGCCTTGTAACACTAAAAATACCTTATTAATGTCTTTAGTGATTTTTTTATTGGCGGTAATTAAACTAAAATCACTGTAAATTTTAGACGTTTTTTCGTTGAAATTACCAGTACTTATTAAAGCGTATCTTTTGGTTTTATCTTCTATTTCCCTTTCTATATAAATAATTTTAGAATGTACTTTTATTTCGGCATAACTATAAATTACAGTAGCGCCATTTTCTTTAAAAATTTGTCCCCATTTTATATTATTTTCCTCGTCAAACCTGGCTTTAACTTCAATAAAAATAATTACGTTCTTACCATTTTTGGCCGCTTTTGCAAGGGCTGTGTTTAACCGAGATTCATCAGCTAAGCGATACATTGTCATTTTAATTGTGCTCACTGTTGGGTCATTAGCTGCTGTTTCTAATAATTGTATTACAGGTGTAAAGGAATGATAAGGGTAATGAAGTAGTTGGTCTTTTTCATCTATAACATCAAAAATATAATTTGCTTTAGATAATTTTGAATGTTCAATTTGTTTAAAAATAGGATATGAGAAATCTTTATCCGTAGGATTAGGAAAACTGTAAAAATCCTTAAAGTTGTGATAATTACCACCCAAAATGAAATCTGCAATAGATACATCTAACAAGGTTTTTAATGACTCTCGTTCTTTTTTTGGCATTTCTGAATCAATGAGAATACGGGTTGGTTGACCTGTTTCTCTATTTGGTAAAGATGCTTTTATCTTTTTCATTAAATCACCAGAAAACTCGTCTTCTATATAAAGTTCTGCATCTCTAGAAATTTTTATTGCGTAATAGGTTACATCTTCATTAAAAGCATTAGAAAGGGCGTGTCTTAATATATCATCTATAAAGGTTATAAAGTGATTGCCATTTTCTTCTGGAAATGAAAAAAATCGCGATTCACTTTTAGGTATTTTTATTAACTGAAATTTACGTTCTAAAAACGCTACTAAATACGAATTTTCATTTTCTACAAAAACTGATGCGTCTAAACTGTAAAAGCTACTTTCTAAATTTAGTTGAGAGATAAGTTGATTTTCAAAATAATCTAAAGCTATTTGTTGTTGACTTGTCGAAAACTGATTGTGATTAATAAGATGAATATTCTCAGCTTTTAAATCTGGTATAATTTGTTCTTTAAAAATTTTACCAAATTCTTGTTGTTGAATATCAACCTGTTTATTTATTTCTTTTAAAACTTTATTTGGTTTAGTAATTAGCTTTTTTCGAAATGGTTTCTTTAGGTTTTTAATTTGCCTTATATCGGAAACTCTAACTTTATAAAACTCATCTAAATTTGAAGAAAAAATAGACAAAAATTTTATGCGCTCGTATAAAGGGTTTCGTTTGTCTGAAGCCTCTTGTAATACTCTGTGGTTAAATCTTAACCATGATAAATCTCTGTGGAATACCTTAGAATTGTACAATTTCATAACTGTAAAAATAAAGTTATAAAAATGAAGTGTTGTTAGCTAAATGCTAAGTTTTAAAAACCAGCTGTTAACTCATTTACTTATTAGTAAAAGTTTAAATTTATTACAATAATTTTAATATGATATTAAAATGTGCCGACAACACCAATAGTGCCTGCTCCCATTTTTAGTCGCCAAGAGATTTGTTTTGGCTCTTGAAACTCGTACCGATTTGTTTTTCTTAAAAAGTTATCAATACCATCCGTAATAACTATGCTAATAGCCATACCAAAACCAACATCAGATATCCAATGTGCGTTTTCCCATAATCTAGAAATAGGTGCAATAGAACCAACAGCATAAATTCCGGCTTTTACCCAGAAATTATTAAACTGTTTCGCTATAGCATGTGCCATTGAAAACGATAAAATAGAGTGACCAGAAGGAAAAGAATGGTAACCAGGTAAATTACTAAACATTTTAAAACTATTGTGGTCACCTTCGTTTGGTCGAGCTCTGCCAACAGCCGTTTTTGTAATAGTTTGAAATAACCCAGAAGCAACAGCAGAAGACAAAATTAAAACACCTGTATATCTTACTTTTTCGTTTTTGGTAAGCAAACCAAAACCATATACACCTGCAGATACCATAAAGAAATTTTGGGGGCTTCCAAAATACCACCCAAAATCTTTTAATACTACAGGTACATCTTCGGCTTGTTTAGAGAAATAACGCTGAGCTTCATTGTCTGATAAATACAATAAACTTGTGCCTGCAATAAAACTACCAGCAGTAATAAAATCTTTTTTTTGCCATCTTAAAGGTTGCGTATAAGCATTACCAACACTTTTTATAACTGAGATTCCGTCGTATTTAAAATTGTTCCATATTCTTTTACCAGCAGAAATAGAGTCGTTTTGTGACTGTATGTTAAATGTAAATAATAATGCTAAAGCAAATAAAAAATATTTCAAATTTAAGGGTAATAGTTAAAGATTTTAATTTTAAAATAAACCATTAATTTCAGCATCAATTCTGTTGATTATGTCTCCTAAGTCTTCAGGATTGGCAACAAAATCTAAATTATCTACATCTATAATTAATAAGTTGCCTTTATCGTATTTTGTAATCCAAGCTTCATAACGTTCGTTTAATCGGCTTAAATAATCGATACTGATTGTGTTTTCGTAATCGCGTCCTCTTTTATGGATTTGTGCCACTAAATTAGGAATAGAACTACGTAAATAAATAAGTAAATCTGGTCCTTTTACAAAAGATTCCATTAACTCAAATAAAGACGAATAATTTTCAAAATCGCGATTGGTCATTAAACCCATAGCATGAAGGTTTGGAGCAAAGATGTGCGCATCTTCATAGATAGTTCTATCTTGAATGATGTCTTTTCCGCTATCATGGATTTGATTAACTTGTCTAAATCTACTATTTAAAAAATAAACTTGCAGGTTAAAACTCCAGCGCTCCATCTGATTGTAAAAATCATCTAGGTAAGGATTGTCTACTACATCTTCTAACTGTGCTTCCCACTTAAAATGTTTGGCTAGTAATTTTGTAAGCGTAGTTTTTCCAGCTCCTATATTTCCTGCAACAGCAACATGCATAATCTATTCTATTTTTAGTTGGTAATGACGAAGTAAATTTTCGTGGTAAAGATACACTGTTTCGTTGGTTACCAAAAACTGATTTATTAACATTTTTGGATGTTTAATAGGTAATATTTCTGTTTGGTTTTTTTTTAAGATGAACAAGGAATCTTCTTTTTTTAAAACCAAATGCGCTTCGTTAAATGTTAAACTTTCGTAACCTTTATTTTTCAGTTTCCTAATTAAGCTTCCAAAATAATTATAGATATAAAGATAGTTTTCAGTGAGTAAGAAGCTATAATTATAATCACTTTTTAAATCTAAAACTTTAGACTGTACAGGTACTGTTTTTAGTTTGGTTTTATTTGAAGCATAATCGTATAATTCTAAATATTGAAAATCTTCATTAAATAACCAAAGCGTATTGTTATAGCCAGAAGATACAAACGATACGTTTTTGTAGGTTGTATTAGAATTAAAGTCAATTTTTGAAATCTCAGCCAAGCGATTATCTAAAATTATAACCGTATTAAAATCTTTGTAGAACAGATTTATTTTTAAAGGATTAAATGTATTTGCAGATGTAATTTCCCCTAACTGAAAATTAGAATAACTAATAGTGGTGTCCTTTGTTTTTTTATTGAAGGTGTTATTTTCCGTTGCGTAATAAAAGGTTTTATAATTATCTATTCCAAAAATAGACTTCGCTTTTATAATAGTAGAATCTTTTAAAGTCGCTGTAGCTGTAATGGGTGGTTGGTTTTTTTCTTGCGTAAAGCCTAAAAAACTAGAAATTAAAAATAAAAGAAAAAGCTTTTGCATACAGGTTTACCACTTTAGACTGAAAAATACAAAATTGTATGAATTTATAACGCTTAAGGATTGCAGTAATTTTAAAAACGAACAGATTTAATAAAATTATTCCGTTAATTTATAACCAAACCCACGTACATTAATAATCTGAATGTTTTTGTCCTTTTGTAATTTTTTACGGAGTTTACTAATGAAAACATCCATGCTTCTGGCAGTAAAAAAATCATCGGTTCCCCAAAGCTTATTCAATATTAAAGAACGGTCTAAAACCTGATTTTTATTTTTTATAAGATGAAATAATAGATGTGCTTCTCTGTGTGTAAGTTGCACGGATGCCTCATCCATAAAGCTTAATTGTTGTTTAGGAAAATCGAAAGTGAAGTGACCAAGCGTCATAATCTCAGACGCTTTTTGTGTTTTAGTTCTATCTATTAAATTATGCACTCTAACAATAAGCTCTTCCATGCTAAACGGTTTTTTAAGGTAGTCATTTCCACCAATAGAAAAACCTTCAACCACATCTGTAGTTTGAGATTTTGCAGTTAAAAATATAATCGGAATTGTATCATCAGTAGCCCTTATTTCTTTTGCTAGAGTAAAACCATCCTTTTTTGGCATCATTACATCCAAGACTAAAATATCTGGAGATTCAGATTTATATTTTTCAAATGCTTTTTCACCATTATCACAAAGTATTACTTCAAAATCTCTGGTTTCAAGACTTTCTTTTATAATTTGCCCTAATGCGGCTTCGTCTTCGGCCAATAATAGTTTAATGTTTTTAGACATTGGGTAGTGTGATTTTAAAAGTGGTTAAATTATTATTTAAATCTAAACTTATAGAGCCATTATGTTTTTCTATTATTGTTTTGGTGTAGTATAGACCAATACCAAAACCTTTTACATCGTGTTTGTTGCCTTTTGGTACACGATAAAACTTATCGAAAATTTGTTCTTTATTGGTTTTGGTTAAACTGGTTCCGTTATCAGATATTAAAATTGTGCAATTAGTTTTATTCGCCTTTAACGCAACTGTAATTTCTTTTCCACCATATTTTATAGCATTATCAAAAATGTTATTTAAAGCGTTTTCAATATGAAATATATCTGCATTAATAATTATATTTTCTAGCTGAAAATTACTGTTTATTGTTTTTTCTAAAAATTGTACTTTATAGCGATGGGTTAGCGCTAAAAGCAATTCAGATAGGTTAATTTTTTCTTTTTTTAAGTCTAAATTATTACTGTCTAAGGTTGCTGTTTCAAGTATTTTTTCAACCATAACATTTAGTTTTTCTAATTGTTCCGATGACATTTTGAGGTACTTCTTAGTCTTCTCCTTGTCTTCAATGGCATTAAAATTATTTATACTTTCTAACGCTGCACTTATGGTAGCTATTGGCGTTTTAAATTCGTGTGTGATATTACTAATAAGGTCATTTTTTACTTCGGCTAGTTGCTTTTGATCTCGTATAATTTTTAATAGAAAGAACAGACAGCTTATTACGGCTAAAACGAGTAGTGTTGATACGAGAATACCTCCCAGACTTCGTTTTAAAATAGTTATAGTTTCATTGCTAAAACTAATATATAAAGTACTCCTTTTTGGTAAAAATGTAGATTTGGAGGTTGTGCTTAATTTCTCTGGAGGAATTTTAACTGAGTCTAGCTTAGTTTTAGTGGCATCATAAAAATGTAAATTGTAATTTAGATAAAGTTTCTTACGTAATAATTCTATGTTTACTAAGCTATCTATTTCAACCAAATCTAGACTGTCGTTATTAATGGAAACCACAATTTTAGAAGTTAATACTTCAAACTCAGAAGCATCTTCTATTTTAATACTATCTATTTTATTTTTAAACGGAAACACTTTAATTGAATCTTTGGCCTTTTCCTTTGCATTAGTATTGAAGTTAAAGTCTTTAATTTTTATTGGCTTTAATTTTCGGTCTATAACATCAGACATTGAATCTGCACTAAAGCCAGTCATTATGGTTACGCCTTTAATAGCATTGGCATCTAAGCTGTCTAAATCTTTAATATCAAAGGAGTCTTTGTCTATGGTTTTAAAGAAATTTTCTAGTTTTCCGCCTTCCTTAAATGCATTTTTTTGCTGGTCACCTTCTAGAAAAACACCAATAGTTGTTCTCTCTGCTAAAGCAGCATAGTAATCGTCAACAGCTTTGTCTAAGCTAACTTGTACATCATTGATTAACTGTTGTTTATTGGCTTGGTAATTCTTGAAGTTCCAATATATTTGTATACAAATAGTTGTCATAATTAATGCAACTATGGCGTATAAAATCCATTTGTGAGTTTTAGCATTCATGTTTCAAATGTAAATCTAAAAATCAAGTTACAATAAATGGGTTAACACTCGTTAACACTTGTTAACTAAAATAATAATTGGTAGTGGTGATATTTGTGATGTATTAATCAATAAAAAGAACAGTTATGTTTAAAAATGTATTCTTATGCTTTACTCTATTGGTGGCTACTTTTGGGTATTCGCAATCGCAAAACAATGAAACTTTAACAAAACCATCACAAACAATAATTACTAATGTAGATATTGTGGTAGAGGTAGATTCTGCTGCAGATATAGAAAAGACCTTTAAGGTAGAAGACATTAAAAAAATTATTGAATCATCTGAGAAAAATGAGACTATAACATTTAAAATTGTTTGCCAAGGGAATCAAGATTCTGCGGAAAAAGACTCTAAAATGACTTACAAGGTAGAAGGTAATACAAATTATCCCAATGAATTCTTAAACTTAATAACTAATGTAAGGGCATCTGCTATTAAATTTTATAACAACAAAATCTAAATTTTAAAATTATGAAAAAACAACTACTATCATTCATAGGTGTATTTATGCTTTTAGTAACTGGTGTCAGTGCCCAAGATTTTCAAGGTATAGCAACTTACAAAACGCAACGTAAAATTGATATTAAAATGGATAGTACCAAAGTGAATGATGCTATGCAAACAAAAATGTTGGAGATGATGAAGAAGCAATTTCAGAAAACATACACACTAACTTTTGATAAAACGTCTTCTTTATATAAACAAGAAGCAGAATTAGATAAACCACAAATTGGTGGAGAAATTATGATGTCTTTTGGTAATAGCGGAGACGATGTTTTTTATAAAAACATAAAAGACAAAAAGTATATAGACCAAAAGGAAACTATGGGTAAAAAATTTTTAATTAAAGATTCTATAGTAGCCATAGATTGGAAACTAGAAAAAGATACTAAACATATTGGCGAGTACATGTGTTTTAAAGCGACTTATACAAAACAAGTGCCTAAAAGAAATTTTAACTTTAGCAGTAATTCTAATAAAAAGGACGATGCTGAGGAAGAAGAAAAAGAACCAGAAATGACTGAGCGTACCATAACGGCTTGGTACACGCCTCAAATACCAGTAAGTAATGGACCTGCAAAGTATCAAGGTTTACCTGGTTTAATTTTAGAAATTCACGATGGCACATTAACCGTAATTTGTAGCCAAATTGTGATTAACCCAGAAGAAAAAGTTGAAATTGTTGAGCCAGCAAAAGGCAAGGAAGTTAGCCAAGAAGAATACGATGATATTATGGATAAAAAGACCAAGGAAATGATGGAGCGTTATGCGCCTCGCAAAGGTTCTAAAGGGGAAGGCTTTAGTATTACAATTGGAGGATAATTTTCTTAACATAAGTTTAACAAGCTGACATTTTACTTTTCTTCATCTCTAAAGTCTTATCTATTGTAAGATTAACTAAATTCGTTTAGGAGTTTAAACAACATCGATAAAAACATGAAGAAATTACCATTAAAAATTGCATTTCTATTAACTGTCTTTTTTACAAGTTTCAATGCATTTTCTCAAGATTTTCAAGGCAAAGCGTATTACCAATCTAAAACTACAGTGGATTTAGATGAATTTGGAGGAAGAGATATGAGTCCTGAAAGAAAAAAGCAAATTCAAGAACGTATGAAGAACTTTTTAGAAAAAGAATACGTGCTTACATTTAACCAAGCAGAATCTATTTATAAAGAAGAGGAGAAATTAGAAGCTCCTGGAGGAGGAAGAGGATTTCGTTTTGGTTCTAGTTTATCCAGTGGTCCAAAATATAAAAATGTAAAGACTAAGGAGGTTATTACGGATCAAGAATTTTTTGGTAAACAGTTTTTAATTGTAGATGAGTTAAAAGCTTTAGAATGGAAAATGGGTACAGAGACCAAACAAATTGGTCAGTACACATGTTTTAAAGCAACAGCAACGACTACGTCTGATGCATTTGATATTACTAGCTTTAGAAGACCAGGAAGGGGTAGAGGTAATGATAGAGAAGAAGATAAGAAGGAAAAGGATAGTTTAGGGAGCAAAACCAAAGGAGATAAAGAAAATCCAGAAGTTAAAGAACCAAAAATAATAGAAGTTGTAGCATGGTATTCCCCACAAATACCCGTAAATCAAGGGCCTGATGGATATTGGGGATTGCCAGGATTAATTTTAGAAATTAATGCCGATCGTACAACAATTTTATGTACAAAGATTGTTTTAAACCCTGAAGAAAAAGAAGAGATAGAGAAACCTAAAAAAGGAGATAAAGTAACACAAGCAGAGTACACAGAAATTGTTACCAAAAAGATGGAAGAAATGAGAGAGATGTATGGTGGACGAGGACGAGGTGGACGAGGTGGCGGACGTGGACGAAATTAATCCATAACAATATTTTTGCACAACCATTTATTAAATTAAATGCAAAATGGCATTTGATATAAGCAAAAGTTAAATATAACAATCACAACCAAATTATATGAAGAATGTTTTAGCGCTATTATGTATAGTAATAGCAAGTAGTTCCTTTGCCCAAATTAAACTGCAAGGTGTTGTAAAGGATAGTATTGGTACACCTTTAGAACTTGCAAATGTTATAGCAATTAACAAAGAGTCTAATTCTTTAGAGTCTTACGGCATAACAGATTCTAAGGGTAAATTTGTACTGTCTTTAAGTAAGAATACCTTATACAATATTCAAATTAGTTACATTGGTTTAAAATCTGTTGATGAAACTATACAAACTAAAGAAGAAAATTTAACTAGAAACTTTAATATGGTCGCTGATAACCAACTCGATGCAGTAGAGATTACCTACGAGATGCCAGTAACTATTAAAGGAGATACCTTAATTTATAATGCAGATTCTTTTAAAAATGGTTCTGAGCGGAAGCTAGAAGATGTACTAAAAAAATTACCAGGAGTAGAAATAAATGATGATGGACAAGTTGAGGTAGAAGGTAAGGTTGTAGATAAATTAATGGTAAATGGAAAGGATTTTTTTGATGGTGATTCTAAACTGGCAACAAAAAATATTCCGTCTAATGCTGTAGATAAAGTACAGGTTTTACGTAATTATTCTGAGGTTGGGCAATTAAGTGGTGTACAGAATAACCAAGATAATGTAGCTATTAATATTAAATTAAAAGAAGGAAAAGAGAACTTTTGGTTTGGTGATGTTACTGCAGGAGGAGGTGTTGCACCCTCACCAACTGATGAACTTTACCTAGTACAACCTAAGCTTTTTTATTATAGCCCTAAGTATAGCATTAATGTTATTGGTGATTTAAATAATACAGGAGAAGTAGCATTAACCGGAAGAGATTTGAGAAATTTTGGAGGTGGCTTTAGAGCACCAAGCAGCAGTAGCGGAACAAGTATCAATCTTGGAGATAATGGCTTACAAGGTTTAACAAATCTTGGTGATGCACAAAAAATAGAATCTAAATTAGCAGCTGTTAATTTTAGCTATGCACCAAATAAAGCACTAGATTTAAGTGGATTTATAATTTATAATGCTAATCGATTAAATACAAGAGAAGAAAGTTTTGTGCGTTATACAGATTCAGATTTAGGAATTCCAGATGAAGAAACAATTCAAACGGGTAGAGAAGCCACTAATCAAGGTTTAGCAAAACTAAGTGCCATCTATAAGCCTAATGTCAATAATCAACTAAATTATGATATTCTTGGTCGTATTTCAGATGATTCTGAAGCTAACAATGTGTTTTCAGATGTTGTAGGAAGCACTAATCAACTCGATGAGGCTAAACCATTTAGTATTAATCAAAATGTAAATTATTATTATACGTTAAATGAGACTAATATTTTTGCTTTTGAAGCGCAACATTTAATTAAGGACGAAGATCCCTTTTACAATGTTACTGGGCTAAAAGATGAAGATGCTTTTGAGACTACAGCAGGAGCTTTAGGGTTAGATACTGATCAAACCAATTATAACTTAAATCAAGAGAGACGTATTAAATCTAATCAGTTAGATGCCAAATTAGATTACTATAATATCCTTAATTCAAAAAGTAATATCAATTTTACTTTAGGTACAATTTTGAGTAATCAGCAGTTCAACTCAAATATATTTCAGTTTTTAGATGATGGTACTTATTTTGATCCTGTAGCTACTCTCACAACTAGTAATGGTGTTTTATTACGTAATGAGAATGATACCGAATATAATTTTAGTGACGTTTATTTAGGAATGCATTATACTCTAAAAACGGGTAAGTTTACCATTACTCCTGGATTTTCAGTACATGCATATGGTAATAAAAATACACAATTTGGTGTAACTTATAAAGATGATTTCTTTAGAATATTACCAGATTTTGAAACTAGAATTCAATTTAAAAAGAGTGAAAGTTTAACCTTTAGCTATAGTATGGAAAACTCATTTACTGATGTGACTAGTTTGGCTGAAGGTTTAGTTTTAAATAATTATAATAGTATTCAGTATGGTGAGCCAGAATTACAGAATGCCCTTTCCCATAACATAAGTCTACGTTATTTTAGTTTCAACCTTTTTAATTATACTAATGTATTTGCCTTTTTTAATTACAATAAAAATATCGATCAGATACGTTCACTTACAGATTTTGATAATGTAATTAGAACAAGTACTTATTTTAATTCTAATTTCGCAGACGAGAGTTTATCTACATTTGGAAGAATTCAACGTACCTTTGGTAAATTAAGAGCTAGTTTAAGAGCCAATTTTAGTTATAGTAAAATAAATCAGTTTATTGAAGATGAAAGGTCAGTGAATGAAAGTTTCACACAAAGTTACACTCCAGAGTTGAGTACTAATTTTAGAGAGTGGCCAAATGTAACTTTAAAGTACAGTCATAGTATTAGTGATACTAATCAAGGAGGTGATGATATTAAATATACTACAAGTGCACCATCAATAGAGTTTGATGCTTATATATGGGATTCTTTAACCTTTAGAACAGATTTTGCTTATACAGAGCAAAGTAGTAATGTAGGACCTACAGAATCGTTTAAAACATGGGATGCGAGTTTAGCTTATAGAAAAAATCAAGATGCTAAATGGGAATACCAGATTAAAGCTTCCAATTTATTAGATATAGATTCTAATGTAAGTAATGGTTCTAGTAATATTTCGGTTTATAGTTCTGAGACTTTTATTTTGCCAAGATTTATTACTTTTAGGTTGACTTATACGCTTTAGAAACAAGTTTAAAATAGAAAAGCCTTCTATTAATTAATTGAATAGAAGGCTTTTTTTTATTCTTTTATTAATTATCCCTCAACACATGCACAATACCATTAATTGTATGAGAACCACCATCCAAATCTTCGTAAGTTCCACTAAAATTAATATCAATATATTCTCCAACAGCACCGAAGGATGTTAAGTTGTATATTATATTGTTATTAGAATTAGACATATCCATACATTCTTGGATATTAAAACCAGTATCGTTAGGATTATTCCAATCAAAATTATCATAAGTACCCTCATAATTAGAAGCATCTAAAACGCCCATCATATAAAAACAGGTATTGTTGCCAGTACTGTTTCCATTACCACTAATACTTATTGATGGTGCATTAGAGGCATCTGATACTTCTGCATACCAAGACTGAATGCCATCAATAATAAATACAGAATCATTATCATCAATGGTGTATTGAATAAATTCAGTAACAGAATTACATGCTGTTACGGTACCAATATTGGTTAAAGGTGTTGTAAACGTATAACTAATGCTGTCTGTAGTTTGAAGATTGACATAATCACTTCCTTTTATTCCAAAGGTGTTGTCTCCTTCACAGCGCAATAGGTTAATTTCAAAAGTGCCATCACTGACCACATCGGTAAATGTTTGGTAGCCATAGCGTAATTGCACGTAACCATCCGTTACAGCATTATCATCGCAAGTATTGAAATTTCCAAACACTGTTTCCTCAATCACATCAGAACTATAAGTAACCGTAACTGTTAAGTTAGAATCTGCATTAAAAGGTCCAATTTGTTCGGTATGAATAGGTGTGTTACCACAATAACTATACATATAAACATTAAGTTCTAGAACTTCATCTAGAGGAATTAAACCACACACTTCGCCTACATCATTACTATAGCCTGAGGATGTTGGGTATAAGTAATTTGGATTAGAATGTGTTAATGTTAAAGATTGATTTGCTAACGGATTTCCTTCTTGGTCAATTAAAGTAATGCATAAGTTCACTGCAGGAAATTGCGCATCTAAATTCCAGAATGAAAAATGAGAAACTGTACCAACATACATATTACCTTGTAAAGTGGCTTGGCCTTCTTCTTTCCAATAGCCATTAGTTTCATCAAAATACCAAAGCGGAATTGTTGTTGGAGCAGTACTCATTAAACTAGCATCAACTGGTATTTTAATCTCAGAAGTAGATCCTGTAGCTAAATTTAAATCTTCACCACTAGAACCTCTTAATTCTACAGCTAACATACCTAACGTTTGAAGCATGCGTTCAGCCCCTTCTTCATTTTGAGCATATAACATACCTGGCATTTGTAAAGCCATATTATCATCAGCTGGATCTAAATGATGCATTATTACATCTACTGAGCCAGAATATGTTGAGCCATCTTCTTTTATAAAATTACCATCAAAACTTACAGAGCTTCCATTTGCTATACTAATTGTTTCTGGCGCTCCACTTGTAACAGTGCCAGCAACTGTAGCTTCAAGTAGCATTATGGTTACTTTGTTAGTACCACCTGAAGGCACAACACTACGTGAACCATGAATATAGCCAGCCTTTTCAGCTTTTATGTATCCAAAACGTTCATTAACGTTAGCATCATTAATAATAAAAATTCCGTTACTATCTGTTGTTGCTGTTTCGTTACCAATAGAGATAGTAACACCTTCAATAGGATTGTTATTTATGTCAATGACGTTTCCTAAGAAGTTTCTTGAAATCTCATTTCCAAAATATTCAGAAAAGGTGTCTGGAATAATTTCTTGTTGTTCACTACCAGTGCTACCATCGTCCTTTTCACAAGATGTTATGGTAATTAATGCAAATAGAAAACTTAGTATAAAATTGGGAAGCTTTTTAATAGTCGTCATAATTGAGAGTATTGATTTTGGTTACTTATTTTTTATAGAACAGTTAAAAAAGTAAAATTCCTACTCAATGACTCAAGTTTTATAAAATATAAAACCCTCATAATTAAATCATGAGGGTTTTTAAATTAATATTAAAAAGCTGTTATACTTTAGAAATAGCTGTTTTTTTAATTACTTTCTTCACCTTACCAGTGTTATCTTTCAAAGTTTTTTCAAAAGCTTTTAATTCCTTTTCAACTTCAGCTTTAGTGCCTTCAAAAACGATAGATTCTGTTACTTTTTCTCCATTTTCAATTACAAAATAATCTACGGTTGCAATAGCAGAATCTTTAGAGTCTACAGTCATCTCAATAGAAACTTCTTCTTCATTATTTGCATAGGCTTCATCAGCAATTGTTGCAATACTAGGCGCAATTACTAATGCTACAACAGACATTAATTTTAATAAAATATTTAAAGAAGGACCTGAAGTATCTTTAAATGGGTCACCAACGGTATCTCCAACAACCGCTGCTTTGTGAGCATCTGTTCCTTTGCGACCTTCTTCTTCAATTGTTTTCTTAGCATTATCCCATGCACCGCCAGCATTAGATTGAAAAATCGCCATTAACACACCACAAGTAGTTACACCTGCTAATGTACCACCTAACATTTCTGCTCCACCAATAAACCCAATAGCTACAGGAACCGCAATGGCTAATAAGCCTGGTAATACCATTTCTTTAATAGATGCTTTTGTTGAAATATCTATACATTTACCGTAGTCCGCAACACCATCTGCTGCATCAAATGTTTTTCTATCTTCAGGAGTAGCCTTGGTCATATCAGAATCATATTTACGCATTATTCCTAAAGCCGCTTTTAATTCTGGAATATCTCTAAACTGACGACGAACTTCTTCAATCATTGCCATTGCAGCTCTACCCACGGCATTCATGGACAATGCTGAGAATACAAATGGCAACATACCTCCAATTAATAATCCAGCCATAATATCTGGTCTAGACACGTCAATTGAAGTTACATTAGCAGTTTCCATAAAGGCAGCAAATAAAGCTAATGCAGTTAACGCAGCAGAAGCAATAGCAAATCCTTTACCAACAGCTGCAGTTGTATTTCCAACAGCATCTAATTTGTCAGTACGTTCGCGTACTTCACTAGGTAATTCTGCCATTTCAGCAATACCACCTGCGTTATCACAAATAGGTCCATAAGCATCTACTGCTAACTGAATACCTGTATTTGCTAACATGCCTACGGCAGCAATTGCAATACCATATAAACCTGCAAAATGATGAGATACTATAATTGCGGCGGCAATTAATAAAATAGGAATCGCTGTAGACATCATACCTACACCTAAACCTGAAATTATATTGGTCGCAGATCCTGTTTCAGATTGTTTAACAATGGATAAAACTGGTTTTTTACCTGTTGCGGTGTAATACTCAGTTATTTTACCAACCAATAAACCTGCTACTAAACCTGCAATAGTAGCCCAAAAAACTCCCATAGATGTGTAGGTTACAGCCCCATCTACCCAAGATTCTGGTAACATTTGTTGAATAATAAAATACGACGCAACTAACATTAAACCAGCAGAACCAAATTCCCCAATATTTAAGGCTGTTTGTGGATTGCCGCCATCTTTAACACGTACAAATAAAGTTCCTATGATTGACATAATTATACCAACAGCAGCAAGTACCAATGGCAAATAAACAGCTCCTAGGCCATCAAATGCACCTTGAAATTCTGGTAACGTAGCATAAATTGCTCCTAATACCATTGTACCAATAATTGAACCTACATAAGATTCAAATAAATCTGCTCCCATACCAGCAACGTCACCAACATTATCACCAACGTTATCTGCAATTGTAGCAGGATTTAAAGGATGGTCCTCAGGAATACCAGCTTCAACTTTACCAACAAGGTCTGCACCAACATCGGCCGCTTTAGTATAAATACCTCCACCAACACGTGCAAATAATGCAATTGAAGATGCACCTAATGAGAAGCCTGATAATACATTTAAGACTTCATTTAATTCCCATCCTTGACCGCTATATATCATAAAAAGTCCGCTAAGACCTAAAACACCTAAGCCTACAACGCCTAAGCCCATTACTGCTCCACCAGCAAAAGCGACTTCTAACGCTTTGCCTAGAGAATGTCTGGCAGCTTGTGTTGTTCTTACATTTGCTTTGGTTGCTACTCGCATTCCAATAAATCCTGCCAAAGCAGAACAAATAGCTCCTACAATAAAGGATACAGCTACCATTCCGTTAGAGCCTTCCTCATTACTGCCTTTAAAGAATAATAAAACAGCTACAGCAGCAACAAAAATTGCTAATACTTTGTATTCTGCTTTTAAAAAAGACATGGCACCAACTGCAATATTTTTTGCGATTTTTGCCATTTTATCTTCACCAACATCTTGTTTTGAAACCCACATATTTTTTAAGAGAACAAACAACAATGCTAGTACACCAAAAATTGGTAAATAGTTAACAATATATTCCATAAGTTTATTAATTAAGTTAGTTAAAATTAAATCATATGCTAATGTAGTGAATTGTATTAAATTTTACGAAAAAAGCAATATAAATTACGTTCTATTGTTTATAATTTATTTTTTTGCCAAATAATTGTGATATCGAAAACGTTGTAGTTAAAAAAATATATTTTGAAATGTAATTTAATCGTCTATTAAAGGTTCTAAATATTTATAAATTTATTGATATAATGGTAAGATTTTAACCTTGGGTAATTGTTAGTAATGATGCTTGATTTTAATGGTTATATACTTAATTAAAAATTTACATAAAAAAATAACCCTTTTGTTTTTTACAAAAGGGTTACATTAATCTGTTTATAGATAAATTAAATGGTGAATGTACGTTTTTTCTTATGTTCACTATCGTCATAGCGTTGTACACATTCTTTATAAATTTTTACAGCTTCTTCTGCGTTACCCCAGCCACCAACATCAACTTTCTTTTTTTCTAAATCTTTATAAACTTGAAAAAAGTGTTCTATTTCCTTTAATCTATGTGGATTTAAATCGCTTACATCTTTGTTGTTACTCCAAATTGGGTCAGATACAGGTACACAAATTATTTTTTCATCAGGCCCTTTTTCATCAGTCATATGAAATACACCAATTGGTCTTACTTCCATAACTACCATTGGGAAAGTAGGCTGGTGTCCAAGTACTAAAACATCTAATGGGTCACTATCTAATGCCAAAGTTTCAGGTACAAAGCCATAATCACCAGGATACATCATAGATGAAAATAGCATGCGGTCAAATCTAATTTTATGTAATGCAAAATCATATTCGTATTTATTACGACTACCTTTTGGAATTTCTATAAGTACGTCAAAGGTTACATCTTCTTTTTTTTTGGACATGTTAAATTGTTTTGTAATTTCTAAAAAAAATATCAAATGAATAGTTTATGATATTTGAGACTGTAAATATAATGCATTGTTTTTAGCAATATTATATAAAGGCATACTAAATGTAAAAAAATGTAATAGAAGATTGTAATGTTTTATAAATTATATAATCTCTATGTCATTAATTAAGTGGTGATTGCATTGATAGATTAATCTAAAAATAAAATCCAAAACTACCTGTGATACCAAATCGTCTAGCGTCTGGATTATCTAGGTAATTACCTCTAAAGTTAAAATCTAGTCTTAATACTTTAAAAATATTGGCAACACCAAAACTATATTCGTAATACATACGAGTGTCAGGCGCTATTAAAGGGAATTCTGCAGGATTTAAGCCAGTTGTACTTAACGCTCTGTTTTCATCAGATAACTCACCCCAAACACCTCTTAAGCTTAATATTGCTCTCAGGTTGTATTTCTTTAAAAATGGAATTCTAGAAAATAAACGACCATTAAAATTGTGCTCAAAATGCATAGATGAATAGGTGTCGGTAACAAATTCGTAAAAATCTAATTGAGAAAATGTATTGTATATTGAGAAATAGGTTTGGTTACCAGGAACCACATTTAATAATGCAAGTGGCACTTCACCAAAGGTTTTACCGGCTTCAATAGACGTTGTTAATCTTCCAAAACCGCCTAATTGCCATGGCTGGATATAGGAAAATTGAATTTTGGTGTAATCAAAATCACTGTTAAACATATCTTTACTACCGTGACTCACTTGAGCAAATAATCTTGCGAAATTATCATTTTTCTCTCTTCGTTCTACTCCAAACCCAGTCATTTCACGTTTTGGAAAATAAGATAATGAAAGCCTTGATTCAAATTGATTAATTTCTGATGAAACACCTGTAGGAGACTCAGGGTCATTATAGTCTAAACTAAACGTAGGTGAGGCTGAACGTAAGGTTTTGTATGTGCCATCGATTCTTACTTCAAAATTTCTTATAGGCTCTATTGAAATCCCTAGATTAGTTAAATGGATATTGGTTAATTTATCGTTAGAGCCTGTGCCTATTATTGAAGAAGATGCTAAACTGCGCCCCAAGACGTCTGTAGAACTTGTAAGGCTTGCTCCAATTTGTTCAATGTCTCGTCGGTCTCCACCAAAAATAGTAAATCTACTTTTTTTGTCTAGTAGCCATTTTCCAGAGATTCCATATTTAAATTTATCATCTTTAAAACCATAGGCAAGGAAGCCTTCAATGCGCCATAAATCATTAGGGCCAAAGTATGTTCGTCCGCCAGTCCGTAACCTAATACCTTCTACTTCGTTATAGCCAAATGTGGAGAATATTGGGCCGTAATCTAAGTTGAGACTAGGAAATTCTATGTAGCCAGATGCTAAAATGCTTCCTAAGTTATAGATACGTTTAAATTTTTTAACCGTTTTTAAGGTGTCTAACATTTTGTAGACTCCTTGCTCATCTTTATTTAATTCTTCAAGCCTATTGTTTTGCCAAAATTCATCTTCTCTATTGTAGACGTCAGCTTCGTAATTATATACTACCTTGTCGTAAAACTTAGGGTCTTTAGGTTGGTTAAATTTATAGTTGTCATAAATAGTTGTTCGTTTTCCGTAGATTCCTCTAGAATCTTCCTTTTTATTCATGGAAAAATCAGATAGAAAATAATCGCGTTTTATAAGGAAAAGCGAATCATTTAAAACTTCGAACTCTTGCTCTATATAAATTTCTTTTACCCAGTTGATGTTAGCACTTTTTGATGCCTGAAGGTTAATTTCTTTAATAGCGTACGTAGAATCGTTAACCCAAAAATCGCCTTTAAAGGTTAATTCGTTTTTTCGTCTAGGATAATAAATAATATTATAACACCACTTATTATCTATAAAAGCACTATCTGATAATACGTAGTTGTAAGTTTGTACACCTGTTCTGCTCAATGGACTAACAAAGCTCTTATCAAAGAATTTTAAGTAATTATCATAAACATTGTATTCTGAGTATAAATCGTCAATAAAGTCTATGATAATTTGATTATTACTAAAGCCAGAATTTTTATTTCCTTTTAAGTCTTCGTGTTCTTTATTTATAATATTATCGCCAGAAATTTTCTTTACAGATTCGTTTAAGAAAATAGGTAAGTAAGTTTTACCAGTTACGTTAGAGGTGTCAACTTCTTCAAAAACGAATTCCATACCTTTAAATAGTTTACTTTTAATTAAAGAACTATCTATGGTATTGAGGTCAAATTCTACTTTTTCATATTGGTCATACTCGTATTGATCAAACTGACTTAGTCCATTTTCTCGTTTACGTTCCCAAATCTTTTTTAGAATTCTAATAGCCGGATTTTCAGAAGCCTTTTTAGATTGTTTACCTGTTACAATTAAAACTTCATCTAAAGATTCTTCTTCTTCTTGTAGTGTAAATTTTAATTCGTAGTTAATTCGTTTTGGTAAAGGGATTTCTAATGTTTTATAACCTACAAAGGAAACTAACAAAGCTTCCCAGTTTTCATCTGATTCTAAATAAAATTTACCATCTTCATTGGTGATAGTCCCAATGGTAGAACCTTTAAACATTACATTAGCAAAAGGTATTGGTGTGTTGCCTTCATCAAATACGTGGCCACTTACCTTTGTCTGCGCATTACCAGAAAAAAGAGTTATAGCTATAAAGAATAAGAGTAATTTCAGTTTCATAATAAAAAACAAACTTCATCAACAACCATGCTAAACTAATGTTTTAGGTTGATAATGAAGTTTACTTAACGCAAAAAATTGCGATTTATTTGTACATCACTTTTTTTACTGCTGTAATAACAGAGTCACTGTTAGGTAACCATTCTGCTAACAGTACAGGAGAATAAGGCGCAGGTGTGTCTGCGGTGTTTATTTTTACAATAGGAGCATCTAAATAATCAAAGGCTTCAGATTGTACTAAATATGTGATTTCAGTAGATACATTTCCAAAAGGCCATGCTTCTTCTAATATAACTAATCTATTTGTTTTCTTTACAGAAGTTAATATGGCTTCTCTATCTAAAGGACGAACGGTACGTAAATCTATTATCTCACAAGAAATACCTTCTTTAGCTAATTCATCTGCAGCTTTATAGGCTTCTTTAATAATTTTACCAAAAGAAACAATAGTTACATCGTTGCCTTCACGTTTAATATCGGCAACACCAATTGGCACTGTGTATTCTCCTTCTGGTACTTCACCTTTATCACCATACATTTGCTCACTTTCCATAAAAATAACAGGATCATCATCTCTAATAGCAGCTTTTAACAATCCTTTTGCGTCATAAGGGTTAGATGGTACAATAACCTTTAAACCAGGAGTGTTTGCAAACCAGTTTTCAAATGCTTGAGAGTGTGTTGCAGCTAACTGACCAGCAGATGCAGTTGGCCCTCTAAATACAATAGGACATTTAAATTGTCCACCAGACATTTGTCTAATTTTTGCGGCATTATTAATAATTTGATCAATACCAACTAAAGAGAAGTTGAAGGTCATATATTCTACAATAGGACGGTTACCTGTCATTGTAGAACCAATAGCTATACCTGCAAACCCAAGTTCTGCAATTGGTGTATCAATAACACGTTTTGCACCAAACTCATCTAACATCCCTTTTGATGCTTTGTATGCACCATTATATTCTGCTACTTCTTCACCCATAAGATAAATACTCTCATCTCTGCGCATTTCTTCGCTCATGGCTTCACAAATAGCTTCTCTAAATTGAATTGTCTTCATGTTTATTTTTTTGTTCGAATAGCAAAAATAAGAATTATTGATTATATATTACCATTAAAATGACTGCGAAAACTGAAAAAATTTGTACTGTTTTTTCGAAAAAAATGAATTGATAAGATTTAAGAACCATTACACTTTTTTTTGAAATTGAATTTGTTTTAAAAGTTAAGGTTTTTCATAATAAAAGAAGTCTTTTTTTAGAAATATGGCAGTTTAATCCCTTAAAACTGACATTTTAAAAAATTTATTATGCGTGCATAGTAAAATTTCAATATTTATAATTATATTCGTCGAGAATAAAATAGACGTTTAAAATAAATCATTAATTTATATGAAAATATTAGTATGTATTAGCCATGTGCCAGATACAACCTCAAAAATTAATTTCACCGATGGCGATTCAAAATTTGATACTAACGGTGTACAATTTGTAATTAACCCTAATGACGAATTTGGTCTAACACGTGCCATGTGGTTTAAGGAAAAGCAAGGTGCTAGTGTAGATGTAGTTAATGTTGGTGGCGCTGAAACAGAGCCAACTTTAAGAAAAGCCTTAGCAATTGGTGCTGATTCTGCAATTAGAGTAAATACTGAAGCTACAGACGGATTTTCTGTTGCAAAACAATTAGCAAAAGTGGTTAATGATGGTGGTTACGATTTAGTAATTGCTGGTAGAGAATCTATTGATTATAACGGAGCAATGGTGCCTGGTATGTTAGCAGGTATGACAGGTGCAAATTATGTAACTAACTGTATTGGTTTAGAAGTTGATGGAACTACAGTAAAAGCAGTTAGAGAAATCGATGGAGGAAAAGAAACAGTAAATACATCATTACCTTTAATAATTGGTGGCCAAAAAGGTTTGGTAGAAGAAAGTGATTTACGTATTCCTAATATGAGAGGTATTATGATGGCACGTAAAAAACCATTAAAAGTTATTGAACCTATTGAGGCTAGTGCAGAAACTAAATCTGTAAGTTTTGAGAAGCCAGCACCAAAAGGCGCTGTAAAATTAGTTGATGCTGATAATATAGATGAATTAGTAAGTTTACTTCATAATGAAGCTAAAGTGATTTAGTGCAACTAAATCATTCCGAACTTGTTTCGGAATCTCATCAAGTTAAAGTAAATAATAATAAGTTCCTGAATCAAGTTCAGGATAAATTTTATAAATAAAATTTTATGTCAATTCTAGTATATACAGAATCCGAAAACGGAAAATTAAAAAAAGCAGCTTTAGAGGTGGTGTCTTACGCCAAAGCTGTTGCAGACCAAATGGGCACATCAGTAACGGCTGTTGCCGTAAATGCAGATAATGTAGAAAGTTTGGGGAATTATGGCGCATCAAAAGTGCTTTTAGTTAAAGACGATAGTTTAAAAGATTTTAATGCTAAAAAATATGCAACAGTTGTTGCAGAAGCAGCTAAAAATGAAGCGGCAAAAGTAGTTGTGGTGAGCTCTAGTGCAGATAGTAAATATTTAGCACCACTGTTAGCAGTTAATTTAGAAGCAGGTTATGTTTCTAATGTAATTGCAGCACCATCTAACGTAGAACCTTTTACAGTAAAACGTTCGGCATTTACTAATAAAGCATTTGCAAACGTAGAAATCACAACAGATGTAAAAATTGTTGGTTTATCTAATAATTCTTATGGTTTAGTAGAATCTGGAGGAAATGCATCCGTAGAAGATTTTTCGCCATCAATACCAGAGTCTGGTGTAAGCGTAGAATCTGTTGATAAAGCAACAGATAAGGTAAGTATTGCTGATGCAGAAATTGTGGTATCAGGAGGAAGAGGATTAAAAGGACCAGAAAATTGGGGAATGATTGAAGAGCTTGCAGACGTTTTAGGTGCAGCTACAGCATGTTCTAAACCCGTTTCAGATTTAGGATGGCGACCACATAGCGAACATGTAGGGCAAACAGGTAAGCCAGTGGCTTCTAACCTATATATTGCAGTAGGAATTTCTGGTGCTATTCAACATTTGGCAGGTATTAACTCATCTAAAGTAAAAGTAGTAATCAATACAGACGCTGAAGCGCCTTTCTTTAAGGCTGCAGATTATGGTGTAGTAGGCGATGCTTTTGAGGTGGTACCTCAATTAATTGAAAAATTGAAAGCTTTTAAAGCATCAAACGCATAATTTTATTACCTTGTAAAATTGAATATCAATTCGGTTAAATTCGAGATGATATAAATTAAAGGGCTGTTTAAATTTAGATATCTGTATCACATACATTTTAAGGAAAGTATGATATAAATTAACCAAATCTGTAAATTGCAGTTGGTAAAGTCCAAATTTAAACAGTTCTTTGTGTTTTATAAATTATGAGTTTAGTACGTTTAAATATCAAAGGCATTTCATACAGTCAAACCCAAAATGGTGCCTACGCTTTAATACTTAATGAAGTAGATGGAGATAGAAAACTACCAATAGTTATTGGTGCTTTTGAAGCCCAATCTATTGCCATAGCTTTAGAAAAAGAGATTCGTCCTCCACGTCCACTTACTCACGATTTATTTAAAAACTTTGCAGACCGGTTTGATATAGTTGTAAAACAGGTAATTATACACAAATTGGTAGATGGTGTGTTTTATTCGAGTTTAATTTGCGAACGCGATAAAATTGAAGAAATAATCGATGCCAGAACTAGTGATGCTATTGCTTTAGCATTACGTTTTCAAGCACCAATATTCACTTATAAAAATATTTTAGATAAGGCTGGTATTTATCTAAAAGTCAATCCTAAAAAGGAAGATGAAGAGCAAGATAGTATTCTTGTAGATGACCTTATTGTAGAAGAAATTGAAGCCGCTTCAAAAGAACAAGAAGGTTATAAAAATATGTCTCTAGAAGAGCTTAACAATCTATTACATGAAGCTGTTAATAACGAAGATTATGAAACTGCAGCTAAATTAAGAGACGAAATTTCTAAACGCTAACTAACACTACATTTTATGAATTATTTTTTCAAGGCCTTTCTTGCTATATTTATTGGACTCTCATCAATTACAGCACAAGAACTTGAAAAGACATGGGAATCTACTGAAGCAGGTAGTACTTATGAAACTTTAGAATTTAATAAAGGAGAATTTAAATTTTCATCTCAAATTAATAATAATCTTAAAGGAGATTACATGTATCAAAATAATCTATTGGTACTGTATCATAACGATTCTTTAAACTCAATTGAGCGTTATAAAATAACTGAACTTACAGATTCTACACTAGTTTTCTCTGGTAAAACCATGCGTTTCAACTTAATTTCAAAAAAAGAAGAACTTGAAACGGTTTCAGAAGCTGTAGTCGACAAAATTATACCAAACCAAGGATTTTCTATAACTAGTCTATGGCGAGGTGTTTTGGGTATGGTTACCTTAATTTTTATTGCTTTTTTATTTAGTAGTAATAGAATGGCTGTAAATTGGAAAACAGTAGGAATAGGTTTGCTATTTCAACTTATAATAGCCATAGGTGTTTTAAAGGTAGATTTTGTAAAATCTATTTTTGAAACGGTAGGTCAAGGATTTATAGAAGTTTTAAGGTTTACGCAAGCCGGAAGTGAATTTTTATTTGGAGGCATGTTAGATATTGAATCTTTTGGTTTCATTTTTGCTTTTCAAGTATTACCAACTATTATATTTTTCTCAGCATTAACATCAGTTTTGTTTTATCTAGGTATAATTCAAAAAGTTGTAAAAGGAATGGGGTGGTTGTTATCTAAAATTTTAGGTATTTCTGGAGCTGAAAGTTTGAGTGTTGCTGGTAATATTTTCTTAGGTCAAACCGAAGCACCATTATTAATTAAGGCGTATTTAGAGAAAATGAATAAGTCTGAGATTTTATTAGTAATGATAGGTGGTATGGCTACAGTGGCAGGTGCCGTTTTAGCGGCTTATATTGGATTTTTAGGAGGCGATGATATAGAAATGCAATTATTTTATGCTAAACATTTATTAGCAGCATCAGTAATGGCAGCACCAGGTGCTATTGTTATATCTAAAATTTTATTTCCTCAAGTAGAAGAGGTTAATACAGATGTTACTGTGTCAAAAGAAAAAATAGGTTCTAATATTTTAGAGGCTATTGCAAATGGAACAACAGAAGGCTTAAAATTAGCGGTAAACGTAGGCGCTATGCTTTTAGTGTTTGTGGCTTTTATAGCCATGATAAATGGAATTTTAGGAGGTCTTGCAGGTTTTGATGGAATTATCATTGAAAGCTTAAATATACATTGGCAGTTCACATCACTAAATGAAATAATAGCAGAGAACACAGCATACGATAGTTTGTCTTTAGAGTTTCTTTTAGGTTATCTTTTTGCACCACTAATGTGGTTAATTGGTGTAGCAAAAGAAGATATGGCTTTAATGGGCCAACTACTTGGAATTAAATTAGCAGCGAGTGAATTTATTGGCTATATACAATTGGCAGATTTAAAAAATGCAGCCAGTGCAACACATCTTACTTATGAGAAGTCAATAATCATGGCAACGTATATGCTATGTGGTTTTGCTAATTTTGCATCTATCGGAATTCAAATTGGAGGTATAGGTTCTCTTGCACCTGGTCAACGTACACAATTATCTAAGTTTGGAATGAAAGCGTTAATAGGTGGTACATTAGCATCATTAGTTTCTGCTACTATTGCAGGTATGATAATTGGGTAATTAACAGCCGCTATGTCTTGCAGACATTTACCTAAGGCGAAAATTTAATATAGAGAATAGAAACGCAATTCGTTAATAACTTTTGATATCTGACTATCAGTATTAAGAATTATTTTAATGCATTTTAATTAAATTCGTTTCCTAAATTTATTCTTAATTATATTGAAAGTTTCTTCCTATTGGGAAGACGGAAGATGGGTCTATGAAACAATACCACGATTTAGTAAAGCACGTTTTAGCAGAAGGCAACGAAAAAGGAGATAGAACTGGTACAGGTACAACCTCTGTTTTTGGTTATCAAATGCGATTCGATTTAAGTGAAGGTTTCCCAATGGTAACCACTAAAAAATTACACCTTAAATCTATTATATATGAGTTGCTATGGTTCTTAAAAGGCGATACAAATACGAAGTATTTAACAGAAAACGGTGTAAGAATCTGGAATGAATGGGCTGATGAAAATGGCGATTTAGGACCTGTTTACGGACATCAATGGCGTAATTGGGCAAGTGAAGATATTGACCAAATAAAAGAAGTTATTTCAACTTTAAAAAATAATCCAAATAGTAGAAGAATGTTAGTTTCGGCATGGAACCCTTCGGTTTTGCCAGATACATCTAAATCATTCTCAGAAAATGTAGCTAACGGTAAAGCAGCTTTACCACCTTGTCACGCTTTTTTTCAATTTTATGTCGCTAATGGTAAGTTATCTTGCCAGCTCTATCAGCGCAGTGCAGACATCTTTTTAGGTGTACCTTTTAATATTGCGTCTTATGCATTATTTACAATGATGATGGCACAAGTTTGTGGATATAAGGCTGGAGATTTTATACACACATTTGGTGATGCACATATTTATAATAATCATAGAGAGCAATTAGAATTGCAATTATCTAGAGAACCAAGACCGTTACCTAAAATGATTTTAAATCCTGAGATAAAAGATATTTTCGACTTTAAATTTGAAGACTTCACACTTGTAGATTATAATCCGCATCCACATATTAAAGGTAAAGTTGCCGTTTAAAATTACTACATGCAATTATATTTTATAAGTTTTGCTGTACTATTTAGTGTACTTATTGGTTTGTAAGGAAAGTTCAAGTACGTTGGTCAATATAAAAATAGACACTTTATCAACCACAAAGTCATTGTTATGGAAAGCGACCAATGAAATAGTAAAATTAAAAGAAAAACATATCCTGTTTACAGAGGTTGCGACAAAGATTTAAGCTTTGAAGAAATTAAAAATTGCACCACAGAAAAAATTATAAATTATATTAAAGTTAGCTTTAATTATGAGTTAGCTAATAAAGCATTTCCTACCGCAAAAGAAACTCTGTATCTAGTAGATTTTATAATTAATAAAAAAGGAAGGACGGAAGAAATAAACGTTAAAGCACACCATAAGGCGCGGTTGCCATAGATGTCATTCAACTTATAAAACGTATGCCTAAATTTAAAACTGTGGGCACAAGTAATGGCGAGCCAGTTAAAACACCTTTTAGTGCATTAATGACTGTATATCTTGAATAGAAAACAAAAAAGCATCTCCATAATTAATTGAGACGCTTTTTGTTAAGATTTTATGTAAGAATTATTTTTATAAGTTAATAACGCTATTCTCAGCACCAGCAAAATCATTCCAAGCATAAGCATCTGCTTGATCATCGTTAATATAAGATTTACCATCAACAAGATATCTAAATTCGTAAGAATTGTCTTTTTCTAAATCAACAGTTGCCTTAAAAGTACCGTTTTTTAATTTCTTTAATTTTGTTGCTTTCTTTTCATTCCACTCGTTAAAGCTACCAAGAACAACTACACTTTTTGCCTCCTCTGCAGGTACAGAAAATGTGACCTTACAAACTGGCTTACTTTTTAAATACTGCTTTTTAATTGCCATAATAATTGATTTAATTACAAAGCAAAAGTATAAAAGAATTGAGCAATTAAATCTGATTAAAGGTCTAAAAACGAAAGAATTATCATTTTCTTAATATTATAATTAGATTTTATTTAAGAATGTAAAATTTAAAGTACAATTTTATTGTTTCAATAAAGTGCCATGTTAGCTCTGAGTATCTGATTTTCAGCTATATCGTTTTCGAAAATAATTAATATGCAATCTCATAATATTACAATTAAGTTATATTGAAATTTTAGGTATATTTATCTTATTAAATTACCATTATGTTCGGAAAGAAAAAGACGGTTTCAACGATAGATAAAGATCAATTAGAACTTATTGAAAATGCGCAAAAACGCATTAAACAAAAAAAGCGTTTATATATACATTTTGTTATATTCTTAATTGGTGCGGTTTTTTTAATATTATCTAATACTGTTTTGGGTATTGGTAAAGATTTTAAAATTGCTGGTATAGATTGGTTTGTATATGCAATTATAGCTTGGCTCTTTTTGTTTATTTATCATTTTATAAGCGTTTTTATTACCCATAAATTTATGGGTAAGGCATGGGAAAAACAACAGTTAGATAAGCTGGTAAACCTACAACAAGCTAGAATAGATAAATTAAAAGCTAATTTTTTAAAAGAAGAAAGTAAAATAGCACAAACACAGGCTTACACTGAAGCGAAAGAAAACCCTAAGGTATTAGAAAAAAAAAAGACCTCTGAGTTAACCATCATTGTAGCTGCAGGTGAAAATAATGCTATTGGTAAGGATAATCAGTTAATTTGGCATTTAAGTGATGATTTAAAACATTTTAAATCTTTAACTAATGGGCATCATATTATTATGGGACGTAAAACATTTGAAAGTTTTCCAAAACCTTTGCCTAATAGAACACATGTAGTTATAACTAGACAAAAAGATTATAAGGCGCCAGATGGAGTAATAATTGTAAACTCTCTTGAAGATGCTCTTGATGCTTCAAGATTTGACAAACAGCCCTTCGTTATTGGCGGAGGAGAGATATACAAACAAGCAATGCCTTTAGTTGATAAACTTGAAATAACTAGAGTTCATGCAGATTTTGAAAATGCAGATACTTTTTTTCCGGAAATTGATGATAGTAAATGGCAAGAAGTTAGTAGAAAAACTCATGATGCCGATGAGAAGCATGCTTATGCTTTTTCGTTTATCACCTATTTAAGAAAATAAATTATAGCGTTATCTATTTATTGCGACTTAATTAAAACAAAACACCCAAGCTAAATACATAGTTTGGGTGTTTTTAATTATAATTAATTTTAGCTTTAAAAAGCTATTTTAAATATCAAAGGCAGCTTTTACTTGATCAACGTAATCTAATTTTTCCCATGTAAACAATTCTACGTCTAAAGTTTTAGAATTGCCATTGGGTTGTTGAAACGTTTTATTTACTACTTTATGTTGTCTTCCCATATGTCCGTACGCAGCAGTTTCGCTATACATTGGTTGGCGCAGTTTTAAACGCTTTTCAATAAAAGCAGGTCGCATATCAAAAATGCTTTCCACTTTTTTAGCGATTTCACCATCCGTTAAATTAAACGGACAAGTACCATAAGTATCAATAAAAATAGCCATTGGTTCTACAACACCAATAGCATAAGAAACTTGTACCAATACTTCATCGCAGATACCTGCAGCTACAAGATTTTTAGCAATATGTCTTGTTGCATAAGCAGCACTTCTATCTACCTTACTTGGATCTTTACCAGAAAAAGCACCACCACCATGTGCACCTTTTCCGCCATAAGTATCAACAATTATCTTACGGCCAGTTAACCCTGTATCGCCATGTGGTCCTCCAATTACAAATTTTCCAGTTGGGTTAATGTGATAGGTAATATCGTCATTAAATAAAGCTTGGATGTGTTCTGGTAGTTTAGCAATAACTCTAGGTATTAAAATGTTAACAATATCTTTTCTGATTTTTGCTAACATAATATCGTCTTCATCAAACTCATCATGCTGTGTAGAGACTACGATAGAATCTATTCGCTGAGGCGTGTTATCATCACTATACTCTATAGTTACTTGACTTTTAGAATCTGGTCTTAAGTAAACGATGTCTTTATTTTCACGACGTAACTCAGCTAATTCAATTAAAATTCTGTGCGATAAATCTAAAGCCAAAGGCATGTAGTTATCCGTTTCATTAGTAGCATAACCAAACATCATTCCTTGGTCACCTGCACCTTGTTCTTCTTTGGTTGCTCTATCTACACCACGATTAATTTCTTCCGATTGCTCATGTATAGAAGAAAAAACACCACAAGAGTTTCCATCAAACATATATTCGCTTTTTGTATAGCCAATTCTGTTAATAGTATCTCTAGCAATCTTCTGTACGTCTAAATAGGTGTTAGATTTTACTTCGCCAGCTAAAACAACTTGTCCTGTAGTTACTAAGGTTTCGCAAGCAACTTTAGATTCTGGATCAAAGGCTAAAAAATTATCTATTAAAGCATCACTTATTTGGTCAGCTACCTTGTCTGGGTGTCCTTCAGAAACACTTTCTGAAGTAAATAAATATGGCATAATTCCTATGTTTTATATAACAGTTAAAACAGAAAAATTTGAGATTGCTGGTCGCTAGAGAAGTCGAGTACTTACTGCTTTAGCATTTTTTGTTTCGGCTGAAATTTTCAGCGTCAGAGGTTGCAATCAGATCAAATTTTTCCTCTTAATTTTGAAAGTACAAAAGTAGAAAAATTAAATGGAACGTGTATTTATTTTATTTTTTTTATGATTTTATTCACTTTTAAGCGTTAAAAAAACGAAAATTGCAATACTCAAAAAGATTTTAAAATTATCCGGAGAAGTAAGACAACCTTGTTTTTTCAAAAAAATACCTAGATTTACACTATGCTTTCAAAGAAAACAAAATATGGAATAAAAGCCTTGGTGCATTTAGCGCGTCAAGAAGAGCGCACTCCTGTTCAAATTTCTACAATTTCTAAAGCAGAAAATATATCTCAAAAATTTCTCGAAAGTATTCTGCTAACCTTAAAGAAGAATGGTGTTTTAGGTTCTAAAAAAGGAAAAGGAGGTGGTTATTATTTATTAAAAGAGCCAAAGGATATTCCTATGACAACAGTAATGCGGTTGTTAGAAGGACCAATAGCAATGGTACCTTGTGTTAGTCTTAATTTTTATGAAAAGTGCGAAGACTGTCCAGATGAAAAAATCTGTGCTGTAAACAAACTTATGCTAGAGGTACGTGATAATACCCTAAAAATATTTAGAAATACCACCTTAGCAGATTTGTCTAATTAACGGATTCTCAAATTTAAACGTTAATTTTTTTAAAATTATTCTCTTGTATTACAATATTAATTTATATGTTTGTATTACTCTACTAAATCTATAGGGTAAAAGGAATTGTTAATTAATAGTATTATGAGACAGGTTACACAAACCATTTTTAATATGAGAAACGTGGTTAGAATATAATAAAATCGGAAAATGATAGACATAGATATAGATGTTTGGAATAAAAAACTAAGAGATAAATCTCCATTAGAAATCGCAGAATGGGCTTTGCAGTTATCAGATAACAAAATTGTTACCACAAGTTTTGGAATATACTCTGCAGTGCTGTTGAGTACAATATCTAAATTAGAAAATGACATTAGAGTGGTCTGGTGCGATACGCTGTATAATGAGCAATCTACTTATGATCATGCTGAGAATTTAATAAATAAATATAATCTCAACATATTAAAATATCAGTCGCTTTTAACTAAAGAAGAAATTGACCGAACAATTGGTTTGCCTAGTTTAGAAGACGATAATCATGCGCTGTTCTCAGAAACAGTAAAGTTAGAACCTTTTAGACGTGCTTTAAAAGAGCAGAATCCAGATGTTTGGTTTACTAATATTAGAGTACGACAAACAGAATATAGAGATAATAAAGATATTTTAAGTTTTAGTAAGGAAGGTATTTTAAAAGTAAGTCCCTTTTATTACTGGACAGATGAAGACTTAGATAAATATATTGAAGAGAATCAATTAGAAAAAAACGCTAATTATTTCGACCCAATAAAGGCGCTTTTAAATAGAGAGTGTGGTATTCACTTTGAATAAATAAAACAGATGCAAAGTTTTAGAACAGAATTAGAAAATCCTGTAGTAGAAAAGGATATCCTTGAGTTAGCTAATAAAATAGAACTTTTTCATAAAGGTAAAATTGACGAAGAAAAATTTAGAAGTCTTCGTTTAGCAAGAGGTGTTTATGGTCAGCGTCAAGAAGGCGTGCAAATGATTAGAATAAAATTACCTTACGGAAAGGTTTTGAGTAACCAATTACGACGAATTTCTGAAGTCTCAGATGAATATTCTAGAGGTCGTTTGCATATTACTACTCGTCAAGATATTCAAATTCACTATGTAGATTTAAATAGAACTCCAGAACTTTGGGCAGAATTAGAGCGTGATGATGTAACACTAAGAGAAGCTTGTGGTAACACTGTTAGAAACGTTACAGCCAGCGAAACAGCAGGTATTGATATTAATGAACCGTTTGACGTTTCGCCATACGCAGATGCACTTTATAAATTCTTTTTAAGAAATCCTATTTGCCAAGAAATGGGCAGAAAATTTAAAGTGTCTTTTTCTGGTACAGAAGAAGATACGGGCTTGTCTTACATGCACGATCTTGGTTTTATTGCAAAAATAAAAGATGGCGTAAAAGGGTTTAAAGTGATGTTGGCAGGTGGTTTAGGGTCTCAACCTAGACATGCAGATGTATTTTATGAATTTTTACCGTCAGATAAAATTATTCCATTAATGGAAGGTGTTCTAAGAGTATTTGATCGTTATGGAGAACGTAAAAGTAGAGCAAAAGCACGGTTAAAATTCTTGTTAAAAGATATTGGTTTAGAGGCTTTTAAGCAATTAATAGAAGAAGAGCAAGGTGCAATAGAGTTTAAAACAGTTACTATAGATGAAGCCAATTATAAAGCTTCAACTCCAGTTACAGTATCGGCTCCAACAGTTGATATAAAAGATGTTGATGCCTTTAACTTATGGAAATCAACAAATGTAATTCCGCAAAAACAAAAAGGTTACGTTGCTATAGGAATTAAAGTTTTATTGGGTGATTTCTATACTGATAAAGCTCGTTTATTAGCCGATTTAGTTGAAGAAAATGCCTCAGGTGAAATACGGTTAAGCTTACGTCAGAATATATTAATTCCATTTGTAAAAGAAGATTTATTACCATTTTTCTATATAGAATTAGCAAAATTAGGTTTTGTAGAAGCTGGTTACAATAAAGCTGTAGATATTACGGCATGTCCTGGTACAGATACTTGTAATCTTGGTATTGCTAGTAGTACAGGAATTGCTGAAGAATTAGAACGTGTTATCAAAGCTGAGTATCCTCAATATTTAAAAAATACAGATTTAGTTATTAAAATTAGTGGTTGTATGAATGCTTGTGGACAACACAATATGGCAAATATTGGTTTTCAAGGTATGTCAATTCGTACTAAAGATAAATTAGTAGCACCTGCTTTACAAGTACTATTGGGAGGCGGAAATTTAGGTGATGGTAATGCTTATTTTGCAGATAAGGTGGTGAAAATTCCGAGTAGAAGAGGACCAGAAGCGTTAAGAAGAATCTTAAATGATTTTGAAGAGCATGCCAATGGAAAACTATTTGTTGATTATTATAAAGAGAAAGGCGAGAAATATTTTTATCAGTTATTAACCGATTTGTCTGATATAGAAAATTTAACACAAGAAGATTTTATTGATTGGGGAACAGAAGAGCAATACGTAAAAGCCATTGGAGTTGGTGAATGTGCTGGCGTAGTTATAGATTTAATAGCGACACTTTTCTTAGAAAGTGAAGAAAAAATAGCAGAAGCTAAAGAGGCATTAAACAATAAAGTGTATTCTGGTGCTATTTATGAAGCTTACCGTTCTATGGTGAATTCTGCAAAAGCCATTTTATTATCAGAAAATATTAAAACAAATACACAAGCAGGAATAATTAAACAATTTGATGAATTATTTGTAGATACCAAACGAATAGCATTTGGAAATTCATTTTCCGATATTATCTACCAAATAAAATCAACAGCTCCAACGGAAGCTTTTGCAAATAGCTATATAAGTGCATCGCAGCAGTTTTTAGATACTGTTAGAGCATATAGAGAACACCAAGTGGCAGAATTAAACTAGAAATTATGACACCAAGATTAACCATTGTTGGCGCAGGACCAGGAGATGCAGAATTAATTACTGTGAAAGCAATTAAAGCTATAAAGTCTGCAAATGTTATTTTGTATGATGCACTTGTTAATGTAGAGTTGTTAGAGTATGCATCACCAAAAGCAGAATTAATTTTTGTTGGAAAACGAAAAGGGTGTTATGCCTATCAACAAGACCAAATTAATGAACTTATAGTAGAACGTGCATTAAAATTCGGCCACGTAGTGCGCTTAAAAGGCGGTGACCCATTTATATTTGGTCGTGGCGCAGAAGAGCTAGAAAATGCAAAAGAATATGCCATTGAAGTTGCTTTTGTACCAGGTGTTTCTTCCTCAGCTGCAGTACCAGCAACAGTTGGTATACCGTTAACAAAACGAAACGCATCAGAAAGTTTTTGGGTAATTACTGGTACAACAAAGTCTCATAAAATTTCAGGTGATGTAGTATTAGCAGCAAAGTCTACAGCTACTGTTGTTATCTTAATGGGTATGAGTAAACTATCTGAAATAGTTAAAATATTTAGCAACCAAGGAAAATCCGAAACCGCTATTGCAATAATTCAAAATGGTACTAGAGCTAACGAAAAATTTGGTATTGGTACTATTTCAAATATAGAAACTATTGTAAAAAATAAACAATTGTCAAATCCAGCAATCATCATTATAGGAGAGGTTGTAAACCAACGAGTAGATCTCTCAGAGATTTATGAAAAAGCAAATTTAGCACAACAAAAACAATTAAAAAAAAGTGCATAATTAGATAGAAGGTTATCGATAGCATTCTATTTAAATAAAAATAAAAGTTATGATTAAAACAGATATTCTTATCATAGGAGCAGGGCCAACAGGTTTATTTACAGTATTTGAAGCTGGCTTGCTAAAATTAAAGTGCCATTTAATTGATGCATTGCCACAACCTGGTGGTCAGTGTTCTGAGTTATACCTTAAAAAACCTATTTATGATATTCCTGGATTTCCAGAAATATTAGCTGGTGATTTAACCGCTAATTTGTTAGAACAAGGAAAACAGTTTCAACCAGGTTTTACCTTAGGTGAACGTGCAGAAACAATAGAAAAACAAGAAGATGGTAGTTTTATTGTCACCACCAATAAAGGCACTAAGCATCATGCACCAATTATTGCCATAGCAGGTGGTTTAGGTAGTTTTGAACCAAGAAAACCTAAGTTAGAAGGTATTGAAAAATACGAAGATAAAGGTGTAGCCTATTTTATTAAAGACCCAGAAGTATATCGCGATAAAAAAGTGGTCATTGCAGGAGGTGGAGATTCTGCATTAGATTGGAGTATTTTCTTAGCAGATGTTGCTTCAGAGGTTACATTAGTTCACCGAAGAAATGAATTTAGAGGTGCATTAGACTCTGTAGAAAAAGTACAGGAATTAAAAGTTTTAAATAAAATTAATTTAATAACACCTGCAGAAATTACAGCTTTGCATGGTGATAATCATTTAGAGGGTGTTTCTGTAACAAAAGATGGTAATACAGAGTTTATAGAAGCAGATGAGTTTATTCCGTTATTTGGTTTGTCTCCTAAACTAGGTCCTATTGGAGATTGGGGACTCGAGATAGAGAAAAATGCTATAAAAGTAGATACGTTAGATTATCAAACAAATATTCCGGGTATTTATGCTATTGGAGACGTTAATACGTATGAAGGTAAATTAAAATTAATTCTTTGTGGTTTTCATGAAGCAACATTAATGTGTCAATCGGCTTATAAAAGATTAAATCCAGGTAAGAAATTTGTATTAAAATATACAACGGTAAGTGGTATTAATGGTTTTGATGGTAGTAGAAAAGAATCACCTAAAGCGGTAGTAAAAGCAATAGTTTAATGCAAGATGTAACCATACATATTACAGATAGAGAAGGCAAAAAACATACCGTTTTAGCACCAACCGATATGGCAATGAATTTAATGGAAGTGGTGCGCTCTTATGAGTTAGCACCAGAGGGAACTATTGGAGTTTGTGGTGGTATGGCTATGTGTGCTTCTTGCCAATGCTACATTCTGTCAGATATAGAAATAAACGAAATGGAGTATGAGGAAGATGCAATGCTTGCAGAAGCTTTTAATGTAAAAGAAAATAGTAGATTAAGCTGTCAAATTCCAATTACTGAAGCTATAAATGGATTGGAGATTGAGTTGGCACCAGAGGTTTAAACAATATAAAATATTACATTATGCCAGTAATCATTTAATTGTGATACTGGCTTTTTTTGTTTCTAGTTGAAGGGTTTATACATTATTTTTGTATGCTCATTGTTTGGTTAAATAAGATAAGGTAATTACAACCCTATTTAATAGACAGAGCTAAAAGCAAACATTAAATATCAGATAGTAGCCTATGAATTCGTCGTTACATATACCTAAAAGATTTAAAGAAGACGTTGAGGATTTAGCCAAAGATTTATTCTACTTGGTGGTAGAAACAGAGGTAAATCAAGATTTAGAATTAGATTTATTAAAAGATTCTTTTTTTAAAATTTCAGAAGGTTTAGAATGTGGTATTTGTGAAACTAAATGGTCTCAATTTAAAACGGGATTAAAAACTCTAAGACCAATCTTACATTTAGATGTTCAAGCAGCATATAATAACGATCCAGCAGCTAAAAGTTTGCGTGAAGTATATTTAGCTTATCCTGGTTTTTATGCTATAACAATGTATAGAATTAGTCATATTTTATGGGATTTAGATATTCCTATTTTACCAAGAATGATTAGCGAATACGCGCATAGTGTTACAGGTACAGATATTCATCCTGGAGCAGAAATTGGAAATTCATTTTTTATAGATCATGCTACAGGTGTTGTAATTGGAGAAACAGCAGTCATACATAATAATGTAACCATTTATCAAGGTGTAACCTTAGGCGGAATTAAAGTTGAAAAAATATTAAAAGGTATTAAACGTCATCCAACCATTATGGATAATGTTACTATTTACGCCAATGCTACTATACTTGGTGGTGATGTAGTAATTGGCAGAAATAGTGTAATTGGTGCCAACGTTTGGATTACAGAATCTATACCAGAGGGATCTTTAGTGACCTATAAATCTGATATAAGAATTACTAATAAATAAGAAATGAGCATACTAAATCTAATAGGAAATACACCTTTGGTGAAAGCAGTAAATTTAGTGAATAAGCCTAATGTTACGTTGCTTTTAAAATTAGAAGGGAATAATCCTGGAGGAAGCGTTAAAGATAGGCCAGCTTTTAATATGATTTCTGAAGCCATAAAAAGAGGTGATATTAAAAAAGGCGACCGTTTAGTGGAAGCAACAAGTGGTAATACAGGAATCGCTCTTGCCTATGTAGCACAATCGTTTGGATTAAAAATGGCATTAGTAATGCCAGAGAATTCAACAGAAGAACGCGTAAAAACTATGCGTGCTTATGGTGCAGAGGTTATTTTAACCTCTGCAGATAGAGGTATTGAAGGCTCTAGAGATGTGGCGTTTAATATGCGAGACAATGAAGGCTATATCTTACTTAATCAGTTTGAAAACGAAGACAATTGGCGAGCACATTATAAAACTACAGGACCAGAAATTTGGCGAGATACTAAAGGCAAAATTACACATTTTGTATCTGCTATGGGAACCACAGGAACTATTATGGGAACTTCTACATTTCTCAAAGAACAAAATGAAAATATACAAATCATAGGAGCCCAACCAGAAGATGGTTCTCGTATTCCGGGTATTAGAAAATGGTCGCCAGATTACATACCAAGTATTTTTAATAAATCAAAGGTCGATCAAGTGATAGAAGTTAGTGAGAAAACAGCAAAAACCACAACCCAAAGGTTAGCAAAAGAAGAAGGTGTTTTTGCAGGTATGAGTAGTGGAGGTTCTGTAGCAACCGCATTAAAAATTATTGAAGAGATAGATAAAGGTGTTGTAGTTGCTATTATCTGCGACAGAGGTGATCGTTACTTATCCTCAAGTCTTTTTGATGATATTTTATAATAACAATTTGTTTGATTTCACTTAACATATTAGTCATTTAAAAGTTGGTTCTTAGCACTATAATTAAAAACCTCAAATTGCTATGAAATTACTTAAAAAAAATAAATCGGAAATTAAGTTTATTTGTCAAGTTTTAATGTTAACGGCTATTTCTCTTGTAATTGCATCAATAGTATAGTTTTCATTTTTAGTCTTCACTTTTTTAATTGTAATTATTGACTATTTTTACTGTTTAATAATTACTAATGCAAAAATTATTTGTTTCATTTTTATTATTTTCTTCAATAGTACTCAGTGCTCAAAAGGAAACAAATAATGCATATCTAGATTTTAATTATTTTGGTGGAAATATAGCACTTCATAATAACGATATTCTGCATTTAATTAAAGGTCATCCTGAAGGTTTTATTCTAAGTTATAATAAAAAAACATTCGGAAAAAAAGCTTGGGAACAACGTTTTGGCTATCCAGATTATGGTGTTTCTTTTATTTATCAAGATTTAAAAAACGAAATTTTAGGTAACAATTATGCCTTGTATGCACACTATAATTTCTATTTTCTTAAACGAAATTTAGTGTTAAGAATCGGACAAGGCTTAGCTTATAATACCAACCCGTATGATAAATTAGAAAACCCTAAAAATATTGCATTTGGGTCTGATATTTTAAGCTCTACATATCTTATGTTTAATTACAGGCGAGAACGACTTTTTAACAGGTTTGGTTTACAAGGAGGTTTAACGTTGTCGCATTACTCTAACGGCAATGTAAAAGCGCCAAATACAAGTGTGAATACTATAGCGTTAAATGTTGGTTTAACGTATAATTTAGAACAACAAGATCCTGAATATATAACGGATTTAAGCAACGAAAAATTTACAGAAAACCTAAAATTTAATTTGGCTTTTAGATCCGGAGTCAACCAAAGCGATGTTATTGGTAGTGACCAATTTCCGTTTTATATATTTTCGGGATATGCAGATAAACGCCTAAATCACCTTAGTGCACTTCAATTAGGAGTAGACGTTTTCTTTTCAAACTTTTTAAAAGAATTAATTTATTACAAATCCGTGGCGTTCCCAGAAGAAGATGTTAGTGGAGATGAAGATTATAAACGTGTTGGACTTTTTGTTGGCCATGAGTTGTTTATAAACAAAATGTCTGTAATATCACAATTGGGTTACTATGTCTATTATCCATATGATTTTGAAGGACGAAGTTATATTAGAGTGGGTCTAAAACATTACTTTGGTAATAAATTATTTGGTGCTGTAACTTTAAAATCTCATGGTGCAAAAGCTGAAGCTATAGAATTTGGAGTTGGTGTAAGATTATAAAAATGAAGAAAACAATTTACATACTAATTTTACTAGTATTTGCTTGTAATAGCGAAGATGCTAATGATTGTTTTCAAACTTCAGGAGAGATTATTCAGCAAGAAATTATAGTTCCAAATTTTACAAGTATTTTAGTTAATAGAGATATAGAATTATTTATTACCTCAGCCGAAGACCATAAAGTAACAGTAGAAACTGGCGAAAATCTTATAAATGATGTTAATGTGGAGGTTATAGATAATCAACTAATTTTAACGGATAACAATTCTTGCAATTTTGTAAGGGATTATGGAATTACTAAAATATATGTTGAAGCTCCTAATTTAACTCAAATAAGAAGTTCTACACAATATGATATTTCTTCAACCGGGATTTTAGATTATGATGACTTAACCTTATTGTCTGAAGATTTTAGTGACGAAAGTGACTATACAATTGGTGATTTTAGATTAACTGTAGATTCTAACAGTCTTAATGCGGTTTCAAATAACTTATCATTCTTTTACATAGACGGTATTGTTGATGATTTATCAATTGGTTTTTATGCTGGTGTAGGTCGTTTTGAAGGTGAAAATCTCATAGCTCAAAACGTTACTGTATTTCAGCGTAGTAGTAATGATATGGTTGTTAATCCACAACAATCTTTAACTGGGCAAATTAGAGGAACAGGAAATTTAATTGCTGTAAACCAACCAACAGTTGTAGATGTAGAGCGTTTTTATACTGGCGAATTAATTTTTGATTAATAGTTTAGATATTTCAGAACCATAAAAATTCCTTTATTTTAGAAAGGTTAGAATGGACTTCTAACTCGTCATTTCTCTAAATAAACTCTCTAAACTTGCGTTTTTTTGATTTAATTGAAGAATTTTTAATTCATTATCATGTGCAAAGTCAAATACATGAGAACGCATATCTTCTTTGGTAGAAAATGTAATTTCATAAACAAAACTATGCGTGTTTTTTACAGCTGTTACTTTTGGCAATTTTAAAAGAAAAGCATCTTCAACTCTGTAGTCAAATTCAACAATAACAATTTGCTCTTGTCCTGCTCTTAAATCTTTCAAATATTTGTCAGCAACAACTTCTCCTTTATTTATAATAATTACGCGATCACACATAGCTTCAACTTCTTGCATAATATGCGTAGAAAGAAAAACTGTTTTTTCTTTTCCAATGGTTTTTATTAAATTTCTAATATCAACCAGTTGGTTTGGATCTAAACCTGTGGTTGGTTCATCTAAAATTAAAACTTCAGGATTATGCAACATCGCATTGGCTAAACCAACACGCTGTCTATAACCTTTAGAAAGTTGTCCTATTTTTTTGTGCGCTTCTGGTGTTAAACCCGTTAATTCTATAACTTCTTCTATGCGAGATTTTGGAGTACCATAAACATTGGCATTAAAATTTAAATACTCTTTAACATACAGGTCTGTATAAAGCGGATTGTGTTCTGGTAAATAACCAACGCTACTTTGTACGTTTTTTTTATCTGAAGTTACATCAAAACCATTAACTAAAGCAGAACCTTCAGAGGTATCAATATAGGTTGTTAAGATTTTCATCATAGTTGATTTTCCGGCACCATTTGGCCCTAAGAAACCAACAATCTCAGCGTCTTCTACTTTAAAAGAAACATCGTTTAGAGCCTTTTGTTCTTTATATAGTTTAGTGATGTTTTTTACTTCGATTGCCATAGAAAATAATTTTATTCAAAAATAAGTAAATCAGAATATTGAATCACTTATTTTATTAATTCTTTAAAACTTTAAAGAATTTATTAAAAAATCAATGTTACAATTTTGATTTGTAAAAATAATAATTACATTAGCAACATAATTACAATAATGAACATATCTAAAACATATTTTAACTGGTTTTATTTCTTTTTTAGCTAAAGGAACGAGACTGAATATGTATTATTTAAATATAAATTATAAAGTCTCGATTTAATCGGGACTTTTTTTTGTGCAATAAATAAGACAATAAAAATTGAAAAAACCAATAGCTATACAAGGAATTAAAGGATCATTTCATCATTTAGTGGTTCAGAATTATTTTAGTAAAAATTCTGAAGTTGTAGAATGCATGTCTTTTGATAATGTTGTAGATGCATTGTTAGAAGGAAAAACGGATCAAGTAGTAATGGCTATAGAAAACTCCATAGCAGGTTCAATTATCCCTAATTATGCATTGATTGACAGTCATAATTTAAGTATTGTTGGTGAGTATTATTTAGGTATAGAACATTGTTTAATGGCTTTAGATGGGCAAACTATTGAAGATATTAAAGAAGTGCATTCTCACCCAATGGCATTATTACAGTGTAAATCATTTTTTCAATCCTATCCGCATTTAAAACTAGTAGAAGCTAAAGATACAGCAGATGTTGCAAAGCAAATTTCTGAACAAAATATTAAGGGAATTGCAGCAATAGCAAGTAAAAATGCGGCTGAATTATATGGCATAAAATTGTTGGCAGAGAGTATTCAAACTATAAAACATAATGAGACACGTTTTGTAATTGTAAAGCGAGACGATAATGAAAAAGACACAAGTATCATAAATAAAGCCTCTTTAAAGTTTGAATTAGATCATAAACGTGGAAGTTTAGCTGCCATATTAAATGTTATAAGTGATTGTAAATTAAACTTAACCAAAATACAATCGTTACCAAAAATTGAAACACCATGGAAATATGCCTTTTTTGTAGATGTTACGTTTGAAACGTATAAAGATTACGATAAAGCCATATCAATTTTGAATTTAATGGCGGAGAATTTTAAAATTTTAGGCGAATATAAAAACGCAAGACGATGATAGAAGTTGCAAAACGTTTACAAAATGTAGAAGAGTACTATTTTTCTAAAAAGTTGAGAGAAGTTGCGCTTTTAAAAGCACAAGGAAAACCTATCATTAATTTAGGAATTGGAAGTCCGGATTTAGAACCACCTTTTAAAGCTTCTATGACACTACAAGATAGTTTAATAGACGAAAAAGCACACCAATACCAAAGCTATCAAGGTTTGCCAGAGTTGCGAGAAGAAATTACAAACTTCTACAAAAGACATTATAAAGTAAATCTTAGTGCACAAACAGAAGTATTGCCGTTAATGGGAAGCAAGGAAGGAATTATGCATATTTCAATGGCTTTTTTAAATAAGGGCGATAAAGTTTTAGTGCCAAATCCTGGTTATCCAACGTATTCGTCGGTGACTAAATTATTAGAAGCAAAACCAATTTATTACGACTTAAAGGAAAAGAACAATTGGCAACCAGATTTTAAAAAATTAGAACGTTTAGATTTAAAACGCGTAAAAATTATGTGGATTAATTATCCGCACATGCCAACGGGTAGTAATGCAGATAATAAGTTTTACGATAAGGTTATTGCCTTTGGTAAACGTCATGATATTTTAATAGTAAATGACAATCCGTACAGTTTTATACTTAACCATAAACCAAATAGTATTCTTAGATATAAAGACGCAAAAAGTGTGTGTTTAGAATTAAATTCTTTGAGTAAAACATTTAATATGGCAGGTTGGCGTGTTGGTATGTTAGCAGGTAATTACGATTTTGTAAGTGCTGTTTTACGCGTAAAAAGTAATATGGATTCTGGTATGTTTTATGGCATACAAAAAGGAGCAATAGAAGCCTTAAAATGTTCAGACATATGGTTTCAGAGTTTAAATAGCGTGTACCAAACCAGGCGAGAGTTAATTTGGAAACTAGCAGATAGCCTTAAATGCACTTATGATAAAGAAGCATCAGGTTTATTTGTTTGGGCAAAATTACCACCAAAAATTAAGTCTGAAGATTTTACAGATATGGTATTAAAAGACTATTCTATATTTATGACGCCAGGAACCGTTTTTGGCAGTAATGGTGAAGGTTATGTACGTTTTTCGTTATGTGCATCACAAGAAATTATTAAAGAAGCAATAGCAAGAATTTAGATAGAATGAAGACGGTTTTTATTATAGGAGTTGGGTTAATTGGCGGAAGTTTTGCTTTAGATATAAAAAAGTTGCATCCAGAAAGTACCATTTATGGTATAGACAATAATGAAGCACATTTAGAAGAAGCAATAGCTTTGAAAGTAATTGACAAAACGGCTCAGTTTGAAGATTTAAAACATGCGGATTTGGTTATTTTGGCCATACCTGTAGATGCCGCAATTAACGTTTTGCCAAAGGTATTAGATAAGGTGTCTGATAACGCAATTGTGTTCGATGTTGGTTCTACCAAAGAAGATATTTGTGCCAAAGTAAAAAATCATCCTAAACGAAGAAATTATTTAGCAGTACATCCTATAGCTGGTACAGAATATTCTGGTCCAAAAGCAGCACTTTTAGGCTTGTATAATAACAAAACAAACATTATTTGTGAGGTAGAAGAAACAGCGTTTAAACTTCAAGAAAAAGCATTAAAGTTATTTTCAGATTTAGGAATGAGAATAAGATATATGAATCCAAAAGCACATGATAAACACATCGCTTATGTTTCACATTTATCTCACATTAGTGCTTTTATGCTAGGTAAAACGGTTATTGATAAAGAGAAAAACGAACGCGATATTTTTGATATGGCAGGCAGTGGATTTGAAAGCACTGTTCGTTTAGCTAAAAGTTCGCCAGCGATGTGGACACCAATTTTTAAACAAAATAAGACTAATGTAATTGAAACCTTAGAAGAGTATATTTCAAATTTAAACCACTTTAAAAAAATGATGCAAGATGATGATTTTGAGGCGGTTTATAACGAAATGGAATCTACAAATTATATAAAAGACATATTAAACGGAATTAAATAATTAAAAAGAAAAACTAATTGATTATTAGGAAAAGTAAGACCTGATAAATAAAACAATTAAAACTTAGTAAAAACTAATAGCAAAATGGAAAACAAGAAAGAAATGAGAACATGGTTGGATGATATGAAATTAGATCATCCACTAGTAATAGCAGGGCCATGTAGTGCAGAGACAGAAGAACAAGTATTAAAAATAGCGCACCAGCTAAAAGATACTGACGTTAATTATTACAGAGCAGGTATTTGGAAACCTAGAACAAGACCAGGAAATTTTGAAGGTGTTGGTGCCTTAGGTTTAAAATGGTTACAAAAAGTTAAGGAAGAAACAGGTATGAAAACCTGTACTGAAGTAGCTAATGCAGCGCACGTAAAATTAGCTTTAGAGCACGATGTAGATTTATTATGGATCGGTGCACGTTCTACTGTAAGTCCATTTATAATGCAAGAAATTGCAGATGCTTTAGAGGGAACAGATAAGATTGTATTAGTTAAAAATCCGGTAAATCCAGATTTATCGTTATGGTTAGGTGGTATAGAAAGATTATATTCTGCAGGTATTAAAAACTTAGGCGCCATCCATAGAGGGTTTTCTACATACGAAAAATCTAAATATAGAAATATACCAGAATGGCAGTTGGCAATTGAGTTTCAAAATAAGTTTCCAGATATACCATTAATTAACGATCCTTCTCATATTACAGGAAACAGAGACATGATTTTTGATGTATCTCAAACGGCCCTAGATCTTAATTTTGATGGCTTAATGATTGAAACACATTTTGATCCTGATAATGCTTGGAGTGATGCTGCACAACAAGTAACTCCAGAAAGTTTAGTGCAAATAATGACTAATTTAAAAATTAGAAAAGAAACGGATTCGGAAGCCGCTTATAATTCTGAATTAAATAATTTAAGAGCTCAGATAGATGTTGTGGATAATCAAATTCTAGATTTATTAGGTAAACGTATGAAAGTAGCTGAAGGTATAGGAGGATTAAAAAAACAAAAGAATGTTGCAGTTTTACAAAGTAAACGTTGGAATGAGATTTTGGGCAAAATGGTATTAGAAGGTGAAGAAAGAGGATTAAGCGAAGAGTTTATTTTACGCATGTTTAAAGCCGTTCACCAAGAATCGATTAACCGTCAAGAAAAGATTATTAATGGCTAAATTAGTTTAGTTATTGTAAATATAAAGGCTCGCAATTTGCGAGCCTTTTTCGTTAGGTATGTTAACTAACTGAAAAGGTCCATTCACGAAATATCGATTTTTAAAAATAGAGTTTCAAGCTAAGTTTGAAGTATTAACCAAAACCAATAACCATGAAAAAAATGACTTTATTAACCCTTGTGCTTTGTTTTAACTTAGTAGCAATGGCGCAGATTTCAATTTCAGGAGTTGTAACTAACGATTCCATTCCATTAGAATCCGCTAACGTATTTATTAAAAACTCTACAAAAGGCATTGCAACTAATAGTAAAGGCGAGTTTAATCTCCAAGCCAAAAAAGGTGATACTTTATCGGTTTCTTACTTGGGCTATAAAACCAAAGAGATTGTTTTAAATAAAACTGAAAACTTAGAGATTAAACTTGAAGTGGATAGTTTTGATGAGGCTGTAGTGATAGCTTATGGAAGTATTACACGAACAACATTTTGCTGTGGAGGTATAAGAATATGTGAGACTCATCTAGAAAGTAAATCAATAGAAAAAAACAAACTTTTCCCAAATCCTTCATCTAACGGTATTTTTCAACTAGAATTAAATGACAACTATGAAAACCTAGAAATTTCAATAGCAAATATGTCTGGAAGAGTCATTCAAAATTCATCCTATCAAGAATTAGATAAAAATGTTGTTATAGATTTATCTCAATTTTCTTCAGGAATTTATATCATAAATATTATTGCAGAAGGTAAACGCTTAGAACCGATTAGAGCGATAAGGAATTAAACCTAACTTTAATTTATTTAGGAGTTTGCTTTTCATAACATTGAGGATTAAACAAGTAATTTAACTCACTACTTAAATGTTCAAATATTCTTTTACTTTTAAATAAAAAAGTTATTTTTGATATAATAAGAAATTACTTGTTAATGAATTCTAAATATTTTATCAATCTATTTAGTCTTTCTTTTTAATCTAAAATTAACTCAATTTAAATCTATGAACAAAATTGTAAAATGTGTTTGGTTGTTTGCCGTGTTAATTACATTTAACATCGGTTTTAGTCAAATGCCCGCTGTAAAAAACTTTGATTACTCAATCTTAAAAGATAAAGTACTTTATATACCAACTTACGAAGTTAATAAGAGGTATTCTGCTAGGATGACAAAAAAAGGAAAGCTTGATAAGCTTGCCGATGCAAAAGCCGAGGTTGAAGAATATAACCTTGCTTGGCAAGAAGCCATGGCGGAGTCTTCTTATGATGCAACAGATTACGAAATTAGAGCCTTTGACCACAAAAAAGTACTAAAAAGTAAAGATGAAAAAGCGGTCTTGCTTTTTTATTATGCAGATAACTATGGTAATAGTTACGCAAATATAGTAGTTGCAGGTCCTAAGAAAAAAGTTGTAGCACGTAGTATTATTACAGGATTAGATTTAACCGATAAGAATGATATTCGTTTAATGATGAATATGTTAAATGAGTCTTTAACTGTAGCAGCAGAATTAGTTGAAGAACAAGGAAAGGCAAATAGAAAAGGTGCTAAAAATAAATACAAACAAGGTTTAATAGACTGGTATGATGGAGTTGAAGATAAAACTTTTTTAGTGCCAAAAAGTGAGCACAAAAATGAGAAAAAAGCAGAGAGAAGAAATACAGATTTAAAGGAAGCTCTTAAAAGTTGGAAATTGAGTAAGTACGAATTTACAACCGAAGAAGAAATTAATAATAAACGAATTGAAGGAGATGCTGATTCTTATTATTGGAAAACCTTTAGAATATATACGCAAAATTCTTTAATTGTTTACAATTATAATTTATTGTTATCTACTGAGGCAGATGATGTTATTGTAGGGTTTTTAGGTAAAAAAAGACTTAAACCAGCAACTTTAGAACAGATTCAAAAAAAGATTTTAGCAAAAGTTGAAAGATTCAAAAGACAGCTTGCGGATTAAACCAGTACAAATATTTATATATTTATCGTTTGTCCTATTTAGTTCTCAGCTAATAGGACAAATTGATTTGTCTAAGTATGAAAGAGATTTTGGAAAAGGTCTAACAACTTTAAAAAAGAAAATTAACATCGCTTTCATTTACGATGAAAACAGCCGTAGTTATAAGGCTAAAGTGAAACACCAATACCAAAAATTATACATTGGTAATAATGATGAAAGTGGCTTGGTACAAGTGCCTTTTCATAAATTTCAGAAATTAAAACTATCTAACGCGCGTTATTTCAAAATTGATTCTTTAGGTAAGAAAGTTTTATTAGAAAACGTTAAGGTAAAATATTCTGATGAGAAGAATTTTTTCGTTAATAATATTTTTTACTCCGATCTCAAAGTAAAACAGTTTAAATGTTCGTTGTCACTGCCAGATAATTATATAGTAACGTACTCTTATGAAGTTTTATATAATGACCTAAAATTTTTAAATAGCTTTTTTTTTCAACATAATAATGAAGCCGTCGAAGATGTTGAAATATCTATTAAAAAAAATTCTAACGTAAAATTTTCTATATATGATTTTAATTTAAATGGTATAGAAAAAATTGAAAACGATAGTTATATAAAATATATAGGTAAAAATCTTAATAGATATAAATCTAGTTCAGTATCAGTTAATGGAAACTATTATTTACCTCATATTATTATATCCGTAGATGAAACTAATAATGATGGTGAGATTATTGAAATTTTAAAATCTACGGATAATTTATACGAATGGTACAATTCCTTAATTAAGGAATTAAAGCCAGATATGAATTATATAAATAAATTAGCGAATTCTATTATTGGAAATAGTACCGATGATTCAGAAAAAATAGATAAAATATTTAGATGGGTACAAAATAATATTCAATACGTAGCATTTGAAGATGGTATAGCAGGTTTTAAACCAGATGAAGCAGATAATGTAGCAAAGTCAAAGTTTGGTGATTGTAAAGGGATCGCTAACCTTTTAGTAAATTTATTGCAATCTCAAGGATTCAATGCTAAACATGCTTGGTTAGGTACAAGAAGTAAAAACTATGATTACAGTATACCTTCTTTGGTTGTAGATAACCATATGATTTGCGGATTAGAATTTAATAATAAAATGTACTTTTTAGATGGTACTAGTAAATCTGTATCATGGTTAAAAGTCCCATCTCACTTGGAGGGTAAACAGGTTTTAGTAGCCAAAGGGAATGCTTATGAAACGCTTACTATTAAAAAATCAAATCCTTTAGATAATGTTATTGATATAACAGGTGTTTTAGATTTGAGTAAATCGCAACCAACAATTGATTTAAGTATAAAATACTCAGGACATTTTGTGTTTGATTTTATTGCGGCAGATAAACACATGTCATTTAATAGTAAGAAACATTTACCGTATTATTTTATAGATGATTATTTAGATGGTATTAAGGTTAAAAAAATATACAACGTAGCCACATCAGAGAATCTTATTTCTTACAAAGTTTCTGGTAATTATATGAATATTGCTAAAACAAATGGTGATTTAACTTTGTTTCCTTTTTTAGATGTTTTGCTATATGATAAAATATTAGAACATATGCCTGCTGTTTATATTGATTTTCCTCAAACAATTAATGTGAAATTGCAAATAAAAAACGGTGGTAACTTACCTGCTGAAGCATATGTTAAAGAGCAAATTGGTAATGAGAATTTTAATGCAAATTTTTATACACAAAAAGTTGGTAGTGATTATTTTGTTAATCAAAAACTTACCTTAAACTTATTACATTCTTCACTAACGGATCATACCGCATGGAATGATTTTGTTTCTAAAGTGAAAGCATTTAATAATTATCCACTTAATTATGAATAAAATAATACTTGCATTATTAATTTGTTTTGGTGTTATAAATGTTATTAAAGCACAGATTAATGAGGAAGCAAATAATAATTTTGAGAAGTCTAAATATGAAGAAATTTCTAACGAAGAAAAGTCAGATGCGACTATAATATACGATAGAACTTATATTGATGTAGGTAAGATAAGAGAAAATGGAGAATTTAAAGTAAGGAATTTAAAAACCATTCACCGTAAAATTAAAATTAATACATTGTATGGACTCGAGCAATACAATAAGCTGTATATTAAAATATTTAATGATTTACATTATAATTTAGACTACGTTGATTGTAAGGTAAAAACGTTAAAAAAAGATGGAAAGGTTGTTAAAACTGATAATACAGATTTTATTACAACAACATTGCCAGCTAATGCACCTTTCTTTTATAAGCAAAAAGGTAACGTAAAAATGCTAGCTATAAAAGATATCAATATAGGTGACCAAGTAGAATATATTTTTACAACACAAGAAATTATTGATATAGATCCAGAGTATTATTATAAAACAGATAGGCTATCATTTGTTAATAATGATTTTTGTATTGAGAAGAGTGTTTTTATAAACGCAGATAAATACAAGATTAAGTTATGGCCACATTATTTTGGTGAAAAAGATGCGCGTAATACAGACTATTCTTATAATGAAGGGAAGAAAATCACTTTAAATAATATTAAGCCTAAATATAATGAAATATATAGTAACTCTTTTCTTTATGAGCCTGATTTAACTTATATGATAAAAAAGGAAATAACTGTAAAAGATGACACGTGGGAGGATTTTGCTAAATACTTTAAACCCTCTAGAAAAAAAACTAAAAAGAAATTCATATTTGAAGGGAAATCAATCAATGACGCTATTACAGAAATTGAAACGATCGTTGGGACAAAAGAAAAGTTTAAGTTTATTTTAAAACAGATCAATGAACCATTGGAGAACAATATGTATTTATATTTTGATTTAGATGATAAAATAGATATCTCTTGGAGTTACGCTCAAGTAATTTCTAGAGCAGTAAAAAAAATGAAGATACCTATAAACTTTCATTTTGTAATTAATAAAAATTATAACAAACTAGACAAGACTTACGTTTCGCTTTATCAGTTTGATGATATTATTTGTTCTTTTAAGGGTGAGGATAATAAAATTTATTACTTCCCATTATTTAGCCCTTTTTCAAATTTAAATGATATTCAAAAAGAATTTCAAGGCACAGAATGTTTTACTATTTCTCAAAACGAGCTTGGTGAAAGAACACATTCTTTTGATAATATACCTGAATTTAACTCAGGTAAAATAGCCAAAAATATTGATGTGAATTTGGGAGAAATTGAAGAAGATAAAATTAAACTAAATATTAAAGAAAAATTAAGTTATTCTGGCCATAGTTGGATTAATAACAAGGCATTGCTTATGTATTTGGTAAAAGACAGCACTAGAACAGATGAAAATTTGAAACGTTTTGTAAAAGAACAATTACCAATGAGTCACAAGATAGATTCTATATATAATGTTCAATTTACAAGTAAGGATGCAAGTTGTAATATACAATATGAATATGACAAAGAGCTAAATATAAATAACGCATCAGAAATTATACATTTAAGACCTAGCGATTTTGTTCAACATACCTTCTATACGCCATATCATATGCGAGAAACAAGATTAGAAAAGGGATATTTAAATAATGAATATAACTTAGATTTTGTAATTAATTTTCATTTAAAAGACGCATTTTATTGGATACAGAATGATAATTTAAGAAAAGAAATTAAAAATGATTTTGGTGAACTAAAAACAAATTTTTCAAATGATAGTCTCACCATTAGTACATCATTTAATTTTGAATTTAAAAAAAATCAATTTGAAGTGTCAGAGTGGAATCAAATTCTAGATTTAAGAGATACAGCTAACGACTATTTAGTTCAAAAATTTTACTTTAAAAAATAAAGGATTTTTCTTAATATATTGTTACTTTACTACTAAACTAAATAATGACAGGCACAGTATATAAATCTACAGGAAGTTGGTACACCGTAAAAACCATCAATGGAAAATTCTATGAATGTAGAATAAAAGGCCGTTTTAGGTTACAAGGTATAAAAAGCACCAATCCTATTGCTGTAGGCGATATTGTAGAGTTTCAATTAGAAACTAAAAACAATACAGAGACAGGTGTCATAAACCGTATTGAAGAACGTAAAAATTACATTGTTCGTAAGTCTGTAAATTTATCTAAGCAAACACACATTATTGCTTCTAATGTAGACCAAGTGTTTTTGTTGGTAACTATAGATAATCCACCAACATTTACAACCTTTATAGACCGCTTTCTAGTAACTGCAGAAGCGTATTCTGTAAAAACAATACTATTGTTCAATAAAATAGATGCTTATAACGAGGAGACTATGTTGCAGGTAAAATATCTTCAAAATATATATAGAACTATAGGTTATAATTGTTTAGAGATTTCTGCAACTACAGGAAAAAACATAGATAAAGTAAAAGCCATAATGGAAGGTAAGGTGAGTATGTTTGCGGGTCATTCTGGTGTAGGTAAATCTACTTTAGTCAATGCCATAGAACCATCCTTAGATTTAAAAACAAAAGCTATTTCTTTGCAACATAGCCAAGGGCAACATACTACTACTTTTGCTGAGATGTTCGATTTAAGCTTTGATGCTAAAATTATAGACACACCAGGCATTAAGGGTTTTGGTGTTGTAGATATGGAAAAAGAAGAAGTTGGTGATTATTTCCCTGAGTTTTTTGCTTTAAAGCAAGATTGTAAGTTTAATAATTGTATTCATTTAAACGAACCAAAATGCGCCGTAAAAGATGCTTTAGAGGCTAATGAAATTTCGTATTCACGGTATAAAAGTTATATCCAGATACTAGAAGGTGAAGACGAGCATTACAGAACTGATAATTATGATAACGAATGAAAATAGTTATACAGAGAGTTTCTGAAGCGAGCGTTTCTATAGAAGGAAATAGAGTCGCCGAAATCGGAAAAGGACTTTTAATTTTGGTTGGTATTGTAAATGAAGATACCCAAGAGGATATCAACTGGCTTTGCAATAAAATCATCAATCTTCGAATTTTTCCAGATGAGAATGGTGTAATGAATACCTCTCTGAAAGCATCTAAAGGTGATGTGATATTGGTTAGTCAATTCACGCTACATGCGAGTACCAAAAAAGGAAACCGTCCTAGTTATATTAAAGCTGCAAAACCAGATGTCGCCATTCCTTTATATGAAAAATTTAAAGAGAGGCTTCAAGATGTATTAGAGAAACCAATACAAACTGGTATGTTTGGTGCAGATATGAAAGTAAGGTTGCTTAATGATGGTCCGGTAACTATAATCATTGATTCTAAAAATAGAGATTAGGTTTTTGCTTTATCATTTATTGATGTCTAGAAAACAATTTAACAAGATTACAACTCATTATCAATTGGGTAGATTTTAGAAGAAAAGAATTCTGTCAGAATTTTATGATAAAAATCATTGTTAGAAATAAATTAACTTTCTATATTGTAGCACCTAACCAAATTTTTAGTATAAATGCCGCAATTAAAATCTACGTTATTATTACCTATTTTAATTTTTTCGTTTTTTAGTTTTTCTCAATCTAGTGATGTTTATAATGCACTTTTAGTTCCTACAGAGTTAAAAGAAAAGGCAAATGCTGTTGTTAGGTATGATAGCAAGAAGGTAATTATTAATGATTATAACGATATGGAAATTATATCTAAACGAATTATTACAATATATAATAAAGAAGGGATTGATAACGCAAATACTTATGAATACTATAGCAATGATACCGAAATAAAAAAAATTGAATTAAAAATCTTTGACAGTTCAGGAGAGGAAATAAAAAAAATTAAAAAAGGAGATTTTACAGATAGAAGCGCAGTTAGTGGAGGTACACTTTACTCAGATAATAGAGTAATGTTTTATGATTATATACCTGTAAATTATCCGTACACAATAGAATTTAAGTCTGAAGTTCACCATGAAAGCACTTCGTATTTACCGAGTTGGATGCCAATTGATGGTTATTATTTATCTGTTCAATACTCAGAGCTAAAGATTGAAAATTATTTGGAAGAGAAAATAAATTTTAAATCACAAAATTTTGATAATATAAAGATTGAAAAAGTTTCAGAGTACTATTATAAAGCCACAAATTTACCTTCTATAAAATATGAAGCATATAGTCCAAAATTATCGCTAATTGCACCTAAGTTAAGTTTTGCTTTGGATAAATTTATAATTAGTGGTGTAGAAGGTAGAAATGGTGATTGGAAAAGTCAAGGTAAGTGGATGTACGACAATATGTTGAAAGACAAATTACAACTGTCAGAAACAACAAAAAATATTGTTTTAAATTTAGTTAAAGATATAGAGGACCCGATCGAAAAAGCTAAAGTAATCTATAATTATGTACAACAAAATACAAGATATATTAGTGTGCAAGAAGGTATTGGCGGTATGCAGCCAATAAATGCATTAATTGTTGATGAAGTTAAATATGGAGATTGTAAAGGGCTCTCCAACTATACGAAAGCATTGCTGTCGCATGTTGGTGTAGAATCTTATTATACTAGATTATACGGTTCAAGAAAAATACAAAATGTGGATAAGGATTTTGTGTCTTTTCAAGGTCAGACTAATCACGTTATTCTAGCATTACCAGATAAAGAAGATTACATATTTTTAGAATGTACAAGCCAAACTAATCCATTTGGGTTTACCGCAGGTTTTACTGATGATAGAGATGTTTTATTAATAAAACCAGATGGTGGTGAAATTGTACACACAAAGATTTATAGAGCAGATGATAGTGTTCAAAAAACAACAGCGAATATACAAATGGATGCTACCGGTAGTTTTACAGCAGATGTAAGAATAGAAACTACAGGGTTTCAATACAGCTTACATGAAGGCATTGAACGTAAAACAGAAAGAGATCAACATTTATACTACAAAGAGTATTGGGCTAACATTAATAATTTAACTATAAACAGTATTGATATTAATAATGATAAGGATAATGTCATTTACTCAGAGAGCGTTAAGTTATCTTCTATGAATTATGCTTCAAAAAGTGGTAATCGCTTAATTTTTCAGCCAAATATGTTTAATAAAGTAACTCAAATTCCACCAAGGTATACAGAACGTAAATTAGAGTTTAAAATAGATCGTGCATTTAAAGATGTAGATGAATTTATAATTCACCTTCCAGAAGGTATAGAAGTTGAAGCTATGACAGATTTTAAAGAAGTTAAAACAAAATTTGGCAGTTACAAATTTAACATAGAAGCTTTAGAAGGCAATAAATTAAAATATACTAGAACATATATATTGTTAAAAGGAAACTATACAAAAGAAGACTACAAAGCCTTTAGAGATTTTAGAAAGCAAATTGTAAAACACGATAAGAGTAAAATTGTTTTAATACAGTCTTAAGTATACTTTAAATACAAGTTTCAAAACCAATAAATTAAGCAACATCCAATTATCATTTTAACCTATGAAAAACCTAATTTTAGTATTAACTTTCGCTTTAATATCACATAAAAGTATAGCCCAAAATTTTAGTTTTGGAAAAGTATCAAAGTCTGAACTTGAAGAGAATTATCACCCAAAAGACTCTGCAACTTCAGCAGCTATTTTATATAGAAAAGAAATTATAAGATTTGAATTTTATACCAATGAAGGGTTTGTACAACAAAGAGAAATCCATGAGCGCATTAAAATTTATAACAAAGATGGTTTCGACTGGGCAACAAAAAAAGTTTATTTATATGCTGGTAATAATGGAGAGTCTTTAAAAGGACTAAAAGGGTATACTTACAATTTAATAGATGGTAAAGTAGAGAAAGAAAAACTTAAAAGTGATGGTATGTTTGAAGAGGCCTACAATGAATATACAAATATCACTTCTTTTACAATGCCTAAGGTTAAAGAAGGCACAATAATAGAGTATAAATATATTGTTAGTTCAAATAGGTATGGAATTGACGATGTCCTATTTCAATTTAGTATTCCTATTAATAAATTAGAGATTAATATTTCTACACCAGAATATTATTTATACAATAAACAATATAACTTTCAGGCTACTTATTTGCCAAAAATAGAAGAGTCATCACAGCACACTACAGTTCCGTTTAATTATAAGATGAATGTTCTAAAAATAAATGAAACGGATGTTCCTGCTTTAAGAGAAGAGGCTTATTCTGGTAGTTACAACAATTATAGAAGTAAAATGGCCATGGAATTAACAGGCTATTTAGATTCTAACAAAGTTTTGGTCAAAACGTTTTCTTCATCTTGGGAAGAAGTGTCTAAAACCATTTACGAAAGTCAAAATTTCGGAGGTCAACTAGGGGTTTTCAATATATATAAAGATGATGTTGAGGCAGTTTTATCTGGTGTAGAAGATGATTTTGAAAAAGCATTTTTAATCCAAAACCTTGTAAAGTCTAAAGTTAAATGGAATGGTGGGTATGGAAAATATGCTAGTAAAGGTGTACGGTCTGCTTATAAAAATGGAGAAGGAAATGTAGGAGATATTAATCTTATGATAGTTTCTATGTTACGTTCTCAAGGTGTTAATGCAAATCCTGTTGTGTTAAGTACAAGAAACAATGGTATACCACTTTTTCCATCTAGACAAGGATTTAACTATGTAATTTGTAGTGTAGAAAAAAATGGTAAAATTTTGTTAATAGATGGTACAGAGCAATATAGTACTAATAATATATTACCTCAACGCGTTCTAAATTGGCAAGGTCGCGTAATTAAAGATAAAAGTGTTTCTAGCTGGATTGATTTAAGAACTAATACAAACTCAATAGAGTCTTCAATGCTAAATGTATCTATTGATGAAGATTTTACAATAACAGGTAAAGTAGCACAGCATTTAACTAATTATAATGCTTATTTTTTTAGAAATAAATATGCTTCTGTACCTATTGAAGACCATATAAAATCATTAGAGGAGGATAAAGGTGCAATAGAAATAAGTGAATTAAGCTTAACTAATATAAAGGATCCTACACAACCGGTTAAAGTTAATTATAACTATGAGTTGTCAGATGCTGTTGATGAAATTGGAGATAAATTATATTTTTCACCAATGTTGTTTTTAGCAACTAAAGAAAATCCGTTTAAATTAGAAGAACGTCAATATCCAATAGATTTTGTAATTCCGTTTACAGATAAATTTATGGTAAACATTAAATTACCAGAAGGTTATAAGGTAGAATCATTACCTAATTCTGAAGCTTTAGAATTTAAAGATGCCAATGTAAAATTCACATACTTGATACAACAAAATGGTAATTTTTTACAATTAAAAGTACAATTTGATATTATAAATCCGTTAATTTTACCAGCTGATTATAAAGATTTTAAAAACTTTTATAGTAAAATTGTAGAAAAGCAAGCAGAACAAATTGTATTAACTAAAAGTTAATTATGGATATTAAAAACGCACAAAAAGACGTTGATAATTGGATAAAAGAGCATGGTGTTCGTTATTTTAATGAACTTACTAATATGGCGCAATTAACAGAAGAAGTTGGTGAGGTAGCCCGTATTATTGCAAGGCGCTATGGTGAACAAAGTGAAAAAGAGAGCGATAAAGACAAAGATTTAGGTGAAGAACTTTCTGATGTTATGTTTGTAGTATTGTGTTTAGCCAACCAAACAGGCATAGATTTACAAGAAGCTTTTGATAAAAAAATGGAAAAGAAAACCAAACGCGATCATAACCGTCATCATAATAATGAGAAACTAAAATGATAGTATCTAAAAATGATTTTATTTTTTGCTATAGGTAGTATTGTCTTTGTCGCATTTTTAGGGTATTTTTTTCTTTATAAAAACCAACAAAAAGATATAATAAACTTAGAAACGGATTGGCAGAAATTCTTAAAAGCAAAATCTAACAATGATATTAAAGGTATTAAAGATTACGGTAATCTGCAGGTCTATAATAAATACCTTCGTTAGAACTAAGTAGTACTGTAAATTCTAGACTTAAAGAGTATCCAGATTTAGCAAAATTGAAGGATGCTGTACTAAATAAAAAATTACATTACAATCGTCCATTGCCTTATTCAGGAAGTAGTGGAGGAAAAAAGCAAAGTTGGTAAGTGTATTCAGACAGGTCTTAGATTATTTATAAACGCTTTTTATTTACTGTCTATAATTCTTTACACTTTTACTATCTTGGCATTTTATTAGAAAATTCAATTGAATTTAACTTCAATAATAGTTTAAGAAAAAATCTTTGCATGGACATTAGTATCCAAAAATCAAAATTAAAAAATCATCAAAGCGTTCAAATTACTGGTTCAAAAAGTGAATCTAATCGCTTACTTTTATTAAAAGCTCTTTATCCTCAAATTAATATAGAAAATGTATCTAATTCAGATGATTCTGTACTTATGCAAAAGGCATTAGTATCTAAAGAGTCTTTAATAGATATACATCATGCAGGTACAGCGATGCGTTTTCTTACAGCTTATTTTTCAATTCAAGATGGAAGAGAAGTAACTATTACGGGTTCTAAACGTATGAAAGAACGACCAATTAAAATTTTGGTTGATGCCTTAAAAACATTAGGAGCTGATATAGAGTATTTAGAGAATGATGGTTTTCCTCCGTTAAAAATAATAGGCAAAAAGCTAATAACAAACAAAGTCACGTTAGAGGCCAATGTAAGTAGTCAATATATTTCGGCTTTATTACTTATTGCTTCAAAATTAGAAAATGGATTAGAACTAACGTTAGCAGGTAACATAACGTCTGTACCTTATATAAAAATGACCTTGAGCTTACTAGATTCTATTGGTATTGAAACGGATTTTAGAGGTAATATTATTACAGTAAACCCATTATCAACGAGTATCAAAGAGAAGAACTTAGTAGTAGAATCCGATTGGTCTTCTGCATCTTATTTTTATAGTTCAGTAGCCTTAAGTGATGTTGGTACTGAGATTACAATAGGTTCATATAAAGAAGAGAGCTTACAAGGAGATTCTGTATTAGCAAGCATTTATAAAAGTTTTGGTGTTACTACGGTTTATAAAAATCAAGCAATCACCCTTCTTAAAACTGATTTTATAGATTCAAAATCTATAATAGAATTAGATTTAAAAAACGCTCCGGATATTGCACAAACAATAGCAGTAACAGCATTTGGTTTAGGCATAGAATGTTATATGGTAGGTTTGCATACATTAAAAATAAAGGAAACCGATCGTTTAGTAGCTTTAAAAATAGAATTAGAAAAGTTGGGAGCAAATGTTAGCATTACAGATGCCACTTTGCATTTAAAGTCTTCGGATAAAATAATTTCTGATGTTGAAATAGCAACTTACAATGATCATAGAATGGCAATGGCGTTTGCGCCATTAGGTTTAAAAACAGATATTAAAATAAAAAATGCTGATGTTGTAAGTAAATCTTATCCTCAATTTTGGGAAGATTTTACAGCTATTGGCTTCAGTTTAAAATAGTAGACAAATAAGGTATTATTAAAATACAAACGACCATTAATTTATTTACTTCAATCTTTTAGATGTTATAATTTAAAATAAACCTTCATTTACTTGACAAGGCCTATGTTGAGATTGTATATTTGCATTTCGAAAAAAAATAAAAATACATGAAATTATCACACTTTAATTTTGATCTTCCAGATGAATTACTTGCAGAACATCCGGCAGAACACAGAGATGAATCGCGATTGATGGTCCTTAACAGAGAAAAGCAAACTATAGAGCATAAGCTTTTTAAGGATATTATCGATTATTTTGATGAAGGTGATGTGATGATAATGAATGATACTAAGGTTTTTCCTGCTAGATTGTATGGTAACAAAGAGAAAACTGGCGCACGTATCGAAGTGTTTTTATTACGCGAATTAAACCAAGAACAACGTCTTTGGGATGTTTTAGTAGATCCAGCTCGTAAAATTAGAATTGGTAATAAGCTTTACTTTGGTGATGACGAAACGTTAGTAGCAGAAGTGATAGATAATACAACATCTAGAGGTAGAACATTACGTTTCTTATATGATGGTTCTTATCACGATTTTAGAGCTAAGTTAACAGAGTTAGGAGAAACACCTTTACCAAAATACATTAATAGAGAAGTAGAGCCAGAAGATGCTGAGCGCTACCAAACTATCTATGCTAAGAAAGAAGGAGCTGTGGCTGCACCAACTGCAGGTTTACACTTTTCTAAACATCTATTAAAAAGGTTAGAGATAAAAGGTGTTGAAACAGCTGAGGTAACCTTACATGTAGGTTTAGGAACGTTTAACCCTGTAGAGGTTGAAGATTTATCTAAACATAAAATGGATAGTGAAGAAATTATTATCACAAAACAAGCTGCTGATATCGTTAATAAAGGAATTGAAAATAAAAAGCGTGTTTGTGCAGTAGGTACAACATCAATGAGAACAATTGAGAGTTCGGTATCTTCAAATGGAAGATTAAATGAATTTGAAGGTTGGACAAACAAATTTATCTTTCCACCTTATGATTTTAGTATAGCCAATTGCATGATTACTAACTTCCATACACCAAAGTCTACACTATTAATGATGACATCGGCCTTTGCAGGTCATGATTTTATGAAAAAAGCATACGAAGAAGCTGTAAAAGAAAAATATAGATTTTATTCTTATGGTGACGCCATGTTAATTATCTAAATTGAGAATATTAATAATCTAAAGCCTCTTAATTGAGGCTTTTTTTATTTTAAAAGAAAACCAATTGAATTAAGTACTTTTGCATTAGATGGAAGTGAAAAAGAAAGATATACGAGCGTTAACTAAAGAGCAATTACGAGAATTTTTTGTAAAGCACGGCGATAAAGCTTTTAGAGGAAATCAAGTATACGAATGGCTTTGGCAGAAGTCGGCTTATAGTTTTGAGGATATGACTAATATTTCATTAGAAACTAGACAAATGCTAGAGGATAATTTTGTAATTAATCACATCAAAGTAGATCAAATGCAACGTAGTTCTGATGGAACTATAAAAAATGCAGTTCGCTTACATGATGATTTAGTTGTAGAATCCGTCTTAATTCCAACAGCATCTAGAACAACAGCTTGTGTTTCTTCGCAAGTAGGTTGTAGTTTAGATTGTAGGTTTTGTGCAACTGCAAGATTAAAACGTATGCGTAACTTAAATCCTGATGAAATCTATGATCAGGTTGTAGCAATAGATAATGAGAGCCGTTTATATCACAACAGACCATTAAGCAATATTGTATTTATGGGAATGGGAGAACCATTAATGAATTATAATAATGTTTTAAAAGCTATAGATAAAATTACCTCACCAGAAGGATTAGGTATGTCACCAAAACGTATTGTTGTATCGACATCTGGAGTGCCAAAAATGATTAAGAAAATGGCGGATGATAACGTTAAGTTTAAGTTAGCTGTATCTTTACACTCTGCTATTGATGATATACGGACTTCTATAATGCCATTTAACTCTACATTTCCATTACATGATTTAAGAGAAGCCTTACAATATTGGTATGCGGCGACTAAAAATAGAATAACTTATGAATATGTCGTTTGGGATGGGATAAATGACAAACGTAAAGACGTAGAGGCTTTAGTAGAATTTTGCAAGTTTGCGCCAAGTAAGGTTAATCTTATTGAGTATAATCCTATTGACGATGGTGAGTTTCAACAAGCTACCTCAAAAGCCATAGATATGTATGTTAGTATTCTCGAGGCTAATAATATTACCGTAACTGTTAGACGAAGTAGAGGTAAAGATATTGATGCCGCTTGTGGACAATTAGCCAATAAAAGTTAGGTCATCGCTTTAAATAAAGAATCATAAAAAAAGGTAAACAAATTTGTTTACCTTTTTTTATGATTCTTGTTATATTATTTATAATTTAAATATTGCTTGTAAATGATATTGGTAATGGTTGTTATCGTATCCGCTTTCAGCATGGTTAATTGCAAACTTAGCAATAGTTTGTGCTCTTATACCAAATGATCTATCTCTATTTAACCAAAATAGAACGCCTCCACCTAAGTTCAACGAAACATTAGTTTCATCTATGTGAAAAAATCCTACACCAGCATTAGCATATAAATCAAACCAATCGTCGTTGGGTGCAATATGGCGTCCAAAGTAATATTTTAAATGTGTATCTAAGGAGATGTAGTTATAATCTTTCTCTACTTCTTGAAACGGAGCTTCGTCTAATCCTGTGCCTTCAGCAAACCCGTTAAATGTAATAGCTTGTTCTATTGCCAGTTTTTCTGACCATTTAAATTCTACAGCTGCAGAAATAGGGAATTCAAATGTCCATTCTCCAGGTTTATAAAATGGATTTTGAGAACCCAAAGTATTAATAGCATTTAATCCTATACTTAAACGCCATTCATCATCATGTCTTTGTGCAAATGATGATAAACTAAATGTTGCTAATAAAACAATTAAAAATATTTTTTTCATGCTAAAATAATTTGTCCAAAGGTAAACTTTATGCATTATAAAACAAATAATGATGTAAAGTTTTACATTATATTCATAAATCAATCAATAATCTACGGAAATTAATATGTTGTCCAAGGCATATACCTTTAATTATTGAATTATTATTAAAGGATTGTCTCATTTATATTAAATCGTAGGAGAATTCAAATAATTATATATTCATTTTTTTGTGAAATTTAAGGTTTTTTTTTGAATTAGTTAAAAATTAAAACTTTATTTATTTGAAAATAACTTGTTAAGGATGTGTATAGTATAACTCTTGTTAGTTGCAAAAAGATGTATTCTTTTACGGATATTGAAATAACTTACTTTAATTATATTTAATGAAACTCTAAAGGGTTTAAATGCCATGAATAACTTATGCGTATAACTAATATAGTTCATGTAAAAATTAGAATGAATAGACTTAAATTCTATAAAGTAAATTTTTGCAAGTTGTAAAAATGATTTGCCATACTTTAATATTAAAATATTTTTAATTAAACTCTCATTAGTATATGACTTAAGAAGAATGGTGTCGTACAGAACTTTTAAACTTGGGAAATTATAGTAATGACCTAAATCATTGAGTTGCCAACTCCAAATTTGGTGTAAACTTAAATAATAGGAACTAGGAATTGCTATACCATTTACTATAACTTTAGATTGAAATAATTCGGATATGTTAATTAAAGATCTGTGTTTTTTAATTAGTAAGTCAGAGTGTAGTTCAATAGCAGCCAACTCCTTTTCAGAAATAAGGCGATCTAAATGCCTAAAATCTTTGTTTTCATAAGCATAACCAAATGTCTTATTATATCCATTGGATTTTAAAATATTAAAAGCGTTTTGTATTTGAGATTTTTTAACCAAAATATCAATATCACCTATCATTCGTTCTGCTAAATCATTGTATCTTTCAGCAGCTAAGAGTGCTGTTCCTTTTAAAAAAACATGTTCTATATTGTGCTCGTTTAAAATTCTAGATATTTTATATACTTGTTTTAAAATAGAAGTATTCCTATTTCTATTAATTGCTGCTAATTCTTCCAAATATGTTAGGAGATCTTCGGGTAGTGTATAAAGCAGTTTTCTAGATTTTAGACGACAATATACAGTTGTAAGTACTAGGTATTTACTTGCTTCTTTAACTATAGCGTCCCAATTGAATTTAGAATTATTAAGAATAAGTTCTAAAGACTCATTAGAAGTTTCAAAACTTAAGATATCAGCTATATGATGATATGTATTAGAGTAATTACTCATAGTTAATTTCTGTACATCTAATATAACTAATTATTCGCGGCGTTGAATAATTTTGAGATTTCATTAGTTGCTTCAGAATTATTACTATATGTCAATTCATAAATTGAAATCCGTTGAAGCCAATTTAAAAATTGCTGAGCATGATGTGGATTTGGTGATAACCATGAATCTGGAATTAATGTCTCTAACATTTTTTTTATAGAAACTTTTTGTAAACTAGTTTTAGAATCAGTGCTGTAATTTACTAATACTACCGCATCACATGGATAATGTAGTTTCTCTGGAGTTGTGCAAGGTACGTATTTTAAAACGCCTTTTGATTTATTGAAAACAATATTGGGTAATGCATTAAAATTAGGAATAATAGTATCCAGCGTTTTAAATGCACCTTCTTTTATAGAGATAGCTCCTGGATTAAAGTAAATATCTTCAGTTTTTGAAAGCATAGGAGACACATCATCTGCCAATAGTTTAAACCCACTAGCTGTTAAAACAGCACAAAGTGTACTTTTACCTTTTCCTGATTCACCAATAATTAATATTGAAGATTTTTCGTTGGTAATTGTAGATCCATGAAAGGTTCCAATCCATTCACTTTCTGGTTGGTTATGAATTGTGCAGAGTAATTGCATAATAAATTTACCCTGAATTTTATGATAGTCTAATTTAGGTGCGCTAATAATTAATTTTTCATCTTTAAAAAGATATAATTTATTTGCTTTTAAATAAATATCAAAAGTTACATCAATAGCAGTAATATTAGAAGTTAAGCAGTGTGCAATTGAAGGATGTACTGTTTTTAAAACAAGTTCACAATCGTAATTAACTTTTAACGTCTTTCCGTTAATGTTATAATACTTAGAAATATTACGACGTGATGTATCTAAACTAGCAATTTCATTTTCTACCGTAGTAATGGGCAGATTACAGTTTGCCAAATATTTTAATATAGTTTGAAATAATTCTTCTGAATCTGCAAGGCTGTCGTCTTGTAGGATTTTGGATTTAAATTGATTCTCTGACTTAGAGTTAATGAATAAATCTAATAGATTTTTAAATTCATTATCTATAATGCTATAGCTATTTGATTTTTTAAACCAAAGCACCCAACAATCACCAATACTTATTTGATAAGCTGGTGCTAAATTAGAATTCAAAATAAATATGGAAAATTAATCAAATGGATTTCCTCCTGGATCAGCAGGTAAAGATGATACTTGCGCCTTAAGCGGGTTTAATATCACAAAAGTTCCAACCGCCGTTAATGCAGCATATTTTCCCATTTTTGAAATGGCTTCTTTACGTGTGATTTTGTCTGTATTGTTTTCTTTCTTCATGGCTTTTGCCCTAAATTTAAGTTCAAAAATAGTAAATTATTTTATTTATTAAAGTAAAAAATAAAAAGGTTTACAGAAAATTTACTTATTCATTTATTAATTTTCATTTAAACCCTTAAAATACGCCTTGTAGCTTAATTTTCACTAATTTAAAAATAATTATTACATAACCTATATGCATAGTATTTAGGCGTTTGGTTTTAATCTTTAAGATGTTTTTAACAATAAAATTATAACTCCCAAAATGCAATATACAGATGTATTTTGGGAGTTAATATTATTTAATTTAAAATGACCTTTTGAGTTTTGGCCTGTTGATTATTGCTCAGTTGTACAATATATATTCCAGAATTTAGGTGGTTAACATTTATTTCTTGTAAACCACTTTTTGCTTCTAACTTAAAGGTATTAATCAGGCGTCCTTGTGTGTCATATAAATTTACTGTTGTCTTTTCTAATAATGTACCAGATACTATTATAGTTTTGTCAGACGCGTTATTACGTATGATTAAACTTTCTAATTCGTTATGAGAAACAGATAATGTATTATCTGAAAAACGTAAATAGAAACGTCCTGTTCCATTTAAATTAGTACTTGGAGTAATAACATAATCTCCCGCAGTTAATAAAGTACTTGTGCTAGAATCTGTGTCGTCTAAATATACCTCAGTTGTACTCGGTAATGTATTTGCAGTTATACTAAAAGTTATCTGTTCACCTTGAGTAGCGTTAACTCCTAGAGGTATTGTAACATTCCCGAAATCCGTTTCAGCTAAAGATTGGATAGCCATTGGGATTCCTGAATTATCTAAAACTAAATGAGAGTATATTGAGAAATCTGGGGCAGATGCACCATATAAACTACTGTCAAATCCAGGATCTAAACCTTGTGTAGAATATTGTGTAAAATAAATATCTGTTTCAAATGTTGAGGTGGAATTTGATAAGGTCAATTCAAGATTAGAGAATGTATTTGTACTTCTACCAACTATGAAATCATCAGAATTACCAATGGTTCTATAACTTGGGTCAAATGTAATTGATCCGCCTTGGTCTTTAGATGCAACAAAAAATCCTTGACCTGGTGTTAACAAAACTTCTGAATTTACTGGGTCTAAAGCATAGGCTAAATTCCATACAGTCCAACCATCTGATGCCGTACCATCGTATCCATAAACTGCAGCACTACTACTATTAAATTCTGATAAATTATCTAATAAAAATTCGTGCACTTTCATATACGAAGGATATGGGTTACCAATTAAATTCCATATGCTATTAGCGGCAGGAGCAATAATGTTTTTACTTATAATTCCATTTTCTACAGCACCTGTAAAAGTGTAGGTCCCTCCACCATTTGAGCCAGATCGGTAGGCATTACCAGCTGTAAAGATTTCCGAGTCGTTATCTGAACTATATAAACTGTATGAATTAGAAGCGGTATCAAATGAGCCAAATAGATAAAATGGACCTTCTCCATTTATATTTCCGGAAAGAATATTTGTATCCGCATCATTTCTTAAGACTCCAAAAGTACTTCCTGATAATGGTGGACTAATTAAATCGTTAGCTCCAGTTGTAGTACCTGTTCCTGGAGCACCATTTACGTATCTTTTGTAATTTACTGTACCAACAATGCTGCCGTCTGATATTAAATTAGAAAAGGATGTTGATGTTGAATTTAATGTTAGGTCATTAGTTACTGTTAAGTTTGAACCAGAATTGATTTGTATATCACCACCTGCTTCAACATTAATAGATTGAATTGTAACTGTACCGTTAATTTCTAAAGTAGCACCTGCTGAGACTGTTATATCGCTATTTGTAAGATTCCCATTTAAAATTAAAGTTCCTTCACTAACAGTTGTTGTACCAGAATAAGAATGATTTCCAGAAAGTACCAAAGATCCAGCTCCTGTTTTATTTAATGAGCCAGCGCCCGTAAAAGCCTTTGTATAAGTTTCTATACCTGTTGAAATATCAAAATTAGCATCATTGTTAATTTCAAAATTGTTAAAGTATATATTTCTTTCACCAGAAGTATCATTTTGGTTTCCTATATAAATATTAATTTCATCTATAGAAGAACCGGTAAAAGTAGTTGTATAGGTTGCTCCACCAGATCTAGAAGTCATTGAAAATTCGTAATTATCACCTAATATTCGTTTTACAACAACCAACATGGCATCGGTACCGTAATCAGAATTAGCAAGGCCGTTTGTTGTTGTGATATTTGTATTTGTGCTATTTTCTACATTAAAAATTGTAGTACCGTTATTTTTCAAATCAAAACCTTTAGTACCTGTATTGGCGTCAAAATTCATGGCCCAATAAAAAGATAATTCGTCGTTGAGTTCTAAGGCATTAAATCCTCTAGAGGCATTTAAATGGTCTGTGCCAGTAGCATAAAAGGAAAAAGCATTGTTGCCAATATTGGTATTAGACATACCATCATTTGCAGGGTCTCCGGTAAACGTGCCTGTATTAGAGCCATTGGTTATAGCCCATGCCGAGTATCCGTTCCCTCCATTTTGCCCTGTGTTAAAATCAGTAGTGTATACTGATTCGTTAGCATTGTCTGATGCTAAAGTAAACTGAGCATAAGTTATATTACTCGATAAAAGAAATATAACCATATTTAGAAAAAGTAAAATCTGTGATTTTTTAGAGTAATTTTTCATCATTATAAATTGAAATTTAGGTACATATGATAGATTTTTATTGTTGATGTGGTCTTTTTAATAATTAACACATATCCAATTGCTTATAACTTTATGACACCTTAGTTTCAAATTAGTCACAAAAAAAAACGCACTAAAAAAATAGTGCGTTTATAATATGAAGATTTAAAGATATTATCTCAAAATTAATTTTTGTTTTTTATTTTGTTTGGTATTGTTTAATTCTATAATATATACACCAGTGTTTAAATGATCAACTGCAATACTTTGGGTTTGATAATTACTGTTTAAAACCGTTGTACTTACTAAGCGTCCTTGTATATCATATAATTTAGCAATTGTTTCTTCAATTAATTCTCCTGCTACAACAATAGTTTTATCATTAGTATTGTTATAAATATTGATGCTATTTAAAGTTGTATCTATAACAGATAGAGCCGTTGTTGTAAATCTTAGATAAAAACGTCCAGTCCCATTTAAATTAGTATTAGGGGTAATTGTATAGTCTCCTGCAGTTAATAATGTAAATGTGTTTTCTGCATTGTCTTCTAAGTATACGTCTACATTACTTGGTAATGTAGATTCATCTATGCTAAAGGTTATTTGCTCTAAGGCATTAGTGTGCACACCTAATGGAATTGTAATGTCCGTTAAATCTGTATCATTAAGAGATTGGATTGCCAATGCACGACCTGTATTATTTTCAACTAAATGAGAGTACATATATAAATCTGGCAGTTGTACGCTAAAAATCGCTGAATCATAACCAGGGTCTAAGCTGCTAGTTGCACTATTATTGAAATAAAAATCTGTACCATAGGACGAAGTGCTATTTTGTATTTTTAATCCAAAATGAACATTAGTTTCTTGTGAACGTCCTTCAATAAAATCATCACCTCCAGTTAATCTTCTCATTGTTGGTGTAAAATTCACTGTTGCACTTAATTCATCTGTAAAAACCATGAATCCTTGACCTGGCGTTAAATTAATATCATTGGCTAAATTAACAACGGTCCATCCATTAGCGGCATCACCATCATAGCCATAAATAGCTAAGTATTCTGAATCTAAAATAGCACTGTTTTCATTTAAAAAGTCTGTACTATTAATGTAAGAGCTGTAAGGATTACCAATTAAGTTCCATGAGTTTTCAGTTCCTGTTGTTATTGTTACAGGTACTGTACCCGTCAATACATCACCAGTAAATGTAAATGTAGAGGTGTTTGTAGATGCTGTTCTATACCCTGTACCAGCAGTTATAATGGTTGCATCATCAGCATCAGAGAATAAAGTATAAGGGTTAGATGCTGCATTATTATCATATGGTCCAAATAAATAGAATGTGGTTGTTCCGCCACTAACAGTTCCAGAAGGTATATTGGTATTTATGCTTCTAAATGTTCCAAAATCTTGACTTGCATTAGTAACAGGAGCAGAAATAAGATCATTCTGTCCATTGGTACTTCCTGTAGTACTATTAAAAGTATTTACATGTCTTTTGTAAGTTACATCACCAGTGATTATGCCATCTGATATTAAACTAGAGTATGAATTTGACGTTGATTCTAAAATTAAACTATTTATGGTTAGTTCATTACCTGATGTAATCGTTAAATCTGCACCATCTTCTATGTATAAAATATCTAGAGTAATATCTGTTGTAAAAGACGTACTTTCATCACTTCTAATTAAACCTGTTCTTGTACCAGTTGAAGCAGTTGGAGCAGAACTCCATGCATTATTATCAAATACTAAGTAAGCAACTATTTGGTCTTCTCCGTTAATGCCTGGTGAACCAAAATCTGTGTCAATACCTTCGGCTATAGTTGCAGTTCCCCAAAGTGTTCCGTCATTGTTGTCTTCAATATCACTCCCTAAGTATACCATAGAAGCTCCTGTAGGATCTGGCCAATTTGTACCACCATCATATTCTACACGGTCTATTTCTGTAGATGTTTCGTCAGTTAGAATAACTTCGTCATCCCCATTTGCAAGTGCAATACCTGAGTATTCGTAGTCTACAGTTACGCCTCCATTTGTTAATGGGTCACTATTTGTTCCTAAAACAGCAAATCCAAATGCAGGTACTATAAGAGATGATGAAATAGTATGACTGTCACTATCGTTATCACTTATAGTCCATCCATTCATATCGATAGGTGTATTTGTTGTATTATAAACTTCAAAGTATTCTCCGTCAGTATCACCAACATCTGCTGGATTTTGCATTATCTCCGTAATCATGATGTTTCCTGTAGCTGCTGAAACAGATGTGACATCAAATAAGTCAGATTCAAAAACACCAGAAATGAATGCTGAGTTGTCAGTTGCACTTAGTTTAATATCTGTTGCTACGGTATCAAAAAGGACATTACTGAAAATAGCAATACCATTTGTTGCTTCTGCTGTAGTTGTTGCGGTACCATCTAAGCTACCATCAGATGTTATTGCGATATCAAATCCTGAACCTGAGTAATCAACGTCTATATTCCCATTGGCATCTGTATAAGCAATCTCAACACTTGGAGACATTATTGTATTTATTTCTACATCTGTTGCTTGTGCTAAATAGGTTAATTGTGTTGCTTCAACATCTATAGTAAAGTCGTTGGAGTTAAAATCTCCACCTGAAAACGACGAGGCAAAAGTACTACCAGCTACATCAGCAACAAAACCGTGATTATCAGCGTCTACCATAAATGATATAATTTCGCCATCTGTTATGTTTGAAGTGTTTAAATATATTGATACCGTAACTTGTAAAATGTCACCATCTGGAATTGTTAAGTCGCCAGAGGTAAAGTTAATATCAATAAAGGTATCATCAATAATAACACTACTTATGGTTATTGCAGAACCGTCACTTACAGTAACACCTTGTATGTTGTCTGTCCAGTCTGCGGTATTCGTTGTATAAGGATATAGCCTTAGTTTTGTTACTTCGGTGTCTAATCCATCAGTAGTACCATAATCATAAAGATCTATGCTAAAAACGTCAACGGCCTCAGCTATAGTGTCATCTAAGGAGCTAACAGTTGTTGCTGCTGGTTGAGATCCAGGATCATCTGCCTCTGAGTCTGAGTCGTTGCTGTCTCCAGAAAACGTGAAATTAGTAAAATCATATGTTTGTGAAGAACCAGAGGTTGTCCATGAGCTTCCATATATAAGGGATAGATAAGTATTCTTGTCTTGCCCAATTCTAGTGCCAACATAAATCCCATTATCTCCACCATAATATATTGCGGAGCTTCCTATCGATAGACCTGTACCTGTAAGTGTGCCTGCGTCACCACTATCTTCTCCAGCGAACCCAATTAAAGTATATGTCCCACTATTATATACATTAGCTGAAGTTTGATATAAAAAGACACCATCTCCGGAATTCCCTAAAGCAAAAGATCCAGAGTTGTGACTAACTGTCCCTCCGATTGTTGTACTAGATGTAGTTATTTCAAATACTGTTCCAGCAGTAATTACTGGCGTAATCCATTCGTAAAACCCTTCTCCTGTGTTAAATGAAGTGCCGTTCCATTCCTCATCGGTGAAGAAAACACTTTCACCAGAGGGAATGTCTTCTAATGCAACTACTAAAATATTTTCGTCATCGACACCTAAACCAATAATGGCAAGGTCGCCAGGAGATAGGGTTTGTGAAAACGTAACACTACTAATAAAAAAGAGTAATAAAAAAGGGAAAAAATGTTTCATAATTTAAAAATATAAGATTAACTCAAGGCCTTTATAATTATCCTATAGATTAGTGAGTACTTTATAAGATTAAAAAAAGTTTTGAGTAAAAGGGTTAGTTCATAGTTTTGGTAAAGGGTTAATTTGTGCCATAACGCAAACAAATATAGCAATATGAGAATATTGGAGTTTAAGAAGATATTAACAAATAGTTAATGTACTGGTAGGGAATTATTTTTGAATTATAGTACTTTATATAAAATGCATTTAGGGTAGACAAAATTTGGCGAAAATTAAGGTTTAAATAATATTAGTAGAGAAGAATTAGGAATAATATTTTTTTGAGTCTAAAGTTAAAATATCATTAAATGTTAAAAAAAAAAAGCGCATCTTTAAAAGATGCGCTTTTTTAAAGTATATAGTTATTAATAATTATTTAATAATAACTTTTTGAGTTTTATTACCTGTGTTGTTTTTTAAATTTACAATGTAAATTCCAGTTGTAAGATTAGATACATCAACATCGTTTTGTGTATTTCTCGTATTTAATACCCGTGTATTAACAAGTCTTCCTTGTACATCATAAAGGTTAAATTCAGTATCACTTTCTAATAATCCTTTAATTGTAATTGTTTTAGAAATCGCATAGATTTCTAAACCATTTAATAAATTATCAGTATCACTTAAAGTCGATTGTGTACTAAAATGAATATAAAAGCGACCTGTATCTGTTAAAGTGGTACTAGGTGTAAAAACATAATCACCATCTAATAAACTCGTAAAAGTATTATTTGCATTATCTTCTAAAATAACATCAATTCCTTCTGGTATAAAACTTTCGTTAATACTAACTGTACCTTGTACACCTGCTTCAATATTAATACCTAATGGGATAATAACATTTTCTAAATCAGAATAACCAACAGATTGTACCGCTAAATCTTTACCAATATTGTCTTGTACTAAATGAGAGTATATTGAAAAGCTTGGTGCATTTACTTCAAACATTTCTGAATCATAACCAGGATCCATGCTTAACGAAGCGTTGTCGTTAAAATAGATGGCTGTACTATATGATGCATCATTTTTTTCAATTAGTAAATTTAAATGTGCTAGATTATTCGTTGTTTCCGATCTACCTGCAATAAAATCATCTTGTGTTCCTATAGTTCGCATAGCAGGTGTGAAATTGATGTTAGCACCTCCAGTAGGTGATGACACCAAGAATCCTTGTCCTGGAGCTATTACAGCACTAGGGAAAGCATCAGAATAAGCTTGGTTCCATACTAAGAATCCATTGTCAACGTTACCAACGTATCCATAAACACCTGAGAAAGATGTATTGAAAGAGGCGTTGTTTTCACTTAAAAATTCAGATAAAGTAATATAAGATGGGTAAGGATTACCAATTAAGTTAAATGTACTATTTGTTCCTATGTTAATAGGTACAGCGACAGTTCCTGTTTCAGCTGTTCCTACAAATTGAAAAGTTGAACCACCATCTACAATTGATGCTGTTCTATATCCAATCCCTGATTCTATTAAAGACGTATCATCAGCAGTTGTGTAATTTGTGTAATTGTTTTGGTTGCTATTAAATGGGCCAAATAAATAAGAAGGTACACCGCTAATTGTTCCAGATGGAATGTCTGCGTTAGCTGTTCTTAACGCTAAGAATGTTTGATTACTATCTGTCACTGGTGCAGAAATTAAATCATTTTGGCCAGTGTCAGTTCCAGCAGCAGCAAATTGATTTACGTGACGGTTGTATATAACTTGACCTTCTATATCATCTACAATTAAACTTGAGTAACCTGTAGATGTTGAGTTCAATTCTAGTGTTCCTCGGTTGTGAATTGTACCAAAAGCCGTTAACGATCTTTGAGAAGAAATACTTGTAGTTGCGCCATCGTTAATATAAAAATTATTAGATTGTATGTCGTTACCAATAGTGTATTCTCCATCTAAAACATATACGTTTTCAGCTCCTGTTGAGCTAGAAGGTGCATTTGGTGACCAACCATTATTTGTGTATAATAAACCGTCAAATTCACTAACTAATTTAAAATTATCAAATCCAGAATAGCCGGTAAGACCATTATTTCTTACTCTTACTTCTAAGCTTATTGTACTTACAGAATTGTCAATATCAACAGATACTGTACCTTGGTCAGACTCAGTATCTCCATTTCCATCTAATAGAAATACATATGATTGATTTACACCATCTAAAACTAAACGATACTGTGCATCGTCATTATTGGCATTATAACCTTCTATATCCCAATCAAAGCTTAAAGTAACATTGTCGTAAGAAGAAATATCAATAGTATCAAATGCTAGAGTTGCGAAATCACTTGTTCCACCAGAAGCATTATTTAAATCATTTTCTCCAAAAATATTGTTAGAAAAAGAGCTGTTATCTAAAGGCGCTGCTAAAGCACTATCAATTACGCCGTAATAACCATTTCCCCATCCGTTATCAAAACTTGCTACACTAGTCGTATAAGACCATTCTGGTGTAGTACCGTCAAAATCTTGTTGTGCAATTGTTAATAGAGGCCCGTCAATGTCAAAAGAATCACTAGTTACGAAATTTACACCACCAATAAATGCGACAATTGTAGTAACTGTTTCCTTTTCAGTAAACATAATTGTATCTAGTGTGGCTATACCATTAATTACAGAATAGTTTATGGATGCTGGCTCCATAGAACCTGCAGCTATTATTGTTACGGTGCCATTATAATCTTCATCTAAATTACCATTACTGTCAACTGTAAAGACAGTTGGGTAAGGCGTCATTATTTCAAATTGATTAGAATCTGTTGGTTGTTGATCAAAAATAACTTCTGTAGCAACAACTTCAATTCTATTGTCATCACCTGCAATTGGTGTTTGAGCTGCCCCAGCATCAAAAGCCTCAAAAGATGAACCAATAGCGGCATTAGAAGATGCACCGCTAACTGTTAATTGAAATTGTGTGTTATCTGTAACTACCGTATTGAATGTAGCATAGACGTCAAAAGTTTTATTACTGTCGTCTAAAGCACTGATTCCTATAATTCCGCTGAAACTCGCAGTTCCTGAGTTTACACTTGCTTCTGCGATGTTTAGGGTGCCATCAAAAATGGCCAAAGTTGATAGTACTTCACTATTAGAAATTACAAAGTCTAAATCAGTTAATGTTGTTGGTAATAAATCCGTGTCTGATGCAGTTGCACCACCATCTCTAACTGAAAATTCTCCTACTTTAATTGAGTTGGAAATGGTTAATCCAGAGGTCGCAGTGTAATTGGTATAGTCAATATTATCAGATGGGTTATAAGTTGTAGCAACAATATCTGAATCAGTACTATTTGTAGTTGTAGTAGTAATGTTACCTATTAATCGTAATCCAGGATTTGTAATACCGTAATCTGACCAAGTATTTTCATTAGGGATTCTAAACCAACCAGCAGTAGTGATTGCATTCCAAGCATATAATCTAAAAGTTATTGTTCCCGCAGTTCCTGAGTTGATGCTCAGACCATCAAATATTCCAGTTGTTGCAATGTCAGCTGAGGTTTGCACTGATGTAACAGCAATTCCAGAAGTTGTAAAATTGTCTAAACTGTAAAATATTTGCCATTGAGATGGGCCGTTTGCGTTTTTACGTGTTCTAATATCTATCTCTGTGATTTCTATTTCATTGTCAGTACTAGCGGTTACAGACCATTCGATATACTCATTATCTATTTCTGCTTGAGCTTGAGTTGGTGCGTCCCATTGGGCTGTTGTGAAATTTTGCTGTGTACTGGTTAAAACCACACCAGAACCTCTAGTGAAACCCATAGAGGAAATCGAAGAATCGTTTCCTGTTGCAGTTGGACCAACGATATTAGCTCGGTCAACAGTAACAATGGTTTGGCTAAACCCAAAAGAAAAAAGGGTAACCAAAAGATAGAAAAAGTAATTTTTTTTCATAATTTTTTTACATTAAATCTTAGAAATCACAATAATACGTTTTTTAGACTTTGTGCGATTCTGAATAATTTTTGATTTACAAATGTAGCAAAAATACTTAAAAGGCAAAGTTTTTTTGACAATTCCAAAAACTAAGTTTGTTTTTTTGTATTGGATACTTTAATGGATTTTATGAGTTGAAAATCATAATATTAATAGAGTTCCTTATATTCATTTAAAAAGTACTAGTGTATTCACGATCAGTGTTTTCTTATTAGTCTAGTAGGTTGCTAGATTATTATTGTTGAAACTGCTATATTTTAAGTTTGATTGTTTATTTTTGCGACTGTTTAATTGTTATCTAAAGATTAAAAAGGTGATAAATGAATCTTTTTTTTTTCTATCTTTCTATTTAAGAAAGAGTTGTATGTTTGTAACTATAATGAGATGTGAATTTGAAATTCAGTAAGCGACATTTAGCAAAAACTATTACTTGGAGAATTATAGGTACATTAGATACCTTAATTTTGTCTTGGTTAATATCTGGAGAGTTTACTGTTGGGCTGCAAATGGGTGCTTTTGAAATGGTTACAAAAATGGTTTTGTATTACATTCACGAACGTGTTTGGTTTAAGTCTAGAATAAATTCTTCAAATAAACGTCATGTTTTAAAAACATTTTCTTGGCGTGCGGTGGGTACATTAGATACTATTGTTTTAGCGTGGATTATTACAGGTAATCCTTTAACTGGTGTTAAAATTGGAGGTTCCGAAGTTGTTACTAAAATGTTATTATATTATGGTCACGAAAAATTATGGTACCGTATTAATTATGGACTAGATCAGAGAAATAGAAAAAAACGTTTAAAAGCACTGAAAAAAACTAGAGAAATATGAGTCTTAATACTGTAAGACATAATTATAAAGTAAGTAAATCAAATAGAGAGGAACATCATGGTCATCGTTCGTTTTTAATTTGGTTTACAGGATTGTCTGGTTCTGGTAAATCTACTTTAGCTAATTTGGTAGAAATAGAACTTCATAAAAAAGGCATCTCAACCTATAGCTTGGATGGAGATAATATAAGACAAGGAATAAATAAGGATTTAAGTTTTGCTCCAGAAGACAGAACGGAAAATATTAGACGCATTGCAGAAATTGCAAACTTAATGGTTGATGCAGGAGTCGTAACTATGGCAGCATTTGTGTCACCGTATATAAAAGATAGAGAAAATATAAAGACTATTGTTGGGGCTGAAAACTTCATTGAAATATATGTTAATACGTCTATAGAGGAATGTGAGCGCAGAGATGTTAAAGGTTTGTATAAAAAAGCAAGGGCTGGTGAAATTAAAAATATGACAGGTATTTCTGCACCTTATGAAGCACCTATTTCTCCAGATATTGAAATAAAAACAGATCATCAAAGTATTGACGAATCGGTAAAAAAAATATTAGATTTTATTATAAAAAAATTAAAATAAACTACATGAGCAATTACGTAATTAATCATCTAAAAGAATTAGAGTCGGAAGCCATATTTGTGATTAGAGAAATTGCTGCGCAATTTGAAAATCCAGTATTACTTTTTTCAGGAGGTAAGGATTCAATTTTGTTGACGCATTTGGCGAAAAAAGCATTTTATCCTGCGAAGATTCCTTTTCCATTAATTCATATTGATACAGGTCATAATTTTCCTGAGACTATTGCTTTTAGAGATGCTTTAGTAGAAAAATTAGGTGTAAAACTTATTGTGGGTTCTGTGCAAGAGGCTATTGATAAGGGACGAGTGAAAGAAGAAACTGGTGCAGATGCTTCACGTAATTCACTTCAAATTGTTTCCTTATTAGATACATTAGAAGAATTTAAAGTTGATGCTGCAATGGGTGGTGCTAGGCGCGATGAAGAAAAGGCTAGAGCAAAAGAGCGTTTCTTTTCACATAGAGATGAATTTGGGCAATGGGATCCAAAAAACCAAAGACCTGAGTTATGGAATTTATTTAATGGTCGTAAAAATTATGGTGAGCATTTTAGAGTGTTTCCTATTTCAAACTGGACAGAAATGGATGTATGGGAATACATTAAATTAGAAAATATTGAATTACCATCATTATATTTTTCACATCAAAGAGATTGTGTGGTTAGGGATGGTGTCATTTTAGCAAATTCTGAATTTATAAAATTAAAAGAAGGCGAAGAGGTTGTTAATATGACCATTCGTTATAGAACTTGTGGTGATATGCCAATTACGGGAGCTGTTGAATCTGATGCTGATAATTTAGAAAAGATTATTGAAGAAATTGCAACAACAAGGACTACAGAACGTGGTGGACGTGCCGATGATAAAAGAGCGGAAACAGCAATGGAAGATCGCAAAAAACAAGGTTACTTTTAAAATATAAATACAATAGAAATTAAGTTGAAGTTTTAATGATTGTAGAATTTTATTTATCAAAACTAAAGACTAACAACTAATCACTAACAACTATTTAAAATGGATTATCAAGATATAGAATTATTACGTTTTACCACAGCAGGAAGTGTAGATGATGGAAAAAGTACCTTAATTGGACGGTTATTGTACGATAGTAAATCAATTTTTCAGGATCAATTAGATGCCGTAGAAGAATCAAGTAAATCAAAAGGATTTGATTATGTAGATTTATCCTTACTAACAGATGGTTTAAAATCAGAACGCGAGCAAGGAATTACTATAGACGTTGCCTACAGATATTTTGCAACGCCAAAACGAAAGTTTATAATTGCAGATACACCAGGTCATATTCAGTACACACGTAATATGGTTACAGGTGCATCCACGGCAAATCTCGCTATTATATTAATAGATGCACGTAAAGGCATGTTAGAGCAAACGCATCGCCACGCATTTATAGCGTCTCTATTAAGAATACCTCATGCTATAGTTTGTGTTAATAAAATGGACTTAGTAGATTACAGCGAAGAGGTTTACGATAAAATCGTATCAGAATTTAATGCATTTTCTTCAAAATTAGGTATTAATGATATTCAATTTATTCCAATTTCGGCATTAAATGGAGATAACGTTGTTAATCGTTCAGAAAATATGGATTGGTACCAAGGTAGTACTTTAATGTATCATTTAGAAACCGTGCATATTTCAAGCGATCACAATTTGGTAGATTGTCGTTTCCCAATTCAATCTGTAATTAGGCCTCATACTTTAGAGCATCAAGATTATCGTGGATTTGCAGGCCGAATTGATGGTGGTGTTTTTAAGCCAGGTGATAAAGTTAAATCTTTACCCTCTGGTTTTGTGTCTACCATTAAAACTATTGAGTTAAATGGTGAACAAATTCAGGAAGCATTTGCACCAATGTCTGTAACTATGACATTAGAAGATGAAATAGACAATAGTCGTGGTGATATGATTGTGCGCGAAAACAATGTACCTAAAGTTGAACAAGATATTGAAGCTTTAGTAACATGGATGAGTACAAAACCAATTCAAGCTAGAACTAAAGTGGTTATAAAACATACGACTAATGAAACCGTAGGAATGGTAAAAGAATTAAAATATAAGGTAGATATTAATACGTTGCATAGAATTGAAAATATAGATAAAGTTGAAATGAATGATATTGCACGCATGTCTATTAGAACGGCTAAACCTATATTTTTTGATGCTTATAAAAAGAATCGTCAAACCGGAAGTATAATTATAATTGATGAGCAAACCAATGAGACCATTGGTGCTGGTATGATTATATAATTTTTTGAGATGAACAAAAATTTAAAAATTGCAATTACTGCTGCAATTGAAGCCGGTAAAGAAATATTAAAAATATATCATTCTGAAGATTTTGGTGTTGAGTTAAAAGGAGATAATTCACCTTTAACTAAAGCAGATTTGGCCTCGCATAATGTTATTATGTCTCATTTAAATTCTACAGGTGTTCCTGTGCTTTCAGAGGAAGGGAAATCTATTCCTTTTGAAGAAAGAAAAGACTGGAATCAATTATGGATTGTAGATCCAATAGACGGAACAAAGGAATTTATAAAGCGCAATGGCGAATTTACTGTAAATATTGCTTTAATTGAAGATCAAAAAACAAAAATAGGTGTTATTTACGTGCCTGTTCTAGGTGATTTATACTATTCAACTTCAGAAATGGGCGCTTACAAGGTGAAAGTGAATCTAGAAGCGTATAATATTGATAGTTTAATTAACACTGGGTTTAAATTACCTTTAGAACGAGAGGATAAAACATTTACTGTAGTAGCTAGTCGCTCTCATATGTCACCAGAAACTGAAACGTACGTAGCTGAAATGCGCCAGAAACATGGCGCGGTTAATTTAATATCAAAAGGTAGTTCATTAAAATTATGTATGGTGGCAGAAGGCCAAGCAGATTGTTATCCAAGATTTGCACCAACAATGGAGTGGGATACCGCAGCAGGACAAGCAATTTGCGAACATGCCGGTTTTCAGGTTATTGATTGGGATACTAAAAAGCCTATGTTATATAATAGGCAAGAGTTATTAAATGCATGGTTTTTAGTGAAATAATCTTATTAAAAATTTACTGTTCAAGCGTATTTTTTTGATTAAAAAATCAATTAGAATTATAAAGTCCTACTATTTTAGTTAAATTTGTGAAATAATTAAGAAGTGCAATTTTTAGCACCTAAATCGAGTATTTCATAAATGAGTAAAGTTGCATTTATTACAGGAGTAACAGGGCAAGATGGTGCCTATTTAAGTGAATTTTTATTAAAAAAAGGATATCAAGTCCATGGTTTAAAACGTCGTTCATCTTTATTTAACACAGATAGAATTGATCATTTATACCAAGATCCACATGTTGATCACCAAAATTTCTTTTTGCATTATGGTGATATGACGGATAGTACAAACCTTATCCGTTTGATTAAAGAAATTCAACCTGACGAGATTTATAATTTAGCAGCAATGAGTCACGTTGCGGTTTCGTTTGAAATTCCTGAGTATACAGGTAATGCTGATGGTTTAGGGACGTTGAGGATATTAGATGCCGTTCGTTTATTGGGTTTAGAAAAAAAGACTAGAATTTATCAGGCCTCTACTTCAGAGCTTTATGGTAAAGTACAAGAAGTGCCTCAATCTGAAACAACACCGTTTTACCCAAGATCACCTTATGCAGTAGCAAAAATGTATGCTTATTGGATTACAGTAAACTACAGAGAAGCGTACAATATGTATGCTTGTAATGGTATTTTATTTAATCACGAATCTCCAATTAGAGGGGAGACGTTTGTAACCCGAAAAATTACAAGAGCTGTTGCCAGAATTGCTTTAGGATTACAAGATAAATTTCATCTAGGAAATTTAGATGCACAACGTGATTGGGGACACGCTAAAGATTATGTTAGAATGATGTGGATGATTCTTCAAGCAGATGAACCAGAAGATTGGGTAATTGCCACAGGTAAAACGACTAGAATTAGAGATTTTGTACATATGAGTTTTGCTGAAGTTGGTATAGAACTAGAATTTAAAGGTGAAGGCGAAGACGAGAAAGCTTACGTTACAAAATGTAACAATCCTAAATACCAATTAGAAATAGGTAAAGAAGTTTTAGCTGTTGATCCACGTTATTTTAGACCAACTGAGGTTGAGTTACTAATAGGTGATGCCACAAAAGCTAAAAACAAACTAGGTTGGGAGTGTCAATATAATTTAAATGATCTAGTTAAAGATATGATGGCTAGTGATATTAAAGTAATGCAAGAACAGCAGTACCTAGAAAAAGGTGGCTATAAAACCATGAATTATTTTGAGTAGATTTGTGACTCGTAATTGGTAACTTGTGATGAGTTATAGGTCAAAATAAACGGTTTTGTGGTTTATATATTGAAGCAATTGAAACTCTGAAACACATCCTATAAAACAATAACGAGTAACAGACGATGAAAACACATAAGGATTTAGATGCTTGGAAAAGAACTATGGATTTGGTAGAAGTTGTTTATAAATGTACGCAAGGTTTTCCTTCTAATGAAATTTACGGACTAACATCGCAAGTTAGGCGTGCATCGGTTTCAGTTCCAAGTAATATTGCAGAGGGTGCAGGGAGAAAAGGAGATAAAGAGTTTATTCAGTATTTATACATTGCGTTAGGGTCATTAGTTGAAGTAGAAACACAATTATTAATAGCAAAACGATTACATTATATTGATGATATTCATCAAATATCTGAAAAGATATAACAATTAATGAAACTGATTTATGGACTTATTTGCTACATAAAATTAAAATAAATAGCAAAAAAGCTTACGAATTACGAGTCTAAATTAATAAATTACGCATGACAAACAACGAATCACAAATCACTAATTACGAATCACGCATATACATAGCTGGTCATCGCGGTATGGTGGGCTCTGCGGTTTGGAGAGCTTTAGAGGCTAAGGGCTATTCTAATATTATAGGCAAAACAAGTAAAGAATTAGACTTACGTAATCAGCAAGCTGTTACCGATTTTATAAATAACGAACAGCCAGATATTATTATAGATGCAGCCGCAAGAGTGGGAGGTATTTTAGCAAACAACGAGTATCCTTATCCATTTTTAATGGAGAATCTTCAGATTCAGAATAATCTTATCGATGCAGCGCACAAAGCAGATGTAGCTAAATTTATTTTTTTAGGTAGTTCTTGTATTTATCCAAAATTTGCGCCACAACCCTTAAAAGAAGAGTATTTATTGACGGATAGTTTAGAGCCAACAAACGAATGGTACGCTATTGCAAAAATAGCAGGTGTAAAAGCTTGCGAAGCTATTAGAAAACAATTTGGTAAAGATTTTGTTAGCTTAATGCCCACTAATTTATATGGTCCTAACGATAATTTCGATTTAAAAAGCTCACATGTGTTACCCGCGATGATGCGTAAGTTTCATGAGGCAAAAGCAACAAATGCGCCTGTAGAATTATGGGGAAGTGGTACACCAATGCGAGAATTTCTGCATGTAGATGATTTAGCACAAGGTGTCATTTTTGCTGTAGAAAATATTTTGCCTGAACATTTATATAATGTGGGTACAGGTACAGATGTAACTATTAAAGAATTGGCAGAAACTATTCAAAGCATTGTTGGGCATAAAGGAGAGATTGTTTGGGATAGTACTAAGCCTGATGGTACACCTCGTAAGTTAATGGATAGTTCTAAGTTAAGAGCATTAGGTTGGAGTCCTAAATTTTCATTAAATGATGGTATTTTAGATACTTATAATTGGTTTAATTCTCATCAAAGTGATTATAAGAAAGTGGTTATATAGGTTCGATTTAATGAACCAACTTATTTCTATTTTTAAATTCAATATTAATTATCGCACAAAATGCTTGTAACAAAATCCTTAGTTTCTGGAGTCAAATGGACGACGTTTCAGTCAACTTTTAGTGCAGTAATTCAGGTTTTTAGAGTTTTTGTGTTAACAAAGCTACTTATAGCTAATGATTTTGGCTTAATGGCACTTGTTTTAATTGTTACAGGTTTTAGCCAACTGTTTGTAGATTTTGGTATTAGTAGTGCTATCATTTATAAACGAAATAATACAGAAGGCGAATTGTCTACACTGTATTGGTTAAATGTTGCTCTTGGTTGTTTTGCATGTTTAATATTGTTATTTTTTAGCTATCCAATTTCTATTTATGTATTTAACGAAATAGAATTAAATAATATCCTTAAAATTATTTCTATTACATTTTTGTTTAATGGATTTGCTATACAATACAAAGCATTATTATCTAAAAAGTTAATGTTTAAAAGTTTAGCAAAAATAAATATAGTAACACCTTTATTGGGCTTTGTTGTTACTATAATCTTAGCGTATCAAGGATATGGAGTGTATGCATTGGTTTATGGATATATGGTAGAAAATTTTTCCAGAGGAAGTCTATTTATTTTAAGAGGAAAGCAATTCCATATACCAAAATGGTATTTTAAGATTAACGAGGTTAAGTCTTATCTTAATTTTGGAGGCTACCAAATGTCTGAAAGAATTATAACCTACTTTAGACAACAAGGCGATAATTTATTAATAGGTGCTTTTTTAAGTACAGAAATATTGGGGTTTTATAATTTAGCTAAAATTTTGGTAATGAAGCCGGTTCAGTTAATACGTAGTGTCTTTAATAAAATGGCTTTTCCGGTTTACAGTTCTATACAAAACGATGATCAACTTAAAAAAATGGCATTAACCATTAATAAAGTGGTGTATTTAGCTATTATACCTGTTATGCTATTGTTAATTGTGTTCCCAGAAACAACAATTTATTATTTCTATGGCGAAAAATGGTTGTCTAGTGCACCATATCTTAGGTTAACAGCTATATTATTTTCTATACGATTATTAAGAACTACTTTTGGACCCTTGCTTTTGGCAAGAGGTAAAGCTAAGCAATCATTTTATTTTAACCTATGGTTTTCAATTATAGTATTGGTAGCTCTTTGTGTAACCTTACAGTTTTCTATTATATACGCACTTTATGCTTTAATTAGTATTGAGTTGTTTATATTACAAGCTATGAATTTGTATATCGTTTTAAAACCTATATTTGGTTTTACCATAAATGATTATTTAAAAGTGGCTACAGAAAGTTTTTTGCCTTTATTGTTTGCGTGTCTATTATCATTTAGTTTATCTTATTTTTATTCAGATTTTACAAATGTTCTACTTAGTTTAGGAATTTATATACTAGGGCTTTTCGTTGGTTTAGGCTTGTTTTATTGGTTAAATAAAAATACCGTTGGTTTTGTAAAAGAAAAGATAAAGGCTCTAAAAAGTTAATAATAACCTATATTCTATAAGATATTTATAAATGGTAAAAAAAATTAAACATAAAATTAAAAATTTGTTTCTTCGAAAGTTGCGTAAATTCTACGTTTACTGTACAAAAGATGAAAATAATCCATTAAGAAAAGGACCAAATGGAGATTTTATTTTTATTCATATAAATAAAACGGCAGGTTCTAGCATAAAAACGGCAATTGGCTTAACAATAAAAAATCATCTTACAGCTAAAGAAATTATTGATACACATGGTGTTGGACAAGTTGTATTTAAAAACACGTATAAATTTGCTGTAGTTAGAAACCCTTGGGATAGAGTTGTCTCACAATATAAGTATAGAATAAAAACTAATCAGTGTAATATGAAGGATGAGCCTATTCCATTTAAAGAGTGGGTGATAAAAGTTTATGGTAAGGACAAGGATCCGTATTATTATTCTAATCCTAAAATGTTTTTACCTCAGGTAGAGTGGCTAAAAGATTATAATGAAGAAATAAGAATAAATAAAATTGTGCGATTTGAGAATCTTAATGAAGAATTCGCTACAGTGCTTAAAGATTTAGGTATTAATAATGAACTTCCGCATTATAATAAGACTAAAAAAGTAGATTATAAAGAGGCCTATGATGAAGAAACAAAGTCCATAGTTGAGGATTGGTTTAAAGAGGATATTGTTCAATTTGGTTATTCATTTTAAGTTATGGAAATAGGTTATTTCAGTAACTCTAATATTAAAATCTCAGAAACCTTTGTTTACGATTTATTAAAAGGGTTGTACTATAAACATAATGACATCGTATTTTTTTCAGGGGAAAAAAAGAAAAGTGTATTAGATTTTGATGTTAAAGTTAAAAATGCTGGTTTTAATTTTGAAAACAGTTATTTAACCTTTTTAAATAAATTATCTCTAAAATTTCCGAAGTACAGAAATTGGTATGCTACAGTTAAAAATAAAACGGTTATAAAGTGTTTAGAAGCTTCTGGCGCGCAACACATAGATGTAGCATATGTAGATTATGCTACCAATGGTGTGTTGTTAATGGAATTTTTTAAAAAATACAATATTCCTTTTGTAGTGCATATCCATGGCTATGACATTACTTCTAAAATGCGAGATTTGCATTATAAAAAACAATTTAATAAACTCATTAATTGGTGTAGTTATTTTGTGGTAGCAAGTGATTCTATGCGACGTATTTTAGTTTTAAATGGCTGTCCAGAAGAAAAAATAAAATTAATTAGACTTGGTGTAAACGCTAAACTAATACAGCCTTTAAGTTGGGAAGAGAAATTTAAAAAACCAAATCAGGTGGTTTCTTTAGGGCGCTTAACACCCAAAAAAAACCCTATAGCTTCTTTACTGGCCTTTAAAAAAGTAACAGAAGTAATACCAAGCGCTACCTTTACAATTATTGGAGACGGCGAACTAAAAGAAGAGGTGTTAGCTAAAATTAAAGCCCTTAAATTAGAGAATAATGTAATTTTATTGGGTGCTTTGCCAAGAAAAGAGGCTTTTAAAGTAATACAAGATAAAACAGTTTTTATACAACATAGCGTTACAGCACTTACGGGTGATCAAGAAGGTTTTGCGATAAGTTTAGCTGAAGCGCAAATGTTTAAAATTCCTGTGGTTTCTACTATTCATAACGGAATAACAGAAAATGTCATTGATCAAAAAACTGGTTTTTTAGTACAAGAATATGATTATGAGACTATGGCAGAAAAAATTACAGAACTATTACAAAATAAAGACTTGTGTAAAACTATGGGAGAAGAAGGACGGTTGCATATTTCTAAATTATGTAATACAGATAATAGAGTAACATCAATTTTGCTCTTGCTAAATGAGATAAACAAAGTATAAAAAGTTAGTTTTGCAGCCATCAACATAGCGTTTCAAAAAATGTTTCACATAATAATTTTTGTATTTTAACACATGTTATTTAATTCTATAGATTTTGCCATTTTTTTGCCAGTAGTATTTTGTTTGTATTGGTTTGTAACCAATAAAAATCTAAAGCTGCAAAATTTACTTATTGTTATAGCTAGCTACGTATTTTATGGCTGGTGGGATTGGCATTTTTTAACGTTGGTGTTGTTTAGTACAGTTGTAGATTATTCTATAGGTGTAAGGCTGTCTAAAGAAAAAGTAATACTAAAGCGTAAACTATTGCTTTGGGTTAGTATATTAGTTAATCTTGGGTTTTTAGGCTTTTTTAAATACGCTAATTTCTTTATAGAGAATTTTGTTGAAGCATTTTCTTTTTTTGGTTATAGTATTGGTACAAGGTCTTTAAATATTATTTTACCAGTTGGTATAAGCTTTTACACGTTTCAAACCTTAAGTTACACCATAGATGTTTATAAAGGTAAACTGCAACCAACAAAAGATTTTATTGCGTTTTCAGCTTTTGTTAGTTTTTTTCCACAACTGGTTGCTGGTCCAATAGAGCGCGCTACCAATTTATTGCCTCAGTTTTATAAAAAAAGAAAATTTAATTACTCAAAAGCAGTAGATGGTTGTCGTCAAATTTTATGGGGTTTATTTAAAAAAGTAGTTATAGCAGATGGTTGTGCACAATTTGCAAACGATATTTTTAATAACTCAGAGAGTTATAATGGGAGTACATTATTTATAGGAGCCTTATTTTTTACGTTTCAAATCTATGGTGATTTTTCAGGGTATTCTGATATTGCTATTGGCACCTCAAGATTGTTTGGGTTTAATTTAAAACAAAATTTTGCATTTCCTTATTTTTCTAGGGATATAGCAGAGTTTTGGCGCCGCTGGCACATGTCTTTGTCTACATGGTTTAGAGATTATTTATATATTCCATTAGGCGGCAGTAGAGGCGGTACTTGGATGAAGGTGCGAAATACCTTTATTATTTTTATAGTCAGTGGATTTTGGCATGGTGCCAATTGGACTTTTATAGTTTGGGGCGCTTTAAATGCGGTGTATTTCTTGCCACTATTACTACTAAATAAAAATAGAACGCATTTAGGCACTGTTGCTGAAGGAAGGTATTTACCAAGTTTAAAAGAGGGGATTTCAATGATATCTACGTTTTTTATTACGGTAATAGCTTGGGTGTTTTTTAGAGCAGAAAATGTAACACATGCATTAAGTGTTTTACAAAAGATATTTTCTTTAGAATTTTTTAAAACACCTTATTTTAATAACGGGTCATTGGCTTTGCCTTTATTTGGTTTTCTTGTTGTGTTTTTATTTATAGAATGGATGGGGAGAAACCAACAATACGCCATTGAGTCCCTTGGTTTTAATTGGCCCAAACCACTAAGGATATCATTGTATTATAGCATTGTGTTGGCTATAGTTTGGGGGTCTAAAAGTCCTGGTGGTGATTTTATTTATTTTCAATTTTAGATTATGAAAAAGTTTATATTAAAAGTATTAATTTTTCTACTTCCAGCACTTTTGCCATTGTTGGTGGTAGAGTTATTAATACGTCATATCCCAAATGATTATAAAAATAAGAATGACTATATGTTAAGCGATAAGGCTAAACATATTGAAACATTAATTTTAGGGAACTCACACACCCATTTAGGTGTTAATCCACAATACCTAGATTCTAAGGCCTTTAATTTGGCTTTTATTGGAGAGAATTTGGAATTTTCTTTTAAAGTTTATGAAAAATATCAGACTAATTTAAATAACATTAAGACTATTATTTTACCAATTTCTTATGGTTCATTATACAGTAAATCCTTGTCAAAAAAATGGATTAAAAATTATTCTATTTACTATGGTTTAAAGACAACAGATTTTCCAGTAGACAATTTAGAAATATTAAATAAAAGTATTTCAACAATTTGGGAAAACTTAAAAGATTACTATGTACATAAGGATGCTATTATCTTTGTTAGGTCTGATTCATTAGGCTGGAGGTATAGAATGGAGCCTAATATAAAAGATTATGAAAAAGTTGCTAAGAAAATCGTAAAAAGGCATACACATAAAGATGTTGGTCAAGTACAACGTAATTTTAATTTGTTATCAAAGTTTGTAGAAGAGTGTAAATTAGCTAATATTAATGTTATATTACTTACTACACCTGTTCACAAAGAATATATAAATGGTATGAATAAAGAACAGTGGGAAACAACAATTAATAAGTCTAATTTATTGGCGGCTAAGTTCAATAATGTATCCTATTTTAATTTTTATAACGATAAAAGATTTGTTCAAGAAGATTTTAAGGATGCTGACCATCTTAATGTAAAAGGAGCTGAAAAATTTACTAAATATTTAAATAAGATTATGAATCAAATAAGAGTTAGTAATGATTAAACTCAATACAAGAGGAATATATCTTATACAGGAGAAGGGTTGCTTAAATCCAAATACTGGAGCTTTTCAACATATTTCTATGGGCTTAAGGCAGTTGTCTAATAACTTTGAGATTGAATTATTTTTAAATTCAAAACAAATTGATCTCACCGATTACACAAAGCAGGAAAATGTTAAACAACAGGACAAAACAACCAAGCCTAAAAAAATAAAAGGACTTATTTACGGAACAATTAAAGATTTACAAATCTTTTTTACAAACCTTAGTAAAACAAGAAGTTTAATTAAAAGTTTTAAAGCAAAGAATCCTAAATTTATATATGAACGTGTATCTTACTTAGATTTTTCTGGTTTAATTGCATGTAAATATCTAAAAATACCACATTTTTATGAGGCTAATGGTTTTCAATATAAAGGGCGCCGAAGATATTACAAATCTTTGTTTGTAGGTATTGCAAAAATTTTAGAAAAAATGGTATACCGTATGTCTAACCATGTTTTTTTTGTAGGTAGTTATGGTGATTTTTGGAAGATTGATAAAAATAACTGGACTAATGTTGAAAATGGAATAGAAAAAGATTTTATTATTGATTTTAAAGAAAAAGAAATTAGTGAAAAAGACTTTATAGACATTTGTTTTGTAGGGCGTTTAATGGATCATCAAAAAATTAATGTTTTTGTTGAGGCTTTAAGTATTTTTAATAGCAAAAGTCAGATTAGAATTAACCTTGTTGGCTCTGGTTTGGCATGTGTTGAGTCTGAGATAAAAAATTTAGATATTCAAGTTGTAAATCATGGTTTTGTGAGCCGGTCAAATATTGTTACTTTGTTATCTAATTTTGATATAGCAATAATAAGTGGTAGTAATCCATTTCAATCTTGTATGAAGTTATTTGATTACGGAGCAGCTGGTTGTGCAGTTATAGCTCCAGATATACATAATTTAAAACTTTGGTTTAGAGAAGAATTATTTTTCTTTAATGGTAGTTCAGAAGATCTTTCAAAGAAATTAGATATTTTAGTAAAAAACAAAAATAATTTAATTCAGTTTTATGGTAAAAATCTCAATGTTAAAGTGAGAAATAGTTTTACATGGGAAACCATTTTTAATCAAAAAAGTAATATCATAAAAAAGTATTTATAAAGAAAATAGTATAAAATAGTAATTATTAAAAATGATAAAAAATAAATTAATAGCATTAAGCATACTATTTTCTTCTTTTTTTAGAAGATTAAAGTTGGTTGGCGATAAAACAAAATATATTGCTTATATCGGAGGACATGGTCATGAAAATTATGGAGACGATGTAATGTTTAATATTTTAGCCAAATACCTAAATACTGAAGGCTATAAATTAATAACAATCCATTCGTATGGAATTGAAAAAACACTTAAATATTTCCGTTTGTCTGGTCCGGCTTTTTTTGAAAAAATTATTCTTGGAGGTGGTACATTGATTAATGATATGTGGTATTACAAAGTAGAAAGTTTGATTAATTTAGATGTGCCTATTATATCACTTGGTACAGGAGTGGGATCATGTGGATTAGAGCAAAATAAACATATTGATTTTTTAAAATGGGAATCAGTGTTAAATGCATTTGAGGAAGTTAATGTTAGAGGAGCCATAAGTAAGGAAAGGTTATCTACAATCGGTGTAGAGTCAAATATTGTAGGTGATTTAGCATTGCTAAATGGAAAAAAAGAGGTAAAAAAAGGGAATAGAAAAAAAATAGTACTCAACTTAATGAATATTAAAGAGTATAACGGTTTTTGGGAATCTTTAATACCAAAGTTAAAATCATTAGCTGAGAATGGCTGGGAGATTACGCCACTAATCCTTAATCCTATTGATTATGATTACACAAAGACTTATTTTGAAAAATTGAATATTAATGCTGATTTTTTATTAGTAAAAAATGAGAAACAATTTTTAGATATTATTGATGGGGCAAGTTTTTCAATTTGTGTAAGATTGCATGGTGCAGTGCTTACAGCCATAGAAAATACACCTACAATACTTTTTGGCTACAGAGATAAATGCTTAGATTTTATGGCAAGCATTGATCAAGATCGTTTTTATCTTAATATGGATAGTTTATCTAAAGAGCAATTTAATATAGATGAATTGTTAAAGGAATTAATGGATGTTGATTCTAATTTTACTGTTAGAAAAAAAATAAATATTAAAATTTTAAATCATAAAAACAACATTACTGCACACCTAAAGAAAGCCGTTTAATGAATATTCTTCATATTAATGATAAAATAGAAAATAGTGGTGGTGTTGAAACTAACATTAGTCAACTTGTTAATTTAGGTAAGGATTATGGTTTGTGTGGCAGTTGGATAGGAATATATACTATTAAGGGAAGTTTGGAAATCAAAATATATCCCAATGATGAAATTGTGTTTAAGGGCGACCATGCTTCTTTTTTTGTTTTTATTAAAAATTATATAGTAGAAAAAGACATAGACATTATTCATATCCATAGTTTATCTAGTCCAAAACTATTAGAGCATTTTTTTAAACTTAAACCGGTTGTTAGAAGTATACATGAACCTCGAATTTTATGTCCTGGGCAAGGAAAATTTTGGCGAAAATCAGAAGAAATTTGTAATAAGCCTTTTGGATTACACTGTATATTAGACGCTTATAAGGAAGGCTGTTGTAATAGACACCCCAAACGCCTTTTGGAGGCTTACAGTAATGTAAAATGGGAAACTACAAAAGGTAATAAGGGTTATAGTGCTCTGATTGCTAATTCGGAGTATATCATAAATGAAGCAATAAAAGTAGGTTTTACCAATGATAAGTTATATTTAAATCCGCATATGACGCCTTTAGTTGAAGAGAGAGAATTGAAAGATAGATCTAAAGAAAAATGTAAATCATTACTGTTTGTAGGAAGACTATCAAGAACAAAAGGCGTACATTATTTTATAAACTTAGGTTTAGAGCTTTTAAAAAAAGGGCATAATATTACCTTAGATATAGTTGGTGATGGTCACGATAGGTCTTATTTTGAAAGTTTAATACCAGAGGAATATAACGAAAGCTTTCATTTTCATGGTTGGCAAACCAGAGAGAATATTAATAGTTTTTTTAAAAACTGTTATCTATTAGTATTTCCATCCATTTATCCTGAGGCTTTTGGTATTTCTGGTATTGAAGCGATGATGCATGGAAAGCCTGTAGTAGGTTTTGATGTCGGTGGAGTTAATACCTGGTTAAAGCATAATGAAACAGGATATTTGGTGCCAGTTAAGGAAGAAAGGCTTTTGATCAAAAGAATAGAGATTTTATTAAATGATATAGAAAAATATAATTCTATGTGTAAAAAGGCAAGAACAGTTGCTTTGAAGGAGTTTCAGCCCAAAATTCATATGGGTACATTGTACGAGATTTACCAAAATTGTTTTAATAAGAATGGATTTTAAACTTGCTAAAATTAAATAGTGTATGGCTAAAAATAGGATTTTCCTTCCAAACTTTTTCGTCGTTGGAGCTCAGAAAGCTGGAACGACCACTTTTTATGAGATATTTTCAAAACATAAAGAGGTTTTTATTCCTCAAAAAAAAGAACTACGATTTTTTTCATATCATTACAAGAAGGGTATAGATTGGTATTTAAAAAAATATTTTAATTTATCAAGTATTCACAGTTATAAAGCAGTTGGTGAAGTGGATCCAGGATATATCTCAAATTCTTTAGTTCCAGCTAGAATACGACAAGATATTGGAGAAAATGTTAAGATAATAATGATTATGAGACAGCCAGTAAAACGGGCTTATTCAGCTTATAATATGTTTAAAAAATTTAACAGCCCTGAATTTAAAAATTGGACCATTGAGAGCTTTGAAAACCAGTTAAATAAAGAGAATAGAGGGGAGGTAAATTCTAATTTTATTGCTCAAGGTTTATATTATCAAAACTATCAAGCATATAAAAAGGAGTTCGGGGCAGAAAATATTAAATTAATTGTTTTTGAGGATTTTATAGGGAATAAGCGACTAGAGATTGTCGACGAAATTTGTGAATTTTTAGGAATTTTAAAATTTGAAAAACAAGTAGTTCCAGTACACGCTAATAAAGCGTCACTTCCAAAACATAAATGGTTAAATTTCTTATATAACTCAAATCCTTTAATGCAGAGAATCAGAAATATATTAAAATCGTTTCCTAAATTGCAAGGAATGATTAAGAACTTATTAACCACCGCGCCACGCAAATTGTCTAATGCTGAAATTAATAATATAACTCAATTATATTTTCAAGATGATATTAATTTACTTGAGAAAGAATTAGGTTATAAAATTGCCAAATGGAAAGTATAAATATATGAAAATAGCACTAATTACCGATGGTATTTACCCATATGTTATGGGAGGGATGCAAAAACATTCTTATTTTTTAGCCAAGCATTTTGCAAGTAATCAAGTTGAAGTGGATTTGTACCATTACAAGGCCATTACCAATAAAGATTTGCCTACCCCTTTCACAGAGCAAGAATTAAAGTATATAGATATTATAGAAATTGATTATCCGGAGCCTAAAAAATTTCCAGGCCATTATTTATATGAGCGTTATCAATATTCAGAACGAATTTTAAAGAAGTTTTTAGCTAATCCTTTACCAGATTTTGTGTACGCTAAAGGGTTTGCTGGTTGGGCTTTGCTAAAAAAAAGAAAAAAACTTAATATTAAGGTGCCTATTGGTGTTAACTTTCATGGCTACGAGATGTTTCAGAAATGGCCAGATTTTAAAACAGGCATGCATTTACAAATTTTAAAGGCTCCTGTATTGTACCACATGCGTAAGGCGGATAAATTATTTTCTTATGGTGGTAAAATTTCTGATATTATTAAGAGTAAGGGTTTTGCAAAAAAAATTATTCAAATACCTACAGGTATAGGAGCAGAATGGTTAAGAGATTCTAATTTAATTGTAAATTCAAATCATATAATAAATTTTATTTTTGTTGGGCGAGCAGAACGTAGAAAGGGAATAATAGAAATAAATGAGGTCTTAAATAAATTAGGTAATAATGTGCAATATAAATTTCATTTCGTTGGTCCTATTGCTGAAGAATTTAAAATTAATAGTGAAAATATAATTTATCACGGTTCTATCTTTGATGCTGCAAAGTTAAAAAGGATAATAGACCAAATGGACATATTAGTTTGCCCAAGTTATTCTGAAGGGATGCCAAATGTTATAATGGAAGGAATGGCAAGAGGTTGTGCGATAATTGCAACGGATGTTGGAGCTGTAAAAGCCATGGTAAATAGTGAAAATGGATGGCTTATACAAGGAAATATTGTTGATGGATTGGAAAATGCAATTAGAAATGCCGCTGAATTAAATCAGTCCGATTTACATGACAAAAAATTAAAATCTTTAAAACGCGTTAGAGAATATTTTACATGGGAGCAAGTAATACGTCAAACTATAATTGCAATTTCGAAAATAGAAGATAAGAGTGCAAGAACTTTATAACTGTATTCAATTATATAAAAAATCATTTTTATGGCTACTTGCAATAGTTTTAGGTGGCATACTTGGTGGTTTTATTGGTGCAAGTTTGCTTTGTGCTCCTTTATTATTTGTTAAAAATAAAGTATTGCAGATTGAAACACTTTTATTAGTGTTTTTGATTATTTTTATTTTTGGAGATAACTACAAAAATGTTTTAAGTTTTGCCCAAAACTCTAGATTTGTAATTTTAGGAATTAGCCTGTTGATTTTATTTAGATATAATTTATTACAGTCTATTGAAGCTATTTACATATTACCTTTTAGCATTATTGCGACTTTTATAACTTATTTTAATTCAAATTTTGGTATGGAAGCTGTGTTAAGAGGGGTAAGTTATTTTTTGGTAGCTTTAGTAGTTTTTAAAATTACGTTTTTATTAATAGATTATAATGCCAAGAGATTTTACAACCTTTTAGTTACAATACTCTCAATTTATTTTGCACTAAATCTCTTCGTTTTTTTTGTTCCTTTTATAGGTGAAATTTATATTAAAGGACGTTTTATGGGACTTATGGCCAACCCTAATGGTTTAGCCATGGTTTCTTTGATTTCGTATGGAATAATTGACGTGATAAAAAAAATAGAACTATCGTCATTTAAAGGTCGTTATCTAACAATATTTAAGTTAGGTTTACTTATTCTGATTGTTTTGTCAGGTTCAAGAACTGCTATTTTTAGTCTTTTAATTTATGAAATAATAATTCGATTACTCAAGTATAGATTATTACTTTTTGTAGTACTTTTATTAATTATCTATATATACGGTATTAGTGCTTCTTTAAATATAAATAGTGTAATAGATTCACTAGGTTTATCATCTTTTTTAAGAACAGAATCTTTAGAGGATGCTAGTGGAAGAACTGAGGTTTGGGCGGTAGCAGTTGAAGAAATTAAAAACCAACCATGGTTAGGTAAAGGTATGTTATATGATAGTTATTTTATAAATAGTTATGCTGATCGTTTTATTGGTGAAGTAAGAGCACGCCATTGGTCTGGCATATGGAACTCTTATTTAAGTCTTTTATTAAATGTAGGTGTTATTGGTTTGCTTGCGTTCTCCTTTTTTTGGTATAAAATGTTTGCATTGAGTCAAATGAAAATTGTTAGATTTGCCTTTTTATTATTGTGTTTGTTTTCGGCAATTTCAGAATCTTGGATGGCAGCTTCCATGAATGCTTTTATGCCCTTAGTATTTCTATGCTGGGGATTACAGATTAATCAAACTAAATCTATTTCGGTTTAACTATGAATATTTTAGTACTTTATACACGTTTAACAGGTTATTGGATGGCATGTATGCGCAAAGATTGTGAGTTAAACAATAACAATTATCTAGTGTATAGAAAGACGCCTAGTAAAGATGCACCCTTTAAAATAGAAAGTGAGCCAGGTATTAAAATAAGAGATTATGCAAGTGATACCGAAATGGTTATAAATTCAGAAATTGCAAACTTTAAACCAGATTTAATATATATTGCTGGTTGGACTAACAAGCACTATTTAAAGATAGCTAAAACCTATAAATCTAATGGCATACCAGTAATTACAGGCATGGATAATCAGTGGTTAGGTACTTTAAAACAGCGTATTGCATCTCTATTTAGCTATACCTTAATTAGAAAGTATGTAACATATATTTGGGTGCCTGGTAAACCACAATACTATTATGCACGCAAACTTGGTTTTAAACCACAACATATTTTAACGGGTTTATATTGTGCTGATGAATCTATTTTTGAAAAAGTTACTCAAACTAAACATGTTAAACAATTCATTTTTGTAGGCAGAGTAGTAGACCATAAAGGCGTAGAAAATTTGTTTGAAGTTGTGGATAAATTATTAAAATCTAACGATTACGAATTTAAATTACACGTTATTGGTAGTGGACCATTGGAGCATTTAATACCCAAACATCCTAACGTAAAACACACACCTTTTGTGGACCCAGAAAAAATCCCAGAATTATTAACCAATGCAGGTACGTTTATATTGCCAAGTTTGTATGAAGCTTGGGGTGTGGTTGTCCACGAGGCAGCTTTAGCGGGCTTGCCTATGGTGTCTACGCATCAATGTGGCGCAGCAACAGAGTTATTAATAGATGGTTTTAATGGCTATACTTATAATGCTACCGATAAAGATGCATTGACTCGTGTTATAAAGAAATTGGTACTACAAGATGAGCAATCGTATTTTAAAATGTCTGCAAATAGTAAATATTTAGCTTCAAATATTAATTTAACACGTTGGGCGGCTCAAATTAATTCAGTTGTTATTGGTAATTAAACTTGTATGGCTTTAAGAGGATTCTAAATGGTAAAGGATAAAAAGAAAGTACTTATTTGTATCGATTGGTTTTTGCCAGCTTATAAAGCAGGAGGTCCTATTCAATCTATAGCTAATCTGGTAAATCACACAAAAAGTCATTTTGATTATTATATAGTTACCTCTAACTCCGATTTAGATGAGACTTTAGATTTACCGATACTATCATTAAACAAATGGATTAATAAGGAAGATTATAGAATTATTTATTTAGACGCACAACATCAAACCTATAAATTTTATAAAGAATTGTTTTATAAAGAACAGTTTGATGCGGTATATTTCAATTCTTTGTTTTCTCAAAAATTTACATTATTGCCATTATTGGTTTGTAAAAATTTACCAATTAGAAAAGTACTGGCTCCTAGAGGAATGCTAGGTAAAGGCGCTCTAGCAATTAAGCCCTTAAAGAAAAAGGTGTTTTTAAAACTTTTTAAAGCTTTAGGGTTTCACAAAAAAGTAGTTTGGCATGTTACTGCAGAAAGTGAAAAATTAGAGGTGCTTAAAAATTTTGGAGCATCTTCTAACTCGTTATTAGCGCCAAATTTATCTGCTAAAACATTACAAACTCTTCATCCTAAAGAAAAGGAAGTTAATAAGCTAAATATCTTCTTTTTATCGCGTATTGCTGTAAAAAAGAATTTAGGAGAAGCCATTGATTATTTGGCTAATGTTAAAGATTCTTATTTAGTAAATTTTAGCATTATTGGGCCTATTGAAGAACCTAATTATTGGGATATCTGTAAAGTGAAAATAGATCAATTACCAAAACACATTGAGGTAAACTATTTAGGTGCAGTTCCGCATCATGAAATTGCTAACCATTTAGTAGATAAACATATTTTATTATTACCAACACAACATGAAAATTTTGGGCATGTTATAATGGAATCATGGCAAAACGGATGTCCTGTTGTAATATCGGATCAAACACCATGGCAGTCTCTTTCTAATGAAAAGCTAGGATTTGAAATACCGTTACACAATAAGAGCCAATTTATAGCCAAAATTGAATTATTTTGTGCCATGAATAGCGATGAATTTAATGAATGGTTCAAAGCATCAGTTGAATTTGCAAAAAAATTTACTGAAAATCCAAATCTAATAGAACAAAATAAAGCCTTATTTTTGAACACATTAAATAATTAATAGAAATGAAAAGAATTTTAATAACAGGTGGTGCTGGTTTTGTAGGGTCACATTTATGTGAACGATTGCTTAACGAAGGAAACGAAGTAATTTGTTTAGATAACTATTTTACGGGCTCTAAAGATAATATTGAGCATTTAATGGATCATCATTATTTTGAATTAGTGCGTCATGATATTATTAATCCTTATATGATTGAGGTCGATGAGATTTACAACATGGCATGTCCGGCTTCACCAGTGCATTATCAATATAACCCTATTAAAACCATAAAGACTTCTGTAATGGGAGCTATAAATATGTTAGGTTTGGCTAAGCGTGTAGGTGCAAAAATATTACAAGCCTCTACAAGTGAAGTTTATGGAGATCCATCAGTACATCCACAACCAGAAAGTTATTGGGGAAATGTTAATCCTATAGGTTTACGTTCTTGTTACGATGAAGGTAAGCGTTGTGCAGAGACCTTGTTTATGGATTACCACACTCAAAACGAGGTGGCTATAAAAATTATTAGAATTTTTAATACCTATGGGCCACGTATGCATCCAAAAGATGGTCGTGTGGTATCTAATTTTATTATGCAAGCTTTAAAAGGTGATGATATTACTATTTTTGGGGAAGGAACACAAACACGTAGTTTTCAGTATGTCGATGATTTAGTAGAAGGGACTATACGAATGATGAATAGTAGAGATGGTTTTGTAGGTCCTGTTAATATTGGAAACCCGGTAGAATTTACAATGCTAGAATTAGCAGAATTAGTTATTGAATTAACCAATTCTAAATCTAAAATTATTCATTTACCATTACCACAAGATGATCCAATGCAACGTAAACCGGTTATAGATTTAGCGTATAAAGAACTTAATGGTTGGGAACCTAAAATTCAATTGCGAGAAGGCTTAGGGAAAACTATAAATTATTTTGATGGCCTAATTAAATCTAATAAAGCCTAAAATAACTTGAAAACAGACTTATCTAAATATGATAATAGTTGGTATAATCCTGGGTCAAAAGTAAAACGTTTACTTTGGTACTATATCAGTTGGTTGTTTTTTGAAGGTGGATGGAATATTTCTTCAGGGCTTAAAGTCTTTTGGTTAAGACGTTTTGGAGCACAAATTGGTAAAGGCGTAGTTATTAAACCTAAAGTTACCATAAAATATCCATGGAAGCTAAGTATTGGTAATCATTGTTGGATAGGAGAATCTGTATGGATAGATAATTTAGATCAAGTTACCTTAGAAGATAATGTATGTATTTCTCAAGGCGCATTGTTATTATGTGGTAATCATAATTATAAAGTTTCTGGGTTTGATTTATTTGTAAAGCCTATTCTCCTAAAAGAAGGAAGTTGGGTTGGCGCAAAAAGCAATGTGGCACCTGGTGTTATTTTTGAAAGTCATGCTGTATTAAGTTTAGGCTCTGTGGCTACTAGTAATTTGGAGGCCTACGGTATTTACAGTGGTAACCCAGCAATTAAAGTGAAAACACGTAAACTAGATAACTAATACATGAAAGTTTCTATAATTACAGCTACGTATAATAGCCAAAGTACTATTAAAACGTGTATGGATTCTGTGCTGAGCCAATCCTATAAGGATATTGAGTATATTGTTGTTGATGGTGGTTCAAAAGATGAAACACTTAACTATATAGTAGAACAGGCCAGTAAGCATCAAAATATAATTTATAGTTCAGAACCAGATAAAGGTATTTACGATGCTTTAAATAAAGGAATTGCAAAAGCTACAGGAGATATTATAGGCTTTGTACATTCTGATGATTTTTTAGCAAGTAGTACTATTATTCAAACCATAGTAGATGCATTTAAAACTGAAAATGTTGATGGAGTATATGGAAACCTACATTATGTAGCTTTAGAAAATACAGATAAGATTATTAGAAATTGGATCAGTAAGCCCTTTAATTCTAGTATGTTAAAAAAAGGTTGGATGCCAGCACATCCAACACTTTATTTAAAAAAATCGCTATATGATAAAAATGGCATATTTGATTTATCTTATAAAATAGCTGCAGATTATGATTTTATTTTGCGTATATTTAAACAAGGTCATTTAAAATTTTATTTTCTACCTAAAACTATTGTAAAGATGCGTGTAGGTGGCGCTAGTAATAGGAGTTTGAAAAATATTATTCAAAAGTCAAAAGAGGATTATAGAGCTATAAAAACAAATAAAACCGGAAATTGGGTGACTATTATGGTGAAAAATGTTTCTAAACTGAAACAGTTTATAACCTAAAATTTTAAAAGGATAGTTTTTCAGAACTATTTTTAGATTCTAAAAAAAATAATAATGCATATTTGCATCCCTAACTATTATAAAATTCTAGAATAATCATGGTAAAAGAATTACTTGAAAATTTTAATCCTATAGATTATGTAGGCTTCATGGTTTTTATTGCTGTGGCTATATCTTTAATTATTTCTTTTGCCAGTTATCCAGCAATTTTATTGGTGGCTTTAAAAAAGAATCTATTAGATAAATCTGGAGACCGTAGTAGTCATACGGGTACGGTTCCAAATTTAGGAGGAATAGGAATTTACCTAAGTATTGTAGTTTCAATTACCATTACAGGAGCTCCTTTAGAGACTAAAAGTTTATTTTTAATACTGGGAGGTATTACAGTACTGTTTTTTTTAGGTTTAAAAGATGATATATTAATACTATCACCTCGAAAGAAATTAATTGGTCAATTATTAGCAGCATTTTTACTAATAATTTTTACGGACACTAGAATTTATGGGTTTTCAGGTATATTAGGAATTTCAATTATGCCTTATTGGGTTTCTGTTGGGTTCACACTTTTTGTTTATTTGCTAATTATAAATGCTTTTAATTTAATTGATGGTATAGATGGGTTAGCGGGTTCACTTGCTTTAATAGCTTGTATAGCTTTTGGTATATTTTTTTATAAATATGAAGATATAAGTATGGTGGTTTTAGCGGCTTCTTCGGGAGGTGCATTAATCTCGTTTTTATATTTTAATTTTTCTAGACGACGAAAAATGTTTATGGGAGATTCTGGGTCTATGATTTTAGGATTTATTTTAGCCGTTTTTGCTGTTAGATTTATTGATTCTTCAGAAAGTAAAGCCATTAGTTTATTTCATAATTCATCGCCTGTAATTGTACTTTCTATTTTATTTTTTCCTTTGTTAGATACGTTAAGAATATTTTTTATTAGAATAGTGGTTCATAAAAAAAGCCCTTTCGCTGCAGATAACAACCATCTTCACCACCGTTTTTTAAAATGTGGTTTTTCTCATAAACAAACTACAATTACAATAGTTGTTACTAACGTAGTATTAATATTTGTGGCGTATTTTTCTAGAAATTTCGAAATTAATTGGCAGCTTATATTATTACTAATATCAGGAACCATTTTATATTCATTATATTTTATTTTCGATTGGTTAAGAGGAATGAAAAGTAATTAATATTAGTTTAAAAATTATAATTGAAAACGGGTTATTCTTTGTTAAACATATAATTGAGATTATATTTGTTTCTTTAATAAATACTTACGAATGTCAAAGCGCCTTTATTGTTTGTTTCTAGTTTTATGTACGTTCTCATGCACGAGTAAAAAGGAAATCCTTTACTTACAAGATGTAGAGCAATATTCAAATACAGATATTGCCTATGCAAATTCAAAAATTCAACCCAATGATGTATTAAAAATTAATATTGGAGCTTTGATACCAGAATCGGCTATGCCTTACAATTTAAGTAATAATGCTGTTGGAAATAGTGTTGAACTGATGCAATTAGACGGATATTTAGTCAGTGAAGATTTAACAATAGAGTTCCCTGTATTGGGTGAACTATCTGTGGCAGATAAAACAACACAAGAATTCGGAAAATACTTAAAGAGTATTTTAGAGGAAGAGGGCCATTTGAAAAATCCAACAGTAAATGTGAGATTGGTTAATGCTAAATTTACCATTTTAGGTGAGGTAAGTAATCCTGGAACCTACAATTTTACCGAGCATAATATTACCTTGTTACAAGCACTTGGATACGCCGGAGATTTAACAATAAACGGTAAACGAGAGGATATTACCATTATAAGATATGAAAATGGCGTTCAGCATATAGCACATATAGATATAACCAAGGCAGATTGGTTAAATGGACCTTATAATTTTATTAGACCTAATGATACAATAATAGTTGACCCTAATAATCCTAAAGTTAAGAGTGCTGGTTTTGTAGGGAATGTTGGAACTTTAATTTCTGTGGTTTCAATAATATTCTCTACAATTGTATTAATTACCAAATAATATGAGTCAATTAGAAGACAATAATTATAATATTGATAAAGATCAAGGCGAAGCAATAAAACGAGAAATTCGAAGATATACCCATTATTGGTATTGGTTCGTTTTAGGCATAATTGTGGCTTTAATTGGTGCATTTATTTATTTGCGTTACACACCAAAGGTATATAATGCAAGTGCTAAAATTAAAATTTTAAATAAAACTAAAGGTCTAGAGTTACCCTCTTCGGCCTTTGTATTTAATCGATCTAATATAAATTTAGAAAATGAAATAGAAATATTAAAATCCTATCGAATAATTGAAAACGTTGTAGATCGTCTAGATTTAACCATGCGATTTTATGAAGAAGGTAATGTATTAACCACAGAAATATATAGATTGCCTTTTAATATAACTAAAACCGTAAGTAACGATAGTATTTATGTAGGTTCGTCATACAGAATAGTTGTAAAACCAAATGCTTTTGAAGTAACACCATCTAGTACAAGCAAGGTCTTGAATTTCCCTAATTTCGACACAACTAAATCAAATCATAATTTACCATTTGAATTAAGTCTAAAAAGTAAAAATACAATCGGTGCAGTAGTTGGTAAATCGTATATTGTTAGTTTATCATCTATTTCAGCAATTACTAATGGGTTAAAAAATAGAATAGAGGTCGGTGTACTTGGTGCCAATAGTGATTTGTTAAAATTAGATTTTAAAAGTCAAAGTAAATCTAAAAACGAGCGTGTTTTAAATACTTTAATAGACGTATTTAATGAAGATGGCATTAATGACAGGCAAGAGGTGTCTAGGCGTACCATAGATTTTATTGATGAGCGTTTTACAAAATTGGCCAGAGAATTAGATTCCATTGAAGTAGATATAAAAGATTATAAACAAAAAAATAATTTAATTACTTTAGATTCTGATGCAGAATTGGGTATTTCTCAACGTACTATATCGGAGCAAGAATTATTTGAAGTAGAAAGGGAATTAATGCTGTCTGATTTACTAAAAGAATCTATTGAGAAACCAGAAGATAAATCAGGGCTTCTTCCGGCTAACATTGGTTTAGATAATTCCAGTATAAATGGATTATTAGATAACTATAATACCTTAGTATTTGAACGAGAAAATTTATTAAAAACTAGTGCAGGTGAAAACAATCCTAACGTAGTATTGTTAGAATCAAAATTAAAGGATGTTAAATCAAACATTTTCGCATCAATTGATTCTTACTCTAAACAATTAGAAGCCTCCAAAGCTCAAATTGCTCGAAAAAACAGAAAGTTTTCATCTCAAGTATATAGCTTGCCAGCAAAGGAAAAAGCAATAGTAGATATTACAAGACAACGAGAAATTAAGCAAAGTTTATATTTATTTCTATTGCAAAAAAGAGAGGAGGCTGCAATTAATTTAGCGATAACAGAACCGTCTATTAAAGTTGTGGAATACGCCATTTCTAATGGTGCACCAATTTCTCCAAATACTCGTAGTATTTATCTCATGGCCTTATTAGCCGGTCTTATTGTCCCATTTGGAGTGCTTTATGTAATTCAATTACTAAATACTAAAGTAAAGGATAGAGAAGATGTCCAAGAAAGAAATCCTAAAATTCCTATTGTTGGTGAATTACCTAAAGTAAAGTCTGATCAGTTGATATTTAAAAATCCCGAAGATAATTCGGTACAAGCAGAAGCTTTTAGAATCTTAAGTTCTAATGTAGATTATATTTTGCCAGTAAAAGAAAAAGGAACAGGTCGTGTTATTTTTTGTACCTCTACTATTAAAGGTGAAGGAAAAACATACGTAAGTATTAATTTATCGTTATCCTTATCTAGTATTAATAGAAAGGTGTTGTTAATCGGTGCAGATTTAAGAAACCCTCAAATACATACTCATATCTCTGAAGAAAAGCATAAGCCTGGATTATCTAATTATTTACATGATGTAAATTACAATTGGAGAGACGCTATAATTAAAGGTTTTGAAAAGCATCCTAATCACGATATAATCTTATCTGGAAGTATTCCTCCAAACCCAGCACATTTATTAACTAATGGTCGATTTGAAAAATTATTGGAAGAGGCCAGTAAAGAATATGATTATGTAGTGGTAGATACAGCGCCTACAATCTTAGTTACGGATACTATGTTAATTTCTAAGTTAGCAGATGCTACAATTTATTTAGTGAGAGCTAATTATACCGAGAAAAATTTATTGAATTATTCTAAAGAACTTAATGAGTCTGGTAAACTAAAAAATATTGCTTACGTGCTTAATAGTGTAGATACCAACAAATCTTATGGATATGGTTATAATTATGGCTATAATTACGGTTACGGAACCAAAGAATAAAATAGAGATCTAAAAAGACTTAATAAATAGAAATGATATTTAATTCTCTTGCATTTTTAATTTTTATAATTCTTGTATTTATATTTTACTGGTCATTAAGGAAAAAACCGTTAGTATATCAAAATATACTTTTACTTATTGCAAGTTATGTTTTTTATGGATGGTGGGATTGGAGATTTCTAGGTTTAATTGCATTTAGTACTTTAGTCGATTTTTATGTTGGTAAGACTATAAATAATTCTAACTCTTTAAAAACCAAAAAAATATTCTTGTATATAAGTTTGATTACTAATATAGGACTTTTAGGTTTTTTTAAATATTATAACTTTTTTGTAAAATCATTTGAAGAAATGTTGTTTTCATTTGGTTTTAATATTGATACTTGGACATTAAACATTATTTTGCCGGTTGGAATTTCATTTTATACTTTTCAGACTCTATCATATACAATAGATATATATAAAGGGAAAATAAAGCATACCAGTAATATTATTAGTTTTGCTGTTTTTGTTTCATTCTTTCCACAATTAGTTGCTGGGCCAATAGAAAGAGCCAGTCATCTTTTACCTCAGTTTTTAAGTAAACGCCAATTTAATTATAAAGAAGCTATAAACGGATTGTCATTAATAGTATATGGTTTTTTTAAAAAAATTGTAATTGCAGATAGGCTTGCAATTTACGTAAATTCTGTTTTTTCGGATATTCAAAACGCTAATTCAATTTCGTTAATTTTTGGAGCTATTTTCTTTGCATTTCAAATTTATGCAGATTTTTCAGGCTATTCTCTAATAGCAAGAGGTATCTCTAAATTGTTAGGATTTGACTTAATGGTAAATTTTAATAGGCCGTATTTAGCAGAAACAATTCCAGATTTTTGGAGAAGATGGCACATTTCATTGTCAACTTGGTTTAGAGATTATCTATACATACCTTTAGGAGGTAATAGAGTTTCTGTCCCAAGAAATTATTTCAACCTTATGGTTGTTTTTTTGGTTAGTGGTCTTTGGCATGGTGCAAATTGGACTTTTGTAATTTGGGGAGCTTTACATGGAATATATCAGGTGGTTTATCTAAAGGTTAAAGGGTTTGTAAAAATCGACCTAAGAAATACTATTTTTCATAAAAGTATTAATATCCTTTTTGTTTTTACTATTGTTACTATTACATGGGTTTTTTTTAGAGCAGAAAGTTTGCGTCAGGCTATTGAGTATTTTAATAGGTTGTTTCTTTTTGATTTTTCATTTAATCTGGTACAAGTTTGTGCAGAAAAAGGGCCATTAAATTTGATATTAAGTATTTTTTCTATTATACTTCTATATCTTAGTTACTTACTTCCTAAAAACCTTGTGTTTAAAAATGAAACACAGAGCTTGTTTTTTATACTATTAACAATTTTTATTATCCTAATAATTGGAATAAATGGAACAGCAGAATTTATATATTTTCAATTTTAGTAAGTTTATTTTTAAGATTTTAATATCATTTTTAATTATATGTTTAATATTTAATTATTCTTTTGAAGAGCATGTAATTTTTAAAAGCGAGATTAGTGGTGCTTTTAAAGTAAATAAAATAATTAATGAAACAAAAGCCACGGAAATTCCAATCTTTGGTTCTTCTAGATCTTTACGAAGCTTTGTTCCCTCTTTATTAGGTGAGAATTATTTTAATTACGGTATTGCAGGAACACAAAGTAATATTTGGCTATTTTTTTTAGAAAATGAATTAAGTAAAGAAAAATCTACTCCAATTATTATTAATTATGATTTAAATGGCTTGACGTATTCTGATGGAGATATAGCAAATTATATACCTAACTGGAACAAGACTAAAGGGGTTTTAAAAAGTAAGGGTGAAATTTATTATCATGTACCATTCGTTAAGTATTTTGGGAAGTTTGAACTTTACTCAAAGTATCTTTTGAACAATCGTATGAATTTAACCAAAGTTACGGATAATGGTGGGAGTTTTGAAAAAAATGTGTTAACATCAAAAAAATTTAATGAACTCGTTAAAAAACGAGAAAATACGAAAGCAAAATTTCAAATTAATAATAATTTAAATAAAAAGCTAAATCATTTAATAAAATCAACAAATAGAGAAATTATATTTGTAATCTCACCTTATCACGAATCATATTTTAAAAATTATCAAAATTTAAACGAAGCAGAAGCTTATTTAAATGAGTTAAATGATTTTAAGAATGTACGTGTAATTGATTTAAGAAATTTTATTACAGATAATAGTATGTTTAAAAATACGACTCACCTTAATTATTTAGGTGCAGTAAAATTCTCGGAACATATAAAAAATATACTTCCCCAAAATTAATTTAATTTATCGTTGTCAAGTATCTGACAATTGTCATAATTTTTAAGGGTTTTATAATCTATTTTTAGTAGTAATTATAAAACTTACGATTATGAAAAATGATGCGTCAATTTCTACAATAATGACAAAGGATATCATTACTCTTAGTAAAGAAGATGATTTAGAAAAAGCAGAATTACTATTTAAGAGGCATAAAATTAGACATATTCCTGTTGTTAAGGAAGATGCCGTAATAGGCATGTTAAGTTACACAGATTTATTGAGAATTAGCTTTGCTGATGCTGTAGACGAAACGGAAACGGAAGTAGATTCTTTAGTTTATAATATGTTTTCAATACATCAGGTGATGGTAAAAAATGTAGTAACGGTATCATCTGATTGTACCATAAAAGAGGTGGCCAAAATATTAGCTAAAAAGGAGTTTCATGCATTACCTGTTGTAGATAACGGAAGTATAGTTGGCATTGTAACTACAACCGATTTAATTAATTATTTAATAAAACTTCTATAAACCCATTGGGTTAGGTTTTATTAAGAATTAGCTAAGTCTTTTAAATTTTTAATAGTGGCAGTTGGGTTTTCACTTCTAAAAACATGACTACCTGCAACAAATGTATCTGCACCAGCTTCTACTAAACGTTTAATGTTTTTATCTGTAACACCACCATCAATTTCAATACGTGTTTCTAAACCTTGCTCAGTAATCATCTTACGAAGATTTTTTACACGCTTATAAGTGATGTCTTCAAATTTTTGTCCTCCAAAACCAGGATTTATAGACATTAAAAGAATCATATAACATTCAGGCAAAATATCTTCTAATACATTGAGTGGTGTGGTTATGTTAAGAACAATGCCTGCTTTACAACCAGCATTTTTAATTTGCCTTAAAGTTCTGTGTAAATGTACCGTAGATTCATAGTGTACCGTAATTATATCGGCACCTACTTTAGCAAATTCTTCAATATAGCGCTCCGGTTTTTCAATCATTAAATGCACATCTAACGGTTTTGTTGCATGTTTTTTAATTGCAGCTATTACTGGCATTCCATAAGATATATTAGGAACAAAATGTCCATCCATAACGTCAATATGAAACCAATCTGCATCACTGTTGTTAACCATTTCGGTATCACGTTGAAGGTTACCGAAATCGGCAGCGAGCATTGAAGGAGCAATTAATTTTAAAGCCATTGTATGATGTTTCTATTAATGGTCTCAAAGGTAAATAAAATGCTAAGAATTTGTAATGCTTTTAAGGGCTAAAAATTATTGAATTAAGACAATCTTAAAAAAGTGAACCCACGGTAATCAGCCGTGGGTTCTTTCATCAATCAAAAAACGAACAGTTATGTTGTAACTGTTGTTGTCTTCCTTAGGTTAGTCGTTAATTATTTAAAAAACTAACCTAAATAGGTCTTTAATATTTTACTTCTAGAGGTATGTTTTAGTCGTCTAATTGCTTTCTCTTTAATTTGTCTTACACGTTCACGCGTTAAATCAAATGTTTCACCGATTTCTTCAAGCGTCATTGGGTGTTCGTTACCCAAGCCAAAGTATAAACGTACAACATCAGCTTCACGAGGTGTTAGTGTTTCTAAAGCGCGTTCAATCTCAGTTCTTAAAGATTCGTGTAATAAATCTTTATCTGGATTTGGAGATTCTCCACTTCGTAATACATCGTACAAGTTAGAATCTTCACCTTCTACTAAAGGCGCATCCATACTAACGTGACGACCAGAATTTTTTAAAGACTCCTTAACATCGTTAATAGTCATGTCTAATTCCTTAGCAATCTCTTCTGGAGAAGGTGGTCGCTCATGGCTTTGCTCTAAAAAGGCAAACGTCTTATTGATTTTATTAATAGAACCAATTTTATTCAAAGGTAAGCGAACTATACGAGATTGTTCTGCTAAAGCTTGTAAAATTGACTGTCTAATCCACCAAACAGCGTAAGATATAAATTTAAATCCACGTGTTTCATCAAATCGTTGTGCTGCTTTTATTAAACCTAAATTACCTTCATTAATTAAATCTGGTAATGTAAGTCCTTGGTTTTGATATTGTTTAGCTACAGAGACTACAAAACGCAGATTAGCTTTGGTAAGTTGCTCTAAAGCTAATTGGTCACCAGCTTTAATACGTTGAGCCAATTCTACCTCTTCGTCTGCAGTAATAAGGTCTACCTTACCAATTTCTTGCAAATATTTGTCTAATGACGCAGTTTCCCTGTTGGTTACCTGCTTGGTAATTTTTAATTGTCTCATTTAATTTAAGATTTGTGCAAAATTAAAGCAACGCAATGTTACTAGTAATTATACGTAAAAATGCACAAAAGGTTACAAAACAATTGAAAAAAAATTAAATTTTTAGAAGTTTAATAGTATCAAGATTAATATTTTTTATAGTTTCATTACTAAATTTATAGTGACCTTTAGTGGTAATTAATCTAAATCGGTACGACTTTAATTGACTTAAAGTGTTTAAAAAAAGCCATTTTGATTTCAGTAATCTTGGTTTTTGCGACTTCAAGCTTAAATCAAAAATGTGTTTTCTACCTTCTTTTTCTGCAACAATATCTGGTGTGACAGCAATATCGCTACCTTTTTTGTGATAGGATTTAGGCGTCTCATAACCTTTTACATCGGCTTTAATATTTGAATAACCTAAGTTTTTAAGATAGGAAATTGACTGATTTAACTCTTCTTCGTACTTCTCTTTGTCTTGTGTTATCATAGCTAAGAATATATGGTTTTTAATTGATATCTCAAAATTACAGCAGGACTTGTTTACTTAAATATTAGAATTTTAGTGTTTTAAGCCCTTTCTTTCCGTTGCTATACACATAATATTTATTGTAACCGATTGATTTAAGCCTAATGAGCTGCGATGATGTAGTATATCTGTACTAATGGCCAATTCAGCCCCAACACACAATTGTAAATTGGGTAGAGGCGTTATGGTACATGGCTTTACTAATTATACGATGGAGAAAAGTATTAGTTCCTTGTTATAATTTAAGACTTAATATATCTTATTTAGATACTGATAATTCTCTAGTTAACCATCCTCGTCGGCTTGCAGTTGCAATAGCGTAAGGTGTTATCCAAAAAAGGGCAAATGTGTACATTATACTATAAGCATATGCCCAAATGCCTTGAGTGGTTTTGTATTGACTGGTAAAAAATATAACTGAAAATGTAGAAACAATTAAAATACTAACTAATGTAGATCCTAGAAATAATAATGGATGAACTGCTACAAAAAATAACATTGAGATTAATAAAGGATAACTCATTAATATTTTTAAAAATTGACTGATAAATAAAATACGAGTGCCTGTTTTTCCTGTTGTTCTAAAATTGGTAAATACATATTTCGCCATTTCAAGATTTTCTCTAACGTTGCTTCTTCCCCAACGAATAAACATTTTATATAGGCCTAAATATTGTTCTGGAACATTAGTATAAGCCACCGCGTTTTTTTGAAATAATACATGCTGGCCTTGTTTTAAAATCATGTTGGTCATGGCTCTATCTTCACCAATATCTGAAGCTTTACCCATAAATTTTTGATTTATCCATTCTGGTAAACATTTATGCACTGCAGAACTTCCATATGCAGCTAATGCGCCAGGTGTACATAATACAGAATTTAAGTTACTTTCTGCAGAACGCACAAACTCAAAACTCATAACAAAACTAACATCTAGCATTTTTGGCAATATCTCTTTTTTATTGTTTAAAACTCTAATATTACCTGCAACAGCACCACATTGTTTATCTTTTGAAAATGGACTTACTAAATTTCTTAAGGTGTCTTCTGTAACAATAGAGTCGCTATCTACAGTAACATAAATATCGCCTGTTGCTAAATTAAAACCACGATAAAGTGCATGTCTCTTGCCTTGGTTTTCTGGTTGTTGGTATATTTCTAAGCGATTTCCTAGTTTGTCTTTTGCATCTAACATCCATTTCCAAGTGTCATCTTTACTGCCATCATCTATAGAAATTATCTGAATTTTATCTTTTGGATAGTCACTGTTATCTAAGCTCATTAAAGTATGCCAAACTTGTTTACCTTCATTGTAAGCAGGTACAATTACTGTAACAGTTGGAAGTTCTTTATTTGAAACTGTTTCAATAGGTGTGTATTTAAAATAATTATAGGCTTTAAAAATGAAAAAGGACACTTTAAAGATAAATAAGCATGTTGCGACGATAATAAAACGATATCCTATAGCATTGCTTGCATTATCTGCATTTATTTGTTCAAAATCATTATGAAATACCGAAAGAAAGTAGATACCTATACAAAAGAGCAAGAATGAACTGAATAATACAATTTTGTTATAAGGACTTTCAATTTTTGATTTACTGTTTAAAAATGAACTGAGATTATTAGATAATTTTTTAGTCTTGCTTTTTGTTGATGTCAATATTGTTTTGGAGGAATATTTTTTTTTAGACATGAATCTTAATTATTAGATTGATTAATTAAAATAGATGTACGTTTAGTATTATAATTTAGATTGTTATTGAGATATATTTAACATTCACTAAAAGTTTGAGATTTGTTTAATTTTTGTAATTGGTTAAATAAAAAAACCTGACTCAATTAAGAATCAGGTTATATATTTAATACTATAAAAAAGAATTAATCTTCTTTCTTATCATTTCTTGGTTTTTTGTTATCACCACGGTTATCACGTCCGCGATTATCTCTACCTCTGTTATCACGTCCACGGTTGTTATCTCTAGGTGGTCTTTCTGCGTAACCTTCAGGTTTAGGTAAAAGTGCTTTACGCGATACCTTTTCTTTACGGGTACGTTTGTCTATGCCAAAGTATTTTACATCAAAAACATCGCCCATGTTTACAACATCGGATACGTTTTCAGTACGTTCCCAAGCTAATTCACTAACGTGTAAAAGTACTTCATTACCTGGAGCTTCGGTATATTCTACCACCGCACCAAAGTCTAACATTTTAATAACTTTTACTTCGTAAACGCTACCAACTTCAGGTTTAAACATCATAGCGTCAATATGAGCCATTACAGCATCAATTCCTTTAGATCCAACCCCAAGAATTTCCACAATACCTTCTTCGGTAACAGGATCTTCATTAATAACGATAGTAGTCTCGGTTTCTTTTTGTAGTTCTTGAATTACTTTTCCACCAGGACCAATTAACGCACCAATAAATTCGTTTGGAATACGTCTAGAAATCATAGTAGGTGCGTGATCTTTAACTGATTCGTTTGGTGTTTCAATAGTATCGGTAATTTTACCTAAAATATGTAAACGACCATCACGGGCTTGTTTTAAAGCATTTACAAGAATTTCATACGATAATCCTTTTACTTTAATATCCATTTGGCAAGCCGTAATACCATCTGCTGTACCTGTTACTTTAAAGTCCATGTCACCTAAGTGATCTTCATCACCTAATATATCAGAAAGTACGGCGTATTTTCCAGAATCTGCATCAGAAATTAATCCCATAGCGATACCTGAAACTGGTTTTTTTAATTGTACACCTGCATCCATCATTGCCATTGTACCAGCACAAACCGTAGCCATAGAAGAAGAACCGTTAGATTCTAAAATCTCGGAAACCACACGTACCGTGTATGGGCAATCATCAGGAACCATTCCTTTTAATGCACGTTGTGCTAAGTTACCGTGACCAACTTCACGACGAGAAGTACCACGAATTGGTCTTGCTTCACCTGTTGAAAAAGGAGGGAAGTTGTAGTGTAAATAAAAACGCTCTTCACCTTCGTAAGATGGCATGTCTATTTGGTTAGCTTCTCTACTAGTACCTAAAGTTACAGTAGCTAAAGCTTGAGTTTCTCCACGTGTAAAAATTGAAGAACCGTGTGTAGATGGTAAATAATCTACTTCACACCAAATTGGTCTAATATCTGTAGTTTTACGTCCATCTAAACGTAATCCTTCGTTTAATGTTAAATCACGTACAGCAGCTTTTTCAGCTTTAGAGTAATATTTAGAAATTAATCCGCCGTAATCTTCAACTTCTTCCTCAGAAAAACTTGCGATAATTTCTTCTTTAATTTCTGCAAATGCAGCACCTCTTTCGTGTTTAGAAGAGCCTGCTTTAGCAACAGCATACACTTTATCGTATGCCATATCGTGTATTTTTTTAGCTAAATCTTCATCAGCTCTTTCTGGTTCGTATTCACGAGTTTCTTTTTTACCAAAGGCTTCAGCTAACTTAATTTGAGCAGCACATTGTACTTTTATAGCTTCGTGAGCAAATTTAATAGCTTCGGTCATTTCTTCTTCAGAAATTTCATCCATTTCACCTTCTACCATCATTACAGAATCGGCAGAAGCACCAATAACCATATCGATGTCACTTTCCGCTAATTGAGCAAAAGAAGGGTTAATAATGAATTCACCATTAATACGACCAACTCTTACTTCGGAAATTGGACATTCAAAAGGGAAATCTGATAATTGAATAGCAGCAGAAGCGGCTAAACCTGCCATAGCATCTGGCATAACTTCTGGGTCGTGAGACATTAATTGAATCATTACCTGAGTTTCAGAATGGTAATCTTTTGGGAATAATGGACGTAGCACACGATCCACTAAACGCATGGTCAATACTTCACCGTCACTTGGTCTTGCTTCTCTTTTGAAGAAACCACCTGGGTAACGACCCGCAGCTGCAAATTTTTCTCTGTAATCTACCGTTAATGGTAAGAAATCTACATCTGCAGATTTGTAATTGGAAACAACTGTACATAATAACATACATTTTCCTGATTGCACAACAACAGAGCCATGTGCCTGTTTTGCTAATTTTCCGGTTTCGATAGAAATTTCTCTACCATCACCAAGGTCAATGACCTCTCTAAAAACTTTTGGAATCATAAATTTTTTTAGTTCTAAATTCTAACGCATTATCGCTCGCTAGAATGGTGTTAAACAATGGTCGTTGTGTTGTTGTAGTTGTTTAGACCAATGAAAAACTGTTAGTCCTGAACTTGTTTCAGAATCTAGCTTCTTCAATTTTAGGTTTTATACTCGTCTAAAACCGAGTTTTATATAACAAAAAACCACGCTGTTAGGCGTGGTCTTTATATTGAGATTATTTTCTTAATCCTAATTCTTTTACTATTGCACGATATCTTAAGATATCTTTTTTAGTTAAGTAGTCTAATAATGCTCTACGCTTACCTACTAACTTTACTAAAGAACGCTCAGTATTATAATCTTTACGATTGTTTTTTAAGTGTTCTGTTAAGTGGTTAATTCTTGCAGTAAATAATGCAATTTGTCCTTCTGCTGTACCAGTATCGTTTTTTCCTTTACCGTGTTTTGCGAAGATTTCTTCTTTTGCTTCTTTTGTTAAGTACATTCTAATATTATTGTAAATGATTGTTATGTATTTGAAAGACTCTCTTTCAGGCGGCAAATATACTATTTTTTTGTCATTTGGCTTTTTTTTTGTAACTTTTATGTTGAAATCTTTTATTAAGATGTTAATCCCTTTCTAACTAATAGCTTTCAAACAAGATTAATGTAATTAAACTTTAAAAATGAAAGTCTCCAATCAACTCCGAAATTTCTCAAATGCTTACGATGTATTAGAACGCACTTTTAATAATACCTACAATGGCATTGCTATAGTTAATTTAGATGGAAATTGGTTAAAGGTTAATCAAAGTGTCTGTGATATATTTGGTTATACCAGATGGGAACTTTTTAATATGGATATTAATAATATTATTTATGCTGAGGATTTAGGTGTTCATGAAGATAAGTTTGAAAAACTTTTAGATGGTACCATAGATAAGTACCGTGTAAAACAACGATATTTCCACAAGGATGGTACTATTATTTGGGTTCAAATTTCGGTCTCTTTAGTTTATTTTAAAGCAGGTAGACCACATATGATTTGGCAATTTAATGATATTAGTAAACGACAAAAAAATCAGGATAAATTAAAATTGATGCTTAATGTGGCGAGAGAGCAAAATGAAAGACTTACATCTTTTGCTAATATTGTAACTCACAACCTTAGGTCACATTCTAGTAATCTAGCTTTGCTCACGGAATTTTTAGAGGAAGATAGCTCTAGTTTAAATACTAACGAAAACTTTCAATTACTTAAAAGTGCAATTGCCAATTTGCAAGAGACTGTAGATCATTTAACTGAAGTTGCCAAAATTAGAGAGATTGAAGATTCTGAAATGGAAGTACTTAATTTATACGACTTTGCAGAAAAGGCAACTTATAATATTATTGCGTTAGCTCAGAATACAGAAGCTATTATTTATAACGAAATTGATGAAGATATTTGTATCAAAGGAAAAGCTGCGTATTTGGATAGTATTATTTTAAATTTTTTGACTAATGCTATTAAGTATAGAGCAGAAAATCGGAAGCCTATTATAGCATTGAGTTCTTTTGAAGAGGGTGAGTTTGTTGTTCTTAAAATTAAAGATAATGGTCTTGGTATTGATTTAGAGAAATTTGGAACTAATATTTTTCAAATGTATAAGACCTTTCATAAAAATGATGATGCTATTGGGATAGGACTTTTTATTACTAAAAATCATATTGAATCTTTAGGAGGAAAGGTAGAGGTACATAGCCAAGTTGGTGTAGGCACGGAATTTACTGTATTTTTAAAAAAGGCCAGCTAATCTTCTGTATATAAAAAAAGCCTTTCAATTTAATTGGAAAGACTTTTTTATATCATTTTGTTAAAATATTACAAGACGTCTACAGTAACAGTTAAATCTATATTTACTTCAATGTCAAAAACTACAGGTGTCTCGTTTACTGTACCAGCTAATGACACATTAATTAGCAGGTTGTTTTCTAAATTATTTGCAATTTCATTAAATCCGCTTGTATCAGTAATAGTATAAAGTGTATTATCAATATCAGACTGTTCAAGGTTTATATTAGAAACCGCTATAGTTGTAGTGCCAAATATTAGTTGACCTTCCGTTAAGATGGCGCCTTCTGATCCAGAAAAATTTGTGATTTCGTAAGTTATGGAATTAATAGACATATTTTCTATTAAATCGATATTATCTTGGATTTCTTCATTATCTGATATATCTAATGTTGTAGATGTAGAGAAACTCTGCGGCTGTCCTTCTGAATCTTCTGGTACATCTACGCTAATTGTAGTTGTAAAATCTTGGATTATATCTATTTCTGTTAATTCATCTAAATCGTCACAAGAAAATACGGACACTAATAGTAATAATAAACTGAATTTAATTTTCATTTTTTTGGTTTTTTAGTCTTCTCATTAGCTCGGTTTTAAAACGTAAAAGAAAACATGGTTAGATTGCAATATATTAAAAAAAATCATAAAACGCTAAATGTTAGTGTTTTAGCTTTTTATTGCAAAAGCTATGATATGTCAATATAATTGATATACTTACATCTGTTTAAACTAATTGCTAGGTAATCCACTTGGCTAGCGTATCAAATAAATGTTCCTTTACAATTGGTTTAGATAAAAAGTCTACACATCCTTTTTCGTAGCACATATTTTTTTCTTCTTCCATGGCATGAGCCGTTTGCATTATTATTTTTGCCTCCGAATTAATTTGAAGTATTAAATCCATTGCTTCAATACCACTCATTTCTGGCATACGAATGTCTAATAGTATTAAGTCTACATTTGGGTTTTCCTTGTAGTATTTTACTGCAATTTTACCGTTGTTAGCAAAAAGTAATTTTGCTCCTGTTTTCTTTAATATTGCTTCTAATAACATTCTTATTAACATATTGTCCTCTGCAATAAGTATTGATTTGTTTTTTAGGAATTTGCCGTTTTGTCTGGTCTTTTGGGTGTTACTTAACTCTAATGCTGTAGCTAATTTAATAGGTATGGTAAACTCAAATGTTGTGCCTTTGTATCTTTTAGATTCAACAGTAATATCGCCACCTAAGAGTGTAACTATAGCTTTACAAATAGATAAGCCTAAACCTGTGCCATCATATTTAGCACTGTCCTTATAATTGACTTGTTTAAAACGTTCAAAAATTTCTTTTTGTTTGTTTTTGGCAATACCTATGCCTTCATCTTTTACAAAAAAGCGTAGGTAATTTTCTTCTCGGGTAAAACCATAAGATATAGTTCCTTTTTCGGAGAATTTAACCGCATTGTTAATAAGGTTAGATACAACTTGCTCTAACCGTCTTGGGTCTGTGTTAATATTTAAACTTTTTAATTCATCCGGAATTATAGGTTTTAGCGTAAGGTGCTCTTTGTCTTTTTGTTTTTTTACTTGTTCAAAGGTGAGTGTTAAGTTTTCTATGAGGTCAGAAACGTTACAATTTTTATAAACCAGTTTTAACTCGTCAGATTCAATTTTTGAAACGTCAATTATATCATTAATTAGATTTAAAAGTTGTTTAGAGTTATTGTCTATAATTTCTATATATCGTAAACGATTTTCCTTACTAAGCGTATCACTTCTTAGTAAATCTGCAAATCCTAAAACACTAGATATCGGTGTTCTTATTTCATGGCTCATATTGGCTAAAAAGAAATTCTTATGCTTGTTTGCTAAAACGGCATCTTCGGCTTGTTTTTTAGCCATAATTAATGCTTTTTCATTTTCTTTAATAGTGGTGATATCTTGTGCGGATCCACGTAATTTTACAATTTTTCCTTTTTCTTTTACGGCTTCGCCTTTTGCCCACATCCATCCTTTTTCGCCATTATCTCTAATAATATTTAATTCTAATTCGTAAGGTTTTCCTTTAGTTCCTGCCAGTTCAACAGCTTTAGATAGTGTGTTCCAGCTTTGTTCAGTAAAAAAACGTTTATGTTTGTGATATTTTGGAGGATGTTCTGCGATGTCTAATCTAAATATTCTAAATAATTCATCACTCCAACTTACTTCTCCTGTTTTAGTTTCTAAGGTCCAACTGCCAACATGTGTAATACTTTGAATTCTATCGAGTTCTAGTTTGCTTTTAGTTAGGGCTTCTTCTTTTTTCTTCAATTCTGTAAAGTCTGAAATTGTGCCTGCAAATTCTCCAACTTTAGGGCAAAATGTATTAACATGGAAGTATTTATTTAACGGTAAAACATAACCTTCAATAGTTTGTTTTTTACCCTTCAGTGCTGTTTCTCCATATTTTTGAATCCACTTATTTGGGTCTTTAATTAAAGATGGTAAAATTTCTGATACTTTTTTGCCTACGATATCCTTTGCCTCTTTGCCAATTAGTTTGGTATAAGCCATATTAACATCTAGGTATTCCCAATCTACAGCTTCGCCTTTTTTGTTTGTTATAATTTTAGCATGTATGAAGCCTTCTGTTAAATTTTGAAATAACTCATGGTACTTAAGCTCTGCAGCTTCTAATTCTAGTTCAATCTCCTTTATTTTATTTATGTTATCTATAGTTATCACTACGCCATCTATAACTTTATTAGATGTTATAAAAGGGCTAATACGCTGAAAGTAATAGTTGCCATTAATATCTCTAAGTTGATTCTCAATTGTGGTAGGTTTTTTTAATACATTTTGAGAGTCAGTAATTAATTTTGATGTTGTTTTAGCATCAAAATTTGAAGTAAAATTTGATAGTTTACGACCTATATCTGCCTCTTCTAATTTAAAAATCTTTTTAATGGCAGGTGTAAACTTTCTTATACATAAATCCGCATCTAAAAAAAGCGTTGCTATTTCTGTGTTATCTAAAAGGTTTGATAAATCATTGCTGAGGTTTGTAAGCTCTTTGTTTTTTTCTTGCATTTCGGTGTTTACCGTATACAATTCTTCGTTAACAGATTGCAACTCTTCATTGGTGCTCTGTAATTCTTCATTAGTAGCCATTAACTCTTCGTTAGATGACTGTAACTCTTCATTTGCTGTCTCTAATTCTTCAATGGCATTTTGAAGTTCTGTTTTAACAATTTTTAGTTCATTTTCTAGGTCTTCTATTTGTTCTTTAGAGCTTTCACTTACAATTTCATTTTTAAGATTTATTTCTTCTATATTCGTCTCTCTTTTATCTGGACTAAATTCTTTTAAATAGCAGTTTTTTAAATTTTCATCTTTAATTGGTTTATGTATTTTTAAACTAAAAGAAAAGGACCCTTCCTTTGTAATACTACTAACATTACTTATTAAAATATCTTTATTAGTTTTTTTTAATCTGTTAACGCCATTTTTAAGGCTAATAGCAAGGTTTTTATCTACAATTTTTAATAAGTTATTTTCAAAAACACCTTCTGTATGATATAGCTTTTTACCTACGTTACCCTTAATAAATAGAATATTAAATTCAGCATCTATAAAAATAGCATCAGGGCTAAAGCGTTTACTTAAGTAATGATGATATATATATTCTTCATTACTTACAGCGTGTTTTGAGTTAATTTTTGGAGCCATTTTTTTCGGTGATGTTATAGTATTTGTTGAGAGAAAGGTTTTGATAAGATTTGGAGAATATTTAGATTCTGAAATATTTTGAAAAATTTTCCATTTGGTATTAATAGTTTTAAAATGAGTAGCAACATTGCCTAAGGATTCGCTATTACCTAGAAAAAGAAAACCGTTTATATTTAAAGAAAAGTGAAAGGTTTGTAAAACTTTTCGTTGAATGTTTCTATCTAAATATATGAGTAAGTTTCTGCAGGATATTAAATCTAATTTAATAAACGGAGGGTCGCTAATTAGGTTATGCTTAGAAAACACTATTTTTTCGCGTAGAGATTTTCTAATTTGAAGCTTATTGTTATTTATAAAAAAATAGGTTTCTATATGTTTTTTGCTAATCTCATTAACGATGTCAATATTGTAACTGCCAGAACTTGCTGTATCAATACTTCTAGCATCAATATCTGTTGCAAAAATTTTAAAATCTATGGATAATTTCTTTTTTGTTATATAATCACTAAACAATATAGCTAAAGAGTAAACTTCTTCACCACTAGAACATCCAGCTACCCATATTCTAATTTCTTCACCAGGTTTTTTAGAATTACAAATTTGAGGTACAATTTTGTCTTTTATATCTATAAAGGCTTCATCATCTCTAAAGAAACGTGTAACTCCTATTAAAAAATCATCTCTTAAGACTGCTTTTTCTTCATCATTGTTTTTTACAAACAATCTATATTCAAAAATATTCTGAATATTTAGGCTAACCATCCTTTTTTCTATTCTACGTAAAACTGTATTTTTTTTATAATTTCTAAAATCTACATTACAATAGTTAAATACATCAAGAAGAATTTTATTTATTTCAGGTTCTTCTTTAAGGTTAAAAGTTTTTATGAGATTTAACATTTTACCTTGTTTAAAGTTTAAGAATTCTGCGATATGTCTGACGTCTTCTATATAATCTACAGTTTTAGTAATGATGGCCGAGTTTGGCATGCCGTCAAATTGCGCATCATTTGGATCTTGGGCAATAATAATTCCTCCAGTTTCTTTTACTGTTCTGATACCTCTAGAACCATCTGAGCCTGTACCAGATAAAATAATAGCAATTGCTTTTTCTTTAAATTCTTCACCTAAGGTTTGAAAAAAGATATCAATAGGAAGGTTTAAGTTATGTTTAGGGCCTTTATCTAGTAAGTAGATTTTTGAACCTTTTACATGTAAGTTTTTATTAGGTTGATTTAAATAGATGCAGTTAGGCTTAATGCTCTGTTTGTCTTTAGCAGTATAGATTGGCATATCTGTGTACTTGGCTAAAAGTTCTGGCATTAAACTTTTAAAATCTGGAGAAAGGTGTTGCACTATAATAAATGCCATGCCAGTATCTTTAGGTATATAGCTAAATAAATCTTGTAAAGCCCTTAAAGCGCCTGCTGAAGCGCCAATGCCTACTACCTTAAAGCTTTGTTTATCTGTGTTCATAGGGTTCTCTTCTGATGATTTATTACTAAGCTATAATAGTCTGTGACGCATACCATATAAAATAAACAGAGGTTTGTTTTATATAAATAGTACAGTACAGTACAGTTAAACTTTTTTAAACCACAACTATGTGACCTATCAGAAAAGAATGGAGAGAAATAAACCTTAGTACCAAAGCTAGAATTTAGTTAAATGATATAAGGGCTTTTAAAATTATTATTTTAAAATGTAAAATAGTTCCGCCTTTCAATTTGTTAGGAATTGAGTTTTGGTTATGCTATTATACAGTTAATTCTTAGGAGGAATTATGAGCCCTAATATACTTAAAATTTATTAATTTACAGATAAAAGTGATTTGTTTGTAGTAATAAACTTATTAATAAGACTTGGTAGACCTAAAATTAAGACAAAAAAAGGAGACGTTTTACGTCTCCTTTTGTACATGTTAATACCAAAATAATTATTAATATAATAAATCTATGCTCTTACAGGTTGATTTGTAATAAGATCTATATATAAATTTACTTTGTTTTTTAAATCTTTACGATGCGTTATAAAATCTAAAAAACCATGCTCTAATAAGAATTCTGAGGTTTGAAACCCTTCTGGTAATTCTTTACCTGTTGTATCTCTCACAATTCTTGGTCCTGCAAAACCAATTAAAGCTCCAGGCTCTGCAATATTAATATCACCTAACATTGCAAATGAAGCAGTGGTTCCGCCAGTTGTTGGATCTGTACAAAGTGATATATATGGTATACCAGCGTCTGCTAATTGGGCTAATTTTACAGATGTTTTAGCCAATTGCATTAGAGATAAGGCTGCTTCCATCATACGAGCACCACCAGATTTACTAATAATCATTAAAGGTGTTTTCTTCTTTAAAGCGTATTCTGCGGCTCTTGCTATTTTTTCACCAACAACACTTCCCATAGACCCACCAATAAAACTAAAGTCCATACATGCAACAACAAGGTCTTTTCCACTAGATTTGCCTACAGCAGTACGTACAGCATCTTTAAGATTAGTTTTTGCTTGTGCTGCTTTTAAGCGGTCTGGATATTTTTTTGTGTCTTCAAACTTTAAAGGGTCTTTAGAAGTTAAATTAGCATCTAATTCCGTGAATTTATTATCGTCAAATAAAATTTGAAAATATTCATTACTACCTATTCTTACATGGTATCCATCTTCTGGGCTCACGTAGAAATTTTGTTCTAATTCTTTGGTGTCAATAATCTTACCTGTTGGAGATTTATACCAAAGACCTTTTGGTGTGTCTTTTTTTTCTTCAGTAGAGGTATGTATACCTTTTTCTTTTCTTTTAAACCAAGCCATATTTAGGTTACGATTTTTAATCCTTCGACTAGCTCAGGACAGGTTTATGATTATGATCTATAAAACTCATAATCGTATTTATTTAGTTAGTTATCATTTGCTGTTGCAAAGGGTACAAACTTACTATTTTATTAAATATAACTCAAAAATTGGTAAAAGTATCTTGTATTATTAATTATTATAAACAAATAAAAACCCACTAAAACTCTGATATATAGTTTTAATGGGTTTAAATTGAAATTTTAAAAAATGTTATAACGTATCTACATTATTTAAATCTTGGAATGCTTTTTTAAGTCTTTCTACAAAAGCACCTTCACCTTTACGCAACCAAACACGAGGGTCGTAATACTTTTTGTTTGGTAAATCTGCACCATCAGGATTTCCTATTTGTGTTTGTAAGTAGTCTTTTTTATCTAAAACATAATCTCTAACACCACTTAAAAATGCATATTGCATATCGGTATCAATGTTCATTTTAACTACGCCATAGCTAATACCTTCTCTGATTTCTTCAACTGTAGAACCTGATCCACCATGAAATACAAAATCAATGTGATTGTGCTCAACACCATATTTTTCTGTAATAAAATCTTGAGAGTTCTTCAAAATTTTTGGTGTTAGTTTTACATTTCCAGGTCTGTAAACTCCATGAACATTTCCAAAAGCAGCAGCTATTGTAAATTGATCACTCACTTTACTTAACTCTTCATAAGCATAAGCAACTTCTTCTGGTTGTGTATATAATTTAGAGGCATCTACATCACTGTTATCTACGCCATCTTCTTCACCTCCTGTTATACCTAATTCAATTTCTAAAGTCATACCCATTTTGCTCATGCGCTCAAGATATGTCTTACAGATTTCTATGTTTTCTTCTAATGGCTCTTCAGATAAATCTATCATATGAGAGCTATATAGAGGTTTTCCTGTTTCTTCAAAATGCTTTTCACTTGCATCTAATAAACCATCAATCCAAGGTAATAATTTTTTAGCACAGTGGTCTGTATGTAAAATTACAGGTACACCATAAGCTTCTGCCATTTGGTGAACATGTTTGGCACCAGCAATAGATCCTGCAATTGCAGCTTTTTGACCTTCATTACTTAAGCCTTTACCTGCATTAAATTGAGCACCACCATTTGAAAATTGAATAATAACTGGAGCATTTAAATCTCTGGCAGTTTCTAAAACACCATTAATAGTGTTAGAACCAATAACGTTTACTGCAGGTAAGGCAAAGCCTTTCTCTTTAGCGTAATTAAAAATATTCTGAACTTCTTTACCTGTGGCAACGCCTGGTTTGATATTGTGACTCATAATTAATGTATTGAAAATTTAGTAATCAAAAATACACAAAATTTGAGTATTTATCTACTTTGAGTGCTGATAAAATACCGAAAACGATATAGTACTAAAACTATCTTAATCCCCTGATTTTATTAGAAGCTTATTGTTTTAAACACTAATAATTGTGATGTATAATAATACTAAAAAGGATAATTAATTCCAATGTTAAAAACTGCATTGGTAAAATTATAATTTCTAAACCATCGCTTATTGGTAGGTTCGGAAGGGTCATACGTTTTAAAACCAGTGTCTAAGCGCACAACAAAGAAATCAAAATCGTAACGTAAGCCAAAACCAGAGCCAACGGCTATGTCTTTTAAAGAATCTAAATTGGTGAAAGTTGAAGCTTCGTCTGTAACGTTGTCTAGTACGTTCCATATATTACCAGCATCTACAAATAATGCACCATGCCATTGACCAAAAATATTAAAACGTTGTTCTGCACTAAAATGAAGTTTAAAATTGGCTTCGTTAAACTCATTAGTAGAATTTGAGCTTCCTGGTCCCAAATTGTATGCAGACCAAGCTCTGTTATCGTTTGGTCCACCAGCAAAGAAACTTTCTGCAAAAGGAATACTATTAGAGTTGCCATAAGGTATGGCTATACCAGCATAACTTCTAAAAGCTAAAACGTTTTGCCTGCCTAGGTCAATATATTTTATATAATCTATTTCTGTTTTTATGTATTGAGAGAATGCTACATCAAAAATTTCATAATTTCCTGCATCGTTTTTAGACACATCTGTTAATTTAGATATTGCAGATAAAAAATTCCCAGCCGATTCTATTCGCCATTTAAAAATTGAAAAGTCGTTGTCAAAAATATTTTTTCGTTTGTCTTTTTTATAGTCAAAACTTGTTGAGAATATAAGGTTGTCTTCTGTTAACCGTTCTTTACGTTCTTCAATGTTTTGAACTGTAGAGTAGTCATCGTCATTTGATGTTAAACTGGTATTATTAGATAGTACATCTTCTATAAAAACGTCTGCAGGATAATATGGTGTAGATAGAGAATCGTCGTACAACTCTTCTCCATCAGCTATGTAACCTATATCTTCTGCAATAGAATTTAAGCTATTATAAGAATTTGTGTAAACGCCAAAGTAATTGCTTGTGTTTAAGTTTCTTATAAAGTTTATATTAAATAGTTCTAAGGTGTTTGTTACTGTTTTAGAAGGGAACCAATTGTAACTAAAAACACCCGATAATGATTGTTTATCTAAACCTATATTTTGCTGACTCGTTGCAGAAATAGACATAGATGTGCTAGGCGACATAAATTTGGGAATAATTTTAGCGGTTTTAAACGGACTAAATAATCTAGGAATAGTTAATCTTATGTTTCCTCCAAACTCATTAATATCAAAAAAGCTAGTTTCTCCGGCTGCAGGATCTTGAGATGCTCCAATGGCTGCAATACCAGATATTTCAAGTGTTTCTGCACCTCTAAAAACATTTCTAATTTTTAAACCTGTACTAAAAGAAAATCCTATTTTTTGAATATTACTTGTGTTTATTTCGGGTTCAAAACTTAAGTCATATTTTTTTTTTGGTTCTAGCCTTATGTTTGCCGTGAGCGTGGAATCGTCTTCGTTTTCTATATACTCTATGTCTGGATATCTAAACATTTGTAAATCGTTTAGGTATCGTTGCGTTCTGGTTCTGGCAATATCACTGTAAGTATCTCCTTTATGTATAAAAATAGCATCTGTGATTGCTTTAGGTCTATATTTTAATTTCTCTTTACTGTATAAATTATAGTTTCTATGTTTGGTGGTATCTGTAATTGGTAGAAATCTGTTTTCATAATTACTGTCTGTAAAAATATTAACTTCCTTTATTTTATATATCTTAAAAGGTAAAACAGTAACCGAATCTTCATTCCTTATAATACGGTTTCCTATTTTTAAGTCTGTATGTACTTTATGATTTGTATCTATAGTGTCAATATCAAATCTTATGTAATCTTGCCCAAAATGATAAAAACCAGAATTTCTTAAAAAGGTATTGATGCGTTCGCGTTCGTTTATAAAATTCTCATCATTATATTGCTCTCCTTTTTTAAGTAAAGAGTTTGCTATAAGTTTTGGGTATAAAGACTCTATTTTAGGACTGCTTATGTATGGGTTTAAAGAATCTAATATATAAGGTGTATGTTTTATAACTTTATATGTTACTTGCGCTAATTTATTACTATCTTTTTCTACGCTGTAACTTACTTCATTATTAAACCATCCTTTACTATAATAATATTTTCTAAGATTAGTTACAGTGTTTTCTGTTTTATCTTCGTTATAAATTACAGGTTCTTCTCCAATACGCTTTAACCAAGCATTAAAATTACGTCTAGATTGTAATTGTTTATTAAATTGTTTTTTAGAAAGTAAAGCAATTCTTCGTTTTACTTTTAAAGAATCGCTTAACACGTTAGTTTCTATAATAGAATCTATATTTGGTCTAGCTAGATTGTATATGTGCAGTTTTAAAGGGAACCCAAAGAACTTACGCATTCCAGAATTGGTTTTCTGAATTACAATATTATTAATACGTTCATTCATTACAGTATTACCATCCTCTACAATAGTATTATTTGTTATTAAGTGTTCATTGTCTTTTACTCGTTTTACAACATTACAAGAGCTTAATAATACCAAACACAAAATGGAGAATAAACCTTTTAAAAGTGATTTGTATTCGGTTTTTAATATGGAGGGAAATTGGTGCAAGATCTAACCTTAGTTACTTTTTTGATTAATGATAATTAAATAACAAAAATAATACCATTTCGCTTTTAGAAACAGTATCAACGCTTTAATTTTGAAACGGCATAAACTCAAAAAAAAGGTTTACTTTGTACGCTAGATGTTTCGTCTAACAAATGTAAAGACATTTTAATGTTATCAAAGAATCAAATAAAGTTAATTAAAAGTTTAAGTTTAAAAAAGAACAGACAGCAAAATGGTTTGTTTTTGGTTGAAGGCATAAAAGGAATTTCAGAATTTTTAAAATCAGATTTTGTTTTAAAAACCTTGTATACAACAAAACCTATTTTTAAGGCTGACGCTCAATTGATTTGTGAAATATCGGAAGCAGAATTAAAAAAAATAACATCCTTAAAAAATCCAAATACGGCCTTGGCCATTTTTGAAATTCCTGAGCAAATTAAAAATCAGACTGATGGTTTAATTGTAGTGTTAGACGATGTAAGAGATCCTGGGAATTTAGGAACCATAATTAGACTCTGTGATTGGTATGGTGTTAAAAATTTAGTTTGTAGTAAAAATACAGTTGATTGTTACAATTCTAAAGTTGTACAAGCCACTATGGGATCATTAACAAGAGTGAATATAGAATATTTAGATTTAGAAATGTACCTAGAATCTTCTAAATTAGATGTTTTTGGAACCTTGTTAGAAGGTGAAAATATATACACTGCAAATTTGCCAAAAGAAGGCATTATTGTCTTAGGAAATGAAGCTAATGGAATTTCTGAAAGTATTAAGGCTAAAATAAACAGAAAGATATCTATACCTCAGTTTGGTGTTATAAAAGACACTGAAAGTTTAAATGTAGCTAATGCAACGGCAATTGTGTTAAGCGAATTTAAACGACGTACTATTGAAACGTAAAGTTAATAAAAACACCACGCGTTTGCATTTTGGCAATATTTCCTGTCCATGGACTGTTAGGGTCAACATCTCTAATGTTTTCATCTTTGATAGAAAAAATACCTCGTATAGAAGGTGTAAATTTAAAATAGAGTAGATACATGTCTATACCAAAACCAATTTCATAAAAATAATTGTTTTTGGTCATTCTAAATTCTCCTGCGCTGTTATCATTAGGGTTGTCTTGGTTGCTAGATAAATTTAAAGCTGTTGAAAAGCCGCCAACTATAAAAGGCTTAAAATTATTAATTCGTTTTGTAGAAATTTTTAATAATAATGGTATATGAACATAGGTAGATTTTACTTCTCTTAATAGGTCAGAATTGTTAAAATCCATACCATTAAAATAACTCTCGTCATATTTTAAATTTCTTGTGGTAAAAAAAACACCAGGTTCTAATCTTAAATTAAGATAGTTGTTAATACGCATATCGCCAATAAGGCCTAAATGAAAACCACCTGTAGTTTCAACTTGTATGTCTTTTAGATTTTGGTTGTAATCAAAATTAAAATCGTATTGATTATACCCAATAAAATAACCCCAAGTTAGAAATTTTTGGTCAATATTATCTACGGAATTGGTTACTCGCTCTTTAGTAAACATTTGTGCAGACAAAGTTTGAAAGGCAAATAAAATGGCTATTATAAATACAAAACGCTTCATATTATGCTTTAGATGCTGAATAAATTGTGGCAACGCCCATGGTTTGTGGTTTGTGTTCCACATTAATAAACCCAATTTTTGATAAAATATTGTTTAAAGCTTTACCATATGGAAAAACTGAAGCAGATTCACTTAAATATTTATAAGCAACACGGTCTTTAGAAAACAGCTTTCCTATAGTTGGTAAAATAAATTTAGAGTACACTTTATAACCAAATTTATAAATTGGATTTGTAGGTACTGAGGTTTCAAGAATAACAAAAATACCATTTGGTTTTAGTACTCTTAAAATTTCGGCTAAACCTTTCTCTAAATTTTCAAAATTACGAACTCCAAAAGAAACAGTTATTGCATCAAAAGTATTGTCGTTAAAAGGTAAATCTTCAGAATCTCCAATAACCATAGAGATAATATTGTCTAGATTTTTAGCTTTAATTTTTTGTCGTCCAACTTCTAGCATGCCATCACTAATGTCTAAACCCGTTATGTCTTTAGCATTTGTAGATACCAAGTTAATAGCAAGGTCACCAGTTCCTGTAGCGATGTCTAAAATGTTTTCAGGTTTGTGGTTTGCAATCATTTTAACCACCTTTTCTCGCCATTTTACATCTATTCCAAAAGAAATTACACGATTTAAACCATCGTACTCCTTAGAAATTGTATCGAACATTTTAGTTACCTGAACCTTCTTAGATTGGTTACTATCTTTATATGGGTTAATTTTTTCGGCCATAAAAATTTTTGGCAAATATACGTATAAGTTACAAGGACATAAAAGGGTTAGTATTTAAAGTTTAATAGAATTAAATGTATAAATTTCTTGTATTTAACACCAAATGCTTAAGATTGTAAAACAACTTAAACATTATAAGCATCCATAAACTTATAACTTATAAGTATATTTGCATGCTTATATCAACGAGATACAATGAAAATAATTATCGCAGGTGCAGGTGAAGTAGGATTTCATTTAGCGAAACTACTTTCTTATGAGTCGCAAGAAATCACCTTAATAGATACTAAAAAGGATAGTCTTGGTTATGCAGGTAATCATCTAGATATTAGAACTATTAAAGGTGACGCTACTTCTATTGAAATTCTAAGAGATGCACGTATAGATAGTGCAGCATTATTTATTGCTGTTACGTCTTCAGAAACTACAAATATTACAGCTTGCGTATTAGCGAAGCAATTAGGTGCTAAACGAACAATAGCGCGTATTTCTAATACAGAATTTATAGAACATAAAGATACAGTTGGGTTTTCTAAAATAGGAATTGACGAATTAATTTCGCCTGAATCTTTAGCGGCTTCAGAGATTGAGTTATTATTAAATCAATATGGTTTTAATGATACTTATGAGTTTGAAGATGGAGCTTTAACCATGCTAGGTTTACGTATTTCTAGAACAGCAACTTTTGTTGATAAAACCGTTAAACAGGCTGCAGAATTATATTCAGAATTGCACTTTATTCCCATTGCTATTCAACGTTTAGGCACGCAGTATACTATTATTCCTAGAGGTGATACCATTTTTAAAGAAGGTGATAAGGTCGTTTTTATGACTTCTGAAGGTGGTGATGAAGAGTTATTTGAATTATCTGGTAAAGTAAAAGTTGAAATTAAAGATATTATGATTCTCGGCGGAAGTCAGATTGGTCTTAAAACGGCCAGAGACCTTTGTGCTAGTAAGTTTAATGTAAAGTTAGTAGAAAGTAAAAGAGGAACAGCAGAAGATTTAGCAGAAGACCTACCAAACGCCTTAATTATTTGTGGAGACGGTAGAAATGTAGAAATATTAGAAGAAGAAAATATATCTGATCAAGATGCTTTTATTGCGGTAACAGGGAATTCTGAAACTAATATTATGTCTTGTTTATTAGCCAAATCTAAAGGCGTAAAGAAGACTATTGCTTTAGTAGAAAATATGGATTATTATCAATTATCACAATCAATTGGTATTGATACATTAATCAATAAAAAATTATTGGCAGCGAATAATATTTTTAGATATATTAGAAAAGGTGAGGTGGTTGCAATGACTAAGCTTACAAACATGAATGCTGAGCTGTTAGAATTTGTAGTGAAACCAAATTCTAAAATTACTAATAAATTAATTAAGGATTTAAATTTTCCTAAATCAGCTATTTTTGGTGGTGTTATTAGAGAAGGAAAAGGTGTAATTCCGTTAGGAGACTTTAAAATTGAAGCAGGTGATCGCGTTGTAGTATGTTGTTTACCGCGCTCAATTTCTAAGGTTGAAACATTTTTTGCTTAATTAAAAAAGTTATGTCTCGTATAAAACTCAATTATAAAATCATTTTTCATTTTTTTGGATTGCTATTATTATTTAATGGTGGTTTTATGTTGATTTCGACATTAATCAGTTTTATTTATAAGGATGGTGTTACCCTTCAGTTATTAACTTCTGGTCTTACAACATTAGGAATAGGTACTATTGCAATGTATAGAACTAAAGACCATCGTAAAGAAATGAATAAGCGAGAAGGTTATATTGTTGTTGCTTTTGGGTGGATAGTAATGTCCTTATCAGGTACTCTACCTTATGTAGTTACAGAAGCGATTCCTTCTTTTACAGATGCTTTTTTTGAAACCATGTCTGGTTATACTACAACTGGTGCAAGTATATTAAATGATATTGAAGTTGTACCAAAGGGAGTTTTATTTTGGAGAAGTATAACTCACTGGATTGGTGGAATGGGAATTATTGTATTAGCTATAGCTATTTTGCCATTATTAGGAGTAGGAGGTATGCAATTATTTGCGGCAGAAGCTCCAGGTCCTAGTGCAGACAAATTACACCCAAGAATTACAGATACTGCAAAACGTTTATGGTTAATTTATTTTGGGTATACAGCAGCAGAAACAATTTTATTACAAATTGCAGGAATGTCTTTTTTTGATGCAATTAATCATGCGTTAAGCACATTGTCTACAGGAGGATTTTCTACTAAAAATGCAAGTGTAGCTTATTGGAATGATAATCCGGCAATACAATACATTATTATCTTCTTTATGTTTTTAGCAGGTACCAACTTTGTGTTAAGTTACTATTTGTTTAAAGGAAAGGTGGCTAAAGTACTTAAGGATGAGGAGTTTAAATTGTATTCTACTTTTGTAATTGTGTTTACAGCCATAGCTGCGGTATTAATATATTTTAGAGCAGATGTATCTATATCTTCTATAGACCATCCTATGGTTTTAGGTGAGGCTGAAAGTGCTATAAGACATGCGTTATTTCAGGTTTTAACGGTTATTACAACAACCGGATTTGTTTCTGCAGATTATACGCTTTGGACACCATTTTTAACGGTATTCTTTTTTGGATTGATGTTTTTAGGTGGTTCTGCAGGCAGTACCTCTGGTGGTGTAAAAGTAATGCGTCAGTTAATTTTAATTAAGAATAGTTTCTTAGAATTTAAACGCGCTTTGCACCCTAATGCTATTGTGCCTGTAAGGTATAATGGGAAATCCGTATCAAAAGATATTGTATTTAATGTTTTAGGTTTCTTTATTCTTTATATGTTATCTTTTATAGTTGGTGCATTAGTGTTTTCTATGTTTCAAATGGATTTTGAATCGGCTATTGGTCTCTCTGCATCTAGTTTAGGTAACGTTGGACCAGCTTTAGGTGATTTTGGACCTGTAAATAATTATGCAGCATTACCTCCTTTAGGAAAATGGTGGGCTTCTTTTTTAATGCTTATTGGTAGATTAGAATTGTTTACAGTTCTAATTTTATTGACCCCTTTCTTTTGGCGAAATAGATAAATTTTCAATTTTTTTAAAGATTTTTTAAATTATAGCTAGCCTATATTCTCACTAATAGTTTCGTGTTTTTAGATACTATTAATTTGTTAAGTGTTGATATGCAATATGTAACATTTTAATTGATTCTACGTCTTACTTGTATAACCAACATGTGCTGAACTCGTTTCAGTATTAAAATCATCAATCATGGAATTAGTATTAAACACATCATTAAAATCAGTACCAGAACCCATTGCGGTATCTAACTTTACATCAAAAGGCTTATTAACTTCTAATTACAAATCTATTGTAAAAGAGAATTATATAAAGTCAACAAAAAAATCAATTTTTGGAATGAGACAACGCATTAAGTCCTCTCAATACAGAATGATAGACCATACAGGAGCTATCTTAAAATTAGCTGTATTTGCGATAGTATTAATTGCTCTGTTTTAAACAGAAATTAGAATAGTACAGAACTATCAACTGGCACATTAATTTGTGCCTTTTATGTCTTTAGAAACCTAGATTTAAAAATAGGAGGCTATCAATTCAATTCTTTTATTAACTATTTAATTTATAGAAATTATGTCTACAGGAGCAATGAATGTTAGTATTAAGAACAATCTAAACTTGCTTTCTAAACGAGATAAGTTAAGAAATAGACTTGGAGGCTATAAACCAAATAGTAAAACTGAGTATAATTTACCTAAAGCAACAACAAAACAATTAAAGGATTTAAGTAATCGCTTAAAAGAAGAGCATAAAATTAGAATGCTAAAAGTGATTATGCTTTCGGCTATATTATTCCTATTGCTTGTAGGTATCTTTTTATATACTACCGAAGGAATTATTGAGCTAATAACAATCAATCCTTAAAAATTTAAACTTATGAGTTTTGGCGTAGTACAGACTATGATTTCGACTTTAAGGAACAATGATAATTTGCGTTCTAAAAGGGAAAAGTTTAAGAAAAAATATGGTAAAAATATCTCTATAGAAAAACCAGAATATGACTTCCCTGAAGCAACACCAGAGATATTAAATGCAATAAGAAAAAAGATAAAAAAGGATAACCAAATATTATGGCTAAAGGTCATAATTTTAACTTTTCTTATTCTATCGTTTTTGGTTTGGATAACCATAAAATAAAAAAGACCTTTCTTTAAATAGAAAGGTCTTTAATATATTTTAAAAACGTAATTTTAACTTAATGCAGTTTTAATACGTTTTATAGCTTCTTTAATTTCATCTTGAGATGCTGCATAAGAAATACGTATACAATCCGGATTTCCAAAAGCTTCTCCAGTTACTGTTGCTACTAAGGCTTCTTCTAATAGAAATAAAGAAAAATCAGACGCATTATTTATTTCTTTTCCTTTAATCGTTTTTCCGAAATAAGCAGAAATATTAGGGAATACATAAAAAGCGCCTTCTGGTTCATTAGATTTAAATCCTTCTATTTCACCTAATAAATCTAAAATTAATTTTCGTCTTACTTTAAATTCGTCTACCATATATTTTACACAAGAAGCAGGTGCTTCTAATGCTGTTATAACAGCGCGTTGTGCAATACAGTTTGCACCACTAGTTACTTGGCCCTGAATTTTATTACAAGCTCTAGCAATCCAATCTGGTGCGCCAATGTAACCAATTCTCCAACCTGTCATAGCAAATGCTTTAGATACACCATTTATGGTCACTGTTCTATTATACATATCGTCAAATTCTGCCATACTAAAATGACCACCTTTAAAATTGATGTGTTCATAGATTTCATCAGAGACCACATAAATATTAGGATGCTTTTGTAAAACATCTGCTAATGCTCTTAGCTCTTCTTTACTATAAACAGAACCACTTGGATTACAAGGAGAACTGTACCAAATCATTTTAGTTTTTGGTGTAATAGCAGCTTCAAGTTGAGCAGCTGTCATTTTAAAATCGTTCTCAATAGATGTTTTTACTTCAACAGGTACGCCATCATTTAATTTAATAATATCACTGTAACTTACCCAATACGGACAAGGTAAAATAACTTCATCACCTTTGTTTAACATCACAGATGCAATATTGTATAAGGCTTGTTTTGCACCTGTAGAAACTACAATTTGCGGAAGTGAATAACTAAGGTTATTATCGCGTTTAAATTTAGTGATAATTGCATTTTTTAAATCTACATAACCGTCAACAGGTGTATAACTGTTATAGTTCTGGTTAATAGCTTCAATAGCTGCATCTTTTATAAAATCTGGTGTATCAAAGTCAGGTTCCCCTAAACTTAATCCAATTATATCTTTTCCTTCTGCCCGTAATTCTCTGGCTTTTGCAGCCATGGCAAGCGTTGCTGATGTGGCTAGGTTGTTAATTCTATCCGAAAGTTGGTTCATGTGGTTGTGTTGATTTTTTGTATTGCGAAATATATTAAGCCATAGTAGGCTTTTGTCCTAATTGTTTTAATTGTTGATAGTGTTCTGCAACAGCTCTCCACATTGTTTTGTATTCGTTATAAGGTAAACTGAATTCATGTGCAGTTTCTTTAACTATTTTTGCAATGTGCTTGTAATGAACATGACTAATGTTAGAGAATAGGTGATGCTCAACCTGTCTATTTAAACCACCTGTATAGAATTCTACAATCCAACTTTTTGGCGAAAAGTTAGAAGTGGTAAATAATTGGTGAATAGCCCAAGTGTTTTTCATGTTTCCATTTTCATCTGGTAATGGCATTTCTGTATTTGGCATTACGTGAGCTAACTGAAATACTACACTTAAAATCATTCCAGCAGTGTAATGCATAATTAAAAACCCGATTAAAACTTCCCACCAAGCGTAACCTAATGCTAAAGGTAAAACTACCCAAATGGTATAATATATTATTTTGCCTATAATTAATTTAGTCCATTGTGTTGCCGGATTAGGAAAATCGCCGTAAGATAACTTGCGTTTTAGGTATTGATACGTTTGCTTAAAATCGGTAGAAATGGCCCAATTTACAGTTAGTAAACCGTAAAGTAAAAAGGCATAATATTTTTGATATTGATGAATTTTTAACCACTTAGCATGTTTAGAAAAACGAATAATTCTACCAGCATCTATATCTTCATCATGGCCTTGAATATTTGTGTATGTATGGTGTAGTACGTTGTGTTGCACTTTCCAGTTGTAATCATTACCAGCTAAAATATGAATACTGCTACCCATAAGTTTATTAACCCATTTTTTACTAGAAAATGAGCCATGATTTGCATCGTGCATTACATTCATGCCAACACCAGCTATTCCAATACCAATTATTATCATGGCTATAATTTGTAACCATGTAGGTAAGTCGTTTATAGATAATAATAACACTAAGGGACCAAGAAGTAAGGTAAACATTACCACGGCCTTTATATATAACTTTCTGTTTCCTGTTTTTTTAATATTATTTTCTTTGAAGTAATTGTTAACACGTTTGTTAAGCGTTCTAAAGAATTGAGCAGAGTCTTTTCTAGAGAATTTTACGGTTTGTTGCGCCATATAATAAATTTATTTATGTTATAACGTAAGGGATTTAAAATCATTATAACAAAGCAAAGATAGTTAATAAATAAAAATCAACCTTATCCAAGTTAACATAATTTATACAGTTTAAATTTAAGTATTTTTGCTTAAATTTTTTAGTAATGAAATTGATCCTTAAATACTTCCCAAATCTTAGCGAACATCAAATTCAACAATTTGAAGCTTTAGAAGCACTTTATAAAGACTGGAACAGCAAAATAAATGTAATTTCTAGAAAAGATATTGATGAGCTTTATTTAAGACATGTCTTACATTCCTTGGGTATTGCAAAGGTGATGAATTTTACGGATGGATCATCAATTCTAGATGTAGGTACAGGTGGCGGATTTCCGGGTGTACCTTTGGCTATACTATTTCCAGAATGTCATTTTCATTTGGTTGATAGTATTAACAAAAAGCTTAAAGTTATTAATGCTGTGACTGAGGCTATTGAGCTCACCAATGTAAAAACAACACATAGTAGAGTAGAGGCTATAAATGATACTTTCGATTTTATTGTAAGTAGGGCAGTTACCACAATGCCAGAATTTACCACTTGGGTAAAAGGAAAAATAGCTAAAACCCAGAAAAACGAATTAAAAAACGGTATTCTCTATCTTAAAGGCGGTGATTTAACCGAAGAGTTAAAGCAATATAAAACCGTAAAAGCGTATTTATTATCTGATTATTTTGAAGAACCATTTTTTGAAACAAAAAAAGTGATTCACTTACCGTTAAAGTATAAACCATAAAGTATATTAACAGCATAGTGGTTTTGCCTAACTCTAAAACCCCTGAAAACAGGGTGAATTAAAATCTTTTTAATCTCGAAATTTACACTCTCTAAATAGTAGTAATCGTTTTTTTAATGCATTAGCTATTAGTTTGTTAAAAATTAATTTAAATAATTAACCCATCATGATTTTAAATTTTAAAAAAGGATTTCAATTTTACATGCTGTTTGTTTTTGGTCTAATTCAGACTTTAAGCGCTCAGCAAGACACTATTTATTATGATATAGGTTGGAAAGAAACTATAAAAGACAGTGCTGCATTTTACCGTCCTCCAATTAAAAAAGAAGGCGATTTATATAGAATTGTAGACTTTTATGTTTCAGGTCAGCCTCAAATGAGTGCCTTATCTAAAAATAAAGATACGGCCGTGTTTCATGGTGAAGTAACTTGGTATAATGAAGATGGTTCAATAAATCAAAGCGGTAACTATGAAAACAATAGATTAAATGGAGAATTTATTTCATTTCTCGGTAAAAAGAAATTAATTGCTATCTATAAGAATGGTTATTTTATTAAAGGTGCAACTAATAGAGGTAGAGGACAAAGTAGTTTTTACACAGAAATTAAGAACGATACAATTATAGATATTGTATATGATGGAGATATTAATGGTATTCGTTATGAAACCTATTCTTTAAAAAAAGGGCGTCGTTTTCTTTCAAAATATTATAATAAAAAAGGAGAACTAATAGCGGAGTTAAATGAAGCAGATAATGGTAATAGAAATGGTGCAGAAGTATTTTATTATTATCAGCCAATGCGTGTTCAGCAAATTAGTTATTACCCTTTTGGTCAATATCTAGGTGAGACTTTTTACTATAGAAACGGACAGGTTAGAACTAAATTTGAGCAAAAACCAGAATTTAAAAAGAGTTTTTATACCCTTGAGGGTAAAGAATTAGGAAGTGTAACTTACACGCTTGATAATGGTTATTTAAAACCAAAAGCCGGAACAGAATATCATTTTTCATATAGTTATAAAGCAGGTAGAGAAGGTGTTGTAATCTCTACAAAAACATTTGAGGATGCAAAATTAATTAAATATCAATTGTTTTACGATAATGGAATTTTAAAATCTGAAACTACTTATAATAACAATACAAAAGAACTACAGGTTAGTTATAATAATAAAGGTGAGGAAATAGCCCGTATTAGGTATAAAAATGATTATCCCTATACAGGTACAGAGATTATAGGTGATAAAACATCAACTTACAAGGAGGGAAAACTTATAAAGGAGGTGAGTTATTATCCAAAAACTAAGATGGTTTTTTGTGAGAAGACTCAAGAGGCCGAAACTTATTTTAATAAAGAAGGTCTAATTATAGGAACTTTAGAGATAGATTATAAAAATAACTATGCAAAAGCTTTAAACGGAAAACGATTTTATCCTGGTTATGATACAGAGTTTTCTAGCATTGAAACCTTTAAGGATGGTTATTTAATAGAAAGAACTAACTACAGGCCTAAAACCTTAGAGGACAAAACAAAACAAATCTATAAGCGTACAGAGTATTATAAAAGTGGTACTTACGATAAAATTAGAGAAGTTGTTTATTATAACAATGGCTCTAAACAAAGTGACATAACCTATAAAGGATACAATAAAACGTTAGGTAAATTTTATAATGAGAAGGAAGAACTTATAGGAACTTATGATTATACAAAAAAAGATGGTGTTTTATATGAATTCTTCTATGAGTCTAATGTAATTCAAATTAGAAAAGAAGAAAAAAATGGAGCGTTAATTAAATTGAAAAAATACGATTATGGATTAAATAGAAGTTATAACCAAATAAACCCTGTTTTAATAGAAGAAATTGATGTAACATGTTGTTCTAAATATTACTCCAAAGATGGTCAATTATTTGCAGAAGCAATTTATAAAGATGGTTTACCATGGAGTGGAACAATCTATGACTCTAGTTCTCGTATAAAATTAGACATCAAAAATGGGGTAAAAGATGGCATTTATGAAAAGTATAGTTACAATCAAAACCAAATATTAGAAAAAGGTCAGTATGTAAAAAATAAAAAAGATGGTGTTTTTAAAACATATAACTCTAGAGGTGAATTGTTAAATACTAAGACCTATAAAAACGATTTGTTAAATGGAGAAGCTATTTATTATAATGATAAAGGGGAAATTGTTTCTACTCTAATATTTAAAGATGACAAACCTTTTGAAGGAAAAAAAATAATAAATAACAGTTATAATACCACACCAACAGAAGAAACCTTTAGTGACGGGTTTATAACAAAAAAAGTATCTTATGATGAAAATGGTAAATGCGTTTCTAAATATGAAAATGGCGAAGAAGTAGAATCCATTGCATACTATAAAGATTCTAATAAAAAACGACTAAAATATTCAGTAGATAAATATTATATAAATGGTGAAGTCATTAGGTACGATAAAAGCGGTACTGAACAAAACAAAGCTATTTTTAAAAATAATAAATTAGAATCTGGTGTTGTTTATCTTTCTGGATCCATCGCTTATGATAATAATGTGAAATACATAATTTTAAGCAAACAAACAGATAAGTTAACAATTAAACTAATAGGTCATAATGACGAAACTATATTCTTTGCCAACCAGAATTTAAAAAAAGGGTATAGCGTTAATTATATAAATAAACTCGGAATCTATTTAGATAATATTTCACCAAAATCATTGTATTAGAGGTAAAAACAAAAAACCGTTTGAAAATAATCAAACGGTTTTTTTATTAGTGAGGTTGAGGTATTATTATTTCTTTATAATTTTTTTTGTGATGGTGTTACCAGAATTATTTGTGAATCTAATAATATAAGGTTGAGCGCTTAAATTAGAAATGTCTATAGTATCAGTTCCAGATACAATATTATCTTGCTTTACGTTACGTCCAAGTAAGTCAAATATTTCAACGGATAAATCTTCATTAGAAGACACGTTTAATTCATTATTAGCACTTGTAGGGTAAACTTCTAACGTAGATAATTCAGAACCTTCTATGCTTAAACTAGAATCGTAACTATAAGTAATTGTTAAAGGTGTTCCTATAGGAAAAGCACCTGCTGCGTCATAGGCCTGAAATCTGAATGTCCAACTCATAGCTTGTGTTGTTCCGCTCGGGTTTAAATTCCATAAACTGTTTCCGGCACTATTAGTAGATCCAACGGAAATGGGTGCTGGAGTATTTGGGTAACCACTATTTAAAGATACATCATTTAAGCATACACCGTTAAAACATAGTTGAAAGTTAGAACCATCTGTACCTACAAGGTTGTCTACAAATATCCTCATAGATATGTCTTCTGTAGATGTATTTGTAACATCAAATTTAAAATTGCAAGGGTCAGAATAGCCACAGCTAGCTTCAGAGAAAGATAACACTTGTCCTTCGGTTAAGGTACTGTTGTCGCTTTGATTCTTTACTTCAAATTGAGCAAAAGATATATATGAAGTTAGAATGAAGCTCATTAAAAGTAATTTTTTTTTCATAATATTTAATTTAAAAATTTTTATAAATCGGGTACAGGTTGTTTTCAAATATACGCGATCTTGTACTTAAAAATGAAAAGGGAAGTACCATATTGCTATATACTTCCCTTTGTATTTAGTTTTTTAGGTTTTATTTATTTACAATAAATTTAGAACTATAAGATCTATTTCCATCATTAATATGCATAACATAATGTCCTGCATTTAAATTAGATATTGGTAATTCTATGTTTTGAATTCCAAATAAACCTTCATAATTAGTGTTGATAACAGTTCTACCTAACATATCTGTAACCGTTACATTGTAGTCTCCATTACTTTCTTGAAATGAAATATTTATTCTATCCTTAGCAGGATTAGGATGTATTTTAATAGAGTCTATTCCTGATACTTCTTCTACACTCAGTGCTTCGGCAATAGTGGCTTGTTTGGCTCCAACTACGCTTCCATCCGTAGCATCTAATAATACGGCTACAATATGAATATTTGATTCCGTACTTGTAGTTGGTATTGTGTAGTTAAAATTATAAGAAGCACTGTCTCCGTTATTAATAATTGATGGAACAGAGTTTTCTTGACCATAGAAACCTCCAAGTAAAGCTATACCTACGTGGTTATAAACCATTTGTGTTGCTGGTACTGGGTCACCTAAGTTTTCATAACCTCCCATTACTCCATTTGCACCTCCAGCATAATAATTAACTTGGTCATAATCTTGATTGTTAGTATTGGTTCCGTCTCCAGTACCTGTAACACCATCTTCAGTAATTATAACACCTAATCTAAAATTGGCATTACTGAAGTTTGAGTAGAAATTACTTTGTGCTGAAATGATTAAATCATTACCATTTTGAGTGGCTCCTATTGATAAATCTACAGGTACTATTTCAGTATTTAATGCGTCATAAATAGCTTGTAAATTTGCTTGTGAAGGATTAACGTCTCCATATTTACGATCTACAGCACCACTTGGATAGCCAGAGATATAATTTCCAATTCCTGCATCATATTCAGTTAATACCATTGGGTCAGCGTTATGTACAGCTACACCCACAACTGTATTTGGATACGTAGAAGTCATGTAATCTAAACCAACAGCACCTCTAGGACACCAACCACACCATGTCCCGGTAGCTTCTTCAATAAATACGGCTTTAATTCCAGATTGAGATACGGTGTTAAAATCAGTATTTAATGAATTATTAGAACTATCACCATCCATACTGCTATTAACATTATTTATAGTTACAGAAATGTTTTTTTCTTCTACTGTACTATAGTTAACTGGCGTTGTGTGATTAACTGTTTCTGTTGCACCTGGAGCAATGTTAACGGTGAAGTTTTCAGAATAAGTATTGGTGCCATCACTCCATGACACATCTAGAGAGGTTATAGTTGAAATACCATTGTTAAATACGTCAAAAGATAATAAGTTGTCTGTTGATATAAGTGCGTATCTGTTAAGACTAACGTTTTCTAATTCAGCATCTAAATTTAGAGGAGACCTTACTTCTATGTCATCAATTACCCAATTGTCACCATCATCATTATAGTGTACAAAAGCAATATAAACCATCATGCCGTCATAAGCAGATAAATCAACAGATTGAAGTGTCCATCCACTACCAATATTAGCTTCTGTGTAACTGGCAACAGTTGTAAAGTCAGCATGGGTAGTTTGTGAGGTTGTAGACACTTTTACTTCATAGGTAGAACCGTAATTTGTAGAGGTATACGTTTCTGTTGAATAGAAACGTAATTCAGCATTTGTAGCCGATGTTAAATCAATTTGACTGGTAACCAACCAATCTTCAGCTATTCCTACAGCAACATTTTCGTAAATGTTTGCAGCTGCGTATGTACCTGTATTTGGATACGTTACTTGAATCCAATCATTTGCAGTACCTACACCATTTGTTCCCATGAAGGAAGTCCATCCTGTAGGCGGAAAAGAGGCGCCTTCAAAACCTTCTGTAAAAATTGTTTGTGCGGTTGCTAACTGGGAAAGCGTTAAACAAAGCAGAAGAGAAAGAGTAATTTTTTTAATCATAGTTGGAAGATTTAATTAAAGTTTTGTTAAAATTGATTTTTCAATATAGCTAAATGTGTAATTGGGACAAAGTTATGGTATAAAAAAAACGATATTCAGTTATGAATATCGTTTAAGTGTTGTTTTTAATAGATGTAATTAAAAGGCGATTGTTAAGTTTGCACTTAAACCTGTATTTTCTGGTACAAATCTACACACGCCTCCAATACAAATAAGTCCGCCTCGTTGTCTTCCGTAATTAAGTCCTAATCTTGTGTTCCCTTTACTGTAACTTCCTCCTAAACTATAGTAATGAATTTTATTATCTCCACCGTAATTCCAATTATCAGCAGCGTAAACGGCTAAACGCGTGGAGAAATTATATTCTAAAACTCCAGCTGCCCAATTTTTACGATCGTCATCACTCCATAAATGTTGTGCTACAATGCGTAAGGCTTTTCCGTTATCAAAACGTCTTGTAGATTCAACTACACCAATGTTTGCTAGAATAGAACTATTTCCTAAAGGGCCACCTTCTACTACGCCTTTATCTACGATTACATTTTGATAAGTTAGTACTGAGCTCCATTTTTTAGACCATTTCTTCTTAATTTCTAAATTAAAATCTCTAAACAATTGATGACCTTTACCTATAAATTTAGCTTTATACCAACGGTTTTCAATATTGTATTCAGCATCTAATCCGCCCCAATAAGAAAAATTAGCAGCTAGTTTTGTGCCATATTTCCCACCTAAAGTAGTTCCTTTTTTAAATGAATAATACAAATCTATTTGTGTGCCAACTTCACCAGAACGTTGATCAAACGATTCTATTATTAATCTTGGTTGAGGATTATATACGTAAATGTTTGTTAATAGGTAATCTTGTTGTTTGGTTAAACCAGGGACATAATTAAGAACTTGTTGATTGTAAATATTACCTTCTGCTAATCTATCAGAATAAAAACTAAAATTTTCTAATCTTCTAAATGTGGCATTAATACCTAATCCTTTTTTAGCGTAACCTGCGTTTACTTGTAAAGCTGTACCGTCATATAATTTATTAGAAGATAGAACACCTTCATTAGCGATGGCATCAGGATCTTTAATTACAGCTTCAACACCAGCGTAAAAGTTATTAAGGATAAAATCTAATCGTCCACTATAGGCACCAACCGTAGATGGTAATGCTTCATTTCCATTAGTGTCTTGGTTTCTGGCTACATAGCTCGCACCAAGTTGAATATCTACAGTTTCAATATTTAGTGCATCACTTAAACTTAGTTCGGTGTCTAAACCTTGTATCGTTCCTTCAGATTCTTCAAAGCCATGACGTTGTTTCCCAAAAACACCTTTAATACTTAAATCTTCAGTTACATCTACTTTTATGTTTAATCCTTTTAGGGCATTGTTTAATCCAAGTTGTCTATCTTCCCAGGATCTTAAAATTAAGCCACTTCCAAATTGTTCATAAAAATATCCACCCGTAATATCCAAGCTTTTATCTTTATAGTTAACATAGTAGGTAGCAATTTCATTTTGATTATCAAAGATAGGATCATATCCTAATAGAGCGGATGGTAAATAAGATTCATATTGAACACCTGCGGTAAAATTACCTAAGTTATAGTTTAATAGCACATAATTATTTGCTCTAAATTGGTCGTCTGGTGCTAAAAAATTAATGCCTTCATCTGTTTGAAGCCATTGCGAGTTAGATTCTAGTCCACCATAAAAATTACCCGATTCTTGAGCTGCTATAAAGTTTAGATTTAAAAATAGCGTAGCTAGAATGATTATTTTTTTCATCATAAATTGGTTGTGGTTAGCGGTAAGAGGAAGAGGTTTTAGTCGTTAGAAAGCTCTTTGATTTTTTCAAATAATTCTGATTCTGCACCAGGACTATAACCAGAGTGTTCATAAACTATTTTACCATCTTTAACTAAAATGGTTAAAGGTATACTTGATGCATTTAAAGCGCGTTTTAGGTCGCTATTAGTATCTAATAAAACAGTGTAATCCCAATCTTTACCATTTACTAAAGATTTAACGCGTTTTATAGTTCTGCTATCATCTACAGAAACAGCTAAAAGTTCTACGTTAGTTTCCTCTTGCCATTCATCGTAAACATCATTAATAGCATCTAATTCTTTTAAGCATGGTACACACCATGTTGCCCATAGTGAAACAATGGTGATACCATCTTCATTTGTAGCATCAATTAAATTAATAGATTTACCTTCAATTGTTGTTAGGTCTGCATTAGGCAAGTCGTTTTGAGCAATAGTTGAGAAGCTGATTATTGCAAAGCAAAAAAATAGAATTTGTTTTTTCATAATTAAATCTTGGAAAATTGATACACAATATTAGTTAAATTTTTGTCAAAAGTATCGTTGTTCTAAAAATTAATTAATTTAGCGAAAAACAATACTATTACTATGATTTCAAAAAAAATGCCAAAGTTATTTTTGCTATTAATTCTTATTGTAGCTGTTTCTTGCAGTAAAACTGAAGACAATGAACCACTAACGACTCCAGTTACTTTATTAGATGAAGACAGTTTTGTAAGAAAGGCATCTTTGATTGATCAAAACATTCCATTTAAGGTGGTGACTAGTGAGGGAGAAGATGTTACTGATATAACTACGTTTTATGTTAATGATGAGCCAGTATTTGGTTCTGATTTTTCTTCTAGTGTAGTTGGTGATTTTGAAGTATATGGTGTTTATATTCAAAATGGATTTGAAGTTACTACAGATACAGAAAGTTTTAGTGTTATTATTCCTAAAAGAAAAATAGTTGTTGAAGATTACACAGGGACTTGGTGTGGCTTTTGTCCTAGAGTCTCTGCGGCCTTATCTTCTTTACATGAAGAAACAGAGGATATTACCGTAATTGCAATACACGAGACGGCAAATAGCTTTGAGGACCCAATGCACTTTAATCAGGTACAAACATTAAAGGATGCTTTTGATATTGAAGGTTTTCCTGCAGCTAAAATAAATAGAAACACAGACTGGCAAAATCCACATGCTAATAGTGATATTACAAGTATTGCAGGTTTGGATACCGACTTAGCTTTGGCTATAAATTCTGAATTAGAAGGTAATGAGTTAACAGTACAGGTTAATGTTGTATATGAAGACGGTTCTGAAATGGGTGATAAGTTGGTGGTGTATTTACTTGAAGACGAAATTATTAACGACCAAGTAAATTATTACAATGGTGATGCTACAAGCCCGTTTTATAATATGGGAGATGTAATTCCGGATTTTGAACATAATGAAGTTTTAAGGAATTCTTTAACTAGTGTTCTTGGTGATGCTATACCTGCTACAGCTGCTTTAACGGAGTATATTACTTCTTTTACAATAACAGTGCCAGATAATTATGTGTTAGATAATCTTAGCATTGCAGCCATGGTTGTGGGGTCTGATAATACTGCTAAAAATTCTCAGTTTGCACATATAAATGAAGATAAATCTTACGAGTAATCGTTTGAAAATAAATTGATAGAAAAGCCTGAACAGTATATTGTTCAGGTTTTTTTATGTAATGATTTGAAAATTTTTCATCCATTTTTACGCATAAAAAAATCCTTAGAAATTTTCACTCCTAAGGATTTAGTATTTTAAAAATAAGAAGATATTATCCTAAGAAAGGGTATCTGTAATCTACAGGAGTTACAAACGTTTCTTTGATTAATCTAGGAGATACCCAACGTAATAAATTTTGAGCACTACCCGCTTTATCGTTTGTTCCTGATGCTCTTGCACCACCAAATGGTTGTTGTCCCACAACAGCACCAGTTGGCTTATCATTAATATAGAAGTTACCAGCACAGTTTTGTAAGGCTTTAGTAGCTTCTTCAATAGCATAACGACAAGTAGATAATATTGCGCCTGTTAATGCGTACTCACTAGTTTCATCAACCAGTTTTAACGTTTCAGAATATTGGTCTTCGTCATAAACGTAAATGGTTATCACTGGGCCAAATAATTCTGTAGACATTGTTTCGTACTTTGGATTTGTTGTAACGATAACTGTAGGTTCAATAAAATAACCTTTAGATTTATCATAACCGCCACCAACAATTATTTCTGCTTCATTTGAGGCTTTAGCTTCATCAATATATTTGGCTAGTTTATCAAAAGAACCTTCATGTATTACCGCAGTAATAAAATTGCTCATATCTTCTGGTGAGCCTTGTTTAAAAGAATTTACATCTTCAATGACAAGGGTTTTAATCTCTTCCCATAAATTGCTAGGAATATATGCTCTAGATGCTGCACTACATTTTTGTCCTTGAAACTCAAATGCACCACGAGAAATAGCTGTTGCTACTTGTTTAGGTACGGCAGATTTATGGGCAACAATAAAATCTTTTCCTCCTGTTTCTCCTACAATTTTAGGGTACGTTTTGTACGTATGGATATTGTTCCCAATTTGTTTCCACAATTCTTTAAATATAAAAGTAGAACCAGTGAAATGTAAACCAGAAAAATCTGGACTAGATAAAACCGTTTCAGTAATCATAACTGGATCACCAAACACAACATTAATTACACCATCTGGTACACCTGCTTCTTTAAAAATATCCATGATTATTTTAGCAGAATAAACTTGGCTATCACTTGGTTTCCAAACCACAACATTACCCATTAATGCCATACAAGCTGGTAAATTTCCTGCAATTGCTGTAAAGTTAAACGGTGTTACTGCGTATGTGAATCCTTCAAGAGGTCTGTATTCTACACGGTTCCATGCATCACTTGTACTTTCTGGTTGTTCCATGTAGATGTCCGTCATAAACTGAACATTAAAACGTAAGAAATCTATAAATTCACAAGCCGCATCAATCTCTGCCTGGTGTATGGTTTTAGATTGGGCAATCATAGTTGCAGCATTAATTTTAGCTCTGTAAGGACCGGCAATTAATTCAGCAGCTTTTAAGAAAATACCTGCACGTTGCTCCCAAGGCATTTGAGACCAAGATTTACGTGCTTCTAAAGCTGTAGATATAGCATCTTCAACATGATTCTTTTCTGCAATATGGTATTCGCCAACGATATGTTTGTGATCGTGTGGTGGAGACATAGTTCTGGTATTTCCAGTTTTAACGTCTTTACCGTTGATGTACATTGGGACTTCAACTTTACTGTTAAACATGGTTTTATATGCTTCTTTTACGGCTTTACGTTCTGGAGAACCAGGTGCATAAGACTTCACAGGCTCATTGACTGCTACAGGTACATTAAAGAATCCTTTTCCCATAATATATTTGTTTTTTAGATTGTTTTTTTAAAAGTGCAAAGGTACAATTTTTAAAAGAGAATTATTTTTTGAAATGTTATAGTTGTGTAAATGTTGAAATATAAATTTTGTAAGTTGCCGTAGTTAAACTCGACCTTTTGTTTATGTTAAAAAATGATGCTTTTATTATTTCTCTTGCTTATCCTGATACTATAGTTAGGATTTCTGATGAAAAGTTAGTGTCATACCTTAAATACTTTAATATTGGTTGTGCTAATTACGTTCGTGCTGGGCATGCAGCTTTAGTGTTAATTGATAAATCTACAGGTTGTATAGAGTATTTTGATTTTGGAAGATATACAACGCCTCAAGGTTATGGTAGAGTGAGAGGAAAATTAACAGATAATGAATTAGATTTTCCATTAAAAGCAAACATTGATAATGAAAAAATCATCAATTTAAATGAAATTTTAAGCTTTCTTGCTACACATCCTAAACTTACGCATGGTGATGGAAAGCTTGTGGCTTCTGTTTGTGCTGCCATTGATTATAATAGAGCGAAAAATTATATTATGCAATTGCAAAATAAAATTTTTGTTAGGTACGGTGCGTTTTATAAAAATGGTAGCAACTGCGCTCGGTTTGTTACTGATACCATAATTAATTCTGTAAATAACGATTCTATTAAAAAGAAGCTGATTAAATCTAAGCGATTTACACCTAGTACTGTGGGTAATGTTGAAATTGCTGATACTCAAAATAAGGTTTATGAGGTTTCTGATTTAGGGAATATTTCTGAGTTTAAGTCAACTTCTAAATCTGAGAATAGACGTTGTTTTTTAGATAAATTAAATAATTTTGAACCTAATTTTATTGGGAATTTACAACCAAAGCATGTGTCTTCAGCGGCTAAACATTCACAATGGTTAGAAGGTATTGGAGCAGGAGCCTGGTTTGAACTTTATAACTTAAAACTTGAAAAAGAATTTAGGTGTAAACGTATATCTCCTTACGGTACTATAGATTGTGATAGCGTATACGAAGTAGATTCTGAAGGATTTAATATTAACAAAAAATATAAGTTTTTACATCCTTCTCATTGTTTGTTTTTTACCGTAGAACAATCAGGTAAACAATTTAGATTTAATTTTCTAAGAGATTACTAATTAAGGGCGAAAGGCGCACTTAATTTAAAAGAAGGAATGTATACTTTAAACTTATTTGTTTTAGATAAGTTTATCATATTGTAGTGACCTTGCATAGCACCAAATGGTGATGTTAAAAGGCAACCAGAGTTGTACGTGTGTGATTCTCCTGGTTTTAAAACGGGTTTCTTTCCAATAACACCTTCACCTTCTATAATCTCTTCATTATTAAGAGCGTCTAGAATCCTCCAGTGTCTAGTATTTAATTGTACAGAATCTTTACCTTGGTTTTCAATTATTACTTTGTAACCAAATGCAAAGTGTACTTTGTAGTTTTTGTAAAACGTACCTTCAAAATTAGTCTCTACCGAGATTTTAATTCCGCTTGTTACTTGTTGTACCATGGTTTTGATTATTGTTCTATGCTAAAATAACATAAATTATGAATGAAGCATTAAAATTCAGTTAAGTGGTAGTGATTTTTAACAAATCTTCTCTGCGGATGCTTCTAAAGTATCAAAAAAGTGAAAAATATCTTCTTTTTCTAGCAAACTATTAATGGTAACCATTCTTACAAACTCATTATTATTGAATTTTCCGAAACCTACCATAAGTTCAGAATTCTTATATAAAGCAGTACATAATGTATTAGCAGAAACATTTTTATAATTAAAACATACCGAAATAGAATTATCAAAACTGTAAAGGGTGTAATCTTTATGGTTATTTATATAATCTCTTGCAATTTGTGCCATTTCAAATTGTTTATTTACAATTTTTTCTAGACCATTAGTTCCAACAGATTTCCAAAGTGTCCAAAGCTTTAGAGCGTCGTTTCTTCTGCCGCATTGTAATGATGTTTTTCCTGGATTAAAGTCATCTTCATCTGTTTGATATAAATATTCAGCATCGTTAGAAAATGAATTGTAAAGCTGCTCTTTGTGTTTTGTAATTATAATAGAACAGCTTAAAGGTGTGCCTAACATTTTGTGTGCATTTACACTAAAAGAATCTGAGTGTTCTATACCTTTTATAAGATGTTTGTATGATTTACTAAAAATTACACTTCCGCAATAAGCGCCATCAACATGTAACCATAATTGATGTGTTTTACAGACTTTACTTATTGCCTCAATATCATCAAAAGCACCAAGAACAGTTGTGCCAGCAGTGGCATTAACAAAAAAAGGTTCTAAGTTATTTTTTATATCTTCAGTTATTAATTCATTAAGGTGCTCTGCAAGCATTTCGCCCTTATTATTGGTATTAACTAAGCGAACTTGGTTTCTGCCAATTCCTGTTAAAGCAGCATTTTTAGCAATTGAATAATGAGACTCTTTAGATGTGTATAGCGTCATTGGTTTAGATAAGCCTTCTGTTCTTGCAGATTTGTTTTTATAATCTCTTGCCATAATGAGCGCCATCATATTACTCATAGAACCTCCAGGAGCTAATGTACCTTCACTGTTATCAGGATATCCAGCTAATTTGCATATATTTTTTAATACCTGTTTTTCTATGCCAACTTGTGGTCCTGCAACTTTATAGGTGTACATGCTATTATTAAACATCACCGCAAGTAATTCGCCAAGTGTAGCCTTGCCTATTCTGCCTCCAAATAGTTGATTAAAAAATGATTTTGAAGCTGTTTTTGGAGTGCTTTTAATAAGTGTTATTAAAATTGATTTTAATTGCTCGTCTATAATTGCTTCAGACTGTAATGATAAATCTAAGGTGTCATATAATTTTGACGCAGGAATAGGTTTAGCAACTGGTTCTTGTAGTTCTTCTTTTAAGATGGTATCACATAGTTGAGTAAATAAAGCAATATCTGTCTGCATTTAGTAAGAAATTAAGAGAAATTAATAAGAAATGTTTTTTTAGTTGGTAATATTTGTAGATGAAGCTTCACCGTAACCAATAAGGCGATCGTAACGTGCACCAAGATCTCTATAATAAACTAGTACTTTGTAATTGTTTTCGGTCTGCCAGTAATTACCACTAATGGCACCTTCATCAATAGCATCGGTTTCTTGGTCTACTACTACATATTTATAGTTGTAAAAACCTTGTTTTAGTAACATTGTTTTTTCATATCGTTGACTTTCAGTATTGTAATCCATTTTGTTTAAGGGTTCAATAGCGTATGCATTGAAATTTCCATATATATAAACGTCTTTATTTTGTATTTCGTCATTAGATAATGAAAAATGTATCATTGTATAGTCTGCTTCAATATCTACGTCATCACTGTCTATTGCTGTCACTAAAAAATTTCCATTTATATCAGGATTATAGGTGTACGGTTGGTTTTTTCTTGAAACATTAGTATACAAGTAGTTGTGGTAAATGTCTTTTAGTTTAATAAATTGAACACCAACATTTGCGGCTCTAACATCTTTATTTTCATAATTCCAATATTCGTTTCCTCCCCAAAAAGAAGATTCAGTATCGTATTTATAAATAAGTTCATTACCTAAAGTGTATTGTGGTTTAAGATTTGAAATTGCTGTGTTGAGGTTGTTGTTTTGAATAATTAATGTTCTAATAGTTTCTAGTGGATTGTTTAAATTTAAATTAGTCGTTGAGATGACCATATCTATAGATTGTTTTTCGGCTATGACCTTAACATCTCTACTGCGTTTTACACTAACACCTACAGTAGCAATATTTTCATAAATCATAAATTTTCTGCTAAACATAAGCTCATCATAATCATCGTAAATAGAAATCATATAATTTCCACTCTTTAATAGCGCAAGGGTTTGTGTGTTAGGAATGGTTAGATTGTAATGCGAATATATTTGATAGGTATTGAATGAATTCTCATAGGTTTGAATTCTTTGATAATCTAATCCTTTAAGGTATTCAGATTTTACAAGATTGGAAGGTGTCCAATCAAAATTAAAATGCTCAATAACATAATAAAAGTCTTCTTCGTTTGCAGTGAGCGCATCAAATTCTAATTCTAAAGTTTCCCCAAGCTCTAATATAGGAAGCTGTCCTTCGGTAGTATTACTTTTAAATGTTATGGTTTTAATAAAATCTGGAGGAATAACTTCAATGGCTACCTGAGAAATTAAAGTTGAAGGTAAAATTATGATTAAAAGGAGGTTAAAAATATTTTTTTTCATCATTAAATAAGTACGTTGTGTAAAGATAATCAAAATTCATGCCCATAAAACACACTTATTATTTAAAATCATTACAAATAAGAAAAGATGCTTTTATTTCGCCTGCTTTTTTAAGCATAAATTTGTAATTTCGCACGGATTTTTTAGATAACTAATCTTTAGTATATGTCAAAGGACATCAAAATTAAAAAGGGTTTAGATATAAAGTTGGTCGGTGAAGCCGAGAAAGCTACGGAAAATGCTATAATTAGTAATTCCTATTCTATAAGACCTGAAGACTTCCACAGTATTATTCCAAAATTAGTAGCCAAAGAAGGTACTCGAGTAAAAGCGGGTGAGACTTTATTTTATAATAAAGATAATGAGGCTATGAAATTTGTGTCACCTGTATCTGGTGAAATTACAGAAGTACAACGTGGACCAAGACGTCGTATAGACGCTATAAAAATTTTAGCAGATAAAGAACAAACTTTTATTGATTACGGTAAGTTTGATTTAACTTCTGATGCAGAAAAAACCAAAGCACATTTGTTAGCTACAGGTTGTTGGTCTTTTATAAAGCAACGTCCTTATGATGTTATTGCAAATGCAAATAACACGCCAAAAGCTATATTTGTTTCAGGTTACGCAAGCGCGCCTTTAGCTGCAGATTTAGATTATACTTTAGCTGGTAAAGAAGCCGAGCTGCAAGCGGCAGTTACTGCTTTGTCTAAATTAACAGAAGGTAGTGTGCATGTGTCTGTAGGTAAAACATCTAATTCGCCTTTAGCAAATTTAGAACACACTATTACTCATAAGGTTTCTGGCCCACATCCATCTGGAAATGTAGGTACTTTAATTAATAAGGTTGATCCTATTAATAAAGGTGAAATAGTTTGGACGGTTAATGCACAAGATTTGGTAATAATAGGAGAATTATTATTAACTGGTAAATTTAACGCAGAGCGTATTGTTGCATTTGCGGGTTCTTCCGTTAAAAAGCCAAGATATTTTAAAACTAAGTTGGGTGCTGAAATAGCAACTATGGTCTATGATAATGGTGTAGAGAGAGATGGTAATGATCGTATAATCTCTGGGAATGTTTTAACAGGTAAGCAAGTAGCTCCAGATGGTCACTTAGATTACTATAGTAATGTAATTACAGTTATACCAGAAGGAGATGATTACGAGTTGTTTGGTTGGAATAAGCCAGTATTTAATAAGATTTCTACGTCTAGAGCGTTAACATTTTCTTGGTTAACTCCTAAGAAAAAATACGATTTAAATACAAATACAAACGGAGAGCATAGAGCATTTGTTGTAACAGGATCATACGAAGAAGTATTTCCTTTAGATATTTACCCAATGCAGATTTTAAAAGCTTGTATGTATCAAGATTTAGATGAAATGGAAGCTTTAGGGATGTACGAGGTTGCACCAGAAGATTTTGCACTAACAGAATTTGTTTGTGTTTCTAAGCAGCCACATCAAAAAATTATAAGAGAAGGATTAGACTTAATGCTAAAAGAAATAGGATAATGGGTTTAAAACAAAATTTACATAATTTTAGACAAAAGAATAAAGATAAGAAGTGGTTGCCAGCATTTTCTGCAATACATACGTTTTTATTCTTACCTAATGAGACCACACATAATGGTACTCATATAAAAGCAGCCGATGATTTAAAGCGTACAATGAACACTGTTATTATGGCAATGGTTCCTTGTTTAATATTTGGTATGTTTAATGCTGGGTATCAGCATCATCTTGCTTTTGGAGAAATTCAACAGGCTACAAATGGGTTTTTTAGCGCAGAATTTTGGACATTAGATAATTTTCTAGTTGGTTTCTGGAAAGTAATTCCTCTAGTAATTGTATCTTACGTAGTAGGTTTAGCAATAGAGATTTTCTTTGCCGTTAAAAATAGTCACGAAGTAGAAGAAGGGTATTTAGTAACAGGTATGTTAGTGCCTTTAATAGTACCAATAGATACACCATTATGGATGTTAGCCGTAGCAGTTGCTTTTGGTGTTGTTATAGGTAAAGAAGTTTTTGGAGGTACAGGGATGAATATTCTTAATCCTGCATTAACCATACGTGCATTTTTATTCTTCGCATATCCAACATGGATGTCTGGAGATAAAGTATGGGTACATGGCGCAGTAGAGCAAGATCAATTAATTGCAGCAGGTCAAAATGTGGATGCTATTTCTGGTGAAACAATCTTAGGTAGTTTAGCACAAGGTAAAGCAGCAGGTTACGAGGTAATGGATATGTTTTATGGCTTAATTCCTGGTTCTGTTGGTGAAACATCTACCTTGTTAATACTATTAGGTGCATTATTCTTAATCTTCACCAAAATTGGAAGTTGGAGAATTATGTTGTCATCTGTAGTGGGTGCTTTAGTAATGGGATTAATATTTAATGCTGTTGTAAGTTCTGGTTGGATTACTGAATCTAGCAAGTTTTACGGATTAATGAGTACAGAGTTTTGGCATCACTTACTAATTGGAGGTTTTGCTTTTGGTACTGTATTTATGGCTACTGATCCTGTGACAGCTTCGCAAACAACAAAAGGTAAATGGATATATGGTTTCTTAGTAGGGTTTATTTCTATAATGATTCGTGTATTCAATCCGGCATATCCAGAAGGTGTAATGTTAGCTATATTATTAATGAATGTGTTTGCACCAACAATTGACCATTATGTGGTACAAGGAAATGTAAAGAAAAGAATGAAACGTTTAAAAGCTAAAGTTGCATAACGATGGAAAATAGAACAGATAAAAATTCATATACTATAATTTTTGCCATTGCGATGGTTTTAATAGTAGGTTCTTTATTAGCATTTACAGCAGCTTCATTAAAGCCTACAATTTCTGAAAATGAGCGAATGGAAAAGCAACAGAATATTCTGTATGCTATGGGAGTAAATGATAATGATGAAGGAAGTGCTACTTTTATATCAACAGATAAAGTTGCAGGAGAGTTTTCTAAATATATAAAGAAGCAAATTGTTATTGAAAATGGTAGCGCTACTGAAAATGATCAGGCTTATTTAATTGATGTGAAAAAGGAGCAAACAAAAGCTAAATCTGGCGGTACAAGAAGTTTACCTTTATTTATAGGTGAAAAGGATGGTAAAACATTTTATATAGCACCGATTAGAGGAAAAGGACTTTGGGATGCTATTTGGGCTTATGTTGCAATGGATGAAAATATGGTTGTACAAGGTGCTTATTTTGATCATAAAGGTGAAACACCAGGTTTAGGTGCAAACATTAAGCAACGTTTCTTTATGGACGATTTTATTGGAGAGCATTTATTAGATGAATCTGGTAATTTTGCTGGTATTACAGTTGCTAAAGGAAATGCCGATCCAAAAAATTTAGATAAAACAGATAACGAAGTAGATGCCATTGCAGGTGCTACTATTACAGGTGATGGTGTTACAGCAATGATTCGTAAGGATTTGAAGCTATACTGGCCTTATTTTAAAACTTTAAAAAAATAATTTATGGGACTTTTATCAAAAAAAGACGCCAATTTAATATTAGATCCATTAGCAGATAATAATCCAATTACCATACAAGTACTGGGTATATGTTCTGCATTAGCAATTACAGCAGAGCTAAAAGCTTCTATTGTAATGGCAGTTTCGGTATTATTTGTTTTGGGTATAGGAAACGTAGTGATCTCTTTAATGAGAAATATTATTCCTTCAAAAATTAGAATTATTGTGCAACTAGTTGTTGTCGCTGCCTTAGTAATTATTGTTGATCAAGTTTTGAAAGCTTACGCCTATGAGCTAAGTAAAACACTTTCTGTATTTGTTGGATTAATTATTACCAACTGTATTATTATGGGACGTTTTGAAGCTTTTGCGTTAGGTAATGGACCTTGGAGATCCTTCTTAGATGGAATTGGAAATGCTGCTGGTTACGGTTTAATACTTATAATAGTCGGATTTTTTAGAGAACTATTAGGTTCTGGTACATTATTAGGATTTAAAGTTTTAGGTGATCCAATAGAAAAAACAGGACTATATGCAATTGGTTATGAAAATAACGGTTTTATGTTATTATCACCTATGGCATTAATTGTTGTTGGTATCATAATTTGGATTCAAAGAAGTAGAAACAAAGCGTTAATAGAAGACTAAAAAGTACGCAGTTTATAATCCCAGTAATCAGTAGTAACTGTGAATTGAGATTGAGACTGAAAACTAAAAGAATATGGAACATATAGAATTATTTTTCAAATCAATATTTATAGACAACATGGTATTTGCAACATTCCTAGGAATGTGTTCTTACTTGGCGGTTTCTAAAAAAGTATCAACTGCTGTTGGTCTTGGTGCGGCTGTAATTTTTGTATTAGCAATTACAGTACCTTTAAACTGGCTATTAGATCAGTATTTATTGCAGCCAGGAGCATTATCATGGTTAGGTGATGAATATGCTAGTTATGATTTAAGCTTTTTATCTTTTATTATGTTTATTGCAACAATTGCTACAATGGTACAATTAGTTGAAATCATAGTAGAGAAATTTTCACCATCTTTATATAACTCATTAGGTATATTTTTACCATTAATTGCTGTGAACTGTGCTATTTTGGGAGGTTCATTATTTATGCAATCTAGAGAAATAGCAACCTTAGGTTTAGCCTTGAATTACGGTATTGGTTCTGGTATTGGTTGGTTTTTAGCAATTTTAGCAATTGCTGCAATTAGAGAAAAAATTAGATATAGTAATGTACCACCTGCACTTAGAGGTTTAGGTATTACTTTTATTATTACAGGGTTAATGGCCATAGGTTTTATGAGTTTTGGAGGAATGTTAACTGGTGGAGATGAAGAAGCTAAGCCAGAAGAAAATTCAGCTAAAATAGAAGTTATAAAAGAAGATATTAATAAAGAAGAAGCTCATCTTAAGTCTGACTTAGAAATAGCTGAAAATACAAACAAGTAATTGATTGATATGATTATATTAGCCGCAAGTACAATCGGTACTATAGTTGCAACAGTTGTCGCCTTTTTATTGGTAACACTATTGTTAGTAGCATTATTATTATTTGTAAAACAAAAATTATCACCATCTGGTCCTGTTACTATAAAAATTAACGGTGAAAGAGAATTAGAAGTTGCCTCTGGAGGTACATTATTAAGTACTTTAGGTAGCCAAAAGATATTTTTGCCATCTGCATGTGGTGGAGGTGGTACTTGTATTCAATGTGAATGTCATGTATTATCTGGTGGAGGAGAAGCACTACCAACAGAAACACCTCACTTTACTAGAAAAGAACTAGCACATGGAGCACGTTTATCTTGCCAAGTGAAAGTAAAACAGGATATGGAAATTACAATTCCTGAAGAAGTATTTGGTATTAAAAAATGGGAAGCTACTGTTGTTTCTAACTATAATGTTGCAACTTTTATTAAGGAATTTGTAGTTGAGATTCCTGAAGATATGAATTATAAGGCAGGTGGTTATATTCAAATTGAAATTCCTGAATGTGAGATTAAATATTCAGATATGGATATTACGGCACATCCTGAAGATCATCCTGGAGAACCAAATAAGTTTGAGGCAGATTGGGATAAATTTGGTTTACGTCCTCTAGTAATGAAGAACGACGAATTAGTTGAAAGAGCTTATTCTATGGCTTCTTATCCAGCAGAAGGAAGAAAAATTATGCTAAATGTACGTGTTGCAACACCGCCTTTTGATAGAGAAAAAGGTGGATGGATGGATGTTAATCCTGGCGTAGCATCGTCTTATATTTTTAACCAAAAGATTGGTGATAAAGTAACTATTTCGGGACCTTATGGAGAATTCTTTATTAATGAGTCTGATTCTGAAATGTTATACGTTGGTGGTGGTGCTGGTATGGCTCCAATGCGTTCTCACTTATACCAATTATTTAGAACCTTAAAAACAGGTCGTAAAGTAACGTATTGGTATGGTGGACGTTCTAAAGCAGAATTATTCTATATCCATTACTTTAGAGCCTTAGAAAAAGATTTCCCGAACTTTAAATTCTATATAGCCTTATCTGATCCAACAGAAGCTGATAATTGGAAATTAAAAGAAGATATTAACGATGAATCTGGAGATGGATTTACTGGGTTTATTCACCAAGTAGTGATTGACCAGTATTTATCTAAGCATGAAGCGCCAGAAGAAATTGAATTATATTTTTGTGGACCACCATTAATGAACCAGGCTGTTCAGAAAATGGGTGAAGATTTCGGTATTCCGGATGAGCACATTAGATTTGATGACTTTGGAGGTTAATCTAAACCTTTTAAATATAAAAAAGCCAACTCAATTAGAGTTGGCTTTTTTTATTAGATTCTGCCATGAGTTTTAAGTTATTCTTGGAATTGTAATTGTAATACAGGTTTTTCAAAATTAAATAGAACTGAGCAATCCATTACATTTTCTATGCCTTCTAGTTGGCATAGTATTTTTACAACTTCGCACAAACCTTCAAATAAAATGGAGTCATTAATTAAAGTTGGCTTATATAATCTGTTTTCTTTAGTAGTATAATATTGGCAACCTTTTAGAAACGTATGTTCTATAGTGAGTAACTCTATTGGTGAATAGCCATTAAATTTTCTTCCAAGATTTTGATGCACCATTCCAACGTAATTTAATTGTATTGAGCCATGTTTGTCTGTTAAGTGTTTCCAACGGTCACTATTATCTAAAATGTTGCCTACAGCACAAGCTTTACAATCATCAGGATTTAGTGTTTTATTGTGAAAAGCATTATAAAGTTTATTAATTGCATGATCAAAACGAATAGAGTTTGTCATAATTTATCTGTTATCATTTCAAGATAAAAGATATAAAAAATTATTTATACTCCATAATTAAGAATACAGCTGTTGTATTACCAATGTTTAAAACTTCGTGTGTTGTTATCTCATCCTTTCTAAAACTGTAACCCGTTGGCACATTTACTTCTCTTGTGCCTGAGGTGTCGGTTATTCTAAATTTGCCACCAGATAGTGTGTAACCAAAATGAGGATTGTGGTAATGTTTCTCATGTCCTACATTGGGTTTAAAAGTACATTTAAGTACTCTGAGTTTTTGGTTTTCTTCAACAACTTCACATACAGCATCACCTTGCCAGCCGGCTTCTAATGGATCTGGTAATTTATTATTGTTCTGGCAACTTAGTAGTAGAATAGAAATGAGTATACAATTATAGTATAGTAGTGATTGGGTTTTCATTATAAAATCAATTTGTGGTAAATTTAAGAACTATATAACAATTAGTGAGTTTATTCCGTTAAGTGACTGAATGTCTTTGTTCTAAAATTTGAAATTTAATCTTCATGAAAAAAATATTACTTATTTTATTATCTCTATTTACAATTGTATTGTTAGCATATCAGTTTAAACCGGTGAAAAGAGTTGCGGAAACTGTAGTTTCAATAATTGAGACACCAGAATTATTAAATAAGGATAGTTTAACCATAAAAACAAGGGTTAATGTACCGGTTGGTTATAAACGCGTATTGTATGCAAAGGGTAGCTTTGAAGAATATCTAAGAAACTATAAATTAAAAACTTTTGGAAGTAAAATTATTAATTATGATGATACCAAATATTTCTGGCAACGCGGACATGTTGGTATTTTAGAAATACCTGTTCCTAAAAATGGCTTACAGCAATGTGCAGATGCATTAATTAGGGTACGTAGTGAATATCTTTGGGATCACAATAGAAAAGCCGAAATTGGTTTTAATTTTACGTCTGGTCACAATTGCTCATGGTTAAAATATGCCCAAGGTTATAGACCAAAGATAAAAGGTAATAAGGTTACATTTCATAAAACAGCTTCGGCTAATTCCTCCAAAGCAAACTTTTATAAATACTTAAATTTAATATATACGTACTCTGGGACTTTATCACTCTACAATGAATTAAAATCTATTAAAGCTAAAGATTTAAAAATTGGAGATATGCTTATAAAAGGAGGAAGTCCAGGGCATATTGTAATGATTTGTGATGAAGCTGTAAATGAGAGAGGAGAAAAAATATTTTTACTTTTTCAAGGAAATACACCAGCTCAGAGTGTACATTTGGTTAAGAATTTAGAAGATTCTAACAATTCTCCATGGTACAAATTAAAAGATGACGCAGCAATTTCTGTCTCTAATTACATGTTTGAAAGCGCCAAGTTTGTAAGATTTAAATAGCAACTTTGTATCTTTGTTTTATGAGCAAACCATTGACACCTCAAGAAGTACATAATTTAGCAATGAACCATGTTGGTAAAGACCTAGAAGCGCGTGGTTTTGAATTTGTAGCCATAAATAGTAAGCTTAAACGTCATCCACAATTTGTGTGTGTAGATAAAAATAACCAATACTTTTTTGTAGTAGTTAGAGCTGTGATATTACCAGAAAACCCTAATAATTATGACATTGTTTGGATGGAAACCTTTAAAAAACATGCTTACGAAAAAGATGCTAAGGTTTTATATGCAGGTGTAGGACTTGGAAATCCTAATGGTGAAGATTTACCTCTATATTTAAACCAAGAGTATCTCATAGAGTACAATGGTGTACAAGTTATAGATATGAATTTAAATTAATTTCTAATAATTTACGTAGCAGGTTTATCTCAAGAATTTAATTTAAAACTTATGAAAAAAATAATTTGTCTATATCTATTAGTTATAGCGTTTTCTTGTCAGCAAGAGCCAAAAAATATAAAACTCACTGGTTCTGTTTTTGGGACCAATTATAATATTCAATATTTTTCTGATGAAACAGTTAATTATCAAAAACAGTTTGATAGTTTATTTGCAGTGGTCAACAGGTCGCTTTCTACTTATATAGAAGATTCGGATATATCTAAGCTTAATAGAAATGAATTAACCAAAGTAGATCAGCATTTTCAAAATGTATTTAAAGCCTCCAAAATCATCTACAGAAAAACCGAAGGAGTGTTTGATCCAACTATTGGAAATGTTGTTAATGCTTGGAATTTTGGTGCAGAAAAGAACAAGTTTTTAACCGATAGTGTTACTATAGATAGTTTAATGCGATTTGTAGGTTTCAATAAAGTAGGGTTAGTTAATGGGCACATAAAAAAGCACAAAGAAAGTTACTTAGAGTTTAATGCCATAGCTAAAGGTTATGGTATTGATGTTATTGCTAATTTTTTAGAATCTAAAGGTATAACCGATTACTTAGTAGATATTGGAGGAGATTTAAGAACAGCTGGTGTAAATATTGAAAGTAAAAAAGGTTGGACAATAGGTATTGACGATCCTAATTTTGATGGGCAGCAAACCTACTCAAAAGTTTTAACCTTAAAAGATGAAAGTTTAGCAACATCTGGTACTTACAGAAAATTTAAAGTAGATGATAATGGTAATCGTTACGCACATATTATTAACACAAAAACAGGTTACCCTACTAAAACAAATATCCTCAGTGTATCGGTCATAGCACCAGATTGTATGACGGCAGATGGGTATGCTACAGCATTTCAAGCCATGGGTATAGAAACTGTAAAGAGGTTCTTAAATTCACATCCAGAATTAAGGGTTTATTTCATTTATGAAGATGAGAATAGTGAGTTAAAAACACTTAGTTTAAATAGTTTTTAAGAATAATAGAAAAAGTTTTAAATCAAAGGATTACATTATATCTATATTATTTGGTAAGGTGTCGAAAAAATTAATAAATAATTTTATTTTTTTATTAGTTTGAAAGTAACTAATTGAACACCAACCAATTCACCATTTATTATGAAATTTAGATGTATTTCTCTCTATTTTTTGTTCCTATTTCCAATTCTAAGTTTTACACAAACTAATAGTGAAATTGCAGAAGTCTACATAAACCGGTCCGAAGCGCTTTTTATCGATACAGAATTGGATAAATCATTAGAAATATTCAATAAAGCGCTAAAATACATGGATAGCATACCTAATAGCCGAGTTGCAAAATTAGGAACCTATTTATATTATGAACACAAACAATTTTTTGAAGCGCGCTCTTATGCCAGATGGTATTTTGATTTAGAAACAGATAAATCTAAAGAAGAATATCAGTCTATGTTAGAGATGTTTGTTAATATCCAAGAAGAAATTGATAAGCATATTGAGGAGCAAAAAGCTTTAGAGATTCAAAGATTAAAAGAAGAAAGAGAAGCAAGACGTTTAGATTCACTTAATAATCTTTGGCTAGAGAAATCTAAGGCCTACATGGTAGACATAGACAGTATTTATAAGTTTAATAAATACAATTTAGCAATTTACGCTAAAGATGGCAAGTTAGGTCTAATGGATGATAATGGTATTGTGATAGAAAAACCCCAAGATTTTAACCACTTCATCACTTATGATGGCTATTTTTTAATGTTAGATAAACCAAAAAATCCAACAAAAATTTATGCCTATAATTGCGCAGAAAAGACAGGTTTTTTATTGCCAAATGTATCTGTATTTAATTCTAATTCTTCCCATTATGGACAAGTTATGCAACCAAGAGCTAATGGTATATTAGTAACCTATCCTAATAATTCTGGCAAGGCTTATATCTATAATCTAAAAAAGCAGTCGTTTGTAAAACAAAATGAATTAAAAGATTTATTAAAAGAACTTAAAAAGAATGACATTATAGAAAAGTACAAAGATGAACAAATCCGAATCAATAAAATGTGGTTAATCTTAGGGCAAAATATTGGTGCTGATATTTATGAATTATATGATGATAACAACAAGCGTTATGGATATTTAAACACATCTAATGGTAAGATCTATGATGTTCAGTATTATAATTATTTAGGCGGTTTCTGTGATGGAAATTTTGAATTAATTGAAGGTGATAAACGATTTTGGTTAGATGCAGATGGTGTTAAAAGAAAAACAAACAATAACGAAAATGGTAAATATTCTGGCACGTCTAGATTTGTAAAGCAAGCAGATGGTTATTACAATATACTACAAAATAGAGAAGGAAAAGATTATTTAATTCTTGGTGAAAATGCTTTATTAAATCAGAAATTATTTATCTCAGAGACCAAAAATTAATACTCGAAAAAAAAATAATAATAAATCATTTTTTTTTGTGACCTATCAAAAACTTCTGTTTCTAAGTAAGTGAGTGTGCTATTAACACTTAATTATAAAAAAGTTGTTCTAGGTTAGGGTAGAGCAGCTTTTTTTTTATATAAAATGAAAAATCAATAACAGCCAACCTACAACCAGTAGCAAACCACCAATAGGAGTAATAGGGCCTAAAAACTTTAGTTTTTTTCCTTTTGCATCACTTAAAACCAAACCGTAAATACTAAAAGAAAAAAGTACAATACCTAAAGTAAAACACCAATAGATGGCTTTTGTCACAAATTCATCATTAAAACCAAGAAGCAATAAAACAATGGCATGATACATTTGATATCTTACACCAACCTCAAAACTATGTAGTTGGTCAGTAGATAAAATTTTCTTTAAAGCGTGTGCGCCAAAAGCGCCAAAAATAACCGATAGCATACCAAAAAGTGCGCCTGTCGTAATTATAATGTATTGAGCCATATTTTAATTTATTTATAGACAACAGGAATAATTTCTCCATCAGCCAAACAATATTTTGTAATGTTCTCCGTGGAGAGTGAAGCAGTATAATCTATTTCTTCAACTTTAAAACCTATGCTTCTAAGTTTATCAAAGTAATCTCTACCATAAACACGAACGTGGTCATATTGTCCAAAAATTTTGGCGCGTTCTGCTTTATCTGTAATGCTATCGTCCTCAAAAGTTTCTGCTCTAGTTAAATCTTGAGGAATTTGAAATATGCCATAACCTCCAGGTTTCATTACTCTGTATAATTCTTGCATGGCTTTAGTATCATCTGGAATATGTTCTAAAACGTGGTTACAGAGAATAATGTCGTAACTATTGTCCTCAAAAGGGAGGTCGCAAATATCTGCCTTTACATCTGCAATTGGAGATAATAAATCTGTAGTGGTGTAATCTAAATTTGTAAGTTTTCTAAAACGTTTTAAAAAACACTGTTCTGGTGCAAAATGAAGCACTTTTTTATTGGTCTTAAAAAAATCAGTTTCATTGTTAAGATAGAGCCATAATAAACGATGCCTTTCTAAAGAGAGGGTAGAAGGCGAAAGTACATTAGGTCTTTGTTGGCCATAACCATAAGGTAAAAAGGATTTAAAACTTTTACCATCAATTGGATCTGTGTATTTGTTTCCTTTTAAGTAGAAAGCCATAATAGGTCTAACAAGGTAACTTAGCCTAATTAATAAAGGTCTCGGGATGGTGTTTAATATAATTTTGAATAGCTTTTTCAAAAGTCTACATTTCAATTAGTTTTTTAGAATTTATTAATTCTTCTATACCATCCCAAAGTAAAATCCGTTTTTGCAAAGCATTTTTAGCAACCTCTATAGCATCATTCCATTTTGAAGAATCGTTGCCACAAAGTTCTTCAATCATTTTTAAGGATAAAGGTCCATGTTCGTCACCATCTAATTCTATGTGTCTTTTAAGATAATAGGTTAGTTTACTGTAACAGGTGTCGCTAGTTTTAGATTGGTTTATAATCTGAAAAAACATATCTGGGATTAAATCTTCGCGTCCAAATGTAAAAGCAGATGCTATTTTATGCGGCTGGTTAGTATTAATAATATCAAAAGTAAAGTTGATAAATGTAGCTGTTTCTGGTAATAAGCTAACTGATTCAATTGCATCTTTTATGGATAAACCATTTTTAATTTGAACAATAAATTCTTCAATTTGACGGGAATTAGCACCAATTTGTTTCATGGCATCTAAATACATTTCAAAATGACTTTTAGGCTTGCCAAGTTCATTAATATCACTTTCCTCTCCAAGTACTATTTCATTTATAAAACGAGATGTAGAAGGGTTAGAAACAGGTATCCAAGGTAATGTTGTTGAAGTTAAATGATTTTGAAGTGCTTTTAACAAAGACATAAAATCCCAAACTGCAAAAACATGCTGTTCCATAAAAACCCTAATATCTTCAATAGAAGATAAGGTGCTATATAATTTATGATTGTTTAATTCTTCTCGTAATGATACTAGTTCTTTTTCTAAGTAATCTATCGTCATAAATAGTAATTAAAGTACTAAAGCGTTTTGTCTAAATGCGTCTTCTTCGTTAGATGTAATGCCTAAAGCTTCATGCACGTAACCAAAGGTTGATAAAATTTCAGGCTTACCTTCTACAATGGCAATATCGTGTTCAAAATGAACACTTGGTTTTCCGTCTTGTGTTACAATCGTCCAACCATCACTAAGTTGTTTAACCTTATGAGTTCCCATGTTTATCATTGGTTCAATAGCTACAACCATACCTTCAATAAATTTCTTGCCACGACCTCTTTTTCCATAGTTTGGCATTTCTGGATCTTCATGCATTTTTCTACCTAAACCATGGCCAACTAATTCTCTAACAACACCATAGCCTTCTGCTTCACAATATTTTTGAATAGCAAAACCTACATCACCAACACGGTTTCCAACTTTTAATTGCTCTATACCAACGTATAACGATTCTTTGGTAGTTTGAATTAATTTTTTAGTGGCTTCGTCTACATTACCAATTTCAAAAGTATAGGCGTGATCACCATAAAAACCATTCATAAAAGCCCCACAATCTATAGATACAATATCGCCATCTTTTAATGGTGTATTTGTAGGTAAACCATGTACAACGGCTTCATTTACACTACAAAGTAACGTAGAAGGACAATCGTAAAGACCTTTAAAACCTGGTAAGGCACCATGGTCTCTTATAAATTCTTCAGCAATTTTATCTAAATGATTTGTGGTTACACCTTCTTTAGTTTCTTTGGCTAGCATACCCAAAGTTTTAGATACAACAAGTGCGCTTTGACGCATCAATTCAATTTCTTCAGCTGTTTTTACTATAATCATGGTTTCGTTTATTGAAGCGCAAAGATAGGCATTATAATATTTTAATTATTCTTGAAAACATGATTAATCGCAGTTTATAATTAAGATTTCTAATTTAGTTTTGTGACATAAAAAAAAGTGATGTATAAAACAGTTACAGCAGAAGAGGCATTACAGGTTGTAAAATCTAATGATCGTGTTTATATTCAAGCGGCAGCTGCAGCACCTCAAAGTCTTGTAAAAGCATTAGCTGCGAGACATGAAGAATTACGAAACGTTGAAGTTTGCCATTTACACACGGAAGGAGTAGCACCTTATGCTAATCCAGAGTTTAGCGAAAGTTTTCACGTGAATTCGTTTTTTATTGGGAAGAATGTACGCCATACGTTAAAGGCAGGTAACGGAACATATACACCTGTTTTTTTAAGTGAGCTACCACGTCTTTTTCAGCAACGCATTATTAACCTAGATGTGGTTTTAATCCATGTTTCTGTACCTGATCGCCATGGTTATTGCTCTCTTGGTGTGGCTGTAGAGGCTATTTTGGCAGCAATAGATAATGCTAAAATTGTAATTGCGCAGGTAAATCCGCAAATGCCTAGAACGCATGGAGCTGGTGTAATTCATATTACTGAAATTGATTATTTTGTAGAATCTGATGAGGAAATACCACTACATCAAATGGCGCAACCAAATGCTATTGAAGCAAAAATTGGAAATTATGTTGCCAACCTAATTGAAGACCGAAGTACTTTACAAATGGGCATTGGATCGATACCCAATGCGGTTTTAAAAAGTCTTACCAACCATAAAGATTTAGGATTGCATACCGAAATGTTTTCAGATGGTGTTATAGATTTAATTTTAGATAATGTTATAAATGGTAATTATAAAAAAATTAATCGTGGTCGTGCACTTTCTACTTTTGTTATGGGTTCTAAGCGTTTGTATGATTATGTAGATGATAATCCGTTTGTAGAAATGAGAGCATCAAACTATACTAATAATGCTGCGTATATAAAACAAAACCCTCAAATGGTTGCTATTAATTCTGCTATTGAAGTTGATTTAACTGGGCAAGTTTGTGCAGATTCTATTGGTAGTAGTATGTACTCTGGCGTTGGTGGTCAAATGGATTTTATTCGCGGTGCGTCTTTAAGTAAAGGTGGTAAAGCAATAATTGCGCTTCCGTCTGTTACAAAAAATGGTGTGAGTAGAATTGTACCTATTTTAAAACCTGGAGCTGGTGTTGTTACCACTAGGGCTCATGTTCAATATGTTGTTACGGAATATGGAATTGCTAATTTGTATGGCAAAACAATTAAACAAAGAGCAGAGGCATTAATTAAAATTGCACATCCTAATCATAGAATGCATATAGAAAAAGCATTTTTTGAAATGTTGAGGCTTTAGTTAAAATTTCCACCATTTCTTTTTAGCAGTTTTTATTTTTGGTTCTTCATTAGTAATTATTTGATATACTTCTCCCCAACCTAGTATACCTCCAATGTTTCTATCATCAATAAATAAATCTGCATTAATTTTTCTAGATCTTGTATAGTCGTATTTTTCTTCTGGGAAACTAGCATTTACGGCATAAAACTCTATGCCATTTTCTTTACAAAAATCTACAGCTTCTTGTAATTTTGATCCAGATCTATAGGTCCAAAGTATAAGACGATGGCCATCTTCTTGTAATCGTTTTAAAGTTTCAAAAGCAAAAATACGCGTTTTACCAATTTTAGGATAAGCATCCTCTACAATGGTACCGTCAAAATCAACCGCTATTATTAATCTGTTTTGAAAATTCATGTTATTCATAAAATGTAGGTTAGGGCAAAGTTACAATAATAAGCCTTCTGTGCTAATTTGAATTTATATTGATGCCTTTTTTGTAGTGTTTATTAAGAGTTTTTATCCTTGAATTATACACCAAAGTAAACTACAAAAAAGGCACATTATTAAAATGGTATTATACCAAACTTTCTCTGGTCATAGCTTCTGGTTGTGGAACACCTATAAGTTTTAAAATTGTAGGTGCAACATCTCCTAAAATACCATCTTTAATTGTTTTTAATTCTTTATCTATTAAAATAATAGGAACTGGATTAGTTGTGTGTGCCGTGTTTGGTGATCCATCAGGATTAATCATGGTTTCACAATTACCATGGTCAGCAATTAAAATAGTTGTATAATCATTTTCTAAAGCTGTAGTTACCACACTTTTTACACAAGCATCAACAGCTTCACAAGCTTTTATAGCAGCTTCCATAACACCTGTGTGGCCAACCATATCGCCATTAGCAAAATTTAAACATACAAAATCAACGTCTCCTTTTTTAAGTTCAGGTACTAAGGCATCTGTAAGTTCAAAAGCACTCATTTCTGGTTTTAAATCGTAAGTTGCTACTTTTGGAGAGTTTCTTAAAATTCTTGTTTCACCTTCAAACGGTTCTTCTCGTCCACCAGAGAAGAAGAAAGTAACATGTGGATACTTCTCTGTTTCTGCAATTCTAATTTGTTTTTTGTGATGTTTTTCTAATACTTCACCTAAAGTGTCAGAAAGATTGTCTTTATTAAAAACAACGTTAATCCCTTTATAATTATCATCATAATTAGTTAAAGTAACGTAATGAAGCTTTAATTTGTGCATGTTTTGCTCATGGAAATCACTTTGTGATAAAACTTCTGTTAATTGGCGTCCACGATCTGTTCTAAAGTTAAAGAAAATAACAACGTCGTCATCTTTAATAGTAGTTACAGGTTCATTGTTGCTATCAGTAGCTATAATAGGTTTTATAAACTCATCTGTAACATCATTGTTGTAATTATTTTGAATAGCTTGTAATACATCATTTGTCTTTTGGCCTTCACCATTAACCATAGCGTCGTATGCTATTTTTACACGCTCCCAACGTTTATCTCTATCCATGGCGTAATAACGTCCAGTAACGGTTGCCACTTTTCCGGTAGTTTTTTTCATATGCTCTTCTAAATCTGAAATAAAACCATGTCCAGATTTTGGGTCTACATCTCTGCCATCTGTAAAAGCGTGTACAAAAACATTTTCTAAACCATAATCGTTAGTTGCATTTAGTAACCCAAAGAGATGATTAATGTGTGAGTGCACACCACCATTACTAACTAAGCCTAATAAATGCACATTTTTATTATTGGATTTAGCATATTCAAAGGCATTTTTTAATACCTTTTCTTCTCTCAATGTTTTATTTTCTACAGCAAGGTTTATTTTAACTAAATCTTGGTATACAATTCTACCTGCACCTAAATTCATGTGGCCAACTTCACTATTTCCCATTTGGCCTTCTGGCAAACCAACGTGCAAACCGTCGGTCCTTAAACTGGCATTGGGATATTTAGTATAAAGTGAATTAATAAATGGAATTTGTGCATTGTCTATTGCCGAAACTTTAGGGTCTGGAGATTTTCCCCAACCATCTAAAATCATTAAAATAACCTTCTTATTCATCTGTAAAATGTTTTATATATCAAAGATAATACATACAACACTATAACAATTCTGTATAAGAAAAAAAATTAGGGTGTTAACTAAAATTTAAGCTTTGGTAATCTACGGATTTGCTAACTCTTGCTATTTGTGATTGTGTTAACATATTTGTTTTCAAACCGTTAAAGAAATGTTATAAAATATTTTTGTGTGTAACAAACTCAAAAAGATGTCGTCTATTTGGTATAATCAAAAAAACAAATCAATTAATTTTAAAATCTTTCATCATGAAAAAATCAGTAGTAGTTTTAGCTTTAGCATTAGGCTTTTCAATCAGTAATTTAAATGCATCAAATGTTGTGGTATCTTCAGAGATAAATGACGTCATTGTTCAACCTGTAGAAGTAAGTCCTTTGTGCAGGGCAGTTGCTACAGGTAATACTGAAGAGGTAAAGCGATTAATTAATAATGGCGCAGATGTAAATGCGAAATCTAATGGTATGATGCCTATACATTATGCCGCAAAATATAACCGTGTAGAGTTGATAAAAGTATTAATTACAGCGGGTTCTGAAATTCATAAATCTTGCGATAAAGGATATACAGCGTTAAGACATGCAGAAAAAGCAAATGCAGATGATGCAGCTTTATTCTTAAAACGTTTTAAAAAGAAAACTGTCTAGGAGTAGACAATTATTTGAGTTAGTTAGTAATAAAAAGCGTCCATTAGGACGCTTTTTTGTATTTAGAGATGGCTTCTCTTATTTTTTCAATTCTATTTTCTGGATCAGGATGTGTACTTTGCATTTCTGGTACTCGGTTAGGACCAGCAGCTGCTTTAAGTATTTCCATAACACCAATCATTTCTTCTGGGTTATAGCCTGCATCCATCATAAAAATAACACCAAGTTCATCACTTTCTAATTCATCACCTCTTCCATTTTTAAGAAGTGAACCATTACCAATTTGTTGTGCAACGCCACCCATATCAATTGCAGAACTTCCCATGGCTAAGGTTTTCCAAAAGTTAGCATTAGTAATGCGCTCGTTAGAGTGTTTTCCTAGTACATGCCCAATTTCATGACCTAAAACACCTGCTAATTGATCTTCATTTTTTAATTGAGAAAATAGAGCATAAGTTATAAAAATTTGTCCACCAGGTAATGCAAATGCATTTATGGTATTCTCATCTGCTAATAAATGAAACTCGTATTTGTAAGGTGTGTTTTTTGCTAAACTGCTATTTACTAATTTGTTACCAACGTTGTCTACCAATGCTTGGTATTGGTTGTTTGGGTGTAAACCTCCATGTTGTTGCGCCATGCCAGGAGCACTTTGTAACCCAATAGCTATTTCTTCTTGTGGTGATAATGAAATGGCTTGTTTTTTTCCGGTATACGGATTAATTTCTTCTTGACTACATTTTCTTAAAAATGCAAATGCTGCGATAGCGACAAAGATTAAAATCCTAACTTTAAAATTACCTCTTCTCATTTTTTGTTTGTTAAAGTGTTCAATTTACAAAAGTTTGACACAATTTTAAGGTAAAAGTCATTGATTAGGTGCAAATTCAGAAAGTAATTAAATTATAAACCGACTTGTTATCATTAAAATACGATACTTTTAATCCTATAAATTAAAATATGAGTTACCAATTCAGAATAATTTCAAATAAAGATTTAAACCAAATAGTACCATTGGTATATCAGTTAAATGATTCTAAAATTAGCGAAGAAGTTTTGCAATTTAGATTTAATGAAATGAAACATCAAAACTATCAATGTGCCGTTGTTTCTAAAGAAAATGAGCTGGTAGGTGTTACAGGGTTATGGTTTTGTACCAGACATTATATGGGTAAGTCTGTAGAATTAGACCATGTTTTTATTAAACCAGAACATAGAGGTAATGGCTTGGGTAAACAATTTATGGCTTGGATTAATAACTATGTAAAGGAGAAAGGTTGTAATTCAATAGAACTGAATACCTATGTACAAAATAATCCTTCGCATAAATTTTATTATAACGAAGGATTTGAAATTTTGGGGTATCATTTTTTAAAGAAAATCTAGTTTTATTTTAAAAATTCAAGATTAGAATTACTTGCAATTTCATAGGGTGCTTTACCTTGTTCAAAAATTCTGGCTTCTAATGTACCTTTTAATGTTAGAGTTTTACCACTTACTTTAATCCAACTACCTTCGCGTAAACCAATGACAGGTTGGGTATTATATGTATGGAATTCTTTAATACGTGTTTCTCTAGTTTCTCCCATATGTGTACTGCCAGCAATAGGATCTAAATAATGTGGATTAATATTAAATGGTACCAAACCAATAGTTTTAAAACTTGGTGGATACATAATTGGCATATCATTAGTAGTATGCATGGTTAGGCCACAAATATTACTGCCTGCACTTGTTCCCAAATATGGAGTTCCGCTATTTACAGCATTCTTTATAGCTGTTAAAGCATTGTTTTTATAAAGTTGAGAGACTAAAACAAAGGTGTTTCCTCCACCAACAAAAATACCTTCGGCTTGTTTTATAGCATCTTCTGCACTATCAAACTCATGTATACCTTTTACTGTTTTGCCAATGGTTTTAAATGCTTTAGCAGCTATTGCTGTATAATCACTATGAGAAATTCCGCCAGGTCTTGCGTAGGGTATAAACAAAATTTCATTAACAGTTTTAAAGTGAACTTTTAGTTCTTCTAATAAATATTCTAAATAACCACTACCATGAATGGTTGATGTACTTGCTATAATAATTGATCTCAAAATATATTATTTTTTGTCAAAATATGAATTCTAAAATTAAAGCTATAATTAATTGTAATAAATCATTTAACAAAAGTTTGACGGACTTTTTTGTGAAATTCAAAATATATAACCGAACTTTAAAAAACTAACTAAATATTATGAAATCTATTTTATTTATACTCTGTTCTCTTTGTTACATATCTACTTTTGCTCAAAGTATAGAACGAGAACCTATAAAAGGTCGCATTGTTGTTGTGTCTAACGATAAAGAAGGTGTTACCGTTTATAATACTTCATCAAATAAAGGAACAGTAACAGATGAAAACGGAACCTTTGAAATTAAGGTAGCACTCAATGATGTTGTACAGTTTGGAGCACTTCAGTTTGAAGATTTTGAAGTAACAATTACACAAGAAATTATTGAGTCTAAGCAACTAACTGTTTTATTAGTAGAAGAAGTTAATAAGCTAAACGAAGTTGTTTTATTACCATTTGGACTTACCGGTAATTTACATGCTGACTTAGACAATGTAAGAACCTATAATGTAGATTTAGATGCCATATATTTTGGTTTAGATCACATTGAAGATTTTGAGTTTACTTCAGATTATAAAACAAAAGCTGAAAATGTTGCTTTTAATGAGTATAATCCTGGTATGGAACACATGCTAAACTTGGTAAATGTAACTGGGTTTTTAATGAAACAGGTTATAGATATAGATGATGTAGAATTAGGCAGAATTAAATTTAAATCTGAAAAAGAAAAACAAAAAATAGAAAAAACACCCTTTAAAAAAGCTTTAGATGATTATAGCGTAAATTTTATACACAACAATTTCAATATTCCGCTAAATCAAATTGAAGCATTTACAGATTATGTAGAAGCGCAAGGTGTAGATTCAGAACTATTTGAAGAGGATAAAGAACTACAATTATTAGAGCGTATAACTCAATTAAGTAACTCCTTTTTAAAAACTATAAGTGAAGAAGATTAAGGTTTTAGTCATTTTTTTATGGGTGTTTAGCTATAGTCTTCTGGCTCAAACAAAAGAGTTAAAAGGACAACTTGTGGCTAATGACGAGGTCGATGGTTTACATATTCAAAATAAAACTTCAGCAAAATACTCAATATCAAATGCAGATGGTAGTTTTATTATAGAGGCAAAAGCCTTAGACACTTTAGTTATTTCGGGTATTACATATCAAACTCAAGAGTTTGTAATAACCAATTTAATAGTAGAATTAGGCCATTTTAAGGTGAAATTATTAGAACATGTTAGTGAACTTAATGAAGTTGTGGTAGGTAAGGTTTTAACAGGGAGTTTAGAGTCAGATATTTCAAACTCTGACGCAGAAACCGAAGTTAATTTTTACGATTTAGGTATTCCAGGCTATACAGGAAAACCACTTACACAAAACGAACGGAAATTACACGATGCAGATGCTGGTCCTATGGGATATATTGGTTTAGGAGGTGGCGTAAACCTGCATAAGTTACTTAATAAAATTAGTGGACGTACTAAAAAATTAAAAGCAATAGTAGAATTAGATAAGAGAGATGCGTGCATTAAACGAGTACAAGAAAGTTACGGTTCTATACTTTTTGAAAAAGATACATTAAACATTAACTTAAGGACTGAGTATTATTTATTTTGCCAAGAAGATGAAGAATTCTTAAACTTGTGCAATGCAAAAAACGAATTAAAATTAATAGAGTTTCTTCAAGCCAAATTAAAAGCTTATCAAGAAAATAGAAAATCAGTTACAGAAGATTAAGTTTTCGGTATAGCTTTTGACATCTCTAATAGAATTATAATTATTTACATGAAATCACTTCGCATATTATTAGTACTAATAGCTCTTCCATTTTTAATTTCTAATCATAACACACATGAGTATTATGTAAGCGTTACAGAAATAGGTTACTCCGAAAAAGAAAAATCTCTTCAAATTATAAGTCAAATTTTCATCAATGATTTTGAAACCTTATTAAGAAAACGATACGATGAATCTATAACCTTAGATAGCGATATTGAGCATAAAATGACTGAGACGTACATGAAACGTTACTTAGAAGACAAATTAAAAATTAGTATTAATGGTAAGACTGTTAATTTTAATTTTATTGGTAAAGAATATAAAGAAGATATTACCTATTGTTATTTAGAGATTGAAAATGTCTCTAAAATTAAAACCTTAGAAGTCACCAACAAATTGTTATTTGATGTGTTTTCAGAACAGCAGAATATTCTACGCATGAAGCTGTTAGGGAAAAACAGAAGCTTTCTTTTAGTACCTGAAAAAGCTTCTTGTTCGTTAAACTTTTAGATTAATTTTTATTTAGCCGTTATTAATCCTTAATTTAGGCATCATTTTAAAACACAACTAAATTATCTATGAAAATTTTTAAGTATTTCTTATGCGCATTGCTATGTTCATCTTTTAGTATTTATGCTCAAGATGAGGTTAAGGAAGAGCGCCAACCTGGTCATACCAACCAAAACAAGTTTAAACAACTTTACGATGAGTTTGCAACACCAAATATGTTTAGAACAGGCTCTGGAGCACCAGGACCAGCATATTATCAGCAGCAAGCAGATTATAAAATGGATATTGAAATCGATGATGTAAATGCTAAACTTTTTGGAAACGAAACTATTACTTACACAAACAATTCTCCAGACGATTTAAAATACCTTTGGGTACAGTTAGATCAAAACATGCGTTCTAGAGAATCTAAAACACCACTTATTCGTTCTTCTGGTATTGGGCCAGCAACATCATCTGCAGGTGCAGTAAGATCTTATTTAAAAGAAGCTTTTGATGGTGGTTTTCATATAGAACATGTTAAAGATGTTAATGGTAAAGCTTTAGAGTATACCATAAACCGCACAATGATGCGTGTAGAATTACCTAACGTTTTAAAATCTGGAGGTAAATTTTCTTTTCAGATAAAATGGTGGTACAATATTAACGATCACGTAAAAGATGGTGGGCGTTCTGGTTACGAGTATTTTGAAGAAAATGATAATCGTATCTACGTAATGGCTCAGTTTTATCCTCGTATGGCTGTTTATAATGATGTAGAAGGATGGCAGAATTCTCAATTTTGGGGACGTGATGAGTTTGCATTACCATTTGGAAATTTTGATGTAAATATTACAGTGCCTGCAGATCATATATTAGATGGTACAGGATTCTTAGTAAATCGTGAAGAGGTATTTACAAAAGATATGATGAAACGTTTTAAGAAAGCAAAAAAATCATACGACAAACCTGTGATGATTGTTACCCAAGAAGAAGCTGAAATTACAGAAAAGTCTAAAAGTAAAGACAAGAAAACTTGGAAGCTTTCTGCCCAAATGGTAAGAGACTTCGGTTTTGCAACATCTCGTAAATTCTTATGGGATATGATGGCTGTAAAAATTGGAGATAAAGATGTAATGGCTGTTTCATTATACTCTAAAGAAGGAAACCCATTATGGGAACAATGGTCTACAAAAGCCGTAGCAAGTACATTAAAATCGTATTCTCGTATGACCTTTGATTACCCTTACCACAAAGCAATTTCTGTACATGCACCAATGGGAATGGAATACCCAATGATTTGTTACAATTTTGGTCGCCCAGATAAAGAAGGAAATTACTCAGACAGAACAAAATACGGAATGATTAGTGTTATTATACATGAAGTTGGACATAACTTTTTTCCAATGATTGTAAATAGTGATGAGCGTCAATGGACATGGATGGATGAAGGTTTAAATACATTTGTTCAGTATGTAGCAGAACAAGATTTTGGAGAATGGTATCCAAAAGCATTATCTCCAAGTGATAAAAAATATCCATCTAGACGTGGACCAGCTAAAAATATTGTGAGATATATGGGCGGAGATCAAGATTATATTGCGCCAATTATGACTAAAGGTTTAAATACGTATCAGTTTGGTAATAACGCTTATAGTAAACCAGCAACAGGATTAAATATTCTTAGAGAAACTATAATGGGTCGTGATTTATTCGATTATTCTTTTAGGGAATATGCAAACCGTTGGATGTTTAAGCACCCAACGCCAGAAGATTTTTTCCGTACAATGGAAGATGCATCTGCCGTAGATTTAGATTGGTTTTGGAGAGGTTGGTTTTACACAACAGATTATACAGATATTGGTATTAAAGAGGTTAAGAAATTTGCTGTAACAGCAACACCAAATGAAAACGGAAAGCAATTAGCAGAACGCTACAATAGAGATCCAAATAGTTTAGTATATTTTATTGAAGAAGGTGCAGAAGGCTATGAGGAGGCAATAAAAAAAGCAGAAGCTATTGATAAGTTACCAACGGTAAAAGAATATATTATGGATAACTTTTCACCTGAAGAACAAAAGGAATTAAAGGAAACTCCTAAATTTTTCTATGAAGTTACTTTTAATAAACCAGGCGGATTAGTTATGCCAATTATTGTAGAGTATACTTATGCAGATGGTACTAAAGAAAGAGAAACCTATCCTGCACAAGTTTGGAGACTTAATGACAAAGAAGTTAGCAAAGCTCTAGCGACTCAAAAAGAAATAGTTTCAATTGCTTTAGATCCAGATTTAGAAACTGCAGATGTAGATACAACTAACAATTCTTGGCCTAAAGAAGAAAAAACTAGTGATTTCGACAAGTTTAAGAACAAAGTAAAAGACTAAGATTTTATATCAAATAAATTTAAAGCCGATTAATATTTAATCGGCTTTTTTTATTTTCAATTTCAGGTGGTATTATTCGTAAACTCACTTTATATTTGCAACGTGATACATCAACTAACATTTTTATTTATTGGAGGTACAGAAATAGTGTTTGTGCTATTGGTTGTAGTCTTAGTATTTGGTGCAGATAAATTACCAGAAATTGCTCGAGGTTTAGGTAAAGGTATACGTCAAATAAAAGATGCTACAAACGATATTAAACACGAAATTTCCAACAGTGCTAAAGAAAATAATATTATAGATACAGACGTTACTAAAAACGTTAAAGACGAACTTAATAAAGTTAAAGATGATCTTGAAGAGTTTACCGGATCATTAAAAAGAAATAAATAAAATCGTTATTCTTAGAAAAGACGTCTATTTTTTATTGAAATCTTATATTACATTATAAAAAATTACCATTTATTTAATATATTTAGAGAATTAACCAACTAAATCATATTAAATGAAAAAAATGTACAAATTGGTAGCGCTAGCAATAGCGATTACCATAGTATCTTGTTCTAAAGATACAATTGTTGAATCTGAAATTGATACACTTCAGTTTCCAGAGAATCCTTTAACAGTTGAAGAAATTAATCAAAAAATCACTAAAAGTATTGAAACTACAGGAGATTTTAATTGGAATGAGGAAGACGCGCACTTCCTTTGGAGTGCATTAACTCACGGGCAAAATGTTTTAACAATTGGCTATGGCAACGAAGGACAGAGTTTTAGTGAAACTATAGACGAAGAACTAATAAGAAAAAAGAATAGTCTTATTGAAACAATAATGGCAAAAGAAGAGGTTACAAAAGACGAATTTAAATTTAAAGAAGATGATATTTTAGCCGTTTTTGATGCAGAAGTAACAAAACTTGAAACGGTAATTGCTTTGAGAAATAGCGAGTTTGTAAGGTATTTAGAGCCTAATGGTTACAATTTATATACTGTTGCTGTTCAAAAATCAAGTTCAGGCTGTGACAAGAGTGCAGATACAATAAATGCGGCACACTACACTACAACAACTCCAAATAACGTTCAGGTATCTTGGCATTTTAATGAGCACAATATAGACGATGCATGGAGTTTATCTACAGGTTCTGGTGTAACCATTGGTTTAATTGATACAGGTATTTCAAGATATCAATCCCTTTTAACCTCTTCAGGATTTAATGATGGGTATTCTTCAGGACGTTTTGTTCAGAAGTATGGAACATTTATAGATTCTAATTGGTGGTGGTCTAGTAATTATGACGGTCCAGATGATAAGTGTGGACACGGAACTGCCATGGGTTCTACAATGGCATCGCCTAGAAATAATGACGGTATGCCTGTTGGTGTAGCTTATAATGCCAACTTAGTAGCGTACAGAGCAACAGAAGATGTTTTATTAAACGATTACCACGAGCGTAAAGGAGTTTCTGCAGCTTTAACACAATTAGGGAATAGAAACGATGTAAAAATTATTTCTATGTCTATAGGTTATGTATGGTCTATTGGTAATATTAAAGATGCTGTAAAATACGCGTATAGTAAAGGAAAATTAATCTTTGCAGCAGGCGGAACATCAACAAGTTTTACAAATGGCTTTGGTGTAATTTTTCCGGCAACGATGAGCGAAACTGTAGCTGTAACTGGTGTAAATGATGGTAGCAACTACGAACGTTGCGAAACTTGCCATAGCGGAAGTAAAATAGATTTTACAATTATTATGGAAGGCGATAATAATACAAGTAAAGCACCTCCTGTTTTAAACTTTTATAATGGGCAACGTCGTTATACTGGTGGTTCTTCTGCAGCAACTGCAACTACTGCTGGTATTGCAGCTTTAGTTTGGTCTAGATATCCTAGTTGGAGTAGAACGCAAGTGTTAAATAGATTAAAACAATCTTCAGACCTTTATCCTTACAAGAGCAGTAGTTTTGGGTACGGTAATATTGATGCATTGCAAGCTGTGCAATAATAATTAATCATCATAATAAAAAAAACCTCTTCGTTGTTGAAGAGGTTTTTTAGTTTATTATAATTTTCTACTAATTGTTAATCCATCTCTAATAGGAAGAATTACAGTTTCAATCCGTTTATCTTCTTTTAAAAGCGTGTTGTAATCTAAAACCGCTTTGGTAGATTTATCTTTTTCGTCTAAGGGTTCCACAACTTTTCCGTGCCATAAAACATTATCTGAAAGAATTATACCTCCAGAATTTAACTTATCAATTATTAAATGAAAATAATTAGAGTAATTAGGCTTATCTGCATCAACAAACACTAAATCGAAAGTTTTATTTAGTTCTGGAATAATATCTAAAGCACTTCCTGTATGCTGAATAATTTGATCTCCATATTCTGAATTATCAAAATACTTACGTTGAAAATCGACTAATTCTTCATTGATATCAATAGTATGCAACTCGCCATCACTAGCTAAGCCTTCTGCTAAACACAATGTAGAATAACCAGTAAAAGTACCTAATTCTAAAATACATTTAGGTCGTATTAATTTAGAAATCATACTCAATACCCTTCCTTGATATGGGCCACTGAGCATAATTGGTTGCAAAATTTTTTGATAGGTTTCTCTTGTGAGTTGTTTTAATAAATCAGGTTCTTGTGCAGAATGTGAAACAACATAGTTGTCTAGATTTTCTGGTAAGAAATACATAATTACAATTTAGTAGGTAAAAAATGTTTATTCTGCTGCTGTTCCGTCTCTGTGAGTTACTTCCGTTTCAGATTCTTCCTCAGGTTTTCCTATAAAAAACAAAACTGCACCTACTACAATAAGTCCAATTTTTATGGCCCAAGCAACGGTGTCTCCCCATTCGTAAATCCACATTAAGATAGTTGGAACTCGATCAAAGAAATTTAAAACAATAGCAAATAGGCCAAAAAAGACCATGTATCCTCCAATTTTTTTCATAATATATTTAGTTGGTTAGAGTTTAAATATAGACATAAAAATTGAAATTCAAAGCTAGGAGGTTATTCTAGTAATTAATTTCTGCTTAGCGTCTTCATCATCACCACACAACCATTGAATTACGTTATCTTCCCAAATAGCATCGCCTTCAGTTTCTGTAATAATTTTTCTATCTATAGCTAAGTCAATGATTTTTCCAGGATAAGAAGATTGTTTTTCGCTTTCCATTTCGCCTAACGGATATGGGTCATCAAGTCCCATTATCACTTGTTTAGAACCTTGGTTTCTAATCAGTAATTCTAATCCACCAGTATCATGTACTAAAGTGTCAAAGAATATGTTTTTATGTCCAACGGCTTTTCTAGGATGACTTTTGCCTTCAAATAAATCTGGTCGACCATCAAACCCTTGGATACGTCTTCCTAAGTTAATTTGTGCTAATTGTCCACCGTGTGCAAAACAAGTCCTCATGTTAGGATATTTTTCCTGATAACCATTTAAAGTAAAAAAGTGATAAGCATCGCCACATTGCGCTAACATCCAAATAAGATGAAAACGCCATGAGGTGTTTTCTAATTTTATAAACTTTTCGCCATCGTATGGATGAATTTCAACGGCCAAATTATATTTATTGGCCATTTCAAAAATAGGTTCGTTTTCTTCATCAAAGATGCAACGCCAAGTCCCAATAGAATCCATATAATGCGTTGGTAAACATAATAAGCGCATACCTAAAACTTCTACGCAACGCTCAATTTCCCAACACGCACTTCGTACAAAGCCAGGATGCACTACAAAACCACAGGTAAATTTACTAGGATGATTGTGTTGCACTTTGGCATTAAAATCATTCTGAAAACGTAAGGCTTGCTTCATTTCTTCCACCCTTAAACCATTACCATAAAGCTGAGATAGGTTTAGAACCACAGCGTGGTCTAGCTTATTGCGCTCCATCCATTCTAACTTTTCATCTAAGAAAAAACTAGAATCTGTGATAGGTCGATTCCAATCCTTTTGAAGCATAAATTTTCGGTCTTTATCCACCCAAAAAATGCCTTTATCTTTCATGAACTGAGGAATTTCTTCAGGATAGGGAAGTAGGTGAGAGTGACCATTTATTCTAAGTTTGCGTTTACTCATATTAGGGTTGAATTACGAGAAATTTTATTATGAAATCGTTTTTAATTTCGAGATTAGTCTTTTTTAATAGTCTTATTGTATCTATCAAAAATGGCAGGCATATCCGTTTCTATATTATCCAAAGTAAATTCCTCTTCATATATAAGACTGGCATCTTCATCAGAGTACCATTGCAACTTATCTTTTACACCTTCATCTCTTGGGTATTCTATAACTAAACCAACCGTATTTGGTCCACGTTGAGGCGAATGCGGCACTTTTGGTGGCAATAAAAAGATATCACCTTCTTTGATATGAATGTCTTTTGGTACACCATCATCAATAACTTTTAAAACTATGTCACCTTCTACTTGATAGAAAAATTCTGGTGTTTCATTATAATGATAATCTGTACGGTCGTTAGGACCTCCAACAACCATTACAATAAAGTCGCCATCTTTCCAAACTACTTTATTACCAACAGGTGGTTTTAGTAAATGACGATTTTCTTCAATCCATTCTTTAAAATTTATGGGTGGAAATAATTTGCTCATGATAAGAAGAAGCCCATCCTAGCCTTCCCATTGGGAAGGAACTCTTACTTGGGCGAATAAGAGTAGTTATTAAACAATAATATTTAACTGATAATAGCTAAAAAATAATGTCACTAATATACAAAGACCGTACAGGTTTTTAAAACCTTTAAAGCCTATTTTTAAGTTAAGGATTGCCGCAACAGTTTCTCCTTCCTTTATTGGAAGGGTTAGGGAAGGGCTTTTTTTATAGTGATTTTGTTCGTCCACCATCCACAGGAAGGTTAATTCCATTAATATAACTGGCGCGTTCACTCGCTAAAAATGTAATAGCATCGGCCAATTCTTCTGGTTGCGCAAAGCGTTTGGCTGGTACTGCGTTTTTCATAGCATTTGCAGCTTCTTCTTCGGTATTTCCAGATTTTTCCGATTTGTTTTTTATAATTTGAGTTAAACGTTCTGTACCTGTCGCTCCTGGTAAAACGTTGTTTACTGTAATACCAAATTGACCAAGTTCATTAGCCAAAGTTTTACTCCAATTAGCCACAGCTCCTCTAATGGTGTTACTCACGCCAAGACCATCTAATGGTTGTTTTACAGAGGTTGAAATCACATTGATAACACGACCAAAACCTTCCTCTTTCATAAAAGGAACAACTGTTTGAACGAGAACATGATTACATTTTAAATGTTGTGTAAAAGCGGATTCAAATTCATCAACTTCAGCAGAAAAAACAGGACCGCCTTTTGGGCCTCCTGTATTATTTACCAAAATATGAAACCCATGATGGTTAGTTACGTAATCTAAAACCTTAGTTTTTAAGTCCTCAGGATTTGAAAAATCGGCTACAATATAATTATGTGCGCGTTGCTGAGGTAATTCTGAAAGTACTGTTTTTAATTTGTCTTCATTTCTTGCGACTAAGGTCACTTGAACTCCTTCGGCTGCTAATGCCATTGCTGTTGCTTTTCCTATGCCTGCTGTACTGCCGCAGACTAGTGCGTATTTGTTGTTTAGTTGTAGATTCATAAGCCCATCCCAACCTTCCCAAAGGGAAGGAGTCTTGTTAAGAGTTATTATTTTAAAATTTTATTCAATTTATATTTAGAGTTCCAATCTAGTTTCTTCCCTTACGGGAAGACGGAAGATGGGCTTCTAGTATTTTATACAAACATTCTTAGCTTCCGTAAAAAAGCGTAAGGCTTCAAAGCCACCTTCGCGTCCTACACCTGAAGCTTTTACACCACCAAAAGGGGTTCTTAAATCGCGCATCATCCACGTGTTTACCCAAACAATACCTGCTTGTAATTGGTTACTCATTCGCATAGTACGTTTTAAATTATTAGTCCACAATGTAGCTGATAAACCGTATTTTACTTTGTTTGCCATTTCTAAAACCTCGTCTTCTGATTTGAATGGCATTATGGTTACTACTGGTCCAAAAATTTCTTCTTGGTTCACTCTGCAATCGTCATTAGGCACTTCAATAACGGTTGGTTCTAAATAATAACCGTTTTCAAATCCTGCAACAGTCACTTCGTTTCCTCCATAAAGTACAGTTCCATTTTCTGTTTTTGCAATGTTAATATACTCTTTTACTTTTTCAAGATGTGGTTTGGACACTAAAGCGCCAATATTGGTAATGGATTCTGAAGGATGTCCGACTTTAAGTTGCATTACTTTTTCAACAAAGTCAGTCTTAAATTTTTCATAGATAGAAGCTTCCACAAAAATACGACTGCCGCACAAGCAAATTTGCCCTTGATTAGCAAAAGACGAACGTACTGTTGTGTTTAGCATATCATCATAATCACAATCGGCAAAAATGATATTTGGATTTTTTCCGCCTAATTCTAAAGATAGTTTTTTGAACATTGGTGCGGCAACTTTAGCAATATGTGCACCTGTTGCAGTGCCACCCGTAAAGGAAATGGCTTTAATATCTGGATGCTCAATAATAGCTTGTCCTGTGGTTGTTCCTAAGCCGTGAACAATGTTTAGAACACCTTTTGGCAAACCAGCTTCGTTACAAATTTCTCCTAGTAAATAAGCCGTCATTGGTGTAACTTCACTCGGTTTGGCTACGACGCAATTTCCTGCGGCTAATGCTGGTGCAATTTTCCATGTAAATAAATAGAGTGGCAAATTCCAAGGACTAATGCAACCTACAACACCAATGGGTTGACGCAAGGTGTAATTAATGGCATTCCGCCCTACGGATTCATGACTTTCACTGGCAAATTGCGTTATCGCATTCCCAAAAAAGCGAAAATTGCTTGCTGCTCTAGGAATATCAACAGCTTTTGCTAATGAAATAGGTTTGCCATTGTCTTTACTTTCCGCTTCGGCAAAACGGTCTAAATTAGCTTCTAATAATTCTGAAATTTTAATGAGGATTCTGCTACGTTCTTCTAATGAGGTTTGCGACCACAGCCTAAAGGCTGATTTGGCATTTTTATACGCTTCTTCTACGTCTTCTTTTGTTGAATTAGGAATTTGTCCGTAAACCGTTCCATCTGATGGATTATAGTTATCTATCCAGTTGCCTTGAATTGGGTTTGGGAATTTTCCGTTTATGTAGTTTTTGATAGTTATCATGAATTCACGATTATTTATCTTGTTTTGTCATTTCGAAATGAGGAACGATTGAGAAATCTCATGATGTGATTCCTCGTCGCTGCGCTCTGTCGGAACGACAGAGATGATTCTTTATTTTGGTTTATAAGCCATAACCTTTATTTCAACTACTAAATCTGGATGCGGTAATTGATGTACCGCAACGGTTGTTCTGGTTGGTCCTGTTTCTTTTTCAAAGAATTCTGCGTAAGCTTTGTTGTAATCGGCAAAGTCATTCATATTCACTAAAAATGACGTAACGTCAACCACATCTTTAAGGCTTGCGCCAACTTTTGCTAAGTTTTTTTCTATGTTTTTTAAAACTTCTTGCGTTTGTGTGTAGGCGTTTAGACGTTTTGTTCCCATCTCGTCAATGATGTCTACACCTGCAATAGTGTTGTCTGGTCGACGCGAACTTGTACCTGAGACGAAAATGAAATCGCCTACTTGTTTAACGTGTGGATATGCTCCTCTTGGTGTTACTTCACTCATATCAATAAAAAGCCCATCCTAGCCTTCCCATTGGGAAGGAACTCTTACTCGGGCGAAAAAGAGTTTTTATATTATTTTATTTTTTAAGCCCATTTGTTTCCCTTCCTTTGGAAGGGTTAGGGTAGGCTTATAACCCAGCAATCCTATCATCTTCTAAAATAGCTTCAGTTTCTGCATTTACTTTGTCTAGAATCTCTTTTAAATCGTCTTCTAATGATATAATTTTATCGGTTAATAGGTTTAAAATCGCTTTGTCTTGTGCGCGTCCTTTTAACATGGCTTGTCGGTAACCTATGTTTTCATTAAAGGTAACTAAACTGTATTTTGATGAATACGCATTCTGAAATTCTTTTTCTAATGCCATTTCAATTTTTCGTTTTTCTTGAAATATTGGGTTGGCCACATGACCTTTCATTTCGTGGAAATTGTCAATGGCTAAATCGGCAATAGCATCGGTATCTTTCTTGCGATTTTTCTCGTAAGTTTTAAATATTGCTTCCCAATTTTCTAAATTTTGGTCTAGGACTTTATCAAATTCTACGACGTCTTCAAAAGAAGCATTCATACCTTGACCATAAAATGGTACAATGGCATGCGCGGAATCTCCCATTAATAATGTATTTCCTTTATAATGCCATGGCGAGCATTTTACCGTGCCTAAAGCAGCTGTTGGGTTTTCAAAAAAATCATCAACTAAATTCGGCATAATTTCTAAGGCATCTGGAAACTCGTTTTGAAAGAATTCTGTTACAGCTTCTGGCGTGGTTAAATTATTGAAATTATATCTGCCTTCGCTGTAACTTAAAAATAAAGTGACGGTAAAACTTCCGTCTAAATTTGGCAACGCTATAAGCATAAAGCTACTTCTAGGCCATATGTGTAAAGCGTTCTTAAAGGTTTTGTAATCGCCAGTTTCGGTTGGTAAAAAGCTTAGTTCTTTATAACCATGACTCAAATACTCTTGCGAAAAACTGAATAAAAATTTCTTTCCTAAATAATAACTTTTTCGCAAGGCAGAACCTGCACCATCGGTTGCTATGATGCAATCGGCATCTTCTACAAATTCGTCTTTAGAGTTATAATCTTGAAATAAAGCCGTGGTTTTTTCAAAATCTACAGACTTACATTTTTTATTGAAATGAATGGTAACGTTATCATGTTTTTCGGCTTCATTGAGAAGTAATGCGTTTAAATCGCCTCTAGAAATTGAGTTGATGTATTCGTAATCCCTTCCGCTGTAATTAGACATGAAAGTCTTTCCTTCTTTATCATGAATCATTCTTCCATGCATAGGAATACATAATTCTTGCACTTTATCTTCTAAGCCTACGAGTTTCATGGCTTTGTTTCCGCGGTCAGAAAATGCTAAGTTAATTGAGCGACCTGCAGAAATGTCTGTGGTTCTAAGGTCTGGACGCATTTCGTAAACGGATACATTGTAGCCACGTTGTCCTAGTCTTAGTGCTAAAAGGCTTCCGCAAAGTCCTGCTCCAATGATAAGTATGTTTTGGGCAGCCCCTTCTAAATCTTCCCCAAAAGGGAAGACTTTTTTACTGTTGCTGAGTTTTGTAGTTTTAGCCATGTTTTTTTTTTAGTAATTAGTTCCTTCCCTTTGGGAAGGTTAGGATGGGCTTTAATTTCTCCACCATTAAATACACATCTTCAAATGAATTGTATAATGGTACTGGTGCACATCGTATCACATCAGGCTCGCGCCAATCGCTAATCACTCCGGCTGCTGTTAATTTATCGTGTAATGATTTATCTGCATTCAACACTTGAATAGATAATTGACAACCGCGTTCTTCAGGGTTTTCTGGTGTGATAATTCTTATGGTATCTTCGCCTAAGTCTTTCAATAGAAATTCAAAATAACCAGTTAATTTTTTCGATTTTTTAAGGATTTTATCAAATCCGACCTCATGAAAAATATCTAAAGAAGCTTTTATAGCTGCCATGGATAAAATAGGTGGATTACTGAGTTGCCAACCTTCGGCTCCTGGTAACACATCAAACTCATGTCGCATATTAAAACGTGTGTTTTTATTATGGCTCCACCAACCTGTAAAACGATTAAGGTCTTTATCATAAGCGTGGCGCTCATGAACAAAACAACCCGATAAACTTCCTGGTCCTGAATTTAAGTATTTATAAGTACACCAAACGGCAAAATCTGCTCCAGAATTATGTAAGTCTAAGTCAACGTTTCCGGTACCATGAGCACAATCAAAACCGACTTTGCAACCATAACTGTGACCAAGTTTTGTGATGCGTTTAAAATCGAAAAATTGCCCTGTGTAATAATTAACACCACCAATCATAATTAAGGCTATCTCATTACCCTGAGCTTCAAGAATGTCTTCCAAATCTTCATAGCGCAATAATTCTTCGCCTTTTCTTGGTTTCCAAAGAATTAATCCTTCTTTATCATCGTAACCATGATGACGTAATTGAGATTCTACTGCATATTTATCTGAAGGAAAGGCATCACTTTCAATAAGAATTTTATAGCGTTCTTTGGTTGGTTGATAAAACGACGCCATCATAAAATGCAGATTCGCCGTCAAAGAATTCATGGTAACCACCTCAATGGGTTTAGCACCCACTAATTTAGCTGTGGCTTCGGTTAGAAATTCGTGGTATGGTAACCATGGGTTTTTAGCGTCTGTATGGCCTTCTACACCAAGGTTTGCCCAATCTTCTAATTCTTGATTGATATAGTCTTTTGTAACTTTTGGTTGTAGACCAAGTGAGTTGCCACAGAGGTAAATAAGGTCGTTTCCATCCTTGTCTTTTGGGATGTGAAACTGATTTCTATAGCTTGATAATTCGTCTAATTCGTCTTGTTGTTTTGCGTAATTAAGACCAGATTTGTAGTTGGACAATTTGAAAGGTTTTACGGATTGTAACAAAAATACTATAATTAAATGAGATTTTAATAATGGATTTAGGCCTTCATTTTATACGTTAATTCACAAGAAATATCTAGTATAATTGATATTTTCTGATTAGATTTAAAATAATCAATCAAGCGGTAAAATTATTTATGTGGGAAAAACTTTGGTCTTCATATCATCAATGGTATATAAATTATAGTCACTTTTCTAAAGAGAAAGGGCAAGATGAATTGTCTTATTTTAGAAATAAATTGTTTGTTTCTATATTAGTTTTAATCATGCCATTAGGCGTGTTTTCTTATATTCCTAGTGCCATAACTGCTATAATTTTAGGAAAATGGTTTGTTTTTTATATTGATACTGCTGCGATTTCTATAATATGTTTTCTGTTTTTTAATAATAAACTAAGTATAAAAACCAAGAAAGTTCTATTTTCTGCAACCTTGTTTATGCTGGCATTTGCCTTAACAACATATATTGGTTTAAAAAGTAGTAGTGGACTTTTGCTGTTTATGGTTTGTATTTTAGTTACGCTTTATAGTGGTAAGAAAGCGGGTATGAAAATAGTATTGGTGTCTAGTATTTGCTATAGCCTTATTCTTGTCTTTCATTATTTTAAAATTTTTGAATTTGCCGTATTTAAAGATGAATTATTTAACGTTTTATTAATTGTATTTGTAAATAACATCTTATTTATTTTGGCAACTGTTTTTTCGGTTTCGTTTTTAATAGACCACTTGCATAACGCACTTTTAAAAGAAAATCAGTTGCAAAAAGAACTTGTTGAAAAACATAAAAATGTACTAATAGCAAAGGAAAGAGCGGAGCAGTCAGACCAGTTGAAATCTGCTTTTTTAAGCAATATTAGTCATGAGATTAGAACACCGATGTATGGTATTTTGGGCTCTGCTGAACTCTTAAAAGATTATGAAGCTCAAAACGATTCAGATTTTAAAGAATTTGTGGATGTAATAGAAGAAAATGGTTTTAAACTCCTTGATGTTATTTCAGGAATAATTAATATTTCTGAAATAGAAACAGGTATTATGAAGTTAAATATTACAACATTTAATGTTGTCGATACTATTTCTGTAATATATAATCAGTATTTGCCAGAGACTCAGTTAAAAGGTGTGCTGTTTATTTTTGAAGATAATATTTTAAGAGATAAGTCTACAATAACAGCGGATGAAGCTAAGTTGATCGTATTATTAAAGAAATTAATAGAAAATGCTATAAAATTTACATCAGAGGGTGATCGAATTGTATTAAGAGCTTCAATATATAATTCAACGTTAAATGTGTCTATAGAAGATACAGGTATTGGTGTGCCAGATGATAAAAAAGACACTATTTTTAATCCTTTTTATCAGGTAGATGTTAGTAATAAAAATGCATTACATGGTTCTGGTATTGGCTTATCTATAGCAAAAGCTTATGCAGAATTGCTTGGCGGTAGTTTATCTTTAGTTAGTGAAGAAGGCGAAGGCTCTACATTTATGTTTAGTATTAATACAGATTTGAAAGTTTAAGTTATATAATCAAAGCTTGTTAAAAAAGAAAAAGCACTTCTATTATAAATAAAAGTGCTTTAATATATATAGACGCCAAAAGGCGGAAAATGTAAGCTATACGTTTTAAGTTAAAACTCTTTACGTGAACCTTACATTATAGATTGCAAAAGTAATGCCATACTGCTAGTTTACCAAAGTAATACTGACATCTGTAAAATTTAAATTCCAGTTACCATCTGCCATTTTATGGTCTGTGGCTATTTTTATGCCGTTATAAGTTTTATAGTTTTCAAAAGTGGTAGTCAACGTTGGTTCTTTAGAGTTTCCTTTTCTAAAAACCCATTCTCTAATAATAAAGTCATTGTCGTAATATATGTCATAAGCATCACCAGGTGTATAACCGCCTTCATTAGGATACGTTATGGTTAACATATTTAATTGTTTATTGCTAATTGGAGCATGAGTAAAAACGGGATTTGAAATTGTTGCAGTTTTGTCCCAAACCAACTGAAAAGGAACTAATAACCAATATTTGTCGTTAATAAATCCTTGGTCTGTTGATGTGTGTGTACTATCTCTTTCATGTCTCATATATTCTATTTTGCCATATTTTGCTTTAAGAATAACTTTGTCTTTTTTAGGAAACCAAGTCCAAGACCTTCCGTTGCCTTTAAGAGTGTCTCTATCGACTTGAAAAGTGAATTTTACTTCAGATACATTTTTCCAGTTTTCAAAACCATGCGCATTGGCTATTTTTTCCGAAATAGATTGTTCTCTTATGTTCGGAGCAATTAATGTTTCAGATTTTTCTGATTTACAAGAAACAATTAGAAATAGACTAATTAGACTTACACAAAATGTCTTCATATTAAAAAGTTGTTTTAAATTACAAACAAAATTAACCAACCATGAAAGAGAATTCTAATTATTTTGAAGTGAATAAAGATACCTGGAATAAAAAAGTAGCGATACATGCACAGAGTGAAATGTATAATTTGGAGGCTTTTAAAAAAGGAAAATCGTCCTTAATGCCATACGAACTTAAAGCTCTTGGTAATGTTAAAGGGAAGTCCTTATTACATTTACAGTGTCATTTTGGTCAAGATACATTAAGCTGGAGTAGAATGGGAGCAACGTGTGTTGGTGTAGATATAAGTGATGAAGGTGTAAAATTAGCAAAGCAATTAAATGAAGAATTAAATTTAGATGCTAAGTTTGTTTGTTGTAACGTTTTAGATACTTCACAGCATATTACAGAATCTTTTGATATTGTAATTACAAGTTACGGAACCATTGGTTGGTTGCCAGATTTAAAGCCTTGGGCAAAAATGATTTCTGAGAGATTGAAAGTAGGTGGTACTTTTTATATCGTAGAGTTTCATCCTATTGCTTGGATGTTTGATTATGTAGATGGTAAACCAAAGATGAAATACCATTATAGCCAAGATGAGGTAATATATGAGGAATATGAAGGTACTTATGCGAATCATAATTCAAAAATGGTAAGTAAAGAATATGGCTGGAATCATGGATTAAGCGAAGTTGTAAATTCCCTAATTGAAGCAGGATTACAAATTGAATACCTCAATGAATATGATGAAAGTCCTTATGATGTATTTCCGGATTTAGTGAAAACGGAATCAGGAATGTTTAAAATGGAAAAACAATTATTTCCTATGATTTTTGAAATTAAGGCGACCAAGAAAAAGAAGCCCCTTTAATTCCCCAAAGGGAAAACTGAGTACTCATAATTTGAATTAGTAGTAAATAAAAAATTAAACCTTACAGGTCAAAAAAAATAGACTTGCAAGGTTAAAAACCTGCTAAGTTTAATTATATTTAATGCTTTTCATCTTCCTTTAGTAACTCCGGAAACTTAGCCTTAAACTTATTTAATCTCGGAATAGATACATTTCTAATATAACTTTGGTTTGGGTGTAAGCGTTCGTAATTTTGGTGGTAATCTTCACCAACCCAAAATTTTAGAAAAGGATAAACCTCTGCCGCAATTGTAGCATCTAATTCTTTAGCTAAAGCCGCTTTTTTATCTTCTATTATTTTCTTTTGCTCATCGTTTTGATAAAATATAATAGAACGGTATTGCGAGCCATGGTCTGGTCCTTGTCCATTAACTTGCGTAGGGTTTTGAGAGCCAAAATAAACATCTACTAATTCAGAAAAACTAATAATTTCTGGATCGTAAATAATCTCAACAGCTTCTGCATGTCCTGTTTTACCTGTGTTACTGGCTTCATAAGTTGGGTTTTCAGTAAAACCACCAGAATATCCAGAAATAGATTCTTCAACACCTTTTACACTTTCAAAAATAGCTTCTACACACCAAAAACACCCACTTGCAAAATAGGCTCTTGCTTTTCCGTCTTCTAACGGAACCACAACAGGTTCTGCATTAATTACAGCTTCTTGTTCTGGGTTTACTTGTGCTTGGTTATGGCAACTGAATAATAAAATAATGGTTAAAATAGATAGTAACTTTTTCATTTTGGCTTAAAGTTTATGATTTTCTATATGTAGTCGTGTTAATTTACAAATCCTTAAGCTTAATTTTTTTAAAATTATCTTAAATAAAAAAGCCTTTGCATTTGCAAAGGCTTAGAACATATTATGAGATGAAAATTACTTACTAAGTTTAGCAAACAACTTATTCATTTTTACTTTTTCTTCTTCAGCTAAAACAGAATCGACTAATATACGTCCACTATGCTCATCAGTAATAACTTTTTTGCGAGAAGCAATTTCTACTTGTACTTGTGGAGGAATAGTAAAGAAAGAACCACCAGAAGCACCACGCTCAATAGCCACAACAGCTAAACCATTTTTAACGTTGTTTCTAATTCTAAGGTAGGCTTTTACTAAGCGGTCATCAATTTTCTTTTGGAAATCTAAAGACTTATTAATTAACGCTTCTTCTTCTTTTTCAGTTTCTTTTAAAATTTCGTTAAGCTCTCCTTTCTTATGTTTTAAGTGTGCATTACGATCTTTTAATCGCTCTTTAGTTTCAGAAATAACTGTTTTTTTCTGTTCTATTTGCGCTTTAAATTCTTTAATGTGCTTTTCTGCTAATTGAATTTCTAATTCTTGGAATTCAACTTCTTTAGTTAATGAGTTATATTCTCTGTTATTTCTAACATTTTTTTGTTGCTCACTATATTTTTTAATTAAAGTTTTTGATTCTTCAATTAAGTTTTTCTTTCCTTTAATTTCGTCATCAATAATGGTTAAGCTATCATTAAGCTTCTCCATTCTTAAGTTAAGTCCTTCAACTTCGTCTTCTAAATCTCTAACTTCTAAAGGAAGCTCACCTCTGATATTTCTTATTTCATCTACTCTAGAGTCAATTAATTGTAAATCATATAGTGCTCTTAATCGCTCTTCAACAGAAACTTCAGCTTTTTTTGCCATAATTATAAATACTTTACCGGATTTGTATTTGTCTTTGATAAAATGATTGCAAAATTAGTAATTTTTTTTGAGAGATAGTCTACTAAAAACGATTTTGTGAACTGTTCGCTTTCATAATGTCCAATATCTGCTAAAACTATGTTGTTTTCTGCATTAAAAAAATCATGGTACTTTAAGTCTGCAGTTATAAAAAGGTCTGCGTTTGCAGCCTTTGCTGCAGATATGGCAAAACTACCAGAACCACCTAAAACGGCTATGCGTTTAATAGGTTTGTTTAATGGTTTAGAATACCTAATACACTCTGTATTCATCTTATTTTTAATGTATTTTAAACATTCTTCGGTTTTCATAGCTATTTCTAGTTCTGCAACCATACCCATACCAATATGCTGGTTGGTATTTTCTAAAGTAGAAATTTCATAGGCAACTTCCTCATAAGGATGTGCTTTAAACAATCCATCTAATACTTTAGATTCTAAATGCTTTTTAAATGTTACAGAAATTGCGACTTCCTTTTCAGTATGTAATTTTCCCTTTTTTCCAATTACAGGATTAGAATTTTCATTGCCTAAATAAGTGCCTTCACCTTCTACATTAAAACTACAAGATTCATAGTTGCCTAGGTTACCAGCTCCAGCATTAAAAAGTGCTGTTCTTAAATCTTCAGCATTAGCTTTAGGTACATAGGTTTGTAATTTTTTTATAGTGCCAGATTGAGGAATTAATATATTTTTATTGATTAATCCTAGTTGGTCGCATATAATTGAATTTACACCTTGAAACGCATTATCTAAAGCGGTATGAATAGAGAAAATAGCAATATTGTGTTTAATTGCCTTTATAACCACTCGCTCTACATATGTTTTACCTGTTAATTTCTTTAAACCTGAAAAAATAATAGGATGGAAGCTCACTATAAGGTTACAATTGTTGTCAATTGCCTCATCTACAACGGCTTCAAGTGTATCTAAAGTTACAAGAATACCAGAAACTTTCTCATTTTTATCGCCAACAAGCAAACCAACATTATCAAAATCTTCGGCATAAGCTAAAGGTGCTAAGTTGTGCAAGTGATTAATTACGTCTTGTATAATCATAAGTGTATATTTGTTTCAAAAATAATATAATTTAGTCGTCGTGAAGTTTATCCGCATCATATTGTTTCCTATTGTGCCAATTTATTACCTAATTACAAGGTTAAGAAATTGGTTATATTCAACAGGAATAAAATCTTCTCAATCTTATGATTTTCCGGTTATTTGCGTGGGCAATTTAAGTACTGGTGGCACTGGGAAAACACCAATGATTGAATATTTAATACAATTATTGAAAGATGAAAAGTCTATTGCCACACTAAGCAGAGGTTATAAACGAACATCAAAAGGGTTTGTTTTGGCAAAAGAAACTGCTAATACAGATGTTATTGGAGATGAACCTTTTCAGTTTTACAGAAAATTTAATGACATTTTAGTTGCCGTAGATGCAGACAGACAAAACGGAATAAACGAATTAAGAAAATTAAATCCGCAACCTGAAGTTATATTATTAGATGATGCTTTTCAGCATAGAAAAGTAAAAGCCGGTTTTAACATTATGCTAACCGCGTATAATAATCTCTATTATAAAGATTGGGTGTTACCCACTGGAAATTTGCGTGAGCCAAGATCTGGAGCAAAGCGTGCAGAGGTTATTGTTGTGACAAAATGTGATAAGAATATTTCTGAAGGAGAGAAACAAAACATAGCTTCTAATATAAATTTAAAAAACAATCAGCAGTTATTTTTTAGTTATATAGAGTATGCTACTAAAGTAATTTCTGAATCTGATGAATTAGAATTAAAAGATTTACCTGAGTTTACTTTGGTGACAGGTATTGCAAATGCAACGCCTCTAGTTAATTTTTTGAAAGAAAAAGAATTAAAATTTAATCACTTAGAGTATAGTGATCATTATAATTTTAAAGAATCTGATATTGAAACTATTGCTTTAAGTACCTTGATAGTAACAACAGAAAAGGATTTTGTTCGCTTATCTAATAATGATGAGATAAGAAGTAAATTATATTATTTGCCTATTGAAATTAAAATAGATAATGAATTAATATTTAATAAGTTGATAACGGGTTTTGTTAATTAAAATAACTAGAAACTATTTTCTCACCAGATAGTGCAGCGTGTAATTTAGTTTCAAAGTCTTCTTGTTTAAAGGGTTTAGATATAATATCGTTAAAACCAGCTTCACCAAACTCGTGCATTTTGTCTTCTAAAGTAACTGCTGTAAGTGCAAAAATAGTTAGGTCTGTATCAAAAGTTCTAATGATTTTTGTTGCCTCTAGACCACTAATTCCTGGCATATGTATATCCATTAATACAACATCATAAGTTACCTCTTTTACTTTTTCTACTGCAGCTTCTCCATTATCAACAACATCGCAGTAAAGATTCATTTTATTCAGAATCTTTTTTGTAATCATCTGGTTGATTTTGTTGTCTTCTACAATAAGAATTTTAACACTACTTAAATCTAAATTATCCATCTTATTAACTTTTTTAACGTCTTGCACTTTTGGTTTGTCTGCCTTTTTATCATATTCTAAAGGAATTTCAAAAAAGAATGTTGAGCCTTTGCCAAGCTCGCTCTTTAGATAGATTTTTCCTTTTAAAATTTGAATTAGACCTTTTACAATAGATAAACCAAGACCAGTACCTCCATATTTTCTATTAATTTGAACAGAGCCTTGAGAGAAACTCTCAAACATATTGTCTTGTTTTTCTTTTGTAATTCCAATACCATTATCTTCAATTTCAAAACGCACTTTATATAGACCGTTTTTTTCGTCTAATTTTTGCGCTCTCACCCAGATGTCTCCATCTTTTGTGAATTTAATAGCATTGCCAAGTAGGTTAATTAAGATTTGGGATATTTTTAGTTGATCGCCGATAAATGTTTCTGGCAAACCATCTTCATATTCAAAATGTATTTTAGTATTCTGGTCGCTAGCAGAGTTGCTAAGTGCAGAAATTACATTTTCTAATTTGCTTTTTAGATTGAAATTTTCTGGATCTATTTCAACCTTATTTGCTTCAATTTTATTAATTTGTAGGATGTCGTTAATAAAGGTTAGTAGGTAGTCACCAGAGAATTTTAGTGATTTTAAATGTGGAATTTGATGCTCCTTAGGTTCTTCATCTAATAGCATGTTTGTTAAGCCTGTAACCGCGTATAATGGTGTACGCAACTCGTGGGTAACTGTAGATAAAAAGTTAGCTTTAGTTTTTGAAGCTAACTCAGCTTTTTCTTTAGCAACAATAAGCTCATCATTTTTTTTATGAAGCATAGTGTTGGTGTTTAATCTTATATTATTGTTTTTATATAAAGATAACGTTAACAGCGATAATATTGTAATTAATGCAATACTTAGAATTGTAGTAATACGTGTAAAAGCACTTTCTGCGGTTACTTCTTCTATCTGTGCTTTAAGTTGCGCATTTTCTGCATCTTGATATTTACTAATATATTGTCCAGACATTCCTGGGGATAAGTTTTTACGCTTAATGTTTAATATAGAATCTGATAATTGAATATGTTTTTTTATGTACTCATAAGAGTTTTTGTAATCTCCATTTTTTTCATAAATATCACTTAAGGTTATAAGAGCTTCATTTAAATTTTCAAGAATTTTATTCTTTTTAGCTATTTCTAAACCTTCTTTAGCTTGTGACAGCGCTGTTTTATTATGGTTTAATACACTAGAAACTTTTGCATTTTGAATTAAAGCACTGCTTAATTTGTCTTCTTGATTATACTTTTTGGCTATTATCATAGTTTTTTCTAACTGTGATTTAGCCTCGTCATAGCGTTCTTGCGCGATATAAACTTTTGCTTCGTTAAGTGTTACATCTGAAATATAGGGTTCTAAATCTTCCTTTTCAAAAAGATTTTTTGCGTTATTAAAATATTTTAAAGCGTAATCATATTCTTCTAATGTGCTGTGTATTACACCTTTAATATTGTATGTAATGGCTAGATTGGTATGGTCTTCATTAGCACGTTGAATCTGGATGGCTCTATGTAATGATATGTTGGCTTGATCTGGTTTATTAACCAAAAACTGAACCTTTGCAATTTTAGTGTTTATTTTGCCTTCGTTTATTTTATCGCCCATTTTTTCGGCAATAATTAATGCTTTATCAAGGTTATCTTTGGCATCATAATATTGACCACGATCACTGTTTAATTTCGCCTGGACTAGGTGATTTTCAAGTCTTAAAGTTAACGCGTCGTTGTCTTCAACATTATCTTGCTGTGCTCTAATAACACTACAAAAACATACTAAAAATACAAATATGTAATATTTGAAAAGGGACATTCAGTTTGTTTAAATTCGGACAAATATAATTATTTATCCGATAAAAACCATTATTTTATCGGCAAATTGCATATTAAATCCATAATTCTAGAACTGTAACCTGTTTCATTATCATACCATCCTACAATTTTAACCATGTTTCCGATAACAGAAGTCATTTGAGCATCAAAAATACAAGAATGAGGATTTCCAACTATATCTATTGACACAATTGGGTCTTCCGTATATTCTAAAATACCTTTTAAGTGTGTTTCTGCGGCATCTTTAAAAATAGTATTTACTTTTTTAATGGTGGTTGGTTGTTCTACATTGATAGTAATATCTGTTAAAGAACCATTGGCTACCGGAACTCTTATGCCACAGCCACCGATAACATTAGATAAATCTGGGAAAATTTTTGTAAGAGCCTTTGCGGCACCAGTAGTTGTAGGTACAATGGATTGACCAGCAGCTCTCGCGCGTCTTAAATCTTTATGTGGTTGATCATGCAAACTTTGATCTGTTGTATAAGAATGTATTGTTGTAATATAGGCTTGTTTAATACCAAGATGTTTTTTAATTAAAGCAATCATTGGAGCTGCATTGTTAGTGGTACAAGAGGCGTTAGAAATTATGGTTTCATCTCCTTTTAAAGATTGGTCATTTACGCCTAATACAATAGTTTTTATGGTGTCTTCTATAGCTGGTACAGATAATATAACGCGTTTGGCGCCATTATTTATATGAAACTGAAGTTCTTCTTTTGTTTTAAATTTACCTGTTGATTCAATAACAAAATCAGGTTTTACTTGTGACCAATCTACATCTTTTGGATGAGAGGCGTTAAATAACGGTACAGGTACATTATTAACAATAATATTATTCTGGTCATTAAAAACGCTAGCGTTTAAAATACCATGGATACTATCGTATTTTAATAAATGACTTAAGGTTTTTGCGTCTGCTAAATCATTTATAGCAACAACGTTTATATTTGGGTTTTGTAAAGCAAGCCTAAATACTCGTCTACCTATTCTTCCAAAGCCATTGATGGCAACAGAAATCATTAATTAATATGTTTTTGAGCTTTGTAAGACGACCTTACTAAAGCGTTACTTTCGACATGTCTAAAACCTAATTCTAGTCCAATGTCTTCATATTCTTTAAATTGTTCTGGAGTAATAAATTTTTTAACAGGTAGATGTTTTTTACTAGGTTGAAGATACTGCCCAATTGTTACAACATCAACGTCGTTTTCTTTTAAATCATGAAGTGTTTGAATAACTTCTTCGCGTTCTTCTCCAAGACCTAACATAATGCCAGATTTTGTTCTACGTTGTCCTTGTGATTTTAAATATTTTAAAACACCTAAACTACGATCGTATTGCGCTTGTATTCTAACATCTCGTGTTAAGCGTCTTACAGTTTCTATATTATGTGAAACCACTTCTGGTGCTACGTCTATAATTCTATCTATATGTTTTTCTATTCCTTGAAAATCTGGAATTAAAGTCTCTAAAGTTGTTTCAGGATTCATGCGTCTCACAGATTTAACCGTTTCTGCCCACATAATACTTCCCATATCTTTAAGGTCATCACGATCTACGCTGGTTAAAACCGCGTGTTTAATTTGCATTAATTTTATTGAGCGCGCTACTTTTTCTGGTTCGTCCCAATCAACACTTTCTGGTCTACCAGTTTTAACGCCACAAAATCCACAAGAACGTGTGCAAATATTTCCTAAAATCATAAATGTAGCCGTTCCTTCTCCCCAACATTCACCCATATTTGGGCAACTACCAGATGTACAAATTGTGTTCAATTTGTATTTGTCTACTAATGACCTTAGTTCGGTATATTTTTTGCCTGTCGGTAATTTTACTCTTAACCATTTTGGCTTGCGTTCTGGTAAAATATTTGATGCGACTTTAGTATCCATACGGTTTTCAATTTCTCAAAGCAAAGATACGAAGTTAATAATAAAAATGATAGTTAGAACGGTAGTATGATTAATTAAGAACTGAAGCTTTTTTATTTTTTAAACTTACCCTAATCCTTCTTTTAAAGCTATAATTTTTACGCTTTTGTAATAATTGCTGCTAATAATTTTTTAGCTCTAAGTAGTTTAACCTTCACATTATTAATAGGTTCTTTAAGCTCTTCTGATATTTCCTTATAACTTAATTCTTGAAAATATCTCAAATTAATCACTTCCTGATAGTGCGGTTTTAGTTTTTTTATGTCTCTAAGGAGTTTAGCTAAGTTTTGTTCGGTGATAATTTTATCTTCAGGTGTAGGAGAATCATCAACAATTTGAAAATAATTGTCATTATCATCTTTAGACGTATTTTTAATAGTTTGTTTTTGCTTTCTTACTAAGTCTATATGAATGTTTTTAGAAATTGTAATAAGCCAGGTTTTAAACTTGTACTCTTCCTTATAAGTATCAATCTTATCAAACGCTTTAGAAAACGTTTGGATAGTAATATCCTCAGCGTCATTTTCGTTTAAAGTGCGTTTTAATTGAAATGCGTAAACATCGTTCCAAAAAGTATCTAGCAGATATTTAAATGCAATTTGTTCTTTGTTTTTTGCTTTGTTAATGGCTTCTTTTACTTCCAATGTATAGGCTTAGATATCTTATTAGCAATAAAGATACTTAATTGTGTAGTAATTAAAAATAATTCTAAAAATGGCGCAAGTAGAATGAGGTCTTTTTCTTCAAATTTTTTGGCCGTAAAGCCTATGCAGAGCCATTGTATAGTAAAACGCAGACCAATAAGTAAGACAATCCATTGCCAAGAAAAACCTATAGAAAGTAATAAGATGGAAAGGGTCCAAAATAATAATTGACTAATATAGAAAAGTCCTAATAAAATTTGATGCTTAGTTTTATAAAGTTTAGCAGTACTTATATGTCTTCTTTTTTGAAGTAACCATGCTCCAAAGGTTGTTTTTGCTTCAGAAATTGTAAAACTTTCTTTAGAAAAACATAGCGCCGTATTAGATGAATTTGCGACTTCATTGATAAATAAATCATCATCGCCAGATTTAATATTCATATGGTTGTTAAACCCACGATTATTGAAAAACAGTTCTTTTGTGTAAGCCATATTGCGGCCAACTCCCATATATGGTATTTTTAATTTTGCGTAAGAGAAATACTGTAAAGCAGTCATTACAGTTTCAAATCGAATAATTTTATTTAAAAAGGAGAATTTCTTTTTAGCGTATGCTCCATAACCTATAACAATAGAGGTTTTATTAGAAAAATGAGAACTTATATGAGCAAGCCATTGGCTAGAAGCAGGTGAACAATCTGCATCAGTAAAAACTAAAAAATCGTTACTAGATGCCTTTATTCCTAATGTTAATGCGTATTTTTTGTTTCCCCAAAAAGTTTCATTACTTTTTACATCAACAAGTTTTATATTGCTGTTTTTTGAAGCAAAAGTTTCCATAATGTCTAATGTTTCATCACTAGAGCTATCGTTTACTAATACAATTTCAAAATTAGAATAGGCTTGATTTAAAACCAGAGGAAGATTCTTTTTTAGGTTTTCAGCTTCATTTTTTGCACAAATAATTACTGAAACAGGTAGTTGTTTTTTTAATCTTGTTTCTGCTCGTTTAATAGCAAAAGACAATAAAAAACTAGAATAGAAAATAACCTGTATAGTCACTACTGCAATAAATGCATAGAACAGTATTGAAATAAGCGCCATTTATGGATTAAGAATGTTGAGGTTCGCTACAATCTTTATATTGGTCTGGTGTTTTACCACAAAACCCACAAGCTTCACCTTCTTTATTTAACATAGGGTTTTGGCTAGCACAAGTGCCTGCAAATTTCCCGTCTTTTTTAGCCCAAATTTTTATGGCTATACCTGCAACAGCTAAAGCTAATAAACCTAATGTTAGTAGTAATAATTTCATCTTTTTTTGATGTCTCTATTTTATAGTGTTATACCAAACAATTTTACTATTTACATTTTTAAATAGAATGTGTAGTACTAATTATTTCGCTATCCTTTTTTATTTAGGTGCAAAGATAATGCTTTTAGGTTTATTTCTGTTTATTTTTCATTGTGACTTAACAAGCTGTTAGAGTGTCTCAATATTATTAATCTTTTAATATTAACTAATTAACGTAATCTATTATGAAAAAATTATTTGCAGAATTCTTTGGGACATTTTGGCTAGTATTTGGTGGTTGTGGTAGTGCCATTTTTGCTGCTGGTATTCCAGATTTAGGCATAGGCTTTGTTGGAGTTTCCTTGGCATTTGGTCTTACCGTTTTAACTATGGCGTATGCAGTTGGCCATGTATCTGGAGCACATTTTAATCCGGCTGTATCTATTGGTCTTTGGGCTGGTGGAAAATTTGATGTTAAAGAATTACCTGGTTATATCTTAGCCCAAGTTATTGGTGCAATTGCTGCAGCTGGTGTTTTGTATCTTATTGTTTCTGGTAAATCAGGCTTTGAAACGGTTGGTGGTTTTGCTGCTAATGGTTATGGCGAACTTTCACCAGATGGTTACAGTATGGTTTCTGCTTTAGTAGCAGAATTTGTGCTTACGGCATTTTTTCTTTTGGTAATTTTAGGGAGTACTTATCCAAAAGCACCAAAAGGTTTTGCTGGTATTGCCATTGGTTTAGCTTTGGTTTTAATTCACTTAATTAGTATTCCTATTACAAATACGTCTGTAAATCCAGCACGCTCATTAAGTCAGGCTATATTTGCAGATGGTGCTTACTTATCTCAAGTTTGGTTGTTTTGGGTGGCTCCAATTGCTGGTGCAATAGTAGGAGGTCTTATTCACAAAACTTTATTTTCTAAAGATTAATGTTTTGAGTTGTTGAAATAAAAAGAGGCGCAATTTGTATTGCGCCTCTTTTGTTATTAATTAGTTTATTTATAAATGCTAATTTTCTTCTTTTAATGAAATTTCAGCTACCTCAGTATCTTCGTTATCTGCAATACTATTATCTTTTGATTTTATTTTAATGCTTAATGCTAAGGCATCTTCCATGTAAGGAATTTGCTTTAATTTACGGTCAGATTCATCAAGTATACCTAAGTTAACCATTTTATCTTGCATTTCTGCCCAGATTTCATAATGTTGCTCTTCTGGTAATTGCGGTAAAGTTATGACATCAATCATCGATGTTTTTTCAATTGGATTAATGTATGCTACTGTTTTTAGGTTTTTGGCACGTTCATTACCATTAATTACGTATTTTTTGGCGTCAGGATTATTAAGCTTTAATAATTCTCTAGACAATTCTTCTAACTTAGAATTATTAGTTTCAATATCACTACGTAAATCGTAAATTTCTTCAACAACAACATTGTTTTCGTTGTTTAATTCCATGTTTTTTTGATATAACATAAACGATGTAACCGCAAACAAGACAGCAGCAGCACTTGCAGCAATGCTGTACCACGAGGTTTTTTTGTTTTGCACTAACTGAATGACTTTAGCATCATTGGTGTCATCTATAGAATCTAAAATATCTTCTAAGATATCATGAGGGACATCTACAGCCCCAGCTTTTGCAATAATTTCTAGGTTATCTTGAAGTTTCTCAAATGCTTGTTCTGCTTCAGGATAAGTTGAAATAAAATGTTCTACCTCTTTAGTTTCTTCTAAAGAAGTTTCTCCAACCAAATACTTATTGAGTAGGTTAGAGTTTAAAAAAGTATGTAATTTTTGTTCCATGATTAATTATTTTCAGGACTGTAAACCTTTTTAAGTTCACGTAATCCTATTTTTAATCTAGATTTAATTGTACCAAGGGGAATCTCTAGTTCATCACTAGCTTCTTGTTGTGTCATTCCTTGAAAAAACAAGGCATCTAGCACTATTTGGTATTTTTCTTCTAGTCGCCCAACATGTTCTTTAATGTCCATGACATCTTGATTTAAATCCGATGTTGGTAAGATATATACGTCTGATTTATCAATTTGGACTTCTTTATGATAACGATTATTAAAACTTCTTAGTTTATCGATAGCTGTATTTCTTGCAATTCTAAATAACCACGTAAATAACTTGGCTTTAGAAGCATCATATTTAGAAGCATTTTTCCAGACTTTAATAAATGTTTCTTGCAATGCGTCTTGGGCAACTTCTTCGTTAATTGTTATTTTTAAAATAACACCATAAAGACTGTTTGAGTAATTTTCGTAAAGTAGATTTAATGCACGCTTATCTCCTTTGTGGAGCAAGTTGATTATTTTTTTCTCTATTGGTGTTATACTCAAAGTGTTAAAGTTTATTTTTTTTCAATATTAGACATCCAAATTGGATTTATGAGCGTAAATATAAATAAATACACCATATATAGGTGCTCTCAATATAGTTTTAGAATGGTTTTTTACTTCACAGTAAGTTGATTAATAGCATTTTCAAACAAAATTATTCTAAATTCAAAAGTCCCAATCTAAATTGGGACTTTTGTTTTAAATAATATTTACTTCTGTTTCTATCTCTATATTAAATATTCTTTTCACGGTTTTTTGAATTAACTGCGCGAGTTCAAATATTTCTTTTCCTGTGGCATTACCATAATTAACTAATACCAAGGCTTGTTTTGTATGTACACCATAATCATTAAATCGCTTTCCTTTGAAACCAGATTTTTCAATTAACCAACCAGCAGGTACTTTAATTTCATTTTCAGAAATTTTATAGGATGGTACCTCAGGGAAATTTTGTTCTAATTTGGAAAAAGCTTCGGCACTAATTATGGGATTTTTAAAAAAACTTCCGCTATTACCTATTTCTTTAGGGTCTGGTAATTTACTTTGTCTAATTGCTATTATGGCGTCAGAAATATTCTGAATTGTAGGGGCTTTAATGCCATTAGCTTCTAATTCATTTAATATAATACCATAATCGGTATGCAATTGATGATTAGATTTCGTTAACTCAATATTTACACTTGTAATAATAAATTGTCCTTTTAATTCTTGTTTAAAAACAGACTCTCTATAACCAAAATTACAATCTTCTTTAGTAAATGTTCTTGTAGTCTGATTTTCTATATTTATGGCTTCACAGCTTACAAAAACATCTTTAAGTTCTACACCATAAGCACCAATATTTTGTATAGGAGCAGTACCTATATTGCCAGGTATTAATGATAAGTTTTCTATTCCGCCATAATTATGTTCTAAACACCAAATAACAAAATTGTGCCAATTTTCGCCAGCCATGGCTTTAATAATAACGGTGTTTTTGGTTTCACTAACTACTTCAATACCTTTTAGATTAATATGAAGAACTAAGGCTTCAATGTTTTTGGTAAGTAGCATATTACTGCCTCCACCTAAAATAAATAAAGGCTTATTAAAATGCTCGGTTAAAACATTTTTAAGTGCTTTTATTGTATCAATATCACAATAGCTTTCTGCAGTGACATCAATACCAAAGGTGTTAAATGATTTTAAAGAAGCATTTTTAATAATGTCCATTAGTCCTTATATACTTTTAATGCTTCTTTTAGAATTTTTACACAAGTTTTTAAACTTTCCTCATTTAAAACGTATGCAATTCTTATTTGATTTAATCCAACTCCAGGTGTAGAGTAGAAGCCAGCTGCAGGAGCAACCATTACAGTATTATTGTTAAATTCAAATGATTCTAAGAGCCATTTAGCAAAATCATCTGAATTTTTAACTGGTAATTCTGCGATGCAATAAAAAGCACCATTAGGTTTAGCTACCTTTACCCCTTCAATTTTTTCTAATTCTTCAATTAATATGTTTCTGCGTTTTACATACTCTTCTTTTACATTATCAAAATAGCTTTGAGGTGTATCTAAAGCGGCTTCACTAGCAATTTGGGCTAATGTTGGAGGACTCAACCGTGCTTGTGCAAATTTTAGTGCAGTTTTTATAAATTCTTCATTTTTTGAAACCAAATAACCTACACGTGCACCACACATACTGTAGCGTTTAGAAACAGAGTCTATTACAATGGCGTGGTCTTCTAAACCAGGTTCTTGTAAAATAGAGTAGTGCTCAATACCGTCATAAACAAATTCTCTGTACACTTCGTCTGCGATTAAAAATAAATCGTGTTTCTTAACCATAGCAGCCAATTGTTTTATTTCTTCCTTAGAATAGAGGTAACCAGTAGGATTTCCTGGATTACAGATTAATATAGCTTTGGTTTTTGGTGTAATTAATTTTTCAAACGCTTCAATTGCAGGTAAAGCAAAATTATCTTCAATTTTTGAAATAACCGGAACAACATTTACACCAGAAGATTTTGAGAAACCATTATAATTTGCATAAAACGGTTCTGGTATTATGATTTCATCATCCTTATCCATTATACTTCCAAAAGCAAATAACAAAGCTTCGCTTCCGCCAGTTGTTACAATGATATCGTTGTGAGTAATATTAATAGAGTTACGTTTGTAATAATCAGCAATTTTTATTCTATAGCTTTCAGAGCCTTCAGAACGAGAATACGCTAGAATATCAATATTAGTGTTTTTAATAGCATTTAAAGCAACGGTCGGTGTTTTAATATCTGGCTGACCAATATTTAGGTAGTAAACATTTTTTCCTTTTTTATGAGCAGCTTCTGCGTATGGTACCAATTTTCTAATTGGTGATTCTGGCATACTGATACCTTTGTTTGATATTTTTGGCATTAGGTTTTTATTTTAAAATGCTAAGGTCTGAAATTTCTAATGTAAATATGAAAAAAATGCATAAAAAAAGAGCTCTCAACCTGAGAACTCTTTTTTATTTTTTTTGAGTAAAGATTAATTATTCTTCAATCAAACTTTTACTTTTCTTTTCTAAAACACTTGCCTTATTAGGGTCTACAACCATTCCTTTAATTCTAAGAGCAACAGTAGGTCTTTCCGCATTAGAATAAACAGTAATTGTTTTTGCAATTTTGTTTAATCTATTAGTGTTATATTTTACAACGATAGTACCAGATTCTCCTGGTAAAATAGCTTCTTTAGGCCAATTAGGAACTGTACAACCACATGTAGACTTTGCATTAGTTATAACCAACGGTGCATCACCTGTGTTTGTAAATTCAAATGTTCTTTTACCATCAGCTCCTTTTTCAATGGTTCCATAGTCGATTACATCTGTCTTAAATTCTATTTTTGCTTTTTTGTCTTGTGCAAAAGCACTAATACTTAAGACACTTACAAATAATACTGCTAATAAATTTTTCATCATTTTAATTTTAAAATTGATAATTCAAAACTAGTTACTTTTTCATTCCAATCAAAATTTATTAGATGTAATGCATACCATTTAACAGAATTTACGGTTTTTCAACCCATATTCTTACACTAATAATTTTTCGAAATAGGAATTATAAGTACTTTTGTCAGTCATATTACAAAAACGATACCAAACATGGAAATTCCATCAAAATATAATGCTCAATCTGCAGAAAGTAAATGGTACAACTACTGGATGGAGCATAACTACTTTCATTCAACACCAGATGATAGAGAACCTTACACCATTGTAATTCCACCACCAAACGTTACAGGTATATTACACATGGGACATATGTTAAATAATACCATTCAAGATGTGTTAATTAGACGTGCACGTTTATTGGGTAAAAATGCATGTTGGGTTCCTGGTACAGATCACGCATCTATTGCTACGGAAGCTAAGGTTGTTGCTAAATTAAAGGCTCAAGGCATTGATAAAAATGATTTGTCTAGAGAAGAATTTTTAGAGCACGCTTGGGAATGGACAGAAGAATATGGAGGCGTAATTTTAGAGCAACTTAAAAAGTTAGGCTGTTCTTGTGATTGGGACAGAACCAAATTTACTATGGACGACGATATGTCCGAAGCAGTAATTAAGGTTTTTGTAGATTTATACAACAAAGGCCTAATTTATAGAGGTTACCGAATGGTAAATTGGGATCCAGAAGCCAAGACAACGTTATCTGATGAAGAGGTAATCCATGTTGAAAAACAAGGTTTGCTTTATTATTTAGAGTATAAAATTGAAGGTAGCGATGAAAAGTTAACTATTGCAACCACGAGACCAGAAACTATTTTTGGTGATACAGCCATTTGCATCAATCCAAATGACGAGCGTTTTACACACTTAAAAGGAAAGAAGGCAATTGTTCCAATTTGTGGACGTACAATTCCTATTATAGAAGATGAATATGTAGATGTTGAATTTGGTACAGGTTGTTTAAAAGTAACTCCTGCACATGATGAGAACGATAAAGTTTTAGGCGATAAACACAATTTAGAAGTTATAGATATTTTTAATGAAGATGCAAGCTTAAACAGTTTTGGATTGCAGTTTGAAGGGCTAGATCGTTTTGTGGCTAGAAAAGCAGTCGCTAAAGCATTAGAAGAAACAGGAGTTTTAGTAAAAACTGAAAATCATCTTAATAAAGTAGGAACTTCAGAACGTACAAAAGCAGTTATAGAACCAAGATTAAGTGACCAATGGTTTTTAAAAATGGAAGATTTAGCAAAACCTGCTATTGATGCCGTTTTAAAAACAGGTGATGTAAAATTATTTCCAAAGAAATTTGAAAACACCTATCGTCACTGGATGGAGAATATTCGTGATTGGAATATCTCACGTCAGTTACTTTGGGGACAACAAATTCCTGCCTATTTCTATGGTGACGGAAAAGAAGATTTTGTAGTTGCAGAATCTATTGAAGAGGCATTAAAATTAGCAATAGAGAAAACGGGCAACCAACAACTAACAACTAAAGACTTAAAACAAGATGCGGATGCATTAGATACATGGTTTAGTTCTTGGTTGTGGCCAATCAGTGTTTTTGATGGTATTAGAAATCCTGAAAATGAAGAAATTAAATACTATTATCCAACAAACGATTTGGTTACGGGACCAGACATTTTATTCTTTTGGGTAGCACGTATGATTATTGCTGGTTATGAATATAAGGACGAAAGGCCTTTTGAAAATGTGTATTTAACTGGTTTGGTGAGAGATAAACAAAGACGAAAAATGTCTAAATCTCTTGGTAATTCACCAGATGCATTAAAATTAATTGAAGATTATAGCGCAGATGGTGTTAGAGTAGGATTATTATTAAGTTCTGCAGCGGGAAACGATTTAATGTTTGACGAAGCCCTTTGTCAGCAAGGAAAAGGCCTAGGTAATAAAATATGGTCTGCATTCTACTTAACCAATTTATGGGAAGTTGCAGATATCGAGCAACCAGAATCTAGCGCAGTAGCAATTGAGTGGTTTGCCTCTAAGTTTCAGAAAGTATTAATAGAAATTGAAGATCACTTTAGTAAATACAGATTGTCAGATGCTTTAATGGCTATATATAAATTGGTATATGATGATTTTGCATCATGGTTATTAGAGATAGTAAAACCAGCATACCAACAGCCTATAGATTCAAAAACCTATAATGCTGTAATGGCAATTTTTGAAGATATTCTTAAAGTGGTTCATCCATTTATGCCATTTATTACAGAAGAAATATGGCAATCGATTACAGAGAGATTACCAGAAGAAGCATTAATCGTTTCAAAATGGCCAGAAACAAAACCAATTAATGAGACTTTGATTTCTGAATTTGAATTTGCTGCGGAAGTGATTTCAGGAATTAGAAACATAAGAAAGCAAAAGAATATCGCTTTTAAAGATGCTATTGGTTTTTCTGTTGTAAATAATGAAAAGGTAAAACCAACATTTGATGCTGTAATTTCTAAGTTAGGAAATTTAGATAGTTTTGAATATGTAACCGAAGCCGTTGAAGGTGCTTTAACCTACAGAGTAAAATCTAATGAGTACTTTATCCCAATGGAAGGTAGTATTGATGTTGAAGCTGAGATAAAGAAATTAACTGAAGAATTAAACTACACTGAAGGGTTCCTTAAATCTGTTCAAAAGAAATTATCTAACGAGCGTTTTGTTGCTGGTGCACCAGAACAAGTAGTCGCTTCTGAGAAAAAGAAAGAGGCTGATGCTTTGGCTAAGATTGAAACGCTAACGGCTAGTTTGGCAAGTTTAAAGTAAAATTTATAACCTGCAAGGTTTTTAAAACCTTGTAGGTTTCTATCAAAACGCATGATTTTTTACCATGTAGAACCTAGTCTATGCACTTATATCTAAAAGCTAAGTGTTCTAATAGATTACCACTCATTTATTTTATTACTATCGAGCTTCACAAAAATGAACAGCAGAATAGTAAAACCCCAAAGTCCGGAGCCACCATAGCTAAAGAAGGGTAGAGGTATACCAACTGTTGGTATTAACCCCATTACCATTCCTATATTTATAGTAAAATGAATAAATAAAATTGAAGCTACGCCATAACCGTACACACGACTAAATTGTGATTTTTGAGCTTCAGCTAAGTAGAGAATCCTAATGATTAAAAGCACAAATGTTAAAACCACGAGACTTGTGCCTAAAAATCCCCATTCTTCACCTACAGTACTAAATATATAATCAGTATGTTGTTCTGGGACAAATTTACCTGTAGTTCTCGTACCTTGTAAAAAACCTTTACCTGTTAAGCCTCCAGAACTTATAGCTTCTTCAGACTGAATTAAATTGTAGGCTTCAGCTTTTTTCATGCGTTCTAATTTAGCAGGATCCTTTTCTAAACGCAACCAAAGACTTATTCTGTTTTGTTGGTGAATTTTTAATCCATGCGTATAAAATAATTTAACACCATAAGAAAAACCAATACAGACGATTAATGCTATTATATAATTAAATATTGAATCTTTATTTTTTCTTCTAAATAAATAGACACACGCAAGTGTTAAAAGGGTTACAATTGCAGATATTAGTACACCAAATTTTAATCCAAGAACGGCTAATATAATTAAGGATAAGGCTATAATTAAATATACTTGTTGTAAACCTTCTCTATAAAATACAAAGAAAAAAGCTAGGTAAACAATGGTACTACCAGCATCATTTTGTAGTAGAATTAATATGGCAGGTATAAGAATTATAGCCGCTACCTTTAATTGGTCTTTTACCGTTTTCATATTAGTTTCTATATCACTAATAAATTTTGCAACCGCTAAAGCTGTTGCAAACTTAGCAAACTCACTGGGTTGTATAGTCATACTACCAATGCCGTACCAAGATCGGGCACCATTGACATCTTTACCAAAGAGAAATAAACCAATTAAAGCAATCATGGCAACGATATATATTACACTCGCAAAGCGTTCATAAAATTTGGCTTCTACCGAAACAATAAGTATTATAAGAACAAAGGTTAGGCCAACAAAAATGAGATGTTTTCCATACAGTTGAGAAGAATCAAAATAGCTAGTAATCTCACCTATGTGAGATGCAGATAAGATATTAAGATATCCAAATACAACAAGAAGTAGAAATAATACTATTGTTATCCAATCGAATTTAAAACTTCTATGATTTTCTCTAAGCATTAATTTATTAGGTTTTGTTCTTTAGTTTCAATCATAATAGGGTTTTTATCAATAACCTGTAAAGTTGTTTGTCCATTAATCTTAAAAGGTTCTCCAGAATATGGTTTTTTATATTCGTTTTCAAGGCTATGTGTTAAAATCCAATCTTCTAAATCAGTTCTTGTAATGTGACCTTTAATATATTTTTCAATCATTAAACTAGCCATTCGCCCTGCAAATCGACTTCCCCAATATCCATTTTCAACAAATACAGCAATTGCTATTGTAGGATTCTCTTTAGGAGCAAAAGCAACAAATATAGAGTGATCGGTAAGTTGTGTTTTTACGCCATCAATTTTTACAAAATTTTCAGCTGTACCTGTTTTTCCGCAAATTTCTATACCTGGTACACGAAGCGTTTGTGCTGTTCCTTTATTATATACATCAAACATACCTTGTATTACTGGTTCAAAATGTTTTTTGTCTATTGAGGTATATTTACGTTTTTTAAATTTATCTGGAATAGAATCGCCTTCAATGTGTTTTATGATATGAGGTGTGTAATAATAGCCACGATTCCCAATAGCAGCTGCCATATTGGCTAATTGAATAGGTGTGGCTTCTACTTCTCCTTGTCCAATGGCATTAGAAACTGTATAGGTAGAACCCCAACGATTATCGCCATATTGTCTATCGTAATAATCGCCATCAGGAATACGTCCTTTTCTTCCAACGGGTAAATCATTATTAAGATAATTACCCAATCCGAAGCTTTTTGCGTGTTCTGCCCAAACATTAGTACCTATTCCGGCATCGTCGTATTTGTCTACAATACGACGATAGACGTTTACAAAATAAGCATTACAAGATTGAGCAATACCAGTATTCAAATCTACAGGACTTCTATGATGATGACAACCAGTTAGTTTTCTGCTACCGTAATAATAACCCATTCTACACGTAAATTTTTCGTCAATTTCTACCACTTCCTCTTGTAAACCAATTAAGGCATTAATTACTTTAAACGGAGAACCAGGTGCATATTGGGCTTGGAGACCTCTATCAAAAGTTGGCATATTAATAGTGTCTCTAAAGAGTTTATTAAAATTTTTATTTCGCTCTCTACCTACTAATAAATTAGGGTTGTAGCTAGGACCAGTTACCATTGCTAATATTTCACCACTTTTTGGGTCAATGGCAACAATACCTCCACGTTTGTGTTTCATTAACTGTTCACCATAAGCTTGTAACTCAGAATCAATAGTAATTGTAATATCTTTTCCTGGTTTTGGTAAGGTGTCAAATACACCATCTTTATATGGTCCAATATTCTTATTGTGCCTATCTTTTTGGATAAATTTAATTCCCTTTACGCCACGCAGCACATCTTCATAAGAGAGTTCTATGCCTTGTTTCCCTATTAAATCGCCGAGTTTATAATAAGGTTTGCGTTTTATAGTTCTTCGGTTTACTTCTCCTAAATCACCAAGAACATTGGCACCAATATCAGTTTGATAAGAACGAAGCGAACGTTTCTGAATATAAAACCCTTCAAATTTTCGCATTTTTTCTTGAAGTACAGCATAATCTTTTTTAGACAATTGAGGGACAAAAGGCGAAGGCAAACGGTAGGAGTAATTTTTGGCTTTATTTAATTTTTTCTCATAATCTTCTTTCGTGATTTTTAGTAATGCGCAAAATTCTTCAAGTTCTAATGAGTCCAAAGGCGAAACTTCTCTAGGTATTACCATTACATCATATGATGGTTGGTTAGCAACTAGAAGTTGTCCGTTTCTGTCGTAAACATAACCTCTTTTAGGATAGTTGTATTCTTTTTTTATCGCAGTGTCTTCAAAAATATCATAAGCATCACTGTTGTAAACTTGGAGGTAAAATAGACGCGCAATAAAAATAAGACCAACAAAAATAACAGTTGTTAGGAGTAATATTTTTCTCATTTCTTATTTCGACTAAATAAAATTATCATTAATACGCTTAGGATTATTGTAAAAATACTAGAAAATAACGTCTTTTTAAGAATTAAAAGTATATTGGAAATGTTAAAAATTTCTAGAGAAAATAACATACTATGATGAATAAAAGTGCCAATACTAATATAACTGATAAGGCTTCCTATATCTGTAGCACTAAATTTTATACTTTGATGTTCATATAACATACCAAATGAACTTTTAAGAATAATTGGTCTAGCATAAGCTAAAGTAACAGCAGAGGCTGCATGTACACCTCCAGAGTCTGAAAATATATCGACTAACATGCCTAAAATGAAACTTGTTAGTAACAAAATGAGTCGTTGGTCTTTTATAGGAAAAAGAAAAATAAATATAATATAGATGTAAGGGTTAACATAACCAAATAGGTCTATGTGATTGCAAATCATTACTTGCACTAATAGCAGTATGAAAAAACGTATAGTATTTATACCTATTATGTTATTCATTGCTATTGTTTTCTAGATTAAGAATTTCACTTCGGTTTAGATTCTCTATAATGTAAACAGTTCCAAGATTAGTCATATCATTAAATAACTTAACTTGTATGGTATATGTATCACCACTTATATCACTTTCAAAATCAGAAATGGTACCAATACCAATGCCTTTAGGGAAAATTGAAGATTCACCACCAGTTTCAATAGTGTCACCTACTTTTACTGGTGCATATTGTGAGACGTCTTCTAATTGCACAATATTTGGAGATTCAGTATTCCATGTTAAAGAACCAATATGGCGAGAAGATTTTAACTTTGCGTTTATACTGCTTTTTGTGTTTAAAATTGAAATTACTGTAGCGTAATTATTAGAAGTGTTATCAATTATACCAACAATACCATTAGAAGTTATAACACCAAAATCTTCTTTTATACCATCATTGCGCCCTTTGTTTATAGTTAATATATTGTTGGTGGCAGAATAACTGTTTTTGTAAACATCAGCAACTGTAACTTTATAATGATCTTTTGAAAAGGTACTATCAATAAATGTGGAATCTGATTCAGAATTTTTGTTAAACAATAATTCTCTAAGCACTTTGTTTTCTTCTGCGAGGATATTGTTTTCTTTTTTTAAATTAAAATATTGGTCTACGGAATTCATGGTGCCATAAACACCTCCAGTTAAAAAATTAGCTGAATTTATGAATTTACTCCTATGGTAAGAATGCGATTGAATTGTTAATGCTAAGGCAATACTAAACAGCAATAAAAACAACAGAAAGGTTTTGTTTCTTATAACAAAATTGAAAATTTGTTGCATTATTTATGTCTTATTTAATCAATACACTTTTGTATTTAGATAGGTTTTTAAGTACAATACCTGTACCTCTAACAACTGCTCTTAATGGATCTTCTGCAATATAAACGGGTAAATCTGTTTTTTGAGAAAGTCGCTTATCTAAACCTCTAAGCATAGATCCACCTCCTGCTAAATAAATACCAGTATTGTAAATATCTGCTGCAAGTTCTGGAGGTGTTTGTGATAACGTTTCCATAACAGAATCTTCAATACGTAAAATAGATTTATCTAAAGCTTTTGCAATTTCACGGAACGAAATTTGTACTTGCTTCGGTTTCCCTGTAAGTAAATCACGACCTTGAACACTCATATCTTCAGGAGGTAATTCTAAATCTTCTGTAGCAGCACCTATTTGTATTTTAATTTTTTCAGCTGTTCTGTCACCAACATACAGGTTATGTTGGGTTCTCATGTAATAAATAATATCGTTTGTAAAAACATCACCTGCAACTTTTACAGATTTGTCACAAACAATACCACCAAGAGCAATAACTGCGATTTCGGTAGTTCCACCACCAATATCTACAATCATATTTCCTTTTGGTTGCATAATATCCACACCAATACCAATTGCAGCAGCCATTGGCTCATGTATTAAGTATACTTCTTTTCCGTTAACACGTTCACAAGATTCTTTTACAGCTCGCATTTCTACTTCTGTAATTCCAGAAGGAATACAAACCACCATACGCAACGCCGGATTAAAGAATTTTTTCTTCAATGCAGGTATGTTTTTTATAAACATACTAATCATTTGCTCAGACGCATCAAAATCTGCAATTACTCCATCTTTTAGCGGTCTAATTGTTTTAATGTTTTCGTGCGTTTTTCCTTGCATCATGTTGGCTTCTTTACCAACAGCTATGATTTTTCCGCTAATGCGGTCTCTTGCTACTATAGATGGATTATCAACAACAACTTTGTCATTGTGAATTATCAGTGTATTTGCGGTTCCTAAATCTATGGCTATTTCTTCCGTTAGGAAATCAAAAAATCCCATGTGCTATTCTTAATTATTTTGGGTTATTCTCGTCTTCTTATTTAAGACTATCTGTAAAAGTAGTAAAATATACGCTATTTATGTGATTATAGATGTTTAATGCTTAACTTTTTTTGTTTTTTCTCACTCTTTTTGTAAACCATAAATTGGTAGCGTCTTTTAAGAACAAAAAAGAACCCAAAATTAAGATGTTTTATGTCTTAATTTTGGGTTCTAAATTGAGATTTTTAGTGCTTAAAATGACGTGTTCCTGTCATTACCATAGCTACATCATTATCATTACAATAATCTATGCTTAATTGGTCTTTTATAGAACCACCTGGTTGAATTACAGCTGTAATACCAGCTTTGTTAGCAATTTCTACACAGTCTGGAAAAGGGAAAAAAGCATCACTTGCCATCACAGAACCGTTTAAATCAAATTTAAAAGATTTTGCTTTGTGTATGGCTTGGTTAAGGGCATCAACTCTACTAGTTTGCCCAGTTCCACTAGCACACAATTGTTTATCTTTTACAAGTACAATTGTATTAGACTTGGTGTGTTTGCTTATTTTTGATGCAAATATTAAATCGTCTAACTCTTCTGTAGTTGCTGTTTTGTTTGTTACATGTTTTAAACCTTCTAGCGTATCAGTAACGTTATTTCTATCTTGAACTAAAACACCATTTAAACAACTTCTTACATTTGTTTTTGGCATTTCAATATCCTTTAAAATTAGAAGAATTCTATTTTTCTTTCCTTTTAAAATTTCTAACGCTTCAGGTGAAAACGAAGGTGCAATAACCACTTCGCAAAATAACTTATGTATTTCTTCTGCAGTTGCTTTGTCAATTTCAGAATTACTAATTAAAACACCACCAAAGGCAGAAACTGGGTCGCCAGCTAAAGCATCTACATAAGCTTGGTGTAAAGTTTCGCGTTGTGCTAAACCACAAGCGTTATTATGTTTTAAAATCGCAAAGGTTGGTGCGTCATTTTTAAATTCTAACATTAAATTTACGGCAGCATCAACATCTAAAAGGTTATTGTAGCTTAATTCTTTACCATGAAGTTTTGTGAATATTTCATCAAAATCACCATAAAAGAAACCTTTTTGATGCGGGTTTTCACCGTAACGTAAAACTTTACCTTTATTTTCTGAAAGTTTTAAAGACGCTATGTCATTGTTTTTGTTGAAATAATTAAAAATAGCAGAATCGTAATGAGATGATACGTTAAATGCTTTTGCAGCATATTGTTTTCTATCGTCTTCTGAAGTTTCTCCGTTTTTAGACTCTAATAATTCTAAAAATTCTGCATAATCATCTACAGAAGATACACATGTAACATCTGCGTAATTTTTAGCTGCAGCTCTAATTAAAGAGATGCCTCCAATATCAATTTTTTCAATTATATCTTGATTGCTTGCACCAGAAGCAACTGTTTTTTCAAAAGGATATAAATCTACAATTACGACATCGATTTGTGGAATATCAAATTCTTTTAATTCAGCAACATCACCGTCGTGATTTTGACGATTTAAAATGCCTCCAAAAACTTTTGGGTGTAATGTTTTTACACGACCACCAAGAATTGATGGGTAAGATGTTACGTCTTCTACTGGTACAACGTCAATACCTAAATCTTTAATAAATTTTTCTGTACCTCCTGTAGAATAAATGGTAACGTTTAAGTCGTTTAATTTTTTAACGATTGGTGCTAATCCATCTTTACTAAATACCGAAATTAGTGCAGATGAAATTGTTTTATTGCTCATAATAGTGTGTTGTGTTTTTCAATGATGCAAAAATACGGATATTCAAAATGAAATGATTAGTGCTAAATTGAGTTTCTTTAAGTTTTTTGTAACAATAGATTGTTGAAAACGTCCTATCTTTAAAATGTTGAAATTTTGTCTATTTTTAGAATTGATAAAAAAGGTAGATGTCAAAGATTAAAACGCCATAAAAACAACACTTCATGCTCGTTTATTTACGTTTATTAAAAGAGAGTTTTTCGTTTGCAATTAATGCGCTTAGAAACAATAAACTCAGAACATTTTTGTCACTTTTAGGTGTAACTGTTGGTATCTTTTCTATAATTGCGGTTTTGGCAGCAGTAGATTCTTTAGACAAAACTATAACCTCTCAATTAAGTTCTTTAGATAGTAATACTATGTATGTAGTTAATGTGTCTTTTGGGCCATCTGATGTACCAAGATGGCAGCGCGAAAGTTTTGATCCTATTACTTATAATGAATATAAAAGTTTAAAATCATCCCTGTCTGAAGCAAAGCATGTGGCTTTTCAGTTAGGTGTAAAACCTGAAAATATAAGGTACGAGTCTGAATTGGTAAGTGGTGTAAATACTGTTGTGGTTTCTAATGAGTTTACAGATATACAAGTTTTAGAATTTGAAAAGGGGAGATTCTATAACGAATCTGAATCTAATTCAGGAAAAGCTGTTGTGGTTATAGGAACAGAAATTGCTAAATCTTTATTTGGTGAGTTAGAACCTATTGGTAAAAAAGTGCGTTTGTATGGCCAAAAATTTACGGTAATAGGTGTAGTAAAAAAACAAGGGTCTGGTTTATTAGGTCCAAGTAATGATGTATCTATTTTTCTACCTGCCAATTTTGTAAGAAATAAGTTTGGTGACAACAACCCTAATAATATGCATATTGTAATAATTAAACCAGAAGCAGGTGCTGATATTGAGGGCTTAAAGGCAGAAATAATTCAAATTCTTAGAAATAAACGTGGTTTAAAAGCAGATGAGATTGATACGTTTTTTGTAAATATCATTGCCGGACTACAAAATGCTATTGATGAAATGTTAGGTGTGTTAAATTTAATAGGTTGGGTAATTAGTGGCTTCTCTTTGTTAGTTGGTGGCTTTGGTATTGCTAATATTATGTTTGTAAGTGTAAAAGAACGAACAAACCTCATTGGTATTCAGAAATCACTTGGTGCTAAGAACAAATTTATCTTGTTTCAATTTTTATTTGAAGCCGTAATACTTGCTATCGTTGGTGGTGTTGTAGGTCTGTTTTTAGTTTGGATTGGTACTCTTATAGGAAGTAATCTTGCCGAAGATTTTGAGTTTGTACTATCACCACAAAATATGTTATTAGGTTTCTTTATTTCCTCTATAATTGGATTAATTTCAGGTGTTATTCCAGCATTAAGAGCATCTCGTTTAGACCCTGTTGAAGCAATAAGAACAGGAATGTAAGTGAGGAAGTTAAAACTGCCCTAGAAACTACGGTACCTTAAAGTTTGTGAGTTGCAGAATTTCGGGTTTTCTAATATAAATTGAGTTTCAGAATGCTAATAAACTCGTTTACGTTTTACACTAACATCTTAGCAACTTCTTTACAAACAAATTCTAAAAAACGTTCGTCGTCTTCTGTAAATGGGTCTGGTGTATTAGAGTCAATATCTATTTGACCAATGTTTTCACCATTTACAAAAATTGGAATTACAATTTCAGCTTTAACCGTAATACTACACGCAATATAATTATCTTGTGCGGTAACATCTGGTACCACAAAATTTTCGTTACTAACGGCAACTTGTCCGCAAATACCTTTTCCAAACGGAATAATGGTGTGGTCTGTTGGTTCACCAACATAAGGGCCAAGTTTTAATTCGTTTTTATCACCATTTTTAAAGTAAAATCCAACCCAATTGTAATAGTCTACGTTAGCATCTAAGAGTTTGCATATTTTTAATAACCTATCGTCAACACTAAGGTTAGCTTGTGTTACTATTTGTGTAATTTCGGAATTTAAATTTTGTAAATTCATAGGTGTAAAAAACTTTCGGTAAAAGTATTTAAAATCCGCTATTTTAAATAACTGTTTTTTATAAATTTAACATCAAACAAATAAAATTGTTTAATTGAAATCACTTTTAATAAAATACAAGTCCGTAATTTGGTTTATTATCACCTTTTTGGCAGTTTACGGTGTTTTAACTATAGGTTATAATTTGTTTTTAAGTTTATCGGATGGTTCTAAATTTTATCCAGATTATTTTACACATTTGGTTGCACAACAAACAGAAGTCTTGATAAATAGTGTAGGTTATGAGGCAAGTGTTTTACCACACCTTAATGAGCCTTCCATGAAAATTATTATTAACGGAAAGTATGTTGCTCGAGTTATCGAAGGTTGTAATGCCATTAGTATTATTATACTGTTTCTGTCATTTATTGTTGCTTTTGCTGGTAAACTAAAAACCACAATTTTATACGGACTTGCAGGTAGTATTATCATTTACGCCTTTAATTTAATTAGAATTGTAATTTTATCCGTAGGCCTTTATAATTATCCATGGCGAAAAGATATTTTGCATAATGTTATTTTTCCTATGTTAATTTATGGAACCGTATTTTTACTTTGGATGATTTGGGTGAATCGTTTTTCTAAAATTAAAAAGAGAGATGCATAAAATTGTAACTTATATAATAGTTGGGATTCTTTTGCTATGCTTGGTGTTAATTAGGGCTTTTGAAAACGTTTTGTTTTACGATCCGTATTTAACATTTTTTGAGAACGATTATTTGTACATAGACAGTCCAAGAAGAGAGGTTGCTAAACTGGTTTTATACACTACATTAAGATTTGTCTTAAATACACTAGTATCATTGGGTGTATTATATGCCATATTTAAAGATAAAAGTATAGTGAAGTTTTCAGTAGTTATTTATACTATTGGGTATGTGTTGTTATTACTACCTTTTTTATATTTTGTAATTAACCCTAAACAAGAAGACTACTATTTGTTTTTTAATGTTAGACGATTTTTAATACAGCCTATCGGGTTAATATTATTATTACCAGCCTTCTATTATTATAAATTAAATCGTTAATAGTTTAATAATACATAAATCAACTTTTTAAGAATTTTGTAACTTTGCATGGTGAAATATTCAAACACACATAAAGTATTCGCGTTTGCCCTATCGTTTTTGATATTAATTTCTTCGTTATCATTAAGCATAGAAAAGCATTTTTGTGGAGATACTTTAGTAGATGTTTCTATTTTTACTGAAGCAGATACTTGTTGTGGTGGTGATGCTAAAGCTTCAGAAGTTAGCATAGTTAAAAAAAGTTGTTGCAAAAATGAAGTTGACGTTATAGATGGTTTATCTGTAATTACAATAAATTCATTTGAAGACTTAGATATTACGCAGCAGCATATTTTATTTGCTTTTAGTTTTTCTTATTTAAGTCTTTTTGAAGATATACCAAAAGCTATTATTCCTCATAAGGAGTATTCACCTCCCAAACTCATTAAAGACATACATGTTTTAGATGAGACTTTCCTTATTTGATTATAGATTATAACCCTTAGAAAAAGGATGCACAAGAATTTGTGCAATTAGTTATACCTATAATTCAAGTAAATGAAAAAATATATAATACTAAATTTTATGTTTTTGTCGCTCATTGCAACTGCGCAAGAACAATTAAAGGGCATAGTTTTAGAGTCTAGTACAGGACAAAGTATGCCATTACCAGGCGCTAATGTGTATTGGTCAGGGTCATCTATTGGTACAATTTCTCAAGACGATGGCACATTTCTATTGCCTTATAAATTCTCTTACAATCAATTAGTTATAAGTTATGTTGGTTTTAAAACAGATACTATAACTGTAAATGAGAATACATACATTAAACATGTAATGCAAACGAGTGATGAGTTAGATGCTGTAGAGATAAAATCTCGGAACCAAGCCACCAGAAAATCTTATATGCAAGCGGCCAATACGTTTACGGTAACTAGTGCAGAGTTGCTAAAAGCAGCTTGTTGTAATTTGGCAGAAAGTTTTGAGACTAATCCGTCTATTGACGTTAATTTTACAGATGCTGTTTCTGGTACCAAACAGATTAAGATGCTAGGATTAAATTCGCCTTACATTTTAATTGCTACAGAGAATATACCAACAATAAGAGGAGCTTCTCAAGCGTATGGGCTCAGTTTTATACCTGGTACTTGGGTAGAAAGTATTCAAATTACTAAAGGTACAGGTAGTGTTGTTAATGGTTTTGAAAGTATTGCTGGCCAAATTAATGCAGAGCTTGTTAAGCCTTCTACAGACAATAAATTATTCGTAAACCTTTACGGCGCATCTAATGAACGCCTAGAATTGAATACACATTTTAATACCAAAGTATCAAATAAGTGGAGTACAGGTTTGTATGTACATGGCAATACGCATCAAGAAAAACATGATGTTAATGACGATGGATTTTTAGATATGCCACTTTACAATCAGATTAACCTTATGAATCGCTGGCAATATACCAACTTAGAAAAAGGTTTGGTAAGTTTTATTAATCTTAGATATTTAAATGACGAAAAGCAAGGTGGTCAAGTAGAGTTTAAACCAGATATAGACAGAGGTACAACAAATTTTTGGGGCAGTGAAATAGATACAGAACGTTTTGAAGTTTCAACCAAATTTGGATACGTAAACCCAGAAATTCCATATCAAAGTATAGGCTTGCAAACGGCTTTTAGTCATCATAAACAAGATTCTTATTTTGGATTAAATGTGTATGACATTCAGCACAATAGTTTCTATTCTAATTTGGTGTATAACACCATTATATCAGATTCTCGTCACAAAGTAAAAACCGGATTAAGTTTTACGTACGATCATTACGATGAGTTAGTAAATACTCAAAATTACGAGCGTACAGAAAACTCTGTTGGTGCCTTTTTTGAGTATGCATACGATAATTTAGATAAGTTAACCATAACAGCTGGTTTGCGAGTAGACCAACATAATAGATTAGGCTTTTTTGTAACGCCTCGTTTCCATTTGCGTTATACACCTTGGGAGAAATCTGCTTTAAGATTTTCAATAGGAAGAGGAAAGCGTAGTGCTAATATTTTTGCAGAAAATCAAAATATGTTTTCTAGCTCTAGACAAATAAATATTTTAAATTCTGGCGGAAAAGTATATGGTTTAAATCCAGAAATTGCATGGAATTATGGCGTGAGTTACTTGCAAGGTTTTAATCTGTTTAATAGAAAAGCCGATGTAACTTTCGATTTTTACCGAACCGATTTTCAGAATCAAGTTGTAGTAGATTGGGAAAACCCATATGAAGTAAATTTTTATAATTTAGAGGGTGATAGCTATGCTAATAGTTTTCAATTTGAATTTAATTATAATGCTTTTGAAGGCTTTGATTTAAGAACAGCATACAAGTATTATGATATTAAAACAGATTATAATTCTGGTATGCTTGAAAAACCATTAATACCAAAACATCGTTTGTTTGCCAATGCATCTTATGAAACTAATTTGAGTGATAAAGGTTCGCAATGGAAATTTGATGCAACCTACAATTGGGTAAGTCAGCAGCGTTTTCCTAGTACAGAACTAAGTGCTGCGGAATATCAATTAGACGACGAAACACCAACGGTTGCGACCTTAAATTTGCAATTAACAAAAGTGTTTTCTCCTAAATTTGAAGTATATTTAGGAGGTGAGAACATTACTAATGTAAGACAAGATAATCCTGTTGTTAGTGCAGATAACCCGTTTGGTTCAAACTTTGATAGTAATTTTGTGTATGGACCAATATATGGAAGTATGTATTATGCTGGTTTAAGGTTTAGAATAAAGTAACTGGGATTTCTGCAAAGGCAGTAATCCAAAATAAAAAAATAAATAATTAGATTCTTGTTTACGCAGGAATAACAAAAATTAGAAAAAATGAAAAAAATAATTGTAATAATGACTTTGTTGGTAACAACATTAACTTTTGCACAGAATAAAAATGCAAAAGCAACTATAGAAGTAGATGGTGTTTGTGGTATGTGTAAAGAACGAATTGAAAAAGCTGCCATTAGAACCAAAGGTGTAAAATCTGCGGTTTGGAGTATAGATACCCACGAGTTAAAACTCATTTTTGATGAACGTAAAACAGATTTAAAAACAATTTCTAAAAAAGTAGCATCTGTTGGCCATGATACAAAAGAAGTGAAAGCCACAGAAGAACAATACAATACGGTTCATCCTTGTTGCAGATATAGAGATGAAGATGTTAAGGATGATCATAAGCCTAAAGCAGAAAAGCATTAAAATAAAGAAATAAAGGAATAACATTTTTTATTTAAAGAGTCTGAATGTCAATTCAGGCTTTTTTTGTCATTCAGTGCGAAGTGAAGAATCTCTGGTAGTGGTTAGATTAAATTAACTTGATAACTATTAATCTAGAGCCACATCAATCTCAGCAATTAACACATCGCAGCTTTCAATACCATGTTGCGTCGCCTTCTTCTTTTCATCAAAAGTGGTTAACAGCGCTCTAACTATGTTTTTCAATTTAATTTCATTTAAGAAAGGTGCTTTTCCTTCATATATTAAATCGTAATTGGCATGGTTTACAAGGTAATTGCCTAAATAATCCTTAATTAAACTGGTGTGTCTTACATAGTCATCAGACATTTCTTCGTAATTTGAATAATGCTGTTGTATTGCTGTTTTTAACTCAAAATCCTCTATTAGTTTTAAGTCGCCAGAGTTTATTAATGTCTTGTAGGTGATGTTTTTGGGACTAAAGTTTTCGTATTTAACAATGGCGAAAATATTATTCATTAACCCCATATCTTGGTTTTTCTCTGAATTTAAAACAGGAATAATTTCTGAGCAAATCGCCAACTTTTTATCTATGGCTTCAATGTTTTTTTTTAACTGAATTTTGTCAGCTTCTACATCTCGTTTTAGATTAATGAGATACTGCTTCTTAAGCTTACTGTCTTTTACATTTTCAGCACACTTGTTCATGCTAAAAGCAATAGTGATACCAATGATAACTATTACGATTTCTCTTAAAGTGTATTTCCAAGTTTCTTTTGTGGTTTTTGCCATAAACATTTGCAATTAGATGTTTAAAGCTAAGAAAATTTATTGAAAGCAAAAGCCTTTGATTTTCATCAAAGGCTTTTAAAATTTATAACTGACCAAGGTCAATAATTTATCTATGGCGATTCGCCATCTACATCATGCCTGGCATTCCGCCTCCACCCATTGGCGGCATAGCAGGTGCATCTTCTTTAATATCAACTAATGCACATTCTGTAGTTAAAATCATACCAGCTACTGACGCAGCGTTCTCTAAAGCAATACGTGTTACTTTTTTAGGGTCAATAATTCCAACTTTAAGCATATCTACGTACGTTTCAGTTTTAGCATCGTAACCAAAATCTTTTTTACCTTCTAATACTTTATTGATAACAACAGAACCTTCACCACCAGCATTTTCTACAATAGTTCTTAAAGGTGCTTCAATAGCTTTGTTTACAATTTGTACACCAGTTGTTTCGTCTAAATTATCTGTAGTGATTTTTTCTAAAGTCTTTTTAGCTCTTACTAAAGCAACACCACCACCAGCAACAATACCTTCTTCTACAGCTGCACGTGTAGCATGTAAAGCATCATCAACACGATCTTTCTTTTCTTTCATTTCTACTTCTGACGCAGCACCAACATAAAGTACAGCAACACCACCAGCTAATTTAGCCAAGCGTTCTTGAAGTTTTTCTTTATCATAATCAGAAGTTGTTGTTTCTATCTGAGCTTTAATTTGGTTAACTCTAGCTTTTATATCTTCTGCTTTGCCTTCACCATTTACAATTGTTGTATTGTCTTTGTCAATGGTTACAGTTTCTGCAGTACCTAACATGGTTAAGTCAGCATTTTCTAAAGAGAAACCTCTTTCTTCAGAAATTACAACACCACCTGTAAGGATAGCGATATCTTCTAACATTGCTTTACGTCTGTCTCCAAAACCTGGTGCTTTTACTGCAGCAATTTTTAACCCTCCACGTAATTTGTTAACTACTAAAGTTGCTAAGGCTTGCCCTTCTACATCTTCTGCGATGATTAATAAAGGACGACCAGATTGAGCAACCGGCTCTAATATTGGAAGAATTTCTTGTAAGTTAGAGATTTTCTTATCAAATAATAAAATGTATGGATTTTCTAAATCAGCAATCATTTTATCAGAATCTGTAACAAAATAAGGTGATAAATATCCTCTGTCAAACTGCATACCTTCTACAACATCAACGTAGGTCTCCATACCTTTTGCTTCTTCAACAGTAATAACACCTTCTTTACCAACTTTACCAAATGCTTTAGCTATTAATTCGCCAATAGTATCGTCGTTGTTAGCAGAAATTGCAGCAACTTGCTTAATCTTATCAGAATCGCTTCCTACTTTTTTAGATTGTTTATCTAAATCTTTTACAAGTGCTTCAACAGCTTTATCAATACCACGTTTTAAATCCATTGGGTTTGCGCCAGCAGCAACGTTTTTAAGACCTTCTTTAACGATAGCCTGAGCTAACACGGTTGCAGTTGTTGTACCATCACCAGCTAAATCATTAGTTTTAGAAGCAACTTCTTTTACCATTTGAGCTCCCATGTTTTCTAACTCATCTTCTAATTCAATTTCTTTTGCAACAGAAACACCATCCTTAGTTACAGAAGGTGCACCAAATGATTTTCCAATAATTACGTTACGACCTTTTGGTCCTAATGTTACTTTTACTGCATTTGCTAAAGCATCTACACCACGCTTTAATCCGTCGCGTGCTTCAATATCAAATTTTATATCTTTTGCCATGTTTTTTAGTTTTTATCATTCCTGCAAAGGCAGGAATCTAATTTATTTAAGTTTATATTTTGGATTACGCATCAAGTGCGAAATAACATAATTTAGAATTGGGATTAGATTATCGCCAAGATGTCACTTTCACGCATCATTAAATAATCTTTTCCTTCTAATTTAAGTTCAGTTCCTCCATATTTTCCATAAAGAACAGTATCACCAACTTTTACAGTAAGAGGTTCATCTTTTGTTCCGTTACCGATGGCCACAACAGTACCTTCTTGTGGTTTCTCTTTTGCGTTATCTGGAATAATAATTCCTGATGCTGTTTTAGTTTCAGCTTGCTTAGGTTCTATAAGAACTCTGTCTGCTAATGGTTTAATGTTTAAGCCCATTTGTTGTATGTTTTTTAAATTATTTAATTATTAATTTACGCTGAGGCGTAGTTCGAAAATTATGCCAATTGAAGTTGACTGACAAAGTTTCAGACCATGCTATTTAATCGTTAACCATAAAAAAAGCCAACTTAAAAAGTTGGCTTTTTTTATGGTTATAAAATTATATTATTCTGCGGTAGAACCAGCGTCTGTTGTTGGTTCTGGCGTTGCTGCAGGAGTTGTAACAGGCATTTCTGTAGCTTCATCCGCATCATAAGCTTTAGATTCTGTTGATCCACCAGAATTAATAGTTAGGTTAGATGCTAAAATTAAAACTATTAATGCTATGGCTAAAAACCATGTACTTTTATCTAAAAAGTCTCCTGTTTTTTTAACACCACCCATTTGTTGAGTTCCTCCACCTCCAAATGAAGAAGATAATCCTCCTCCTTTTGGGTTTTGTACCATAATTACTACGACAAGTAAAAAGGCAACGATTACGATTAGGACTAAAAATATTGTAAATGCACTCATTTTATATTGTATTATTATCTTTTAATTCTTTTACCAATTTTATTTGGTGTGCAAAGAAACTACTTTTTTCTGGATATTTCAAACTTAAAATTTTGTAAGATTGAATTGCTTTATCATAGTTTTTTTGTTCTAAATAAATCCTTGCTAAAGTTTCAGTCATTAAACTGTCTGAATTGGTGTCTTCATTGTTAACTAACTTAGGTTTAGGAGCTCTATCTTTTACTGGTTTTATTTTAGGATTATCAGAAATAAATTTGTCTATTAGTGCTAATTTACTTTGTAACGAACTTGTGCGTTCTGCTTCTAAATTCTCTTGTTTTAATTCTGTGTCTTCTAAAGGTTCTATTGGTTGATTAGTATCTGATTTATCTCTAATAATTGGTTTAAAACTTGTGATTTTTAACCATTCTGTAAATGAATGATTTTCAGATTTATCAAACTCTAAAGGTTTTCCTATATTAAGTTGCTCTTCAATAGTAATATTATTGAAATCTACAGCAATTATAGAATCTTCAATTTGAGGTATTTTAGGTTGTTCTGGTTTAGCTTCAAATAAATCTGGGTCCAAAACACCTTCAGTGGCTTTAATGTGTTCTTTTAATGCGTCATCTATGGTTACACTTTTATTAATAGAAATATCGTCTATTTCGTTAACTTCTAAATTTTTTATAGACGTTGTATTTTGTTTTATTTGTTCAGATATTTTATTCTGATTAAATGCTTTAGAAGTGATATATTCAAATAAAACACTACGATCTGTGGTGTACGCAGCAGTTGTTTTTAAAGCGTTATTATATTTATAACTGTCTGCTTGCTTAAGTCCTTTAAGGTATAAGGCTCTTAAGGGTTGAAAATATGGATACTCCTTAATGGCAGATGAAAGCATATCTATTTGAGATGCTGTAATAGCTTCGGGTTTTTGTAATAAAGGTGTTAAATTATGAAGCTGCATAGTTTACCAATCTGCTAATGATGCGTTAACAATGTCTTGTGTTAATCGTTCTAATATTTCATCGAAGGCGGTATCTTTTATTGTACCAGTTAGTTGTTCGCTTGCGCCATAATCATAATAGAATGAAAAGCGTTTATCAAAATCTTTTTCTTCGTCTTTGGTATTAATATATCTTACTTGAACGCTTATGGTTAGTCTATTTTGCGCGGCTGTATTTTCTGAGGTTGCTGTCATTGGTGCAATTCTATATTCAGTAATTTCGCCCTCGTATATAACTTCGCCACCAGAATTAACTAGGTTTGAACTGGTTTGATTTGTTATTACATCTTGAAGTGTAATTGTAAACAACTGATCTAATCCTGGTTCTACAATATCTGCAGTATTTCTAAAGAAATTAACCTGAAACGTTTCTGGTGTATCTGTTATGCCTGTAAATGAATAATTGACTTTACAGCCAAAGCTTGCAAGGCATATTACTAAAACAAGGATGTGTTTAAAGTTACTCATTCAATTAAATTATATGTTTTGTTTAATAACGAAAATTAGTTAATTATGTTTCTTAATGATATGCTAAAGATCAAACTGCTTTATTTTTCGGTATAATGTACGTTCGCTAATACCAAGTTCTGCGGCTGCCAATTTACGTTTTCCGCTATGACGCTCTAAAGATTTTTTAATCAATTCTAACTCTTTATCGTGTAAAGATAATGTTTCCTCTTCTTCAATTTCTTCAGCAAAATGATATTTATCATCAACATCTGTAATGATTTCTTTAGGTTCTTCGTTATGTGCCGGAATAGATAACACGCTTAAATCTTCTACTGAAGGTTCAAATTCTTGGTCTTTATCTTCGCCGTAAATTTTCTGAATTAAATGCTCATTATCTTTTTTAACATCAGAAGCGCTTCCGGTTTTCATCAGTTCCATTGTTAGTTTTTTTAAGTCATTTAGATCACTCTTCATGTCAAATAAAACCTTGTATAAAATTTCGCGCTCACTACTAAAATCACTCTCCGATTTAGTATTATTAACTATAGCAGGTAAGTTATTGCCTGTATTAGGTAAATAATTTTGAAGTGTTACACTATTAATGGTTCTGTTTTGCTCTAAAACAGAGACTTGCTCTGCAACATTACGGAGTTGCCTTATGTTACCATTCCAACGATATTTTAACAATAAACCAACTGCATCATCAGTTAATTTAACCGTTGGCATTTTGTATTTTAGAGCAAAATCACTCGCAAATTTTCTAAATAATAGATGAATATCGTCTTTGCGTTCTCTAAGTGCAGGAAGGTTAATTTCTATAGTGCTTAGTCTATAATATAAATCTTCTCTAAATTTTTCTTTTTTTATGGCTTCAAACATATTAACGTTTGTAGCTGCAACAATCCTCACATTTGTTTTTTGAACCTTGCTAGAACCTACTTTTATAAATTCTCCGTTTTCTAAAACACGTAACAAACGAACTTGTGTTGTTAATGGTAATTCTCCAACTTCATCTAAAAATATGGTGCCACCATCTGCCACTTCAAAATATCCAGAACGTGTAGAGGTTGCACCTGTAAACGCACCTTTTTCATGCCCGAATAACTCACTATCAATTGTGCCTTCTGGTATTGCTCCACAGTTTACAGCAATATATTTACCATGTTTTCTATGTGATAATTGATGAATTATTTTAGGAATACTCTCCTTACCAACACCACTTTCTCCTGTTACTAATACAGAAATATCAGTAGGCGCAACTTGAATCGCTTTTTCTATGGCGCGATTTAGTTTAGGATCATTTCCTATAATTCCGAAACGTTGCTTTATGGCTTGAATAGATTCCATAAATAATTAATTGTTTTTAGAATAACCAACAGCCTCACCAATAAGTGTTGCGCTTGTACAATCTGTGATTAGAACATTTACCAAATCACCAATTTTGTAATGTTCCTTAGGGAAAACAGCTACGGTATTATCTGAAGTTCTACCAGACCATTGTTTGTCTGATTTTTTAGATGCTTTTTCAATTAAAACCTCTACTGTTTTATTAAGATGTTGGCGTGTTTTAATTTCACTATATTTTCGTTCTAAGCTAATAATTTCACTTAAACGACGTTTTTTAACAGCTTCTGGTACATCATCTTCCATTTTTCGTCCTGCTAAAGTTCCTGGTCTTTCAGAATAGGTAAACATATAACCAAAATTATACTGCACGTACTCCATTAAGCTTAAGGTGTCTTGGTGATCTTCTTCTGTTTCTGTTGGGAAACCAGCAATTAAATCAACACTAATGGAACATTCTGGGATAATGCGTTTAATGTTGTCTACTAATTCAAAATATTCTTGGCGCGTATGTAAACGATTCATTTCTTTTAAAATTCGGTCACTTCCGCTTTGTACTGGTAAATGAATGTGTTTACAAATATTGTCGTATTTAGCCATGGTTTCAATGACATCTAAAGTGAAATCTTGTGGATTAGATGTCGAAAAACGTATACGCATTTTAGGTTGTGCTTTGGCGCACAATTCTAACAATTTAGCAAAATTAACCGCAGTAGCTTTTTGTAAATCTGAAGCGTTAACAAAATCTTTTTTTAAGCCTCCTCCATACCATAAATAGCTATCTACATTTTGGCCAAGTAGCGTAATTTCTTTAAAGCCTTTAGACCATAGGTCATTTACTTCTTCAATAATACTCTGTGGGTCTCTACTGCGTTCTCGTCCTCTTGTAAAAGGTACAACACAGAAGGTGCACATATTGTCGCAACCACGTGTTATGGATACAAAGGCCGTTACACCATTTGTATTTATTCTTACAGGTGAAATATCACCATAAGTTTCTTCTTTAGATAAGATAACGTTAATAGCATCCCGTCCTTCATCTACCTCGGCAAGTAAATTGGGTAAATCTTTATAAGCATCTGGCCCAACAACAAGGTCTACAATCTTTTCCTCTTCTAAAAATTTGGTTTTTAAGCGTTCTGCCATACAGCCTAATACACCAACTTTCATTTTTGGGTTAGTGCGTTTTACGGCATTATATTGTTGTAATCTTTTTCTAACCGTTTGTTCTGCTTTATCTCTAATTGAGCAAGTGTTTACTAAAACAAGATCAGCCTCTTCTAAGGTTTGTGTGGTATTAAAACCTTGTTCAGAGAGTATTGAAGCTACAATTTCACTATCACTAAAATTCATAGCACAGCCATAACTCTCAATGAATAATTTGCGTTTGTTACCTTCCTTTTTATCTAAAATTAAGGATTCTCCTTGTTTGGTTTCGTCTATAGTCTTTTCCATCGGTTGTTGTGAATACTTCAAAAAGCAATAAGCATGCAAAGATAATATTATTTTAGAGATTATGACAAAGTGGCAGTTATAAAATCGTTAATATTTACAATTCTGAATGCTTTTAAAAATTAAAGATTGATTAAATGAATTTTATTTGAATAGTTTTTTTCTTGATTAATTGTAAAAAATAGAGTTCTTTTGAAGTGCTAACCAAAACAAAAGATAATGAAAACTATTGAAATGAAACGTCGTATTGAAGATGCAAAAGCATTAGACTTTGGTACTATATTTAATCAGTCCATAGATTTATTTAAAAAAGTTTGGGTTCAAGGCTTAGTGGTGTTACTTCTTAATATGGTAATGATGACGCCATTGACCATGTTAATTTACATTCCTTTGTTTTTTTCTGGCTTTATGGATGCATATTCTTCAAGTTATGATCCATATACGTCGTCGCAACCAGAGATAGGAGCAATGTTTGGAGTTATGAGTGGCGTTTTTTACATTGTTATGATTGTTGCAACAAGTGTTATAGGTTTAGGTCTTAAAGCGGCATTTTACAGAATTTGTAAATTAAAAGACTTAGAGCAAATGGGGAGTGAGGATTATTTCTATTTCTTTAAAAAGCCCTATTTAGGTAAAACAATTATGTTAGGTTTAGCTTTTGGTGGTATTATGGTAGCGGCTTTGTTACTTTGTGTGTTTCCAATTATATACGTAATGGTGCCATTATCTTATATAGTAACAATTTATGCGTTTAATCCGGATATGTCAAATTCAGATATTATTAAAATGGCATTTGATTTAGGAAACAAGAAATGGTTTATTTCATTTGGTTTACTTTTGGTTTCAGGATTTCTAGCAGGTATAGTTGGTTTTTTAATGTGTTTTGTAGGTATTTATGTAACATCGTCATTTACTTATTTACCTCCTTACTTTATTTATAAAGAGGTTATTGGTTTTAATGAAGAAAATGAATCACTACAGATTGCCGAGACTGCAAGATTTTAGCAAGACACCATTTACATTAATATTTTATCTATATAATAAGGTGTGCAATGAAGCTGTTTAAATATTTAAATTATTTACTAGGTTGTGTTTTACTCCTTAATATGCAATGTAATGAAGAAAATGAGATAATTACAGACACATGTGGAGAAGAAATACAAATAGATAATTCTGTTTATTTAGAAGCAGAGTCTCATTTAATTGAAGCGATACAAATAAATGATGATTGTATAATACTCACTGTTTCAGATAGTGGTTGTGATAGTGATAATTGGGTAATAACATTAGTAGATTCGGGTAATATAGCAGAGTCAATGCCGCCACAACGGTATTTAAAATTAGCCCTTGTTAATGATGACGTTTGCTTAGCATATTTTACGAAACAACAAACTTTTGATTTAACAAACTTAAAGATTGAAGGCGTGGATGAAGTACTATTAAATTTTGAAGGATTTGCTGAGTCTGTATCTTATTACTATTAATTATAAATTTTTGTAAAACGTGAAAGGCGCGTAAAATATAAGTGTATTACGTTTTTTAATATAGGTAAATTACGTTAAAATGTATGCTAATTACGACCAAATTAGGTTTGTAAATTTATTTTCACATACATTTGTAAACGAAAAATTTTAAGAATGTCGAAGAATTTAGTTATTGTTGAGTCACCTGCAAAGGCGAAAACTATTGAAAAATTTTTAGGAAAAGATTATAAAGTTGAGTCCAGTTTTGGGCACATTGCAGATTTACCATCTAAAGAGTTGGGTGTTGATGTAGAGGGTGATTTTATGCCAAAATATCAAGTCTCCAAGGATAAAAAAGATGTGGTAAAAAAGTTAAAAGATTTAGCAAAGAAAGCAGAGATTGTATGGCTAGCTAGTGATGAGGACCGTGAAGGAGAAGCTATTGCTTGGCATTTAGCTGAGACTTTAAAATTAGATAAAGAAAAAACAAAGCGTATTGTTTTTCATGAGATTACAAAAACAGCTATAAATAAGGCTATTGAGAATCCTAGGGGTATCGATTATAATTTAGTAGATGCCCAACAAGCCAGACGTGTTTTAGATCGTATTGTAGGTTATGAATTATCTCCTGTTTTATGGCGTAAAGTAAAAGGAGGCTTGTCTGCGGGACGAGTGCAATCTGTTTCAGTACGTTTAATTGTAGAGCGTGAGCGAGATGTACAAGCTTTTAAAGCAAAAGCATCCTATAGAGTAGATGCAGAGTTTACTAATGAAAATGGTAACTCGTTTAAAGCAAAATTGCCAAAGAATTTTAATTCAGAAAAAGAAGCCATAGAATTTCTTAATAATAATATAGGAGCGACATATCAGGTTTCAGATTTACAAAAGAAACCAGCAAAGAAATCTCCAGCAGCACCATTTACAACATCAACACTTCAGCAAGAAGCGTCACGTAAATTAGGTTATTCAGTTAGTAGAACTATGTCTAATGCACAACGTTTGTATGAGGCTGGTCTTATAACTTATATGAGAACAGATAGTGTTAATTTATCTGATGAGGCAAAAAAAGGTGCTGAGAACGAAATTATTTCGGCTTATGGTTCAGAATTTAGTAACCCTAAAAATTACAAAGGAAAATCTAAGGGTGCACAAGAAGCTCATGAAGCTATAAGACCTACTGATTTCTCTAACCATACGGTAAACGTAGAACGTGATCAAGCAAGATTATACGATTTAATTTGGAAACGTGCTATTGCATCTCAAATGAGTGATGCTAAGTTAGAGCGTACAAATCTTAAAATTCAGATAAATTCTGAAAACAAAATTAATGAGCAATTTACGGCAAATGGTGAAATCATCACTTTTGAAGGTTTTTTAAAAGTTTATCTAGAAGGCACAGATGATGAGGATGCAGAACAAGATGGAATTTTGCCAGATTTAAAAGTAGGTGAGTCACTTCAAAATAAATATATTACCGCTACTGAACGTTTTACAAGACCTCCAGCTAGGTTTACAGAGGCATCATTAGTAAAGCAATTAGAGGAACTAGGTATTGGTAGACCATCTACTTATGCGCCTACAATTTCTACAATTCAGAATAGAAATTATATTGAAAAAGGAACACATGAGGGTGATGAAAGAGAATATAAACAGTTAGTTTTTGAAGATCAAAAGATTAAAAACAATACACTTTCTGAAAAAACGGGCTCTAATAAAGGAAAATTGGTTCCAACAGATATTGGCATCATTGTTACTGATTTTTTAGTAAATCATTTTGAAACGATCTTAGATTATAATTTTACAGCTAAAGTAGAAGATAAGTTTGATGATATTGCAGAAGGCAAAGAAGATTGGCGAGAAATGATGAAAGATTTCTACAAAGGATTTCATCCGCATGTAGAAGATGTTCAAGAAAATGCTGAGCGTGAATCTGGAGAACGTATTTTAGGAACAGATCCTAAAACAGGTCGTCAAGTAAGTGTGCGTTTAGGTAAGTTTGGACCAATGGTACAACTTGGTGTAATGGATGATGAAGAAAAACCAAAGTTTGCAAGTTTATCTCCAGATCAACATCTAAATTCCATTACTTATGAGGAGGCTATGGATTTGTTTAAACTTCCAAAAGCTTTAGGTCACTATAAAGAAGAGGAGGTAGAAGTAAATAATGGTCGTTTTGGTCCTTATGTGCGTTTTGGTAAAAAGTTTGTTTCACTTCCTAAGGGTGTTGACCCCTTAAGTGTAGATATGGATGAGGCAATGATATATATTAAGGAGAAAGAATTAGCAGATGCTCCTATATATATGTATAAAGATTTAGAAGTTACTAAAGGAAAGGGGCGTTTTGGGCCATTTATTAAATGGAACAATATGTTTATCAACGTAAATAAAAAGTACGATTGGGATAATTTATCTGAAGAAGATATTGTAACACTTATAGAAGAAAAGATTCAGAAAGAAATTGATAAAGTCATCCATAACTGGGAAGATGAAGGTGTAAGAGTTGAAAAAGCACGTTGGGGAAGACATAATATTATAAAAGGTAAGCAAAAAGTAGAATTAGCTAAAACGGTAGATGTAAGCAAAATGACATTGAAGAAAGCTCTAGATATTCTAGAAAAGAATGCACCTAAAAAGAAGGCTACAAAAAAGAAAGTCTCAAAGAAAACTACAGCAAAAAAGAAAACAACGACTAAAAAGAAGTAATAACCTATGAATTTTAATTTTCTCACGCCTGTATCAGATGCGGTTTTAGCTCACAATGAACTAACAGCGCAACAATCACTAGGAAAAAAAATTAAAATTCACTCACGCCAAAATGGAATTCCAGATTTAGATGGCGTGCAAATGGCTATTATTGGTGTAAAAGAAAACCGTAATGATGTTAATTATATAGGAGCTCAAATTAATTTTGACACTATAAGGAAAGCACTTTATACATTATTTCCTGGTAATTGGCATACAACAATTGCAGATCTTGGCGATATAGAACCCGGTGAATCAGTAGAAGATACTTATTTTGCTATAAGAACTGCTATTGCGGTTTTATATGAAAAAAACATTATTCCAATTGTTTTAGGTGGCAGTCAAGATTTAACTTATGCCAACTATCGTGCTTACGATGATTTGTTACCAATGGTAAACATTGCGAGTATAGATACTAATTTCGATTTAGGTGATGCTAGTCTTCCAATTAAAAATAATAGTTACGTTGGTAAAGTTATTGTAGAAGAACCGTATAACTTATTTAATTATGCAACGATTGGGTATCAGACTTATTTTAACGCTCAAGAAGAAATAGATCTCATAGAAAAGTTGTACTTTGAGGCCTACCGTTTGGGTGAAATTTCAGGAGATATTAATAAAGTAGAGCCATTACTACGAGATGCACATATAGTATCTGTAGATTTAAAATCGGTTAGGGCTTCAGAAGTAAGTGATAATCAAAAGTATTCACCAAATGGTTTTTCAGGAAAAGAGATATGTGCTATAAGTAGGTATGCAGGTATAAGTAATAAAGTATCATCTTTTGGCATTTATGAGTATCAAGGTTCTAAAAATGATAATGCAACTTCAATGTTGGTTGCTCAAATGATATGGTATTTTATTGAAGGTGTTAACTGTAGGGTTAACGACGATCAATTTAATAATGAAAGATATTATCAAAAGTATAATGTACTGGTAGAAGAAGACGAGTTGATTTTTTATAAAAGTTTAAAAACGGGTCGTTGGTGGATTGAAATTCCTTTTTTACCAAATGTTAATAATAAATTAAAAAAGCATACGTTATTACCATGCATGCATTCCGATTATGTGCTTGCAACACAGGGTGAAATACCTGAACGCTGGTTTAAGGCCTATAGGAAGAATAGCTTCTAAAATGTGCACTTTGTCGGATTTTTCCGTTTTTTTAGTCGACGAAATGCTTATTTTAAGGATGAAATGCAAAAAAAATTAAAAAAAAGTTGTTTATTCGAAAATATATAAATATGTTTACGACCTCAAAAATAATAATGACTAATTTAACCTCGAGTTACTATGAATATTAAGAAGTTTATTTTACTAACCACAGTACTAGTTTTGGTAGCCAGTTGTAATTCTGGAGACCGTGGCCAATTGGTAGGTGTTAAAGGAAAGGCCTGGCACCCAGAAAAACCTTATGGGATGACACTTGTTCCGGGTGGAGCATTTATTATGGGTAAATCAGATGACGATTTAGCTGGTGTGCAAGACGCACCAACAAGAACAGCTACAGTTCGTGCATTTTATATGGATGAAACAGAAATTACAAATAGCGAGTACCGTCAATTTGTAGAATGGGTAAGAGATTCTATTATAAGATTAAAATTAGCTGAGATGGCTGACTTAGAAGGTAAAACACCAGGTAGTGGAGATATTGGAGAGTTTGCATATAAAGATGCAAATCCAGAAGATCTTAATGCTTACGAAAGCTATATGCAAAATACATATGGTAATGAGCAAAGAAAAATTAATCACGATCCAGAATTAATTTTAAATACAGAAGATTATCCAGATGAGTTGTATGCTGAAGTTATGGATGGTATGTATTTACCAATAGAGGAGTCTTACAACGGACAGCGTACTTGGGATGTAAAACAATTTAAATTTCAATATACCTATATGGATATTGCTAAAGCTGCAAAGAACAGAGGTCTTAAGAGGTCTGAAGTAGTTGTTCAACAAGAAGTTGAGGTGTACCCAGATACTACAGCTTGGATTAGAGATTTCGCTTATTCTTACAACGAACCAATGCATAACGATTATTTTTGGCACGATGCTTATGGAGCATATCCAGTAGTAGGTGTGTCTTGGAAACAAGCACAAGCTTTTTGTCAGTGGAGAACATTATATCATAATGCTGATAGAAAGAAAAGAGGTATGCACGCTGTAAATTCATACAGATTACCATCTGAAGCTGAATGGGAATATGCTGCTCGTGGAGGATTACAAGGAGCTTCATATCCTTGGGGAGGACCTTACACTAAAAACGATAGAGGTTGTTTTATGGCTAACTTTAAACCATTACGTGGAGATTATGCGGCTGATCAAGCTTTATATACTGTAGAGGCAGATGCTTACGATCCAAATGACTTTAACTTATATAATATGGCTGGTAACGTATCAGAATGGGTAAATGGTTCTTACGATCCTTCATCTTATGAATATGCGTCATCAATTAACCCAAATGTTAATGATCCTAATAACTCTCGTAAAGTTGTTAGAGGTGGTTCTTGGAAAGACGTTGCATATTTCTTACAAGTAAGTTCTAGAGATTACGAATATGCAGATTCTGCTAGAAGTTATATTGGATTTAGAACAGTTCAAGATTACATGGGTACTGAGGTAACTAACAATGCAGCAACAAATTAAACTTAACTTAACTTAAAATTATATATTAATCCTTAATTGAGTCAAAACAACCAAACTCAATTTAAAAACTAAAATTTAAAATCATGGCACAAAAGAAATTATCAACAATGAATATGGTCTACGGACTTGGAGCTGCAATTGTAATTATTGGAGCGTTATTTAAAATCCAACACTGGCCATATGGTTCTGCTATTCTAACATTAGGTATGATTGTTGAAGCGGTAGTATTTACAATATCAGCTTTTGAGAAACAAGGAGACGACTTAGATTGGTCTTTAGTATATCCAGAATTAGCTGGTGGAGAATCTTTAGGTGGTAAAAAGAAAAAAGCTATCGAAGAACCAAAAGATGCAGAAGGTCTATTATCTAAAAAATTAGACAACTTATTGAAGGATGCTAAAATTGATGGCGAGCTAATGGCAAGTCTTGGTAACAGTATTAAAAACTTTGAAGGTGCAGCAAAAGGAATTTCACCAACAGTAGATTCTATGGCAGCTCAAAAGAAATATAGTGAAGAGATGTCTTTAGCAGCAGCTCAAATGGAGTCTTTAAATAGTCTTTATAAAGTACAGGTTGAGAGTGCAAACAGACAAGCGGCTATTAACGAAGAAGCTGTTGAAAATGCTACTAAATTAAAAGAGCAAATGCAATCCTTAGCATCTAACTTATCATCTTTAAATGGTGTATATGGTGGTATGTTAACTGCAATGAATAAAAACTAAATAGTTTTTTACTAAATATTAATTAATTATTAAAAACTAGTTAGAAATGGCAGGAGGAAAACAGTCCGCAAGGCAAAAAATGATTAACCTGATGTATTTGGTATTCATCGCAATGATTGCAATGACAATGTCAAAAGAAGTTTTATCTGCATTTGGGTTAATGAACACTAAATTTGATAATGCTAACGATTTGGCAGCAACTTCAAATGAAGGAATACTATCTCAATTAGAGAAAAAAGCTGAAGAAAAGCCTCAGGAATTTGCTGTAGTGGCAAGCAAGGCTCAACAAATCAGTAAAATATCGGATAATTTTTATAAGTTTTTGGAAACTGTAAAAGAAGAAGATATTGTAAATAAAGGAGGATACGTTAGAGAAGAAAACGGTGATTTACCTTTTGAAGAAATGGATAAAGGTGATAAACTTGATGAACTTTGGTTTACAGGTGACCGTTATACAAAAAGAGGTGATGAAATCGTAGCTGCAATTGAAAAATATAAAAATGATATTAAGAAAATTGTAGGTGACGATGTAAAATGGTCTAAAGTAATTGAAAATTTTGAAAAACGTTTTAGTTTAGAACCAGTTGTAGATAAAGAAGGTGCTAAAAAGAAATGGTTAGATTATCATTTTCAAGGCTATCCAGCAATTGCTTCTTATACAAAGTTAACAGCAATGCAAAACGATATTAAAGCTACAGAAACTAATATGTATAATGGTTTCTTAGGAAACTTAGTAACAGAAGCGGTATCGTTAAAGAACTATAAAGCTATCGTATTAGCTGATAAGTCTGCATTCTTTGCAGGTGAGAAGTTTCAAGGTAGAGTTGTATTAGGTAAATACGCTAATGTAACACCTACTAAATTAAATGTGCAAGGTCAAGAAATTGATTTAACAAATGCGATTGACTCAACAGGAGCTGCAAAGTTAGATTTTAACGTAGGAAATGTTGGTGAGCATCAAGTAGAAGGTAAATTTACTTTTATAGAAGACGGAAAGCCATTAGATATTCCTATTATTGGTAACTATGTTGTTGTTCCTAGACCAAACTCTGCTACAATTTCTGCGGATAAAATGAATGTTGTTTATCGTGGTGTTGCAAACCCAATGACAATATCATTTGCAGGTGTGCCAGATAACAAAGTAAAAGCAACTGGTGCAGGTCTTAAACCAGTAGGTAAAGGTAAGTATGTTATGAATCCTGGTTCTGGTAGAGAGGTTACAATTAATGTTTCTGCTACTTTAGATGATGGTTCTCATGCAAACGATAAAAAGACGTTTAGAATTAAAGATATACCAAAACCAACAGGTACAATTTCAGGAAAAGATGGTATCGTAAAATTACCAAAGCGTAATTTAGAAATTGGTACTGTGGGTGCTAAATTAGACGATTTCGTATTCGATTTACCAATTGGTGTAACATCTTTCAAAGTAAAAGTTCCAGGTCAACCTACAGTAATCGTTTCTGGTACTAAAATGAATAGCCAAGCAAAATCGGCAATTAAAAGAGCACGTAAAGGTGATGTTGTTACGATTTTTGATATCAAAGCATCTATACAAGGAAACTCTTCTTACAGGTTAAAAGGAGTGTCACCAGTAGCTGTTGAAGTAACTAACTAATTGATATTAGTATAATAAAATCCCAAATTATAATAAAAAAATAAGATGAATTTAAAAAGCTTTTTATGTATAGGAATAGGTGTGTTAGCTGCAAACACAATGTTTGCTCAGGCTAATATCCTAAATGCAAAAATACCAGAAGAAATTGGTATGAAAACTGAAGCGCAGTTACTTCTAGATAACGACAAGCCTTTAGAATATGGATATGTTGGTGATAGAGATATCTTATTTTCTAAAATGACTTGGGAAAAGATTGTCTTAGATGAACGTGCTAACTTTCCACTATATTTTCCAATTGAAGACAACTTAGGTGATGATAGAAAATCATTATTTAAAGTATTAATGTCTAATATTGAAGATGGTACAATTCCAAAAGTATATGCAGATGCATATTTTACAGAAGAACGTACTATGGAAGATTTAGCGCCAGCTTTAAAAACAGAATTTATTACAGATGAAGGTATTGAGTGGATGAATGCTGAAGGTGTTTCAGATACATCTCAAGTACCAGAAGAGTATGTAATTCGTCGTGAAATTGGAGCAGCAGATATCAATTCTTATTTAGTAAAAGGATTATGGTATTTTGATAAGCGTCAAGGAGAATTAAAGTATCGTATTTTGGCTATTGCACCTGCAGCACCAGATGTTAACTTTATCGATTCTGATGATGAAGCTAATAAAGAACCAATCGGATTATTTTGGGTGTTTTTCCCAGAGATAAGAGATATTCTTCATGAAGCTAAAGCATTCAACAATAAGAACAGTGCAGTGCCACTTTCATTTGATCACTTATTAAACAGTAGACGTTTTAGTGGAGTTATCTACAAAGAAGAAAATGTTTATGGTGATAGAGAAGTTAAAGAATATGTTGCTGAAAATGCATTAATGCAACTTTTAGAGTCTGAACGTATCAAAGACAAAATTAGAAATTTTGAACAAGATATGTGGAGCTATTAATTAGCTACAGCATAAATAATATAAAAACGCTCACTTTTAAGTGGGCGTTTTTTGTGCTAATTAATAGATGTTCGATAAGGGGAAAAGAAACGTTAAAACAAACTTATAAACCAGGAATTATTTACTTTTGTAACAATGAAAGAAATCGATTATATCGTTGTGGGCTGTGGCTTGGCAAGCATTGCTTTTTGTGAAGAGTTAAGGGCTAATAACAAGAGTTTTATTGTATTTGATAATAATTCGCAAAAATCATCTTTAGTTGCAGCTGGTTTGTATAATCCTGTAATTTTAAAACGTTTCTCTGCTGTATGGAAAGCTAAAGAACAATTAGAAATAGCCTTACCACATTATGCTAAAATAGAAAGAGAACTAGATATTAAGATAGATTATAAGCTTAAAATTCAAAGGCGTTTCGCTTCAATTGAAGAGCAAAACTTATGGTTTAATGCCATGGATAAGCCCAATGTAGAACCTTATCTTTCGGATCAATTAATTAAAAATTCAAACGACTTTATCAATGCGCCTTTTGGGTTTGGAGAAGTTTTAGGAGCAGGAAGAATTGATACAGATACTTTAATAACTAGCTATAAAGAATTCTTAAATAGCATAGGTAATTTACGAGAAGAAGATTTTCTTCATGCAGAACTAAAGAACGCATCAAATATTATTACCTATAAAAATTTACTAGCTAAACATGTCGTATTTGCTGAAGGTTTCGGAGTAAAGAAAAATCTATATTTTAAAGAAATTCCTATAAACGGAACTAAAGGTGAAGTGTTAACGGTAAAAGCGCCAAGCTTAAAAATTGATTTTGCTATAAAATCTTCGGTATTTATTATTCCTTTAGGAAATGACAATTATATTGTGGGTTCAACTTATAACAGAAAAGACAAGACAAACACTATTACAGAAGAAGGTAAAAATGAAATCCTTTCTAAATTAAAAACTTTTGTAAGCTCTGATGTAGAAGTTATAGAACATGTGGCAGCAGTAAGACCCACTGTAATAGATAGAAGACCTGTAGTGGGCACGCATTCTACTTTTAAGAATATTCATATTTTAAATGGATTAGGGTCAAGAGGTGTTATGGTTGCGCCTTATGTAGCTAAAAAACTATATAACGTTATTGAGAATAACCTTGCTTTAGACTGTGAGATAGATGTTAAAAGGTTTTCTAAAAACTAAAGGTAGAAGTATTAAAAACTGAACTTTTATTTTTTTACAAGTTTTTTATCATAACTCATAAAGAAATTAATCCAAATATTGCGAGAAAGCCTCATTATAATTGGAAAAAAACCGATTAGCGTTGCAATAATAGCAACAAAAGCTACAGTTAAAGAAGATCCTAATATATTATAGCTAATAATAAAAGCAGCTACAGCAAAAGCAATACCAACGGCATAACTTACATACATAGAGCCGTAGAAAAACGAAGGTTCTATTTGGTATTTTGTGTTACAATGCGAACATTTTTCGTGCATTTTTACAACATCAGAAAGGATATATGGGTTTTTATTAATATACATAGATTCTTGATGGCATTTTGGGCACACACCAAAAAGTATACTATAAAGTTTCATTCCTTTTCTAATCATAACTAAAAACCTTTACTTTTGCGTTTTTTAAGACAGTGCAAAGATAAAGTATTATAATTAACGCATTGTAACATTTGTAACTTAGAGGGACAATTGTATTATTCAAATTTACTATGTTAAATATCCATAACCTTTCTATATCCTTTCAAGGCGAATATCTATTTGAAGAAATTACCTTTAAACTCGGTCTGGGTGATCGCATTGGTTTAATTGGTAAAAATGGAGCAGGTAAATCTACTATGCTTCGTATTTTATCTAAAGAACAAGAAGCTGATTCTGGGCAGATTGCTGCAGATAAGGATATGAAAATTGGATTTTTAAAACAAGATATCGATTTTGATTTAGGTAAAACAGTTTTAGAGGAATCTTACCAAGCTTTTAAAGAAATTATAAAATGCGAAGCGCAACTAGAAGATATAAATAGACAACTGGCTGAGCGCACAGATTATAATAGTGAAGCTTATCATCAATTAATGGTAGACCTAAATGATGTTCAACATCAATATGAAATCTTAGGAGGTTATAATTATCAAGGCGAAACTGAAAAAATTCTTCAAGGTTTAGGTTTTAAACGCGAAGATTTTGATAAACTAACTGATACTTTTTCTGGTGGTTGGCGCATGCGAATAGAATTGGCGAAACTTCTACTTCAAAATAACGATTTATTACTTTTAGATGAGCCCACAAACCACTTAGATATAGAATCTATTATATGGTTAGAAAATTTCTTGAAAGGTTATAGTGGTGCTGTAGTAATTGTCTCTCACGATAAGATGTTTTTAGATAATGTAACTAATAGAACTATTGAAATTTCATTAGGTAGAATTTACGACTATAATAAGCCTTATACGCAGTTTTTGGCGTTGCGTAAAGAAATGAAGGTTCAGCAATTGGCCGCTCAAAAGAATCAGGAAAAACAAATTCAGCAAACAGAAAAGTTAATTGAAAAATTTAGAGCCAAAGCTTCAAAAGCTACAATGGCGCAATCGCTTATAAAAAAGTTAGATAAGATTGATAGAATTGAGGTAGATGAGGATGATAATAGTGTAATGTCTCTTAATTTTCCGGTTTCTGTAACACCAGGAAAAGTAGTGGTGGATATTGAGAATGTATCTAAAAAATATGGTGATTTGCAAGTACTGCATAATGTAAATTTAACTATTCCTAGAGATATAAAAACAGCATTTGTTGGTCAAAATGGTCAAGGAAAATCAACCTTAGCTAAAATAATTGTTGGAGAATTAGAGCATGAAGGCAAGCTAAATCTAGGCCACAATGTTCAAATCGGGTATTTCGCTCAAAACCAAGCAGAATATTTAGATGGTAACAAAACCGTTTTAGATACAATGATAGATGCAGCTAATGAAACTAACCGAAGTAAAGTAAGAGATATTTTAGGGTCGTTTTTATTTAGAGGAGAAGAAGTTGAGAAATATGTACGTGTGCTATCTGGAGGAGAACGTAATCGATTAGCATTGGCAAAGCTGTTGTTACAACCGCTGAATGTTTTAATAATGGACGAGCCCACCAATCACTTAGATATTAAATCTAAAAATGTATTAAAAGAAGCCTTAACAAAATTTGAAGGTACTTTAATATTAGTATCTCACGATAGAGATTTTCTTCAGGGTTTAACAGATACAGTCTATGAATTTAAGGATCAAAATATCAAAGAATATTTAGGAGATATAGATTTTTATTTAGAAAAACGTAATCTTGAAAACCTTAGAGAAGCAGAAAAGAGAACCGTCATTGTTGAGAAGCCAAAGGAAACTAAAAAGCAGAGTTACGAAGATCAAAAGAAATTAAAATCTTTAAATAACAAGTTGAGTAATATAGAATCTAAAATTAATCAACTAGAAAAAGATATTAAAGCAGATGATGTTAAGCTAGCAACAGACTATGATAAAACAGTGTCAGACCCTAAGTTTTTTGATGCTTATCAAGACAAGAAAAAAGCTTTAGATAATTTAATGACGGACTGGGAGAACATTCAAGAAAATTTAGAGGCGCTATCTTAGTAAAATTAAGAATATTTTAACTGCCAGACCTAATGATAACGTTAGCTTTGCATAATACTGACGATCAATATCATTATGTTAAGAAAAATTATTTTATCTGTTTTAGGCATTGCATTTCTTGTTGGTGCCTTCATATATGCCAATTATTTAATAGATAGTAAACACAAACCCAAGCCTATTGTACCTAAGGTTGTTAAAACCGTTATTGTAGATACGGTAAAAAATGGTATTGTGCCTGTAGTAATATCTGCCAATGGAAATTTAAGTAGTAAACAACGTGTAGAATTGTACTCTGAAGTTCAAGGTATTTTTAAAACAGGTTCAAAATTATTTAAACCAGGACAAAAATTCACTAAAGGAGAAACGCTTATACGCCTAGATGCTTCGGAATATTATGCAAGCGTTCAATCGGCAAAAAGTGATTTGTATAATAGTATCGCGGCAATAATGCCAGATTTGCGTTTAGATTTTACAGAAGTTTATCCTAAATGGCAAGCTTATCTCAATAGTTTCGATATAAATAAAACGACGCCAAAACTACCAGAGATTTCTGGAGAAAAAGAGAATTATTTTATCACGGGTCGTGGTATTGTAAGTGCCTATTATAATGTAAAAAATTTAGAACAACGATTAACTAAATACAGAATCGCAGCGCCTTTTACTGGTATCTTAACCGAAGCATTGGTTACGGAAGGGACTTTAATTAGAAGTGGTCAAAAATTAGGAGAGTTTATAGATCCTTCTGTTTACGAAATGGAAGTGGCTATAAGTAAATCTTATGCAGATATTTTAAAGGAAGGCGAAAATGTTAACCTAACGAGTTTAGATAAAACAAAGGTTTATCAAGGAGTTGTATCTCGTGTTAATGGTAGTATTGATGCAACCACACAAACCATAACAGTTTACATTGAGGTAAAACACCAAGATTTAAAAGAAGGCATGTATCTAGAGGCCAATTTAAATGCTGAGAAAATAGAAAACGCTATAGAAATTGATAGAAATTTATTGTTAGACAGTGAAGAAATATATGTGGTTAACGATAGTTTATTAGACGTTATACCTGTAAAACCGGCCCATTTTTCTAGTGAAACTGTGGTTTTAAAGAAGGTACCAAACGGAACGGTTATACTAAAAAAACCTGTACCAGGAGCTTATGCAGGTATGCATGTAAAAGGTGTTAAAAGCAGTGTTTCAACTAATGATGCTATTCAATAATGAGAAAAATAATTGAATATTTTATAAGATACCATGTTGCTGTAAATGTGTTAATTATTGCATTTGTGGTTTTTGGTGTCATAGGTGCCGTTTCTTTAAAATCATCTTTCTTTCCATTAACAGAATCTAAAATAATTACGGTTGCGATAACTTATCCTGGAGCATCACCACAAGAGATAGAAGAGGGTATTGTGCTTCAAATCGAAGATAATCTAAAAGGCTTAAAAGGTGTTGATAGAGTAACGTCTACCTCTAGTGAAAATAGTGGAACTATAACAGTAGAAATTGAAAAAGGAGAAAGTCTAGATTTTATGCTTTTAGAGGTGAAGAATGCAGTAGATCGTGTACCTTCATTTCCAACAGGAATGGAACCTTTGGTAGTTTCTAAACAAGAAGCTGTAAGAGAAACCATTTCATTTGCTATTAACGGAAAAAATATACCATTAAAAACGTTAAAAGAATTAGCGAGACAAGTTGAAACAGATTTACGTGCTATAGATGGAATTTCTCAAATAGAATTATCGGGTTTTCCTGAAGAAGAAATAGAAATTGCAGTTAATGAGCTCAATTTATTAGCCTATGATTTAACCTTTAACGATGTTGCTAATGCTGTAAGTAATGCTAATATTTTAGTAACTGGTGGTAATGTTAAAACAGTAGCGGAAGATTATTTAATTAGAGCCAATAATAGACAATATTACGGCAAGGAATTACTTAATATTATTGTTAGAGCATCTGCCGACGGAAAAGTAATTCGGTTAAAAGATGTTGCTGAAGTAAGAGATCGCTTTTCTGAAACGCCAAACGCAACCTATTTTAATCAAAACTTAGCAGTCAATATCACTGTTACCAGCACCAATAATGAAGATTTAATTTCCTCTGCAGATAAAATAAAAACATATATTGAGGAGTATAATCAAAAGTATACCAATGTTAAATTAGAAGTTGTTAGTGATAGGTCTATTACCTTAAATCAAAGAACAGATTTACTAACAGAAAATGCCATTGTTGGTATGCTTCTGGTATTACTCTTTTTGTCCATTTTCTTAAATACACGTTTGGCACTATGGGTAGCTTTTGGTCTGCCAATTTCATTTTTAGGAATGTTTATTTTTGCCGCGCAATTTAATGTTACAATAAATGTGTTGTCATTATTTGGAATGATCATTGTGATAGGCATTTTAGTAGATGATGGAATTGTAATTGCAGAGAACATCTATCAACATTACGAAAAGGGTAAAAAACCAGTTCAAGCTGCAATTGATGGTACTTTAGAGGTGATTCCACCAGTAGTTTCAGCTATTATAACAACGTTATTGGCGTTTTCATTATTTTTCTTTTTAGAGAGTAGAATTGGTGAGTTTTTTAGTGAAGTTGCGGTTATAGTAATTTTAACCTTAGTGGTATCATTAATAGAAGCTTTGGTGATATTACCAGCCCATTTAGCACACTCAAAAGCGTTAAAAATTCAAAAAGATGATGAAAACCCTTCTAAAATAAAACAGTTTTTCTCATTTATGAGAGTAATCAATACTGGAGGAGACCGTTTTATGTCTTTTTTAAGAGATAAAGTTTATTCACCAATTTTAGAGCGTGTTTTAAAATATAAAATATTTTCTTTAGGTTTTTTTATTGCCCTATTGGTATTGACGTTTGGTTCTCTTGGAGGAGGTGTAATTGGTGTTACTATATTCCCTAGAATTGCTAGTGATGCTGCAAACATAGAATTAGTAATGCCAGCTGGTACTAATGTAAAAATTACAGATTCTATTATTTCTTTAATTGAAGAAAAGTCGTTTATAGTAAATAAAGAACTTACAGATAAATACTTAAAAGGTACAGGTAAGCAATTGTTTGAAAATACAATTGTAGACATTAGCAGTAGCTCTAGTGCCAGATTAAGAATTAATTTGTTACCAGGTGAAGAACGACCAGATGAAATTAAAGCAGATTTAGTGACCAACCGATTAGAAGAATTAGTTGGGCCTGTTATAGGGACGGAACGCTTAATTTATGGCTCTGGAGGTAATTTTGGAGGTAGCCCAGTTTCAGTGTCTCTACTGAGTAATAATATTGAAGAGTTAAAAGCTTCAAAATTAGAGCTTAAGAAATATTTAGAATCTAATCCTCTACTTAAAGATATAGGGGATAATGATCCGGCAGGTATAAAGGAAATCCGATTAGAACTAAAGGAGAGTGCTTATCTATTGGGCTTAGATTTAAGTACAGTAATGTCTCAAGTACGAGCTGGTTTTTTTGGTGCACAAGCACAACGTTTTCAAAGAGGACAAGACGAAATAAAAGTTTGGGTACGTTACGATATTGAAAACAGAAGTTCTATAAATGATTTAGATGCTATGCGTATTGTAACACCTACTGGTGAACGAGTTACTTTAAAGGATATAGCAGATTACAGCATTGCAAGGGGTGACGTTGCAATTAATCACTTAGAAGGTAAACGAGAAATACAGGTATATGCTGATTTGAAAGACCCAAGTACAAGCAATACAGATATTATTGAAGATATTAAAACGTCTTTTATCCCACAATTACAATCTAAATACCCATCAATAAATGCGTCTTACGAAGGGCAAAATAGAGAAAAGGATAAATTAACAGGGTCTTTAGGTGTAGCCGGACCAATAATTTTATTATTAATTTATATCACCATAGCTTTTACCTTTAGAAGTTATTCGCAACCATTTTTACTTATTTTATTAATACCACTAAGTTTAACTGCAGTAGCTTGGGGACATTGGTTGTTAGGCTTTCAGGTTAACGTACTATCGCTTTTAGGTATTATTGCGTTGATAGGTATAATGGTAAATGACGGATTAGTTTTTATAGGTAAATTTAATAGTAACTTAAAAGAAGGATTGGCTTTTGAATTGGCGTTATCCGAAGCTGGTAAGTCAAGATTTAGAGCTATTTTCTTAACTTCTGTTACTACTATTGCTGGCTTATCACCTTTATTATTAGAGAAGAGTAGACAGGCTCAGTTTTTAAAACCAATGGCAATTTCAATTTCTTTTGGTATTGCATATGCAACAATACTTACCTTGTTAGTTTTACCATTATTCTTGTCTTTTAGTAATAGTATAAAAAAGAGCGGTAAGTGGTTAATAACAGGTAATAATGTTACAAAAGAAGAAGTTGAACGGGCAATTATAGAACAAAATGAAGGGAATGAACACTAATATTAGAATTATAGTTCTGTTTATATTTTGTCATTTAAATTTAAGTGCGCAAGAAATTTTAACAAAAGAACAAGCCGTTTCTAGTATGCTAGAAAATAATTATGGTGTAAAAATTGCAAATAATGCCGTTTCTGTAGCAGAGAATAATAAAAGCATACTTAATTCAGGATATTTACCAACAGTTTCGGCAAGTGCAGGTGGTAACTATTATGTAGATAATACAGAAGCCGAATTTTCTAATGATACGCCAGATGCGGTCTTAAATGGGGCAGAGAGTTCTAATTATAATGCAAGCGTAACAATAGATTATACCATTTTTGATGGTTTAGGAAGACGCTATAACTACAATAAATTAAAAGAACAATATCAATTATCGGAGTTGCAAGCAAGAGAAACTATTGAAACAACTTTACTTCAATTGTTTTCTTTTTATTATAATGTTGCGCAATTATCTGATAATTTAAAAGCTTTAGAAGAAACTTTAAATAATACAAAAGACAGGCTGCTTAGAGCAGAATACCAGTTTGAATATGGGCAAAACACTAAATTAGAAGTTTTAAATGCTGAAGTTGATATCAATACAGATAGTATCAATATAATTAATACAAAACAAGATTTAAAAGTTGCTAAACGCGATTTAAAATTAGTTTTAGGTGAATCATTGTCATCGGATTTTAAGGTAGAAACAGATGTCGTTTTTTTACTAGAACTGCAAAAAGATAGTCTATTTGAAAAAGCAAAATCGCGCAATATAGCCTTATTGCAAACTGAAAAAAATATTGCTATTAGTAAATTAGATATTAATTCTGGTAAATCAGGTTATTTACCTACAATTGGTTTATATGGATCATATGGTTGGAGTAAAAATAATAACAATGCTGTTTCATTATTGTCGGTATCTACTAATACTGGCATTTCAACAGGCTTAACGTTTAGTTGGGATTTGTTTGATGGTGGCTCAACAATAACAACAGTAAGAAATGCTAAATTAGATTTAGAGGCTCAAAAACTTCAAAAGGAGAGTCTTCTTTTAAGTATCGAACGCGATTTTAATAACGCTTGGGATAATTATCAAAACAAATTAGAGATATATAATATACAAGAAAAGAATATAATAACAGCTCAAAATAATTTTGACAGAACTGAAGAGAAATTTAAAATAGGTCAGGTTAATTCAATAGAATATAGACAAGCACAAGTAAATTTATTAAATGCTGAATTAAGTAGAAATCAAGCAAAATATTCAGCTAAATTATCTGAGTTAGAGGTGCTTCAAATTAGTGGAGAACTGCTTAATGTAGAATTTTAATTTAATAGTAATGCATGAATATTTCTTTCAGTGTCCATATTGTTGGGAGCAAATTTCTATGCTTATAGATGTGTCTCAAAAACAGCAAAACTATATCGAAGATTGTGAAATCTGTTGTAACCCTATTGAGGTTTCAGTAGAAATAGAAGCCCGAGAAATTATTAGTTTTCAGGCAGAAAATATTCAACAATAAATGATATTTTGTTAATACAGAAGGGGTTCTTCTTGTAAATCAATGTAATTCATCGAAAAACTTTGCAGTTTATAGTGTTTTAGGTTATATTTGTTATGTTATTGTGTCCCTCCACAAAAATCTACTATTATGAAGACACTAAAAATAACATGCCTAACCTGTTTAATTTCAGTATTTTCTTTTGCGCAAGTATCTCAAAATCAAAAGGACGCGCTATTGGATTTGTATAATGCTACCAATGGTGATTCTTGGATTAATTCTTGGGATTTAGAACAATCGGTTTCCTCTTGGTACGGTGTAACTATAGATGACGACAATGTTGTTGCAATAAAAATGCCTTTTAATGGTTTAGTTGGATCTCTTCCAGAATCAATTTCAGAATTAGACAACTTAGTTGTTTTAGATTTAGCCTTTAATAAATTAGAAGGCGAATTGCCAAAATCATTGGTTTCAATGACTAGTTTAGAAGAATTACAACTATTCTCTAATCAATTTAATGGTTCAATTCCTAATGATATTGGAAATTTAGTTAACCTAAAATCTTTAGAGCTTTACAATAATGATTTTTTTGGGGCAATACCATCTTCAATGGGTAACCTTAAGAATTTAGAAGTATTAAATCTTAGCAGTAACTTGTTAATGGGAACTTTGCCAGCGAGTATTTCAAACTTAAAATCTTTAAAAGTTTTAAGTGTTTTTGATAATAATTTATTTGGTACCATTCCTTCTTCAATTGCACAGCTTACAGAATTAGAAGAATTAGTATTGTCTAACAATGCATTTTACGGAGAACTGCCTAGTGTTTTAGCTGAGTTAACTAATTTAAAAACCTTACTGCTTAGTAATAATCAATTTAAAGGTAATTATGCTATATTAAAACAATCATTACCAAATATTGTTGATTTTGATTTGGATCAAGCAAACTTAGAAGGAACATTAGCAACTTTAGATGTCGAAGAAGAAGATTAAAAAAATGATTTAAATATAAATGATGACGTTCTAAAAAAAAGAACGTTATTTTTTTGTTTTATCTTTTGTATTATAAAAAAAGTATTATCTTTGCAGTCCTAAAATGATTGAGTCGGCCTTATGAACCGAAAGTTAAAAGCTAAGACAATCATTTTAAGATTAAAATCGCGGGATAGAGCAGTAGGTAGCTCGTCGGGCTCATAACCCGAAGGTCACTGGTTCGAGTCCAGTTCCCGCTACTAAATTAAGAGAAGCCTTTCAAGAAATTGAAAGGCTTTTTTTTGTGTTATTTATTCCATTTTTTTAAGACTTATTAATTTATACTTTTTGTAAGTTAGCACCAAATTTATTTTTGTAAAATTATGATTGTAAAGGCATTAAATAAATGAAGAACTTTATTGAAAAATGGAAAGTTATACTTATTATAAACCTATTTGTTGTACTCCTTTTATTAATAGTTTGTCTTAGACAATATATTGGTATCAACAGATTCTTTATATTATCTTTCTTAGGTTTTTTTGTACCTTTTTTTGTGTATGCCAATATCTTATTTGTACTGTATTGGGCTTTAAAGAGAAAAATTCAGTTTCTCATATCTTTAAGTATACTTGTTTTTGGTTATTTTATGAATGATTCGTTTATAAAATTTAATGATTCAAATAGTAATGCTTTTGCAGATTTTAGTGTAATGTCATTTAACGCACATGGATTTGCTGGTTTCTTTAAAATAGATAATCCAAACGTGAAAGAGGATATAGTTGAATATGTTTTAAGAGAAAATCCAGATATTGTATGTTTTCAAGAGTATAATATTGAAGTTAGTAGTATGTTTAAGGAATATCCATATAAATATATCACTCCAGATTCTGTTGATGCTACACCACAAGCAATTCTTTCTAAGTATCCTATAGTATCTCACGGTGCTTTTGATTTTAAAAATACAATAAACAATGCCATTTATGCAGATGTTAAAATAAAGCAAGATACAGTTAGAGTTTATAACATTCACTTAGAATCTTTTAGAGTGAGGCCTGGTTCATTAAAGCGTGAAGTACCAACAAACATTTTTAATAGAATGAGTTCAGCTTTTCAGAAACAGTTAGAGCAAGCACGATTGGTAAAAAAACATAGTTTATCAGTGAAGTATAAAACCTTAATATGTGGTGATTTTAATAGTACACAATATTCAAATGTTTATAGAATTTTAAAAGGGGATTTAAAAGATAGTTTTTTAGAAAAAGGTGTAGGTTTTGGCAATACGTTTGATTTTAGAATATTACCGTTTAGAATAGATATGATACTGACCGATTTAGAAATTGTGTCACATAAAAATTACAACATTGAATATTCTGATCATGAACCAATAAAAGCATCGTTTCGTGTTAAATAGTAATATTTAAATACGTTTAATTTTTTAATTTTAATTAATTTCGAATTAAGATGTTTATTTCATTCAATTTTACACGTTCGTAGTATTCTCTTAATTTTCGTAAAAACTGAAATTTTAACATTAAAAATTGACTCTTTATATTGTTTTTTTTAAGATTTAAATAATTGGTATTAAGCGTTTTGTGTTGTTTTTATGTTTCTTGTCGGTATTATTATATTTTGAACTAAAATATTCATAAATAATGTTTGAAAAATCGAAATTTATTTAACTTGCATTGCTATTAATTAACAAATAAAAATTATAAATTAAAGATGGATATAGGTAATAAAGTTAGGGAGATTATTGCAGAGTCTATAGAAGTAGAAATATCAAAAATAGAAGAAGATACAGCTATAGGTGATTTTCCTAAATGGGATTCCATGGGGCAAATAATTATAATTTCCGCTTTAGAAAAAGAGTTCGATTTTAAATTTGACCCAGAGGTAATTATGGATTTAGAAGATGTAGGAGATATGATTGAGGCTGTAGAAGAGCATGTTGCATAATAATCACAGTTATGGAGTTTGTATCACTTGAAGAGAAAATATTTGATTTTTCAATTCAAACACCTAATAAAACTGCAATAGTTGAAAAGAAAAATACTGTTACATATCAGGAACTTTACCAACATATTTGGTCAACCAAGTGCTTTTTAGAGAAAACTTATAACTTACAGAAAGGTGATACTGTTGTAATTGCCGCAAGTAAAAATTTAAATTTTATCTATGCTTATTTTGCTTTTCATCTTATAGGAGTGAAAGTTGTTCCTTTAGATGAACAAATTCAACAGGAGAGATTAGTATATATTATCCAAAAAACCAACCCTAAATTAGTTATTGGATTAAATATTGAAGAAGAAATAGTTTGTATTGATTTTGATGTGTTAAAAGAGATAGAACAGGTTCTTGTTCCTAATCAAATTGAATTTCCTGAAGAATGCCAAGAAGCAGATGTTTTGTTTACTACTGGTACAACGGGAGATCCAAAAGGTGTAGTCTTAACTCACGGAAATCTTGCAGCTAGTGCACATAATATTAATACATTTATCCAAAATGATAGTAAGGATGTAGAGCTTTTAGCTTTACCAATTAGCCATTCATTTGGTTTAGGTAGAATTAAATGTGTATTGATCACAGGCGGAACATTGGTATTGTTAGGTAGTGTTGTTAATATGAAGCGTTTGTTTAGAACGTTTAAAGAACAAAATATCACAGGATTTGGTATGGTGCCAGCTAGTTGGCAGTATATTCAAAAAATGAGTGGTAATAAATTAAAAGATTATGCTGATAACCTTAATTATATAGAGTTAGGAAGCGCATATATGTCTCCAGAAGACAAGGAAGAACTTATTAAATTATTTCCTAATACTAGGATTTGTATGCATTACGGACTTACCGAAGCTTCGAGATCTACTTTTATGGAATTTCATACAGATTGTAACTATTTAAATACAATTGGTAAAGCAACTCCAAATGTTGAAATTAGTATAAAAGATAATCAAGGCCATACTGTTAGTGCAGGAGAAGAGGGTGAAATTTGCGTAAAAGGACAGCATGTAACTGCGGGTTATTTTACGGATTCTAATAGCGGCTTTTTTTACGGCGATTATTTTAGAACAGGAGATATTGGAAGTGTAGATAATAATGGTTACGTATATTTAAAAGGACGTTATAAAGAGATTATAAATGTTGGAGGTAAGAAATTATCGCCTATTGAAGTAGAATCTAAAATTAATGAATTCGATTCTTCATTAGAGTCTGTTTGTATTGGTGTTAAAGATCCCGATGGAATTTTGGGTGAAGTAGTTAAAGCATTTATTGTAAAAAATAACACTACTCATAATTTTGAATCTATAAATGAGTTTTTAAAATCGAAGTTAGAATCCTATAAAGTACCAGTTTTATATGAATGGATTGACGAAATTCCGAGAACGAAATCTGGAAAAATACAACGACAAAAATTAAAATAAATTATGTGGGAGCCTCAAGGGATTTATTCCAAATTTTTATTAAAACAACCTACAATTCTTTTTGGAGACAATGCTATTATGGGACTTAAAACCTATGCTAGCTCTAGGGTTGTTGTAATTCATGGGTCTAGTTTAAGTGACGATTATAAGCAGAGCGTCCTTAAAGCTATGTCTGCCTTTGAAGTATCTTTTATAAAAAAAACCTGGGAAGGAGAACCTACTTTAGCAACTTTAAATCCAACGATAAAAAAGGTTGAAGATTGTAAACCAGATTTAATAATTGCTATTGGTGGAGGAAGTGTTATTGATGGTGCAAAAATGGTAAGAACGTATTACGAGTTTCCTTTTTTTAATGTTAATGAAACAAGTTTTTCAATGCTTAACTGGAAAACCACACTTGTTGCTATACCAACAACAATTGGTAGTGGTGCAGAAATTTCTTCGGCGTCAGTGATGTATAATGACAAGGAAAAGACTAAAGAATTTGTAGTGAGTCATCAATTTATACCAGAAATTATAGTTTTAGAAGCAAGTTTAATTAAAAATGCACCTAAAAAAATATTACTATCTTCAATGGTAGATGCCTTGTCTCATGCTGTTGAAGGGTATATGTCTAAAATAGATAATTTATTGGTAGATAGCTACGCAGAAAAAGCAATTCAAATTATATCACAATATCATGAGGTTATCAGTAAAGACATTGATGAGCATTATTTAAATAAGCTTCAGTTAGCATCACTCTTTGCAGGATTGGTTCAAAACCATTGTATTGTAGGTGCAACTCATGCATTAGCGCACCAAATGTCTGCTTTTGGATTGTCGCACTCAAACGCTATAGCACTATTTTTACCTTCAGTGATTAAGAGAAATATTAAAGATACAAACGCCAATAAAAGATTTAATCAACTAGCAAAACATTCTGGTTTTAGTGATGGAAAAGAACTATTAAATTTTATTGAAACATTTATTAAAGGTTTTGATCTTTCAGAAGAATTAAATGTATTAAAGGAACATAAGGAAGAAATTTTGGCCAATGATGCATTCTTTCAGCAGGCCTTAAATGATAAAGGCGGACAAGGTAACCCAGTTGCTATGGACAAAGAATTTTTAAAGGATATTTTTAAAGAAGCGTCTCTATGAAAACTAAAACTCTTACAGATAACCTCATTAATACTAGTCCTTATGAATTAGATAAAGGACATAAAAAACAACTGTTTTTAGAGGCATTATTAGACGAGATTAAATTCCATTATAACAATAACGAACAGTACAAACGTTTTTGTAACAACAAAGATTTTAATCCGCATAATTTTGTAGGAGACTTAGATCAAATTCCTCCAATCGCAGTAAGTGTGTTTAAAGACTTAGGAAAGGAGTTAAAGTCTATTCCAGATAATGAAGTTAAATTATCCTTGCAATCATCAGCAACTTCAGGCATACCAAGTACTGTAGTATTAGATAAAATTACGGCAAAACGTCAAGGCAAGGTGATGGTTAAGGTAATAAAAGATTTTATTGGTGCAGAAAGAAAGCCTTTTATCGTTGTAGATGTAAGCCCAAAACCAGAAAATATTAAATTTTTAGGAGCCAGATATGCTGCAATTGGTGGTTATTTAAATTTTGCTAGTGAGGTGAATTATGCCTTAGATACAAAATCTGATAACAGTGTAGCTTTTAATGTAGATAAAACTAAAACCTTTATTGAGAAATTAGATAAAGAAACGCCAATTGTTGTATTTGGTTTTACGTATATGTTATATGCGCAAGTTGTAAAACCATTATTAGATAAGGGAATTACTTTTAATTTGCCACAAGGATCTAAAATTATTCATATTGGAGGTTGGAAAAAATTAGAAAGTGAAAAAATTGGTAAAGACCAATTTAATGAAGCCATGTCTCAATTGTTTGCAGTAAAAAAGGAACATGTTATAGATATTTACGGTTTTACGGAGCAGATGGGATTAAATTATCCAGATTGCGAATGTGGTTGGAAACATACACCTGTTTACTCTGAAGTAATTGTAAGAAACCCAGAAACAAGAGAGGTTATGCCTCAAGGAGAAGAAGGTGTTTTAGAATTTTTATCTCCAATTCCGCATTCTTATCCTGGTAATGTTGTTTTAACTGATGATATGGGAGTTGTAAATCCAGAACCTTGCCCAAATGGAAGAAACGGAACCCGATTTAAAATCTTAGGTCGATTAAAAAAGGCAGAAGTTAGAGGTTGCGGAGATATTTTAGGAAGTAAATTAAAGTTTTCTGGTGATACCGAAGGACAAGAAGAGTCAATAAAATCAGATTTAGAACTTCATTACTGGAAAGGACAGCGCATTGATGCTACGCAATCAGCAGAAATACAATTAACAAAAATTATAACCAACTTAAATTCTAAGAAAGAATGGTTAAGAAATCAACCAATTGATGCTTTAATTGGCTTAATAGGTGAGGCTTCTAAAGTATGGATGATGGCCGAAGGTGATTTAAGTACCATGAAAGAAAAAGGGTTGTCGTTTTTAGCTAATTGGGCTAAACCGATTCATCTTAATAGAATTGCCACAATTGGTCTTAGAAATAATAGACAACATATTGATGGATTTATTCCATTAAATGAATCACGTAAGCAGTTTTTAAAAGCCAATCAAAAAGGCTTAGTTTGTCATTGGTTAGCTGGTAATGTTCAAGTTTTAGGAATGTTTGCTTTATTACAATCTATAATGACTAAGAATGTAAATCTTTTAAAAATATCATCTAAAGATGGAGGCGTTTTTGCAGGGTTGTTAAAAACGTTTGAAGGCTTAAGCTACACCACAAAAGGAGGATACACTATAAAAGGTGATGATTTATTAGAAACAATAGCCGTTGTTTATTTTTCTCATAAAGATAGACAAATAGGTGAATTAATGTCTAAGTCTGCTAATGTTCGTATAGCTTGGGGAGGAAGAGAAGCCGTAGAAACAGTAGCTAACTATCCGTCTATGTATGATACAGAAGATATTATATTTGGTCCTAAAATTTCCTTTTCAGTTATTTCACAAGAAGTTTTAAGTACCGAAAGAAAAGCAAAAAAAATAGCAAGAAAAGTTGCAGTAGATTCTAGTGTGTTTGATCAAACAGGTTGTGCTTCTCCACATAATTTATATATAGAAAAAGGAGGAGTGATATCTCCAAGAGTTTTTTGTGAGTTGCTAGCACAAGGCATGGAAAAAACTGCCGTCCAAATTCCTAAAGGAGAAACGTCGGTAGAGCAGATATCCGCTATTCACTCTGTAAGGGGATTATATGATTTTAAAGGCGAAGTTTGGGCTAGTGAGGATACTACATGGACGGTTGTATATGCAGAAGATAAGAATTTAAAAGCTCCTGTATATTCAAGAGTGATTATGGTTCACCCTGTAGACCACATAGATGAAACTCTAGAACATATTGATGATAATATACAAACTATTGGTTTAGCAGCAATAGGAGAAAAAGCATTGAATTTTGCAGAAAAAGCAGTAGATAAAGGTGTTATGAGATGTCCGGAAATGGGTAGAATGTTAAATTTTGAATCACCTTGGGACGGTATCTTTTTAATGGAAAGAATGGTAAGATGGAGTACTTTTGGAGGACCATTAATTTAATCAAAAATAATTATTAAATAACAAGGGTGGAATTTTAAATTTTTATATCTTCATGTAGTCAATATGTTAAATATTTGAGTGGTTGCATTTAAGTTGAAAGGGGAGTAATTTGAATAATAAAACACACAATGAATTTAAAATTTAGGAATAAAAAAATAACAGGAATACTAAGTGTGGTTCCTGAGAATGAAATTAAGTTTGATGATGAATTAGAAAATTATGCCTTTTCTAAAAGTCAATCTATGAAACTAAAACTCATTATGGGTTACAACAAAAGAAGAGTTGTTAGTAAAGAAACTACAGTTTCAGATTTGTGCATCCATGGTTTGCAATACCTTTTTGATACCAATAAATTAAATAAAGATGATATTGATGGGATTGTTTTAGTATCACAATCACCAGATTATTTTATTCCATCAACAAGTCATGTAATTCAGGGAAAATTAGGCTTAAAATCTGATATGGTATGTTTAGATATTAGTCAGGCATGTTCTGGTTATGCTATTGGCTTGTCACAAGCATTTATGCTATTGGATCAAGAGGATATTAATAAAGTTGTAGTTTTAAATGGAGATACATATAGTCAAAAAGTTTCTGTTCAAGACAGAGGTAGTGGTCCAATAACTGGTGATGCTGTAGGAATAACTATTGTAGAAAAGAGCAATGAAGATAATATAATTTATGGCTCAATAAATACCGATGGTTCTGGTTCAGATGCGCTTATAATTCCGGCAGGTGGATTTAGAACACCATCTACTCCTGAGACGTCAGTGTTAGTGCAAGACAATAAGGGTAATACAAGGTCATTAGATCATTTAGTAATGAAAGGTGATGATGTGTTTAATTTTGTTCAAAGAGAAGTGCCACCAATGATAAATAAACTTCTAGAAAGGGCTAAAGTAAATAAAGATGATGTAGATTATTTTATGTTTCATCAACCTAATAAATTTATGCTAAAAAAATTAGCCGATAAAATGGATGTGACTTACGATAAGATGCCTAATAATATTGTTGAGAATTTTGGAAACTCAAACAGTGCAACAATACCATTAAATATTAGTTTTAACCTAGGAGATAAAATATTAAGAAACTCGTATTTTCTATGCTTAGCTGGTTTTGGAGCCGGTTTAAGTTGGTCGTCTTTATTACTTGAAGTAGGGCATTTAGATTTTTGCGAAATAATAAATTATAATAATTAAATATGGAAGATTTTATACCTTCTTTAGCAGAACTTTTAGAGGAGGAATCAGTTGAGCTTACTGATGCATTAGATTCATTTGAAGCATGGGATTCATTAACAATTTTGTCAATGATTGCTTTTTTTGATTCGGAGTATAATGTTCAATTGTCTGCTGAAGAAATTGAAAATTCAGAAACAGTACAAGGCATTAAAGACCTTGTAGAAAGTAAAATGTAATAGGTTTTTATAATCTAGCTATTAATTAAATAATAAGTTTTTAAGGGGAACTTATAAAAAAAACATAAAGTATGAGAAATGTAATAATTTTAGGAACAGGAGGATGCGCAGCCGAACTCACATTCTTAATTGAAGATAATAATGCTAAATTACCAGCAGATCATTGGATCAATATTTTGGGATATATTGATTATGCTGATCATTTAAAAGATAACTATGATAAGTATGATTTTGAAGCTCCTGTCCTTTGTGATATAGATAGTTACCAACCAAAGCCAGACGAAGAAGTCCTAATCGGAGTTATGGATATTGCTTTTAAAGGTAAAATGATTAAAGCACTAAAAGAGAAGAATGCCAAAATTGGTAGTTTTTTTCATCACTCAGTTGTTATGCCTCCAAATTTAAATATAGGTGAAGGCAACATTGTTTTTCCGTTCTGTATTATAGAAAAATATGCTACCGTAGGTAATTACAATCTTCTTATTTCATATAGCTTTATTGCCCACGACTGTGTGGTAGGAGATAATAACTTTCTCTCTGGTGCAGGTATTGCAGGATCTGTAAAAGTTGGTAATAATAATTATTTCGGACTTAGATCAACAGTAGTGCCAGGTGTAACTATAGGAAACGGAAATACTATACAAGCCGGAATGTTAGTAGATAAAAATGTAAAAGACGATACTACGGTGTTTTACAGGTTTAAAGAGAAAGTTATGGCAATACCAAAGCCAAATTAAGCTCATCTTCTTTTTTAATAAATTCAATATTTACTCAATGGAGTTATGCATACATATGCACATTGGTAATGGGTATTGCAAATTTTTATAATTTTAAAAAATGGTTTTAAATAATAATATTAAACACAGTGTAGTTCGTTGGCCTTATGGAAGAATGGGGATGGAAGAATTTTTAAAATCTTTAAACGAAATTGGCGTTACCGCAATTGAGTTAGTAGAACCAGAAGATTATCCGTTATTAAAAAAGTATAACATTCATTGTGCAATGTGTCAAGGTGCAGAAATCAGTTTTTCAGAAGGATGGAACAATCCTAAATACCATGATGAGTTAATTAAGCGATATTCTGAAATGATACCTCATATTGCAGAAGCTGGTTATACAAACCTTATTTGTTTTAGTGGAAGTAGAGCAGAAATAAGTGATGAAGAAGGATTAAAAAATTGTGTGGTAGGATTAAATAAAATATTACCTATAGCAAAAGAGCACAATGTGGTTTTACACATGGAATTATTAAACAGCAGAACCGCACCGCATAAAGATTACATGTGCGATAACACAAAATTTGGTGTAGAATTATGCCAACAATTGGATTCAGATAACTTTAAATTATTATATGATATCTATCACATGCAAGTTATGGAAGGTGATATTATTAAAACAATTAGAGTCAACCATCAGTATTTTGGGCATTATCATACAGCTGGGAATCCTGGTCGTGGTCCTTTAGATGACACTCAAGAATTAAATTATCCTGCTATTATGAAAGCTATCGTAAAAACCGGATTTACGGGTTACGTAGGACAAGAGTTTATGCCAAAAGGGAAAAATAAAATTGAAGCTTTACAAACAGGTATTAAAATTTGTGATGTTTAGTTTAAGATAAAAAGCGAGAACTCTTCAAGAATAAGTTTGTTAATAAGAAGGGATATTTATCCTAAGATGTAAAGCTATAGTAAAAAGTAGTTAAAACTCATACTATCTATTTCAAGGATTAGAATCTGTAACTTAGTTTGAAATTAGTACTTTTAGATAATCCTATTATGATTTCAATTAATTTCTAAAACTTTATTTATTTCATTTAGAACAATAGCTTTGTTAGTTTTGTGATATGAATGATAATTTCACAAATGAATTCTTTGGAATCGGAATTCAAAATGGAAAAACACCAGAAAATCTTGGTGTACTTTGGCGTTCAGCTCAAAACTTAGGAGCGAGTTTTATTTTTACTATCGGTAATCGTTATGCCAAACAAGCTTGTGATACGCATAATGCGGTAAAGTCAATGCCGTATTTTCATTATGATACATTTGAAGATTTCTACAATAACATACCAAAAGGCGCAAGGCTGGTTGGAGTAGAGTTAACTGAAGATGCTGTAGCTTTAGAAACGTTTCATCACCCAAGACGTTGTGTTTATTTACTTGGTGCAGAAGATCATGGTTTATCTAAACAAGCTATTGAAAAAAGTCATTTTCTAATAAAATTTCAATCGCAATTAAGTCTTAATGTTTCGGTTGCAGGAAGTATAGTAATGTACGATAGAGGAATTGCTAAACCACGAGTGTAATTTAAGAGTCAAATTTTTCAGAACAAAACATAAAAAAAACCTTGAACGATAAATTCAAGGTTTTTTAATATAATATTTTGAAAGGTTTTATCCATTCATAGATATCAAAAACTCTTCATTATTTCTTGTTTGTTTAAAACGGTCGTTAATGAATTCCATAGCTTCAACAGGGTTCATATCTGCTAAATACTTACGCATTACCCACATTCTTTGAATGGTGTTAGCATCTAGTAAAATATCATCACGTCTTGTACTAGAAGATGTTAAATCAATTGCTGGGAATATTCTACGGTTAGAAATCTTACGATCTAACTGAAGTTCCATGTTACCAGTTCCTTTAAATTCTTCAAAAATTACCTCATCCATTTTAGAACCAGTTTCTGTTAATGCTGTAGCAATAATAGTTAAGGAGCCACCATTTTCAATATTACGTGCAGCACCAAAGAAACGTTTTGGTTTATGTAAAGCATTGGCATCAACACCACCAGAAAGTATTTTACCAGATGCAGGTTGAACCGTGTTATAAGCTCTTGCTAAACGTGTAATAGAATCTAATAAAATTACCACATCATGGCCACATTCTACTAAGCGTTTTGCTTTTTCTAAAACAATATTAGCAATTCTTACATGCTCGTGCGCTTCTTTATCAAACGTAGAAGCTATCACTTCGCCACGTACATTACGCTGCATATCTGTTACTTCCTCTGGACGTTCATCAATTAATAAAATCATTTGATAAACCTCAGGATGGTTAGCTGCAATAGCATTGGCAACATCCTTAAGTAACATGGTTTTTCCTGTCTTTGGTTGAGAAACAATCATACCACGTTGTCCTTTTCCTATAGGCGCAAATAAATCCATAATACGCGTAGAAATTGTGGCTTGCTTCTCTGCTATGTTAAATTTCTCTTGTGGAAATAATGGTGTTAAATGCTCAAAAGCAACTCTATCTCTTACAACGTTTGGGTTTTGACCATTAATTTTACTCACTTTAATTAAAGGGAAATATTTTTCACCTTCTTTAGGAGGTCTTACATGGCCAAGTACAGTGTCTCCAGTTTTTAAGCCAAATAAACGAATTTGAGATTGTGAAACATAAATATCATCTGGAGAAGATAAATAATTATAATCAGATGATCTTAAAAAACCATAACCATCTTGCATAATGTCTAATACACCTTCACTTTCAATAATAGCGTCAAATTCAAAATCTGGCTCACGATAACGGTTTCTACTATCCTTATTGCCATTGTTTTTTTGATTATTATTGTTTCTATTATTATTGTCTTTAGAGCGGTTTTGTCTCTTATCATTGTTATGATTAGAGTTAGAACGCTTTTTGTCGTTAGACTTGTTATCTTGATTTTTTTGCTGGCCATTATCTTTGTTGGCCTTATCATTTTGCGATTTGTCATCGCTTTGCGACGTATCGCTAGAGTTATCTGTTTTGGTCTTAGAATTCCTAGGTTTCTGAACTCTAGGTTTAGCCGTTTTTGATTTAGCATCCTTTTTTTCAACGTTATCAGAAAATTCTAAGGATTTTTGATCAGTAGATTCTTGTGTTTTTTTCTGAACTCTAGTACGTTTTTGAGGTGCTTTCTTAGCAGCAGGTTTAGGTTCTGCTTTTGCTTCAGTAGCGACTTTTGCCTCTACAGCACCAGGATTAGCTGCTTGGTAATCTAAGATTTGATATACCAAGTCTAATTTTTTTTGAGCACGGTATTTTGGTACATTTAGTTGTTTAGCTATCTCCTGTAATTCAGGCAGTTTTTTAGCTTTTAACTGAGAAATTTCAAACATTCGTATGTTGTATATGTATTATAATTTGATATTATTAATTCAATGTTTTCTAAATGAAATAAAAGAAAAAAAGTGAGATTAATTTGGAAGATTAGAAAGACGCTATTATTTATACCGCTTCTTTCTACTGCAATAATACAAATTTATTTTAAAACATTTTCTATCTTTTTAAAAAATAAACACCTAATTTTGCAGAACTTTTTTAATAAAAGATATGATTCAACGCATTCAAACCTTATATTTATTTTTAGCCGCGGTTATTTCTGCAGGTTTAATATTTGTGTTTCACCTGTGGACAAATAATGATGGTGTAGAAATATATGCCATTAATAATTATTTGTTTTTAGGCTTGTTTTTAGGTTCAGCATTATTATCTTTGATTTCGATTTTTAGATTTAAAGACAGAAAGTCTCAATTTGTTTTGGGCAGACTTAATATAATATTAAACTTTATTTTACTAGGAATCTTAGTTTATGAATCTTCAAAAGTACCTGGAGAAATTAGTTTTTCTGAGAAAGGTATTGGGATTCTTCTTCCTATTTTTTCTATTGTGTGTTTAGTCTTGGCTAACAAGGCTATTAAAAAGGATGAAGATCTTGTAAAATCTGTAGATCGTTTACGATAGACCTAAAATCTTAGTAGTATTAGTGTGAAAAACCCAGTCGCTGCCGACTGGGTTTTTTGTTTTTTATCGAGATTCAAATTCTATAACTTCTAATTCTTTTATGTTTTTACCATCAATTTTAAATCGTAACATGGTTCTTATTTTGTGAAAACCGTGTTTACCAGCAGCACCAGGATTAATGTGTAAAAGATCTAACTTTTTATCTGGCATTACTTTTAAAATGTGAGAATGACCTGTAATGAAGATATCTGGAGGATTTGCAACCAAAGCATCTTTAACTTTATTGTTATATTTTGGAGGATAACCACCAATATGCGTAATCCATACGTCTACATCTTCGCACATAAATCTGTTATGAAGCGGAAATTCTGTTCGGGCTTTAGCATCATCAATATTGCCATAAACGGCTTTTAGTGGTTTGAGTTGCTTTATTTTATCTGTAACAGCTAAATTACCAATATCCCCTGCATGCCAAACTTCATCTGCTTGTTTTACATGGTTTAATATGGCATTATCAATATAACTGTGCGTATCTGATAAGAGAAGTATTTTTTTCATTTTATACTGAACTTGATTTACTATTGCATTCTTTTAAGCCAGAAAACTATAACTTTATATTTTAGGATTTCTTTAGCATCTAAAACAGTAACTTTGTACCTTAACAAATGTAAGATTTCTATTGCGATATTTCATTGAACTTTCATATAATGGTAAAACATATCATGGCTGGCAAAATCAGCCCAATGCTATTTCTGTACAAGAAGTATTAGAAAAAGCGATGTCTACTATTTTAAAAACTGAAATTTCAATAATGGGAGCCGGTAGAACTGATGCTGGAGTGCATGCGTCTCAAATGTTTGCGCATTTTGATTTTGATGGTGATTTTAAATCTTATGATTTGGTTTATAAACTCAATTCGTTTTTACCAAATGATATTGCTATAACTTCAATTTTTGAAGTAAAACCTGATGCACATGCTAGGTTTCATGCTTTAAGCAGAATGTATCATTATAAAATTTCGACTTCAAAAAATGTATTTGACTATGATTATGCTTACCAAGTGCATTTACCTTTAGATGTCGATGCCATGAATGAAGCTTGTAAACTATTATTTCAGTATAAAGATTTTCAATGCTTTTCAAAAACAAATACAGATGTAAAAACCTATAATTGTGACATTATGGAAGCATTTTGGACACAAACAGAGCACCAATTAGTTTTTACCATTAAGGCAGACCGATTTTTACGAAATATGGTGAGAGCTATTGTTGGTACTATGATTAATATAGGTTTAGGTAAATTGAAACCTGAAGATTTACACCAAATAATAAGCTCAAAAAGTAGAAGTGAAGCTGGTTTTTCAGTTCCTGCACATGGTTTATATTTGGTAGAAATAATCTATCCTAAAACAATTGAGATAAATTAAAAATTTACTGAAACAAGTTCAGTACAAGATGGCAGAAAAAGAAAAGAAAATATTTGATGTGTCCTTGTTTACACGATTATTACAATACATAAAACCGTATCGTACTGTATTTGTAATCTCACTATTTTGTGTTATTGGATTGGCTGTATTTGGTGCTTTTAGACCATATGTGTTAAAAGAAGCCATAGATGTAAAAATTGCAAACAAAGAATATAATGGGTTTGTATTATACATGGTAATAATGCTTGCGTTATTAATTTTAGAAGTGATTTCGCAGTTATTATTTATCTACTATGCGAGTTGGCTAGGGCAATCTGTAGTAAAAGATATACGTGTAAAATTATTTAAGCATATGCTTAAATTTAAAATGACCTATTTTGATAAATCATCTGTTGGTGTGTTAATAACCAGAGCGGTAACAGATATGGAACGTATTGCAGATATTTTTGGACAAGGCTTATTTATGATTTTTAGTGACATATTAAAAATGCTTGTTGTTGCTGGTTTTATGGCTGTTATAAACTTAAAATTAAGTCTTATTGTTTTTGTTACGATGCCAATAGTAATATTTGCAACAAAAATTTTTCAGAAGTATATGAAACGTGCTTTTGAAGATGTAAGAACGGAAGTTTCTAATCTAAATTCTTTTGTGCAAGAACGTGTAACAGGAATGAAAATTCTTCAGTTATTTACAAGAGAAGAAACCGAATATAAAAAGTTTAAAGCCATAAATGAGCGTCATAAAAATGGTTGGATAAAAACGGTTTGGTATAACTCAATTTTCTTTCCAATTGCAGAATTTTTAGGGTCTTTAACTTTAGGAATGGTAATATTAGTTGGTGGTTTTGATACAGTTTCGGATCATCCTGGAACAACCTTAGGAGATTTAATATCCTTTACCATGTTTATTCCTATGTTGTTTAGACCACTAAATCAAATTGCAAATAAGTTTAACACCCTACAAATGGGAATGGTTGCTGCTGACCGTGTTTTTAAAGTATTAGATACAACATCTAATATTGATGATTCTGGTACTATTGAAGCTAAGCATTTTAAAGGTGAAATATCATTTAAGGATGTTAGATTCTCGTACATTAAAGATGAAGAAGTATTAAAAGGAATTTCGCTTAATGTAAAAGCAGGAGAAACTGTGGCTATTGTTGGGGCAACAGGAGCAGGAAAGTCTACCATTATTAATTTATTAAATCGTTTTTACGATATTAATTCCGGAAGCATTAAAATTGATAATACAGATATTAAAGCAATGACTTTGAGTACTCTTAGAAGTCAAATTGCGGTTGTATTGCAAGATGTGTTTTTATTTGCGGATACAATTCTTAATAATATTACATTAAATAATGAGCATATAACAGAAGAGGATGTTGTAACAGCAGCAAAAGCTATTGGAATTCACAATTTTATATCGAGCCTACCTAACGGTTATCATTATAATGTAAAAGAGAGAGGTGTGATGTTATCTTCTGGTCAGCGTCAACTTATTTCATTTTTAAGAGCTTATGTCACTAATCCGAGTATTTTAATTTTAGATGAAGCAACGTCTTCCGTAGATTCTTATTCAGAACAATTAATACAAGATGCCACCGATAAGATTACTGAAGGTAGAACCTCAATTGTAATTGCACATAGATTAGCAACCATACAACAAGCTGATAAAATTATTGTAATGGATGCTGGTGAAATTGTTGAGATAGGAACACATAAATCACTCCTCGAAAAAGAAACCGGTTATTACAAAAATCTTTACGAAGTTCAGTTTTTAAAACCCGAAGCTGTTTAAAATTTTTATTTAAGAAAGTATTATAACAAGAAAGGCAAATAACATACCTGCTATAATAAGTAGAGATACAGCCACAAAGCCAACAATAATAAATCTTAATAATGTTGCCCAAAAATTGTCCTTAAATATGCGTTTTAAAATATAAAACAAATATATAATTGTAGGTAGAATTAGTAAAGATGAAACAAGCATGTAATCTACACCAAAAATAGATGATATAATTGCTGTTACCGCTGTTAAGATTATAACTTGAGCATAGTAATATAAATTAATTACAATATGTTCCGTGAAATTGAACTGTCTTTCTCTTAATAAATAATAGGTAATCCATGTGCCAAATGCATAAAATGGAACTGTTGCTATGTAAATTAAACTTTGATATTTGTTAAAAGAATCTGGATTTAAATCTTTAAAAGGGTTGTTTTCTTTAGAATTTGTAGTAGCGTTAAACCCGTCTGCAAATCCATTTTGAAAATATAGTGTTTCCTTAAAAAATGTACTCATAATAAATAATTGAATACCAGCAAGTGTTAAAGCAATAGCAAAATATTGTAAAACGTCAATATATCTTTTTCTAGTACCATTTATGTAACCAATTATTACAGTTTCTGGTTGTGTAAATAGATGAATAAAAGTTTTTAAAAATTTATTGTCTAAACAAATAAACTGTTCATTTACTTGCGCTACCAAAACTTTTGGCTTTAACCTGTTTTGAATAATTTTTGCACCACATTCATCACAATATTTTTGTGTGTCGTTAAGTATGTTATTGCAATTTTTGCAGGTCACTATTGTAAGTCTTCTTTTATTTTTTGGGTAAGTTCTGCAGTATCTTTAAATATTACAAAATCACCATTTTTTATATAAGAAATTTGCCCAGTTTCTTCACTAACACAAAGGGCAAGCGCGTCGGTTTTTTCTGTAATACCAATTGCTGCTCTATGTCTTAAACCAAAACGTTCCGGAATATTTTTATCATTGTTAACAGGTAGAATTACACGTGTTGCTTTTACAATGTTTTTTTCTATAATTACGGCACCATCGTGCAAAGGACTGTTTTTAAAAAAAATACTTTCTATAATAGGTTGAGAGACTAAAATATTCATCTCATCACCAGTGTCAGTTAAAAAATCGAGATTGTTATTACGTTCTATTACAATTAAAGCACCTGTATTTGTTGCTCCCATTTTATTACATGCAGTAATAATAGCATCAACATCTGTAGAGGTTTGATCTTCGTTTTTTAAGAATTTAAAGTTTTTAAAAATTCCTTTTTTACCACCAATGTTAGTTGAACCTACAAGTAATAAAAATTTTCTAATTTCTGGTTGAAAGACCACAATTAAAGCTATAATACCAACCTTCATAAAACCATCAAAAATGCTATACAGCATCTGCATATTGAGATAGTCGGTTAAACGCCAAGCAAAATAAATAACTAATATTCCGATAAAAATATTGATGGCAACCGTGCCTTTTACAAGCTTGTATATGTAATACAGAAGAATAGCCACAAGGAAGACATCCACGAAGTCTATAAATCTAAAATCCCAAAGTTGTAAGTTTTCCAAGCGGTTAGTGTTTTTGCTAATTTAATAATTTATGTTTAGTTGAAAAGAATAATTTACATCTTCATTTTTTAGACTTTCAGGTTTTTAAAACCTGACAGGTCTTGTGCCTAGTAAATGTATTGAAAATGTCCTAATATAATTTCATCATTAAGAAATTTTGACAATTCAGATTTAATTGAAATATAATCTTGAAAGGTTAGATCCTTGTCAAAATATAAATTGAGTGTAAATCCATTTGCGACTATTTGAGAGTCATAAATTGGAATTTCACTTATATATTGTGATATAGGTATAAATCCATTTTTATATTTAACAAGTCCATTTTTGTTAAAAATTACAGATAAGCTAATATAGCCATGTTCTAGAACACCTTTTCTATAATGTTCGTCAGATGGATTTAAAATTTGAAGATTAATTGAGTCGTTTTCAATATCAATTAATTTATAATAATCTTCAGTAAAATCCATAAATCCCAAATTCTGAATACTAATATCATTACAAGAAAAATAATTTTTGGCATCTTCGTTTTTATGCATTTCTGCATTTCGTTTTTTGTCTTGTAAAAATTTAATGTGAGGAATAGCTTGTCTTAAAGTCAGTCGTTTATCAACATTAACCAACCAATTGGTTGTAATTATTAAATTCTTTCGGTTTAATAACGTAGAATCTGGTTGCGTTTCGTCATAAAAAATATAAGCAGGAGACACGTCTAAAACTTCTGTAACTTCTGCGTTTTCAATTTCTGGTAATAGTAAAACGCGTTCGTTATTACAGCTTAAGCAACTTATAATTAAGATAAAGTAAATAAAGCGCATGAGATTAGATTAAAATGTTTTTAAATATAACATAGACTCATTAGGTTTTAAAAACCTACGAGGTTTGTAATTGATTGTATAGTGTAATGCACTCCATGGCTTCTTTTATATCATGGACACGTAATAGTTTAGCACCTTTTTGTAAAGCAACCATGTGTAAAGCCGTTGTGCCATTTAATGCTTTTTGCGAGGTTGAATTTAAAGTTTTATAAATCATAGATTTCCTAGAAATTCCGGCAAGGATAGGTTGGTCTAACATCTGCAGTAAGTCTAGTTGATTCAATAATTGAAAATTTTGTTCTGTTGTTTTTGCAAATCCAAAACCTGGATCTATAATAATATCATTTATTTTTTCTTGGTGTGCAGCTTTAATTCGTTCGGCAAAATAAGAAATTACTTCTTTGGTTAAATCAGTGTATTGGGTTTGCTGCTGCATGGTTTTGGGCGTACCTTTCATATGCATCATAATGTATGGTACACTAAGTTTTCCAACAGTTGCAAGCATATTAGCATCGAGTTGACCAGCAGAAATATCATTCACTAAAGCAGCACCAGCTTCAATACTTTGTTTAGCAACATTACTCCTAAAAGTATCAATAGAAATTAAGGTTTCAGGAAAATGTTTCAAGATTAACTCAATAACAGGTAACACACGGTTAAGCTCTTCGGCCTCGCAAACATCATCTGCATTAGGTCTAGAACTGTAACCACCAATATCTATAAAAGTGGCTTGGTGTTTTAGCATGGTTTCCACCTGATTTAATATTTCGGTTTCAGCCTTGTATTTGCCACCATCAAAAAATGAATCTGGCGTAACATTAAGGATTCCCATTACTTTAGGAGTTGATAAATCAATTAATTTTCCTTTACAATTTATAGTCATGTTTAATCTTAAAAAGGCGTTAAGAAAACTTTAAACCTCAAACTTTGAACTTCTAATTTATTTATGCGAAATTTACGGAAAATTTACTCGATAATCGAGAATTACATATTTCTAGTAAAGCCGTTACTCTAATTAGATTTAGACTAACAAATTTTACAATCTGATTACTAGAATCTAATTTTTAATAGATGCAAGATACTTCAAAACAATACGATGCAGTTATCGCAAAATGTAGAGCCCTTTTTGTAAATAAAATGAGTGATTATGGTAGTGCATGGCGAATTTTAAGATTACCATCTTTAACCGACCAGATTTTTATTAAAGCACAACGCATTAGAGGCTTGCAACAAAACGATGTTAGAAAAGTAGATGAAGGCGAAGTAAGTGAGTTTATTGGTATTATTAATTATTGTGCCATGGCATTGGTGCAGTTAGATAAAGGTGTGGTAGAACAACCAGATTTAAATACGGAAGAAGCTACAGAACTTTACGATGAAAAAATTGCAGTAACTAAACAGTTAATGCTAGACAAAAATCACGATTATGGTGAAGCATGGAGAGATATGCGTGTAAGCTCATTAACCGATTTAATTTTACAAAAATTATTACGTGTTAAACAGATTGAAGATAATGCTGGTAAAACCATAGTAAGTGAAGGAATTGATGCTAATTATCAAGACATGATTAATTACGCGGTCTTTGCCATGATTCATTTAGGTGAAAGTGAATAATTTAATAGTCTTGCAATTGGCAAGATTTTTTAGAGAATAATTAATTTAAAATAGATTTCTGTTAGTTCAGAAATGAAAAAAGAGATGAAATACATAGTACACCTTAGTAGAATATTCACAGGAATATTATTTATTATTTCAGGATTTATAAAACTTAATGATCCTCTTGGGTTTTCGTACAAACTAGAAGAATATTTTAGTGCAGATGTTTTAAATATGGAATTTTTAATTCCGTTTGCCCTTGGTATTTCTGTAATTGTGGTAGTATTTGAGGTTGTTTTGGGTGTGTTTCTATTAATAGGTTATAAACCAAAATTTACAGTATGGAGCCTATTATTAATGATTATATTTTTTACATTTTTAACCTTTTATTCTGCTTATTTCGATAAAGTTAAAGATTGTGGGTGCTTTGGTGATGCTCTAAAACTTACACCATGGGAAAGCTTCTCTAAAGATTTAATCTTATTGGCTTTAATACTAATCTTGTTTGTAGGTATAAAATATATTAAGCCAATTTTTACAAAACTGCCAACAACTGTTATTGCACTAATAAGTTTTGTTGTTTCCCTTTGGTTTGGTTACCATGTGTTAATGCATTTACCTTCAATAGATTTTAGAGCTTATGCTATTGGTAAAAACATTAAAGAACAAATGGTTATACCAGAGGATGCAGCCAAACCAGTTTCAGAATATACTTGGACATTTAATGTAAATGGTGAAGACCAAGAATTTGTAACTAATGGTAGTTACCCAAAAGTAGATGGGGAATATGTTGGTGTAGAAACTGAAGTTATTGATGAAGGTTACATTCCTCCAATACAAGATTTCACTATTGAAGATAATGGAGAAGATAAATTAGATTATTTTTTACAGCAAGATAAACTGCTAATTATAACCTCTTATGTGATACAAAAAGCAGAAAAGGATGGTGTAGGTAAATTACAAGCTTTTACAGATAAAGCAATTTCTAAAGGTTATACTGTAATAGGAATAACAGCATCTGGTGAAAATGATATTATTAAATTACAAGAAGCTAATGACCTTAAATTTAAATTTTATGCTACCGACGAGAAAGTGGTTAAAACTATTGTGCGTTCTAATCCTGGTGTAATTATTTTAAACAAAGGTACAGTTGTAAACAAAGCACATTGGAATGATTTTGAAGATGTAGAATTGTAGTTTTCAGTATTTAGCAGCAGTAAGAATATTACAGTCTTCAGTAAACAGTAATAAGTTTTTATTTATTAAATGTTTGCCTTGAAAGTTTTAAATTTAATATTTTAAAAGCCAAAAGCCAAAAGCTAAAAAACCAACAACCTGATACGATATTTAATAAATAAAATCTTCTATGCATTCATCACTTTATTAGGTGTTGTAACAGTCATTTTCTTTTTATTTAATATTCTACCTGGTGATCCTGCAAAAATGATGTTGGGCCAAAATCAAACTGCCGAACAAGTCGCAGCTGTGAAGCAGAAATACGGATTTGATAAACCTATTGGCACACAGTTTTTATATTATCTTAATGATTTATCTCCAATTTCATTTCATTCAAATTCGCAAACAGATTACACGTTTTTAAGTTTAAATAAATACACAGCAACAAAACTATTTACATTAGGGAATACAACTACAGTTCTAAAAGCACCATATCTCAGAGAATCTTTTACAAAACAAGGTAAAAAGGTAACACAGGTAATTGGCGAAACTATACCAAACACCTTTGTCTTGGCAGTTTCAGCCATTTTTATTGCAATAATTTTAGGGATTACATTTGGTGTTATTTCGGCATTATATAAGGACACTTGGATAGACAAATCTATTCAAATACTAAGTACCTTTGGTATGAGTGTGCCTTCATTTTTTTCTGCGATACTGTTCGCATGGTTATTCGGTTTTGTATTGCACAACTACACCAATTTAGAAATGACAGGCAGTTTGTATGAGCTCGATGATTTTGGAGAAAAAATGACCATAAAATGGAAAAACCTCATACTACCAGCCATCGTTTTAGGTATAAGACCATTGGCAGTAGTAATTCAATTAATGAGAAATTCTTTGTTAGAAGTTCTCAATCAAGATTATATTAGAACTGCTAGAGCTAAAGGCTTAAGTGAGTTTCAGGTTATAAAAAACCATGCTATAAAAAATGCATTAAATCCTGTAGTAACAGCAATTTCTGGTTGGTTTGCATCCATGTTGGCAGGAGCCGTTTTTGTAGAATACATTTTTGGGTGGAATGGCCTCGGAAAAGAAATCGTAAATGCTCTTAACACATTAGACTTACCTATAATAATGGGAGCCGTTTTAGTTATTGCCATTATCTTCATAACTATCAATATATTTGTAGATATTATCTACGCATGGTTAGACCCAAGAGTAAAATTATCTTAATAAATCGCTAGAATTTTTTATAAATTACCGTTTCAACTTTATAATAAAAATTAATTCGTATTTCTACAACGTTTGCGCTGATTATTTGGGCTTTTAGACCAGATTTGTGTCGTCTTTTTATCTTATTTTTGTATTATAAAATTACAAGTAAATAAACACTTCTTTTCTAAGAAGTTAATACATAACATTATGAGAAAAAACATAGTAGCCGGAAACTGGAAAATGAATAATGATTTAGCACAAACTGAAGCGTTATTAACAGAATTACAAAGTCAAACCAAAACCTCAAATGCAGAGGTTATGGTAGCACCTACATTTACAAATCTATGGCACGCGTTTCAATCGTTAAGAGAGTCAGGTATAGAAGTGATAGCGCAAAATATGCACTTTGCAGAAAACGGAGCTTACACAGGCGAGGTTAGCGCAAGTATGTTAAAAAGTATTGGTATTACAACTGTAATTTTAGGCCACAGTGAGCGCAGAGCATATTTCAATGAAACGGACCAATCTTTAGCCAAAAAAGTAGATGCTGCATTAGCTAATGATATGCGTGTAATTTTCTGTTTTGGAGAAGAATTAACAGACCGTAAAGCAGGTAATGAAGAAGCGGTTGTAGGAGACCAAATCAAAAACGCTTTGTTTCATTTAGGCGCAGAAGCTTTTAAAAATATTGTGTTGGCTTACGAGCCAGTTTGGGCTATAGGAACAGGTGAAACGGCAAGCCCAGAGCAAGCACAAGATATGCATGCGTTTATAAGAAAAACGTTAGCTGATAAGTATGGTAATGATGTTGCAGACAACGTTTCTATCCTTTACGGTGGAAGTGTAAAACCAAACAATGCCAAAGAAATTTTTTCTAAGCCAGACGTAGATGGAGGACTTATTGGAGGTGCTTCTCTTAAAGCTGAAGATTTCTTTGCTATCGTTAATGCATTTTAAAAACTAATTATTAGTCCTGAACAAGCAGGAATCTTACTTCTAAGGGTATTCCCTGAATTTTTTAAATTCAAGGAATGCCCTTAACTTATTTATATACAGTGATTTTACATTGCGATAGTTAAACAATCAACTATTAAAATGTAATTTAATCATGAAAAAAATTAGTCTTTCAATTGCACTTCTCATATCTGCAATTTTTTCTGCTCAAACCGTCTATACCGTAGACAATAATGAAGGTTCAGCTGCTGCTTACTCCAGTGTGCAAGCTGCTGTGGATGATGCTTCAGCTGGTGATATTATTTATATTCAGCCATCACCTAATAGTTATGGTAATATTCAAATGTCTAAGCCATTAACTATTTATGGTATAGGACATAATCCTGAACTTAACAATGGCTTAGATGCTACTATCTCGCAAATTTATTTCAATATGGGAAATGCTTCTGGTTCAAAAATTTCAGGATTAAATATTAACGGCATTTATTTAAATAGCAGTACTCATATCAATCATAATGTTGTTATAACCAACAATAAGATAAATCAAATTATAGGAAGTAGCTTAACGACACTAGCTAATAACGCTATAATTTCGGGGAATTATATTAGACATAATAGCTTTAATGCTATAGATCCTAATAGCTCTCAGAATTGGATAATCTCTAATAATATAATGGAGCAATATCATACAGCTTCAACATATTCTCTTTTTAATAGGTTCAACGTATCAACAACCTTTACTAATAATGTTGTGTTAACACGTCAGAATGGTGACGCAAATCAATCCATTAAAATGTTTGATAATTGTAATGGTGCACTTATTAGTAATAATATCTTTTTGTTTACGGGAAATAATGTGGCTAATATGGATTTGGGCACTAATTCAGGCTTAGATTTTCAGAACAACCTAACCTATAGTTACAATACAACATTAGATCCATTGTCTGGAAGTAATAACATTGATGATACCAATCCACAATTTATAGCTTTCGATCAAAATGCTGCGCTTAATAGTTTATCTAACGATTTTGAAATTCAACCAGGTTCTCCTGCTACAGCTGCTGGTACTGATGGTAATGACTTAGGCATCTTCAATGGTAATTTTCCTTTTAGCTTAAGAGGTTACCCAACTGAATTGCCATACCTCACAGATTTTGTTATCTATAATAATATTATAAGTGCTGGTGAAACATTGAACGTCAATGTAAAAGCTAACGCAAACCTTACAGATTAAAACACGAATCGTATGAAAAGCTTACTTCATATATTGCTATACTTTTTGTGTGCTGCTGGGTATTCACAAATTGTTGAGGCAGAATATTTTATAGATACAGACCCAGGAGTTGGTAACGCAACGTCACTAACACTTACAGGAGAAAGTATAGACGAGAGCTATACAATACCAACAACAGGACTTTCAGAAGGTACGCATAAACTTTATATAAGAGTTCTAAATTCTGATGGAAACTGGAGCCTTTACGACCAAAACCTATTCTATATAAATCCGTCTCAAGTTAATACATCAACCATAGTAGCGGCAGAATATTTTATAGATACAGATCCTGGATTTGGTAACGGAACGGCTTTGAGCATTTCGGGAACTGAGATTAATCAAGACTTAACTTTAACTGATAATTTATCAAATGGTTTTCATAACATGTATGTGAGGACTCAAAATGCAGATGGGATGTGGAGTCTTTATAAGAAAAAACTCTTATATGTTTATCAAAATAATATAGCACTGATAACAGCAGCAGAGTATTTTTTTGATATAGATCCAGGTTTAGGTAATGGGACTTCAGTTGATTTTGGAGATGTTGAAAATCTTGATCAAGATTTTGCGGTACAAGTACCATCAAATTTACCAGAGGGAGATCATTATTTGTATTTAAGAGTATTGAATACTAATGGAGTGTGGAGTTTGTACTCAATTTCAGAGATGTTAACGTCTTTGTCAGTTGAAGATGAGTTTGCAAATCAATTCAAATGCTATCCAAATCCAGTTAAAGATATACTGTATTTAGAAACGAACAATCAAGACATCGAAGATTTTAAAATTATAGATACTCACGGAAGGGTTGTACTAGATAAATTACCGCTAAACTCTAAAGTAGATTTAAGTGCGCTTAATTCGGGCACATATCTTTTGTACTTAACCACCCAAACGGGAAGCATCTCAAAAAAACTAATCAAACTTTAAAAAAAACTAAATCAAAATCAATTATGAAAATATCAAAATTCTTTTTAGGCCTAACTATAGCTTTATGTTGTTCATTAATATGTTTTAATTGTAAGAAAGATGAATTAGTAGAAGGTGAAGATGCAGATTCTTCTGGACCAGTAATTACTATCAATACACCTTCAGCAAATGCTGTATTTTATACAGATGGAGGTATAGATTCACCAGATTATATCGTTATAACAGCAGATGCTACGGACGACTCTCAAATAGACATGGGCTCTGTTACAGTATATAATGATTCTGGAGAACAAGTTAAATACTACGAAGAAACCTCTTCAACACAAAACGGAATTTCTATTACAGATATTTATACATCTTTCAGTACAATTCATCCAGGTAATTATACTTTAGAATTTAAGTTTGAAGATAGTTTAGGTAATAGTTCTACGGTTACTAGAAATGTGACTTGCGAATATTCAGAACTTTCTGGAGGTACAGATAATTAAAAGAACTTAATTTTTGTATGAAAAATAAAATACCTAATTTCAAAACGTAATTCAGTTAATTTGAAATCGTTATTCACTTCTCTATTTCTGGTTTTTACCATAACTATTTGTAGTCAGCAACGCCAAATACTCATGGATAGTCTGCTTAATGTTACTCAAGCGTCTAAAGATAGTTCTAAAGTAGCACTTGCACATTCTAGATTGGCTTGGATGTATCTTAATTCTGATGTGTCCACGGCTAAGGCACATCTAGATACCTCAATGGTTGTTTATTCTAAGCTTAAAGATTTAGATGGTATAGCGATTTCAAATTATAAATATGCAGTCTACAATCGTGTTACAGGAAATTTTACAGAAGCTCATCGCTATATTGATTCTTATATAGATTACGCCAAAAAAAAGCGAGACACATTTAAGATAGCCAATAGTGCTTATCAAAAAGGTGTAATTTATAGTTTGCAAACCGATTACGAATCTAGTTTAAAAGAGTATCATAAAACTTTAAGGCTTTACGAAGCTATTAAAGATTCTGCCAGCATAGGTTTTACTCTCAATAGTATTGGTATTGTTTATAAAAATTTAAAGAACTACGATAAGGCTATTAAAAATTATGAACAAGCGGTTGCTTTGCATCAAAAAATGAACGATAAAGGTAACTTGGCCAATGTTTATAATAGCATTGGCGCAGCTTATGCCGAACAAGGGAAATCAGATAAAGCTTTAGAGTATTACAAGAAAACGTTAGCATTAGATAAGGAAATAGGAAACAATTGGGGCACTGCTAAAGTAGGTAATAACATAGGGCATATTTATATTGAAAAAGAGAAGTATAATCAAGCTCTACAATATTTAAATAATGCCTTAAAAATTCAAAGAAAGCATAATTACGAAGCCGATATCGCTGAAACATTAACACAGTTAAGTGTGGTGTACCTCAATTTGGGGAATTATCAAAAAAGTGAAGCACTAATCCAAGAGGTTTTTGAAAATGATATACCTTCGGTTAAAGAGTATCAGGCTGCACATCAACAAGCCTACAGAATTTATAGTGCTACTAATCAACCTAAAAAAGCACTAGAACATTACAAGGCTTACACTATATATAAGGATAGTATTTTCAATGAAAACAACCTAAAGAATATTAATGCGCTTCAAATTCAATTTGAAACCGAGAAAAAAGACAAATCTATTCTGCAGCAACAAATAACCTTGCAAGAGCAAGACATTGAAATTCAAAAAAAGGATAGACGCTTTTTCTATGTTTCAGGTTTGGTTGTATTATTATTGTTAATTGCCATAGCGTCATGGATTGTCTTTAGACAAAAACAAAAACGAAAAAATCAAGAGTTAATAACCCTTAAAAGAGAATATCAAATTAAATCTTTAGAATCCTTAATCGAAGGAGAAGAGAAAGAGCGTTTACGTATTGCTAAGGAATTGCATGATGGTGTCAATGGAGATTTATCTGCCATTAAGCACAAACTTTCAACGCTATTAGAGATGAATAATAACGTTATTAATGAAGCCATAGCCATGATTGACAGCTCTTGTGAGCAAGTGAGAGCTATTTCGCATAATTTAGTACCACCATCTTTAGAGAATTTTAATCTTATTGAAGCAACAGAAAATTATTGTGCTAACTTAGATGCCGTAAGTAAAGAGCAAATAACCTTTCAACATCTTGGCGACGATGTTGGTTTAACCAAAAAAGCAGAGGTTAATGCCTTCAGAATTATTCAAGAACTAATTACTAATGCTCTAAAACATGCAGAGGCAAGCGAGATTAATGTGCAAATAAGCCATAGAAACAATCTTGTTCAAATTACAGTAGAAGATGACGGTAAAGGTTTTGATAAAGATAAGGTAGATTCGCAAGGTATTGGGCTGAGTAATATACAGTCTAGAGTAGATTACCTCAATGCTAATTTAGATGTAATTTCTAATGCTCAGGGCACTTCATATACTATTGATATAGATTTAAATAATTTGAATGACAACTAATATTGCTATAACAGATGATCATGAAATGGTACTTCGTGGTATAGAAACCATGTTAAATACAACTGCAGAAATTAAAGTTACTGCAACCTATACCAATGCCAAAGAAACTATTGAAGGGTTAAAGAACAATCAACCAGATGTCTTGCTGTTAGATATTAATTTACCAGATATCAACGGGATAGATTTAAGTAAACAATTACTAAAAAGCCATAAGGATTTAAAAATAATAGCATTAACTAATTTTGATGATATAACTTATGTAAAACGCATGTTTAAAAATGGTATTCATGGCTATTTATTGAAAAATGCTGATAAGTTAGAGTTGGTAACTGCACTAAAAACGGTATTATCTGGTGAATTATATATTCAAAAAAGTATAAATGCTCGATTGCTGAATCATACCAAAACCATGCCGTTTGATAATGGTCTTAATATAAAACTTACCAGAAGAGAGCACGATGTTCTTATTGCAATTTCTGAAGAACTAACCACACAACAAATTTCAGAAAAGCTATTTATTAGTCCTAAAACTGTTGAAACCCATCGCATGAACATTATGAGCAAACTTGGTGCAAAAAATAGTGTCGGTATAGTGAAAATTGCCATTGAGAAAGAACTGATTTAAAATCGCTGTTGAGCGTTGGTCCATTTGATGTATAAATATTAAATCAATATGAAAATTATCCAATTGCAAAATGGATAAGGATAGTATTATTGATGTAACTTTGCACTTTAAATTAACATGATGTCTAATACAATTTACATAGGTTACAATTTTAAAGTAAAACCATTACAGCCAGCTACTGAAATCCTCATTGCAGAACTTGGTTACGCAGGTTTTGAAAGTTTTGTAGAAACTGAAGAAGGCGTTACGGCATACATTCAAAAAGATGAATGGAATGAAAACATCTTAGATGATATCTATATTTTAAGTTCAGATGAATTTGAAATTACATCAGAATTCAACGAAATTGAGCAAACCAACTGGAATGAAGAATGGGAGAAAAACTTTAACCCAATCATTGTTGATGATGTAGTATCTGTACGTGCACCTTTTCATGAAAAACCAGACACTAAATACGATTTAATTATAGAACCAAAAATGAGTTTTGGTACAGGTCATCATGAAACCACATATATGATGATTCAACATATATTAAAAAACGATTTTGTAGGTAAATCGGTTTTAGATATGGGTTGTGGTACTGGTGTTTTAGCCATTTTAGCAGAGAAAGTTGGAGCAACTAAATTAGACGCTATTGATATAGATAATTGGTGTTATCTCAATAGTTTAGAAAACGTAGAACGTAATGATTGTAATAACATTTCTGTTTACGAAGGCGATGTAAAGTTATTAAAAGGTAAATCTTACGATAGCATCATTGCTAATATTAATAGAAACATTCTTTTGGCTGATATCTCAAGTTATGCAAAATGTTTAAATACAAACGGAACGCTATATTTAAGTGGATTTTATGAGGAGGATATTCCAATTATAACTGCAGAATGTGAAAAACACATGTTAAAATTGAATGAAACTATACAAAAAGGACGTTGGGTATCGTTAAAATTTATAAATTAGTAGAGATTTATAAATCGAGTCTGTCACACTTAGTACAGAAATAGTGCTTAAAAAGAGATTTAAGATGACAAAAGAAAAATACTCAGAAGAGCTGCTTTTACAAGAAGAAGTAGTTAAAGAAAATGAAATTGTGTTATTTAATGATGAGGTTAATACCTTTGATCACGTTATTGATACTTTAATATATGCATGTGACCATATGCCAGAACAAGCCGAACAATGTGCGTTATTAGTACATTACAAAGGTAAATGCACAGTAAAAACGGGTCCTTACGAAGATTTAGAGCCAAGATGCTCTAAGCTTTTACAAGCTGGCCTTAGTGCAGAAATAGTTTAATAAAAATCCCACGCTTAGTGGGATTTTTTATTTAAGTACGCTTAGTTTTATTTAGTGTGAGCTTATTTAGTCATTCTACCAACAGCACAACTCACAAAAGACTTTGCTTTTTTGGGTAATGAGTTAGCATCGCCAACAATAGGATACCCTAAATCTGATAACTTCTGTTTTACAGATTCAATTTCAGTTTCAGAAACAGTATTAAAACTTACTTCATCAGTTTCGTTATTAACGATTACTTCAGAAATACCATCTAGTTTAGACAACTGTGTTACGATTGTGTTGGCACAACCACCACATTTTAAGTTTTGTATGTTAAATGAATTTTTCATGTTTATTAATTTTTATAGACTTCTTGAGTCTGTTTTTCCTTATTAATGATTGAATACAAGACCTGCTAGGTTTTTAAAACCTGCTAGGTCAGGTCTAATCATTATTTCATTTACAATGTTGTAGGGCAAACAAAATCAGTTACAGGTAAATCTGTATTTTTAATTGCACCAAATCCGCCTTCAACATCTATTAAATTATTGTAACCTCTTGCTTTTAATATAGATTCTGCAATAACGGAACGATATCCACCAGCACAATGCACGTAGTATGTTTTGTCTTTATCCACTTCGTTCATTTTTTCATTAATAAAATCTAAAGACAAGTGTTGCGCATCTTCTATATGAGATGATAAATACTCCCCATCTTTTCTAACATCTAGAATATTAAGTTTACTTTCTTTAGCTTTTTTAGCAAATTCTTCGGCTGTAATCGATGGTAACGTTTCAATATCTTTTCCTGCATTTTGCCAAGCTTCTAAACCACCTTCAAGATAACCTAAGGTATTATCGTAACCCACACGCGATAACCTTGTAACAGCTTCTTCAGATTTACCTTCAGGCACCACTAATACAATAGGTTGTTTAATGTCTTTAATTAAAGCACCAACCCAAGGCGCAAAACCACCGTTTAATCCAATAAATATAGAATTAGGAATATGCGCTTTTAAGAAGTCGGCTTGAGTTCTAACATCTAAAACTAATGCAGATTCATGGTTAGCCATAGCTTCAAACTCTTCTGGATTAAGTGCTACATTTCCTGTTTTTAAAACAGTTTCAAATGTATCGTAACCCATTTTATTCATCATTGCATTTTTAGCAAAATACTGCGGAGGAGGCGCAATGCCATCTAAAACTTCGTCAACAAATTCTGCTTTTGTCATATCTGCACGTAAAGCATAATTTGTTTTTTTCTGTTCACCTAAAACACCAACCGTTTCTTTGCTTAAATTTTTACCACACGCAGAACCAGCACCATGAGCTGGATAAACAATAACATCATCCTCTAGAGTCATAATTTTATTGCGAAGCGAATCGTATAACATACCAGCTAAGTCTTCTTTTGTTAAATCAGATTTAATGGCTAAATCTGGACGGCCAACATCACCTAAAAATAGGGTGTCACCAGAAAAAATAGCGTGATTTTTGCCGTTTTCATCTATTAATAAATATGTTGCAGACTCTAAAGTATGTCCTGGAGTGTGTAAAACTTTAAGGGTAACTTTGCCTAGTTTAAGCTCTTCGCCATCTGAAGCAGTATGAATATCATATTCTGTGCTAGCACCTGGTCCATATACAATTGTTGCACCAGTTGCTTTTGCTAAATCTACGTGACCAGAAACAAAATCGGCATGGAAATGTGTTTCTAGAATATATTTAATCTTTGAATTATTAGCTTCAGCTTTATCAATATACTGCTTAACTTCTCGTAATGGGTCTATTATAGCAACTTCACCATCAGATTCAATGTAATAAGCACCTTGTGCTAAACAGCCAGTATATAATTGTTCAATTTTCATAAATAGTATTCGTTATAATGCAAATTTACAAAAGTTCATTTTCAGAATTGTAATATTTGTCACAAAGTCTATTAAAATAGCTCTTTCAAAGTAATGTAAATTGCCATGATTAAAGTAAAATAGCCAAAGCCTTTTTTTAGGCCTTTAGCACTTATCTTTTTAGTTAATGCTAATCCAATTAATATACCAATTATTGAAATAATAGTAAATTTAATTAAGAAATTCCAATCAATATCAATGGTATTTAAATCCCCTAAAAAACCTATTAAGGATTGAATTGCAATTATAAATAACGATGTGCTAATGGCCTTTTTAATAGGTAGTTTTACTAAAAGGACCAAGGCAGGTACAATTAAAAATCCACCACCTGCACCAACTAAACCTGCCAATGCACCAATACCAATGGCTTGAGTTCCGATAGCTAAATAATGACTGTTGTTGTATTCTTTTATTTCGTTATCTGCGGTAATATCTTTAGATTTTATCATAGACCAACCAGCTAGCAACATGATAAGCGCAAAGACTAACATTATAAAAAGAGAGTTGGTTAAATTAAAATCTCCTATGGAAAATAAAATATCTGGTAGATTAGGTATTACCAAACTTCTCATCATAAAAACAGTAAGAATGGATGGAATTGCAAAAATGATAGCCGTTTTAAAATCGATAGTTTTTTTTCTAATATTTCTAAAGGTTCCAATAAGCGCAGTACTACCAACCACAAAAAGCGAATAACTAGTGGCAACTATAGGGCTAAAGTTTAAAAAATAAACCAAAATAGGGACTGTTAAAATGGAACCTCCTCCTCCAATTAAGCCAAGGACAAGACCTACTATTAACGCTCCAATATAGCCTATAATTTCAACGAGTTCCATATTAATGTGGTAGTTTGTTTTTTGTTAAGCCATATATGTAAGTACCAAGTAGTGCAGCAGCAATTACAATTAAAATAGAGAATGCACCAGTACCAATTAAAATATACATTGGTCCTGGACATGCACCACACAACGCCCAACCTAAGCCAAAAATGAGGCCTCCTAAAATGTAGCGTATAAATCCTCGCTCTTTTAAAGGAACTCTGAGAAAGGTGCCTTCAGTATTTTTTATTTTCATTTTATTAGAAACTAATAGTAAAATTATACCTGTGACAACTGCAGAACCTATAATACCATACATATGGAAGGACTGAAACTTAAACATCTCAAAAATTCGATACCAAGACACGGCTTCAGATTTTACCAAAACAATACCAAACACAATTCCAACCGTTAAAAATTTTAAATACTTTCCCATAATTAAAATAGTATTGGATAAATAAGATGAATCATAATTAAACCTCCAGCAAAAAAGCCGATTACGGCAATTAATGATGGTAGTTGTAAGCTACTTAAGCCAGTTATTGCATGGCCAGATGTACAACCTCCTGCATAGCGTGTTCCAAACCCTACTAAAAACCCACCAACTATAAGAATTAAGATGCCTTTTAAACTAAACACGGCATCCCAACTAAATAATTCTGGTGGTACTAAACTTTGCCCAACATTATTAAATCCGTATGCATTTAAATCTTTTATGGTGGTTTCACTAAGATTAATATGTGTTGTAGGATTAGACAATAGATAGTGAGCAATAAATCCACCTAAAATTGCACCTAATACAACAACGAGATTCCAGCGTTGGCTTTTCCAATCAAATTTAAAAAACTCTACACGCTTACCTGCGCCACTAATTGCGCATAAGGTTCTTAAGTTAGATGACATGCCAAAAGTTCTTCCAAAATAAAGTAGAGTAAACATAATTATTGCTAGCAATGGACCTGTTACATACCAAGGCCATGGTTCTAAAATATATTCCATTTAATAATAGGTTGTAAAATTAAGTTAGTTTATAAAAACGTTATGTGACAAAAGTGACTAAAAGTCTAAAACAGAGATTTTATTTCTGCCGAGTTCTATTTTGTTTTCGCGCTCTAATTGTTTTAAAAGTCTCGAAATAACTACGCGAGAAGTGTGCAGGTCTTCTGCAATTTCTTGATGTGTAATTTCTAAATTAGTTGAAGCAGAAAGTTTAACATGGTCAGTAAGGTACTTAAATAAACGCTCGTCCATTTTCATAAATGCAAGGGTATCTATGGTTTCAAGCATTTCATCAAATCTAACCTGATAACTTTGAAGTATAAAGTTTCTCCATGTTTCATTGGTGTTAAACCATAGTTTCATGTTTTCTATTGGTATCATAATTACGGTGACCTCTTCGTCTGCTATAGCACGTATTTTACTTACGGATTTTACCATGCAGCAAGTTAATGACATGGCACAAGTATCACCAGATTCTAAAACATAGAGTAGAAGTTCGTCTCCATTATCATCTTCTCTTAAAACTTTAATATTACCAGAAATTAAAAGAGGAATGTAATTTAAGTCTTGCCCTATATCTATTATGATATCAGACTTTTTAAATGTTTTTAAAAAGGCAACGTTAGCAATTTTATCGATTAATTCTGAATCGAATAGGTAGTTGAATGGTTGTAATAAATCTTTAGAAATCATACCTCAAAAATACTAATTTAAAAATTTGAAATAAATAGTTTGGTGGTATTTTAATAAATGTATTATATTTGCACCCACTAAAAATGGCCTCGTGGCGCAACTGAATAGCGCACTTGATTACGGCTCAAGAGGTTACAGGTTTGAATCCTGTCGAGGTCACAAAAATTTAAAGTTCATTTCTTAATTGAAATGGACTTTTTTTTTTGATAAATAGTTAAGTTTTGAAACTTTGTTATAAGAAAGAGCCATTGTGTATTAAAAACAAATGGTAAGAATCTTCTGTTTAGAATTTACTTTTTGCTTTTAAATAACAAGAGTATTTACTTTAATCTAAAGCATTTTTTGTAACATATACGCGCCAGCCGATTATGGCTAGTTGTAGTTTGCTGGCCTTGCTGAGGTCTAATTGTTTTTTAGAATAACTAGGAAGAATAGCTTTGTTGGCTTTTGCTATGAGCTTAAAAAGAAAGGTCTTCATGTTTTTTTGTTGTAGCTAAAGTGTGATTAAGACTTTTGCAGTGGGTCAATTAATGACAAAAATAGTAAAACTTATTCTAGAACTAAGTTCTACGTTCTTTTTGATTGGTAATTGGTTGGTTTAATTTAGAATATTGAAATTATTATTTCAATAATCAGTTTTACTAAAGTCATCATAGTTAGTTGGTTTTAATGGTTAATAAAATACTTCGTTTTCTTGATTGAGTTTTCAATATATAAACTCAAAGTATTGTCTTCCAAATGTTTTACTTAAAATACACGAATTTGAATTCTAATTTGTAACTAAAAAAACGATTACTGTTTTAATAAAATGTGACTTGTCTTTATAGAGGTAATATAATTTAATTAAAAATTAAATTATAGTTTTAAATTATTACTTTTATAGGGCTTTTTTTGTAGTGTTTTTAAAAACGTAGAGGGAATTTGTGATTAACATACTAATTTTTATAGTTTTCATCTTTAAGAGAATTTATTTTTATGATAAAATTCATGTTTTATTTGAGTTCTATTTAGTATTTAATTTATTGGTAACAATCAGATGTATTATTCGCTTACCTTTGTAAAAAAAATAGAAATGAAAAAAATTACATTTATCGTTTTATTATTGGTGTCAGCTTTTGGTTGGACTCAAGTTTTATTAATTAATGAAATAGACCCAGATTCTCCAAGCACAGATACGGCAGAGTTTTTAGAACTAAAATCTCAAACACCTAATTTTTCAACAGACGGTTATATTTTAGTTTTTTTTAATGGTTCTAGTAGTGGAGATGATAGAAGTTATATGGTAATAGATCTTAATGGGTATACAACTGATATAAATGGGTTATTAGTTGTTGGTAGTGATGGTGTTGCGCCTTTTCCTCAATTATTAATTTCACAGAATGTAATACAAAATGGGGCTGATGCTGTTGGTATTTATCAAGCTAGTGTTAATGATTTTCCTGAAGGAACTTTAGCAACACAAACAAATTTAATAGATGCATTGGTTTATGATACTAATGACGCTGACGATACAGTCTTAATGGCCTTGTTAGGGCAAACAGAACAGTACAATGATAATGGTACTAATGCTAATCCAAAATCTATTCAACGTTATGTTGATGATATGAATAATGTAACGTTTGCAGCGGCTACACCAACACCAAGAAGAGAGAATGATGGTTCTGGTGTTTCGGTTAATCCAATTTCTATTTTTGTGGCACAAACTCAATATGGAGAGGACGAAATGTTTGATATTACGTTTACAATAGAATCACCTCCAACTACAGATTTAAACTTTAATATAAGTTTAGATAATTATGGTTTTAACACGTCTGATTTTACAGGGAATACTGATTTAACAATTCCAGTTGGTCAAAATTCAGTAACTACGACAATTTCTTTGGTAGATGATACATATGACGAAGGTGATGAAGTTGCACTAATTAAATTTATTGATTTAGTTGAGCCTATTATAGCTTACAATAATTATGTAGAAGTGAGAATTGTAGATAATGATTTTACAGTGGCACCTTTTGGAACACCAGTAAACCCTACAACAGGAATTGTGCAAAGTACCCAACCAGATGGTTATTATGATAGTACAGAAGGTCTAGCAGACGTAGCTCTTAGACAAGCTTTGCAAGATATTATTGCAGACCCATCAATAGTGAGAGCTCAAACTTACGCTGATATATTAACTATATTAAATGAGGCGGATCAAAATCCGGCAAATAGCAATCAGGTTTGGTTGCTGTATACAGAGCAAGGAAGGGCAAAGTTAGATGTGCAAACTGGTTCAGATAATACTAATAAATGGAATAGAGAGCATACCTTTCCTAGATCTTTAGGAGGCTTTTATGATATAGAAGAAGATGAAGTTGCCGATGGAATAGATGTGTATTGGACAACAGAGGCAGATTCTCTGCGTCATGGAAATTCAGATGCTCACGCTCTTAGGGCTGCAGACGCAGCTGAGAATAGTACAAGAAACAATCAGCATTATGGTCAGTATAATGGGCCTACAGGAACATTAGGTAGTTTTAAAGGTGATGTTGCTCGTAGTGTTTTATATATGGAAATTAGGTATAATGGTTTATCTGTTGTTAATGGGTATCCATCGGTTACTGGTCAAATGGGAGATTTAGCAACATTGTTAGATTGGCATAGAAATGATCCACCAGATGATTTTGAAATGAATAGAAATAACATTGTGTACAATTGGCAGAAAAACAGAAACCCATTTATAGACCAACCACTGATGGTAGAATATATTTGGGGAACTAATGTAGGTGATGTTTGGTCGCAATCATTAAGTACTATTGAAAATGAAGTTGGAGAATTAGAGATTTATCCCAACCCTACAAACGGAAGGCTATTTCTTTCTCAATTAAATGCGGAAACTCAAGTTGATGTTTATTCAATTGAAGGAAAGCTTTTAAAACAATTTTATGCTGTTGGAGACTATATAGATTTAGATATTGCATCAGGAATTTATCTTTTAAAGATTACCTCAGGAGATGTCACGACAATAAAAAAAATTATAGTGAATTAATTAAGTGTATATTAAAATATAAAAGGCCAAACTATAACAAAATAGTTTGGTTTTTTGTTTTATGAAATATAATGGCGTAATAGTTTTTTAGTAAATTAAAATAGTTTTAGATATCTATAAAAAGTAAATGTTATCTTCGCAGCTTTAATAAATTAAGGTATTAATACGGAGAAAAGATAATGAGTGTATTTCTAGTTATTGCTGGTTTAGCATTGTTGGTTGTAGGAGGAGATTTCTTAGTAAGAGCGTCAGTAGGTTTAAGTTTTAAACTTAAACTATCAAAATTGGTAATAGGTATGACGGTTGTGTCTTTTGCAACCTCTGCACCAGAGTTGTTAGTGAGCTTGCAAGCGGCTTTAGATGGTGTTTCAGATATCGCCTTAGGTAATGTTATAGGGTCAAATATTGCTAATATTGGTTTGGTTTTAGGGATAACTGCAATTATTTCGCCTATGGCTGTAGACAAAGAATTCTATAAGTTGAATTGGCCAATGATGATGTTTTTGTCTTTTGTACTCTATTATTTTTTAAAGAATGATTTAGTGCTTACAGCGTTAGAAGGTGCTATTTTGTTTGTAGCTCTAGTTGTGTTTTTAATTGTATTAATTAAAAGTTCTCGTAAATCTACCAAGGCTAATATGGATGAGGTGGATGATTCTCTCGCTATAGTTTCTAATTTTAAGATTATAGCTTGGTTGTTAATTGGAGCTTCAGGTTTGTATTTTGGTTCAGATTGGTTGGTAGAAGGTGCAAAACAATTAGCAAAGTCTATAGGTATTAGTGATTATGCAATCTCAGTTTCGGTTATTGCAATTGGTACTAGTGTGCCAGAATTAGCAGCTTCCGTTATAGCAGCATTGAAAAAAGAAAAGGCTTTGTCTTTAGGTAATTTAATAGGGTCTAATATTTTTAATATAGCCTCTGTATTGGGTTTAACAGCTATTATAAAACCAATTGTTGTAAATGTTGAAACACCAGAAATACTATCAACTAACATTTGGTGGATGATTGTGTTTGCTGCCATATTAATTCCATTTATAATAATTCCAAAACGTTTTGAAATAGGACGAATTAAAGGTTTAATACTTTTTGGAGCTTATTTATTCTTTATTTATTCAGCGCTCAAGTAAGAACGTCCTAATATATAAAACAAAAAGGCTTGTAGTTTTCTACAAGCCTTTTTTAAATAATATTAAAGGAAATTTAATTAAGAAATATCTGCACTTTTTACAGTTTTAATAATTCTAGCAGCAATTTTGTATGGATCACCATTAGATGCAGGTCTTCTATCTTCTAACCATCCTTTATAACCCTTTTCAACAGTAATTAAAGGAATACGTATAGATGCACCTCTGTCAGAAACACCATAAGAGAAATCAGTAATAGCAGCAGTTTCGTGCTCTCCAGTTAAACGTTGGTCGTTAAACTCACCGTAAACAGCAATATGCTCATCTACAACAGGTCTAAATGCTTCACAAATTTTTTCGTAAACTTCTTTACTTCCACAAGTTCTTAGTGTATTGTTAGAGAAGTTAGCATGCATTCCAGATCCATTCCAATCCATATCTTTTCCTAACGGTTTTGGGTGGTATTCAATATAGTAACCATATTTTTCCGTTAATCTTTGAAGAATGTATCTAGCAATCCATATCTCATCACCAGCTTTTTTAGCACCTTTTGCAAACAACTGGAATTCCCATTGTCCACAAGCAACTTCTTGGTTGATACCTTCAAAATTCAATCCTGCTGCAATACATAAATCAGCGTGTTCTTCTACTAACCCTCTACCATGTGTATTTTTACCACCAACAGAACAATAATACATACCTTGTGGAGCAGGGTAACCACCAATTGGGAAACCTAATGGTAATTGTGTTTTAGTGTCCATAATGAAATATTCTTGCTCAAAACCAAACCAGAAATCATCATCTTCATCATCAATAGTAGCTCTACCGTTAGACACATGAGGTGTACCATCAGCATTCATAACTTCTGTCATTACTAAATAACCGTTTTTTCTCTCTGGATCAGGGTAAATTGCTACAGGTACTAATAGACAATCTGAAGATCCACCTTCAGCTTGTTTTGTTGAAGATCCATCAAAAGACCAATTTTCTAATTCTTCTAATGTTCCTTTAAAATTTTCGTGCTCTTCTACTTTAGTTTTACTTCTCAAATTTTGAGTAGGAAAATATCCATCTAACCAAATGTACTCTAACTTAATTTTTGCCATAATAAAATGTTTGTTTATCTAAAATAATTATTACAAATATTCCTATTTAATTCTTTTGGTCAAAAAAAATAGGGTAATTAATTCGAAAAGTAATTAATTATTATTAAGAACCCTAATTTTAAAAGGGTCTTCATGTAAATTTTAAATATTTCGTATTTTTGACCTTAAAAATTAGCAATATGTCAACACTTAGATTTCATGCTGTAAAATCATCTTTAAAACGTCAACCTCAAAAAATTCAGGAATCTAATAAACGTTCTGAAATTTTTGGTTCAAACGTTTTTAATGCAGTGGCCATGCGCCAATATTTAACTGAAACGGGTTTGCAGAGTGTAACAGAAGCTATTGAGAAAGGCACTAAAATAGATCGTAATGTAGCAGGTCATATTTCTACAGGAATGAAGGAATGGGCAATATCAAAAGGCGCTACACATTATACGCATTGGTTTCAGCCTCTAACTGGTGCAACTGCGGAAAAACACGATGCTTTTTTTGAAACTATTGGAGATGGAATAGCTATTGAAAAATTTGGTGGTGATCAACTAGTGCAGCAAGAACCTGATGCTTCTAGTTTTCCAAATGGAGGTATTAGAAATACATTTGAAGCCAGAGGATATACGGCTTGGGATCCTACCTCTCCAGCATTTATTTTTGATGGTACACTATGCATACCAACGGTTTTTGTATCCTACACTGGTGAGGCTTTAGATTTTAAGACACCACTTCTAAGAGCGTTGCAGGTTGTAGATAATGCTTCAGTTGCTATTTGTAAGTATTTTGATAAAAATGTAAAGAAAGTAACCGCCTCTTTAGGTTGGGAACAAGAGTACTTTTTAATAGATCAAGCTTTGGCAGCCTCTAGGCCAGATATTTTATTGACTGGTAGAACGCTTTTTGGACATTCGCCAGCTAAAGGTCAACAGTTAGATGATCATTATTTCGGTACAATTCCAGCACGCGCTATGGCTTATATGAGAGATTTAGAACACGAATGTATGTTACTAGGTATTCCTGTAAAAACAAGACATAATGAGGTTGCTCCTAATCAATTCGAATTGGCACCAATTTATGAGGAGGCTAATTTAGCCGTGGATCATAATTCATTGCTAATGGATATAATGCAAAAAATTGCAAAACGCCATAACTTTACAGTTTTATTACACGAAAAACCTTTTGCAGGTGTTAATGGCTCTGGTAAACATAATAATTGGAGTTTAAGTACCAATACAGGTGTAAATTTACTGTCTCCTGGTAAAACACCTATGAGTAATCTTCAATTTTTAACCTTTTTTATTAATACTATAAAAGCGGTACAAACCCATGAAGAATTATTAAGAGCAGCAATCGCTTCCGCTAGTAATGACCATCGTTTGGGAGCAAATGAAGCGCCTCCAGCAATTATATCAGTGTTTATAGGAGAGCAATTAACAAAAGTTTTAAGCGAGTTAGAATCTGTGACTCAGGGGAAATTATCACCTAAAGAAAAAACAGATTTAAAATTGAATGTGGTTGGTAAAATACCAGAAATATTAAGAGATAATACGGATAGAAATAGAACTTCTGCATTTGCTTTTACTGGTAATAAGTTTGAATTTAGAGCAGTAGGTTCTACTGCTAATTGTGCAAATCCTATGACTATTTTAAATGCCATTGTAGCTAAACAATTGATAGAATTTAAAGAAGAGGTAGACGTGCTAATTGATGAAAAAGGCATGAAAAAAGATGATGCTATTTTTAATATATTAAGGGAGTACATTAAAACTTCAAAAGATATTTTATTTGAAGGTAACGGCTATAGTGATGAGTGGGAAAAAGAAGCAAAAAAGCGTGGTTTAAGTAATAATAAAACAACACCTGAAGCTTTAAAAGTTAAAAAGTCAGATGCTACTATTGCTTTATTTGAAAGTTTAGGTGTATTAAATAAGGTAGAGTCTGAGGCGCGTTACGAGATTGAAATGGAAGATTACATACTTCATATACAGATTGAAAGTAGAGTGAGTGGAGATATTGCTAGAAATCATGTTGTGCCTACAGCGGTTAAGTATCAAAATATACTTATAAAGAATGTAACAGGTCTTAAAACTATATATGGTGATCGTTTTAGAGAGTTTGCTAAAGAGCAGTTATCTTTAATTGAACAAATCTCTCAGCATATTGAAGCAATCAACTCGTTAGTTACAGAAATGATTGAAACTCGTAAAAAAATTAATAAGCAATCTAACTTAGAGAAGAAGGCTCAAGGGTATTGTAAAAAAGTAAAACCTTTGTATGAACATATAAGGTCTCATTGCGATAAATTAGAAATAATGATTGATGATGAGTTGTGGCCTTTAACAAAATATAGAGAGCTTTTATTTACAAAATAGAGGTTAAATCTCCAATTTAAGGGCTTATTTTTCGCAGTTTTATTTTCTATGAATAAGTAATTATACGTATACCAATGGTAGATTTGTGTCGTTCATCGGAGACTTCAAACTAGTTGTCGAAAAGGTGGTGTGTCTGCTGTAAATAATTGAAAATAGTCATTTTATCATTGCGGTTATTGTGTATTTTTGTAGTGCTATTAATCAATATTTGTAAACATGAAAAAATTACTACTTAGTGTAGCAATTCTTGTTGGCGCAACATTAGTTCTTTCGCAAGATAAATCAGATGACTTAAATACAGTTACTGAAGAAAATGTAGCGAGCATACAATCTGCACTTCAAGCAGAATCTTAAATTAGTTAAGATTAGTGCTTTTGGTAAGTGTTACCAAAATTATAGAGGATGAATTCGGATTAACGAGTTGATCCTTTTTTTTATTCTAATACCTCACAAATCACTACAATAACAAAAACGTTTTTCCCTAACAAGTTTGGGTTATGAAAATAAGAATGTTTTAGTGTACTAATACTCGTTAGTAGTTTTAACTTAGTTTTACCTCAATATTTTATACATAAAAGAACACAAACTATTGTTGGCAAATTTACGTTTTGTGATGATAAAGATGGTTTTATTGATGCTGGTTGAGATGATGTATTCATTAGACATGGTTTAGGCTTCAATTTTTATTTTGGCGGAGAAGAAAAAATAAAAGTACAGTAGAAAAATGAAAACTATATTTAATTCCAACCAAATCATTCCTTATAATTAAACGCAATTCTTACTTTTGTAGCACCAAACAAAAACATAGTTTTATGAGTAATTCGGTTAGTAAAAGATATGCGCAAAGAGGTGTTTCTGCTTCAAAAGAAGATGTGCACAATGCAATTAAAAATATTGATAAAGGATTATTCCCTAAAGCGTTTTGTAAGATAGTACCAGATTATCTTACAAATGATGATGATTATTGTTTAATAATGCACGCAGATGGTGCAGGTACAAAATCATCTTTAGCGTATATGTATTGGAAAGAAACAGGAGATATTTCTGTTTGGAAAGGTATTGCACAAGATGCCTTAATTATGAACATTGATGACTTACTTTGCGTTGGTGCAACCGATAACATTATGCTGTCCTCAACTATAGGAAGAAATAAAAATCTAATTCCTGGAGAGGTTATTTCTGCAATTATAAATGGTACAGAGGAGTTAATAGAAGATTTAAAATCTTTTGGTGTTACCATTTATTCTACAGGAGGAGAAACTGCAGATGTTGGAGATTTAGTAAGGACAATAATTGTAGATTCTACGGTTACAGCACGTATTAAACGAAGCAATGTAATAGATAATGCCAATATTACGGAAGGAGATGTTATTATTGGTTTAGAATCATTTGGGCAAGCATCTTATGAAACCCAGTACAATGGTGGTATGGGAAGTAATGGCTTAACATCTGCAAGACACGATGTGTTTTCAAAGTATTTAGCTGATAAATATCCAGAAAGTTTTGATGCTGCTGTGCCAGAAGATTTAGTGTACTCTGGTCAAACAAAACTAACAGATACTGTAGAGAATTCGCCTATAGATGCTGGTAAATTAGTTTTGTCACCAACTAGAACTTATGCGCCAATTATTAAAGCTATTTTAAATAAATTTAATAGTGATTCTGTGCATGGAATGGTGCACTGTAGTGGAGGCGCACAAACCAAAATTCTCCATTTTATAGATAACCTTCATATTGTAAAAGATAATATGTTTTCGGTTCCGCCGTTATTTAAACTCATTCAAGAACAATCTAAAACAGATTGGAAAGAAATGTATCAAGTATTTAACTGTGGTCACCGAATGGAGTTATATGTTAAACCAGAAGTTGCCGATGAGATAATTGAAATCTCTAAATCTTTCAATGTTGACGCTAAAATGATAGGTAGAGTAGAAGCTTCAGTAGATAAAAAATTAACTATAAATAGTGAATACGGAACGTTTGTATATTAAAATGGTATAGCATGAAAAACTACACGTGGTTAATTTTTAGTGTATTTATTTTAAACTCAGGTGTGCTATTTGCTCAGCCAGATTCTTTGTTTTTTAAAAAGAAAGAAGTTAAAGAAAATAAAGATGTTCAATTAGGATGGCGAACAAAAAAAGAAATTGGTTTAAATTTTAACCAGGTGTCTTTTACCAATTGGAATTCTGGAGGAACAAATTCTATTTCTGGTATTATTACAGGTAAGGCTGAAGCAAAATATAAACAAGAAAAATGGTATTGGAATTCTAATTTTAATGTTCGTTACGGTTTAAATAAGCAAGACAATCAAAACATTAGAAAAACGGACGATGTTATTGAAGTAATATCAAATGTAGGTTTAGAAAAAGACCCAAAAAGCAATTGGTTTTATTCGGCAAAATTTAGTTTCAATACCCAACTAGCAAATGGATTTAATTATCCAGATAGAGATGAACCTATATCAAGATTTTTAGCTCCTGGCTACATGTTTTTTGGGTTAGGTATGGAATATGGCAGATTTATTGAACGCTTATCTTTCTATGCGTCTCCATTTACATTAAAAACCACCTTTGTTTTAGATGAAGATTTGGCAAATAAAGGGTCGTTTGGTGTAGATCCAGCAATCTATGATTTAGATGGTAATATACTTAGAGAAGGTAAAAAAGTAAAACAAGAATTAGGCATTTTATTAACTAACCAATACGAGCAAGAAGTTTTAGAAAATATAAAATTAAACAGTCTTTTAAGATTGTATACAGATTATATAAATAGCTTTGGTAATATAGATTTAGAGTGGGAAGTTAATATGGATATGAAAGTGAATAAGTACGTAAAAGCAACGCTTGGCTCGCATTTACGCTACGATAATGATATTAAAGTTGAGGTAGAAACTAATGAAACCACCAATGAAGAAGTTGTGGTGGTGGGTCCAAAATTACAATGGAAACAAATTTTAGGTGTTGGTGTGGTAGTAGATTTAGATAATTTTATTAAGCCTTCTGCAAAACCTTAAGATGTAATTAAACAGCCTTCACTTAAGTACTTGTAATCTTCAAGTTCTGTAAGTTTTTCAATTTTTTTAGTCGTTCCATTTTTTAGCAGGTAAATATCATCCGAAGACTCGATGATATGCTCATACATGTGATCAGAAATAATAATAGCCTTTTGTTTTTTCTCGATATCAATGATTTCTTTTACAACTTCAATATGTAAAGGAGATAGGTGAGAAAACGGTTCGTCTAAAAAAACAATATCACTTTTTGCCTTTAGAGTAATGTAGGTTTCAAGAATTCGTCGTTCACCACCAGATAGTGCTTTAATTTTAGAATTTTTATAGATTGAGAAGTTATTGAAATTTTCAATAAAATTATTCCAGCTTAATTTGTAGAGTTTAAAGATGAAAGACAATTTCATACCATTCGGAATAAAATTATATTGAGGTAGATACTTAGCCGAACCAGTTAAATACAGTGGTTTTAAAAGCGGTTTATTATTTAATCTTACCAGTTTGAATTTTGGTTTTAAGTACCCAAATGCAATGTTCATTAAACTACTTTTTCCGCAACCATTTCTACCCAAAATGCTTGTAACTTTACCTGTTTCAGCTTTTAGGTAAATGCCATTTAGAACACGCTTGTTTTTAAAGTATAGTTCTACATTATCTAGTTCAAATATCATTTGTATTTATGTGCTATATGCATTAGGTTTATGTTATTAGGTGAATTCACTAAATAAGGTTAAAAAAATAACCGTTAAAAAACAATCTACAATAAATACAACAGAAAATAGCTTAAAGGTAGAAATACCCAAATTCTGGTAAAAAGTTAGTTTACGTTTATTGTTTGTTTCGTTCATGTAATACCATGCAAAAACCGTAAGAAATAGTTTGGTGACTATTGCAGGTATTAAATGCGTGCTAAAAAATGCACATATCGTGGTTGCAATAAAAGACCAAACTACAAACGGTTTGTAAAATGAAAGTATAGCTAGAAAACGATTCATAATAAGTATTTAACGTGAACTATATGTGATTTATTTTTATAATGTTTAAAAATGTCCTTTAATTCCAAGCGAGAGAATCCATAAAAAAACGTATTTTTGAAATCCAATTTTTGAAGAGAGATGTTAGAGAAATTACAAATTATAAAACAACGTTTTGATGAGGTGAATGACCTTATTATTCAACCAGATATTATATCTGATCAGCAACGTTATACCAAGCTGATGAAAGAATATAAGGACCTCAAATTAATTGTAGATAAAGGCGAAATTTATAAAGAAGCAACTGATAACGTTACAGAAGCTGAAGAGATTATTGCAGATGGTTCTGATGCCGAAATGGTAGATATGGCTAAAATGCAATTAGAAGAAGCAAAAGAAACGATTGAGAAGCTTGAAGAAGAAATTCGTTTTATGCTAATTCCTAAAGATCCAGATGATGCTAAAAATGTCGTTGTAGAGGTACGTGCAGGTACAGGTGGTGACGAAGCTAGTATCTTTGCTGGTGATTTATACAGAATGTACTCTAAGTACTGCAGCGATAAAGGTTGGAGAGTAGATGTGGTAAGTCAGAGTGATGGAACATCTGGAGGATTTAAAGAAATAATTTTTGAAGTTTCTGGTGAAGATGTGTACGGAACTTTAAAGTTTGAAGCAGGTGTTCACCGAGTACAACGCGTACCACAAACAGAAACACAAGGACGTGTACATACCAGTGCAGCAACGGTAATGGTGTTACCAGAGGCAGAAGAGTTTGATTACGAATTAGACATGACAGAGGTGCGTATTGAACGAACAACTTCAACAGGTCCTGGAGGTCAGTCTGTAAACACAACCTATTCAGCCATTAAGTTGCATCACGAGCCAACCGGAATGATTGTAAGTTGCCAAGATCAAAAATCGTCTCATAAAAACTTAGAAAAAGCACTTAAGGTTTTACGTTCGCGTTTATACGATTTAGAATTAGCAAAGCAACAAGCTGCAGATGCAGAAAAACGTAAAAGTATGGTAAGTTCTGGTGATAGATCAGCTAAAATTAGAACGTATAACTATCCTCAAGGACGTGTAACCGATCATAGAATTGGTTTAACATTATATGATTTATCTAATATCATTAATGGTGATATTCAAAAAATAATAGACGAATTAATGTTAGCGGAAAACACAGAGTTGTTAAAGGCTAATGATGATTTAATTTAAATTGAAGCCTCTTCTTAGAGGCTTTTTTTATAGTATGACAACAACCCAACTAATTACTCAAATCAAAAAAAAGAAATCTTTCCTATGCATAGGTTTAGATGTTGATTTAAATAAAATTCCAAAACATTTACTAAAAGAAGAAGATCCAATTTTTGCTTTTAATAAAGCGATTATAGATGCAACACATCATCTTTGTGTGGCTTATAAACCAAATACAGCATTCTATGAAGCTTATGGAATTAAAGGATGGCAATCCTTAGAAAAAACAATTAATTATCTCAATGAAAATCATCAAGATATCTACACTATTGCAGATGCTAAACGCGGCGATATTGGCAATACAAGTACCATGTATGCTAAAGCGTTTTTTGAAGATTTAGGTTTTGATAGTGTTACAATTGCACCATATATGGGAAAAGATTCGGTAGAACCGTTTTTGGCATTTAAAGATAAACACACTATTCTTTTAGCTTTAACATCTAATCAAGGTGCTTTTGATTTTCAGACCAAAATGGTAGATGGTGTGGAATTGTATAAGCAGGTTTTAGAAACGTCTAAATCTTGGGAAAACTCTGAAAATTTAATGTACGTTGTTGGAGCAACAAAAGCTGAATTTTTAGGAGATATCAGAAAAATTATACCAGATAGCTTTTTGTTAGTTCCTGGTGTTGGTGCACAAGGTGGAAACCTTCAAGACGTGTGTAAATATGGAATGAATACTAATGTTGGTTTGCTAATTAATTCTTCAAGAGGGATTATTTACGCTTCAAATGACGAGGATTTTGCAGAAGCAGCAGCAAAAAAAGCAGAAGAGTTACAGCTGCAAATGGCGGTAGAATTAGGTCGTAATTAAAAAGTGAAATACGTTGGTTGTCTCTGTTTGGTAAATTTTAGGAGTGTTTTTTAGATTTATTTTATGAAAATCATAGATCAACTCAATAGGGAAATTAAACTCAACAAAACACCAAGACGAATTATTTCGTTAGTACCATCTCAAACCGAATTACTTGTAGATTTAGGTTTAGAAACTTCAATTGTTGGCGTAACTAAATTCTGTGTTCACCCAACGCATCTAAGAATTTCTAAAGCTGTTGTAGGTGGCACAAAACAAATAAATTTTGAAAAAATAAAAGCTCTTAAGCCAGATCTGATTTTGTGTAATAAAGAAGAAAACACAAAAGAAATTATTGCTGACCTAGAAGTTGTTGCTCCTATTCATATAAGTGATATTAATAATTTGGAAGACTGTTTTCAATTAATTAAAATGTATGGTGAGCTCTTTAAAGTTGAAGCTAAAGCCATAGATTTAATTTCAAGTATTGAAATAGAACGAGATGTTTTTCAACGTCATAATAACAGAACTGAAAAATTAAAAGTCGCTTATTTTATTTGGAAGAAACCTTGGATGGTGGCGGCTTCAAATACCTTTATAAACGTAATGCTTAACGAAGCTGGCTTTACAAATGCTTTTGAAAATGAAACCCGTTATCCTGAAATAGAATTAAATAATTCAAACTTGGCCAAAGCTGATATTGTATTTTTATCGAGTGAACCTTTCCCATTTAAGCAAGAGCATGTGGTAGAGGTACAGCGTCAATTTCCTGGTAAGACTGTGAAAATTGTGGATGGCGAACTATTTTCTTGGTATGGAAGCCGTTTATTAAATGCTTATGTCTACTTCAGAAAACTTTAAATTAGGTATAAGAAAAAGTCGATACCTCACTAATACCGACTTTAAACTAACTATAATAATCTTAACTTCTAATTAAAGATTAATTACTAACTCAATCTTTTGCAATGCAAAGGTCATTATATTCTATGAGTTGTATGTTAACCAAACATTAGGAGATGATTAAAATATTGTATTATATCAATCCTTGATGCATAGAGGTAAATATTTATACATCAAGGAATTATTCTTTAATCTTGTAATGCAAATACTTTCTTTAGTAAATCTGTACTTCTAGAAGAAACAGAAGTTCTAATTTCTTTTTCTTCTACAGCAATCATAGTGTAAACACCTTTTAAAGCTTCTGTAGTAACGTAATCTGTTAAATCAGGATTTACGTTGTTTGTAAGTGGAATGTTGTTGTATTTTGTAATTAGGTTTGTCCAAATTTGGTCAGCACCAACTTTACTAAAAGAATCTTCAATAACAGGTTTAAATTTGTTGTAAAGGTCTGTTTCTGTTTTTGTAGTTAAATAAGATGTTGCTGCATTATCTTCACCTAATAAAATGTTTTTAGCATCATCGAAGGTGATTTCGCTAACAGCATTTACAAAAATAGGTGTAGCTTCTTTTACAGCGTCTTCAGCTGCCCTATTTAAAACTTTTAAACCTTCGTCAGCTAAACTGCTTAAACCAATTTTACGTAAAGCATCATCGACTTTTTGTAATTCTGCTGGTAAAGCTATTTTAACTAATTCGTTTTTAAAAAAGCCGTCTGTAGCTGTAAGTTTAGTTACTTGTTTGTCAATACCAAGATCTAAGGCTTGTCTTAATCCAGAAGCGATATCTGTATTGCTAAGTACGCTACTAGAATTTGGTATTTGGTTCACTACTTCTTGTAATTCGTCACAAGAGGTTAAAAGAGTTAAGCATAGAAATGCGGCAATTATATGTTTCATAATTTATAATTTTTCCACAAATATATAATAAAACACTAGCCTTATTGATATTATTATCAGCCAAATAAATGTTAATAGTTCTTTTGTGAAAAGGAAATTTAATTTACAAATTATTACTTTAGCATCATATTTGATTATAGTTAATAAAATTATCATTATCAATGGGGTTATTTAAGCGTAGATTACTTTGTTTGTTGTTATTATTTGTAAGTGTTGGTGTGGTAGCTCAAAACCGAATAAAGGTTTCAGAGTTTCTTCAGGAGTCTAAAATTGCATCAACAAGTAATAATAAACTTTATTTTGTAGACTTTTGGGCTACCTGGTGTGGGCCATGTATTACAGCTAAGGAGCATTTAGGTGTTTTGCAAAAACAATTTCAAGAGGATTTATACATTGTTTCTCTTACTTCAGAGAATCCATTAACTGTAGAACGATTTTTACAAAAGAAGCCTACAGATTTAGCAATTGCCATAGATTATAATAAAGAAACCTTTAAAGATTACAACGTTGCTGTATTGCCAGATGGTGTACTTTTTAATAGCCAAGGAATAGTGCTTTGGAGAGGAGGTGCACCTGATTTAAAAAAAGAGATTGTAGCTAAATATTTGAGGCAAAATTCCTCAAAATCGTCTCTAGATGATATTTTTAATATACAATCTATTCAAGAAGATATTGTTGTAGATTATTCACCAAAAGAAAATCTAGAAATAAAGGCTTTAAATGACAAGGCTGAAGAATTGCAAGTAGCTGATACCCAAAACTATTTAAAACTGTCAGGTTCACTTAGGCAAATTGTTGGTTATTTAGCTAAAATTTATAAAAATCAAATCGTTTTAGATGAATCATTAGATTCTAATTATGAAGTTTATTTTAAAAAGCCTTTAAATCAATCCGAAAATTTAGCTGTAAAGCTTATTACAGAAATGAATTTGGGCGTGGTTAGAAAATATAATGAAGGTGAGGGTATTAGTTTTACTACAGATGCCTCTAAATTTTGGGATACAAAACAAATAGATTGGGGAATTAATAATGCTAAGTATTTAGTTGGTGATTCTCAAATTCAGGCAGATAATGTCTCTTTAAGAGATGTGGCGTATCAGTTAGCTTATGTTTTAGATATGCCGATTATTGTTCCAGAAGATAATGAAATTAGTTTGTCTTTACATGATTGGGATTTTCATTATAAATTTTTTCAGCTAATGCAGTCAGATTTAGAAGATAATTATGGAATAATAGCTGAGAAGAAAAAAGTATCTTATCCGGTTTATCATATAGAGAAAAAAGAGCCATAATATATTTAATGTATGTATGATTTAGTATTTAAATTAAAGTATTATTTCATTTAGTTTGTGTCTTAAAATATAAAGAGAAGCCCTTTAACGAAAGGGCTTCTCTTTGTTTTGTGTGTTTATTACACTATAATGTGTTGAGAATTTAGTGTAATATTTGGTTTGTTTTTTTTGCTGTTTAATTGAGCGGTTTAAATAATAATTAAGGGTGTGTTTTGCTAAATTTTATTTGGTAATTAAAGTTTAGGTTTTAGCTAATCTATAATAATGGGTTAACTATTAAAAGATGCGTCTATTAGCTTAAATATAAAGTAATAAAAAAAGCTCCTTGTTAAAGGAGCTTTTATAATTTTGAGACTAACGTCTAAATCTTAGTTACTTAAAACTCTAAACTCAGTACGTCTGTTTCTTTGGTGTTGTGCTTCAGAACAATCAGAACCATTAGAGCATCTGTTTGTTAATCTAGTTTCACCATATCCTTTTGCAGATAATCTGCTTCTTGAGATTCCTTTAGATACTAAGTAGTTTACTACAGAGTTTGCTCTTTGTTGAGATAAAGACTGGTTAAAGTCATCGTTACCTCTAGAATCTGTATGTGACATAATTTCAATGCTAACGTTAGAGTCAGTTAAGATTGGTAATAAAGTGTCATCAATTGTCTTTTTAGAAGCAGGTGTTAATCTAGCACTGCCTAATTCGTAAAAAACTGGTAATACATTAGGATCTAATAACTCACAATCAACTTCTTCCCAAGTAGTAATACCACCTTTTTTATCTAATACAGTTCTAGTAACAGTTTGGTACTGTGCTGCAATTGTAGTTGTAGTTGTAGATGCTGGTGTATCAATAACTCTTCTTTTGATAGTTTTGTATTCTGCAGGAATTACAATCTCATCCATTCTAGCAGGAGTTTTAATAACACGTTTTTTGTAAGTTGTTGTAGATTCTGGTACAGGAACAGCGGTAGTGCTTGCATCAGTAGTTAATGTTGTAAAACTTACATCTTTATTTTGTGCAGGATACTGTACATAACATGCAGCAACACAATCATCTTTGTTTACAGAAGGACAATCTTCTAATACTTTGTATTCCCATCCAGATGTTTGAGGGTATACTTCAAAAGTTCTAGAATCGTTACCAAAGCTAGCAGGTATCACTTTTAAATCTGTGCGGCTTTCTTGGTTTACGTAAGGTACTTCAATAGTTTCGTAAGTAGCTGGTACATAAACAAACTTTTTAGTTGCTTCCTTTACTAAAACGCTTTCTTCAATAGTTTTGTAAGTTGCAGGTACTACTTGTAGAGTTGTGTAAGCAGGATACGTTTGTATTGTTTCTTCAACTTCTTTAAAAGAGTCTTTAGTAATACACTTTACGTAACATTTACCTGGTTCTGGGTTTGTTGGTAAACCCTGTGCTTGTGAAAATCCGATTCCGGCGATAAAGCAAACGAATAATAATAGCTTTTGTTTCATGAATAAAATAATTAAAATAGTTAATAGTTTACATTTTGTTTAACAAGTGAATTAACTCCCTTGCATTGTATTAGATACGAGAATCTAAAAAGGGTCACATTAACTTTAAGTTAGGTAGATGGTTAATAGTGAAATAAATTAAATTTTAATATAAAAAATAAGAATATTTAAAAATAGGTAGTAAATATATAAAAATTACTTAATTTTTTAACACAAAAATAAACAAAAATATAAATATTAATTTTTTGAAAATTAAACTAATTCAATTCAAATGAAGGTAGGTTAAGAAAAAATAACTGTTTTATTATTGTAAACCATTACTTTTCGGTTAGCATGAAGTTTTATAGCATTAGACAAAACTATTTTTTCTAGGTCGCGTCCTTTAGCAATTAAATCTTTTATAGAATGTGTGTGTGAGACATGTGCAACATCTTGCTCAATTATTGGTCCAGCATCTAACTCTTCAGTAATGTAATGACTCGTTGCTCCAATAATTTTTACACCGCGTTTATAAGCAGAATGATAAGGTTTGGCGCCAACAAAAGCGGGTAAAAAAGAATGGTGAATGTTAATTATTCTATTAGGATATTTATCTATTACAGTTTTAGAAACAATCTGCATGTATCTTGCCAAAACTATAAAGTCAATATGGTGAGCTTCTAAAAGTTTTAGTTGCTCTTGCTCAGCCTGTTGTTTTGTTGCCTTAGTTACAGGTATATGGTAAAAAGGTATATTAAAACTGTCTGCAATAGGTTTTAAATCGAGGTGATTACTTAATATAAAAGGAATTTCAAGATGTAACTCGCCAGAATTATAACGTCCTAAAATATCATATAAACAATGATCATATTTAGAAATAAATAAGGCCATTTTAGGTTTTCTTTCGGCTGCAAAAATTTTCCAATCAAGCTTAAACTGTTGTGCTAATGTGGAATTAAATAGGATTTTGAAATCTTCTAGTGAAAATGAATCTGAAGTAAATTCACATTCCAAACGCATAAAAAAGATATTCTGTTCTCTATCTACATGTTGGTCTATATATACAATATTACCACTGTTTTCAGCCATAAAGCAAGTGACTGAAGCAATAATATTCGGTTGGTCTTCACAGTGAATTAGTAATGTGATTTTTTGCATATATTTAGTCTTAAATATGAATTGTTAAAAGTAATTAAAAATGAAAGTTATTTTAATTTTCCTGTCATTTTAGATATTTTTTAATTGATGCTTTAATTTTTTGAATATTCCTTAAATTTGACCCATAAAACAGCTATATTTTTACGAATGAAACAAATTACACCATATAAGCCAAAATATAAAGTACGTATAGTAACCGCAGCATCGCTCTTTGATGGACACGATGCGGCTATAAATATTATGAGACGTATTATACAATCTACAGGAGTAGAAGTGATTCATTTGGGTCATGATAGAAGTGTAGAAGAAGTAGTAAATACAGCTATTCAAGAAGATGCTAATGCCATTGCCTTAACGTCTTATCAAGGTGGACATAATGAATATTTTAAGTATATGTACGATTTGCTCAAAGAAAAAGGAGCTGGTCACATTAAAATCTTTGGAGGTGGAGGCGGTGTCATTCTTCCTGAAGAAATTAAAGAATTAATGGATTATGGGATTACCAGAATCTATTCACCAGATGATGGAAGAGCACTTGGTTTACAAGGCATGATTAATGATTTAGTACAGCAATCAGACTTTGAAAGCCCATCTTTAATCCTTCCCAAAGGAAAGGAAATTAAGCAAAGCTTAAAAGATAAAGATGTCAATACAATCGCTAGACTCATATCATTTGCAGAAAATAAACATGGCGAGTTTGAAACATTATTTTCAAGTTTGAGTAAGAACACTTCCTCTTTGGAGAAGTTAGAAGGGACTCCAGTTCTGGGTATTACAGGTACAGGTGGGGCAGGTAAATCTTCTTTAGTTGATGAGCTAGTGAGACGTTTTCTTAACGATTTTCCAGAAAAAACAATTGGCTTAATTTCAGTAGATCCATCTAAACGTAAAACTGGTGGTGCACTTTTAGGAGATAGAATTCGTATGAATGCTATTAATTCTCCCAGAGTGTACATGCGTAGTTTGGCGACGCGTCAATCTAACTTAGCCTTATCTAAACACGTAAATGAAGCCGTTCAGATTTTAAAAGCTGCCGAATACGATTTAATCATTTTAGAAACATCCGGAATCGGACAGTCAGATACCGAAATTATTGAGCATTCTGATGTTTCTCTTTATGTAATGACACCAGAATTTGGTGCTGCAACTCAATTAGAGAAAATTGATATGCTAGATTTTGCAGATTTAGTAGCCATCAATAAATTTGATAAACGAGGTTCTTTAGATGCTTTACGTGATGTAAAAAAACAATACATGCGTAACAATAATCTTTGGGATACACCTCAAGAAGAATTACCTGTTTACGGAACAATCGCATCACAATTTAACGATCCTGGAATGAATACGCTTTACAAAGCCATTATGGATAAGTTGGTTGAAAAAGCAAATTCTGACTTAAAATCTACATTCGAGATTTCTAAAGAAATGAGCGAGAAGATTTTTGTGATACCACCAAATAGAACACGTTATTTATCTGAAATTGCGGAAAATAATCGTACTTATGATAAAATAGCTAACTCCCAAGTCGAGGTGGCTCAAAAATTATACGGAATTTACAAAACCATTTGTTCAGTAGCGGTCATTTCGAAAGAAAGTGAGAAATCACATCTGAGTAAATTTGGTATTAATAGTGATGAGATCCTGAATCAAGTTCAGGATGACAATAAGGACTTTTTAAAATTGTTATTTGCAGAATTCGATCGTGTAAAATTAAACTTAGATCCATACAATTGGGAAATTATTACAGGTTGGGATGAAAAGGTAAACAAATATAAAAACCCGATTTATACATTTAAAGTAAGAGATAAAGAGATTAAAATTGAAACACATTCTGAGTCGTTGTCTCACTTACAAATTCCAAGAGTAGCTTTACCAAAATACCAAGCTTGGGGCGATTTATTACGCTGGTCGTTACAAGAAAATGTGCCAGGAGAATTTCCATATACTTCAGGATTATATCCATTTAAACGTACAGGAGAAGATCCAGCACGTATGTTTGCTGGCGAAGGTGGACCAGAACGTACTAACAGACGTTTTCATTATGTAAGTGCAGGGTTGCCAGCAAAACGTTTATCTACCGCTTTTGATAGTGTAACACTTTACGGAAACGATCCAGATTTACGACCAGATATCTACGGTAAAATAGGTAATGCAGGTGTAAGTATTTGCTGTTTAGACGATGCTAAAAAACTATATTCTGGCTTCGATTTAGCCAATGCTATGACGTCGGTAAGTATGACTATTAATGGACCAGCACCAATGTTGTTAGGTTTCTTTATGAATGCTGCCATAGATCAACAATGTGAATTATACATCAAAGAAAATGGTCTAGAAAAAGAGGTTGAAGCAAAAATTGAAAAACTTTATAAAGACAAAGAACGTCCTGCTTATAATGGCGATTTACCAGAAGGAAACAATGGTTTAGGCTTAATGTTATTAGGTGTTACGGGAGACCAAGTATTGCCATCAGATGTGTATGCAGAGATCAAAAAGAATACCATTGCGCAAGTAAGAGGAACGGTTCAAGCAGATATTTTAAAAGAAGATCAAGCACAAAACACTTGTATTTTTTCTACCGAATTTGCTTTGCGTTTAATGGGAGACGTACAAGAGTATTTTATAGAGAATAATGTGCGTAATTTCTATTCGGTTTCTATTTCTGGATACCACATTGCAGAAGCAGGAGCAAATCCAATTACACAATTAGCATTGACGTTATCTAACGGTTTTACTTATGTGGAATATTATTTAAGTCGTGGTATGGACATCAATAAATTTGGGCCAAACCTTTCGTTCTTTTTCTCAAATGGAATTGATCCAGAATATGCAGTAATTGGTCGTGTAGCAAGAAAAATTTGGGCAAAAGCCATGAAGCATAAATATGGAGCCAATGCAAGAGCACAAATGCTTAAATACCATATTCAAACCTCTGGACGAAGCTTACACGCTCAAGAAATAGACTTTAATGATATACGTACAACGCTTCAAGCTTTATATGCTATTTACGATAACTGTAACTCTTTACATACTAATGCATATGATGAAGCAATAACAACACCAACCGAAGAATCGGTGAGACGTGCAATGGCCATTCAGTTAATTATCAATAAAGAATTAGGATTAAATAAAAACGAAAACCCAATACAAGGGTCTTTTATTATTGAAGAATTAACCGATTTAGTAGAAGAAGCAGTATTACAAGAATTTGATAGAATTACAGAACGAGGTGGTGTTTTAGGCGCTATGGAAACCATGTACCAACGTAGTAAAATTCAGGAAGAGAGTTTGTATTACGAGACCTTGAAGCATAACGGAAAATTCCCAATTGTTGGCGTAAATACATTTTTAAGTTCTAAAGGTTCGCCAACGGTAATTCCTGCGGAAGTGATTAGAGCAACGGAAGAAGAAAAACAGTTCCAGATAAAAACTTTAGATAATTTGCACAAAGCTAATGATACTAAAGCCATGCTAAAAGATTTACAGCAAAAAGCCATTAATAACGAGAATATTTTTGAAGCTTTAATGGAGGTTTGTAAAGTGTGTAGTTTAGGTGAAATCACGGCTTCGTTATTTGAAGTTGGAGGACAGTATCGCCGAAACATGTAAGTAGAGAGCCGCTTTTCATTTTTCATGAAAAGCGTGCGAATCACTTATCCCGAAATGATTTCGGGATCTAATAGAACCACTTTTTGCCTTTTCGCAAAAAAGTGCGTGAATCCCTTATGCTGAGCGCAGCCTAAGTATCTTTAGAACCACTTTTTATAATTTCAATATAAAATATATGTCTATTAAACACACATTTAAAGCAAAAGTCAATTGGGAAATTAACGAAGGAGAAAGCACCACTAATCCTCGTACTTTTAGCAGAAATCATAATGTTACTATAGCAAATAAAGTTTCGGGTTTAACGGTATCTGCTGCAAAACCATTTAGAGGCGATGAAACATTATACAATCCTGAAGATTTATTATTGTCTGCTATAGCTTCTTGCCACATGATGTCTTATTTATATGTATGTTCACAACATAACATTGAAGTTTTAAGTTACAGCGATGATGCAGAAGGGGATTTAGAAGTTATAGCTTCGGGAAGTGGAAGTTTTAAAACCGTAAGATTAAAACCAGTGGTAACAATAAAAAATGAGAACCAGAAGGCTTTAGCATTGGGTCTTCATACAAAAGCCAATGAGCTCTGTTTTATAGCTAATTCTTGTAATTTTCCTATTTTGCATGAAGCCACTATTGTTGTGAAATAAGTCATTTTTGAAAAATAATTATATGCTTTTGCATCTTTTTTGAAACTTTCTCGTCTATTATATGAACATAAAAATCATATATCATGAAAAATATAGAATGTAACTGCAATTGCGAAGGTTGCTCAAAAGGAAATTGTAACAATTGTACATGTGAGCACTGCACATGTTCCAATTGTAATTGTTAAATTAGTGTTAGTTCGGATATGAGATTTTGTGTCCGAACTAATTTTAATTAAATTAGAATATGACTACAAAAGAGGTTTGGGGAATTTATGCAGAAGATGTAAAGCACTTTATTTTAAGTAAGGTGAAGAATGCATCAATAACAGAAGATATTCTTCAGGAAACTTTTATAAAAGTTCATACTAAGCTGCATACATTAAAAGATGAAGACAAACTGAAATTATGGTTGTTTTCAATCGCTAGATATACCATTTTAGATTACTTTAGAGAAAGTAAACAAGAACTTGCAGTGGAAGATTTAGAACTAGAAGCAGATCCAGAACCAAAAGAACATTCAGAGCAAGATTGCTTAAGAGGCATCATAAAAAGCTTGCCAAAAAAATATAGAGATCCTTTGTTTTTATCTGATATTAAAGGCTTAAAACAACAAGAGATTGCTAACCAATTAAAATTAGCCTTACCAACTGTAAAATCACAAATTCAACGTGCCAGAAAACAAATAGCACAAGGTTTTATGGATTGTTGCGGTTTTAAAATGAACGAAGATGGGCATTTGGTTGGTGAAATACAAGATAAAGCAGACTGTAAAGTTTGTCATTAATAGTATCTTTGGTGCTTCAAGCTTAAATTATTAATCAGGCTATTTTTATAATCAGTACCATGTCTTTCAAAAAACTACATCCTTTATTAAAAGAATCTTTAGAAAACGCAGGTTTTGAGACTTCAAATCCTTTTCAGAAAAAAGTATTACCTGTTTTAAAAGGTGGCTCAGATGCGTATGTCATTGCACCAAAAGGAAAAGGAAAAACTACTTCATTGATTATAGCAACGATTCATAAATTAAAAGCCGCAGCCTTTGAGGATTCTCCGAGAGCAATTATTGTTGTAAAAGATAAAGATGCTGTGTTGTCTTTAAAAGGAGAATTTGAAAAATTTACTAGAAATACAGATTTAAGGATTTATGCGCTATATGATGGTTACGATATAGAAAAACAGAAAACAGAAGTGTATTTTGGCCAAGATATAGTTATCGCAACACCTGCTAGGTTAAGTAAGCTTTATTTTTTAAACGGTATACATTTAGGTCAATTGCAAATTTTTGCTATTGAAGATGCTGATTTTTTAGCAAAAAATAATGGCTACAATCATATCTTACGATTATCTGAAAGTCTTACTAAATGTCAATTTATAATTATTGCAGATGAATTAAATTCTAAAATAAAGAATTACCAGAATTCATTTATGAGTAATGCACAATTAATAAAAGGGAATTAAGGTTACAGCGTCATCATCCAGTGATGCTTCAACTTTCTGAATTTTTTTAATTCACCACGAAGAATTGGTAAATAATCTTTACCATTACTATTTGATTTTTCTAACCGTCTGCAATTTCTATATAAACGTGCAGTTAAGCGGTCTAAACTTTCTAGATGTTTACTTTTTTTGTGAGAACAGCGTTCTTGTTCGGCATTAATAATTTGTGGTGCCAAATTAGATGACTGCTGAACAATGTCTCCTGTAAAATAAATATCTTGATCTTCTGAGCCATCAGCATTTAAGTAAGATAAATCCTGAACAAGATATGTAGATATACTCCGAGAAAGCACAATAATATCTATAGCCTTTTGGTAAACAGGCAGATAAGAAAAATGTGAAGGTAAGTTGTAACTCATAACATCAATAGCAATACTTACGAAATTAAGCACTAATTTTGGAAGCGTTATTTAATATTTAAAGTATAATTGTATATTTACTTTAATAATTATATTATTTATATGTTTTTAATTTAAAATAATGATTGATGAGCTAAATTGGAAGATTTTAAAGTGTCTTCAGGAAAATGCACGAATGTCTAATGCAGAAATTGGTAGACGTGTTGGTGTTACATCTCCAGCAGTTTCTGAGCGTATAAAGAAGTTAGAAGATGCTGAAATTATTCAAGGATACACTACGTTTGTGTCGCCTTTAGAGGTTGGTTATCAGTTTAAAGCACTAATTACGCTAAGTGCCTTTATGGGTATGTTAAAACCATTTTTAGAAAAGGTGAAGACTTATGATGAGGTAGTAAACTGTTATAGAATTACTGGTAATGAAAATATTGTAATGGAAGTGGTTTTAAAAAACCAAAGACATCTTCAAACCTTTATCGACCAATTAATAATTTTTGGTGAAACAAAGACTCAAATTGTATTGTCTCATGTTGTTAAGTATAGTGAGGTAAAACCAATAAAATGATTAATTAATAGTTTTTTCTATATGATTAGCTATTGTTTTAGCGTGGACTCTAGAATTTTCTATAAACCATTTATGGGTTTCTAATCCACCACAAATAACACCAGCTAAATAAATGCCTTCAACATTGGATTCCATGGTTTCAGAATTATAAATAGGAATTTGTTTTCCGTCTGTAGATAATTCAATACCAGCTTTAGCTAAAAATTTAAAATTTGGTCTATAGCCTGTTAAAGCAATTACAAAATCATTAGGAAGCGTTATTGTGCCATTTGGTGTTTTTACTATAATTTTATTTGGTTTAATTTCAGTAATATTGGAGTTAAAATAGGCTTTTATACTTCCTTCTTCAATTCTATTAATAATATCTGGTCTTACCCAATATTTTACACGTTCGCCAATGGTATCATTTCTAATAATCATGGTAACATGGCCACCTTTTCTATAGATTTCTAAAGCAGCATCTACAGACGAATTACTCGCACCTACAATAGCTATGTTTTGCAAGGTGTAAGGATGCGCTTCTTTGTAATAATGTAGCACCTTTGGTAAATTTTCACCTGGTATGTTTAATAAATTGGGGATGTCATAAAACCCAGTGGCGATAATTACCTTTTTTGTATTGTAGCTGTTTTTATCTGAAATTACCGTAAAACCATCAGCTGTTTTCTCAAAAGATTGTACTTCTTCAAATAAGTTAATATGCAATTGATTTGAGGTGGTAACACGTCTATAATATTCTAAAGCTTCGCTTCTGGTAGGCTTTGGGTTATTGCTAATAAACGGGATGTCATCAATTTCTAGCTTTTCTGAAGTAGAAAAAAACGTCATATTTAATGGGTAATTGTATAAAGAATTGGTTAATGCACCTTTTTCAATTACGGTATAATTCCAACCACGTTTTTTACATTCTAATGCACAGGCAATACCTATTGGTCCTGCACCTATAATTATTACGTCTTTATGTTCAGTTTTCATTTTTTAGTTTTAATTGATTCTCCATGGTGGATTTTTTCGGTTTTTTCCTGCATGATAAATGATTATAGGGTTACCATCTGGATCTTTTAAATGCACTTCGTGCCAAAGCCAAGATTGTTCTAAAATTTCAGAATTAAAAATAATACCTTTTTGTTGAAGGTCTGAAACCGTTTTAGGAAGATTTTCAACTTCAAAATAGAGTGTAACGCCCTTGTTAATAATTAAATCTTCTGTGTGATGAATTGAGAATGTTGCATCTCCATCCGGACATTCCAAACGCGCATATCTTGGCAATGCATCAACTATAAGTTTTAGTCCTAATTTCTTGTAAAATCTTACAGATGTCCTCGTATCTAATGATGAGATTGTGATTTGATTTAAATTCATTATAAGTTATTCTTAATACGTTTTTGCAACCAAATAGATAGAATAACAGCCAATAAGCTGTAAGATCCCGTAATTATCCAGTTTATTCGGTAGCCATAATTATCAATTATATCCATACCTATTTTAGGCCCTACAATAAAAGCTAAAGCAAAAGTCATGGTATATAATGCCATATAGCTGCCTTCGCTTCCTTTTTTTGCTCTGTTTAAAGCAAAAGCATTAGTATATGGAAATCCTATCATTTCTGCAAAGGTTAACAAGATGATATTTACAACAAGAATACCAACCCAAATATTAAATAATAAAACAAAATAACTAAGAGCAAACAAGATTGCACTAATTAAAATAAGTTTTACATGAGAAATGCTTTTGGTTTCTAATAAGGCGATGAGAGGCATTTCAAAAATTACAATAAGCGCACCGTTTATAAACATAATTACACCTGTTTGAAATTCTGTTAAGCAGAATTCATCATAATGATAAATGGGTATCGATGTTATTAATTGAAAAAATGATAATGCTATTAAAAAGCTAATAACAAAAAAGATTAAAAACGATTTATCCTTTATTGCGGCATTTTTATTCTGTTTTTTAATTGCTTTTTCTGCGTCTGTAACATTTGTAACTGTTTCATTTATCAAGTACTTAAATAATAAGATGGCTAAAATACAAGTAATACCATCTATCCAAAATAAGAGAGAATAACCATCCAGACTAATTATAAATCCCGCAATCATTGGCCCAAATGCCATACCTAAATTTATGGCTAATCTTAGCAAGGTTAGAGAGCGCGTTTGGTTTTCTGGTTTACTGTATGTTTTAAGTGATACAAATAGAGCAGGCCTAAACGTGTCAGCAACACTCATTAATACTAAAATACCAATGCATAAACCCCAAAATGATGTAATATATTGTAAGACAATAAAACCAATACCTGTTAAAAGTAAACTGTAAAACATCACTTTGTAAAAGCCTATCTTATCGGTTAATTTGCCACCTAGCCAAGAGCCAATTAGAGAGCCAATACCAAAAAACATTAAAATGGTACCAGCATCTGATATTGAAAATTCTAAACTCTCTTTTAGGTATTTAGACAAAAATGGAATCACCATAGTACCAGCTCTATTGATGAGAGAGATTAATGCAAGCCACCAAATTTCTTTGGAGAGTCCTTTAAAGTTACTGATATAGTTGTTGTATAATGTTTTCATTTGGTGGTTGGTATAAAAATAAAAAGTCCGACGTTATTGTCGGACTTTTAAATATTGTTAAATAGTATATATGTATAGCTACAATAGATAATGCATCCGAAGGATTTCCGAAGAATTCGATTTGGTTTGTTTTGTATATCTAATGACTTGAAACATTATTTTTCTTTAATTACTTGACTCAAAGCTACAATAAATTTTTGTAAATCGTATTTTTGAATTCTAAATTATTTGAAATGAAGAATTGGTATTTACTTTTTTTGATGGTGTTTGCATTGAATTGTTCCCAAGGCAAACAACCAATTAAGGAAGGCACAGCGTGGCAAATGAAAATGAATGCCGACTTTAAAGACGCTACCAAATCCCCTTTAAAAAATAAAGATAGAAAGACTTTTAAAGGCTTAGATTTCTTTACTTTCGATTCTACTTTAGTAGTAACTGCAACCCTAAAACGAACACCAGATACAGAATGGTTTAATATGAAAACCACTACAGATAGGATTTCTTTAGAACGTGTTTTTGGAGTGTTAACTTTTAAAATAAACGGAAAATTGTTTCAACTTAATGTTTATCAAGGTAAAGAATTAATGACCGAAGAAGGTTTTGAGAATTATTTATTTCTACCATTTATTGATAATACTAACGGAATATCTACGTATGGAGGTGGACGCTACATTGATTTAAAAATCCCAGAAGGTGATTCTTTAATACTCGATTTTAATACAGCTTATAATCCATACTGTGCTTACAATGAGAAATATTCTTGCCCAATTGTTCCTAGAGAAAATTATATTGATGCAGATATTAAAGCAGGCGTGAAAATGTTTGTTAAGGAGTAATTTTAGTTTTAAAGTTTTAAAGTTACTGAGTTATAGATTATGATTTTTCCTTTGCGTCTTAGCGCCTTTCCGAGGAAGAACTTATTTCACCAAAAACATTCCCAAAAATACAGCCAAGAACCCAATTACAAAACTAGCAATGGTATAAATAGCAAAACTCATAAAATCGCCAGATTTTAAAAACACATGATTTTCGTAAGCAAAAGTTGAAAAGGTTGTAAATCCACCACAAAAACCAGTAGCTAAAAGTAAGGTCTGACTCTGAGAAAGCGTTTCGTTTTTAGCTGCAAGGCCAAGAAAAATACCAATAAGTAAACTGCCTAAAATATTAGCTGCAAAAGTGCCATAGGGAATTCCGTTTTCAGAATTATTAAGCCATTTTCCGATGATAAAACGTAAGGCACTTCCAAATCCACCACCTAGAAATACAAGTATTATTTGTTTCAAATTTGTTCTTTTAGTTTATCGTTTTTAGAATTAGTTTTCAGTTTTCAGTTTTCAGTTTTCAGTTTTCAGTTTTCAGTTTTCAGTTTTCAGTTAGCGGTTAGCAGTCATCAGTCTTCGGTCATCAGTCTTTGCTATTTGCTATTCTTTTTTTTAATTTTATTCAACATTCAACATTCAACATTCAAGACTTCTTTACGCCTTTCCTATTCAACTTCTACATAAATCTCAGTCACCCATTTTGCAGGATTTAATTCGCTCATAGGATCCGTTAAGTAGGTTTCGAGCATAGAGCCACCTTCAACCATTGTTAAATTATTATCAGCTATATATTTCATGGTGGTTTCCCAAGCTTCTTTTAAGTTAGAATAATCACCTTTTAAAACGGTTTTAACAGCCCTGAAAGATTCTAATTGACCTGTTAAGATATTTTCATCAATAGTTGTAATCTTAGATGTAGTTGGTACACAGGTAGAAAACATAACGGCATCATTTTCTTCATCCCATTTGTGATATAGAATAAAAGGAGGTCCAGCCATAGTTACATTATGGGTCATAGCATAGGCGCCAACTTTAGGCAGCATGGCTGTCATGTTTTTTTTAAAATCACCGAATTTACAAGATTTAGTATTATAAATATAGTAACCACCACTGTGTTGGGTTGTGCCTTCAGTCTTTATACTGTAAACTTTCATGTCCGCTTGTACTACACTATCTAGTTTAAATAATCCTCTTTCAAAGTCTGGACCTGTACTAGATTCAATAGAACCTGTAAACAGCGTGAATAATTTAGTTACAAAATCTAGTTGGCCTTTCATGTGCCAAGTGACTTTGGTCTCTTTTTCTAATGGTTCAAAAGTCCAGTCAATATCGGCATTAGCTTCAAATGGTTTAATAAATTCAATTTTTTGGTTAATTAAAGAATTATTAGCCGTATTTAAAGTTGTCATTGTGCCTTCTCCTAATATTTCTCCATTCCAGGTATAACTAGCACCTTCTCCAACGGTATTATCAGAATAAGTAAGCGTAGCTTCTTTGTCTTGCTCCAACCATGGCGAAAATTCTGGCCATTGTTTAAAATCATTAACCTTATTATAAATTACACTTACAGGAGCTTCAATTGTTCGGGCTCTACTAAACTTATATTCGTTGGGTTGTACAGCAACATAAATTGATAATCCTATGACAAGGATGAGTACTATAAAAAGGATATATTTTAAGACTTTCATTTTTGGGAATTATTTTGTGTTTCTCAAAGATAGTCATTTTATGATATGTGATATAAACCTTATCTTTGGTTTCAAATAAAAACTATTATATGAGTATCAAATCATTTTTTAAAATAACACTTTTTACCCTATTAATTATGGGGTGTAAAGATCAGACGCCAACAGAAGTCGATGAAGTAACATCAGAAGAAGCTGTTGCACCAGAATTCAGTTTTAATGTAGAAGAATTTGCAGATATTAAGGTGCTGCGTTATCAAATTCCGGGTTGGGAAAATCTTACACTTAAAGAACAGAAATTAGTGTACTATTTAACGCAAGCAGGTTTAGCTGGTAGAGATATAATGTGGGATCAAAACTACCGACATAATTTAACGATTAGAAAAGCTTTAGAAAATGTTTACACTGAATTTAATGGAGACAAATCTACAGTGGATTGGAAAAATTTTGAAACGTACTTAAAACGTGTTTGGTTTAGTAACGGAATTCATCATCATTATTCTAATGCTAAGTTGATACCAGAATTTTCAAAAGCGTATTTAAGCGAATTATTAGCAGCGACCAATACAACATTAGAAGGTGAGGCTTTGGAGGTTTTATTTAATAACAAGGATTCTAAAAAAGTTAATCAAGCCAAAGGCGTAGATAACGTGCTAGAATCTGCCGTTAATTTTTATGGTCCGGATGTTACTAACCAAGACGTTGCTGACTTCTATAAAACTAAAAAATCTCCAGACCCAAAGAAACCTTTGTCATATGGATTAAATTCTCAATTAGTAAAAGAAAATGGCGTTTTAAAAGAACGTGTATATAAATCTGGCGGACTGTATGGTTCTGCCATTGATGAGGTTGTAAAATGGCTAGAAAAAGCGCAAGGTGTGGCAGAAAACCAAGCACAAGGTGATGCCTTAGGTTTATTAATTAAATACTATAAAACAGGTGATTTACAAACTTGGGATGATTATAATGTAGCTTGGACAGCTGCTACAGAAGGAAATATAGATTACATTAACAGCTTTATAGAAGTGTATAATGACCCATTAGGCTATAGAGGTTCTTATGAGACAATTGTACAGGTCAATGATTTTGATATGTCTAAAAAAATGGCGGTTCTTTCTGAAAACGCACAATGGTTTGAAGATAATTCACCGCTAATGACTGAACACAAAAAAGAGAATGTTGTAGGTGTAACTTATAAAGTGGTTAACGTTGCAGGTGAAGCTGGTGATGCCTCACCAAGTACACCAATTGGTGTTAATTTACCAAACGCAAACTGGATTAGAGCTGCCGTTGGAAGTAAATCGGTTTCACTAGGCAACATAATCCATGCTTATAATAATGCTGGTGGTTCTGGTCGTTTAAAAGAATTTGTAAATGATGAAGAAGAGTTGCAACTTGAAGAACAATACGGACAACTTGCAGATAAATTACACACAGCATTGCACGAAGTAATTGGGCATGCCTCAGGGCAATTGAATCCTGGTGTTGGTGAAACAAAAGAAACACTTAAAAATTACGCCTCTACCTTAGAAGAAGGTCGTGCAGATTTAGTGGGTTTATATTATTTATACGATTCTAAATTAGAAGAATTAGGCTTAGTTGAAGACTGGAAAAAGGTTGGAAAAGCAGCTTACGATGGTTATATAAGAAACGGTTTAATGACACAATTAATTCGTTTAGACCTTGGAGACGATGTTGAAGAGGCACATATGCGAAACAGACAATGGGTGTCCGCTTGGGCTTTTGAAAAAGGAAAGGCAGACAACGTTATTGAGAAAATTACAAGAGACGGAAAAACATATTTTAACATCAATGATTACGAAAAGTTACACCAGCTTTTTGGTCAATTATTAAGAGAAACACAACGTATTAAATCCGAAGGTGATTTTGAAGCCGTAGAAGCCTTGGTGGAAGGTTATGGTGTAAAAGTAGACCAAGCCTTACATGCAGAGGTTTTAGAACGCAATAAGCAATTTCCTTCGCCGCCTTACAGTGGTTTTGTAAACCCAGTTTTAGTACCAGAAACTAATGATGCTGGTGAAATTGTAGCCATTACAGTAACACAACCAAGTACATTTGCAGAGCAAATGCTTAATTATAGTAAAAATTATAGCTTTTTACCTGCTGTAAATTAAATATTGAAACATAATTATATTAAAAAGCACTTACAGAAATGTAGGTGCTTTTTTTATAGAAATATACGTAAATCTACGTATAGGTTTCTTCTTACTTTTTCTTAACTTTAACCAATAGCATATGTTTTTACCTAAAGACTAAATTAATCTGTGTTTTGTTACCATAAACAATACTAAAAAGAACCCTTTAAGTAAGGCTGAAAATTGAAGTTTCAAACGTATGTTAAACCCAAAAAAATAACCAATTAATTATTAACACCATGAGAAAAGTATTAACCGTATTTTCATTTTTAATTTTATTTAGTACATCTGCTTTTGGCCAAACCGATACAGATTATGCCAAAACATTACGTAAAATGTTTGAAGTGTCTGGCACAGAACAAACATTTCAAACGGTAATAAAACAGATGTTTACCATGTTTAAGCAACAATATGCTGCAGTTGATGCAGAGACGTGGAAGGAGCTAGAAAACGAATTTTCAAAAACATCTTTAGACGATTTAACGGTTATGCTGGTACCTGTTTATGAAAAATACATGACTGAAGCAGATTTAAAAGAGCTTATAAAATTTTACGAATCTCCAGTGGGACAAAAATTTGCTAAAAGCACACCTTTAATTACTCAAGAATCCATGCAAATTGGTCAACAATGGGGAATGGCTATAGGTGAAAAATTTGCAGAAAAAATGAAAGAGAGAGGGTATTAATATAATACCAATAACTTAAAACTGATAAGACAACCATAAATAAGTACTTATACCATGAAATTAAAAAATAGCCTTTTCTCATTCGTATTAACCCTTTGTGTTGCACAACTAAATTGGTCACAAACTTTTGAAGTGCCTGATAATGTAAAACTAGAAGTTAAAGAAGATTACATAAAACATGAGCCACAAATTGTAGATTGCATTAATTGGTTAGAAAATACACCAATGAGTGAGGAAGCGGATAAACGGATTATGGCAAATGCTTATTTAATGAAATGGGCAACTGGTACACCAACGGTTACAATTTCTATGCAATCATTTCAGGTAGATTTAACGACTAAAAATCCTGAGCTTTTAATTGTTTTTATAGGTGGCTGGATAAAATATGCTATTGAAAATCCAGATGATAAGGATAATGTTGAAGCTGGTAATATTTCTGGTATTAATAGTCTCATAAAAGTGTATTCTGCCAATAAAGGCAATGGATTAAAGAAAGATAAGCGTATTGAGAAATTAATTAAGATGGATGCCTCTGAGCTTCAAACTTGGGTAAGGGAGCAATTAAAATAATCAGTCTATAAAACACTTTAAAAAATGATTCACCTTATAGTAGGTAATACAGGTTCTGGGAAAACCACTTACGCTAACGAGTTAAAAAGAAGAATTAACGGACTCGTATTTTCTATTGATGTGTGGAATAACGTATTGTTTATGCCAGACAAAAAGGAAACCGATGGGTTAGATTGGTTTTTAGAGCGCATAGAACGTTCCGAACGTGTAATGCTAGATTTAATTCATCAACTCGAAGCATCAAAGACAGACGCTATCTTAGATTTAGGATTGGCTAAAATTGGTCATCGTGAAAAGTTTAGAAAATTCGCAGAAATGAATAACTACGAGATAAAACTACATTTTTTAGATGTGCCAAAAGCCAAACGTTTAGAACGCGTTATGATACGTAACCAAGAAAAAGGTGCTACTTTTGAGTTTGAAGTCACTAAAGAGAACTTCGATTTTATGGAAACTTGGTTTGAAAATCCAACCAAAAATGAACTGAAAGACGCGTTTATAATTTCAGAATAAATATCAATTTATATTCTAGGTTTAATCATTTTTAGAGCTTAAAATCATCGTATATAGAATTAACTGTATTATCATTTCGTTAAGAATTAAAGCATAAATTAAAGTACACATAATTAAATATCACTTAAATTTTTGAAGTCGTAAATCTGTGTATACAGCGCTTCAAAACCTTTTAATACATATTTCAATTCGCTATATTTAGAGAACTCAAAACTTTAAATAACATATGCGAATAGGAATTATTATTGGAAGAATTGGCGGTGTAGATGGTGTAGCACTCGAAACCGAAAAATGGATAGATGTATTAAAAAAGCTAGGACATGAAGTCTTTATTATGTCTGGCGAATTTGAATCCTGGGAGATGGATTACGACCACGATTACCTGTATCCACCATTATCTTTCTTTTCCGTTGAAGCAGAATGGGGACAACGTAAGGCCTTTTTTGAGCCAGACGACGACCCTTATCCATTATTAGGTCACGTTGAGGATGCGTCAAATAAAATTCATCAGGCCATGGAAGCTTGGGTTTTAGAAAAACGTATAGAAGTTCTACTGTCAGAGAATGCTTCAGCTTTACCTTGTCATTTATCAATGGGAGTTGCCATTAAAAAATTAGTTAAATCTACAGGTTTACCTATTGTAACACACGACCATGATTTTCATTGGGAACGTGGCCAACGTTACGTCTCTGTACATCCAGAAATCAATAAGTATGTAGATGATAATTTTCCGTTGTTATTACCAGATGTGAGGCATGCGGTTATCAATACATTTGGTGTAGAAACCTTTAAAAACCGTTTTGATATTGATGCTATAATGGTACCTAACGTTATGGACTTTAATCGTGTGTATGGTGTACCAACACCAGAAAACGAGTTTTTTCTTAGAGACGTTGGTGTTTTAAAAGATGAAATTGCGCTATTGCAAGTAACACGTATTGTAAGACGAAAAGGTATTGAAACCGCCATTTCTCTAATAGACCAACTAAACGATAAAAAGCTAAAATTAGTTATTACAGGTAATAATAACGATGATGAAAACAAGACCTATTACAATGAGTTAATAGACCAAATTCACGATTTAAATTTATCGAGTCAAGTCATTTTTGCAGCACACAAAGTTTTAGACCATAAAGATTTATCAGATGTGTATGCACACGGAAGAGCATGTACCTATTTTAGTACCTATGAAGGTTTTGGTAATGCCTTTGTAGAAACCGTATTGGCTAAAAAACCAATTTTTGTGAATGATTATAAACCGGTTTATAGTCAAGATATTGGTAACAAAGGTTTTGAAACCGTAATGATTTCAGATGGTAATCTTACACCAGAAAGTGTACAGCAAATGTCTGATATCATTTATAACCCAAAACGCTGTATAGAAATTGGAGAATACAATTTTGAAATTGGTAAAAAGCACTTTTCGTATGAAGTACTAGAAGAAAAGTTAAGCCAATTATTTACATTTTAAGAATTAGAACATGACGACTGATAAGACAACAACAAAAATTACGACGATTTTAAATACACTTAAAAATGAAAAAATAAATACCTGGTTTGACTTAGGTTTATTCATGGATAAATTTAAAGAGCAGAAAAAAACGTCTGCTTTTAAAGGCAATGCATCCACTTTCGATACACATATTGAAAAAGGAGGTATCGCATTCCTAACCTTTTATTTTACCATTGATGGTATTACGGTAGAAACTGAAAAGTATGCCAAAACCTTTAAGAATATATATCCTAATATTCCAATTCACTTTATTGCAGGAGAAATTAAAGAAGAAGCCAATGAGTTAATACCAAAAGATGCATTTAAAAAAGTAATACCAGAAATGGAAGCTTTTGATGCTTGGCCTTTGTACGAGGATTTCTTCAAAATTAAAATGGAACGAGGCAGCGAAGCCTACAATAATCTTATTGGTAAGTTTTGGGCTGAGGTTTTAGTACTTGTAGAAAAATTAGGAAGTTACATTGAGCAGAATAACATTTCTATGTTATACCTTATTAATGTCTGTTCTAATCCTGGTAACGTGTCTTTGGCATTGGCAACGGTTTTAATTTCAGAATATTTAGGCATTCCTGTGATTAATAATAATCACGATTTTTATTGGGAAGGTGGAAATAGAGAAGTAGAAATTAAAAAGAAAGGTCTTAAAAAAGGACCAAGAGATTTCTTTTTTCACAATGCACATGTTGGCGAATTTTTCTCAATTATAGAAACTATTTATCCATGGGAAAGTCGCTCTTGGATGAATGTGAATATCAATAGAATTCAGCAAGACCATCTAATTAATGTTAATGGACATAATCCTGCAAACGTCGCCTTATTAGGTACAGCAGTAGATACTAAATTGCATGCCATGAGTAAGCGCGATATTATAAAAGCGTTTATGCAAGTGTCTACAATCTTTGCGAATAAAAAGGAGACCATTACAGTACATACGGCTGCGCATCATACCGAAAGTAAACGGTCTTTAAAGCCTATTTTATTAGGTCATAAAACCATTAAGCAATTCGATTTTGTAAACAACAATATTGTCTTCTTACAACCCACACGTGTCATTAGTAGAAAGTCAATTGAGTTAAACTTCAAACTCATTAAACGTTTATTTGCATACGATTCTTTTGCAGAAAAATTCAACACTAATCCACAATTAAAATTATCCTTAATTGTTTCAGGGCCCATTCCACATGGTCAACAAAATTATTATCACGATTTAAAAAAGGATTTCAAAAAATTCTTAAAAGAGCTTCCTAAAGAGTTTAAATCGCGTGTATTACTTGGCTTTTTATTTAGTGAATTCGATAAAAACGATTTTAAAAAGAAGTATAAAAAACCATTAGATATTAAACAACTTTTTGATGTTGCTTCACTTATTTTATTGCCAAGTCAAACCGAAGGACGAGGCTTACCAATTATAGAAGCTGCAGCTTGCGGAACACCAATTTTCTGTAGACAATATGAGCCAAGAGAAGTGTATGATGAGGTTATCGGTAGACATTTAGATGAATCGCTTCGTCTTAATGTTTTAGAATTTAAAGGGTCTAAAGTACCAAAGAAATTGGCAGAACGCATTTGCGACCATGTGTTTTATCCACAAAACAGAATGGTAGATGTAACGCATAACAGAAGCGTTATTAAAAAGCGTTACAGCCTAGAAGCTTTAGAGAAAAACATACGTTATATTTTGCAGCGTATGTATTACCAATTGGCGTCAGTATCAATAGAAGATAATCCACAAGTGATAAATTTACTGAAGCAATACAAAGCATCTGTAGATTTTGAAAACGACGACCTTAATGCGATTCTCAATAAAAAAACAAGACATTATTTACCTGGTTATGGTCGTTTGTCTTTTATGCATTATTTAAAATCACTTATCGACCCAAGCTTTTTTAGAGTTGAAGAACAATTGGTTAAAGGTCGTGTGATGCGATATGCCAGAACCATGGAAAATGATATTCCAGATTTGGTAAATACTAATCTTGAATTGATTCATAAATACTACAATGCTATTGATGATATTTTTAAATACGTAGATGGCGAAATTTCCATTCGGCACGACCATGCTTTGGCGTATCGTCATAGAAATAAGAAATCGTATGCCTATCAAGCCTTTACACTTCAAGAAATTACAGGTTTGGTAAATATGATTTATACAGAGGTTTTTAAACCAAAAAATTTACCAGATTTAACTTTAGCACCACAATTTTTTGCCGATTGGGAATTAGCCCTTTTTCAATTGACTAATAGTAAATATTTAGGTATAGATGACCGTAAAATTTTAACCAAGAATTTAAAAAAGAATGTGCCTAAAGGGTATTTTCCTGGTCGTTATATTAAACACGAATTAGAGTATTTTGTGTTACAGCCCATTCGTTCTCAATTAAATTTAACCATACAACAAGAATTAACCTCAGAAATACTCGAAGCCAATGTAGATAAGTTAGAAAAAATCTACATTTTTATACACGAACCAAGAATTACAAAATGGTTCTCTAGTGCAGATATTAAAGAGTATTTAGAAAGCGGTAAAGAGCCAGAATTAGGCTTGTTATATAAGGCTGGTGTGGTTCAGATTATTGAAACCAAACAATGGTCAGAAGGTGTGCATTTTCCACAAATGGGACCAAAAGCCATTAAGATTTTACGCGCTATTAAAGAGGCGAACGGCTTCTTAATAACCAATGGAGAATCGGCTGCAATGATGACAGATATTATTGAAATAGACCATTTTCATATCGGAAAAGTACTGTACGAAATGACGGCTAAAATTATGGGAATTCCTAAAGGTAGTGGCTTCATTCAGTTTGTACCAGCAGGTGTGCGCACAACCTTAGCGTATCCTACGCCAATACAAACCGCTAAAGATTTTGATGATGTACTTAAAAGTGATTTATATCAAGATTTAAAAGACACGTTAAGCGAAAAAGAATTGCTAAGTATCGTCACTAAAGATGCCATTGAAAACGGCACACCAATTAAAAAATTATTACTTCAAATAAAGGATGATTTAAAATTATCCAAAACCGTTGAAAAAGTAAAATCATCATATGCAGGTGGAGTGTATGAAGATGGTTTACCTTGGAGTGGTGTTTTAGCAGAAATTGACACCAAAAAACACCATTGGAAATTCGCCGCACATATTGCCAATAAAGAACCTAAAAATGTACCAGCACTTGTAAAAGAGTACAAGAAGAAAAGTAAAAACCCAAATAAAATAGAATTGGCTTGGAATGGTGGTTATATTTTAAATCCGGAATTGGTTGGTAAACTCGGACTACCAGAAACTTATATCGGTTCGCCGTTAGGTTTACTAATAATGGACAACAAAGTGTTTTGTCCACCACTTTTTAACAAACCTGCTTTTATCATTTATAAAAATGGAGACGTAGATATTAGAAAAGTGAATAGTAAAGCCGGTTTAACTGTTAAAGGGAAAGAAAAAGACCTAACATTTACAAGTGCCAATTACAATGCACATAGTGAAACAGAACCTTGTTTCTATGATTTGTCATTTACTGAAGAATCATATGTTGGCAACGGCAATGTGATTGTTAGAATTGCAGGAAATACAGTAAAAGAAATTATAAAAACAAAGCCAAAAGAAGAAGTAAAAGTGATTCCTGTTGGAATTACATTGTCTGTTCCTGAAGCTTTATTTTCAGATACCATGTTTGAAGAAGGTAAGCCGTTATCAATTCAATTATTAGAACCAGAAGAAAACCCTTATAAATGGGATGAGATTTCTTATGCCATTGAAGCAGGACCAATGTTAATAGATGAAGGCAAACAAATTCTAAATATGGAAGACGAAGGTTGGAAAACCACAAACTCTATTAAAACACAAGCAGCACGATTAGATTTTACTGATATGCGAGGTCCAAAAATTGCCGTGGGAATTACCAAAGAAGGTAAATTAATGGTGTTGATGGTAAATGGAAGAATTAGAGAATCTGTAGGCGCTACACATTTTGATATGGTAGATATTCTTTTAAAATACGGAATGGATAAAGCAATGGGCTTTGACCCAGGAGGAAGTAGTACGTTGGTTGTAGACGGAAATATTATGAATATTTCGCCATACAATAAAAACTACGAAAAAGACATTTACGCATTACCACCAGAACCGAGATTTGTAGCTAATGCTATTATGGGTTGGATTGAAGATTAACATAAAATTCTAATTATAAAAAAGAGGCAAATACTGATATTTGTCTCTTTTTTTATATATAATTTATACCTCAACGTCACTTCGAGTGAAATTTCGTTTTTCAGAAATTTTTTATCGAGAAGCTTTTATACTAACTAAGGTTCTCGATACAATTTTTTCGTACCTCAAAAACCACTCGAACAGACGATTTATTATGTTATTTAAATCATATTGTTTAGTTGATTTTGGATGAAACTTCATTTGTAACGTATCGTCACTTCGAGTGAAATTTCTTTTTTTTAGAAATTTTGTATCGAGAAGCTTTTATACTAACCAAGGTTCTCGATACAATTTTTCGTACCTCAAAATCACTCGAACAGACGTTTTATTATGTTGTTTAAATCATATTGTTTAGTTGATTTTGGATGAAACGTCATTTGTTACGTATCGTCACTTCGAGTGAAATTTCGTTTTTCAGAAATTTTGTATCGAGAGGCTTTTATACTAACCAAGGTTCTCGATACAATTTTTCGTACCTCAAAATCACTCGAACAGACGTTTTATTATGTTGTTTAAATCATATTGTTTAGTTGATTTTGGTTGAAACTTCATTGTAACGTATCGTCACTTCGAGTGAAATTTCTTTTTTTTAGAAATTTTGTATCGAGAAGCTTTTATACTAACCAAGGTTCTCGATACAATTTTTTCGTACTTCAAAAACCACTCGAACGGACGTTTTATTATGCTATTAAATTCATATCGTTAAGTTGATTTCGGTTGAAACCTCTTTTATAAAGTACCGTCACTTCGAGTGAAATTTCGTTTTTCAGAAATTTTGTATAGAGAAGCTTTCATACTAACCAAGGTTCTCGATACAATTTTTTCGTACCTCAAAAACCACTCGAACGGACGTTTTTATTAGTTTATCAACCATCAACCATCAACCATCAACCATCTATCCCAACAAATCCTCTAAAGCAGGTTTCAGATTCACATACTGAAAATCAAAGCCTTCACTTTCTATTTTTTGAGAACTGACACGTTGACTTTCAAATAAAAGAATATGCATTTCGCCTAAAACCAGTTTCATAGCGAATTTTGGAATATTTGGTAAAATTAACGGACGATGTAAAACTTTAGTAGCAACCTTAGTCAGTTCTTTATTGGTAACCGCATTTGGAGCAACACCATTATAGATACCTTCTAAATTTTGTTGTACCGCAAAGACAAAGAGTGATGCTAAATCTTTAACATGAATCCAACTTTGCCATTGTTTTCCGCTACCAAAAGCAGCACCAGCGCCAAACTTTATGGGTTTTACAATTTCTGGTAAAGCACCACCATCTTTGGCTAAAACTAAGCCAATTCTTATTTTGGCAACCTTACAACCTAAAGCTTTAAATCCATCCACAGCAGCTTCCCATTCCTTAACGACTTTTCCTAAAAAAGTATCTGAAATTTCGGTAGTTGTTTCCTCGTAATAATTAACCAAACTTGTTGGGTAAATGCCAATAGCACTTGCAGAAACCACATGGTCAATTTTGTAATTATGTGTTTTTATGGTGTCTTGAAGCAGTTGTGCAGTTTTAGTTCTACTTTCTAAGATTTGTTTTTTGTAATCCTCTGTCCAACGTTTAGAAATAGAAGCACCAACCATATTTATGATGGCAGAAACACCTTCAAAACATTTGTGGTCTATCTCGCTGTTATTGGGATTCCAATAAAACCCTTTGTAATTGTTTGCTGAACTCAGTTTCGATTTTGAAGTCGTTAAGTAATGTACATCAATGCCTTTAGCATGACACTTTTTTACAATTTCTTGTCCTATTAATCCTGTTGCACCTGTTATTAAAACGGTCATTTTTCTTTTTTATGTAAAGATACGAAAGGTGTAAAGGTTCTGTAAGTGTTTTAGTTAGGATTTAACGTTTGGGTGTTTAATGTTGTTGGGAAGTTGGGTAGTTCGGAAGTTGTAAAGTATCAAGGTCTCAAAGTTAAAAAAGTTAATGGTTGAAAGTTTTATAGTTTCAAAGAAGCAGAGATGCAAAGTTGCAAAGTTGTGAAGCTAGAAGATTGAAAGTTGAAAAGAATCTTATTTTCAAATTACCTCTAACGTCAGTTCGAGTGATTTGTGAGGTACGAGCAAATTGTATCGAGAACCTTATAGTTGTGGATGCTTCTCGATAGTTTTAGTTAGTTTGAAGTACAAAATCAATTAACAGGAATTTCATTAGAAGTGATGTTGAGGTGTAACTAATGTTATTTGTTAACTAAATGTTTTCAATGCTCTCAACATTTAGCTCATTGCATGTCGCTGAATGTTACGAGCCCTTTTTCTGGGCTCGTAACATTTCACGTTTTCCAGGAGGTCCAGGTAAACGTTCAACAATAAATCCGACGGCTTGCATAGCACGTCTTACGCTTCCTTTGGCAGAGTAGGTTACTAAAATACCATTGTCTTGTAAGGCGTTATACATTATTTTAAAAATATCTTCGGTCCATAAATCGGGTTGAACGCGAGCACCAAAAGCATCAAAATAAATGATATTGTAGGTATAGACAGCTGTAATATCTTTAAAGAATTTTTCCTGTTTTTCTAATTTAAAACTAGGAGTGATGTCATGTGGAGTTTCCCAAGATACACTGTGTAATTTGTTAAAAGCGGCATTGTGAGATTTAGAAATTAATTCAACATAATTAAGCTGATTGATTTCTTCTAACTGAACAGGATAGGCTTCTACACCTGTATAATTGAGTTTTAAATTTAATTTTTCGCCTTCAACTAAGGTTAAAAACGCATTGAGACCTGTGCCAAATCCAATTTCTAAAATGGAAATGGGTTTAGATTTTGAAACGTGTTCAGTAGATGCTGAATCGAGTTCAGTACTAAAGAAAAGCAAACCATGTTTTAAAAATACGTGGTTTGCTTCTTGTATAGCACCATGGATGGAATGGTATTGCTCGTTCCATTCTTCAATTTGAATGGTTTTAGAGCCATCAGAGGTGGTAATTATTTTTCGTTTCAAATTATTGAATCAGTAGTTTCTTAATCTTTGGTATTGGTCCTGTACATTCTGTTTTATGGCAACCTAAACAATTATTAATAGATGCATTGTAGCGTTCTTTTAAATCTACATTAGAGATGGTGTCTATAATGGTTTGTTGCGACGCAATAAAAACATTTACAAAACTATTCCAAGCAGGTGTTCTTCCATTCTTGTCTGTCATTTCTGCTGTATGTAACTTTGCTAAATCTAAAGGTAATTGCGTTGGTGTTTTGCCAGCCACAATTTGTGCTTTTAACTGTTGGTTGTAAGCATACATGGCATTCATTAAGTTTGCCATTTCAGACGGTTGGTACATGTCGTATTCAACAACTTTCTTGGTAGTTGATTCAGCTACGTTTTCTTCGTTTTGACAATTTAGAAAGATCAGAAAGATAAGTAGGTATAAACTTAGATATTTATTGTTGTAATAAAACGCCATCAGCTTCAAAACGATATTCAAATTTAGGTGTTGTTATAGCAGCAATTTCTTCTTCAGATTTACCAGCATCTTCTGCGTAATGTCTTAATTCGTCAACAGAAGTTTCAGAAACAAAAGCTTTGCCATTAATAACTACGTTACCTTCGGCATTAAGTGGCATAAAAAAACCATAATCTTTAAATTTTACCATAACTTCATCTTCGCCAGTATCTAAAGTCATCCAACATCCTTTTTTAGAGCAAACCTCAATGATTTCACCTTTCATTTTGGCATTAATAGTATCGCCAACCTTTAGATTTTTAAAATTCTCAATCATTTTTTCTCCGCTTAAAGCATCCGCATCAGTAATTTCTTTTCCGAAAGAAGCATAAGCAATATCTTTTTTAGTGTCTACAGTTTCAACTTCAATAGTTTTATCTTCTGCAGTTTTTGATTCATTTTTACATGAAAATGTTGCAATACTGATAGCGATTAATAAAATGGTTTTTTTCATTATTGATAGATTTTGAATTAATTTTTTGTGTATTTACAAAATTACACAATTTTAGGGAATATTACTTTTTTTAAAACCAACTGATTATGTATTTTTGTAGTTAAACATTTTGTAATTATGACCTATCAAACAGCGAATATCAGTATTGAAAAATCTGAATCTACAAAAATTAACAGTGTGGATTTTAGTAAGTTAGACTTTGGGAAAGTTTTTACTGATCATATGTTTGTCTGTGATTTTGAAAATGGTGAGTGGCAAGAACCTAAAATTATGCCGTACCAAGCTATGACCTTTGAGCCATCTGCTCGTGTGTTTCATTACGGACAAGCTGTTTTTGAAGGAATGAAAGCCTATAAAGACCATGAGGGAAAGGTGTTTTTATTTAGACCAAAACAGAATTTTGAAAGAATTAATAAGTCTGCTGAGCGATTATCGATGCCTGCTTTTCCTGAAAACTACTTTTTTGAAGGTTTAGAAGAATTACTAAAATTAGATAACGACTGGATAAAGCCTGGTTTAGGAAATTCTCTCTACATACGTCCATTTGTCATTGCAACAGAGCCAGCAATTTCTGCTTCGCCAGCAAGTATGTATCGTTTTATGATTATTTGCTCACCAGCGCAGTCTTACTACAATTCGCCAGTACGAGTTTTAGTAGCGGAACATTATAGTAGGTCTGCCAATGGAGGTGTTGGTGCAGCAAAGGCGGCAGGTAATTATGCAGCACAATTTTATCCTACAAGTTTAGCTCAGAAAGAAGGGTTTCATCAAATTATATGGACAGATGCAGATACACATACCTACTTAGAAGAAGCAGGTACTATGAATGTGTTTTTTAGAGTAAATGATACGTTAATTACAGCACCTGTTAGCGATCGTATTTTAGATGGGATAACACGTAAGAGTATAATACAATTAGCTGAAGATTTAGGAATTAAATGCGACGTTAGACCTGTAAAAGTTGAAGAAATTAAAAAGGCAGCAAAAGATGGAAGTTTAAAGGAGGTTTTTGGAGCAGGTACAGCAGCAGTCATCAGCGAGATTTCTGCATTTCAGCATAAAGAAGAGTTATTTGAAATTTCTGGTGCTGAAGATTCTTATGCCAAATTATTTAAACAGACGTTATTAAATATACAATACAATGTTTCTGAGGATAAGCATGGTTGGAGAAGAGCAGTAAAATAAAAGATGATTCTTTAATTAAATGATATAAAAAAAAGCAGCCATTTGGCTGCTTTTTTTATGATTCTAATATCTCTTTAATATTGGGTTTAAAATAGTTAGGTCCTTTTAAAACCTTACCATCTTCTCTGTAAATAGGTTCGCCATCTGCGCCTAGTTTGCTCATGTTACTGCGCTGTATTTCTTCAAAAACTTCTTCAATTTTATGTTGCATGCCGTGTTCTATAATGGTACCGCATAAAATATAAAGCATATCACCTAAAGCATCAGCGACTTCAACTAAGTCATTTGATTTAGCTGCTTCAAGATATTCTTCGTTTTCTTCTCGCATTAACTCATAACGCAGTAGGTTTTTGTCTAGACCAAGGTCTGCTTTTGGAGTTTCTCGATGTCCTATTTTAAAAGCTGTGTGAAAAGCTTTTACTGCATTAATTTTGTCTTGCATAGTTGTTGGTTTAATTCCTATTTTTGCATAAAAATAAGAAGATGTTTAGTACTGGTCAATTGATTTTTGGAATATTATTTTTTATCGCCTTTGTTATAATTGTTGGTTACCAATACCGTAAAGATTTAAAACTACACAGAAAATATTACAAAGGTACTATTTGGATTCTTATTGCTTTTATTGCGTTTATTGGGATGATTGCTGCTATTAAGTTTATTTTTATGTAATTAAATGTTGTTTTAGATTTTACAAAAAAAAGCAGCCAAATTAATGACTGCTTTTACTATTAGTTTTTGATATTATTTAAGCTTTTGTCGCTGTTAATGATACTTTTATTTCCATATCATCGTTAATAAACTTGTCTCCTAAATTATCGAAAAATGATTTAGAACCATATTCAATATTCCATTTAGAGCGGTCAATTGTAAATGTTTCACTGATTAAAGTAACATTGTTATCCGTTTCTGTAACTGTTATAGGAAAGCTAATATTGTTTGTTTTTTCTTTTATAGTTAAATTACCAGAAAGCATTGTTTTGCCTTCTGTAGTTTTTACACCTGTCACTTCAAAAGTAGCTGTAGGGTGTGCTTCAACATTAAAAAAGTCAGCATTTTTAAGGTGACCAACTAGTTTTCCGTTACCTTCTTCTTCTGCAGGAATATCTGTAACCACAATGCTATTCATGTCAATTACAAATTTTCCACTTTCAATAATACCATCGTTAATACTTAGGTTTCCTTCTTTAACTGCAATAGTTCCTGTATGAGAACCTGTGGGTTTAAAACCTTTCCATTCTATATTAGAATCTGTAGTATTCACAGTATACGTCTTAGCTGTTACTTCAGCAATAGCAGCTTCTTCAGCTTTTGTAGTTTCTGCTTCTTTAGCCTTTTCGCCACAACTAGCAAAAGTTATTACAGCAACTAGTGAAAAAATTTTAAAAATTTTGGTTTTCATGTCAGTGTTATTTTAGAGTTTGATTTAATGATGTAAAGATAAGGATTAGTAGTTTAAAGTTTGATAAAAAAATGTTAATGACATTTTGACATTTTATTAATAATGGCAGTACTTTTGCGAATTCTAAATCAAAGATTTAAAAAGAACTCAAAATGAGTAAAAAAGATAAGAATACAAAAGTTGAAGATCCACAAGTAGAGGATCAAGCTGCAGCTACAGTAGAAGCAGAAGCAGAGGTAGAAATTAAAGAAACTAAGTCTCCAGAAGAACAATTGCAAGATCAATTGGTAGCAGAGAAAGATAAATTTATGCGTTTGTTTGCAGAGTTTGAAAATTATAAAAAACGAACAACAAAAGAGCGCATAGAATTATTTAAAACAGCAAGTCAAGACGTAATGATATCTATGTTGCCAGTTTTAGATGATTTTGAGAGAGCTTTAATGCATATTGAAGAAGATAAAGAGGCCGAAGAATTAAGAAAGGGTGTATTGCTAATTTATAATAAATTAATTAATACCTTGGAGCAGAAAGGATTATCTAAAATAGAGGTAAGTAAAGGAGATACATTTAGTGCTGATGATCATGAAGCTATTACACAAATACCAGCACCTTCAGATGATTTAAAAGGTAAAATAATTGATATTGTAGAGCGAGGATACAAATTAGGAGACAAAGTTATTCGTTTTCCTAAAGTCGTTATTGGGCAATAAAATTAGAATACGAGTTTCGATTTTTGTGAAACGAAGAATATAAAGTTGATGAAAGAAGATTATTACGAAGTATTAGGGATTAGCAAAGGAGCTACTGCGGCAGAAATAAAAAAAGCCTATCGAAAGATGGCTTTAAAGTATCATCCGGATAAAAATCCAGATAATAAAGAAGCCGAAGAAAAATTTAAAAAAGCAGCCGAGGCCTACGAGGTTTTAAGTGATGCAGATAAAAAAGCACGTTACGATCAATTTGGTCATCAAGCCTTTGATGGTAATGGCGGCTTTGGTGGTGGCGGAATGAATATGGATGACATCTTTAGTCAATTTGGCGATATTTTCGGAGGAGGCTTCGGAGGTGGAGGCGGATTTAGTGGTTTTGGCGGTGGCGGAAGACAACGTGTGGCTAAAGGCAGTAATTTACGTATTCGTGTTACATTATCTCTAGAAGATATAGCAAATGGTGTTGAAAAGAAAATTAAGGTTAAACGTAAAGTACAAGCACCAGGTACCACTTATAAAACATGTACAACATGTAATGGTACAGGCCAAGTAACGCGTGTTACCAACACAATTTTAGGGCGTATGCAAACCTCAGCGGCTTGTCCAACTTGTGGAGGAGCTGGTCAGGTAATAGATAAAAAGCCATCAGACGCAGATGCTCAAGGATTAAAAGTAACGGAAGAAACAGTAAGTGTTAAAATACCTGCAGGTGTTGTAGATGGTATGCAATTAAAAGTTACAGGTAAAGGTAATGATGCACCAGGTAATGGTATTTCTGGTGACTTATTAGTTGCTATACAAGAAGAAGAACATTCAACGTTAAAAAGAGAAGGAGACAATCTGCATTACGACATGTATATAAGTTTGCCTGATGCTGTTTTAGGAAACTCAAAAGAAATAGATACAGTTACCGGAAAAGTGAGAATTAAAATAGAGCCAGGAGTACAATCTGGTAAAATTTTAAGGCTAAGAGGAAAAGGAATTCCTAGCATTAACGGTTATGGAAAAGGTGATTTGTTAGTGCATGTAAATGTTTGGACGCCAAAGACTTTAAATAAAAAGCAAAAAGCATTTTTTGAAAGTATGAAAGAAGATGAACATTTTGAACCAAAACCAGAAAGCTCAGATAAATCTTTTTTTGAAAAAGTAAAAGATATGTTTTCATAATCACACTATTTTTAAGAAAAATGACTATATTTGAATTATCGCTAATGCTAATTAGCGATAATTTTTCTTTTTCATAGCAATTTTTTCCCATCCTTGTCTAACCATAAGGGTGGGTTTTGTTTTTTTATAACAATATTAAATTTTAGTGATATATCACCTTAATTAGGTTAAAATAACTTGAGAAATATCTTATGTTAGATATTGTTAATTCTACAATTTGAGCAATCTTTATAAAAGGTTTCTAATATTGTTAGTTATTTCAATATTTCAGGTAAATAGTGGAGTTTAATTATTAAGAATCTCTAACATTTAATATCTTTACGCAATCTCTCAATCTTAAAACATCATATTATATGAATGACTTATTAGTTGCTAATTCCGTTTCTAAAAGTTTCGGCGGTTTTAGAGCACTAAATGAAGTATCCATTGCTGTACCAAAAGGTAGTATTTTTGGTTTACTTGGTCCTAATGGCGCAGGTAAAACAACATTAATTCGTATTATCAATCAAATAACAATGCCAGATCAAGGTAGGGTTTTGCTAGATGGGCAGCCTTTAAAAACTGAGCATATAAGAGATATTGGTTATTTACCAGAAGAGCGTGGCCTATACAAGTCTATGAAGGTTGGCGAACAATGTTTGTACTTGGCTCAACTAAAAGGGTTGAGTAAGACTGAGGCTAAAAAAAGATTAAAGCACTGGTTTAACAAGTTAGAAATTGGTGATTGGTGGAATAAAAAAATTCAAGAATTAAGTAAAGGTCAGGCACAAAAAATACAATTTATTGTAACGGTTTTGCACCAACCAAAACTGCTAATATTTGATGAGCCATTTTCTGGGTTTGACCCAATTAATGCCAACTTAATTAAAGATGAAATTTTACAGTTAAGAGAAGAAGGGGCAACGGTCATTTTTTCTACACATAGAATGGAATCTGTGGAAGAACTTTGTGACCATATTGCTTTAATTCATAAGTCTAATAAAATTTTAGATGGGAAACTAAATGATATAAAACGCCAGAATAAAACTAATACGTTTGAAGTAGGTTTGGCTTCTTTAAATAAAGATAGAGTGTTTGCAGAAATACAAGATAAGTTTGAAGTGCTTCCGGCAACCTTTAAAAACTTAAATGATGATATGAAGCTGAATATTAAATTAGGGCTAGATACATCACCAAATGATTTACTTTCATTTTTAACATCAAAAGCAGAAGTACACCATTTTGTGGAAGTTATACCTTCGGCTAGTGATATTTTTATTCAAACTATAAAAAATAATTAAAGATGAATCATTTACCATTAATTATAAAACGAGAGTATCTAACAAAAGTGAAGAATAAATCATTTGTTATTATGACGTTTTTAAGTCCGTTAATAATGATTGCTCTTATTGCTGTTGTTGCCTATTTATCTCAGTTAAATAACGATAAGCAACGGACTATTTCAATATTAGATGAAACCGGTTATTTAAAAGATGTATTTCAAAATACAGACAACACCACATATACTAACTTAAGTGGTTTAGCGTTTGATGATGCTATAGCTTTAGTTAAAGAAAAAAAGGATTATGGACTGTTGCATATTGTTAAAGTGGACTCGCTAGATGATTTTGCAGACAATGTTAAATTTTATTCTGAAGATTCGCCATCTCTGAGTATTATTTCTGGTTTAGAAAGTAAAATTGAAAAGCGTTTAAGAGAAATGAAACTCCAAAAAGATGGGGTAACTATTTCACAAATTGAAGCCTCTAAAACTAATATAGAAATAGAACAAGAAAGTTTTGATGGTGAAAAGAGTTCTAAAATAGATAATGTTGTAAAGCTAGCATTTGGTGGTGCAGCAGGATATTTACTATTTATGTTTATTATTATATATGGTAATATGATTATGCGCAGTGTCATTGAAGAAAAAACGAGTAGAATTATTGAAATTATTATATCGTCTGTAAAACCAATTCAGTTAATGATGGGTAAGATAATTGGTACTTCTCTGGCAGGTATTACTCAATTTATAATTTGGGTAATCTTAGGAGGTGTTTTAATGGTGGTTGTATCAACAATTTTTGGAATTGACTTAACACAAGTAAAAACACCACAGCAAGAAATGATGAACCAAGCTATGCAAGCTGAAGGAGCACAAGCTATGGCAGAGAACCTAATAGTTTCTATTGGCAATTTACCAATGACTAATCTTATTATAGCGTTTATGTTTTTCTTTATTAGTGGTTATTTGCTTTATAGTTCTTTATATGCGGCTATTGGTGCAGCTGTAGATAATGAGACAGATACGCAACAATTTATGTTGCCAATAATAATGCCTTTAATTTTAGCTGTATACGTTGGTGTATTTACGGTAATAGAAGATCCACATGGAACGGTTTCTACTGTGTTTTCATTTGTTCCGTTTACCTCTCCTGTTGTTATGTTAATGCGGATACCGTTTGGTGTTCCATTATGGCAACAAGGTTTATCTTTACTTTTACTAATAGGTACTTTTATATTTGCCGTTTGGTTTGCAGCTAAGATATATAGAGTTGGAATTTTAATGTATGGTAAAAAACCAACTTACAAAGAGTTGTTTAAATGGTTGAAATATTAACTTAATGATTCAAAATTTAAGTGAAATAGAAGAGAAGATTACTGAGAGTACTGTTTGGGAAAAAACCAAGGAATTCTTAAGCTTACATATGGATTTCGGTAATGATATAAGCATTTCTATTTTAGATGTTATAATCATTATTACGGCAATTTTTATTACTACTATTATTTTAAGGGTTGTTTTAAAAATTATAACTAGAAAATTACCAGAAGAAGATAAAGGAAAATTTAATGTAGTGTATGGCTATTTTAGGTGGATTATTTATCTCATAATCCTACTTATTACATTGAATAGTGTAGGTGTAGATGTTTCAGCTGTATTTGCTGCATCTGCAGCGCTCTTAATAGGTATCGGTTTAGCATTACAAACCTTGTTTCAAGATATTATTTCTGGTGTTTTTATTTTAATAGACCAAACCGTACATGTTGGTGATATTATAGAATTAGATGGAAAGGTTGGGCGAGTAGAAGAAATTAAATTAAGAACCACAAGGGCAGTTACAATTGATAACAAGGTGTTAATAATACCAAATCATTTATATTTAGAAAATAGCCTTTATAATTGGACTCAAAATGGTTCTACAACTAGAGAAAGTGTAGCTGTTGGTGTAGCATACGGAAGCGATGTGCAATTAGTAAAAAAATTATTATTGCAAGCGGCAAGTACTAATGATCATGTGCTTTCCGTACCAGAACCAACAGTAGTTTTTACTAATTTTGGAGAAAGTTCTTTAGATTTTAAATTAGTGTTTACTTTATCAGATAGCTTTAAAGCCCAATTTCCTAAGAGTGAAATACGTTTTGAAATTGATCGACTTTTTAGAGAAAATAATATTTCTATACCATTTCCGCAGCGTGATATACATATTATTAAATAAAATAAATTAATTTTATGAAGATAGGCTTGCCAAAATGTTATATAATACTTGTTTGTTGTTACTTGGGAAATATGCATATAGCACAAGCTCAATTAACAGATTTAGCGCGTTTAGAATATTCTTTTATACCAAGCAGCAGATCAGAAGATCAATATACTAGATTACGAGCATTAATTAATTACCCTATAAAAATAAAGGAAAACGATTACTTAATTGTTGGTGGAGAATACAATAGAATTATACTTAATCTTAACGAAGATTACCCCTTTAATATTCAACAATTAAAAAAATTACATATAATAGATTTTAGCCTAGGTTATACGTTTAAAAAAAACGACCTCTGGCGCATTGGAATAAAATTTACCCCAAGAATTGCATCTACTTTAACAACAACCATTACCAAAGACGATATATTTCTTAATGGAGGTGTTTATGCAATAAAGGATAGAACTGAGGACGATATTAATAAACCTTATCGTCTAATTATTGGGCTAACCTATAACTCTACAGCAGGTGTGCCATTTCCTTTACCATTTGTGAGCTACTATAGGCGTCTTAACAAAAATTGGTCATATAATATTGGTCTGCCAAAAACTAATATTAAGTATTTTTTTAGCGAAAAAAGCATCTTGCAGACATTTGCAGGTTTAGATGGTTATTTTGCTAATATTCAAAATCCAATTTCGGTTAATGGAAAAACAGCGAAAAATATTTCACTCTCTGTAGCCATTGGAGGATTAGGCTATGAATATTATTTTACAAAACATATTGTAGCTTATTCATATATTGGTTATACCTTTAGACTAAATAATCATCTAAGAAATGACGATAGAGATAATGTGTATAAACTAAACGACATTAATGCTTTTTATTTAAGAAGCGGATTAAAATTTAAATTATAATTATGCCAAAAATATTAATAATAGAAGACGAAGCTGCAATCCGAAGAGTACTGGTGAAAATACTATCTGAAGAAAATGACACTTATCATGTAGATGAAGCTGAAGATGGTTTAGTGGGAATTGAAAAAATTAAAAAGGAGGATTATGATTTAGTACTTTGTGATATTAAAATGCCAAAGATGGATGGTGTTGAAGTTTTAGAAGCTGCAAAAAAGCTAAAACCAGAAATACCAATGGTAATGATTTCTGGTCATGGTGATTTAGATACCGCAGTAAATACTATGAGGTTAGGTGCCTTTGATTATATTTCAAAACCACCAGATTTAAATAGATTATTAAATACAGTTCGCATTGCCTTAGATAGTAAAGAGCTTGTTGTTGAAAATAAAAGACTTAAAAAGAAAGTAAGTAAAAATTACGAAATGATTGGCGAGAGCGATGGTATTGCTCGTATTAAAGCTATGATAGACAAAGTAGCACCAACAGATGCTCGTGTTTTAGTAACAGGACCAAACGGAACAGGAAAAGAACTGGTTGCGCATTGGTTGCATCAAAAAAGTGATCGTTCTAAAGGTCCAATGATAGAAGTAAATTGTGCTGCTATACCAAGTGAACTTATAGAAAGTGAATTATTTGGCCACGTTAAAGGTGCTTTTACTTCAGCTGCAAAAGATAGAGCTGGTAAGTTTGAAGCTGCAAATGGCGGAACCATATTCTTAGATGAAATTGGAGATATGAGTTTATCTGCACAAGCCAAAGTATTACGCGCATTACAAGAAAGTAGAATACAACGCGTGGGCAGTGACAAAGACATTAAGGTAAATGTAAGAGTTGTGGCTGCGACAAATAAAGATCTTAAAAAAGAAATTGCAGATGGTAAATTTAGAGAAGACTTATATCATAGACTGGCAGTGATTTTAATAGAAGTACCTGCATTAAATGATAGACGCGAAGATATTCCACTGTTAATTAATTATTTCGCAGAAAAGATTTCTGGAGAACAAGGCAATGCTAAAAAATCATTCTCAGCAAAAGCCATTAAATTGCTTCAAAATTATGATTGGACGGGTAACATTCGTGAGTTAAGAAATGTTGTTGAACGTTTAATTATATTAGGAGAAAAAGAGGTAAGTGAGAGTGATGTAAAAGCTTTTGCTTCAAAATAGAGTATTAGCTATAGTTTTGACATTCTGGCAATTAATACTTTGTGTTATAGTTTAATAATCAGTTAATTACAATAAACTGTAGTTTTTGCTCTACAAAGTGTATACTGCGGTAATTTTACTTTTGTTTTAATAGTAATGCCGCCTAATATTATTAGAGTTAAACCCTTGTTTTTTGTTTAAAAAATAATAGTCTTCTAAAATAAGTATAAGTAAGACGTAATTATCTCATTGCAACTCGTATTGTTAAATATATCTATTCTAACTATAGCCGCTAAACACCTATTTAGCATTGCTTCTAAAATTACTTTATAAATACAATTGGTAGAGACGTTTGCATGTTATTAAGCATCTACATATACCCATAATTAGGGTTGAAATGTTTATTTATGGTTAGTATTGTGTGTGTTTATCATTTGCATAACCTTGAAAAAGGGTTAAGTCCATTCATCTATACTTAAAAGTTATTCGTCATATCTCAAAGATGGTTCACCGAATTAATGAAATTCACCTCATTCTCACAAGTATCTTTGAGCTATAATTATCAAATTAAAGGTTAAAGTAACCCCTTGTTATTTAAGCAAACCCTTAATTAAAAATTTAAGTAAATCAAAAAACCCCTATTTGTTATGAATTTTAAATCCTTACTTTTCTGTGCCTTATTTGCAAGTTACAGTTTAACAATTTTTGCGCAATCCCCTGGAGGTGTTGGTAAAACCGATATGTCAATGTGGGTGAGAGGTGATTTTGGTGTCAGCGATTCTGGTACTCTAAATTGGTTAGACGATAGCGGACTGAATAATCCACTATATCAGTCAACAGAAAATGCTAAACCAGTTCAAACTAATGCAATTAACTTTAATAGCACATTTACCTTTGATGGTTCAAATGACCGTTTTGCAATTTCTAACTTAAATTATACAGCAGGTCAGTCTATTAATAAGTTATACGGATTTGTTATTTATAAGACCGATTTTAATTCTACAAGCTATGCTGGTAACTGGTCTTTTATAGATTTTGATAGAAGTGAAACTTATAATTTCTATGTGCATGGAGATGGTAGGTTGGCCATGTCTTATCAATCTGGAGGCACTCAAGATTTAGTGGCTTCAACAACATCTAATGATAATTCAGCACACATAGGAACGTTTATTTTTAACAGCGATGAAATTAATGAATCTGTAATGCGATTAGATGGTAATATAGATTATTCTGGTGATAATACAGCGAGTTCTATTCTCGCTAATTCTAATAGATACGGATTTGTTGGTGATGGCTCAGAAGCCGATACAGAAAACGGAACTACAAATGGTTTTAACTATGATGGTGAAATAGCTGAAATAATTTTATACGAAGAAAATAGTTTAACAGCCGAAGAAATTCATAAAATAGAATCTTATTTAGCCGTAAAATACGGAATAACCCTAAACCAAAGTATTGGGAGTTATGTAAATTCATCTAATACTGTAATTTGGGATAACATAACTTATTGGAATGATGTTGCTGGTGTTATAAACGATAGTAGTGTTGGTTCAATAAATCAAAAAGTTGGTCAATCTAACAATAACAATCAATTGATTATTGCTTCTACTAATGATTTTACATCTTTAAATAATGATGCTGCAAGAACAGATTTGGCATTAGGTTCTTCATTATTATTTGGTCATAATGGAGATGATTTTGAAGCTATTGGTTTTGATATAGCAAATGACGAGTATATCATAGATAGACATTGGTATTTTCAAGAAGTTGGTGAAACTGGTGATGTTTATTTAGCAGTACCTAAAGCAAGTTTTAAAAGTGACGATGTTGATTTAATAGTAAGTACTGATAATGTATTTGATGGTAATGACACAAGGTATACGTTAAACGAAGATTCAACACATTTTTATATCTCTTTAAACATTAATAATGGTGATTATATAACTTTTATAGAAAAAAATCCGGTGACTCCAGGAGGTGTTTTTGGCTCTAAATTATGGTATAAAGCTGATGCAGGTGTTGATGAAGCTAGCGGAAGTGTTTCAGCTATTTCTAATCAAGCTGGTAATAATTATAATTTATCACAGTCAAGTGTAGCGAGTCGTCCTTCAAATACTAACTTAATGAATTACAATCCAACGTTTACGTTTGACGGAACAAATGATAGATTGCCAATAGAAAATTTAAACTATTCTAGTACAGATAATATAAATCAGGTTTATGTATGGACGGTTTATTCTACGACATATTCAGATTTATCTAATAGCACAAATACTTACGATAGCAGAAATTGGGGATTCTTAGATTTTGACAGAAGTGAATGGTTTAATACATCTGTTGGAGGCGATGGTACTTTAGGGTTCTCTTATCACCCAACAAATTCGGATATTGTAGATGTAAAAGGAACAACAATTACTAATACAGGTATACCACAACTTGGAGGTTATATTTTTGATACAACAGAAGTTAATGAAACCTCAATTAGGTTAAACGGAGCAGAAGAAATTAGCGCAGATTTAACTAATACGGCATTAAATAGTTCAAATAGACGTTATGGTTTTGTTGGTGATGGTTCTGAGGCAACTAGTTTTAATTCTTCAGCAAACAATATATACTATTCTGGTGATATTTCAGAAATCATATATTTTGAGAACGTAACTTTAGAACCATCTAAAATAGAAACCATAGAATCTTACTTAGCTTTAAAATATGGTATAACGCTAAACCAAGCCATTACACCAACAAGTTATTATGCTAGTAATTGGGATGGAACAACTGGAGATATCACTTGGGACGCTATTGAAAATAGTGGTTATAATAATGATATTGCAGGAATTGGTTTAGATACAAAAACAGGCTTAGATCAACGCGTTTCAAAATCTAGAAATGCAGATGCTTTAATTGCATTTTCGCTAGATAATGATTTTGAAGCGTCAAACACTGATAATTCAATAAGAACTACAGAGCATGCAACTGATTTAAGTTTTATGACTTGGGGAAATAATAATGAGGCTATACAATGGTCTTCATATGACTCTACATCTTGTGACAAACAAATATTAGATAGAGTTTGGCGTATAGATGAGACAGGTTCTGTTGGTACAGTATTTCTTTCAATTCCAGATTATAGTAGTACTTTAACAAGTAAATTACCTTCAAGTATTACAAATTTAAGTCTAATAATTAAGCTTAGTGATTCAGATTTTACAATAGGAGCAACTGAGATACCTTTGACATTAAATGGTACAAATTGGGAGCTGCCTACAGGTATTAATTTTGAGGATGGTACATATTTTACAGTAATATCCGAGCGAACTACAAAAACAGCTGTAGGAAGTGATTGGGAGCTGTCAGAAAATTGGTCTCCAATTGGTGTGCCAACAGCTGCTGATAATGTAGTTATACCTAACGGAATTATAATGACTATTGCAAATGCTAATGCAGAAGCTAATAATGTAAAAGTTGAAGCTGGAGCAGGCCTTTTAATTGACACAACAGCAGATTTAATGGCGAACTGTAAAGTAGTTTTAGAATCTATGTCTACTAGTTATTCAAGTTTAATTTTAGATGGAACTATAACAGGTGATGTTGTGTACCAGAGACATGTTAACGAAGCGGCTTCTTCTGGCAGTAATACAGCTTCTAACGATTTAGTTAGTGCGCCATTAACAGGGCAAACATTTGGTGATTTTAGAGCTGCAAACTCTAATATACTTTCTGGAACAATAGGAGGAAGTCCTGCATTTTTATTTGGCCCATTTGATACTAACTCATTTAGCTATATAAACTATGGGCCAAGTGATGATTCATCTACATTAAATGCTGGTATAGGTTACAGAACAGGCTCTACAGATAATGGAACTTATACTTTTACTGGTAATGTAGAAACATCAGCAGTAACTGTACCAGTAGTTTCAAATGGAGATGTTTGGAATTTAATAGGTAATCCTTATCCATCATATATTAGTGTACAAGAGTTTTTTAACGAGACCAGTAACATCGAAGCTATGAATAGCGGATTTTATTTTGGTATATATGGATATGACGGAACAGCGCATGATGATTGGGTTATTTATAATCTTGCAAATATTACAGCTTCTACAGTAATAGCGCCAGGACAAGGGTTCTTTGTTGCTACAAATCCTAATGAGTCAGGTAACATGACGTTTACTCCTGTAATGCGTACCACTGGTAGTTCAGATGATTTTATTGCAGGAAGAAGTACTGCAGCTCCATTAACTTACCTAAAGTTAAAAGCGAGTGCATCTGGTAATTCTTATCATACTGATTTTTATTTTAATTCAAATTCTAGTTTAGGATTAGATCATGGCTATGATTCTACAACATGGAATAATGAAACACCAAGTTTTTCTTTATATTCTAATTTAGTAGAAAATAATGAAGGAAAACCTATGGCAATTCAGTCTCTTAATGATGCTGATTTAGCTAATGTTACTATTCCGTTAGGTGTACATGCAAATGCAGGTGAAGCTTTAACTTTTAACATAGAAGAGTCAACGTTGCCATCTGGTACACAGGTTTATTTACAAGATACGCAGTTAAATACATCAACTTTATTAACAACATCTAATTACGTAATTACACCGAATCTTAATTTGAGCGGAACAGGTAGATTTTATTTAAACATTGTAAGTAATGCATTGTCTTTAGAAACTGTAAAGCAAACCGAATTAGTACTTTATAATAACCCTAATTCTCAGGTATTAGTTTTAAAAGGATTATTAGATATGGATGCTACAATTTCTCTTTACGATATTCAAGGGCGATTAATTTCTTCTAAAAACTTAGAGACAAATACTAGTACTCAAAATATTGAATTTAGTAAATTAACTTCTGGTGTGTTTATCGCTAAAATTGAAGGCGTAAATGTCTCTAAAGCACAGAAAGTAATTTTTAATAATTAAAGATATATATTATTGTAAACTATGATTGTTTTTAATAATCGTGAAAAGGCTGGCCTAGTGTCAGCTTTTTTTTGTCATAATATGGCTGTTTAAAAAATGCCTAAATTAATTAGTAAAGAAAGACCTTTATTGCAAAAGCTATAAATCTTCATTATATTTCAGTGATTAAATAGACTTATGAAAGATATCAAAATTGAAGATTTTAAAATCTCATCTCAAATAAAAATAAAAGATTTACCAACATTTATTGATTTAGGTATTAATAAAAAGAAAATTGAACGCGAACTAAGAACCGTAAGCGAAAACCTGGCAGATATCCAAAATACTATGTATGCACATGGTAAGTATTCTGTTTTAATGTGCATTCAAGGCATGGATACAGCAGGTAAAGACAGTTTAATACGTGAAGTTTTTAAAGAATTTAATGTAAGAGGAATTGTAGCGCATAGCTTTAAAAAACCTACAGAATTAGAGTTAAAACACGATTACCTTTGGAGACATATTAAAGCTTTACCTGCAAGAGGAAAGTTTGGAATCTTTAATAGAACACATTACGAAAATGTTTTGGTAACAAGAGTACACCCAGAGTATTTAATGTATGAGAATATGCCTAATGTAAATAGTTTAGAGGACGTTAACGAAGAATTTTGGGACAGACGTTTTAACGAAATCAATAATTTTGAAAAACATATCGCCGATAACGGAACCATTGTTTTTAAATTCTTTTTAAATCTTTCTAAAGACGAACAAAAAAATAGACTACTTAGACGACTTAATAAACCAGAAAAAAATTGGAAATTCTCACCAGACGATTTAGATGAACGTAAATGTTGGGACGATTACCAAACCTATTACGAAGATGCTTTAAACAGAACTTCAAAAGAACATGCGCCTTGGTATAACATTCCTGCAGATGATAAGCCAACGGCAAGATACATAGTAGCCAAAATACTCTATGATACTTTAAAAGAATATACTGATATTAAGGAACCAGAATTACCAGCTAAGCAAAAAGCGAATATAGATTCTTATAAAGCTCAATTAGAAAATGAGTAATATTTATTATATGTGATTTTTGAATATCGTTGCGGACAAGATTTAGAGATAAATTCAAATTTTTATAATATTTAAAATTAATTTATGCGTCTATTTTATAGCTCTCTAATTTTAATTCTGTTCAGTTGGTTTAGTCTGTCGGCTCAAATTGAGAAAGATTTATATTTAGAATTTTAAATGTAGAAACCAATGCGCCTGTTCCGTATGCTACTATTAGATTTGCTAAGACTAAAAATGATACTATTGCTAATGTGCTAGGTGATTTTAGAATACCGTTTCGATATAAGAATGAACAAGAAATATTGAATATTAGTTGTATTGGTTATTATTCAAAAAAAATTAAACTTAATAATTTAGAAAATGCGCCATATCATGTTATTTATCTCACTCCAAAAACAGAAGAACTTACAACGGTTGTTATAAATTCTAAGAAAAAGCACAGCACAAAGAACATAGTGCAAAAAGCTATTGATAATATTGAAACTAATTATCCCATTGAACCTTATTCTTATATAGGTTATTATAGAGATTATCAATTTGTAGATGAAGAATATTTTAACCTCAATGAAGGTATCGTTGAGGTATTTGACAAAGGTTTCAAAACTCATAAAATAAGTAATCCGTTAAATCAAACAGCTTTATATAGATATAAGTTAAATTCAGAATTTGCCCAAGATTCTTTATTGAGCCATGCCATATATAATGGTGCTAAACAGATTAAGGATGGTAAAATGGGAAGTGCAATTGGTAATGAGTTAACATTATTGAATATTCACAATCCAATACGTAATTATAATACTGGTAGCTTTTCTTTTGTATATGTTTTTAAAACTGATTTTATTAAAAATCATAGCTTTAAAAATAAAGGCCTAGTGTTTTTAGATAACGAAGAGCTGTATAAAACTGAATTTTCTGCACTTAAAAATATTACAGGGAGTGCTTACAAGGCTTCAGGTTATATTTATATATCAAAGTTAGATTTTGCAATTCACCAATTTGAATATAAGTTATATTCTATAAGTCCAAGACAACTAATTTTAAGTTTGAATATAGAATATAATAAACAAGAAAATGGTAAAATGTACCTTAATTATATCACGTTTAATAATAACTTCTTTATCACACAAAATGAAGCTTTACAAATTGAAAGTTCATATTTTAATAACAGTAATCAGCGTTTTGTTATAAAATTTAATAGAGCGTTAGACTTAAAATCAATTGAAAAACTCAATAATATTAAAATAACTTTTAAGGACAGAAAATTATCTATTTATAATATTGAAGCTATTGATAAAAAAACTATAGAAGTACAGTTTAAAAAGGAGGATTCTAATTTTTTAAATGAAAATGACTATACAAATCAAGCGTTATTTGATATAAGATTAAAGAATTTTCAGGATGTACTTGGTTTAGGTATGGGCAAATCTAAACTTGAGGGGCATCAATTTAGAGAGCTGTTTGTGCAAAGCGTAAATTTTAAGGAAAACTTAAGCTCTAATTTAAAATTTATTGATAAAGGAGCGTCACTTAATAGTGAACCAATTAATAATGTTAATATTGATGATTATTGGTTAAACTCACCATTGAAGGAAATAAACACCAATATGAAAGATTAAATCTTGTCAGCCTTTCCGTACTCTTCCTTATAGATTTTTACTAAAGCCATAAACATACTTATTAATAATGGTCCAAAAATTAAACCTATAAATCCAAATAAAGGAACACCAACAATGACACCAATTAGCGTTATTAAAGGGTGTACATTATCTAATTTTTTTAATACAAATAATCGTATTATGTTATCTGTAGAACCTACTACAACTAAACCATATATTAAAATGCCCCAAGCCTGAAAACTATCACCATTAGATAGCGTTAAAATAAATACAGGCAAAATACCAACTAAAGTACCTACAAACGGAATCATAGAGCCAATAGTAACAATAACAAACCAAAATAAGGGCTCTTCTATACCAAAAATTAAGAAACCAATTAGTGCAATAAGACCTTGGGCAATGGCTACTAACGGAATACCTATAGCGTTAGACTTCACCATGGTCTGCACTTCTCTACCAATTTCGTTTATATTGTCTGTATCCATTGGTATATATTCCCGCAAAGATTCTCTTAACTCTTGTCGGTTGGTAAGCATAAAATATAGCATAAAATACATTAAACCTATAGCAATAATTAGGTTAAAGGTGTTGCCAACCATGCTTTGTGCACTATCTGATAGCCATGTGGTTATAGCTTCCGTATCCATTTGAGAATTAATATCTAAACCAGTTTGAAGTTTTATTTTTCCAACTTGGTCTTGAAAGGCCTGCATCACTTTTTCGCTATTAGCTGCAACATCAGATATTTTGTTACCCAACATAATACCAAAACCACTAAGCGGAACCATGACAACAATAAATGAAGCCAGCATAAGTGTTAGAGCTGCTATGCTAGATTTCCATTTATAGGTTTTAACTAAACGTCGCATAGGTTTTCTCAGAAGAATATAAAACGTTATTGCGCCTAAAACACCACTCAAATAAGGTAGCATTTCACTAAAAATTAAACTTCCTATCAGTAAAATTAATAGTAAAACAAATATTTGACGGATAATTTTAGGCGCAATTTGTGTCATGATAGTATTTTAATGTACACTCAAAATTAAGTGTATTCTAATACTATATGTGCTTTAATCCCTATAAAAATTAACGCAGTTACTAAAAAGTGCGTTGTTTTTAAAAATTTAAGATAACCTGGTTATGTAATATATCTTCAAAATCTTCACGTTTTCTAATAAGATGTGCTTTACCTTTGTACAGTAAAACTTCTGCTGGTCTGTAACGCGAATTATAGTTACTAGCCATAGAGTAACAATAAGCACCAGCATTTTTAAATGATAAAATATCGCCTTCGTTTATTTCAGCAATTCTTCTATTATTAGCAAAAGTGTCCGTTTCACAGATGTAACCAACTACAGAGTAGAAACGCTCACGTCCTTTAGGGTTAGAAATGTTTTCAATATCGTGCTGAGAACCATAGAGCATTGGTCTTATTAAGTGGTTAAACCCAGAGTCTATTTGAGCAAATATGGTTGAGGTTGTTTGTTTAACCACATTTACTTTAGCTAAAAATACGCCAGCTTCACTCACTAAGAATTTACCAGGCTCAAAAGCTAAGGTTAGTTCTTTTCCGTATTCTTTACAAAATTCATTAAATCGCTGAGACAATTTTTCGCCTAATTCTTCAATATTAGTTTCAATATCACCGGCTTTATACGGCACTTTAAACCCAGAACCGAAATCTATAAATTCAAGACTTTTAAAGTTTTTAGCTGTTTCAAATAGAATCTCACTTGCATATAGAAAAACGTCAATATCTAATATATCACTTCCTGTGTGCATATGAATACCGTTAATATTCATTTTAGTATTCTCTACAATACGAAGCAATAAAGGAATTTGATGGATTGAAATTCCAAATTTACTATCAATATGTCCAACGGAAATATTAGTATTTCCACCAGCCATTACATGTGGATTAATACGAATACAGACAGGTATATTAGGATGTTTAGTTCCAAATTGTTCTAGTATAGATAGATTATCAATGTTTATTTGTACTCCTAATTTTGCCGCTTTTTCAATTTCTTCAAGCGATACACCGTTTGGCGTAAATATGATGTCTTCTGGCTTAAAACCTGCTTTTATTCCTAATTGAACCTCTTGTATAGAAACCGTGTCAATGCCAGAACCTAATTTGTTAAACAACTTTAAAACAGAAATATTAGATAATGCTTTTACGGCATAATTTAATCTTAAATGCTTCACCTTACTAAAAGCTTTTGTCAATCGTTTGTACTGAAATTCTATTTTTTCCGCATCATATACATATACAGGACTTCCAAAATCTTTAGCAATTTTTAATAAGGTCTTCTCGTTCATTTTTTATAATCTTAATATTTCATTTTATTTGAAGGGTCGAAAATAGAATGAATCCTTAAAATAAACATATAAATGTAAAAAAATAGTTATTTTTACACAAAATGTTATATATTTAACAAAATGAAAACAATCGCTACTTGTGTTCAAGAAATAATTGTAGCTAGCCCATTTTTAGAAGAGGGTCTTTCTCGTCAAATAATAAATTTTTCGGCTTTAGCAAAAGATTTAAATGAGCCTATTTCTAAAATGCTACGTAAACCAGTAAAAGAGGGTGCAATAATGATGGCTTTACGTCGCTACCAACAACCTCTAAAATTAGAAAATTCTAAAAGTTTAAAACAAGCCTTTAGCCAATTAGGAGATATTACAGTGCGTTCTAATTTAAGTGATTTTACGTTTCAGAACTCAAAGACCTTAATAGATAGCCATGCTCAAATATTAGATAAAATTAGTAGTAACCATCAAATATTTTATGCGTTTACAAGAGGTATGTTTGAGAGTAATATTATTATTTCTACTTCAGAAAAAGACAGTATACTCAAAGCATTTAAGCACGAAACACAAATAGGTTTACAAGAAAAGTTATCTGCTATAAGTATATATTTACCTAAAGGGAATTCTAAAATTGTGGGATTATATTATCAAATTTTTAAGCGTTTGGCTTGGGAGAATATTACCTTATATGAAGTTGTTTCAACCACTAATGAATTTACAATTGTAGTTGAGGATTATTTGGTAGATAAAGCGTTTTCAGCAATAAAGCGACTTATTGATTAATAATACTGTTAGATATTGAATAATTTAGTAGGATAAAAATCAATAATAAAAACTATTGGTAGAAACTATTAGTATGCTTATTTTTGTTCGACCATTAAATTTCTGATTAAAAATGAATTTACACGAATATCAAGGAAAAGAATTATTAAGTAGTTTTGGAGTACGTATCCAACGCGGAATCGTTGCTCAAAGTGCTAAAGAAGCTGTTGATGCAGCAAAGCAATTAACAGAAGAGACCGGAACAGGTTGGCACGTTATAAAAGCACAAGTTCATGCAGGTGGACGTGGAAAAGGTGGTGGCGTAAAATTAGCCAAAAACCTTCAAGAGGTTGAAGAAATTGCAGGACAAATCATCGGTATGGATTTGGTTACACCTCAAACTTCTGCTGAAGGTAAGCGTGTTCATCAAGTTTTAGTTGCTGAAGATGTATATTATCCAGGCGAAAGTGAGCCAGACGAATTTTATATTTCTGTGTTATTAAATCGTGCTACAGGAAAAAACATGATTGTTTATTCTACCGAAGGTGGAATGGATATTGAAACTGTTGCTGAGGAAACTCCAGATTTAATACATAATGAAGAAATTGATCCTTCAACAGGGATTTTACCTTTTCAGGCACGTCGTATTGCTTTTAACTTAGGCTTATCTGGTTTAGCGTTTAAAGAAATGACAAAATTTGTTACAGCTTTATACACAGCCTATGACAAGTCTGACGCTTCTTTATTTGAAATTAACCCAGTATTAAAAACTAGTGATAGTAAAATAATGGCAGTAGATGCTAAAGTAACTTTAGATGCTAATGCCTTATATAGACATAAAGATTTAGCAGAATTACGTGATTTACGTGAAGAAAACCAAATAGAAGTAGAGGCAGGTGCTTTAGGTTTAAACTATGTAGACTTAGACGGAAACGTTGGTTGTATGGTAAATGGTGCTGGTTTAGCAATGGCAACTATGGATTTAATTAAGCAAGCAGGTGGTGAGCCAGCAAACTTTTTAGATGTAGGTGGTACTGCAGATGCAGCTAGAGTAGAAGCTGCATTTAAAATTATATTAAAAGATCCTGCTGTAAAAGCAATTTTAATTAATATTTTTGGTGGAATTGTAAGATGTGATCGTGTAGCACAAGGTGTTATAGATGCTTATAAAAACATGGGTAACATTTCAGTACCAATTATTGTTCGTTTACAAGGAACTAATGCAGACATTGCAAAAGAATTAATTGATAATTCTGGTTTAGATGTAATGAGTGCTACAGAATTCCAAGAAGCAGCAGATAAAGTTCAAACGGTTCTTGCTTAAGAGCTTACTGATATCTATAAATAATAAAATGCGCCTTTTTGGGCGCATTTTTTATATGCTAAAGTTTTGACTTAGTGTTTGTTATTGTTAAATAGTGTTAAGAACTGTAACAGTTTAATTTATTATTCGTCCATAAAGTATCAATCATATAAATCGAATAATTATGAAAACTTTAAAAATGCTTACACTAGTCGTAGCAATTGCGTTTAGTAGTGTACTATCAGCAGGTACAAATCCAACTAAAAAAGCTGAATCAACAATCATTACTGAAACTATTGGTAGTTTATTAAAGAATCCGCGCTTTCATCTTGAAAGTGATGCGCATATCATTGTGGATTTCTTTGTAAATAAGGATAACCAAATTGTTGTCTTATCTGTAGATACAGATAATACAGTCATTGAGAATTACATTAAAGGTCGTTTAAATTACAGAAAATTACCTAAAACAGCTATTAAGACTAATAGGTTTAAAATACCAGTAATGATTAAGAAATCTAATTAATTAAAAAGAGCAACTAATGTGTTGCTCTTTTTTTTATATGGTTGTAGATTAAAGTTTTAATGATAAAATAGCTCGATTATTTAAATTTAAAGAGCCAAATAAAATTAATCTTTTTTCTTTGGTGTAGTTTTCTTTTCTCCCTTTTTAGGTAATGGTCCACGTAAATGAATGATTAAACCATTGAGGAAGTTTCTCAGTATTTGATCACCACAAGCCATAAATTTAGGATGATCTTCATTTCTAAATAAAGCATTGAGCTCACTTTTAGAAATTCTGAAATCTACTAACTCTAATATTTTTATAATATCGTCGTCTCTTAGCTTGTGTGCTACTCTTAATTTTTTAAATATATCGTTATTTGTCATTGAATATTTGTTTTTATTCCCGTAAAAGTGGAAATCTGTTAGTTTTATTTTTAATTATATAACCATTTATAGGCTATACCAAAGTTAGAAGCCCAAAATTCTTCATTGTGTTTTCCACCATGAACAATATGGTTTTTAATTTGTGATGGATGCAAACCTTTACGGTCTAATAAATTTAGCATTTCTTTTAATTTAGGTAGCATAGTTTCACCTTCTTCCGTGCCAGCTAAAAAATAAAATTTTGACGTTTCTGGTATTTCAGTGTGTTTTACTAAATCGAATATTTCAGGGTTTATCCAAAACGCTGGCGAAAACACACCTGCTTTTCCAAATACTTCTGGATATTTTATTACCGCATAAAATGATATTAATCCACCAAGTGAAGAACCAAAAATAGAGGTGAACTCCGCTTCTGGTTTTGTTCTATATGTTTTATCTACATATGGTTTTAAATTGTCTTTTATAAAATTTAAATAGTCATCTCCATGTCCTCCTCCATGTATTTTGTGTTTATAAGGTGTAAGTTCATCTATGCGTTTTTCGTTGCCATGTTCAATACCAACAATTATACTTTGGTTGTCTGTTTGGCTGTCCATAAACTCATCAACTTCCCACTCACCTGAATAGGAGGTTTTTACATCAAAGAGGTTTTGAGCATCATGCATATAAATTACAGGAAAACTTTTTTCTGTGGTTTTGTATGTTTTTGGTAAATAAATCCAAATAGTTTTTACGGTATTTAATTGTAATGCTTCAATATTAATTTTTGTAATATTCTCTGAAACAGTGCTTTGTGTGGTTACTTGGTTGGGTAATAATCCAAGTAAGACTAAATAAAAGAGCTTAATTTTCATGCTAAAATAGCGTAAGTCAATTGACAAACGTTATTATTTTCCGACAAAGTACATTTAATTTTTCGACAAGATACATTATATCAACGACAATAAAATAAACAACCTTGTTAACTTTACATTGTAAATTAATTCACCCTCAACCATGATTAATCGCGCAGAAAAGTTGAGCTTATTGTCAGAAATGATTGCATTTGCTCAAACAGATGAAACTATAAACTCCATTGAATATAATTTTTTATTCAGTATAGCTAAACAATTGGGTATCTCTAAAGAAGATTTTGAATATCTCTTTGAGCATCCTGTAACTTATGTGCATTTAAAATCGCATAGCGAACGAATTGTGCAGTTTCATAGACTGGTTTTACTTATGAATTTAGATCATAAAGTTTCATCTAAGCAATTGGTTAAAATTCACAATTTTGGTTTAAGAATGGGATTAAGCCATGAGTCTATAAACCGTGTTTTAGATTTAATGGATAGCTTTCCAAATAAAATTGTACCACCAGATTTTTTAATAGATATTTTTAAGGTTCAGTATAATTAGTCTCAGTTTTAGTGGATAGATATAGTAAAAAATATACGTTATTGGGTTATTAAGCCAGTATGTTTTTTTCTTTACAACTTTTTGTGAAAATTACTGTTCTTAACTTTAGTCTTCCTTCAATTTTTTAGTTTTACACTTTACACTTTACACTTTACACTTTACACCTTCAACTTTTCCAACTTAGTTTGATAAGCAGTAATTTCATCTCTAAATTTTGCTGCTTCTAAAAAATCTAGGGCTTTTGCCGCTTGTTCCATTAGCTTGCGTTTTTCTCTTATTTTCTTTTCGAGTTCACCTTTTGTTAAATATTCACTTTCTGGTTCTGCTGCTATTTGTGCATCTAATTCTGTTCTATACGTGCTTACAGAGTTTTTGGTTAAAGCACTATCTAAACTTTTATTTAATGCTTTTGGTACTAAATTGTTTTTGGTGTTGTAGGCTATTTGTTTTTCTCGTCTATACTCAGTCTCGTCAATGGTTTTTTGCATGCTTTTAGTAATTTTATCAGCATACATTATGGCTTTACCGTTTAGGTTTCTTGCCGCTCTACCAACCGTTTGTGTTAAAGAACGAGCGGATCGTAAAAAACCTTCTTTGTCTGCATCTAATATAGCAACAAGCGAAACTTCTGGTAAGTCTAAACCTTCTCGTAGTAGATTTACGCCTACTAATACATCAAAAACACCCTTACGTAAATCTTGCATAATTTCAACACGTTCTAAAGTGTCTACATCACTATGTATATATCTGGTTCTAACTGAAATTCTCGTTAAATACTTCGTTAGTTCTTCAGCCATTCGTTTAGTAAGTGTTGTTACCAATGTACGTTCGTCTTTTTCTACACGCGTTTGAATTTCTTCAATAAGGTCATCAATTTGATTTAAACTTGGTCTTACTTCAATGATTGGGTCTAATAAACCTGTAGGTCTAATAATTTGTTCTACATAAACACCATCTGTTTTTTGCATTTCGTAATCTGCGGGTGTTGCAGAAACAAAAATTACTTGGTTCTGTAGCGCTTCAAATTCTTCAAATTTTAAAGGTCTATTATCCATGGCAGCGGGTAACCGAAATCCGTAATCTACTAAATTCACTTTTCTACTTCTATCACCTCCATACATAGCATGGACTTGAGATATGGTTACATGGCTCTCATCAACCACCATTAAAAAATCATCAGGGAAATAGTCTAACAAACAGAATGGTCGCGTGCCAGGAGCTCTTCCGTCTAAATATCTAGAATAGTTTTCAATACCAGAACAGTAACCTAGTTCGCGTATCATTTCTAAATCAAACTCAGTACGCTCCTTTAATCGTTTAGCTTCAAGATGTTTTCCGATGTCTTTAAAGTAATCAAATTGTTTAACCAAATCATCTTGTATGTCTTTAATAGCATTATTTAATACATCTGGTGAAGTCACAAACATGTTTGCGGGATAGATATTTAATCTATCATAACGTTCTATAACTTCATTAGATCTTGCATCAAAAGCTTCAATCTCTTCTATTTCATCACCAAAGAAATGAATTCTATACGCATGGTCTGAATAGCCAGGAAAAACATCTACGGTATCGCCTTTTATTCTAAAATTTCCATTTCTAAACTCAGCTTCGGTTCTAGAATATAAACTCTGTACTAATTGATGCAATAATTTAGTACGCGAAATGACTTGGTCACGTTCTATAGAAATAACATTTTTCTGAAATTCTACAGGATTTCCAATACCATATAAACATGAAACGGAAGCAATAACTATCACATCGCGTCTTCCAGATAATAGGGAAGAGGTTGTGCTAAGTCGCATTTTCTCAATTTCTTCGTTTATAGATAAATCTTTTTCTATATAAACACCAGACACCGGAATGTAAGCTTCAGGTTGGTAATAATCATAATACGATACAAAATATTCAACAGCATTATTTGGGAAGAATTGCTTAAATTCTGAATATAATTGAGCTGCCAGCGTTTTATTGTGCGCTAATACTAATGTTGGTCGTTGTACTTCTTCTATAACATTGGCAATGGTAAATGTTTTACCAGAACCTGTAACACCCAAAAGTGTTTGGTATTTTTCATTTGCAGTAACACCTTTCGCTAATTTTTTTATAGCTTGTGGCTGATCACCAGTAGGTTTAAATTCAGATTCAATTTTAAATCGCATTTTACAAAGTTACGATAAAGATTAACGTAAGACAATTAACGTCTCAAGGCAAAATGCCCAGTATAAGTTGTGCCGTCTATAAAATTTGCTACATACCAATAATCGTCACTAGGCATTGGTTTACCTTCAAAAAGACCATCCCAACCATCGTAAAAAGTGAGTTGTTGTGTAATTAATTTACCATATCTGTTATAAATCTCGATAGAGGTTATTTGCTGAAATTGTTCTTCGGTGCCAAAGACTTTCCATAAAGGATTATAATCATCTCCATTAGGTGTAAAAAACTTTGGAAAGCCTAAAACCGAAATGGTTTCTTCTATTACTCCACAACCATTTTTGTCATTAATGTACACTGTATGAAAGCCTTGAGTAACATTTGAAAACATGTTACTATCTTTAAAAATTTCGTCTTCGTCTAAAGCAAATTCATAATTACCCTCGCCAGAAATATTCATAGTAACCGTATTGTATGGTGCAACACCATCTATAGTTACACTTTCTATGGAAGCCATTTCAGAAGGTATAATTGTAATTGTTCTACTAGAAGAACAGCCATTTGGATCAGTAACGATTACCGTATATGTACCGGCTTCTGTAACATCAAAGAATAAGGTATCAACTTCTGTTAAGTTACCATTAAATTCCCATTGATAATAATAATTATTTGGCAAATCATTTATAACGCCTCCATAAATAGTGAGCGGTTCTTGTAAATCATTTATACAATAAATGAGGGTTTCATCTTCTTCTAATAACGGTGTGTAAAGCACATTAAGATTTACAGAAGAAATGCTAAAACATTGATTGTTGCTACTAATTTTTACGTAAATGGTCTGAGAATACGCAGTGGTATTAGTAAAGTTACTAGGTAAGGGGTTGCTTTCAAAAAAAGCATCATTTTCTGTTTCAAAATATTGTACACTTGCATCAGTTGGGATTTGGTCTATAATTGAAGCTTCAATTTCAGATAAATCGAACGGCGCAAAACCATCTACAATAGCACCATCACAACCTATTAAATCTGGTATATTAATAATGTTATTGGAGATATCTAATTGCAATTCTGCAATTTCAGCACAACCAGCGGCATTTAAAATTCTTGCATATACTATTTGAGATGGCTCGGTATTTTCAAAAACTTGAGGATTTATTATGCCATTTATTTGCGCGATGGCATCTGCTTGTGATAAATAAAACCTATCCACATAAATGGCTTGGTCTCCATTTGTTAAATCTGAACTGGCATCAAATAAATTATAGGTTGTTAAACCGTCTTGGTTAAAATCACACTCTACCAAAACAGCATTGGCTACAATTGGAAATGGCGAATATTCTACATCAGCTTCACCATAGGCAATACAGCCATCGTCTAAAGTAACTTCTACTTTGTAGTTACCTGCTTCTGTAACTTCATAAGTACCACAGTCTGTACAACCCATTGGGTCAGATTGTACTAAAATATCATCTTTGTACCAATCATAAGCATTGAGACCATCTTGATACGCATTTAAAAATCCAGATTCACCATCACAGAAAGCATTCCCTGTAGCAATCAGTCGGTCTGGGCCAATATCCGTAGATAACTCAAAACTACCGGCTTCTAAAAATACGGCTGAATCGTATCTGTAATTAAATTCATCTGCAATAACTAATTTAACATGATAGGTTTCATTAGGCGTTATTGTTGCGGTAGCTGTTAATATTGCTGTTTGTCCATTAAAATTGATAGGTGCACTTGTGTTATTAAAACTGCCGAAATAGGTTTCGTTTTCTGGAGGACAGCTACCAGGCACACCAGGTGTAACTGTGGTAACTTTTACAGGTGTATCTGTGTTAGGGACTATAGCAATATTTGTATAATCTTCAGTATTATCTGCTGGTTTTATTAAAAAGCCAAATACATCTGAAAATTGACACGTGTTAGAATTATTTTCTTGATATTCCTCTGAAGCAAAAATGTAGTTAAAACTGACTTGAGATGCCACAGATGTAAATTCAAATTCTAAAATGGTTGCATTGATGGTTCCAGATTCATTTAATGCAATTTCTAAGTCTGTGTCACCATTCCAATTTGAAGCATCATCATCGCTTAAACTGTCATTTGGTCCTGGGGCATTGTTTAGTCGCCCTGTACTAAGTACTATGCCAGATTGAAAAGGGAAAGATGTTCCTGTAGCGTCAAAATAACCATAACTTTGATCACTACCTCCAAAATCACCACCAACAACATTTGTAACATTTATGTTTTCTATACAATTACTATTTATAAGAATGTCTTCTACAAGTTGTTGAGGGGAATAACTTTGGCTATCTACTAATATATTTTGTCCATGTGTAAACACGAAAAATAATAGGAAAACTAAAAAAATACTTTGCTTCATTTTCATCTTAAGGGAATGCAAATATAATCAACTCTCTTAGTCCGAAATTATAATAATTGTTAAACGTAAAAAGTTAACGACGTAGCGAAAAATGCCCAACGATTTCAAAAGTTTTACCATTTTGTTGTACAACAGCTGTAAACCAATAATCGCTGGCAGGCATTTTTTTACCATTATAGGTTCCGTCCCAACCTAAGCTATCGTGATTTAACTGTGTAATTAGTTTTCCTTTACGGTCGAATATTTTAATAATAGTGCCAGGAAGTGTTTCTACACCAGCTATATGCCAAGTATCAAAATCACCGTCATCATTTGGAGATAAGTGTTTAGGCGCATCAATAACTAAAACAGTTCTGGTGACTTGGTCACAACCATTTTGGTCAATAATAGTTACAGTGTTATAGCCAATGGGTACATTTTGAAAGAAATTGGAAACTTGAGCATCTCCATTGTTTAATTGATAAAGATAGTCTCCAGCGCCTTCTATGGTAACTGTAATATTATTTGGGTCAGAGAAATCAATTGTTTCTATAGTGTTAATAATTGCAGATTCAGATTCTATAACATTAAATGTACTGGTATTTTGGCAACCCAATTGATTAGTAATAGTCACCCAATAAGAGCCAATTTCAGTAATTTCAATTTGAGATGTTGTGGCATTTGTGGACCACAAGTATGTATCTAAAGAGTTACTAGTTTCTGCTGAAACGACGAGTGGTAAATTATTAAGGCAAACTACTTGGTCATCAATTGAGATGTTTGGAATGTCGTTAATTACTACAGTAAACTGCGTAATATCATAACAGCCAGTTACATTGTTTTCTAATCTTACAAATATGATTTCATTGTTAAAGGCAATATAATTTTCATCAAGGGATTGCAGGTTTTCAATAGCATTAGATTCAGAGTTGTAAAATGAGACTGAATACTCATTAGGGTTTTGATTGCCCAAAATAGCGTTGTTTTGTTGGGTTAAATCCACTTGAGTATAACCATCAAAATCATCATCACAAACCATTAAATCATCAGGTTGATTTGCAATAGGTAGCGCATTTATAAGCAACTGAAAAGGATAAGTGGCATAGCATTGGGTTGTACTATATTCTACTCTAGCAAACAGCGTTTCGGTTGTGCTGGTATAAAAATAATTGGTATCTAAAACGTTTTGTTTGTTTTCAGCATCTAGTTCATTAGCGTAATAGCTAATAAGAACATTAAAGGTATCGTCTAAAATAATGTCATTAATTTCTAATAAATCAACTTGATTTTCTGAGTTTTCACAAATTTCATAGGCTTCAAAGGTATTGATTTGCGGAGGACTATTAACAATTAATTGAAACGGAACCATATCAAAACATTCCGTAGTTGCATTTCTAATTTTAGCAAATATGGTTTGAGGGTTAGAGGTGTTAGTATAGGCTTGAGGATTTGTAATTGCATTAGTATTGGCTATTAAATCTGCTTCAGACTCAAAATAAGTAAAGTCAATATTGTATTGTCTGCCATCTAAGACTTCTAACTCTATTTCAGTGAGATTCCATTGCGGAGAAAAATTATAATTATCGCCACATGCCGTTAAGGATTGACCAAATTGAACTTCTGGAAGAGATAAAGTACTCACAGTAATTGGTTTTACATCAAAGCAACCAGAAGCGATGTTCTCAATACGTGTGTAAATAATTTGTGGATTATTAGTAGCTGTAAAACTTAAAGGAATTTCATTAGAGGCAGCTTCGGCGTTTGCTGGTGTAAGGTGAAATGTAACATTTAAATTTGTAGTGCTATTTTCGATGATTTCAATAATTTTTTCATTGAGGTCAGTTGAAGCTAAACCGTTGTTGTTAACATCACATTCAAAAATATCTGTTGGATTATTATAGATAGGAGCTTGCCGTATTTCAATAAGCATTGGTGCAATAGTAAAACAACTATTTTCGTTTATATTTTGAAGTCGAACAAAAATGGTTTGTGGATTAGATAAAGGGAGATAACCAGATTCTTTATCTATGGCGTTAATATTGCTTAATGCATCATCTTCAGTTTCAAAATATAGAACTTCCATATTTTGTTGATTTCTAATTATTTGTGGGTCTTTTTCGGTAAAATAAAATTCTGAAGGAAGATTAGGGTCTACTACACAATTTATAAAATCTGGTATTGGAATTAAATTTGGATTAGCATAGATTAAAATATCATAAGGTATTACGTTAAAACAATCTAGGTCAGTCATTTCTACTCTAATAAATATTTTGGTTGAGCTTGTGTTGTAATTATTAAAATTTTCAATTTTTAACTCATCTTCTACGGCATTATCAAAGGTTTCAAAAAATGAGAAGGTTAATTGAGAGCTGTCATTGTATAATAGCGGTATTATGTGTTCTAAATTTACTGTAGATATTAAATCTTGGTCGTCATCGCAAATAATTAATGGCTCAACATCATTAACTTCTAAACTATTTGTGACATTTATTTGTATAGTTGTAATATCATAGCAGCCTGTAAAAATATCTGTGAGTCTCACGTAAAAAAGATGTTGGTTGCCGTTAATTTCAAAAATTTCAACTAGTTCATTTTCTTGATTTTCTGCATCTTGTAAAGAATTATAGAGTTCTACAGGACCAGTAATGGTTTGCTGTAATAAAAACGTATCTTTTATAGGTGGTAAGGTAATGTCTGCAGTATTTGTTTCTATATTTATATTTCCGCAATAATCCATACTTAAGGGTTGTAAATTTAAGCCTGGATTTAAATGTAATGTAATTTTAGAATAATGTGTGCAATCTTCATAAGAAGAAGCTATAAATATGCTATTGCCATTAGCTACTGTATGTACAGAATTTTCATCTAATGCGTTTATAGATGCATTTCGATCTTCTTCTGTGGCATAAAATGTTAGGTCTATTTCAAATCCATCTTTTAGTTCAGTTTTAAGTTCGGATAGATTAAAATCATATAAACCATCATTAGAGTTATCGTCACATCGGGTAATAATTTTTTCTTTTTCTAATAGATTGTAAAGTAGGTTCTTATGAATTTCTATAGTCATATAAGTTGGGCAGTTTTCATCTATAAATCTAATACTGATAGGTATACCTAAACTGTTTTCTGATGTAGTAATAAGAGGAGGAACTCCAACAATTAACGTATTTAGACTGGCTTCTATGCCCGGGAATTCTTCTTCTAATTCGTCAAATATGTCAAAAACATTATATGTAATTGGTAAGGTATTATAGTTGTAGGTTTCTCCATCGATAGTTTCGGTAAGGTTTGTTTCTAAGCAACTATTTATAATATATCTACCAATATCTGGTTGAGGAATATAGTTTAGGTGTATTGGAACAATAGAGGCACAAGGATTTAAATCGCTCTGTACTCTGGCATAAAAAGCTTCTGCTTGGTTTTCAAAACTAGGCATTTCACTAAGTTCGTTTTGCATATTAATAGCATCCTCTTCTGTGAGATAATATGAAACGGTTGTGTAAAATTCGAAATTTGACACTGCAAAATCGATGTAGAAGAAGTCATTTAAACCTAAATCTGAGACCATAAAGTTACAGATATCTAACGTTAATTCATATGTGTTAGGTGAGTTATAGACAAAGATATCAAAGCTTCCTATTTGTAAGCAATCACCGTCTAAACTTTCTATTCTTGCAAAAATAGTATGTGTTACATCTGTGTTTTGGAAAGAACCAATTATTGGATTGGAGTTTGTTTGTGCATCATCTTGGCTTATGTGATAGGATATAAAATAATTGTCAGATGGTAATGATTCCAATATTTCTTGGTCTTTTAATAAAGAAAAGTCAAAATTATATAGACCATCACCTGGTGCAATATCACAAATAGTAATATCTGTAATTGGTGCTGCTTCTTGAAATGGAATAATTTCAATTTCTATGGAATCGTATAAAATGCAATCATTATTAATTGTGGGTATAGTAATTAATACCTCGTAGTTGCCGGACGTTGTAACTTCTATGGTAGCACTGTTTTCATCAATAATTTCGTTTCCATTTAAAAACCAAGTATAACTTGCTAGAGTATTATCTATATTAGCATTGAGAGTTAAATCTGCGCCACAGATAGATTGATTGGGACCTAAATTTACTGAATTACCAAAACCATCGGCTTCAATAAAAACAGAAGTGTCAAAACGTTGATCAATATGGTCTGCGACGACCATTTTGATATGATACGTTTGATTTGGTATAATTTCAGCTGTTGCAGTTAATACCTCTGTTCGTCCATTATAATTGGTTTCCCCAAGATTATAATCATTAAAAAATGTTTCATTTTGAGCATCACAGAAACCATTAATGTCTGGGTGAATTGTATTTGTACTAACTTCTATTGATGTGTCTGGTACAGTTGCTATGTTAACGTAAGGCTCAGATGTACCTGCTGGTTTAATTAGTATTACAAATACGTCTTTAAATTCACAAGGATATTCTTGTTGGTATTCATCTGAAGCAAGAATGTATTTAAAAGAGATAAAATTATTTATGCTAGAATAATCGAATTCAATTGATGTAGCATTTAGTGTTTGCGTAATACCAGTAGTGTTTTCTATATCAGCATCAGAGGACCAATTAATACTACCTTCATTTAGGTTTGATGCAATAAGTGTATTACCAGCAGAATTTACACTTCCTGTTGATAGTATTAATCCGTTAAGAAAAGGAAAATTTGTTCCGTTATTGTTAAAAGTTCCATAACTAATAATACCATCTAAATTGCCGTTAATGCCAGATGAAACATTTGAGGCTGTAGCACAACTATTACCTACTAAATTTTGTATTAAAGTATTGGGTGTTTGAGTATTATCTGTTACAATTTGCTGTGCATAACTATAAAGTATATACATAGAAGAGAAGAGAAATAAGAATATATTTTTCTTTTTCATTTTAAAAGTAAAACTAGACAATAGCAATTTTAGAAAACTAGGTTTTCCTTTTTTTGTTTTAAAAGTAAGAAAAAAAAATAGAAGGTTCTTAATTTTGTAGCCTACTTCTTATTTTAAGTGATATAAATTATTTTAGTTAATAAATTAAATTTTGCTGTAAAAGAAAAAAAACTGCTAAACAACCAAAATAGGATATAGGTTATTTTTTAGCAGTTTTATTTTGAATAAAGTAATTAGAAAATATTAATCGCTGATGCTGGTTTTACCGTTTTAGTGTAAAATGTCCTTTTACTTCAAATGCAATACCACCACGTTGTACTTGAGCTACGTACCAATAATCACTTGAAGGCATTTTGTTACCATTGTAATAGCCATCCCAACCTGGAGTATTGGCATTTAATTGAGTTAGTAATTTTCCGAAACGGTCAAAAACGTTTATGGTGGTGCCTGGTAATGTTTCTATACCTACAACATGCCAAGTGTCAAAGGCACCATCGCTATTTGGTGTAAAGAATTTAGGGAAATCTACTACTAATACTTCTTTGGTAACATTGGCACAACCATTTAAATCTATAATAGTTACAGTGTGGTAACCCATGGCTACATTATCAAAATGATTAGATTCTTGTGGTTCAAAATCATCTAATTGGTATAAATAATTACCAATTCCACTTATGGTTACAGTAATGTTGTTTGGGTCTGAAAAGTCAACTATTTCTGTGGTTTCTATAGTTGCTGTTTCCGATTCAGATACGCCAAAATAACTTGTGTTTTCACAACCGTATTGCGTAGTAACTTTTACCCAATAGTTGCCAATTTCTGAAATTTCTATTTCAGGCGTAATTTCTCCTGTAGACCATAAGTAAGTATCTGTACTAATATTTGTATTGGCAGAAACCATTAATGGTTCGCTTTCTAAACAAATAACTTGGTTGTCTAAATCTATAACTGGTAGAGGATTAACTATAGTTGAGAAGCTAGTAATACTATAACAGCCAGTACTATTATTTTCTATACGCGCATAAATTGTTTCGTTATCGTATGCCATATAAGGAGAATCTAAAGCTGAATTATTTTCATTTGCTTGTAACTCTGAAGCATGATAAGTTACTGTATAGTTATTAGAATTTTGGCTACCTAAAACAGTCGGTGTTTGTTGCTCTAAGTTAAAATCCATTATACCATCAAAATCATCATCACAAGTTACTAAATCATTAGGTTGATGTGCTACAGGTATTGGATTTACATTAAGGTTAAACTTATAATATGTATTACAATGTGTTGTGCTATATTCTGTTCTTACATATAAAGTATCAAAATTGGTTTGATATGTATAATTAGTATCTAAAGCATTGGTATTTGCAATAGCATCGGTTTCGTTATCAAAATAGCTAAATAATACATTATAGTTAGAATCTCGGGCGGCTGCATTAATTTCAGTTAAATCTACTGTTTGCTCATCATTAGCACAGACATCAAATATTTGAAAATCATTAATAAGTGGTGGTTGATTCACAATTAACTCAATAGGAATTGTAACGTAGCAATTAGAAATTGTGTTAGTTACAGTCATATAAACTGTTTGTGGGTTAGATGTATTAGTATAGTTTTCTGGATTGGCAATTTCATTAATAGTAGCCTCAGAATCATTGTAGTTTTCATAGAAGCTTACCTCTAAATCTTCTTGTCTAATATCTAAAATGTTAGCTTGGGCAAAAGTTAAATCAAATTGTAAAGTGCCGTCTAAATCATCGTCACACTCCGTAAGCGAACCTGCAGGTAATACTTCTGGTGTACTAATAACATTAATTACAAACGATGTTATAGATTGACAAATAGTACCATTATCTATTTGCACATAGATTTGTTGTGGGTTTACTGTATTTTGAAATTGTAAAGGAATTTCATTTACATCATTTCTTGCATCTTCTTCGGATGTAAAGAATTTAACCGTTTGTATGTCGGGTATGCCAGCAGAAACCTCCGCTATTTTATCCGTAAAATCAAACATTGTAGAACCATCAATAACGCTGTCGTCACATGTTAATATGTTAGTTGGTTCATTGTAAGCAGGGTTTGTTCCTACTTCAATTGTAAATGAAGATGTTGTGTAACATGTTTCATCAGAAATATGATGAATTCTTACATAGATTTCTTGAGGATTACTAACGTTTTGGTAAATGCTAGTTTTATCTATAGCATTTACTTGATTATCTGCATCTGATTGATTGAGATAATAAGATACATCCATACCTGTTTGGCCACTTAAGGCTTCTTCATCTTTACTTTCAAAAATGAATTCGCCTATACCATCAGATTCGTCTTCACAAAAGTTAAGTTCGTTTATATAATTTGTTAAATCACCCACAAATGGTAGTTTATTAATGGTGATATCTAACTCTTCGATAGTATAACATCCTGTGATAGAATTTTCTACACGCATTAAAACAGTTTCGGATTGTGCATTGTAATTAGAAGTATTTGTAATTGCATTTTCATCTAATTGAGCATCTGTTAAGGTATTATGAAAAGTTACACTTCTATTTGGTACAGCTAATACTGAAGTAGGTATGCTGTAGTTTAGATTAATAATAGAAAATCCGTCTCTATCTGCATCACAAATAATAATATCTTCTGGTTTTTCACTTTCTGGAGCTGGTAAAACGGTAACTTCAATAGAGGTTGTGTCGTAACATTCTGTATCTCCAGAAATTATTCTTGTATATAAAGTAAACGGATTAGTTGTGTTGGTATAAAAATTAGAGTAGGCATTAGTATCATCTTCTGCATCTTGTGCAGTTGGGTAGTATTTTACATTATATAAATCTTCTTGGCCGTCAGTAACAGCAAAATCTAAGGTAGCTAATTCGGTAGAGGTAAAACCGTCTTGGTCATCGTCACATACATCTGTACTTACTGAGGAAGTAAACTCTACTATAGGATTAACCACTAATTGAAAATCAGAATCTTCACTACATGTACCACTTGTTATTGTGATGTAAATAGTTTGTGGATTACTTGTGTTTTCATATGGTAATGATTGGTTAATGGCATTTATTCCATTGTCTCTATTAGATTCTGAGGTATAGAATTCTACAGAAATATCTTCCATTTCGTTGATAATTACTTCAGAAATGTTTAAAAAATCGAATTGTTCAACGTCGTCATTACCTATATCACATAATGTTACATCTTCAATTACAGTACCAGTTAATAATAGATTAGTATGAATTTCAAGTGGTACAAGCGTAGCACAACCAGAATTGCTGTTTGAGACTCTTATGTACACCAGTTGTTGGTCTTCTGTTATATTTGCATAGTTTGTTTCATTAGTAATAGGATTGTCTCCTGTTTCGGCATCAGCAGCAGACTCATGAAAAGTAACGGTAACACCTGTTAGCCCTTCTAGAACATCTGGTAAAATAGAAGTTAAATCAAAAATAGCATAACCGTCGTGGTCAGTATCACAGGCATCCATATAGTGTGGTCCCATATTTACAACAGGACTTTCAAGTACAGAGATGTCTAATGTAGTTGTACTAATACAACCTGTGTCTTCATTTTGTACACTTACAAACAGTTGCTCTGTTGGGTTGGTGTTAGTATAAGGCATAGGATATGCGTTAATACCAGCAGCAGCATCACTTGCAGAACCATGATAAGTAACTATAAGACCTGATTGTGATAATGTTATTTCTGAATCCTTTAAAGCATTTAAGTCCATTGCTGTACTTCCGTCTGCAGTTTGGTCATCACAAACCTCTAATGGTGTTGGATCAGCAATAATTGGTAAAGAGTTTACAATTAAATCAAAAGAAGAAAAAGCTAAACAACCATTTATAGTGTCTTCTATTCTTACATAAATAGTTTCTGGGTTAGATGAATTTTGAATAGGAGCAGTAATTGCATTAAGATTATTTATTGCTTCGGCTTCACTATAATGGTAAGAAATAGTATAACTTGAAGCTGGTACAGAGGCTAAAACTTCAGAGTCTTTTGTAGTAAGATCAAAAGTTTCTACACCATCACCACTTAAATCATCACATAAGGAAAAATCAGAGATTGGATCTGCAGTCTGTGTAGAATTTAAAGTAATTTCTATATCATCTTCTATTATACAAGAACTACCTGCTAGTGGTAAAGAGATTTCTACACGGTAGTTACCACTTTGAGTAGCGGTTAATGTCGCTTGGTTTGCGCCAGAGATCTCTACATTATTAAAAAACCAAGAATAAGTAGCATTAGTATTTGCAATATTTCCGTCTAACTCGGCACTATTGGCGCAAGTTAAAATATCATCACCTAAATCTACCGATGCATCAAAACTATTACCTTCAATAAATACAGCCGAATCATAATTTTTATCGGTCTGGTCGGCAATGACTAATTTTATTTGGTATTGTACATTAGGTTGAATTGTTGCAATAGCAGATAATACACTGGTTCTTCCGTTATAATTTGTGTCTCCTACATTGTAACCTTCGAAATATTCTTCATTTGAAGCCGGACAAAACCCTACAATATCAGGATGCACTGTTGTTGTATTTACAGGCGTTGTTGTATCTGGAATTAAAGCAATATTTGTGTAAGGATCACCTGTACCACTTTCTCTAATTAAGAATGCAAAACCGTCACTATATTCACACGGAAAGTTACCAAAGTATTCTTCAGATGCTAATATGTAATTGAATTGAATTTGATTAGATATTGAGATAAAATCGAATTCTATTGAGGTTGCATTTAAAGTTCCAGAAATACCTAAAGCCGTTTCTAAGTCATTATCTGTAAGCCAAGTTTCGTCACCATCGTTTAGGATTTCATTGTTTTGACCGTTACCAGCAGCACTTGCGCTACCAGTGGTTAAAACAATACCATAATCAAATGGAAAGTCTGAAGCAGACTTTTCAAAATAGCCATAACTACCTACACCTATGGATGATCCATTTGAGGGAGATGAAATATTTGAAACTTCTACACAACCTTGAATAAGTGTGTTCTGTATTAAGCTTTGAGGTGAAACTGTATTATCTACGGTAACTTGTTGTGCATAAGAAATGCCACAAATTAAGCCCATAAATAAGCAGAGGGAGCGATTTAAATAAGTCATTTAGTTTCGGTTAAGGTTAACTGTTTTAGTGTAGGGTAGATTTGGGGCTAGCACGTACACGTATTATTTTGGCCGAAAATTAGAATAAATAAAGACGAAATACAAATTTATACGATGAAATACACTAAATGTTAACATTTGGTGTGCAAAAATTGATGAATTACTGAATAATAACTCCCTGAAACCTAATTTGATAGATTTTCTTGTAACCTCTATTTTTTGTAAAATGTAAGAAATACTTTCATTAAAAGACAAGTTTTTTAATTTTAAAAATTCGTAAACTTTGAGGGAAATTGTGATTAAAATAGGAGGGAATCAACAAAGCATATTTGTCAACTTGTATAAAGTTAAAGTAACTTACTTACTATTACAAAAAAATAAGCCAAACGGTTTAAAATTTTAACACTTTTAATAATTTACATAAACCCAGCCCATAAATGGTTTATAATTTGGGTCGTTAAGATTAAGAATATAGTAATATGTGCCTACAGGTACAGTTTTTCCTTTGTTGTTTAGACCTTTGTTTACAATACCATACCATGGTGTATTATTGTCTCCTTCGTATATAAGATTACCGTAACGATTATAAATTTGTAATTGGTGTTCTGTAAAAATGTCATACAAACCTTGAATATTAAACCAATCATTTAATGTATCATTATTTGGCGAAAAACCTTGAGGTATATATGGAGGACAATTTTCTATAATTAAATTAAATTGAAAAATTTCATAACAAGGCGGACTTGCTACACGAGCAAAAATAGTTTCTGGATAAAGAACATTGTTATAATCATAAGGAATGAGAATAGCATTAGAGTTAGATTCTAAATCTTCTAATGAGGTAAAGAATGTAATATCTTCTTCTGCAAAATCATAAATTTCTAAGGCTTCAAAAAGATTATAAGTAGAGGTTTCAAAACCTTCATTACACCCTATTATTGGAGATAATACTTCAATTTCTGGTATAACAAGTAATTCAACTTCAAATGAAATAAGATTGTTATCTTCATTAGTTTCTGTTACAATACCTGTCATGGTCCCATCATCATCCACAATTCCTGTAATTATAACGCTTGTATCTGCATCATCTGGTAAGGTTAATAATACGGTATTGTTTTCACTTCCATTAATTTCAATGTCATCATTTGTAAAAGTCTGCCCAATAAGCGTATTATTATAGTAAAACGCAATTGGTGTATTTGCTGGTAATACAGCTGTGCTATTTGTATTGTAAACAGTGTAAAATACTTCAATAGTGTTATCACCACAATTAACTATATAATCTTCAATTGTCAATGTAGCATCTGGTAGCTGACTATTTAATACTGTAATTACATTGTTTATCATTACAAAATCTTGACCAGATGTTAATGCTATTGTTGCAGAAGTATCTCCAATATTTATATTGTTTTGAATATTATAGACATCAATATCCATATTATACAAATCTGAAGCTCCTGTAAAAGAGTTTGTGCCGTTAAAGGCATTATTTGCAGGATTTAGTGGAAAATTACTAATAACACTTCCATTGATAGTCAATTGCTCATTAACAGCAATACCATTATCACCTTCCCATGCAACAAAGCCTATTTTAGCATCTTCGTTATCTAATACATTAAGATTGTCTAAGGTTATACTTAAAAAGGTTGGTACACTTTGTAAACCATCATATACGTTAAGTTGATTTAGAGGAAGTGTGTCTTCTTCGTAAATAATTGTAATCGCCCAACCACCAAAATTGGTACCTGTAGGACAGTAGGGTGAAATGATGCTGGTTAAATCAAAGTTAGAAATGGTATAATCTGTATTCCCTTGGTCAGTAATAATTGTTGTAACATCTGCAAAAGCAGCAAAAAAAACGCGGTCTGCGTCTAAAGCATCACTAAAAGTTCGTTCAGCAGAAACTTCAATATTATTTAAACTTATATTAAAATCTCCATTGCCAGAACCAGCCCAATATAAGTAAGCAGCAACTACATTTTGAGTGCTACTTAAATTTAAATTGGCGGAAGATGAGGTTAAAATTGTACAAGGTGCTATGAGTCCATTTTCAGCAGTATTCATGGTGTTTCCTATTGCAGTATAGTCGTAACGTCCATTAAATTGCTGGTATAGAGAAATATCTTGTGCACCAAGGTAGGTTGTTGAACACAAAACAATAAATAAGGCTATTTTTATTAACTTATTCAAAAGAATTAATTTATTAACTAAAAATACAATTTTTATTTAGCGTTTCAATGTAAAATGACCAGTTAGAATTCTACCATCTTCTAGTTTTACTTTAAACCAATAATCGCTTGTCGGCATGTTAGCACCATTAAACGTTCCGTCCCAACCAGGACTAAGAGGGTCTAACTCAGTTAATAATTTTCCGTAGCGATTAAAAATATAAACAACTGTATTAGATTGAAATTGACTAGAAATACCACTAATACTCCAAAAATCATTATTGTCATCATTATTTGGTGTGAAAAATTTAGGGAAACCAATTACTGATACCAACTGGTCTTCAATTCCACAATTATTTTTGTCTCTAACATAAACGGTATGTAAACCAGGTGTTATATTATTAAATGTATTAGAAGCTTGATAGGGACCTTCAATAATATCTAGAGCAAATTCATAATCACCATTGCCATCTACTGAAACAATAATGGAATTATTTTGTGAAGCGTCTGTTACTTCTATATTAGATATAGTTGCGATGTTAGAAGGCAAAACAGTTATTGTTCTGTCTTTATAACAACCGTGAGAATTTGAAACACGCACGGTGTAAGTACCAGCAGAATTTACTTCAATTTCCATGGTAGTTTCTCCTGTAGACCATAAATAATTGTAATTGTTAGGGATGTCATCAATAACTCCACCATGCAAAGTTGTGGTTTGTGGCGCTAAGTTTTCGCAATAAATAGCTTGGTCAGTTATTTCAATATTTGGTAATTCAAAAACAGAAAGCTCAACTTCGCTTATTCCGTAACAAGCATTTTCATTTTCTACACGAGCATAAATGGTTTGATTGTACGCTATAGTATTTGTAAATGTTGCACTGAGTGGGTTTTCTTCTATTAATGCATCGTTATAAGTTTCATAGTATGTAAGGTCTAAACCAGTAGGTGTACCTAATAAAATATCATTGCTAATGTCGTTAAGGTTAAATTCCATTAAACCATCTTCAATACCATCTATATCACAAAGTTCTATACTAGCGTTATTGGAAGCTGTAGTGCTAACTTCTAAAGAAATTTCACTATAATTAATACATCCTGTTGCAGGATTAGAGACTCTTGCATATACAATTTGAGGATTGAAAAAGTTCTCAAAAGAATTGCCATCTATTTCATTTGCTTGGTTTTCTGCATCTATTTGACTCAAATAATATTCTATTTCTGAGTTTTGTGCACTATTTGTAATAGCATCATATGCTTCGGTAATATTAAAGGTAGTGAAGCCTTCTGGTATACCGTCTTCATCGCATTGTAAAAGTGATACATTATTTGCTATTGGTTTAGGTAATACTTCAATATTAAAAGACGTAAAGCCTATACAACCCAAATCCAAATCTTGAATTCTAACAAATATTTCAGTTGGTGTAGGTGCAGAATTTGAATAATTAGTTGGAAGTGAAGATGTAGCTGCCTCTGCATCTGCTTGACTTAAATAATAACTAATATCATAATTTGCATTGGTAATTCCGTCAACAATTTCTTGGCTTTTAAGGTTAAAATCAAAAGTAGATAAACCATTTTGATCGTCACCATCTGTGTCGTCATCGCAGATTTGATAATCGGTTGGCGTATTAAAATTAGTTAAAGCTGTAACTATAATTTCAAATTGATTAATAATATAGCAATTTGTTGTTGTATTTTCTATTCTAACAAACAAATTCTGAGTACTTGATGTGTTGCTAAAAATATCACCTAAAGGATTGGCATTTATGGTTGCATCACTTTCTGATAAATGATAACTCACCACAACATCAGATTCACCGTTAATGATATCTTGTGTTAATTGCGTGAAATCAAATTCTCTTAGCGTATCATTATAAGGTGCATCATCATCACAAATTTCAATTGTTGGTAGCTCTGTAGAAGTAGAGTTTCCTAGTAGAGGATTAGAAGGTGCATCTGGAAAAGTGGCTGTTCCAGTCCATTCTATAGAAAAAGGACTGTTACCAATAGGTCTATCGATTACAATAAAGTAGCTTTCACCTGCTAATACATCTATAGCACTTACAAAACTGTTGCCATTTTGCCCTGGACCTTCTGTTGTTTCAGTTTCAGAATTACTTAAACCAGTTAAGTTATTACTTTGATTGGCTGCAGCAGGATTTGTTGTAGAACAACGTATGGCTTGTCCAATATTACCACAACTTACATTTGGGCCAAAAATAAAGAAGTCATAATCTTCATTAATACTTGTGCTACTTGGAGTTAGAGTAAAGGCCAAAGTGCCGTCGGTTGCAATATTAACAACTAACCATATACTGTTATTTTCTTGACTAGAGCACGTGTTAGAGTTGCTAAGTTCTTGTGTTCCAATACCATCTACATCTAAGCTAAAACTAGAGTTACCACAAACGGTAACTGCATTAACACAATCATTAGGTTGTTGTGCAAAAATTAATAAATTGAAACAAAAAAAGAGGGTAAATGTTAAGGTTGATTTCAATGTAAATTAGAGTTTAGGGTTATCGCTTTAGGGTAAAATGATTGGTGTAAACTCGGCCATCTTCTAACGTTACTTTAAACCAATAATCGCTTGTAGGCATGTTGTGGCCGTTGTACATACCATCCCATCCAGCACTTAAAGGGTCTAATTCTTTTAAAAGTTTACCGTATCTATCAAAAATATAAATTATTGCATTGGCTTCAAATTGTTCTGTAATACCATATACTTGCCAAAAGTCATTTACAGTATCATTATTAGGTGTAAAAAACTTAGGAAAACCTATAACGGAAACTAGGTCTTCGGTGATTCCGCATTCATTTTTATCTCTTACATAAACGGTATGTAGACCAGGTAAGACATTGCTAAACGTATTGCTGTTTTGGTAGGTACCAAATTCATTGTCTAGTGCGTATTCATAATCACCTTCACCTGTTACAAATACAGAAATAGAATTGTTTTCTGAAGCATCAATAACCTCAATATTTGTTATGGTAGCAATATTTGAAGGTAATACGGTTACCGTTCGGTCTTTAAAACAACCGTTTGTGTTGGTAACTCTTACGGTATACACTCCGGCTTCACTGATTTCAATTTCAGAGGTTGTTTCTCCTGTAGACCACAAATAATAATAGTTATTTGGTATATCTTCTAATACACCTCCAGTAAGTATTATTGTTTCGGGATATGTATTTAAACAATATTTAGTTTCTGCAATTGTTTCAATATTTGGTAGTGTAAATACAGTTAATGCTATTTCACTAATTCCGTAACATGCGTTTGCATTTTCTACACGTCCAAAAATGGTTTGATTATAAGGTGTTGTATTGGTATAATTATTACTCAGAGGATTATTCTCTAACAAAGCATCTTCGTAGGTTTCATAATAACTTAAATCTAAACTAATCGTTGTGCCAGCCAAAATTGCGGCATCAGCATTAGATAAATTGAAGGTTGCAAAACCATCTTCTGTACCATCATCATCGCACAATTCTAAATTTGTGTTATTAGATGACGTTGTACTCACTTCTAACGAAATTTCACTATAATTAATACAATCTGAATTTAAATCGGCGACTCTAGTATATATGATTTGCGGATTATAATAATTTTGAAAGGCATTAGCGTTAACGGCATTTTCTTGGTTTTCTGCATCTAATTGAGTTACGTAGAATTCTACTGAATAATCTGTTGCACTATTTGTAATATCGTCTAAATGATTATTTAAATTAAATGTTGTAAAACCTTCTGGGATGCCATCTTCATCACATTGTATTATAGATATATCATTAGCAATAGGAATAGGGTTTACCTCTAAATTAAAACTAAGTGTACTATAACAATCTGCATTTAGAATATTCTCAATTCTTACAAAAATAGTTTCGTTAAATGCAGAAGAATTACTGTAATTTATTGGTAGGGCAGAAGTTTTAGTATCAGCATCGTCTTGAGATAAATGATATGTAATTGAAGTGTTAGTTATATCTTGTTCTCCAAAAATACTAGATTCTAAATCGTTAAAATTAAAAGACCCAATACCATCATTTGGATTGTTGAGGTTATCACAAATTTCAATTGTATTTAAATCTGAAATTTGTGGCACGTTAAACACTTCTAAATTAAATGAATTAATGTCGTAACAATTAGGGTTTTCCAAATTATCTACTCTAACAAAAATAGTTTGAGGATTAGTTAGATTAATATATGGAAATACTATTTCATTTTCACCAGAATTGGCGTCTTCTTCATTTTCAAAATAATGTACCTGATATATTGAAGTATCTTGGTCTAGTAATGCTTCTGAATCTTTGTCGCTAAAATTAAAACTTTGAAATCCATCATTATTAGAATCATCACAAACTTGTATATCTGTAAGCGGATTAGCAACAGGAATATCAAAAACACCAACAACAGCACTCCCTTCTATTGGGCAATCTCCATTATTAGGTTCAATATAAACTTCGTAATATCCAGGTGTATCTATATATAATTGTGATGACGTTTCGGTTAAAGGGGTATTATTAAAAGACCATGTATAATCTGCTCCAGTTATATTAGTGGCAACTAAAGTATAGTCGTCACCTGTACAAAGTTTAAGTTCGGTAGTACTAATACCGTTATTAATGATATCAATTTCGGTATTAAATAAAGACTGGATAAATGGAGGAAGCCCAATACGACTTTTAGTGGATGAAGGCAATGCTACACCTTGAGCATTATATATAACATCTTGGTAATCAGCTTCAGGATTTGTAATAACTCCTAGATATGTTCCTGAATTGCTTTGGTCATTAAAATCAAATTGCGCTCTATAAATTTTTCCGTCTATACCTAATTGAATTGCTGCAGCGCTATATTGACCTGCATTTGGCGTACTAATAGTGCCTCTAGAGTTTGTAATGTGATTGTTGTCTCCATCTAAATCCCATTGGATTATAGAACTTTCTCCAAAACCACCAGCACCTTCAGCAACTGTGGCGTAGACTTTTTTATTATTTGCAGAAAATTCTACACCATAAGGGCTATCTCCTTCCGAAGGGCTGTATAGTTCTAAAGGATTAGAGACTTCACCTGTTGCAGAATTAAAGTCAAATAAATAAACACCTCCAGGTGCATCTTGACCAGCTATATTGGCTTCAAAACCATGATGTGCTACAACCAATTTTGAACCATCTGGTGAGGCTTTAATATAACCCAAGGCATTTTTTCTATAACCTGTTGTTGGTACTAATGGCCCAGTTGTTGAAATTGTTGGCTCTATTGAATTACCAGCTTCATCAACTAAAACACCATTTTCAGTTATTTTAAAAGCATAGAATTTATCTGTAAAATGTGTAATTACCCAAAAAGAAGTACAATCATCCGCTTTAACAGCAGTAATTTTTTCAGAACATTTAAGTTCAGATTCTAGCTGATCATTAATGTCATAGGTTATGAGTGGTACGTTTTTCTCTGTGGCATCTACAGCTCCAAAACCACCATTTTCGCTCATATCTACTTTAGAGTAGGTTAAACCATCATTGACACCATCTCCATCAATTTCACCCACAAAATCAGGATTTGATGTATTAAAATGATGTGGTTCATCTACAGTAAATATGTAATAAACATTTGGGTCTTGAGGTTTTGGAACAATAAGACCAGAAGATGTACTAGAAGGGTCGCCTTTTAATCCGGTTCCATTCTGCATGATTTGATGAACTCCTCCAACAACATTTGTTCCGCTCCAAACAGTTATACCGTCAGAATAAAATAATAGATTTCCATCCGCATCAGAAATAGACGTACAGCCTTCTAAAGTATTAATTTGTCCACCAGTAATCGCTGTAACAGAACCATTTTCGGCATTAAATTGTAGGCCTGCATTTTGCCCAAAATACCAAAATGAAGCTTCATTTTGAGTAAATAGTTGGAGACTAGTAATTATTAATATAAAAACTAAAATTTTCTTTTTCATAACAGCTTAATGTGCAGCAAACACATAATGTGTACAAGATATGATTAGAAATTTAATTCTAAAAATTTTTTAACTACACATTAATAAGCAACACTGCTAAAGCTATTATAAATCTCTCTTTTTTAATAATTGATACGATAAAGAGACAAAAATAGCTGTCCAACCTAATACAATAACAATCTCGTACCAATGTACAGCATAGTCGTACATCATATCTGTTTTATCAGGGAACTTTGTCATTACAATTCTTTGAATAGGTTGGTTTATAAGGTTCCACATAGATTGTAGTGGCATAAAGTTATGTACTCCGTCTGCTATTGATTCAGTTAATTTCCATCTCATTAGTCCGTAAGTAATGCTTTCTGTAATGTATAACAAGAATAAAAAACCTAAGGCAAATGCAGACCGTTTTACTAGCATACCTAAAAATAAACATAGACTAAAAAAGCCGACTAATTTTACAAAATATGCCAATAAGAATTCAACTTCTCTAAAGACAATTGAAGCCTCTGTATAGCTAGAATAGTATAACCCAATAAAATATGTTGCCAAACCTATTAATAGTGTAGCACAAAGGGAGAAAAATACTATAGTGTAAAATTTAGATAGAATAAATTCCTTTTTACTTAACCCATCAATAAGATTTTGTTTTAGTGTTTTATTACTGTACTCATTGCCAATCATGCTAACCACAACAATAGCAAAGAAAAATTTAAATTGAGCGGCAAAAAAGGTGGTAACATGCCAAATAATTGGAAAGTTAAAAATACCGAGTTCACCCAATTCTAAAGTAAAAAAACCAAAGAAATTAATTTTAATGGATGAAAGAATTAATACTGTAAAAGGTAAAATAAATGAAATTATAATTAAGACTCTACTGGCTTTATTTAGCCAAAGTTTTTGTAATTCGAGTTGAATAAGACGTAACATATTTTGGTTGGTTTTATTAGTTTTTATTCTGAAATGCTTTCAAATATCAATTTCAGAATTATAGAATGATAATGATTAGTTTTCTTGGCCGTCAGTTAATTGTAAGAATTGCTCTTCTAAACTTTCTTTTCGTTTCACCAAATGAGATAGTAAAATGCCTTTTTCAAACATTAACTTATTAAAATCTGAGGCTGACATAGGCTCACTTAAAAACGCTGTGATTAATTCGCCTTCAACTTTAACTTTCTCAATTTTAGCATGAGATTCTAAAATATTAACTAATTCTTGGTGTTTTTCTGCTTTTAATTCAAAGAAACCATGACTATTAATCATTTCATCTACACGACCAGAATATAATTTTTCACCCTTACGTAAAACTACCACATGCGAGCACACTTTTTCTACTTCATCTAATAAATGCGAAGCCAATAAAATAGTGGTGCCATTTGCAGCAATATCCTTAATTATTTGACGTATTTGGTGAATACCTTGAGGGTCTAAACCATTTGTAGGTTCATCTAAAATTAAAATTTCAGGATCATTAAGAAGGGCAGAAGCAATAGCTAAACGTTGTTTCATACCTAAAGAATAGGTTTTGAATTTATGTGTTTTTCGGTCTAATAAACCAACAATTTCTAGTTTTTCATCGATTTTATTTTGAGGAACGCCTTTAATTTTACAGACTAATTTTAGGTTCTGTTCAGCCGTCATATAAGGGTAAAAATTAGGCCTTTCAATAATAGCGCCAACTTGCTTTAACGCATCATGTGTGCTGGTTGTTCCGTTAAACCACTGAAAGTCGCCTTGTGTTTTGTTTACAACATTTAGTACAATGCCTAATGTGGTAGATTTTCCGCTTCCGTTAGGTCCTAATATACCGTAAACGTTACCCTTGTTTATGGTAAAGCTTAAGTCTTTTACAGCAGTTAGATAGCCAAATTTTTTAGTAAGATTATTAATGGTAAGTATTGGTTCCAAAATAATTGAGTTTAGAAATACCTAAAATTTACGATGTACTCAAAGTAATTGCTAGATATTGATTGGTTATGTAAGTATGACGAAAGAGGTGTTTATTTGTTACAATAATTTAAATAAAACTATTAAATTTAGAGAATGAATGAAGATTTAAAGATATCAAAAAAGAAACCGACATATCCTGTGTCTGAGAAACTAGATGCCTATTTAACGCATTATAGAAGAAATATAAATTTACCAATCTATTACGATGATTTATTGCGTTTTCAGGGCTCTATTGTTGTGTACGATAAAAATGATGTAGACACACTTTGGGTGCGTGTTTATTATAATGATTATGAGCGCGATGAAATTGACTTAAGTTTAAAAAAAGTATATTCTAGTTTAGTTTCTGATGGTAGTGAAGGTATTTTAAAATATTTAAGCGTAGATGCAATTGACTTTTGTACGTTTGGAAACTCCAAACCTTTTAGAGTTAAAGTTAGAAACATTTTAAACGATAATTACACTTATTTTTATATTAAAAAAGCGGATGCATCACGTATTTATGGTTTAGAATTAGAACATATGTTATCGCCACATAGTTTAAATTTTTTAGTGTGTAAAGAAACCTTAATTGAAGAGCATATAGCTGGTATTCCTGGCGATGAGTTTATAAAAAAAATGTTGCCAGATTGTAGCTCTTCTGAAAAATCACAAATAGCAAAGGAGTTTGTGAAATTTAATGAGCGTTGTATGATAAGGCTCCTGGGAGATATGCGATCGTATAATTATGTATTTGTTCCTATTCACGATTTTGACCAAGTGGTATTTAGAATTAGAGCCATTGATTTTGATCAACAATGTTACGAAGGCAATCTAAAAATATATAGACCTCAATTTTTTAAAGAGAATTTTAAGATGGTAGAATTGGTGAAAGAAAGAATACAGAAAGAATCGGTTGATCAATATAAAATTGAAGAGCGTTCTATAGTTGCAAAAAGAATGTTGAGTTATAAAAACCGTTTAAGACGTGTTTTGGATTGCATGGATAACGATAAAATATCTACTGATGAGCATATTGAATTACTTAAAACTCAAATTTTTAATTACACACATGATGTTAATTTTAAGAAAAGTAAAAATATGGGTGAAGTGTTAAAATATGCACTAGATTTTGTTAAACGAAATTATGAAGGTGTTGGTTTAAAACAATTAAAAAATTCTATTTAAATGTTTGATGTTTTAGCTGAGTTACTTTATTGTAGGGAAGACTATAAATATAGGAAACGCTTAAAAGCTAGACGTAAATTTGAAGATGAAAATAATTTACCAAGAAAAATTATAATACATCCAGTTTGGAGACTTATATTCATTGTGGTGCTTGTTATTGTTATGGTAAGATTAATTGTTGGTTTTATTTTTGTTTCTGATAATGGTTTAAAACAGACTTCAAAACAAATATTAGTAATTAATGAAATTTTAGAAAAAGAAAAACAGGCTATTGGTAGTTATCCTCAGGAATTAAAAACAATTATTAGAAATAATCCACTACGGAAACATATAACAAAAGATTATTGGGGCAATGAATTTTTTTACCAACAATTAGATAATGGTCAATCTTATATTTTAATTTCTAATGGTAAAGACGGTATTTTAAAAACGGAAGATGATATAAAGTAAAAACTTGCCGAAATAATTAATTAAGGCAAGTTTTTTACTTTTATAATAGTGTTATATTTTAGTTCCAATTCTCATCAAAATTGAGATTGTCATAATCATCTAAATCAAAATCATCATCAAATTCATTGAAGTCTTCATCCGCTTCCGCTTCAAATATTTTTTCGGGTGCTTCATCTGGTATTTGCCCATGTACGTACATTAGGTTAGGGTAGTCAGTGCCTTCAGCTTCTTCTACTATTTCTCCTAATTCTACGTAGAACGTCCACATATTCATAAAATCGTAAACATAGATTAATCTGGTAGAAGCTTCGTGTACTACATCATTAATAATGGTAGTTGCCATCATTTTAACTTCATTGCCAGCTTCACTCATATCCATCATTGCAATTTCTTCACCTTGATTCCACTGTTCATCACTAACATAAAATGAAGCCATTTCCATTCCGTTAAACCCAAAAGATTGGGTAATAACATTATGTAAATCTTCCATAGTGTCTCTTTCGCGTATCTCAATATCGCGAAACACATCATCTTCCGTATCGTTATCTAGGATAATTCTAAATCTATAAATCATACTGCAAAGTTAATAGATTTTTTAATTATTTACTGAAGCGATGTAAAGTAAATATCATGGCGCTTAATAAAATAAAGGCGCCTACTTGATGCAATACACCCAACCAAACCGGAACCGCTAACAGTAAGGTTAAAACACCTAATAAAAATTGAATACCAACCATAATTAGTAAGATGTTAATACCTTTCTTTTGGTATTTGGTTGTAGCTGCTTTGTTTCCTTTGTACCAAAGGGCAAGGATTAAAATTGCAACAACATATGCTAAGGTTCTATGTACAAACTGTACTCCACTTTTTCCTTCTAAGAAGTTGAGGTATGTTGGATTTTGTTCTATAAAAACGGTTTCGTGAATCCATTTACCTTCATTCATTAATGGCCAATGATTATGAATCCATCCTGCATCTAATCCTGCCACAAAGGCACCATATATAATTTGAATAATAAGAATTACTAAGCTCCATCTTATAAAATTTCGTAATTTTTTATCAATGACTTTTTTATGTGGAAATATTAAATCTAAAGCTACCCAAAATGTATAGGCAAAGGTTAAAAAGGCGGTAGTTAAATGTGCTGCTAACCTGTAATGACTAACATCTGGTCTATCTACCAAACCACTTTTTACCATGTACCAACCAAGAAACCCTTGAAATCCTCCCATTATTAATAGAATAGTGGCTTTTTTTATCGTTGATTTTGAAAGGCGTTTTTTTATTAAGAAATAAACAAAAGGAATAAAAAAGACTAAACCAATAAAACGGCCAATCACTCTATGAATCCATTCCCAGAAATAGATATCTTTAAATTCTTCAATTGTAAAATGATTATTTAGTTTTTGGTACTCTGGATATTGTTTGTAAAGTTCAAAGGCTTCATTCCATTCTACCTCATTCATTGGTGGAATTGTACCAGATATTAATTTGTAATTTGAAATAGATAAACCAGAATGCGTTAATCTAGTTATACCACCAACAACAACCATGATGAAGATTAAAATGCAACCTGTTAGTAGCCAATAAATTACGGTTTTGTTTTCTTTTTTCATCTTTTTATTTTTTTCTCAAAGCACAAACTATTTTTAACACCTTTATATTGACCATAGTTTGGAATAATTTGATAAGCATTTGTTTTGTAAAACGCAACAGCCTCTTGTTGTCTAATTCCGGTTTCTAGGATACATGACGAATAGTTTAATTCTTTAGCCCAATCTTCTAGTTCCAATAGTACTTTTGTAGCAATGCCCTTATTTCTTGCTTGTGTAGTCGTAAACATTCGTTTCACTTCAACACTGTTTTCATTATATTTTTTAAAAGCTCCACAAGCAGATGGTTTTCCATCTAAGTAGGCAATAACAACATGTTTTAGTGCCTTTATAGAATTAAACTGATTATAAAAATTGTGCTCATCACCATCTGTTGTTTTTAGATAAGCATCGAGTTGCTTAACTAAAAATATAAAATCTTCATTTTCTGCATTGGATCTAATAATTTTTATCATCTTTTAAGATGTTTCAAGTCCTAATTGCTTCCCTTTTTCTAACATCAATTCAAAAGCAGCTTCATGCTCATTAGGGATTTCTCCTTCTAAAATAGCTTCTTTTATAGCTTCTTTAATAATACCAATTTCTCTTGAAGGTTTTAAGTTGAAGGTTTTCATAATTTCTTCACCTGTAACTGGTGGTTGAAAATTACGCACCTGATCACGTTCTTCTACTTCAATAATTTTCTCTCTTACTTTTTTGAAATTATTGTGATATTTCTTGAATTTTTTTGGATTTTTGGTTGTGATATCTGCTTCACAAAGCGTCATTAAATCGTCTACATAATCACCAGCATCAAAAACCAAACGTCTAACTGCAGAATCCGTAACATCGGTTGCTAATACAATTGGTCTAGAACTCATAAAAACCATCTTCTGTACAAACTTCATCTTGTCATTTAATGGCATTTTTAAACGTTTAAATAGTTTGTAAACCATTTTTGAGCCTACAAATTCGTGCGCATGAAAGGTCCAACCAATTTTTTTCTGGAACTTTTTAGTTGGTGCTTTTCCTATATCATGCAACAGAGCCGCCCAACGTAACCAAAGGTTGTCCGTTGTTTTGGCAATATTATCTACAACCTCTAAAGTGTGATAAAAATTATCTTTGTGCCGTTGTCCTTCAATTTCGTCAATGCCTTTTAATGCTGTTAACTCTGGAAGTATGTATTCTAAAAGTCCTGTTTTTTCTAAATGAATAAACCCAATTGAAGGTGTCTTACTTTCAAGAATTTTATTGAGTTCTACAACAATACGTTCTTTAGTGATAATCTTTATACGTTCTTTATTATCTGCAATGGCTTTAAGAGATGCGTCTTCAATTTTAAAGTTTAATTGTGTTGCAAAACGTATTGCACGCATCATTCTTAGTGGATCATCACTATACGTAATGTTTGGGTCTAAAGGTGTGCGAATAATTCCCTTATCTAAATCACTAAGTCCATTAAATGGGTCTAATAACTCTCCGAAATTATTTTCATTTAAACTTAAGGCTAAAGCATTAATAGTGAAATCTCTTCGGTTTTGGTCGTCTGCTAAAGTACCGTTTTCAACAATAGGATTTCTACTGTTTTCGTTATAGCTTTCTTTACGTGCGCCAACAAATTCAACTTCAATATCCTCGTAACGTAACATCGCTGTTCCGTAAGTTTTAAATACTTGAACTTTTGGTTGATTAGGTAAATTTTTAGCCACTTGTTTGGCCAATTCAATTCCGCTACCAACAGCAACCACATCAATATCTTTAGCATTGCCACGTTCTAATAAATAATCGCGCACAAAACCACCAATGACATAACAATCTACATGTAATTCTTCAGCAGATTGTGTGATGTATTTAAAAATATTGTGTTTTAAGGCTTGTTTGTGGTTCATATGATAATTGAATCAACAGAAATTCTTCAAATTAATTGAAAAAAATACTGTTTTTTTTAGCTGTGCAAAGATACAACACAAGGCTAATCTAATAAAATGAATAACAAGCTTTTTAGACTGTTTTAACGATTAAGAATCTTGAAGGTAAAATTCGGCTATTTTCCAATCTAAAAGTGTGTCTAAATCTAAAGATGTTTCTTCAGACATTACGTATTTTTTCACCTTGCTAAAGGTTTTCATCTTTTGTTGTCTCAAAGAATTTGAATTTATAACGTAAATAGCACCATTAAATTCCCAAACATCTGGGCAATCTTGTCTCCTAGTATAGTTGCCTTCTTTAGATGGTTTTAAATAACCGTTGTGCTCTTCGTATAAATTATAATACGGATTTGCAGAAGCTTGTTTAGCCGAAACTACCATGTCTATTGAGTTATTGTACAATTCTATACAATCTTTTACTTGCTGTATAGTTCTAAATGGAGACGTTGGTTGTAATAGTAAAATGGCATCATAGCTTTTGTTATTTAACGTTTCATAAGCGTCTAAAGCATGTAAAATTACATCTCTAGAGTTGGCTGTGTCTGTAGCTAATTCTGCAGGACGTTTAAACGGTACTTCTAGCCCTAAAGTTGTGGCAACCTCAATAATTTCATCACTATCTGAGGTAAAACAAATATCTTTTATATCTGCAATTTGTTTTGCTATATCTATGCTGTAGGCTATGAGCGGTTTTCCGTTTAAAAGCTTAATATTTTTTTTAGGAATACCTTTACTTCCGCCTCTTGCAGTAATGACAACTAAAAAATTCATGTTACAATTTTAGGTTTTTTATATCGTTTTGTGCTTTTTTGAAATCTTCAGGACTACCAATATCTAACCAATACTCTGAAATTGAATAATTAGATATTTGTTTCCCATTTGTTAGCAGGATTTTAATTAAATCTGTAGCATCAAAAAATGTATCATCTGGAATAAAATCGATGCATTGGCGCTTAAATAAATATATGCCTGCATTTAAATTATAGGTATAATTGTGTTTTGGTTTTAAGTTTGTTACTAGACCTTTTTTAGTTTCAATAATATCATGCGGAACCTTAATATTGTATGGTACAGTTGCAATTAAAGCATCACTTTTGTTTGATAAAAATTGATTAAAAAGCGCTTCAAAATTTATGGTAGTTAATAAATCTGAATTCATTACTAAAATATAATCATTATAAAGATTCTTCATTAATTTTAAAGCACCAATTGTACCTAAAGATTTAGATTCTGTAATAAAATTAAAATTAATTTGATGCGGATTATTTGTTTTAAAGTAATCTATTATCTGTTCTTTTAGATAGTTAACAGAAATATTAATTTCTTTTATTTGCTGTGATGCAAGTAAATCAATGTTGTATTCAATAATAGGTTTGTGTCCTATTTTTAATAGTGGTTTAGGCGTGTTTTGGGTTAGCGGCATTAAGCGATTTCCCTTTCCGCCCGCCATTATTACAACATCTAATTTCTGGTACATTAATTACATTTTTTGGTCTAAATATTTACCCGTTTCTTTATGGTTAAAGTTCGGTAAAATTTTACGGACTAACGTTACTAAATCTTCCTTAGTCCAATGTTTTTTGGTTTTTAAAGCATTTATACTATTAGTGAAATCTAATATTGCATTAGAATTTATAACTTTTGGATTTTGTTTAATAATGCCAATAGCTGAAAATTGACTTAAATCTATGTTGTCGTCGTCTGTAAAAAATATTTCAGATTCTTTTTCTCCTGTGGTATCACTTTTAGAAATAAAATAGGGCCACTGACCTTTGCTTGGTAGGCTTTTAGCTAGTAATCTTGCCGTATCCTCGTTTTCGCATAATTGTGGCTCTAACTGTAAGTGTTTTAAATAATTTATAGCTATGTCTTTAAAACTAGTTAATTTTAGATTAGAATTTAATTTTGGAAAAAAAATGTCGTTATTGTTTCCAAAAATACAGGCTAATAAACAGAGTTCACCAGCTTCTTTTGGTGTAATGAAATAGCGTTTAATGTTATGTGGTACTACAATAGGTTGTTGTTTCTTAATCCGTTGTTCAAAACCATGTAATAAAGAGCCGTCAGAAAAAGCAACATTAGCAAAACGCGCTGTAGAAATACTAATTTCTTTACTTTTCTGAAGTAAAAATAATTCCATAATTCGTTTAGAAGCACCCATCATATTTACTGGGTCTGCGGCTTTATCTGTAGAGACGCAAAAGTATTTTTTAACCCCTTTATTAATAGATTGTTGAAGCGTTTTTTCAGTATTAAAAATATTTGTCTGAATCATTCTCATTAATGTAAATGGGTCTTCTTCACTACGCACATGTTTTAATGCAGAAAGATTTAAAACATAATCATAATTTCCGTCTGAAGTTATAAAGGCATCATATTCAAACGAGCCAATATCTAAAGCAAAGGTTTTAAATTCACCAGCAATATAGCCAAAAGAACTTCTGATATCTCTTACTAATTCTACTAAGTTATTTTCACTAATATCTACAATATGTAACTTTAAAGGATTGCGCTCAAAGATTTCTTTGGTAACGGCTTGGCCTATTGTACCTGCGCCTCCTAGAATTAAGAATTTTGAAGAAGCTACTATATTATTTAAAATACTATTGTTAGCAAAGTCCTCAGTAAACAAGGCTTCTTTTCTACCTATTAATTTGGTGCAGTTATTTGGTGTAAGCTGATTAAATTTCATTTGCGTTTTTTAGCCATATTTGTTTATTTAGAATCAATGATATGGTTAAATACGTAAATATAAGTTAAGTCTGTAATCTTTAAAAATGAATTAACTACAGTTTTGTCAGATTAGACAGAAATAAGTTAAGCTTTGTCTATGCTTTATATTTTAATTAGCAAGTAGTTATTTGTACTTGTAAACCCCTAAAGCCTTTTTTAAGTTTTTGTACTGATAATTAAAATGAGATTTAAGCCTCATTTTAAAGTTATAATATTCAAAATTATTGGCAGGAATAATATGTTGTTTAATGTAATCTTGCTGATTTTTAGAAATTATAAAAGTATTTAAATAATCGTCTATATTAACTTTGCCATATCCTCCAAAACCATTGACTTTGTTTTCTAAATGAGATACAGCTGTCCATAGATTAACATGTCTTACAAATTGCACGTTTTTTTCACGTTTCCAGTGGGAGTGACTTGCGCTCCACACTGTTTTAGGGTTATCATTTTTTTCTATAAGACTAATAAAAGGAGAGTATTGATCTATACGTTTACCAATTTTTACGTTGGGTTTAATTTGTAAAGAGTAACCATCTATAAAATCTATGGCCATAAAATGCTGTTTATTAAAGCGTTTTTGTACTTCTTCAATATAATATTTACTAATACAATCATCATTATCTAATCGACTTGTAATAATATACTCTTCATTAAAATTAGAAATATAGTCTTTAATTGAAGGTAAGTATAAATCCATGCCATCAATGTAAATTGGGTAAAAATTATCCATCCTTGATTTAAAAGAATCAATAATATCTCTGTATTTCTGAGGTGTTGTAGTATCAAAAAAAACGAGCCACTGAAAATTTTTGTTGGTTTGGTTATTTACGCTTTCAAAACAAAAATCATTAAATAATTTAAACCTATTGTCGTGCCATTGGTCTGTTAAAATTGGAGCGTTTTTTTTATCTGCAACCCATTTAGGGTTTCTTAAGTTAAAACGAGTAATAAGGAAATGTTTGTAAACCACTTTATGATAAGTTAAGATAGTTAAATGCTTTCTCAGCAAAGTTATGATTAATCTCTCTACATTCTTCTAATATACCAGAATAACTCTTAGCCTTTTTTAAATCGTCTTCAAAGGTGTCAAAAGAAGAAAATACGGGTTTGTATTTAAAATCGTAAAATTTTGAAGAATTAGGTATGGCAATTACCTTTTTGTTTAATAACATAGACCAATACATGGCATGGTAACTATCTGTTACAATGGTTTCGGATTTACCAATAAAGCTTATCATTTCGTTAAGATTAGTGGTGTTAGAACTTGTAGCGTAATTTTCTAATCGCTTTACTAAATTATCTTTTTTTAACGTGTCTTTGTGAAAAATAATTCCTGTTTCTTGTGTGCTAGTAAATTCTGTGTCAAAAATAGGATGCAAACAACTAACACAAGGTACATATTCACCTGGCATATTGTAATCTCTTGTGCCAACTAATCCAAATTTTGAAAGCTCAATATTGTAGTCTATATAATTATTATATGTAGAAGAGTCTTTGCGATTATGACCTAAACCCCAAAGTACAATTTTTTTGTTTTTATCAGTTAATTTTTCAAAAAGCTTCATTTGTTTAGAAAAACCAGAACGGTTAAGTAATCCGCCACCACCTACAATTAAACTATTGTTAGATATTTTTTCAATAAAATTATTTGTTGTGGTTTTGTTATCTACCTTATAATCAAAAATATCTAGTGATTTATCTTTTAAAACATCAAAATAAAGATGTGGTGCACAGAAAAAATCACCAACATTATTTTTGTCTATTCTATGAAGATTAACAACAGAATTGTTGTATTGTTCAGAATTTAAAATAGCATTTATGGTTTTCTTTTTAATGCGTTTTCTTTTTAGTGAAGCTAAAATGTTTTTCATTTGTTTACATCTAAAAATTTATTGACGATTTATTTTCAATATCGGCTAAATTAAGGTAAAAGTTATAAACTAATTGTAATTTTGTAAGATGAATAGAGTTATATCAGAAAATTTTACAGCCTTTACAGATCAATTAGATTATAGTATTCTAAACTTTGATGCTTCTGGTACTCCGTTCGGAAATCAAGATAGAAATTCTTTAAAACTATTTAATATTGACGGTAAGGTTCTTAACGTTAAGTCATTTAAGATTCCAAATATAATAAACCAGTTAGCTTACAGGTTTTTAAGAAAAAGTAAAGCGCAACGCTCTTATGAATATGCTAATAAACTTATAGAGCTAGGAATAGGAACTCCTCAGCCAATTGCTTACTACGAGTTTAAGACTCCTTTGTTGTTTAAGAAAAGTTATTATGTAAGCGAGCAATTAGATTGCGATTTAACTTATAGGGAGCTAACCACAGATTTAAATTATCCTAATCATGAAGACATTCTAAGAGCTTTCACAAGATTTACATATAATTTACACGAAAAAAATGTTAATTTTTTAGACCATTCGCCTGGTAATACTCTTATAAAAATTAATGATAATAGTTACGATTTCTTTCTTGTAGATCTTAATCGTATGCAATTTGGTTCTATGGATTTTGAGACCAGAATTAAAAACTTTGCAAAATTAACAACTCATAAATCTATGGTAAAAGTTATGAGTGATGAGTACGCTAAATGTTCTAATGAGTCATTTGATAAAGTGTTTAATTTAATGTGGTCTTCTACGCAAGCTTTTCAGGAAAAGTATTATCGAAAAAAGCGATTAAAGAGAAAGCTTAAATTTTGGAAACGTTAATCTATGGGTTTGTTTTATTTAATTGGCGCAATTTAGCATACTTTAAAAATCTAATATGCGCGGTTTGTACAGAAATGTAAAAACCATTAAATCCATCTAAAAAACCCAATTTTAATATATAAGATTGAAAAAAGGCCCAAGTAGGATTTACAATAATTTTGAAAAGAGAAGCTTCTTTACCTAAATCGTAATAAGCCTCTGCTGCTAAAGATGTAAATTTTTCAATTTGTTGATTATGTTCTGAGTACGTTTGATAATTTCGGTGTAAAATGTCGCCTTTTAGTTTCCCTGTTTTAGCATCTTTAGAATTTAAGCTAACTGTTTCGTGTATTTTTAAACCGGTCCAAGCAGCTTTTGTTTTATCAAAAACCCTTAGTTTTTTTTCAGGATACCATGTTGTGTGCTTTATCCATTGACCACAAAAGTTATTAAAACGGTTAACGTAGTATCCATCAAATTTCCAATTAGATTTAAGATTGGTTATAGAATTTTGTAAAGTCTCTGATAAGGCTTCATCACCATCTAAAGACACTATTTTATTATAAGTTGCTTTTGATAGGGCAAAATTCTTCTGTTCTACGTAACCTAAAAATTTTTGTTCAAAAAATTTCACATTGTACTTTTCACAGATAACTTTGGTATTATCTGTAGAAAAAGAATCTACAACTACAATTTCGTCCACTACATTTACCAAAGATTTTAAACAATCTTCAATATTATTTTCTTCGTTAAATGTAATTATAACTCCAGATAGTTTAATCATAGTTGTAATTTTTCATTTGTAAAAATAGTATTTTTGCGTTATGCTATCTAATAATACAACAGCTTCTGTAATTATAAGTACTTATAATAAACCAAATTGGTTAAAGTTGGTTCTGCACAGTTATAGCTTACAGACCGTTACTAACTTTGAAATTATTGTTGCAGATGATGGTTCAGATGAAAAAACAAAATTGGTGATAGATGCATTTGCATTGCAAAGTGGTTTACAAATAACACATGTTTGGCAAAAAGACGATGGTTTTCAGAAAACTAAAATTTTAAATAAAGCAATTACAGCATCAAAAGGGGATTACTTAATTTTTACAGATGGAGATTGTATTGCAAGACAAGATTTTGTAGAAACGCATTTAAAACTAAGAAAAGTAAACTGTGCACTCTCAGGTGGTTATTTTAAGTTAGTAGATTGTATTACAAATTCAATTTCTATAGATGTAATAAACAATCAGCAATGTTTTAATAAAGATTGGCTTCTTAAAAAAGGTCAGCCAAAAAGTTTTAAATTAAATAAATTAACAAAATCGAAGCTAAAAGCAAATATTTTAAATAGAATAACACCCACAAAAGCTACATTTGATGGCATGAATATATCTTGCTATAAAAAGGATATTTTAAACGTAAATGGTTTTGATGAACGCATGAAATACGGTGGTTTGGATAGAGAAGTAGGTGAGCGCATGATGAATAATGGAGTGCAATTTAAACAAGTTCGTTATAGTTGTATTTGCGTACATTTGCACCATGATAGACCTTATAAAAATGAGGAAAGTTTAGCTTTTAATGCAGAGATTAGAAGAGCAACAAAACAGAACAAATTAACCTATACTAATTTTGGTATAGAGAAAAAATAGACTATGACATTACCGAGTATAACAGTAATTATTGCAACTTATAATAAAATAGATTGGTTAGAGAAAGTGCTCTATGGATATAGTGTTCAGACGTATAAGAATTTTGATATTATTATTGCAGACGATGGCTCTACAAATGAGACTAAAGTTTTAATTGATAAGTTTAAAGCTAATTATCCCGTAAATATTACGCATGCTTGGCATGAAGACAAAGGTTATAGACGTCAAAAAATATTGAACGAAGCTATAGTTATGGCTAAAAATGATTATATATTGTTTACAGATGGTGATTGTATTCCTCGTGAAGATTTTGTAGAAACACATGCTAGATTTGCTGAAAAAGGCTATTTTCTATCTGGAGGCTATTGTAAGCTTAATATGGATTTAAGCGAAACCATTTCTAAAGAAGATATAACATCTCAAAATTGTTTCAATGTAAAATGGTTAAAATCTAAAGGGCAACTGGGGAGAAAAAACACCTTGAAACTTTCTGTAAAAGATGGTTTAGCTAGTTTTTTAGATGTAGTAACTCCAACAGGTGCAACATTTAATAATTGTAACTCTTCTGTTTGGAAACAAGATTTAATTGCAATAAATGGGTATGATGAACGTATGCAATATGGAGGACCTGATAGAGAATTGGGAGAACGACTAGTAAACTTTGGAATGAAGACTAAACAAATTAGATATAAAGCAATTGTTCTGCATTTAGACCATGCTCGTGGTTATAAAACCCAAGAGTCGTTAGATAGAAATTTAGCAATAAGAGCTAAAGTGAAAAAAGAAAATTTAAAATGGACTGAATTTGGGATTAAGAAAACTTAATTAATGCGTTTTAAGAAAGTATTTAACTCCTCTTTAAAATTAGAGGGCTTAAACTCTAAATATAATTCTGAAGCTTTTGATTTTAATGCTTTAGGGTGTTGTATATTAAGATACACTTGTTCTTTATAATCTTTAAGATGAACCGAAACATGCTTTTTGCCATCATCAAACATATTCCAAGCTTCTTTTTTAATCCAAGGTGAAAATATTGTAAACGTAGGTATGTCTAAGGCCTTTGCCATATTTATAGCGCCACCTTCATTACCAATAAGCGCATTACAATGTGAAGTAATTGCTAGGAAATCTCTCAAACTTTTTCCAAACACATTAAAATAAATTTGGTTTTGAGTTTCTGTAGCACATAATTCTAAAATGGCTTTAGCATCTTTCTCTTGCTTTGGGATATAATTGAAAATAATTTGGCCTTCGGGTTCTTCTATCGCAAGTTTGTCAATCACTTTTGCCATATATTTAAATGGATAGGTTTTGTTGTATCCACTACCCAAAACACCAATCATAAATAAAGGCTTGTTTAAATCAATGCCATTAGATTTTAAAAATTGTTTAGCCTTAAGTTTTTCTTTTTCGGTAAGATATATTTTCGGTTTTACAATTTCTAAAGGATTTATCTTTAAAGGTTGTAATAATTGTAAACGATTTTCAATAGCTAAACCAGCATTTGTGTCGGCTTTTAATTTATGTTTAAATGTATGGTTGTATATAAATGATTTGTTGCCTTTGTCTATTGAAATCTTAGTTTTAGCATTAGATAAATAGCTTATTAACTTGCTAGACAACTTAATGTAAACATCTATTACTACGTCAAAATTTTCTTTTTTTAAAGTTTTAGCAAATTTATAGAGTTGAAATTTACTCTTTTCTAGTACAGGTGTAAAAAAATGAATTTTATCTATAAACGGATTGTTTTCAACTACCGGAAATGTATGAGAATTAATTACATAGTGTAGATCTGCATTTGGATAGGTTTTTTTTATGGCTTCAAATAAAATACTTGTAGCCAAAACGTCACCAATCATTTTCTGTTGAATTATTAAAATTTTCATTTTTCAAGTAAAAAACCAACAGTTAAATTAATAAAATACTGTTGGTTTTTTGGTAGTTATGTAATTTGTAATTTAAAGGTACAATTATTAAACCGCCACGTCATACTCACGTAAAGCATCATTTAATGATGTCTTTTTGTTGGTGCTTTCTTTACGCTTTCCTATAATTAATGCACAAGGTACTTGGTATTCTCCTGCAGCAAATTTCTTGGTGTAACTACCCGGAATTACAACAGAACGAGGAGGAACCTCGCCTTTCATTTCTATTGGTTCATCTCCAGTAACATCTATAATTTTAGTACTCATAGTTAACACAACATTTGCACCCAAAACCGCTTCTTTACCAACTCTTACACCTTCTACAACAATACAACGCGATCCTAAAAAAGCACCATCTTCAATAATTACAGGAGCAGCTTGTAATGGTTCTAAAACACCACCAATACCAACACCTCCAGAAAGGTGTACATTTTTGCCAATCTGTGCGCAGCTGCCAACAGTTGCCCAAGTATCTACCATTGTACCTTCGTCTACATAGGCACCAATATTAATATAACTAGGCATTAAAATAGTACCGGCAGAAACATATGCTCCTTGACGAACTGACGCGCCAGGTACTACACGCACTCCTTTTTCTGCATAGTTAGTTTTTAATGGCATTTTATCATGATATTCAAAAATTCCAGCTTCTAACGTTTCCATTTTCTGAATAGGGAAGTATAAGACTACTGCCTTTTTTACCCATTCATTTACTTGCCATCCATCGGCAGTTGGTTCAGCAACTCGTAGAGTTCCTGCGTCTATTAAATCTATAACTTTTCTAATAGTATCAATAGTTTCGGTGTTAGACAAAAGTGAACGGTCTTCCCAAGCCTTTTCTATAATAGATTGAAATTCTTTCATTTTTAATTGTTTATTAGGCGTATTTATGGAGTGTTATTAAATAAGTTAGTTTTAAAATACGCATATCTTTATTGTAAAAAAATTAAGCTCAAATATAAGTCATATGTGTCCATGAAAAAATAATTTAATTTTTTTTTTAGTACAAATGTGACTTGTTAAAAATGTAAGTGTCTTAAAATTAGTTAAACGGATGATAATTTATTTCTAATAATTTTATCTGAGAATTTAATTAATAGCTAATTTAGAAAACCCCTTTCCCCTTATTTAAGGGGTTTTCTTTTTTATAAAGAAAACAATATGTGACCACTTAAATTAATGTGTGTCTTATAAGTAATTAATGAAATGATTTATTTTTAGAGGGAATAAAATCATAAAATTGGTTTGTTTTAGATTGGTTATCTAATGAAACGCTTCCTTTTTTAGGAGGCGTTTTTTATTATGTATAATAACATATTATTTACAGTATCTTTGCAGTTATGGGAAGAGTTTTAGCAATTGATTATGGTACAAAGCGAACAGGTTTAGCAGTGACAGACCCAATGCAGATTATAGCATCTGGTTTAACAACTGTAAATACCAAAGAGTTATTAAGTTTTTTAAAAGATTATGTCTCTAAAGAAAGTGTTGAAAAAATAGTAGTTGGCTTACCAAAACAAATGGATAATACAGCTTCAGAAAGTGAAGTTTATATTCAAAAATTTTTAACTCAATTAGAAAAATCCCTTCCAGAAATTCCTGTAAGTAGAATAGATGAAAGGTTTACCTCAAAAATGGCTTTTCAGACCATGATAGATAGTGGGTTAAAAAAGAAGCAAAGAAAAAATAAAGCGTTAATAGATGAAATCAGTGCAACACTGATTTTACAGAGTTATCTCGCAGGAGTTCAATAGTAAATTACAAAGTTATTATTATAATTAATGGCTTTGATTTGGAGTAAAATTCATTAGAATTTAGTTTTTAAAATTTGAAATATTATCCGCGATTTTTGATACTTTTGCACCCGAAAATATACGAATTATGATATTACCAATCGTTGCATATGGTGACCCAGTTTTAAAGAAAAAGGCTGTAAACATTGATCAAGATTATCCTAAGCTAAATGAGCTTATTCAAAACATGTACGAAACTATGTATGGTGCTTATGGTGTTGGTTTAGCAGCACCACAAATAGGATTAGCGATTCGCATGTTTTTAGTAGATACAAGTCCGTTTGCAGAGGACGAAAGTTTATCTAAAGAAGAACAAGAGCAACTAAAAAACTTTAAAAAAACTTTTATTAATGCACAGATTTTAGAAGAAGAAGGTGAAGAATGGGCATTTAATGAAGGTTGCTTAAGTATACCAGATGTAAGAGAAGATGTCTTTCGGCGTCCAAACATAAAAATTCAATATCAAGATGAGAATTTTGAGACTCATATTGAAGAATATGATGGATTAATTGCTAGAGTTATTCAGCATGAATACGACCATATTGAAGGCGTGTTGTTTACAGATAAATTATCTTCTTTTAAAAAACGATTAATTAAAGGTCGTTTAACAAATATTTCAAAAGGAAAAATTAAAATAGATTACAAAATGCGTTTTCCATTAATGAGTAAAAAACGCTAATACAATATTTATGAGCTTAGAAAAAATATTATCCATTTCAGGAAAACCAGGTTTATACCAAATCGTTACTCAAACCAGAACTGGCGCTGTAGTTGAGTCTTTAATTGACAAAAAACGAATCACTGTTGGTGCACATAGTAACATTAGCATTCTTAGTGAAATTGCTATTTATACATTAGCAGAAGAAGTGCCATTAAGAGATGTGCTTAAAAAAATAAAAGAAAAAGAAGGTGGTAACCCTACATCAATTAGTCATAAAGACGGAAAAGATGTTTTAGAGGAATTTTTCTTTGAAGTTTTGCCAGATTATGATGAAGATAGAGTATATCCTTCAGATATTAAGAAAATTGTACAATGGTATAACTTACTGCATAAAAATGATTTGTTAGATGCTTTAGAGGATGCTAAAGATTCTTCTGAGGAAGAATAAATTATCTTACACGTCATTTCGAGAAATTTACTCGAAGTGACGTAATTTTTACTACTTAATATGTCTGATAAAACAGCCCAATTAAAAGCCTTTGAGCGTTTGTTAATTATCATGGATGAGTTGCGTGAACAATGTCCTTGGGATAAAAAGCAGACCATGGAAACCTTACGACATCTTACCATTGAGGAAGTGTACGAACTAGGTGATGCCATTTTAGACAATGATTTAGATGAGGTTAAAAAGGAATTGGGTGATGTATTACTTCATATTGTTTTTTATTCTAAAATAGGAAGCGAAACTAACCAATTTGATATTGCAGATGTTTGTAATAGTATTTGTGATAAATTAATAAATCGTCATCCACATATTTACAGTGATGTTGTGGTTAAGGACGAAGAAGATGTAAAACGTAATTGGGAAGCATTAAAACTTAAAGAAGGTAAGGATAGCGTTTTAGAAGGTGTTCCTAAAAGTTTACCAGCAATGGTAAAAGCTAGTAGAATACAAGAAAAAGTAGCAGGTGTAGGATTTGATTGGGAAGCGCCAGAACAGGTTTTTGCTAAAGTAGAAGAGGAGCTAGCAGAACTAAAAGTTGAAATAGTAAAAGGTGATCAAGATACTATTGAAAGTGAATTTGGTGACGTTTTATTCTCAATGATTAATTATGCGCGTTTCCTTAAAGTTAATCCAGAAAACGCTTTAGAGCGTACTAACAAAAAATTTATTAAACGCTTTCAGTATCTAGAATCTAAAGCTAAAGAATTAAATAAATCATTAAAAGACATGTCGCTTGCAGAAATGGATGTGTTTTGGGAAGAAGCTAAGTCTTTATAAAAAAATCTCTTCAAATTAAAACCTGTCGTTCTTAATAAATTAGAGGGTTCTCTTATTCAAAAATTTAGAATATTCTGACTTTTTTTATAAGTGTTAAAGTTATCTAAAAAGTATTATCTAAACATCCAAACGTAATTGTTCAACGTAACTACTATATATAAAAGCCAAACGCTTTTATTTCTTAGTAGGAAATCTTAATTATTATTTTAAGCGGTTGTAATTAAGGTTAAATTTAGTTTAGTTAGGGCAAAACCCATCTGTTGAGGCAGATGGGTTTTGAATTTTATAATGTTGTAATTTTTATTTGTACATGCCTTTAACTTTAGACAATTTTGCTTTCCAAGTTTCTAATTCTTTTTTGTGGTTTGCAATATTTTTGTGTACATCTTTTACAAGTGGATTGTCTGCTTTTACATTAGAGAAAAACTGTAAGTTGTTTTCTAATTGATTAATTTCAGATTTAATCTCACTCATACGTTTTTTGATAAAGTTATACTCGTTATCAAGTAATCTTGTATCATCAGGGTTAGCTAAGTTTTCCAGTTTACTGTCAAACTTAATCATCTCTAATTTAGCTTTATCCATTTTAAGTTTATCAAACGCGTCATCAATAGCTTTATAGAATTTACCATCAATATATCGTTTGCTTTGTGGTACGTGTCCTATAGCTTTCCATTCAGAAATTTTGGCTTTTAAAACATCAATATCAGCTTTAGGGTCTTCAGTAAGTTCCATGGCTTTTAAGGCATCTAATAGCTTCACTTTTTTGTCAAAAGCATCAAATAGATGTTGGTCTTCTGCTTTTCTTGCTGCATGCATTTTATCAAAATAGTGGTTACATGCATTTTTAAATTGCTTCCAAATTTTATCACTATCGCGTCTTGGTACGTGGCCTATTTTTTTCCAGTCATTTTGAATTTTCTTCATCAAAGGTGTAACTGTCTTAAAATCGTCACTATCCTTATTGTCTTCTGCAATTTGAATTAATTCTTTTTTCTTTTTAAGATTTTCGTATTGGTCTTTCTTTAGGTCTTTATAAAAACTATTTTTTCCTCTATTAAAGGTTCTAACAGCATCTTTAAACTTTGCCCAAGTTGCTTCGTTAACCTTAATTGGTACTTTTCCGGCTTTAAAGAAGGCCTCTCTTAATGCTTCAATTTCCTTTATTTTTTTCTGCCAAGCACTGTGAGAGTTGCTTTTGTCTTCAGCAATTGCAGAAATTTGCGCAATAATTTCTTCCTTACGTTCAAGATTTTTTTCATGAGCTTTGTCCATGTCGGCAAAGTATGCTTGGCGCTTATCATGTATAGCTTTGGTTGCATTACTAAAACGTTCCCAAATAACTTCTCTATGTTCTTTACTTACAGGCCCAAGTTCTTCTTTCCACATTTTGTGCAAAACTTGTAATTCTCTAAATGAACGGTTGGTATTTTCATCTTGTGCTAACTCTTCAGCACGTTCTATAATTTTTATTTTTTGATCGTAATTATGTTTAAAATCCATATCTCTCAAATCGTTATTGAGATGTAAGAAATCATAAAAACGCTCTACATGATGGTGGTATGTATTCCAAGCATTATTATACTTGTCTCTAGGAATTGGACCAGCATTACGCCATTTTTCTTGTAATTCTTTAAAGGTTTTATAAGTTGTACCCATGTTTTCTTCAACGCTGAGTAAACCTTTAATATCTTCTATTATTTGTAATCTATTTTCTAAATTTAGTTTTAGATTTTGCTCACGCTCATTGTAATAGGCGTTTATAGATTGTTTGTATTCTTTATAAAGCGAATTAAAGAGCTTTTTGGTATCGTTAGAGTAGTAAAAATCCATCTCTACACCACCATCTGCAATAAATTCTTCCTTTTTTTCTTCTAACAGTTCGCTGAATTTAGCATTGAACTCTGACTTAATTTCATTGATGTTTTTAGAAATAGTCTGAACTTTATGATGCTTTAATAAACGATTGAATTCAGTTACCAACTCATCCATAGACATAGCGTGGTAATCTTTTTCTTCAACATCATGACGCTCAGCATTAGATTCATCTTCTGCATCTTCTGCGTTTGAAGCTTCAATTTCGTCTACGTGTTCTTCTTTTGTAGTTTCAGTTGCAGTAACTTCAGTTTCCGCTTCAATATTTTCTATTGCAGCTTCTGTTTCCGCTTTAGCTTCTTCAGCAGCAGGTTGTGTTGTTTTTTCTATTGGAGTAGTATTTGTAGATTCTACTTCGTTTTTTCCGTCTGCTTCTTGCAGGTTATCATTCTGAGACATATGTCAAGTTTTTTATAGGAGTTAAAGATACTAACAACTGTTAGAATTACAAAGGAATTGCTTCTAGAGCTTATATTTTATGACTTATGCCATATTTCCCAAGATTTTTCTGCTTGTAATTTTAGCATTTCTAAACCATTTATAGTAGTAGCACCTTTTATGAAACCATGATTTAAGAATTTGGTTTGTTCGGGATTATATATTAAATCATATAAAATATGATATTTTGTAAGTCCTTTATAAGGAATATCAGGACATGCTTCGACGTTAGGAAATGTGCCAATTGGTGTACAATTTATTATAATAGTATATTCTGACACAATTGCTTCCGTTAAATCTGAATACGAAAATGTAACACCTTTTTTGTGTGATCGAGATACAAAATCGAACTGAATTTTTAATTTTTTTAGCGCATAAGCAATTGCTTTAGAGGCGCCTCCTGTACCCAGAATTAATGCTTTTTTATGGTGTGCTTGTATATGTGGTTGCAATGAGTTTTTAAAACCGTAGAAATCTGTATTGTAGCCGACTAATTTATTTTTTTTTGTAAACCTTATAGTGTTAACAGCGCCAATTTCTTTAGCTGTTTTATTTAATTTGTCTAATAAAGGAATAACTTGTTCTTTGTAAGGAATAGTTACGTTGATACCTTTTAGATTATGAGTATTTTTTATAATTGTCTTTAATTCTTCAATAGTTTGTAAATCGAAATTTACATAAGAATGAGGCAAATTTTCATTCTCAAATTTCTTAGCAAAGTAACCTCTAGAGAACGAGTAGGAGATGTCTCTTCCTAATAATCCAAATTTATATTTTTTGTTGTCTTGTGCGTTTTCCATACCATTCTAATCCTAAAACTATGAGAATTCCTAGAGCAATATAAACAATTGCAATATAAGTTTGACTGTTAAATTCGGGTAAAAAGCGTTTGTAGTTGGCAATAATATGTTTTCCTCTAGAATCTAAAAGTAATGAACCATCAATATTGGTTTTATATATAGTTTCTTTCCAAGGCCATACAACGCCAAGTGAGCCTATAATAAAACCCATTATGGTTGCCAGCGTTATATTTTTGTAGTGTTTAAGAATGTAATTTAGAATATGAGAAAAGGTCACTAAACCAGCTACAGAACCTAAAGTAAAAACTACTAAAACTTTTAATAATCTTACACGAGATTCATTCTGTGTAAATTCAAAATTACCGTTAAGCATATCTACCATAGTGTCAAATAAGGCGTTAACAGAGTCTACTAATAGCAATACGTAATTACCAAGAAGTATAAGAATAAATGAACCTGAAAAGCCAGGAAGTGTCATACCAGAAACACTAATGATTCCACAAAAGAAGACAAAGAATAAATTGTCGTTTTCTTTTGCAGGATCCAAGAAACTAATACTTAGGCCTGCAATTGAACCAACAATTAAGGCAATAACAGTTGTTCGGCTCCATTCTTTAAAATCTTTGCTTAAATAGTATATAGAACCGACTATCATACCAAAAAAGGTACTCCAAACGTAGAGTTGGTAATTTACAATGAGGTAATCTAAAATTTTAGAAATACTGAAGTAGCTTATTATCATTCCTAAGAATAATAAGCTCAAAAACTTACCATTGATATATTGAAAAAAACTTTTAAAGCGACCATTAATTAAAAGACCAAATGCTTTTTTATTAACACGTTGTAGCGAATAAATAAACTCCTCGTAGAAGCCAGCCACAAAAGCAACAACACCTCCAGAAACGCCTGGTACTTTGTTGGCTGCTCCCATAGCCAAACCTTTAATAACCAGGAATAAACGGTCTTTAAAGCTTCTAGTGCTTTGCATTATGCTTTATCTTTTCCTTTTCCTAATGTTTCTATAAGAAGTATAGCACCAAAACCTATAACAATTAATACAATAGCCATTACCAATTGATTGTCGCCAACATAAGATGTAGGTAAAATACTGCGGTCTAATAGCGTGACTATTTCACCTTCAGAATTAATACGTGTTTTTAAAACTTCTTTCCAAGGCCAAATTTTATTTAGTGACCCAATCATAAAACCAGTTAATATGCCTAAGGTTAGATTTTTTTGATGTTTAAACATCCAGTTTAAAGCTTTAGAAAAAACTTTTAAACCAACTACAGCACCAACGGCAAGCAATATAAATTTTAAAAAGGCGTCTTTAAATAATTCCATATTACCATTTAAAACACCATCTCTTAAGTTATTTATAGTATCAATTGCAGTTTGGTAAGCACCTAAAATTAATAATATAAATGCACCAGAAACACCAGGTAAAATCATAGCTATTATGGCAATAAAACCACAAAATAAAAGATAAAAAGGACTATCTGGTGATGCAAACGGTTCTGCTAATGTGATATAATATGATAAAACAGAAGTGATAATTATTGCAATAATAACTTTTGGCGACCAACCTTTAATCTGTTTGGCGATGTAAAGAATACTTGCAAGTACTAGTCCAAAAAAGAAAGACCAAAGTAAAATAGGCTTGTGATGTAATAACCATTTAATTAATTTAGCTAAGGATAATATACTAATGGCAATACCAGAGAATAAAGCGAGTAAGAAATTACCATTTATAGAGTGCCATGCTCTTTTAAAACCTTCTTTTTTCCAAACTTTTAAAATACCAAGGTTTATCTTGTCTATGCTTTCTAGTAGTTCTTCATAAATACCAGAGATAAAAGCTATGGTTCCGCCAGAAACACCAGGAACGACATCTGCTGCTCCCATAGCAATACCTTTTAAAGTGATGGCTAAGTAATCTATTAAACGTCTTTGCATTTTGTGTCTTATATATGACTGCTAAGGTATGGTTTTTTTTAGTTCGATGACTTTTTACCATCTGAAATAATAGCCTTAATCATAGGTCTATCTGTAAGTTGTGGAAATAATTCTGAAACAATAAAGCTATAATCGATATTAAGACGTGTTGCATTTTTAAGATGAAAACGTCCTTCTTCAGATTGATGTACTGTAAAATAAAGGCCTGCTAAACGGTATTCTATCTCTGCATTTTCAGGGTAAAACTCTGTTGCTTGAAGTAAATTAAAAATAGCAGCTTGGTATTCACCTAGTGAAACTAAAATATCAGTTCTATTTAACCAAGTATCTAATTCATAATTCCCTAATTCTAAAGTGCGTTTATAAGCCTGTTCTGCTTCTTCTAAGAAATTTAAACGTTTGTTTACAGTTGCATATAATTTCCAGTAAACAACATTATCGCCGTCAACAGCTACAGCACGTCTTATATAATCATTGGCGTTATGATAGTCTAAACGTTTCATATAAAACTTAGTAATTGCAATCCACCCTTTATCTAATAAAGGGTCTTCATCGATGGTTTTTTTTAAAAACTGAATCGCTAAATCATCTTGTCCTAGTTTAGAGTAACATTTACCTATGCGTAATAGCGCAAATGATGTTGGGTCTTCTAAGGCCAAAGTGATTTTATAGTTTTCTATAGCTTCTTCATATTTTTTAAGTTTTTCTAAAACCTTACCTTTTTCAATATAAGCACCAACAAATGTGTCATCAGAAATAATGGCAAAATCAAAGGCAGCATTGGCTTTAGCAAAATCATTTATGGCAAAATATTGTCTTCCTAATTGGTGCCAAGCTACTTCGCAATATGGGTTTTTGTCAATAAAGAGATTAAGGAACTCAATGGCTTCTGTATTAAGATTTAGAAAATCGTAACAATAAATAAGGTTATGCAACGCTGAATAATCAGAAACATCACATTCAAGGCATTTTTTAAAGAATATAATGGCTTTATTAAATTTATCTAAAAACAAATATTCCATACCAACTAATGCATATAAATCCGCATCGTCTTCAGGTGTGTTAGACATTTCAATAGCAATAAGTAAAGTGTCTATTGCTTTTTGGTGTTCATCTTGTTTAGATAATACATTTGCTTTCTGAATAAAAATTTCTTCATTGGTAGGTTCTAAATTATGAAGTTGATCTAATAATTCGTCCGCTTCGCTGAACTTATTTTCAATGACAAAAATTTCTACTTGAAATAGTCTTAAGTTTATTGAGCTTGGGTGTTGCTCTAAACCTAACTTTATAGCGCGTTTAGATAAGGCTATTTTGCCATTCTCTAGGTAGTAATGAATTATATTTTCAAACTCGTTAGAGTCAAAGAATAAAATATCATTAGTCTTTAACATCGATTCAAATCGAGTGAGGGATAAGTTTTCGTCGTCGCGACTGTATTGCATAAAAGGATTAATAGTTCAGTGGAATAAAATTACATTTATACTTAAAACAAGATAGAATTTTTAAGTATTGTTTTTAACAAAGTAGTTAACATTGATAAAATACTATATTAAAAAATGCTTCAAATTCTGACTATTAGTGTAAATTATGCTCTGTGAAATGGTTAAATTTTATCTAATACGGAAGTGATAATTTTACAACCTTTAATTATTTCGTCATTAGAAATTGTTAAAGGAGGCGTAATTCTGATGGCTTTGGGTTCAAAAAGTAACCAAAATAATATTAAGCCTTGCTTCTGTGCTTCTAAAATTACATGGTTTGTTAACTCAGCATTTTCTGTAAAAGCTGCTAGCATTAAACCTCTTCCTCTAATTTCAGTGATGCGTTTATGTTGAAGTTGTTGACGTATTAATTGTTCTTTTTCTAAAGTTTCAGTAATAAGATTAGTCTCTGTAATCTCTTTTAAAGTGGCTAAAGCTGCAGCAGCAATTACAGGATTACCGCCAAAAGTAGTAATGTGTCCTAGTTTAGGGTTATCACTTAAAGTAGCCATCATTTCTCTAGATGCTGTAAATGCACCAATGGGTAAACCACCGCCTAAACCTTTGCCTGTTACTACAATATCTGGTTGACAATTGTAATTTTGAAAGCCAAATAATTTGCCTGTTCTACCTATTCCTGGTTGTATTTCATCTAAAATAAAAACCGCTCCAACTTGGTTACATCGTTTTTGAATTTTTGACAAATAATTATTTGTGGGTTCTATAAAACCAGCACCTCCTTGAATGGTTTCTAAAATAACGGCAGCTGTATTTTCTGTTATTTTGGCTATATCACTTTCTAAGTTAAATGTTATATGTTTTACATCTGGTATTAATGGTAAAAACGGTTTTTTACGTTCTTCGTAATCCATTAGACTCAATGAGCCCATTGTATTTCCGTGATATGCGTTATGTGCGGCAATAATTTCTGAACGCCCTGTGTAACGTCTTGCCAGTTTAATGCTACCTTCAATGGCTTCGGTTCCAGAATTTACTAGGTATGTAGATTTTAATGGTTTTGGTAAGTGCTTTGCTATTAGTTTTGCTAAATCTACAGCTGGTTGTTGCACATATTCTCCGTAAACCATAACATGGAGATATTGGTCTAATTGCGCTTTTACAGCATCAACGACTTTTGGGTGCGAATGGCCTAGACTACAAGCTGAAACGCCTGCAACAAAATCGAGATAGGCTTTGTTATGAGTATCGAAAATATAAGAACCTTTGGCGTGACTAATTTCCATCGCTAAAGGATGTGGTGTCGTTTGCGCTTGGTATTTTATAAAATCGTTTTTCAATTATTTATCTTCTTTTTCAACCACTTTTTTTACCTCTTCTTTTGCTTCTTTAGTTAAAGCATTAGGTGCATTTGTTTTCAAGGTTTTTTTAACTTGTTGAATTGGCGCTATACTATCCGTTTTACTGAGTGGTAACGCAGTAGTAGGTTTTGGTAAATTTCTAGCGGCTTTATTCTCCTTTTTCGGTACAGCCTTACCTGCTTCTTCAATACGTTCTGTAACAGTATCATCAATAAATTCTTCAGATGGAACGTAATCATCTAAACCTTTAATTATTGGTAAATTGAGAGGTGGATCATCTTTAAATAAATCTTCTACAGATAAAGGTCGTTCTTCACCACGCCAATCAAATCCTCTTAAACGCCTACCGTTTTTTGGAAATTCTGATTCTGGAAATAATTCAGCATCAGTTTGAAGTATAAAACGTGTTTCTACAATTTCTTTATTTTCAATTTGAATATTAATACTACCAGATTTAGATTTATCAATTCCAACAAGTTCATTTTTATCATTTCTTAGATAATATATAACTTCAGCATTCTTTATAATATCTACATTGTAGAGTTCATTATCTCTGAATAAACCAATTAGGCGTTTTCCTTTTATTTGATTATATCCATCTTCACTCAAGGTGTCTTTACTTACTATAAAAGCATTTTCAAATACCTTTAAAGAGTCTAGTTTTTCTGTAACTACATTAGAAATTAGGTGAATGGTGTCACCTGTCATTTGGTTGCCAACATTCCATAGAACAGGTTTTCGCTTAGTTGCAAAGGCGTCTGTAGAGCTAAATTTACTTAGATTAATTAATTGAGTTAGTCCTTTTTTATGATCAACATGAATAGAATCTGCTTTACCAGCCATATTACTTTTAAATAACTTTACATTATAAAAAGCTCTGGTAATGCGGTTAGGTTCCTTACCTGTTATCATTAAAGTGTCTGCATGTATATAAACTGAATCTTGTTCTTGAACCGTAATAGCTACCGCACGTTTGGTAATAAAAACTGAATCTTTTGCGCGCCAAACTTCTGCATAATGACCTCTAACGATACTTTTATTTAATGTATCGGTAACCGTTATATTATTGGTGGCTGAGGCAAAACTTTTATTGCGGTCAAAATATAAACTATCACCTTCTACGGTTCGGTTGTCGTAATCAATTCTGGCATTTCGTTGAAAATTTCCAACGTTATTATTGGTGTCATAAAAACCACGTTCGCAATACACCTTACTTGTTTCGCCAGTAATAGTTGATGGACCAAAAAGGTAAGCATGGCCATTTTCCGTAAAAAAGTCTAAACGTTCTGTGTTTAATGTGTACTGAGGATTGACAAGTACAACATCTTTTACAAATTGATATTTACTTGCAGCCATGTAGTAGCGACCAATTTTACTAGTAATGGTACCAGAAGAATCTCTAACGACTGTACCACCTGTGTTATAATAGGCTTGTTGTTTTACTCTATCAAAATGAAGTGTATCTGTTTTTAGTGTAGATTGAGGTTCTGTTAAAACCACATCACCTCTTGCAAAAGCTAGTTGTGTTTTACCACTATATTCAACATACTTGGCGACCATGTTTATAGTGTCACCTTGTTTCATAATAACGTTACTAAAGGCTTCAAGATAATCTTGGTCTTCGTAATAAATAGCTTTATCACACCAAACATTGACGCCTTTATGTATAAAATGAACTTGTTGAGATTTATCTCTAAGGAAAACTAAAGCACCATCCTCAATGTCTGGTGCTGTTGATGTATTACCTGAATATTCTACGGTTATTTTTTGTTTTTCTTGAGCAAAACCAAAGGTTACTGCAGTAAAACAAACAAAAAAGATTAGATTTTTAAAACGTTTCAAAGTCATATATTTTACAAAATAACACTTAAAAGATTTGCATTGGTATATGTTAACGTTTTTTTTAACAGAAAAAATATGTTAAAAATCTAAACCGTTTTACGAATAATAGTTTGCTTTCTATCTGGTCCTACAGATACAATTGTAATAGGAATGTTTAATTCTTTTTCTAAGAATTCTACATAAGCATTTAAATTATCTGGTAATTCTGATGCTTCTGTCATACCAGTTAAATCAGCATCCCAACCATTTATTTCTGTATAAATAGGAGTAACGTTTTCTTCTTCTATGTTATATGGTAAATGTGTAATAGTTTCACCTTTATAATTGTAAGATGTACACACTTTTAAGGTTTTAAAACCAGACAATACATCACCTTTCATCATTATTAATTGTGTAACACCATTAACTTGGCAAGCATAACGTAAAGCTACTAAATCTAACCAACCACAACGCCTTGGGCGGCCTGTTGTTGCACCAAATTCGTTACCAACTTTAGCCATAGTTTCGCCATCCTTATCAAATAATTCAGTAGGGAAAGGACCTGAACCAACACGTGTAGTATACGCTTTAAATATCCCGAAGACTTCACCAATTTGGTTAGGCGCAACACCTAAACCAGTACAAGCGCCTGCAGCAGTTGTATTAGATGACGTTACAAATGGGTAGGTACCAAAATCAATATCTAATAAAGAACCTTGAGCACCTTCTGCTAATATAGATTTACCAGATTGTTGTGCTTGGTGAACATATTCTTCAGAATCTATGAATTTTAAACTCTTTAACGTTTCAATAGCTTCAAAGAAATCAGTTTCTAATTCCTTTAGGTCGTATTGAATATCTACATCGTAAAAAGCAATCATTGCTTCATGCTTATCAGCTAAGGCTCTGTATTTATCTTTCCAATCGGATAATTCTATATCGCCAACTCTAATTCCGTTTCTTCCAGTTTTGTCCATATATGTTGGGCCAATACCTTTCAATGTAGAACCTATTTTAGCTTTTCCTTTGGAAGCTTCACTGGCAGCATCTAACAAACGATGCGTTGGTAAAATTATATGTGCTTTTCTAGAAATACAAAGCGATTTTCTGTAATCTATATTTTGTTCTTCTAATTTATCTAGTTCTTTTTTAAAAATAACAGGATCTATAACAACACCATTACCTACAAGGTTTACTTTACCTTCGTGAAAAATACCAGAAGGAATAGTGTGTAACACATGTTTTTTACCGTTAAAAACCAAAGTGTGACCTGCATTTGGTCCTCCTTGAAAACGTGCAATAATATCGTATTTAGAGGTAAATACATCAACAATTTTTCCTTTGCCTTCGTCTCCCCATTGTAGTCCAAGTAGTAAATCTACTGCCATTATATATTTTATTAGTCTTCTTTTTTACGATTGCCGTAAAAGTATAGTGAATGATTAGTTATTTGAATATTAAAAACCTCTTCTATGGTTTTCTTAATAGATTGAATACGTGGGTCACAGAATTCAATTACTTCGCCAGTATCTGTTAAAATAACATGATCGTGGTTTTTATCGAAATATGATTTTTCGTAATGTGCCTGACTTTGCCCAAATTGATGTTTTCGGACTAATGCACATTCTAGTAGTAACTCTATAGTGTTATAAAGTGTTGCTCTACTTACACGATAGTTTTTGTTTTTCATTTTGATATAAAGTGATTCTATATCAAAGTGCTCTTCACTGTCGTAAATTTCTTGAAGTATAGCATAACGCTCAGGCGTTTTTCTATGACCTTTGTCTTCAAGGAATTGAGTAAATACACGTTTTACTATTTCCTGATTACTTTCTTCTTTTGTTATATTCATAATTACGATGCAAATTTAAGTAATTTTTACATGAAATGAATTAAAAAAAATAAGGATTAAGAAAGAAAGAAATGAACATGCTTTTAATAACTTTTTTAAAGGTATAAAAAAGGCATCATACTCTAGAAACTTTATCTATACCATTAATTTTTTTTAGGTTATCAATTAATTTTTTAAGCATGGTTTGATTTTGTACATCTACGGTAATTCTTCCAGTAAAAACACCATCATCACTAGAAAAACTTAGACTTTTCATGTTAACATGCATGTTTTCTGATATTAGCTTAGTAATGTGGTTTACAAGTCCCATATCATCTATGCCAGATAATTTAAGTTGTGATGTGTATACTTGTTGCGATGAATCTATCCATTTTGCTTGTAAAATTCTATACGCATAGTTAGATTGTAAGCTTACTGCATTAGGGCAGTTTTTCTTATGAATTTTAATTCCATCATTAATGGTTAAAAAGCCAAAAACTTTATCTCCAGGTATAGGATTACAACAATTGGCTAAAGTATAATTTAGCTTTTCTTCTTCTTTGCCAAACACCAACATATCATACTTAGAAGTAATTTCTTCTTTATGTATATCTTTTGGTTGTGTGGGTTTGTAAATTTTATTTTTAAAATAACTTACAAGAGCATTGCTACGAGACGATGCAAAGGCTTTTAATTTTGTATTGTCTATAGTACCTATTCCTACACGATAGAATAAATCTAATGAGGTGTTTAGTTTAAAATAACTTACCAAATCATTTACAGAGCTTTCGTTTAAGTTAATTTTAAGTTGTTTTAATTTTCGTCTTAATATTTCTTTACCTTCTGCAGCTATAATTTTGGTATCTTCATTTAATGCAGATTTTATTTTACTTCTGGCTCTTGCAGTGGTTGCATAATCTAACCAATTGGCATTTGGTTTTGCATTGTCTGAGGTTAGAATTTCTACTCTGTCACCACTTTTTAATTCGGTGCTTAAAGGAACCAACTTACCGTTAACTTTTGCTCCTCTAGTTTTTAGACCAACTTCTGTATGAACACTAAAAGCAAAATCTAATGGTGTTGCACCTTTTGGTAAAGATTTTAAATCACCTTTAGGAGAAAAAACAAATATTTCTTTAGAGTATAAATTGAGTTTAAATTGTTCTACAAAATCTACAGCGTCTGTTTCGTGATTTTCTAAAGCCTCTTGCAAACGATTAATCCATAGGTCTAGATTATCTTCTTTTGCATCGGCATTTTTATATTTATAGTGCGCCGCATATCCTTTTTCAGCAATTTCATTCATGCGTTCACTTCTAATTTGAACCTCTACCCAACGACTTTTAGGGCCAACTACAGTAATATGTAGTGCTTCGTAACCGGTAGATTTAGGAGACGAAATCCAATCTCTTAATCTAATTGGGTTAGGAGTGAAGTGATCTGTAACAATGGAATAAATTTTCCAAGCTAAGAATTTTTCATTTGCTAAATCTGATTTATATATAATTCTTACGGCAAACTTATCATAGACTTCTTCAAAGGCGACACCTTGTTTTACCATTTTTCTACGAATACTAAAAATAGATTTAGGACGTCCTTTTATTTCATAATGAAGACCTTCCTTGGTAAGAGAGTCGTCAATTACTTTTGAAAATGCTTTTATGTAAGCATCTTGATCTTCTTTACTTTCTTTTATTTTTGCTAAAATGTCATTGTAGACCTCTGGTTCTGTATATTTAAGACCTAAATCTTCTAATTCGGTTTTAATATTATAAAGCCCAATTCTATGAGCTAGTGGTGCATAAATGTAAAGGGTTTCTGAAGCTATTTTCACTTGCTTGTCTGCGCGCATAGAATCCATAGTCTGCATATTATGCAAACGATCTGCTATTTTTATAATAATAACTCTAACATCGTCATTTAAAGTTAATAGCATTTTTCTAAAATTCTCTGCTTGAAGAGACACGTCCATGTCTTTTTTTAACGAAGAAATTTTTGTGAGTCCATCTACAATTCTGGCTACTGTTTCTCCAAATAATTGTTCCATATCATCTATGGTGTAATCCGGACTATCCTCTACCACATCATGTAATAAAGCGGCTGCAATAGATGTGGCATCCATACCAATTTCTTGCGCCACAATTTTTGCTACTGCAATAGGGTGAAAAATATAAGCTTCTCCAGATTTACGTCGTTGATCTTTATGAGCGTCAACAGCTACTTCAAAGGCGTGACGAATTAATTTCTTATCGTCATCCGTTAAAGTTTGGTAACTTACTTTTAGTAGCTCTTTATAAGCTTTTGCGATGGCTTTATTTTCTTTTTCTATAGCTTCCTCTGTCATAAGAACTAAAGTAAACAAAGTCTTTGATATAAGCAATGGGTTTTTTTAGAGAATTTTTGAAGTTATTTAAAAGATGGAATTTTCACGTTTTATAGATTCAATAGTTAACAGTATCGCTTATTTAAATCAAGTATCATTTTTGAAATAAAAAAAGCTAAAAACAGTGAAATTAAAACTGGTTTTAGCCTTTTTGCTGGTTTTAATTTTGCTATTAATCTAAATCTGGAATTTCTATTTGGTTGATACTATACAAGTATGTTGCTTCTTTTTGTTTAAAATTAGCTATGGCATTCACAACATCAGATTCGGCTTCTTCTTTGGCTTGTCTGGCATCTAATAAATCTGATAAATTATTTAAACCGTTGTTGTAGTTATCGCGTTGTGCTTCTAAATTTTCGGTAGAAAAATCGAGCTTATCTTTGGCAAATTGTATGCGTTTATTTGCTGTTTGTAAATCGTACCAATTTTTAGTAATGTATTTGGTTAATTGGTCTTCTATATCCAATAAATTATTTTCGGCAATTTGTAAATCCACTTCTTTTTGGTGAATTCGTTTTTTTTCTTTGCCCCAAAATGCCGAAATAGGAATGGTTACTGTCCCAAAAGCAATTGGTTGAACATCCATGTTAAAAGCATTGTTAAATGTGCCCACTTTTGCAGCATTAATACCTATTGCAACTTGTGGTAATAAGTTAGATTTTTCGTTTTTTATTTCTAATTGTGCCGCACTCACTTGCTTTTCTGATAACTGATAGAGGTTGTTGCTTTCTAAATCTATATTTAAATTGTTGCTTAAAATTGAAGCTGAAAAGTTGTCTTTTGTTATTGTGCTAGAAGCAACCATCGTAGTGTCGAAAGGTATGCCAACATACAGTGCTAAATCTAAAAGGGCAATTTTTCTTAAGTTAGAAAGTTCTAATTCGTTAGCCAGAATATTACTTTTTTCAACCTTTACTTGTAATAGTTGGCTTTTAGAAATGAGTCCTGCATCTAATAAATCTTGTTGCTGTTTTAAAAGCTCATTGACATAGGTTTTTCCGGCATTCAAAACTTTTTGTTGTTCTTGTATTTGTATTAATTGCCAAAATTTTAATTCGGTATTAAGCATCACAGAATCAACCGCTGTTTCATGACCAATTTTTCTAGCTTCCAGTTGTAATTCGGCAAGTTCGTTACCAATTCTAACTTTTCCACCAGCGTAAACGGCTTGTGTTGCCGTAGCACTTACAGAATATAAATTCTCTATGCCATTTGGTAAATACGTTGGAATTTCAGGTACCAAATAATCAAATGCCTGCACCGCAAATGCACTGGCAGATACTTCAGGGAAATAATTATGAAATGCTTCTTGTTTTACAAATTCGGCTCTTTTTATTAAAAGCGAATCGTTTTTAATACTTCTGCTATATTGCAGTGCTTTCTTTTTTAATTCCTCTAGTTTTAATTGTTTTTCTTGGGCATTTATAGTGGTGATGCTCAACAAGAAAATAAGAAAAAAGCTCGCTGTGAAATATGCTGATTTATAGGTGTTCATCATGATATTAAATGTTGTGTTCTTGTTCTTCTACTTTATCTTCATCTGCTCTAAAAAATAACCAATACAAAATCGGTAAGACATAAAGGGTTAATACCATAGAAACCAGTAAGCCAAATGCAATAACCGTTCCGAGTGGTCCCCAAAGACTAGAGCGACTAATAATCATAGGAGTTACACCTACAGCTGCAGCAGCTGAGGTTAAAAATATAGGCCGCATTCTACGCTCTGCCGATAAAATGGCAGCTTCTCTAAAGGTTTTACCATGGTGGCGATGAAGCTCATCTGCATAGTCTATTAAAATGATTCCATTTCTAACAACAATTCCACACAAGGCTAAAATGCCTAAGAACGATGTAAATCCAAAAGGATATTGCATTAAAAGAAGTCCGAGTGCTGCACCTAAAATACTTAATGGCATAGTTATAAAACTTAAAACCGCATGCTTAACTGATTTAAAATGCCAAATTAAAATGAGAACGATAATGATAACACTAACCATTAAAGACACTCCCATAGGAAGCAGATTTTCTTGAGCCATTTCAAACTCACCACCAAAATCTACCTTAATATGTTCAGGAAGGTTAAGTGTTTCTAATTTTGGTTTAATTTTATCTAAAACCACGTTGGCAACAGCACCTTTTTCAATATCAACTCTAACGGTTAAACAACGTAATCCATTTTGTCTAACAATACGCTCTTGTCCCCAGTTTGCTTTTATATCTGCCACCTGGTTTAATGGAATGCTCTTACCAGTAGCCGGAACAATAACAGAAAGTTGATTGAGCTCTGAAATGGTTTCGGCCTTATTGGTTTTAGACTTTACTTTTACGTTTATTGCATAGCTGTCATCGAAAATTTGTGTGGCGTGTAGGCCTTCCGTATTCATTGCAATGGTATTGGCGACATCTTGTTTTGTTAAGCCAGCTTGTGCCAGTTGTTGTTCTTTTAGTTTTATGCCAACTTTATTATACACTTCACCAAAATCGGTTCGAGACCAAATGGTTTGAGGGGTTTGTCTGGCAAGATTTATAATAGAATCTCCGTATTTATTCAGTTCAGCAATATCCTCACCATATAATTTAATTTCAATTGGTGCAGGTTTACCCACCATGTTTAATTGCTTCATCCGTAAATATGCATTCGGAAACATATCAGCATATTTTTCGTCGTAATCTCTTAAAACTTCTTCTGTAGCATCATCAGAAGTTGTTGTAACTAGAATTTGAGCATAGTTTTTTGCTGGTAAATTAGGCGCATAAACCATATGGAATCTTGGTGAACTTTCGCCTATAAAACTGGTGTAGTTAACCACGCGATCATCATTAGCTAATACTTTTTCAAATTCGTTAACAACTTTAGCGGTTTCTTCTAAGTTGCTAGATTTATTTAGGTTAACTTCTACTGCAAATTGATTTCTTTCCACTATTGGAAATAATTCTTGACTTACATTTGAGAATAAAAACAAACCTAAAACAATAGAAAGTACACCTGCTATAACTGTAATTCGGTAATGCTTCATAGCTCTATTTACCGTACTGTTAAAGAAATTTTGAATGCGGTCTAGCATCGATTTTTTGTGTTCTTCCCCTTCTTTTTTATTAGCATGCAATCCTTTTTTAATAAAAACGGTATTTAAATGCGGCACCAACAACACAGAAATGGTTAACGATAAGAATAAGGCTATAGATATCGTCCATGGGAAGGTACTTAAAAAGTCTTTTGCTGTACCACTCATAAAAAACATTAGTGGGAAAAATGTTGCCGAAATCGCTAAGGTTGCAGTGAATACAGATGGAAACAATTCGGTAGCACTTTCTAAAGCGGCTTTCCAACGGGATTTACCTTCATCTAGTTTTTCAATATAATTATCAATAACCACAATTGGGTCGTCTACCACAATACCTAAAACCACAATTAAAGCAGCTAGGGTAACGGTGTTTAATTCCATATTTAATAAATACATCACTGCCAAAGTAGAGGCAATGGTAATAGGAATCGTTGCTGCAGCTAGTGACGCGACACGGAACGGTAGTAACAACATACATACCAATATAACGCCCATAAGTGCGTAACCAAACTCTTTCATAAAATGCGCTATAGAATGGTGTACAGCTTCTGGTTGGTCCGCAATAACATTGATGTTAATGTCTTGCGGTAAGTCTTCTTTTATTTTGGATATATGTTCTTCAATCTCATCACCAAATTGAACAATATTGTTGCCTTTGGCCATTTCTAAAGTAATAATAATACTTCGGGTGCCGTTGCTTTGAATGTAAGAATCTGGCTCATTATATTCGCGTTTTACGTCAGCAATATCGCTAACACGAACCACATTTCCGTTGTCATCTGAAGCAAGAATGTGTTGCGAAATATCTGCAATATTATTAAATGATGGATTAATATGAATAGGATAATCTATGGTTTCCGATTCTAAATCTCCTGCAGCATTAATAGCACCTTGCGCATTTAAACTTTGCATTAACATGCCCGGACTTATGGCATATTCTGCGAGTTTATTTTGGTCTACGTAGACTGCAATTTGCTCAGTTATACTTCCGGAATAGCTAATTTTAGCCATTTCCTCAATGCCACGTAAATCGTCTATAATTTCTTCGGCATGCAGTTGTAAATCTTTATACGGTCTGTCTTTAGATTCTACCGTTAAAATCATGGCAGCAGTGTTACCAAAATCGCTATTAACTATAACGCCTCTAACTTCTGGTGGTAAGGACGTTTGCTGAAAAACAAATAAATCGTTTTTTAATCTGTTCCAAAATTGCTGTGTTTCATATTTATCAACTCTATTTGCAATTTCAACATAAATATAGCTCATACCATCTTGCGAATACGAGTACGTTTTTGCTTTGTCTATTTCATTATAGCTAAATAAATATTCTTCTAATTTTGTGGTGAGTTGTGCTTCAACCTCTTCAGAACTTGCTCCAGGATATACACCAACAACAAGTCCTGTACGTATGGTAAAATCTGGAAACTCGTTTCTAGACATATTAACTAAGCCCAAAATACCAATACAAAAAAACACCACAGCTAGCGCTACAGGGAAAGCGGTGTTTTTCATTCCCCATTCAATAAGTGAACCTTTTTGTTTCATCTTTTATTTTGTTAAAATTTTAATGGGTGTATTGTTTGTTAGTTTGTGGTAGCCAGAAGTAATAACTTTATCTCCAATAGCAAGGCCACTTTTAATTTCTATACCATCGTTATAGAGTTTACCTATTTCCACGATTTTGCGTTGTGCTGTTTGGTTTTCGGTATTGACTACATAAACAAAATTTTGACCTTCGTTGGTTATGGAAACCACATCTATAGGAAGTTTAAAAGTTTGCTTTGAAGTATCGCTTACCGTGTTAATTTTATCTTCAATAATATTAGTACAGGTCATTCCTGGTTTTAAAATTAAATCAGGATTGTTTACCGTGATTTTAGCAGTATAAACAGGGGTTTGGCTTTCGGATTGTACGGCAATTTCGGTTAAAGTGCCTGAAAATGTTTGGTTTAATGTTGGGACATAAATATTTGCTTTACTACCTGTTTTATAATTGTTGATTTCATGGTCTGATAAGGAAATGATGGCTTGTACTTTACTTAAATCTACCAATTCTACAATAGGTCTTCCTGGTGAAGCCACATCGCCAGATTCCATTAATTTGTTGCTGATATAACCGCTAAAAGGTGCTGTTAATTTGGTATGGTTTACATTTTTGCTTGCTGCATTCAAAGCCGATTGTGCTTGTTCGTAATTAGATTTTGCTTCTAGCATTCGTATTTCGGCAATACTCCCTTTTTGAAACACATTATTTATTCTTGTAAAGTTTTCTTTAGCTAGGTTGGCTTGCGCTTTATTAGCTTCATATTGTGCATTGTATATTGAAGGGTCTATGGCAGCGATAAGTTGTCCTTTTTTTACATAGTCGCCCAAATTAACCGGTAGTTTTGTGATATCTCCTGCAACTTGAAAACTAACATTGGCTGTTTTTATAGGTTTAATAATACCAGGAAATTTTTCGGAATTACTATCTACACCATTGTCCTGTGTTATATTTACAATATTTACGGCTATAGGATTAATTGATTTGCTTGTTTGTTCTTCTCCACAAGACACTATTAAGAGTCCAAAGAGCAAGGTGTATAAAAAATGTTTAGTCATCATTTTTGCTTATTTGATTTTTAATGATTGTATAAGCAGATTGTTAATCCACTTTATTTTTGTTAGGATATCGCTTTTAAAAGACTCGTAAATAAAATATTCTTTTTTAGTGTTTTCGGTGGTATTTATAATAACAGTTGCCAAGAAATTAATATGTTCATCATCTAGCGTTTTTATTTCATTATTTTCTATAGCCCATATGAGACAGTTTTTTATGACGTCCATGTCTTGCTCACGTAATTGAACGGCTAAAGATGATATAAAATCTTCACCTTCTCTTAAATCATTTAGTATGGCTTTGTAGGTTTCTACACCACTTTTGATATGAATGATTTGTTCGTTGGCATATATGGAAAGATTTGTTTCTAAGCTATTATTACTAGAAAGTTTAGATTTATAACTCTTTAATAGTGGTTTGTGAAAATCAACCATAAATGCTTTAAAAACATCCTCTTTATTTTTATAGTAATAATAGAGTGTGCTTCTACCTTTTCCACTAGCTTCTGCGATTAGTGCCATATTGGCCTTATTATAACCGTAGTTTTTAAATACCGTTTTAGCAGCTTCGATGATTTGGTTTTTTACGAATTCGTCTTTAGTTAAATTCGACATATATTTAGTTTATGTTTGTTTTTCGACAAAAGTACAAATAATGTCTAAAAATTGATTAAAAGAAATAATAATTAACAAAATATTAAAATATAAGACTTGTAATTAGAGTTGTGCTATTAATTGGTTTAGACGTCTATTGGATTAATAAAAAGACATCGAAGTATTCTTAGTGAAAATCACAGTTATCGATAAAGTTTGAAACTGGGAAGGTTTCATTAAGACCATGTAATCTCTATGTTGAATGGCGTCTGGATAACATAAATTTGGCATTAATTATAAAATCAACTAAAGGAAGATTTTTAATTGATGATATTATAGTTTATGTGGTGAAAAACTAAATATATGACGTGGTAAAACAACAAAACCCACAATAAAGTGGGTTCTGTTTAATAGTTTTATTACACTAAATTACGGATTGGTAGACCATAATGACGCATTAGCCATCATAGCGCGTCTTGGTAATTTTAATCCTGATACAATTAACTCTGCAAAATCTTCTGGTTGTAAAACGCTGTCTTCAGAATTACTATCTGCAATACCTAAGCCAATTGACATATCTGAAGCAATTGTACTCGGTGTTAATGTACATACTCTAATATTGTTTTTTCTTACTTCTTTCATTAGTGATTGCGACATACCAATGACTGCAAATTTAGATGCTGAATATGCAGAAACTGTGGCATTACCATTTAAACCAGCAGTTGAAGATACGTTGATAATATCACCTTCGTTTTTATCAATTAAATGTGGTAAAACTTCTTTAGTTACATAATACATTCCCATTAGGTTGGTCTGTATAATTTGGCTCCATTGGCTCACTTCCATATCTATAAAAGAACCAAAAGCCGCAATACCTGCATTGTTTACTAAAATATCTATAGTACCTAAAGTGTCAATTAAAGATTTAATGTTTGTTTTAACGTCTTCATAATTACTGATATCAAAAGCAGCGTAAGTAGCATTAACACCTAGAGCTTTTAATTCTTCAACGGTTGCTTTTAGAGTTTCTTCATTTCTTCCTGTGATAGCAACATCAATGCCTTCTTTTGCAAATGCAATCGCAGTTGCTTTTCCAAGACCTCTACTGCCTCCTGTAATTATTGCTTTTCTATTTTTTAGCTCTGTCATGATTTTATATTTTCTGTATTCAAAGTTATAAAAACAGCGATTGTTTTATGTTATAATAATGTGAAGTTAATACACAATTTTCCTAAAAAAAAGATAGAGTAGAAGAGGTTAGGTCTAATTAGAGTGTTTTTTCCAGTATGGTTCACCATAGCTACAAAATATTTCTTCGCCTGCATCAATGTTTCTAGCGGCTTTGATACAAACTTTATCGTTATCATTTAAAGTAATAATGGCATTATTTTTAAATGGACTTTCTATTAAACCTTCGGCATCATTGGCATATTTAGCAAAACAATCTGTATGCATGCTATCCATTATTGAGCCATCTAGTAGATTGATAAAATATCTATCCTCGTTACGTTGCGCTCTTTGTTCTGCTTCTAGATTATTAATAATGTCACCTTTAAACAATGCAATAATTTCATCTTCAAAAATATCGATAGCCGTAAATAGGCCTTTGCCAGCATTTTGAATTTGAGAAGTTTCGGTGTATAAATAATCAGATTCTGAGGCTTCAATGATGTTTAAGTTGATATAGTCGTCGTCCTTTGAAGAATTAATCAAGATTAATATTGGTTTTTATTTTAATAAATTTTGAATGCGTTCTGCAAGAGTTGGATGCGAATAATGCATAAAGACATACGCTTTGTGAGGCGTTAAATTACTCAAACTATTTTTGGATAACTTTTTTAACGACGAAATTAAAGGTGCTGCTTTGTACGTGTGTTTTGCATAATCATCTGCTTGATATTCAAAAACACGCGATACGTAATTCATAATCAGTCCTGTGATTTCTTGTATAGGCGAATACAGTAAACCAAATGCAATCAGTCCAACATGAAAACTTGGCGTCTCAACACCAATCGCGTTAGAGAGTAAAGGATTTGAAACAAAAATAGAAAGAATAAACAACGTTAAACCGGTGAGTAGGATAGAGGTAATTAAATTGAAAATAATGTGTTTGCGTTTGTAGTGGCCAACTTCGTGAGCTAAAACGGCAACAATTTCTTCATCATCTAAATCATTAACTAAGGTATCGTAAAGCGTCACACGTTTTTCGTTTCCAAAGCCCGAAAAATACGCATTAGCTTTTGTGCTTCGTTTAGAACCGTCGATAATGAATATTTTTTCGAGATTAAAACCTACAGATTCTGCATATGCTGAAATTTTAGTGCGCAAATCGCCTTCCTCTAAAGGTGTTTGTTTATTGAATAAAGGCACAATGAGTTTAGAGTAATACATATTCATAAACACAGTAAAAACGGTTATAATTCCCCAAGCATATAACCAAAATTGATTTCCTGTAATTTGGTAAAACCAAACAATTAGGGAAATAATACCACCTCCAAGAATAACGGTCATGAGTAGACCTTTTAATTTATCTAAAATAAAAGTCTTTTTTGAGGTTTTATTAAACCCAAATTTTTCTTCAATAACAAAAGTTTTATAATAGCCAAATGGTGTTGTGATGATGTCGCTCGCAATCATAATTATTCCAAAGAAAATTAAAGCAATGATGATTGGGTTGTCTGAATAACTTCTAGCAATATTATCTACATATTCAAAACCATCTAAAAGCAAAAATCCTATAGTTAGTGCAAATGAAAATAAAGAACTTCCTAGCCCAAATTTATAATTTACGGTTTTATAAGCTTGAGATTTTTTGTATTCAGTTTCATCGTAAACATCGTTTAGTGTTTCCGGAATTGGGTCATTGTAATGTTTAGCATTTATGGCATCTAAAACTTTATCGATTATAAAGTTGATGATGATAATGGCTATGATGATGTAGAAAAGGGTATTTGCTGTCATTTTTGTATTTGTAAATTCGTCACTTCGCGTGAATTTTTTTTAGAAATTTTGTATCGAGAATTTTATTGTTTACCATGGTTCTCGATACAATTTTATCGTTCTTCAAAAAAATCACTTGAACTGACGTTTTTCATTTATTTAAAATCGCGCTGGCGTTTGGCTTCAAAAATAAGAATTCCTGCAGCAACAGAAACATTCATAGAGTCTATAACACCTTGCATTGGTATACTAATATTCTGTGTGGCTGCTTTTCGCCATTCTTGAGTTAAACCAGTGGCTTCTGTACCAACAACAATTGCAGTTGGTAAGGTATAATCTTGTAAGTGATAAGGTTTAGATTCCTGAAGAATAGCCGAAAAAATATTGAAATTATATTTCTGTAAAAAAGCAATGGCTTCCTCAGAGCTCGCCATGGCAATTTCTGTAGTAAAGACACAGCCTACGCTTGAACGAATAATATTAGGATTATATAAATCTGATTTGGGATTAGCAATAATCACAGCATCTACATTTGCTGCATCAGCTGTGCGTAGTAAGGCACCAATATTACCTGGTTTTTCTGGTGCTTCGGCAACTAAAATTAAAGGATTTTTGTTTTGAAGTTTTAAATCTTCGAGGTTATGGTTTTTAGAATTTACAAGCGCAATAACGCCTTCGGTTGTATCTCGGTGTGCTAATTTTTGAAATACGTCCTTAGAAATCTCAATAATTTCTATACCATAAGAACTCATCGCTTTTGCTTCACTTTCCGAAAATAAATCTGGAAAAAACAAAAGTGTTTTTATCTTATAACCACCTTTAATCGCCAAAGATAATTCACGTTTGCCTTCAATTAAAAACTGCCCAGATTTTTTTCGTTGCCGCGATTTTTCTTTGAGCAGAACCAATTGCTTAATTAGTGGATTTTGTGAGCTTGTAATAATCTTATTCATATAAAATGGGTCTTCAAAAGAAAGGTAAAGTTAAGAATTTACTACATCTAATAGAATTATTTTGAGATAAGATATAATGTTTAATCTAAGCGATAGATGGCATATTAATTTAAGCGAATTTCTAATAAAAATAAACGAATATGGATTTTGGAGCAATTGTTGTGTTGTAATATATGATTGTGACATTATAGATTAAATACGGTCTAATAAGTATCGTATTTATGTTACTTAAAATAGATGCCAGTCATATAGAGAAAACAAATAATATTTAAATTTTAGTAGTTGATATGAAAAAAATGATTAAAAAATGTTGCTTTTTAGTAGTTGTTACAATTAGTCTATTTTCATATAGTCAGGAGATTGTTTTTCATAAAAATGATAATTCTACAACTAGTGAATTGTTAGTGAAACAAGAACTCAATAAACATGGAGATAGTCTCATTTTAGAAAGTGCTAACATTAAGATTCAACAAGTTGATATATTAAATGATGACCATTTTGAAACTATAAAAGTAGATAGTGTTAAAACCAGAGTAGGTCTAGATAAATTGCCTTACGGAAATTATGTAATACAAGCCAAATTTGAAAAACATTGGATTGTTATGTATATGGAGAAAAGTAGAACTATAGGTGAAGAAATCGATTTTATGGAAATTGTAGCAAATGCAAAGTTAAACAAAGTTACTAATACGCCTACAAATGTTAAGGATGAGACTTTGTCGTTGAAGGAAAAAGTAACAGAGAGTCAAGTTGAAGAAAAAATCTTGTATTGGGTTGTTTATGAAAGCAATACGCATTTGTCATCAACTAAAACGATGGGTTTAAAAGGGGCAGAAGAAATAAATGATTTAATTTATAAAATTAGAATAGAAGCAAAATCTAAAGTTGGCAGGCATAATAAGCTCCTAGTATTTGAGGTTTACAATACCTCAGAATTTATGAGAAAGCAACTTAGAGATGGTTCGTATTATGAGAGCACAAAATCAAAGAGCTTTAACGTAAAACCTATATATAACTCTGATAAAGAGCAACGATATAGTACTCTTGCTAATGTTTCTTATAAATAAGATGATTTTTTCGTACAATCATTGAAAAATTAAAGGTCAACAAAACATAATTACTTTCCAATTAAAAAAGCTTCAGATAATTTCTGAAGCTTTTTTTGTAATGTATGCAATTTGTCTTCGTCAAAAGAAACTAAATAAAAACCATACCATGAAAAAATTATTACCATTATTCGCTTTTGCAATGCTTATAATTTCGTGTAAAAACGAAACAAAACAAGAACCAGAGAAAATGATAGAACCGGTTAAATCAGAAAACATCACAACCAGTATTTATCCAGAATCTATCACTAAAGTTTTTAATGCTCACGGTACTATTGAAGCATGGAATAAAATGAAAACACTTTCCTTTTCTATTGATAAACCAACGGGAAAAGAAGTTTTTACAGAAAATTTAAAAACGAGAGCAGAACAAATTGATACTCCAAATTACACGCAAGGTTTTGATGGTGCAACGCTTTGGATTAGTGAAAAAGACGGAAAAGAATATAAAGGCAAACCAAAATTTTATAAAGGCTTAATGTTTTATTTCTATGCCATGCCTTTTGTTTTAGGTGATGACGGTATACAGTATAAAGATATAGAACCTTTAGTCTTTGAAGGCAAATCGTATCCTGGAATTCTGATTTCTTACGAAGATGGTATAGGCGAATCTTCAAATGACCAGTACAAGATTTTTTATGATGCTGACTCAGGGAAAATGGAATGGCTAGGTTACACGGTAACATATGGAAAAGATGAAGGTAGTGACGATTTTCATTTTATAAGATATAACAATTGGCAAACGGTTAACGGTTTGGTAGTACCAGCTAGTATAGATTGGTATAAGTATGAAAATAACCTACCAACAGAAAAACGAAACACCGTTGCATTTAAAGATATCGTACTTTCTGAAAAAGCGCCAGATGCAAAATTATTTGTGCAACCAGAAGGTGCAAAAGTGATTGAGTAATGTATATAAATTAGAGATGAGGTGCATCACTTCATGCTGAATGAATAAAAAAAGCGAGCCAATTGGCTCGCTTTTTTATTTAGGTTTCATATCAATATTTATAATATAATTGCTCTTTCTTAAATGTTTTGAAGCTTCAATTTTTTTAAACATAGAATTACTAATTTCTTTTCTTTCAAAAACACCCCTAAAGTCCCCTCAAGGGGACAATCCTACCAAGTTTAATCTATGGATTGTCCCCTTGAGGGAACTTTAGGGGTGTAAACTATAACTATTTATCTGGCTGATTAAGTTTCTCAGAATAACGTTTCCAAAGCGTCGTTTGGTGTGTTTCTAAACTTAAGCTTCTACCATCGATAAATGCATGCGTTAATATGTTTGTTCGCATATCTAAAGCATCGCCTTCACTAATAAAAAGAGTGGCGCTTTTTCCAACTTTAAGTGTGCCATACAAATTATCAATGCCTAATATCTTAGCCGGATTTTCAGTTATTAATTGCAACGCTTGTGCTTTTGTTAATCCGTATGCAACTGTTGTGCCAGCATAAAATGGAAGGTTTCTAGAATTCATACGTTCCATTTGTCCGCTAGGTTCTAAAGCCACTAATACGCCTGCATCGACTAATGTTTTTGCGAGTTTAAAAGGTAAATCGTAATCATCATCTTCTAGTTCTGGTCTAGAGTGTACACGTCTTAGAAAAACAGATACATTATTCTCTTTTAGGAAACTGGTTAATTTATCGGCTTGGTAAGCACCAACAATAGTAATTTTAGAGACACCTTGTGCTTTAGCAAAATTAACAGCGTCAGTAATACCTTTTTCATCATCTACATTAATGTATAAACGTTTAGAACCATCAAATAATCCAGACATAGCTTCGTATGGTAAATGAGATTCTTTTTTATCACCATTATTGTAGCTTTTAGATTCTGTGAAATAAGCTTCTAATTCTGTAACTTGTTTGTTGTAGTTTTTGTTTGGTTTAAGTCCGGCATCTTCGCCTAACCACCAACGACCACGACTAAAACTGCTTGGCCAATTCATATGGATACCATCATCCGTTTTAATAGCTGCATCTTCCCAGTTCCATGCATCATATTGAACCACAGATGAGGTGCCAGAAATTCGTCCGCCTCTTGGCACAACTTGTCCAAGCAACACACCATTAGGTCGCATAGATTCCACAACTTTAGATTCTGTATTGTAGGCGATAATACTTCTTATATGAGGATTGTAAGTTCCCAGTTCCGATAAATCTACAGAGGCTTTTACAGCATCTACTTCTACTAAACCTAAAGTTCCGTTAGCCACAATAAAGCCAGGATATACGTGCTTACCTTTGGCATCAATAATGTTCATAGCTTGCTTTGTAAGTGGTGTTGAGGCTTCTGGTCCTATGGTTGTAATTTTTCCATCACTAACCACAATTACACTGTTTTCAATAACGGTTCCATCGCCAATATGAGCGGTTGCACCAACAATGGCAAAATCTTTAGTTTGCTTAGGTGCAGGCGTTTGTTGTGCAAAACTTAATGTAATACACAATAAAAATAAGGCTATATGTATTTTATGTATAGTTTTCATTTTTATTAGAGTTTAGTGGTAATGATTTGTATGTTCGCCATCCATTGAATCGCAATGCAACAGTCTGTCTTCTTTCTTCTTAACAGGTTGGGTTTTTAATCCTTTGTTTTTATCCTGAAGCATTAAATTAATTAACTCGCTTTTTTCTTTTTTAATGGCTTCACGCATTTGCTTGTCTTTTTCTAAATCAAAATACGTAACGCCTTCAATAATTGTTTTTTCTGCTTTGGCATAAATAGACATAGGATGGTCCGTCCATAAGACCACATCCGCATCTTTTCCAACTTTAAGACTTCCAACTCTATCATCTAAGTGTAAAAGTTTCGCCGGATTTAAAGTCACAAATTTCCATGCCTCTTCTTCACTAATGCCTCCATATTTTACCGATTTAGCCGCTTCCTGGTTGAGTCGTCTAGACATTTCGGCATCATCAGAATTTATGGCTACTGTAACACCTGCATTGTGCATAATTGCTGCATTGTAAGGTATAGCATCATTTACTTCGTATTTATAAGCCCACCAATCGCTAAAAGTAGAACCACCAACGCCATGGTCTTTCATTTTATCAGCAACTTTATAGCCTTCAAGAATGTGAGTAAACGTGTTAATTTTAAAATCGAATTGCTCGGCAACTTTCATTAACATATTTATTTCACTTTGCACATAAGAATGACAAGAAATAAAGCGTTCGCTATTTAGAATTTCAGCAAGCGTTTCCATTTCTATATCCTTTCGGTATGGTTGGCCACTTTTCTTTAATTCATCATAAGCTTTAGCTCTCGTAAAGTAATCTATGAAGACTTGTTCAACACCCATTCTAGACTGTGGGAAACGCGAATTTCTTCGCATACGCGATTGTTTTACGTTTTCTCCTAAAGCGAATTTTATAAACTTTGGCGAATTATCGTAGATTAAATTTTCGGCAGATTCTCCCCATTTTAATTTTATAATAGCAGAACGTCCGCCAATAGGATTTGCCGAACCATGTAAAATTTGAATTGAAGTTACACCACCTGCTAAATTTCTATAAATTTCAATGGATTCATCATCTAAAACATCTTCAATAGTTACTTCTGCAGAGGAATTCTGTCCACCTTCATTTATAGATGACGCTGCAATATGTGAATGTTCATCTATAATGCCAGCTGTTATATGTTTGCCAGTAGCATCAATAACTTTTGCTTTTTTGCTTGAAAGGTTTTTACCAATTTTAGAAATTTTTCCATCCTTAATTAAAACATCTGTGTTCTCTAAAACACCTTCCTTTTCATTTGTCCAAACGGTTGCGTTTTTAAATAATAAGGTTTCAGATTTAGGTTTTTCTTCAAAACCATACGCTAAATTAGGATACGAAATAGGACTCATAAAAGGGGTTTCCTTTACAACGTCATGGCGCTTTTTGCCATCTTTTTTATCTTCCTTTTGTTTTGCTTTTATAGCATTGAAAGGCATTTCATTACCATTAGATAGTATAGCTTTTCCGCTCAACGAATTATGGTTAGTAGCGTTGGCAACAATTCTAATAAACTCTTGTTTTGTGCTGTCTGCCGTTTTAAAAGTGAAAGTCGCCCAATCATCATTGTAACTCATTTTGGTACCTAAATCCTTATCATCACTCTTTATTTTAGCATTAGGTTTGCTTGTACTACCAGAGATATTTAATTCGTAATCCGAACCATTAATTTTAAAGGTATACGCGCCATCAATATCTGTTTTACTCATGTCAGTAATTACATTAGCAGTACCTTGAACCCAGTTTTCAAACAATTTGGTTTTCTTTTCAAAAATATCGCCATCGGTAATTAAAAAGTTAGCGTAGCTACCTGCTTTTAAAGTTCCTAAAACATCTGATTTTCCTAATAATGAAGCCGGAACCGTTGTTAAAGCTTCTAAAGCTTTTTGCTTAGAAAGTCCCATTTCTATGGCTTTCATTAGGTTGGTTTTAAATGATTTTTTAGATTTTAAACCATGTGTAGTCAACGTGAAATTGATGCCGTTTTCAGCTAATAATCTCGGATTGTGAGGTTCTTGATTCCAAGAACGCATATCGCTCAAAGACAACGTGCTTGCTAAGAAAGGGTCTTCAACATTATAAGCCAATTGAAAATCTAATGGAAGAATTATGGTGGCATTTGTCGCTTTAACTTCGCTAATACGTTCGTATTCGTCGCCACCACCTAAAATGGTGTATTGAATGTTATAAGCATCGCCAACTTTATCGGCACGTAATAGATTTATTCTGCTACCAGCTTCAAAAATCTGCAATAAATTCTTGTTGTTATTTAAAGCTTCTAACGATAAGTCTTTTGTGTCAATATGGCCTTCGGCATACCAATCGGCATCGAGATACATTTGTCTTAATAATGCCATGCTTCCCATTATAGAAGACGGATAAGATTGGTTTGATTTGGCACTTTTACTAAAGGAAAAATGCTGAGATGTTTTGGCATCAACGATGCGTAAGGCATTGTCAGCATCATTGTTTAAAGCAATTAATGCACCAGTTCCGCGCACCACACCATCAGGAAAATGTGTGTTTACGGTTCCGAAACCTAAGTTAAGTAATTCTGTTGCGGACTTTTTATCGTATTTAAAATAGGTCATTACGTCTTGTTCGGGCATTACGTGGTCGTTCCAGTAAAAACCGCTCCGGCTTGGTCCATATTGAGATTCGCCACGTTGTCTTTTTGGTTTTTCTACACCAAATGTGGTGTATAAATCAATAAAAGAAGGATAAATTGTTTTACCAGAAAGGTCAATGGTTGTGGTGTTTTTTGGAATAGAAACCGATTGACCAACGCTTACCACTTTGCCATCTTTAATAAGAAGCGTGGCATTGCTTATAACTTCCGTTGGTGAGACATGTATCGTTGCATTTGTAAATGCCGTGTAATTAGTGTTATTTGCTATGACACCAGAATTACTCGGAAAGTAATCTTGAGCAAATAATGAAAAACTGCACATCAGTACGAGCAGTAGTAAGTAATGTTTTAACATAAAATATATGGGTTGGTTTAATGATTTTAAATATAGGAATTTAAGTGTGAAGATGAATTATAAATTGATATATTTAACTTTTTCTACCGACTTAATGCCATGCAGAGTGTGCAATATGTAATGAAATAATACTTTTTGTGATTGAATGAGGTTTCTACTGTGTTCAAACTAACTTATTAGAACTATTACAAAGTTTTGTCCTCATAATAATTAACCAAAAGCGCAACCACGTAGCTATAGCTTTTCATACCTGCGGACTGGTTGTTCGCTTTAAGGAAATTATCAAAGGTTTTTTCAAAAAATGGTTCTATCGGATTTTTGTAAGCGTACCAGAAATCCTGATTTTCTTGATAATTTTTCAAGATGCCTTTGTTTATGGTAGGTAATATAGTTTCATAGCGTTCTGGTTCACGTCGGTAAACTTCGGCTAAACAATAACGTAAGGCAAATGTGTAACCAGAATATTTAAAATAAGTGTCTTTATTATGAATGGCAGCTAAACTTCCAATAAAATTAGCTTCATTTTCGGCAGCATAACCTAATTGATGCGCGGCTTCATGACAGGATGTGGTTGGGAATTTATACGTAGGAATTAAACCATTTACTTGAGCTTCATTGGTAAACGGATTAATATAACCAGAAAATCCCATGTACGTTAACGCCAAACTGTAAATAGATTTTTTAATGCTTTTAGGATGGTATTCTAAATGTGGATATTCTTCAGATAAGGATTGGTAACCATCTTTAACCATAGCCAAAACCTCTGTTTTTGAGTATGGTAATTCAACTTTTACAGTATCGTTTTTTACGAGTTGAATTTGAAGTGAATTCGAATTTTTAATTAAACGTTCTGTAAATGTGATGAGTTGCTCTGTGGTATATTCTGCTTCAAGATTTAAGGATTTATACAATGGTTGTCTGTAATAATTGAAAGCCCAAAGCATATGAAATGCAAAATAGGCGAGTGATAAGGTGGCACCAATATCTAATAACCAATTTTTAGTATCTTTTACAATGCGTTTTCTGTTGATAATAAGCCATCTTATTAGATAAATGCCAGCTAAAGTGTAAAATATATCGCCTATAGAAAAAGGCAACCAACCAAAAACATAACGCGATAATTTTGATAAAAACTGATAAATTCCGTTGCTGTAAAATTGCTCAACAAATTCAGGATAATGCTTTAATTGAGATAAAATAAGCAGCTGAATTCCGAAGAAAATAACAAGGATTAGTTTTTTGTTTTTGCGCATGTTTCAAATTTAGGGAAAAGTTGGAAGGTTGGGAAGTGTTAACGTTTTAAAGTAGTGAAGTTTGAAAAGTTGTAAAGATACAAGGATGCAGAGTAGAAAAGTTTAGAGTAACAAAACAGAAAATGAAACAAGTTTATAATCCCAACAAAGACTGCTTCATATTTCGTAAATTTGCACAACTAAAAAATGAATTATTAACTTAAAAGATACCCAATTTTTTGGGCATATATATGAGTCAGGAAATAAGAAACTTAGAGCCAAAACAACTTTGGAACAAATTCGCAGATTTAAACGCAGTACCACGACCTTCAAAAAAGGAAGAACGCGTGATTCAGTTTATGAAAGATTTCGGAAACCATCTTGGATTAGAAACTATTGAAGACGAAGTAGGTAATGTTATTATCCGTAAACCTGCAACGGCTGGTATGGAAGATAGAAAGCCAATTGTGATGCAAAGTCATTTAGATATGGTGCACCAAAAAAATAATGATACGGTTTTCGATTTTGATACGCAAGGTATTGAAATGTATGTAGAAGGCGATTGGGTAAAAGCAAAAGGTACCACACTAGGTGCAGATAACGGCTTAGGTGTTGCAACCATTATGGCTATTTTAGAAAGTGATTCTATAGCTCATCCTGCGTTAGAAGCTTTGTTTACAATTGACGAAGAAACCGGAATGACAGGTGCACAAGGTTTAAAAGGAGGTTTACTAAAAGGCGAAATCCTTTTAAATTTAGATACCGAAGAAGATGATGAAATAGGCGTAGGTTGTGCTGGAGGCGTAGATGTTACAGCAACTAGAGATTACAAAGAAGAAGAAACACCTGAGTTTAAAATTGGTTATACGATTACTGTAAAAGGTTTACAAGGAGGTCATTCAGGTATGCAAATCCATGAAGGTTTAGGAAATGCCAATAAACTTATGAATCGTTTATTATTTGATGGTTTTGAAAACTTTGGATTACGAATTTCTGAAATTGATGGCGGAAGTTTACGTAATGCCATTCCAAGAGAAAGTAATGCTATAGTAGCCATAGATGCTGTGCATGAAGCTGCTTTTGAGGCTGAAATGAAAGATTTTGCTGATTTACTTAAAGTGGAATTTAAAACCATGGAACCAGATTTAGAAATTATAGTGTCTAAAACAGAGCTTCCTGAAAAAATTATGGATTTAGGTGTGCAAGAAGGCTTAACTAGAGCGTTATATGCAGCACACAATGGTGTTTACAGAATGAGTCCTGATATTGAAGGTTTAGTTGAAACATCAAATAACATTGCGAGAGTTATTGTAAAAGATGGCGCGATAAAAATAGGCTGTTTAACACGTAGCTCGGTTGATAGTACAAAAAATGATTTAGCGAATACATTACGTGCTACTTTTGAATTAACAGGTTGCGAGGTTGAATTCTCTGGCGATTATCCTGGTTGGGCACCCAATATGGATTCTGATATTTTAAAAGTGATGGTGCCAATTTACGAGCGTTTAAACAACGGAGAGAAACCTCACGTTGCAGCTTGCCACGCAGGACTAGAATGTGGGATTTTAGGAACTAATTATCCTAATATGGATATGATTAGTTTTGGCCCAAACATTAAAGGTGCGCACTCACCTGATGAACGTGCTCAGATTTCTTCCGCCCAGAAGTATTGGGAATTTGTATTAGAGATTTTGAAAAATATTCCTAAAAAATAACTATTTAAAACTACAGGTAAATTTCATAGCAAAAGCTTAATGAGACTTAATATCTGAGAAATCTTTGGCTTTTCATAACAAAAGCAATAGTGCTATTTAAAAGATAGTATCTGTTGCTTTTTTTGTATGAGAATGTATTATTAATGAACTGATGAGTTTTACATTTATTAAATATGCTTATAGACATATTAGGTTAATTTAAACAGGTCGAATGGTTTTAACTAACTGAATATTAGTGTTTTGTTGTTTTTTTTGAAATAATCATTCTAAATTAACTACGCTTATTTAGAATGATTATTGTTATTAACTTTTGTCTAACTTACATAACTTTTAAATAAGCTAAACTTCATTTAAGAATTACAATTCGTTAACTGTAGTAAATCATTGAAATCATAATTTTGGATCAAATTAACTAACAAATTTATAAGAAATTATGACCAAGTACTTTAAATTATTTTTATTCCTTTTTGTTGTTACAATAACCAGTGTAACAGTTGTAAGTTGTGCCGAAGATGGTGTTAACGGTCTTGACGGTGTTGATGGTATAGATGGAGAAGACGGAGAAGATGGAGAAGATTTGACAATAGAGCCTACTATTTTTGAGAACAAATCTTCGTTACAACCACTAGTATCAATTCAACCTCAATTTAATTATGTTGAGGCATATTCATTAATTAGCTCAACTGATGAATTGGCTGATGGTTTTAAATTATTAGGTGCACAAGATGGTGCAGGATTTTTACAAGATGGAGATGGCTACATATATGTAGTTAATTCAGAAGATGACCATGCTGTTTCTAGAATTCATTTTGATGAATACATGAATCCAACTGGCGGAGAATGGCTTTTAACTGATGATGTTGCCGATGAAGCACGTCAATGTTCTGCCACTATGTGGGAAGCTGCAATTCATGGAGGATCTCAAGATATATTTTTATCTGCATCAGAAAGTATTAACTATGATGTAAAAGGAATAGATCCTTGGGTTGAAACGCCTACACCAACAGCTGATTTTGGTTTAGATGCTTTAGGAGAATTTTCTTGGGAAAATGCAGTTCCATTACCAAAAGATGCATATTCAGGAAAAACTGTAATTATTGGTGGTGATGATGATTCTAGTGGGTCGGAAGGTCAGGTAATATTATATTACTCAGAAAATGGCGATGCAGATTTAACAGGTGGTAAAATCTATGTATTAAAATTAAAAGAAGTTTCTAATTCTGCTGGTGGTGTTCAAGATGTCGTTGCTGGCACAATTTACAATGAGTCAAATTTAGATCTTCAAGTATCTTATGAGGTAGAATTTGTTGAAATAGTTAACGGTGCAGCAATGACTAAAAATGAGATGGAAGATGCTTGTGTAGCTGTTCAAGCTTCAGCATTTATGAGAGTAGAAGATGTTGATTACCAAAAAGGAGACGATGCAAATGCAAGAAATGTATTCTTTGCGGTAACAGGAAGAGGTCCTAATGCAAATACTTATAATGATTGGGGTACAATTTATAAATTAGAGTTAGATGATGATTCTCCATTAACAGGTTCTTTAACTCAAATTGTAAGTGGAAATACTGAGACAAATAATGCAGATGGTAACAATAGTTTATTACAGAGCCCAGACAACATTTGTGTAACAGAAAATTTTGTTTATTATCAAGAAGATCCAAATTCTTTTGATAGAAACCATGCAGCTTATATTTATCAAACAAACTTAAATGGAGATAACTCTCATGTAGTTTTAGAGTTATTAGTTCGTCAAGATTTAGATCCAACAGGAAGTACTGGATATAGTGGTGAATTTGGTGCGTTAATTGATGTTTCGGATAAATTAGGACAGCCAGACACGTTTATGTTGGCTTTACAACCTCACTATTGGGAAAGTGATGATTTTGTAGTTGATGGTTTACCAGATGATCAAGGTGGACAAATAATACTACTAAAAGGATTACCTAGATAAATTTAAACTAATAAGCAGAGACCTCCAAGTACACTTGGAGGTTTTTGTATTTAAATAAAACTTGTTTTTAATGTTAAAAAATATTTTTACCATTCTTGTTTTTTGCCTGTTATTGGGTTGTAAACCAGAAGCTAAACAAAAAGAAATAATTGCAACTGTAGATTTTACGATGGCTCATGATTATTATTTGCAAAACATAACCAGAGCAGTTAAAGAAATTGACTCATTAATGTCTATTGATATGAATGATACTGTTGCTAAAAGCATATTTAAAAACTTACGACTTTCATTTAAAAAAGCTGAGCCATACGTTTCGTATTTAAAACCAGAAGTAGGACATAGAATTAACGGACCTGCTTTACCAATTTACGCAGAGGATACAGGTAAAATGCTTTTACCTTATGGATTACAAAAAATAGAAGAAAGTATATTTGAAGGTGAGGAAGAAAAATTTTATAAAGAAGAATTACGTATTACAAAAGGCTTATTGACAAACCTTCAAAAATACATGCAAAAAAGACCTTTAAATTCTCAACGTTTTTTTATGGCAACTCACGAGCAGTTATTAAGGATTGTAAGTCATGGTATTTCTGGTTTTGATACTCCTGTTAGTCATTTTGGTATACATGAAAGTGCAGTTTCATTACAGAGTTTAAAAGATGTTTATAAGATTAGTATACAACCAATAATTAAAAATGTTAATCTAGATTTAGATACTAATTTTATTAAAGATATTGATAAGGCTGTTTCATATATAAATGATAATCCTGATTTTGATTCTTTTGACAGGTATACCTTTATAAGAGACTATTTTAATGCCATAACTAGACATTGGGTTCAAATTAGAAAAGAAAGTGGTTTATGGAATGGTGTAGATAATAAAGTATTTAACTACGATGCACCTACTTTTTTTGAAAATAATTCATTTAACACTAACTATTTTTTGCCTGTTGTCAATAAAAACCCATCTAAAGAACAAATTGCTTTAGGAGAAAAATTGTTTACAGACAAAAACTTATCATTTAACAAAGGTATGGCTTGTGTTACTTGTCATAATCCAAATAAAGGATATGCAGACGGCGTAAAAACTAATTTAGATAATACAGGGAAGCCGCTAGAAAGAAATTCACCAACCTTAATAAATGCTATATATCAAAAGGCATTTTTTTGGGATGGGAGATCACCAACTTTAGATGATCAAATTTCAGCGGTTTTTTCAAATGATAAAGAATTTGATTCTAATGTTCATAGATTTTCTACCGAGATATTAAAAGACAGTTCATACATCAAATTATTTGAAGAGGTTTATGGTAAAGTACCAACTAAAAATATAGAGATTATTAGAGCTATTTCTGCCTATGTTGCAACTTTGAATAGCTTTAATTCTAAGTTTGATAGAAACATTAGAGCAGAAGAAGCTACTTACACACAAGAAGAAAAAAAAGGGTTAAACCTATTTATGGGAAAAGCCTTATGTGCAACCTGCCACTTTATGCCTTTAACAAACGGTACTGTACCTCCTTTTTTTAAAGAAACTGAAAAAGAGGTTATTGGAGTACCAAATACATTAGATAATAAAGAACTTGATGCAGATGTTGGTTTTTATATTGTGTATAAAGAGCCTTTGCATAAAGGAATGTTTAAAACACCAACGGTTAGAAATGTTGAATTTACAGCACCTTATATGCACAATGGCGTATATAATACCTTAGAACAGGTAATTGATTTTTATAACAAAGGAGGAGGTGCAGGTTTAGGTTTCGACTTAGAGCATCAGACCTTACCGTTTAATGAACTCAGTTTAACCGATGAAGAGCAAAAAGCATTGGTTGCCTTTATGAAAACTTTATCTGATACAGATGTAGCATCTTATTAAATAAATGAGTGTTACAAAAAAACCATTCTCTATTAGAAAGAGAATGGTTTTTTATTAAATTTTGTTTTACGTTTTTATGTGGTAAACTATTCTTTAATACTAGCTAATTCAATATCAAAAATTAAGTTTGCACTTGGCGGAATTACTGGAGGATTTCCTCTTTCTCCATAACCTAAGTAATATGGAATAAAAACTCTGGCTTTATCTCCAATTTTCATGTTAAGCATAGCTTCTTTAAAACCAGCAATTAAACCTGCGGTTTTATTATAAGGCATGTCAAAAGATGTATAACGACCAGCTTTATCTGTACGTTCATCATATTTTCCATTCTTTTCTGCTACATCTTTCCAAGTAGTCCAAAATAATTCACCATTTTCTAAATACCCAGCACATTCAATATTTACACGATCTGTAGGTTCTGGTGTTACACCATTACTTTCGTGTGTGAAAATCATAGCCATACCAGTTGGTGATTCTATTTTTCGTCCTGTTAAATTTTCATTCTTTTTTAAGAAGGCTAATTGTGCTTGTTTGGCTAATTCTTCAGCTTTCTTTTTAGCTTCTTCTTTAAGTTTGGCTTGTTTTTCCTTTATTTTAGGTAGTTCTTCAGTAAAAACTTTAGGAGCATCAAAAGATTTTGCTTCAGCACCTTTTCTAATAATATTTAGTTTTGTTATTACAACATCATCAACAGGTTTGTGATTTCTAGCTCTTGGGTCAATAACTTTAACGTTAGAAATAGAATCTTGTATCTCTATACCTTCTACTAATTCTCCAAAAACAGCATGCTTATTATCTAATCTTGGGTCTGGTCTTTCCATAATAAAGAATTGACTTCCGTTACCATTTGGTCCACCATTTGCCATAGATAAAATACCAGGTTTGTCGTGTTTTAAATCTGGGTGAAATTCATCATCAAATTTATAACCAGGATCACCCATTCCTGTGGCAGTTGGGTCTCCACCTTGTATCATAAAACCATCTATAACTCTATGAAACGTTGTACCATCATAATAAGGTTTTCCTTTGTATTCTTCTTTTGCTAAAGGGTGATTTCCTTCTGCCAATGCAACAAAATTAGCAACAGTTACAGGTGCTTTGTCTGTATATAGTTTGGCTACCATTGTGCCTTTGTTAGTTACAAACTCTGCATAAAGTCCATCTTCTAAATTAGGATATTGAACTTGGCAAGAGAAATTTACAGTTATCAATAATACTGCAACGATTGTAGTTAGCGTTTTTTTAATCATTTGTTTTAATAATTGTGTTTAAAGTTACTTCGCAAATTAACGGAACGTTGGTTCCTATTTTATGTTCGTCTCCATAATAACCAAATGCTTTTTGAGACGGAAAAATAAATGTTGCTGATTCTGTTGGTTTTAAAAGTTTTAACCCTTCACGCAGACCTGTAAATAATTCTTCTTTATCCATTACGTAGGTTTTATTGGTGTCTGCATAGATTTCGTCACCTTCTATATTAGAAACATCGTATGTAAAATCTATAACATCACCAAATTGAGGTTGCGCTGCTTCTGATTCTACTTGTGTATTATAAGTATACCAAAATCCGCTTTCTGAAGCAATATAATTTTTGTCTGGATTATTATTTATAACATTAAGAATTTGTTTGTGCTCTAATTCATTTAATTTTTTATTACGTTCTGCAGAAGCTTTTAAAAAGGATCCGGATTGCACAGTTTCAGGTAGTCTTGCCTCTGGTGATTTACAACCAAAACAAACTAAAGTAATAGCAAATATTAAGAGTAGGTTTTTCATATTTATATGGTTATGGTCTATTTTGGGTTATAGACAGTTCGTTTTTATACTGTTGTAATATACTAATAAATTTATTTATAGTGTTTTCCATACTTTCTGCACTGCGTCCACCTGCGGCATTTGTATGGCCACCACCATTAAAATGGCTTCTAGATAATTCATTTACTGAGAAGTTGCCTTTACTTCGTAAAGATATCTTTATTATATTGTCTTTGGTGTTTTCAGTAAACATCGCCGCAAAAATAATACCTTTTAAAGACAAGGCATAATTTACAAACCCTTCAGTATCTCCCTTTTTATAATTAAATTGGTCTAACTCTGCTTGAGTAAGTGATATATAAGCGGTTCTTAATTCTGGAATTACTTTTAAATTTTGCATAGCTCTACCTAATAATTGTAAACGACTGTAACTATTAGTATCGTATATATTATTGTGTATTTCCGAGTTATTAGCACCTTTTTGTATTAAATTTCCGATAACTTGGTGTGTTCTTGCTGTGGTAGCAGGAAATCTAAAAGAGCCTGTATCTGTCATTATACCAACATATAAGCACGTTGCTATCTTGCTATCTATTTTAGCATCGTCACCGAGCATTTCAATAAAATTATAAACCATTTCACAAGTAGAAGACATGGTTACATCTGAATAAGTGTATGTAGCATAATCATCTGGTTGTTGGTGATGGTCTATCATTATTTTGGTAGTGTTAGATAGTTCTAAAACGTCTGCCATTAAATGACCAGCTCTATGTAAGGCATTAAAATCTAATGTAAAAATTAAATCTGCTTTATTAATTTTGGTGGTACTTTCTTCTTGTTGGGTTTCAAATTTTAAGACTGTATCATCTCCTGGTAACCATTTTAAAAAATCTGGATAATCATTAGGCGCAATCACAGTTGTATTATGGTTGTATAGTTTTAAATAGTTATACAAGCCAAGCGTTGATCCCATTGCATCTCCATCTGGATTTATATGCGGAACAATAACAATGTTCTTTGGAGTGCTTAAAAGCGTCTTTATTTCTGAAATTTGTGTTTTAATCATAGGTGGCGAAGATACGTTTTTCGGAGATTTTGAAGACAATTTTTAGTATGAAATTAAGACAATACTCAGTACTATTATAGTATTTTTAAGATAAGAGTTGTATAAATTTTAAACATCGTTATACAGGATGATAAGTTATTTTTCTTAATGAAAATACTTGTTTTATTTGTTGTTTGTGGTTGTTGCTTAATTAAAGAAATACATTACTTTTGCAGAATATTTAAAAAAAGATACATGGTAACTAACAGAACATTTACAATGTTAAAGCCAGATGCTGTTGAAAAAGGACACATTGGCGCAATTTTAGAAAAGATTACTGCTTCAGGTTTTAGAATCGTGGCAATGAAACTCACGCAAATGACTAAAACAGATGCTGAAGAATTTTATGCTATACATAACGAACGTCCGTTTTTTGGAGAGTTAGTAGAATATATGACTCGTGGTCCAATCGTTGCAGCTGTTTTAGAAAAAGACAATGCTGTTGAAGATTTTAGAACACTAATTGGTGCTACAAATCCTGCTGATGCAGCAGAGGGCACTATCCGTAACATGTTTGCAGATTCAATTAGTGAAAACGCTATTCACGGAAGTGATAGTGATGAAAATGCAGCTATTGAAAGTGCTTTCCATTTTGCAGGAAGAGATATGTTTTAATAACATAAAAGCTTTATATTATAAAAAAGACCATCATTAATAGATGGTCTTTTTTTGTTTAAATTTTTTTTAATCATTTATATGATAACCTTGTTTTTTCTATATCGTTTCTAAATTGGTTTTCTGAGGGTCTTAAATAAGCAATATATAAAATTTTAATAAGGCCAATTATTTTAAAAGCGGGTTTTAAAATTAAAAATGCAACATCTTTAAGAACTGTTAAGCGAATAATTGAAGCGGTTTGATAAAAAGGTACTTTTTCTTCAAGCTTTAATTGAATATCTATGTTTTTTTTACTGATTGAGATATAAAAAATACTAATTTTTAGAATTTAAACCTAGTAAATTAAATTAATATGGGTTGCGTTTATACTTCAGTTTAATTCATTTTTCAATTTTTTTACAATTCAGTATTAAAAAAATACAATTCGGTAAGTTCAATTATAAAAAACAATACATGTGTGTGATATTTGTGTCAAACAAAACTATTTATCATGACTACACTTGTAAAAATAACTGTTACTCTACTGATTAGCTTTTTTAGTTTTCAGTTAGAAGCTCAAAATAATTACGCTGTTACTATTAAGGTAGAAAAAGCGCAAAGTAACAATGGTAAAATGTTTATTGCACTTTACAATAAAGAATCTGGGTTTTTAGAAAAGGCTTATAAAAGCACCAAAAGTGAAATAGAACATCAATCTTGTAGTGTTGTATTTAACGATATTCCAGAAGGAACTTACGCTGTTTCAATTTTTCATGATGAGAATGACAATGGTAAAATGGACACTAATTTTTTTGGGATACCTTCTGAAGATTATGGATGTTCTAATGGAGCTGTAGGATTTTTTGGTCCACCACAATGGGAGGATGCTAAATTTGAATTAAAAGAAAATAAATCGTTAACAATAACTCTATAATTTTAAAATATTTCAAAATGAAAACTAACATTCAAACAATCCAAAACAGAAATATGATGATTAAAAATATTATAATAATAACCTTTCTTGTGATTTCTAGTGTTTTACCAGCACAAGCCAATTTTAATAAAGGAATGAAAAAAGCTTTTGAGTATTGGCAAAATGGAAATACTGATGAAGCTGAAAATATGTTTGAGCGCATTGCAAAAGCAGAACCAAAAGAATGGTTACCTAGTTATTACATAGCGCAGATTAACAGTTTAAAAAGTTGGAATGAGAAAGACGAAGCAATATTAAAAAACCAATTAGATAAAGCACAAGAACATTTAGATTTGGCAATGACTATTAGTGAAGATAACCCTGAGCTTATAGTAATGCAAGCACAAATATTAACTAATTGGGTGGTTTTTGATGGTATGACGTATGGTATGAAATACGGCGCAAAAATATCTGAACTTTATGCAAAAGCCTTAGAACTAGAACCTGAAAACCCAAGAGCAACGTTATGTAAAGCAGATTGGGAATTAAATAGTGCTAAATATTTTGGAAAAGATATAGCACCATTTTGCGAGGAGATTGAAGCATCTGTAAAACTTTTTGATACCTTTAAACCAGAGAGCGAGTTTCATCCAAATTGGGGAAAAGAACGTGCAGTTGTTGTCGCTGAAGAATGTAAAGCTTAACACTTATAACTAATGAAAAAGTCAATAAAAAAAATCATTTTAACCTTTGCAATAGGAAGTTTAATCTTTGTAATTGGTCATCTATTATCTGGTGGATTTAACTTTAAATCGGTTAATGAGTTTTTAATAAACTTTGGCTTTTATCAGCTTTATGCTTTTGTTTTAGGGTATTCTAATATGGCGTTTTTTGATTATATGGAAAAACGACAATGGAAAACAAGAGACACCATAAAAAGAATTATATCTGGTATTTTTGGCAGCACTTTAATTACAATAGTTGGAATCTTTTTATTAAGACTATTAACGGCATTCACATTACATAATATAGATTTTGAAACATTTATAAGCAATGAATCTTGGCAAGGATATTCATTTGGGTTGTGGGCAACGTTATCTGTAGTTACTATTTTTCACATCATTTATTTTTATAACCGTTACCAAAAAAATAAAATAAAAGAGCAGAAAGTTATTGCAGGTACGGCAAGTGCTAAGTTTGATGCTTTAAAAAATCAATTAGACCCTCATTTTTTATTTAATAGTTTAAATGTTTTAACCAGTTTAATTGAAGAGAATCCAGATAAAGCTCAAAAATTTACTACCTCATTATCTAAGGTTTATCGCTATGTTTTAGAACAGAAAAGTAAGGAATTAGTAACAGTTGATGAAGAATTGAAATTTGCTAAAACTTACATGTCACTTCTAAAAATGCGCTTTGAGGATAGCATTATTTTTGAAATTCCGGACAAAGCTTCAAACCCAGAAAGTAAAGTAGTGCCTTTGTCATTGCAATTACTTCTAGAAAACGCCGTAAAACATAATATGGTGACAACAACAAAGCCATTACATGTTAAAATATATGAGGATGGTGATTATTTAGTGGTTCAAAATAATCTTCAACCCAAACAAATAGTAAAAAAGAGTAGTGGTGTTGGTTTAGAAAATATTAAACAGCGTTACAATTTACTTTCAAAACGAAGAGTATACATCAATCAACGAGCAACGGATTTTGCAGTAGCTATACCAATGCTCACAAAACAAATATCAATTATGAGAACAGCACAAAAATCACAAGCTAGATTAAACGACGATTACGTTAGAGCACGCAAACGTGTAGAAGAATTAAAGGCTTTTTATTACAGTTTATTATCTTATATAGTAGTTATTCCTTTTTTAGTCTTTATATGGTATAAATATTCTTACATGACTATTCAATGGTTCTGGTTTCCGGCCTTTGGTTGGGGTTTAAGCTTAATTTTTCAGGCTTACAGAGTTTTTGTAGACGATGGTGCTTTTGGTGCAGGTTGGGAAAAACGAAAAATTGAAGAATACATGAATAAGGAAAACAAAAAGGAACGTTGGAATTAATTTAAATGTTATGAAGTATCAAGATTCAAATTTAGAATATTTAAAAGCTAAAAATAGAGTAGAAAAACTAAAACGCTTTTACATACACTTAGGCGTTTATTTTGTAATTAATTCAATTATTACGGTAATTAAGGTAATGTATAATATGAATAAAGGATTGTCCTTTGAAGATGCTCTTTTTAATTTCCCAGCACTCGCGTCTTGGGTAATTTGGGGATTAGTGTTGGCCATACATGCGTTTTCTGTTTACGGACTTCCACTAATTTTAGGCTACGATTGGGAAGAACGAAAAATTGAACAATACATGAATGAAGAATTAAACAACGATTAAAACAAAACACAATGGAAAAATATCATATAGAACCTTATGAAGATCGTGATGACTCACGAGATTTTAGAAAAGAAGAAGCTTATTTAAGAGCTAAAAAAAAGGTGGATGCGTTAATTGGTTTTTATTGGCATTTAGCTGCTTATGTAGTTGTCAATTTATTCTTAATTATTCTTATTGGAGTGAATTCTAGCTTTTTTCAATTCGGAACTTATGCAACAGCCTTTTTTTGGGGCATTGGTTTAGTATTTCATTTTTTAGGTGTTTTTGGTACAAATTTCCTTTTTGGAAAAAACTGGGAAAACAAGAAAATTAAGGAATACATGGATAAAGAGAATGAAGATTGGGAATAGTAACAATGAAATGAATCAGAACGAAAAAAATAAGTGGCAATACAATAACGCTAAAGAAAAGGTTAGAAAACTAAAACTTTTTTACCTTCATTTAATTGGCTATTTTATAGGTTCAGCTTTACTTTTATACAATTTGTATATTGTTGCTGGTCCGTATAAAAATAATATTATCAGCTTAAACCTAAGTATATTATTTTTTTGGACAGTCTTAATAATTATCCATGGATTAATTGTTTTTAAGCACAAGCACATTTTTAAAAAGAGTTGGGAAGACAAGAAAACAGAACAGTTTTTAAAAGAAAAAGAAGAAAAAACTACATATTGGGAATAGTAAATTAGTTTTATACGCAAATATTAGAAAGTAGAAAATATAGACTATGAATGTAATTATTATAGAGGACGAAAAACCATCAGCAAGACGATTGCAGAGAATGTTAAAAGGTTTAGACATAAATGCAGAAATCATGTTACATTCTGTTGAAGAATCTTTAGAATGGTTTCAAAATAACGAGCATCCAGATTTAATATTTTTAGATATTCAATTAAGTGACGGATTATCTTTTGAAATATTTGAAGCTATTGAAATTAAATCTGCAGTAATTTTTACAACTGCTTATGATGAATATGCTTTACAAGCTTTTAAATTAAATAGTATTGATTATTTATTAAAGCCAATTGACGATGATGATTTAAAAACGGCTGTTGAAAAATATAAAGGTAGAACACCGCAAAAGCAGTCAGTTACTTTAGATTTTAATGATATTAAGAATCTTTTAGTAAACCCAATTGAACGCGAGTATAAAAAACGCTTTTCTGTAAAAGTAGGTCAACATTTAAAATTGATAAATATTGAAGATATTGAATGTATTTACAGTGAAAATAAAGGAACTTATGCTTTTACCAATGAAGGTAGAAATTACCTCTTAGATGCTACTTTAGACCAATTAGAGGATGAATTAGAACCAGATGTTTTTTTTAGAATTAGCAGAAAATTCTATGTAAATATTAATGCTATAGTAGATATTGTAAGTTATACCAATTCTAGATTAGAAATTAAACTGAACCGATTTAAAGATCAGCAAATTATAGTTGCAAGAGAACGTGTAAAAGACTTTAAAAATTGGTTAGAATAATTAAAAAGCATCAAAAACACCACCAATAACATCACCTAAAATATCTCCAACATTATCTATTATAGGTTCAACGGCATCAACAACCACTTCTGTACCTAAAATGGCGCCATTAACACCAACTTCTAAAAATAGGTCTAAAAGAAATAAATTGTCTAAGCGCATGGCACTGTAAGTTTCAGATTTTTCTTTAGCTTCTTTTTTCCATATTTCAACGGTTTCTTTTTGTTCAATAACAATAGGTGGGTTTTCTTTTTGCACCCGTAAGATATTATTGTATTCTTTTCGTTTTGCGGTATTAGATAATACATCAAATGCTTCAACTATCGTGTTAAACCTTGCTTTAGCATCTTCAGAATTATTATTGTCTGGATGGAAAATAGCAATCTCTTTTCTAAATGCTTTTTTAATAGTATTAAGGTCGGCAGATGCTTCAATATTTAAAATATTATAGTAGTTGGTTATCATAATTATAGTGTATATGCATTATTAGTAGCTAAATGTTATATAGTGTTACAATTATATTTAATCGGTTAAGGTTTACATTAAAATTATCCAATAAAATTGCACTTTGATGGTATGTGGTAAGTTAGCATAGCTTACCGCAAAGATTTAAGATTTACATTTGTAAGATTATTAGATAAGGTTAGTATTTTAGATGGAGCAAGGCCATTGCCTAATAATGTATTGCAAAATATTAAGGAAGCTTTCCTTATAGAATGGACTTATAATAGTAACAGTATAGAAGGCAATACACTAAGTCTTAAAAAAAACTCAAATGGTATTGCAAGAAGGTATTACCGTTACAGGAAAATCACCGAGAGAACATTTTGAAACCAAAAACCATGAAACAACAATACATAAGTTATATGGTTTGCTAAAAGAATATTGCGTTAATACTAATCTTTAAGGTTTAAACCCAATTGAGCTGGCTACAGTTTTTCATCATAAGTCTGTATGGATTCATCCATTTTTTGATGGTAACGGTCGTACCATTCTTTTAGCAATGAACTTTTTATTAATGCGTGCTGGTTTTCCGCAACAATTATTCTTGCCAATGATAGAGCTAAGTTTTATGCAGCTTTAAATCAGGCTAGTAATGATAATTATAGTGATTTAATGTTGTTAATGGCGCAGGTTTCAGAACGCACGTTAAACATATATTGAAGTTCAATACCCAGTTTAGATACAGAGTACGATACTATTTGTAATATTGTTAAAGAAACAGAAATACCTTACGGAAGCCATTATTTTTTATCTTCATTTTTTAATTTTTATGGAATGTGCAGCATTAATTTCTTGTTCTGCTTTATATAATTCTATTGCTTTTAAATAATTTTGAGCACCATTAACGCTTAAATCATGTACAAATCCATCTAACTCAGGATGGTTTAACTTAATCCAAGCAACAAGAGTTTCTACTTCTGTTGACCAAATTCCCCAATCTACATTACTGCAATTGACTTCTTCAACTCCAGAGATTTTTCCATTTTGAAATTGAAATCGATAACTACAAATCATTGGGTTATTCTTAAGAAATTGAAACTTTGAACAACTTTTAGAAACTGTAGCTATAAATTGTTGATTTTCATTTTCTATGGCTACTAATTTATAGTTGGGCTTAAAAACAGAATCCCATTTAAAAAAATTGTAGAAACTTTTTGGTGTGTAATTAGTAATATAATCCCCATATTTTGTGGTGAAGCTATCTGAGATTACTTGTTTTACTATTGGATAATTAGAAGTCTTAAAACCATTAAAATAGGCAGTGATAAGTTCGGTTTTTAATGGTTGTTTTTTGGTACAACTCACCAATAAAATAAGTAGAATAATTGTTGAAACACGCTTTGTTACCATGAGAATTTTAGATTAATCTTTATCTTCAATCCTGTTATCATCAAAGGCAGAAGGCAATAATTTTGGAATAAATTTTATAAAAAGTGGTAAAAGCAGCATACCACCAGGTAACATAAAAATGGCTAAACTTGGTATAGATTTAAAAATGTCTAAGAGTTGTGTTTGAATCTTTTTCTGTTCTTCATCGGTAAGATTGCGTTGCGTAGATTGCGCTAAAAGCCACATTGCTTCTTTACTTTCGGATAATTCTTTAATTAGTCGTTTGCTGTTTCGTGTAATTAATTTAGAAACAACTTTACTACTATTATCATAAAAACTCTGTGCCAAATTTTTAGAGCTCAAAAAAGCCACATCATCCTTATGTTCAGCATAAAACAAGTTAATATCATTTACAGATTTTGCAATAGTTTCACTGTCTAATTCTAAATCATTTTTTAAACGTACCAAAAACTCGCGTTCTTCAGAATCTACTACTTTGTCTGACCAAGAAGCCATACAAACCAAATCTACTACATATAATTTTTCAAAAGGTGTATTAATAAAACCCACAGCAGCTTGGTAAGAGGGTAATTCAGAATTTTTGTGTCTTATAGAGCTTTCAAAGAGTTTAATAAGATTTTCATCGTATTCGGTCTTTTCAGATTTGTTATTTATAACTGAAAAAACAATAGTTTCTAAAGCAGATTCTAGATTGTTAACATAGGATCTTATGTTGTTTTCATCTTTTAAAAAACGTTGATATCCTAAAACATCTACAAACAAAAGGGCGTTAATTAAAAAGTAATTAAAGTTTTTAGTGATAAAATTATCATCAATATGAATGCGTTTATGTATCATTTTTTCTAACAAACTATTTGGCGATTTATCACTAAATAATTCTTCAAAAAAAGAACGTTTTTGGTTACTAATAGCTTTATAATATTGTATTAAACTATCTACAAAATTTTTTTGGGTTTGGGTTTTAGAATAGACAAAATAAAAAGCAAGTAAAAGGTTTATTTTACAGCGCTCTTCTTCAGTTAAATCAAAGGGTTTAACAATATCTAGAACAACATTAATATTACTACCATAAATGAATCCGGCTTTTTTTAAACGCATATAAAACTCGTATTCAACTGTTTCAGAATATTTTTTTTCTGAAAGGTCATCGAGTAATTTTTTTATCCAGCCATTAGCTGATGGATTCATAACACTAATATTAAGATTGTAAAGTTAACTTATTATGCTAATAAATTATTAAATTTTTTTTACCAAAAATTCAATCTATAGCGTTATTTATAAAAATAGAAAAATGCAACTTTTACGAAGTAATGCGGAGAGTAACCATTAAGTTTTATATTGAGTTTATTTTGTTTTCAATTTCAAGTTTACATAATGTTTCAAACCGTGTACGTCTATTTTTTATAGTGTTAGAATTAGTGAGTAAAGACTGTCTAATTAGCCGTTCTAATGGTGTATTTACTATCGTTTGGTAGTATTTTACATCAATTTTACTTTTTCTGGCAAGAATTAAATATTCATTTTTAGAATTATTAATGGCATTTTCATAACTAATCATAGCATTTACTTGGTTTATGGCTTTGCCTAAAGATGTTTGTGTTAAACCAATAGAATACTTATCTATTTGTTCTAATTTTTTTAAACAGGTTCTAGCGTATTTAATGACTTCAGGGTGGTATTGAAAATTTTTAATTTGATGAGGAAGCCAAGTAAAATAGTTAAAGTTAATTTCAATTAATTCTTTTATAGAATACCCTTTAAATGGAGAAAAGTGCAATTTGCTATTTAACGCATAGATTTTGCCTTTAGGAATTCCTTTATCGTCTAAATTTGAATTTACAAATGATGTGTCAAATTCTTTTTCTTGTAAAACTTCTAATAGGTAACCTTTTTCCTTTTTAGTTCTAAAAATAGATTCCATAGCACAATTTGTATTGATGTGCTGATAATTTAATTATAAAATAGATACAAGTAAATACGTAGATCTACGTATTTTTACAAAAAAACCACTAAGAGGACTTAGTGGTTTTTTATTTTATAGAATATTATTTTTATAGAAATTATTTATCTCGTAGATAAGTGTTAACTTCTATAGCAACGTCTTCCCATGTTTTACTTACACCATCGGAACCTTTATGCAAATCAAAACAAACCTTGTTTAACGTAGCTAGCGCATCTAAAGCATTCCAATCCTTAAGATTCATGGTACCTTTCATAGTTACACGTCTTTCATCTACAACTGAAACTTCTAACGGTAAATCTGCTGTAACTCCATTCATGGTAATTTTTGCAGAGTGCTTACCTTCAGCAAATTTTATTTTTCCTGTTAAAAATTCGGTGTCTAACATAGCACCAAAAAAGGATTCTTTAAGTTTAGCATCTCTAGAATCGTCTTTAGTAAATAAACTACTCACTGGTATTGAAAATTCAAGGTTATGTAAAGCTTCTTCAACAGTTGCGCCTTCTTTTTCTTCAAAATTTAGAGTAGCAAATTCACCACCAACAGGTACTTTATCTGTAGTTTTATATGCTGTCCATTTTACTGAAGTAGCTTCTGGTTTAGCGATATATTTTACAGTGTTTTCTGTGGTTTCTTTAGCTTCGGTTGGCGTTTCTTTTTTCTCGTCTTTACAAGAGGTAATACCTAATGTAACAACAAATAGTAAGGATAAAAATTTTGTGCTTTTCATGATTTTTTTTATTTAAGTAAAGTTAATCATATAAGGGCTTCTATGCAAGTGAGTGGTGCCTCTTAAGCTATTATTTTTAACCCGTATGATAAATATCATATTTTAAAAGCTGACCTTCAACTAATTTTGAGTCCTTTAAAATAGGTATGAGTCAAGCATTAATACAGAAATATAATGTAGCAGGTCCTCGTTACACGAGTTACCCAACAGTTCCTTATTGGGATTTAGAAACATTTTCGTTGGAAGCATGGCAAACCTCATTAAAGCGTTCTTTTATAGAGAGTAACGCTGTGGAAGGTGTTAGCCTGTATATTCATTTACCGTTTTGCGAGAGTCTATGTACATTTTGTGGCTGTCATAAACGAATTACAAAACGTCACGAGGTAGAATCTCCATATATAAAAGCACTTTTAAAGGAGTGGGATTTATATTGTGAATTATTAGGCCAAAAACCCAAAATTAAAGAATTGCATTTAGGAGGTGGCACACCTACGTTTTTCTCACCAGAACATCTTCATTTTTTAATTTCAGAATTATTAAACGTGGCCGAATTAGCACAAGGTTATGAATTTAGTTTTGAAGGACATCCTAATAATACCACAGAAACACATTTACAAACTTTATATGACCTAGGTTTTAGACGTGTTAGTTTTGGTGTACAAGATTATAATAATAAAGTACAGATAGCTATACATAGAATTCAGCCCTTTGAAAACGTTAAACAGGTTACAGACTTGGCTCGTAAAATTGGGTATACATCAGTTGGGCACGATATTATTTTTGGTTTACCCTTTCAATCTGAAGCTGATGTTATAGAAACCATAAGTAAAACCAAGGCGTTAATGCCAGATCGTATTGCTTTTTATAGCTATGCACATGTTCCTTGGATAAAAGGAAATGGTCAAAGAGGATTTAATGATACTGATTTACCAACCGCAGATTCAAAACGAAAACAATACGAAATAGGAAAACAATATCTTGAAACTGCAGGCTATATAGAAATTGGTATGGACCATTTTGCTTTAAAAACGGATTCACTTTACCAAGCCATGAAAAATGAAACACTACACCGTAACTTTATGGGTTATACTGCTTCTAAAACGCAAGCTATGATAGGGTTGGGAGTTTCTTCAATTAGCGATAGCTGGTATGGTTTTGCTCAAAACGTAAAATCTATAGAGGCTTATTATAATTTAATTGAAAAAAATATTATTCCTGTGTTTAAAGGTCATATTTTAAATACTGAAGATTTAATAATACGAAAACACATACTTAATCTTATGTGTAATTTTAAAACTGAGTGGACTAATAAAGATGCAATTTTTAATGATTTGCCTGAAGTTTTAATAAAGTTAAAGGAATTTGAATTAGATGGCTTACTTCAATTTGGAAATAAACAGGTTATTGTTACAGAGAAAGGAAAACCTTTTATAAGAAATATATGTATGGCTTTTGATGTGCTTTTGCAACGAAAAAAGCCTGAAACAAAACTGTTTTCAATGACAATTTAAAAATGTTGAATAGTTGTCAATATTAAAATTAAACTTAAAGAAATGAAAAAAATAATAGTACCAATAGACTTTTCTGAACATTCCGAGTTTGCTTTAGAAGCAGCAGCTAATTTAGCACAAAAATATGGTTCGGAGCTTATAACTTTACATATGTTAGAACTGTCTCATGCTATAATATCAGCTAGCAGTGATTCTTTAACCCAAGAAGAATCTATTTATCATTTAAAATTAGCTGCACAAAAATTTGAAGACTTTTTAGATAAACCTTATTTAAAGGGTATAGAAATAACACCTATTGTAAAGAAGTTTAAAGTGTGGAGCGAAATAAACGATGTGGCTAAAGAAAATGACGCAAGTTTAATAGTAATGGGCTCGCAAGGTGCTAGTGGAATTAAGGAGGTTTTAGTGGGATCTAATACCGAAAAAGTGGTGAGGCACTCAGACATACCAGTATTAGTGATAAAGCACAATCCTATATTATTAGATTTTGAAAATATTGTATTTGCATGTGATTTTACAGAAGAAGCTATAACTCCTTATTTAAACGCCAAGATTACAGCAAAAAAACTTAAAGCTAAAATACACTTGGTTTATGTAAATTCTCCGGATGGAAACTTTAAAAGTTCTTCTGAAATTGATAAAACTGTTGCTAATTTCTTAAAGAAAGCAGACGGAAATTTAGATAGTTTAAGTGCGGTAAATGTTGTTTGTGATTATTCTGTAGAAAAAGGTATACTAAATTTTGCAAATGTTATTGGAGCCGACTTAATTTCTATAGCAACACATGGTAGAACTGGTTTAGCGCATTTCTTTGAGGGAAGTATATCAGAGGATATTGCAAATCACTCAACATTACCAGTAATGACCTTTAGGATATAAATTCACAATATTTAATGAATAGTACGATGTAAAAACGAATTTAGTTAGTGTTTATTAGAAATTACATTGTATTAAAAACGCCAAAGACAACAGTCTTTGGCGTTTTATGTTATCAAACTAGGTTTATTTTAAAATGTATAACCGATTCTTAGATTTAGATTTAAGGCAATTAAATTGGTGTCTTTAATATATACATTACTCTCTTTTATAATGCGCGCATATCCCAAACCAATACCTGTTTCGTAGTTAATATGCTTGCCAATATGTCTACGAATTCCCCAAGTAGGTACAATTGACACATCACTTAAAAAGTTGGCGTAATCTGGAATATCACCAATAACTAAATCTGGATGAAAGGTGGTTTTAATTGATATAAAATTTCCGCTATTACCATCTATACGCTTAGATTTAGAGACTCTTTTGTTAAGATTGTAATACCATCTTGGTTCTATGGTTATAGCAGGTACTAAAACGAAAAAAGTACCACTACTAAAATTATCTCCAAAAGCACCAGCATCAAAACCTAATTCAGTTCTAAGCGCTATTGAATTAGAAAGTCTATTTTCATTATTAACCCAAATACCTAGAAAACCCGTTTGAATACTTAAAGAAGAATTTTCTACACTTGCATCTTGAATTTGTTGCGCGTTTGTATTAAAAATAGTAGAAATTAGAATTGATAATAATAAGATGTTTTTCATTTTAGATTGATTGATTAAGCTAATATAACAATAATCTTTTCAGAATGTAAAACATGATGTCTTATTTAGTGACACTCCATAGCACTGCTAGCAGTTTCAACAATTGGAGCAGGAGAGATGTATGGAATTCCTAAGCCTAAACCTCTAAGTATAAATAGAAAACCAATAACTACGACAAAAACCGGAATTGCTTTTTGAATACGTTGTTTTATGGTACTATTGAGAAATTTACCCAAATAGATGGCAGTTGTCATTAATGGTATTGTACCTAAGCCAAATAAAACCATATATATACTACCTTCTAATAAACTACCAGTTGCAATGGCACCAAATACTGCCATATACACTAAACCACAAGGTAAAAAACCATTAAGAAAACCTATAGTTAAAAAAGTGTCAGCAGTTTTCTTTTTAAGAGCTTTACCCAATGAAGACTTTATTTTAGATATAAATTTATATAGTGGTTTTGAAAGGTTGTATTTACCGATGGTTTTATGTGGTAATAGAATAACTACTATCATTATTATTCCTATAACAATAGAGAGTTGTTGCTGTATACCAAACAAGTAAAAACTCTTTCCTAAGAGTCCAAAAACTAAACCAATAATACTATAGGCTAATAATCGGCCAAAATGATAAATGGCAATCTGACTTACCTTTTTTAATGAGTTAGACCGGTTAACGGGTAGCATAAATGCAATTGGGCCACACATACCTACACAGTGTAAACTGCCTAATAATCCTAATATGAGCGCCGAAATAAGCATTTAATAATTGATATTTTCTTTAAATAGATACGTTTTTGTGTTATATTTCCAATCTATTTTAATGTTCCAACGACCATCCAACAAACGATTGTCAGGTATGAGCAAATTATGGTTAGATAATGAAATTGGAGTTTCAAAATCTAATTGCTTGTTAGATGGTCTGTATAGGAACACTTTTCCTTCTATGTTATTATAATTTAAGTTTTTTGGAAATGAAATTAATATGCCTTCTTTAGTTTTTTTCCAAGTTACATCTGTAGTTAAAGATTTAGCATGTTGCTCTTTATTAATATCATTTTGAAACTTTAGTTCTTGGCCATAATAGTCTTCTACAACCAAATCGTGATCATATTTTTGATTTGTACTCATGCTAATTACAAAATACATTATAAATGAAATAAAACATACAAATGCAATGACTATAGCTGTTCCCCAATTTATTTTCATGTCTGTTAAAATATACTATTGTTTCTTATCCTAATTTTTTAATATAAAATATTGTCTTTATTAATTAAAACTTCTCGGCCCTAGAAATGTTACAGAGGTAGTTTCAATTAATTCGTCTTTACTATAAAGGTCAATGATAACTTCATTTTTGTCACCAGAAAGGTCAATTTGTTTTAATTCTATAAACAGAGTACCTTCTCCTATACCTTGGGCATCTACAGAAAATGTATCTGAAGTAGAAACCACATTTATTGTGCCTTCCCAACCTCTTAATTTGAAGGTTAAATCATTAATATCTTTAGTCGTTTTATTAACAAGTTTAAAAGTATATACGTTACTTATTATACCATTTTCTTTATGCTCAAATAGTTGTCCTGGTAAACGTAATATCCTTGCTTCAACATCGCTTCTTAGTAATAACATGCCTGCTAAAACACCAATTAAAATCGTTAGCACGGCAATGTAACCTTTCATACGAGCGGTTAATTTAAAAGGCTCTTTTTTCTCAATTTCGTTTTCACTTGCAAATCGAATGAGTCCTTTTGGAAGATTAATACTTTCCATAATATGATCGCACTCATCTATACATGCCGTACAATTTACACACTCTAATTGTGTACCGTTTCTAATGTCTATTCCTGTAGGACAAACGTTAACACATTGATTACAATCAATACAATCACCATATCCTAGAGCTTCTCGGTCTTCCTTTTTTCTAAATTTTTTTCGTCCGTTTTCTGCTTCACCACGTTTGTGGTCGTAAGCAACAACTATAGATTTATTATCTAGTAGAACACCTTGTAAACGACCATAAGGGCAAGCAATAATGCAAACTTGTTCTCTAAACCATGCAAAAACAAAATAGAAGACCGCTGTGAAAATGAGCAAAGGAATTAAGGTTCCTAAATGCGCCATTGGGCCTTCTGTTATATATCTTAAAAGTTTATCACTTCCTATTAAATAGGCTAAAAATATGTTTGCAATTAAAAATGAAATTATTAAGAAGATAAACCATTTAAGTGCTCGTTTTCTAATTTTTTCTGCATCCCATTTTTGTCGGTCTAATCGCATTTGTTTGTTACGATCGCCATCTATCCAATATTCTATTCGTCTAAAAACCATTTCTAAGAATATGGTTTGCGGACAAATCCAACCACAAAAAACACGTCCAAATCCTACTGTAAAAAGTGTGATAAATACAACACCAATTAGCATGGATAAAACAAAAAGATAAAAATCTTGCGGCCAAAACGGAAATCCAAATATATTAAACCGTCGTTCTAATATATTAAACATTAAAAATTGGTTACCATTTATTTTTATAAATGGAGATACAAATAAGAATGTTAAAAGAAAATAACTAACAATTTTACGTTTTTCATATAATGGACCAGATGGTTTTTTAGGAAAAATCCATTTTCGTTTACCTTCGTTATCAATGGTAGCGATAGAATCTCTAAAAATTTCGTTTTCTGGTGTTTCCATTTTATATTAAATAACTATTAGTTAGTTATTAGATACTACAGTTTCCTCGTCTTTATTTTCAGTGTCTTTTATTTCTGAGCTTTCTGCATTTTCATCTACCCAAATTTCGCCTTCAGGAGCTTTTGGTTCAGCTGGTGTTGTGCCTTGAAATTGTAAGACATAACTTGCTACTTGTGCCATTTCTAAAGGTTTTAATTCAGATTTCCAAGACACCATTCCTTTTCCATCTCTACCACCTTCAGATATGGTGTTAAAAACATTTTTAATGCCACCTCCTAAAATCCAGTGTTGATCAGTTAAATTTGGTCCAATTCCACCGCCACCATCAGATTTATGGCATGCTATACAATTGGTTTCAAATATTTTTTGACCAGCTTTTAAATCTGCAGCTTCAGTTAAAAGTTCAACCGTATTTACATCAACTAAATTTTTTGCTGTTTTTTTGTATTCTTCAATTGCAGCATTGGCTTCTGCATATTCAATTTCGTATTCTGCAAATTGGTCATCTGCATTTAATACATGGTACCGCACCATATAGATTACGGCAAAAACAATAGAGATATAAAAGCTATATATCCACCAAGGTGGTAGATTATTATCTAATTCTTTTATTCCATCGTAGTTATGGTCTAATATAATTTCACCTTCTTCTTCAATAGGTTTGTGGTTACTTGCTAACTTTGCGTAAATTGACTTTAGCTTTGTAAATTGATACGATTTTTTTCTATTGGCTAAGTAACGCTCTTTAGCTTCTTTATCTAAACTTTGAAAAAGAATATTATCCATGGAGCTCACAATACCTTCAATAGCTATTAATACTAATAAGACTAGTAATAAGAACAATAATATAATTGGCTGCTCTATAAAGGCAGGTTTGTCTCCTGAGTCAACAAAGTATTCAATAAGACCAGCAATAGCAAAAAAGATTACAGGTACTCTAATGTATGATGGGATTAAATGTCTCATATTTCGGTATCGTTTTGGTTGTCTAATGGAATGTTGCTAACTGTTTTTATATAATCTTTTTTAGCTGTTATTACCCAATAGAATAACACAACAAAAAAGACAAAAAAGATTAGAAGTGATATCATTGGATATATTTCTATACCTGTGATACTTTCCATGTGGTTTTTTACAAATTTTAGCATGGCTTTTTAGTTTTGAGCAGTTTCTTCAATTATGTCCTTTACTTTAATATCTGTACCTAAACGTTGTAAGTAGGCAATTAAAGCTACGATTTCTCTATTTCGCATTTCTACAAAATTTTCTCCTGCTGCTGCTTTGTCAGCTTCGTAAGAGGCTACAAAATCTGGGTCACTGTATAAGTTTTTTTCAATATTTGTACCTTGTTCTAACATGGAAGCTTGTGCGTTAGCAATATCTTCTTTAGTATAAGGAACACCCAATGAAACCATAGTTTCCATTTTCTTTTCAGTATCAGATTTATCTAATTCATTTCTAATTAACCATTGATATGCTGGCATTATAGAGCCTGATGAAGTACTTTGAGGATCATACATGTGGTTAAAATGCCAATTGTCTGAATATTTACCACCAACTCTATGTAAGTCTGGTCCTGTACGTTTACTTCCCCAAAGGAATGGGTGATCGTATACATATTCTCCAGCCTTTGAATACTCACCATAACGCTCTACTTCGGATCTAAATGGACGTATCATTTGTGAGTGACAACCCACACAACCTTCTCTTATGTATAGATCTCGTCCTTCTAATTCTAAAGGTGTATATGGTTTTACACTACTAATTGTTGGAATATTAGATTTTACAACTATAGTTGGTACTATTTGCACTATACCACCAATTAATATTGCAATGGTAGCATATATGGTTAATTGTATTGGCTTACGCTCTAACCATGTATGCCAACCTTCTCCAGAGACTCTTCGTTTAGAAACACGTTTTAATGCAGGAGCCTCTGCTAATTCATCAGTCACTTTATGTTCAGATTTAGCAATAGTCATTATTACGTTGTAAACAAGAATTAAGAGACCAGAAAGATATAATGTACCTCCAATGGCACGCATCCAATACATTGGCATAATTTCAGTAACCGTTTCTAAGAAGTTACCATAAACTAAGCTACCATCTGGGTTAAATTGTTTCCACATACTGGCTTGTGCAAAACCTGCAACATATAATGGCAGAGCATATAACATAATACCTAGTGTACCTATCCAGAAATGTACATTAGCTAGACCAATTGAGTATAGTTTTGTTTTAAATAACCTTGGGATTAACCAATAAATCATACCAAAGGCAAGGAAACCATTCCAAGCTAAGGCACCAACGTGCACGTGTGCGATAATCCAATCAGTAAAGTGTGCAATGGCGTTTACGTTTTTTAGAGATAACATTGGCCCTTCAAAAGTTGCCATACCATAACCCGTAATGGCTACAACCATAAATTTTAAAACAGGATCTGTACGAACTTTATCCCATGCACCACGTAAAGTTAATAGTCCGTTTATCATTCCTCCCCAAGAAGGCATTAATAACATTACCGAGAAGGCAACACCTAAATGTTGTGCCCATTCTGGTAAAGCGGTATATAATAAATGGTGAGGTCCTGCCCAAATGTATATAAAGATTAAAGACCAGAAGTGTACTATAGATAATCTATAAGAGTAGACAGGTCTATTTGCAGCCTTAGGAACAAAATAATACATTAGCCCTAAAAATGGTGTAGTAAGGAAAAATGCAACCGCATTGTGTCCGTACCACCATTGTACTAAAGCATCTTGTACACCTGCATATACAGAATAACTCTTCATACCAGTAAAACTAACAGGTATTTCTAAACTATTAAAAATATGAAGTACAGCTACCGTTACAAATGTTGCTATATAAAACCAAATGGCAACATATAAATGTCGTTGACGACGTTTTAGCATTGTACCAATTAAGTTAATACCAAATGCCACCCAGATAACAGCTATAGCAATATCAAAAGGCCATTCTAATTCAGCATATTCTTTAGAGGTAGAATATCCTAATGGTAAAGTAATTGCGGCTCCTACTATAATAAGTTGCCAACCCCAAAAATTTATATTACTTAATAAATCACTAAACATTCTCGCTTTTAAAAGTCGCTGAGTAGAGTAGTAAACACCAGCAAAAATTGCATTACCAACAAATGCAAAAATTACTGCATTAGTGTGTAATGGTCTTAAACGACCAAAACTTAACCATGAGATACCATCAGTTAAATTTGGGAATAAGAACATAAATGCCAAAATAAGGCCTACAAGCATGCCAACGACACCAAAGACTATAGTGGCATAGATGAATTTTTTAACGATTTTATTATCGTAATAGAATTGTTGCATTTCCATATTAAAGAAGTTAGTCGGTTTTAGTTTGTTTTGATGTATTATTTTCTTTTACAAGTTCGTCTTCAAACAACATACGTACAGAAGGTGTGTAATCATCATCATATTGCCCTGACCTTACTGCCAATAAAAAAATGACAAGGAAAGTAACGCCAACAACAACGCTAACGGATAATAAAATATAAATAACACTCATACCTACTGAAGTTATGAAACAAAATTACTTTTGTTCTTAATTTTAAAACATGACAAATGTCATGTTTTGTTATTTGTAATCATTCTAATTGTCTACCTAAAATGTTTGTAGCAATAGTTGTAAATACTACGATACTAATTGAGCTTAAAGGCATTAATATTGCAGCAACAACGGGTTCTAATTGCCCAGTAACTGCAAAAAATAAGCCTATTACATTATATATAAATGACAGTACAAAGCTCCATTTAATAATTTTTATAGCCGATTTAGAAGCAGTGATGTAAGCATACAGTGCTTCAAATTTTGTGGCATCTAAGATGGCATCACACGCAGGCGAAAACACATTCACATCTTCAGATATAGCAATACCAACATCACTTTGTGCTAAAGCTCCAGCATCATTTAAGCCGTCTCCAATCATTAAAACTTTGGCACCTTCGGATTGGTGGTATTTTATAAAATCGAGTTTATCTTCTGGCTTCTGATTAAAAATGAGTTTTGTTTTTGCAGGAAGTAATTTTTTTAAGTTTTCGCGTTCTCCTTCGTTATCACCAGAAAGAATGACTAAATCAAACCGTTGCTTCAATTGATTAAATAATTTTGAAACCCCTTTTCTGTAACTGTTATAAAATGTAAACTTTCCTTTATAAACATTGTTACTACTGATATGAACCGTTGTATTTAAAATAGCAGAGTCATTAGTATTACCAACAAAACTTGCCGAACCAATTTTCATATTTACCGCATTGTGTTTTGCTTCAATACCTTTGCCAATGTGTTCTTCAAAAGCATCAAGGGTTACGATATTATTTTCTTGTAAAACATTATATAATGTTCTACTCAATGGATGATTAGAACCTCTAAGTGAATTTTTAAGCACTAAGTTTTCAGAATCAGATAATATTTCGCCATCGTATAGAGCATTGCTTTCTTTGTTTGAAGTAATGGTTCCTGTTTTATCAAAAATTACTGTATTTATTTGTGCAAGTTGCTCAATAACACTGGCGTTTTTTACATAGAATTTTTGCTTTCCAAAGATTCTTAAAAGGTTACCAAAAGTAAATGGTGCAGATAGTGCAATAGCACAAGGGCAAGCAATAATTAGTACAGCTGTAAAAACATTCATGGCTTTTGTACTGTCTGTAATTAACCAAAAAACTGTTGCGATGATTGAGATAGTTAGAATAGCAATCGTAAAATGCTTACTTATGGTATTAGTAATATTAGTAAAACCATCTTCTTTGTTTTTATTGAAAACATCATTACTCCATAATTGTGTGAGGTAACTTTGCTCAACAGATTTGAGAGCTTCCATTTCTATAACACCATTAGTTTGCTTGCCACCAGCAAAGAGTTTGTCTCCAGATTTTTTAGAAACGGTTTGTGATTCTCCAGTAACAAAACTGTAGTCTATTTTAGCATTTCCTTTTATAAGAATACCATCAACCGGAATTAACTCTTCGTTTCTAATTAAGATACGGTCGCCTTTTTCTATATCATAAACTTGAATAGAATTTTCGTTTCCTTCTTTATCAATTTTAGTAATTGCAATAGGAAAGTAGGACTTATAATCGCGCTCAAAGGACAAGAAATCATAGGTTTTTTTCTGAAAGAATTTACCAACTAATAAAAAGAAAACTAAACCAGCCAAACTATCGAAGAAGCCAGAACCTAAATCAAAAATAATTTCAATTGTACTTCTTATAAATAGTACTGAAATACCTAAGGCTATTGGCACATCAATATTTAGAAGTTTTGCTTTTAAACCTTTAAATGCTGAAATAAAATAATCTTGAGCAGAGTAGAACACAATTGGAAGCGATAGCGCAAACATTAACCATCTAAAAACAGGTTTATACTGTTCTAACCAATATTCATTGACTTCAAAATATTCTGGAAACGATAAAAACATAATGTTTCCGAAGCCAAAAGCAGCAACACCAAGTTTGTAAATTAAAGTTCTATTAATGTGTTGTTTTCCAGATTTAAAATCGTCTAAACTTATATAAGGTTCATAACCAATAGAACTTAATAATAAGACTACAGATTTTAAATTTGTGGTTTCAGAATTATACGTAACTCTAACGGTTTTCTTGCCAAAATTGACTTGAGAGTCAGAAATGTTAGTATTTAATTTATTGAGGTTTTCTAGTATCCAAATACAAGAACTACAATGAATATGCGGAATGTAAAGCGTAGCGATTTCTATAGCGTCGCTTCTAAATTCTGTAAGTTTTTCTATAATGTTGTCTTGGGAGAGAAAATCGTATTTGCCTTCTATTTCCTTTGGGATTGCGCCAGGTGAACTCTGTAAATCGTAATAACAAGTTAAGTCATTCTCGTTAAAAATTTCATATACAGTTTTACAGCCATTACAGCAGAATGACTTCTCTTGAAAAGTGATGGGATGGTTACCACAATCATCGCCACAGTGAAAACAAGTTTTGCTTTCCATATTAAAATTTGCTCAATTATACCTGAGACAAAGGTTCTACAATATACAATTTTAACCTATGATAATTGTCATGTTTTAGTTACTTTTGAAATAACAGATTTTTGCTATGAGTAAGTGTGAACAATGTATTATTAAACAGTTTAATTCTTTAAAATCACTCGGAAAAGATGATTTAATAAGAATTTCAGGATGTAAGACATCTCGTTTTGTGAGTAAAGGCGAAGTAATTTTTAGCGAAGGCGAAAGCATAAATGGTATTTATTGTATTAAAGATGGTGTTTGTAAATTATCTAAATTAAGTTCTAACGGAAAAGACCAAATTGTAAAATTGGTGGTTAGAGGAGATTTAATTGGGCAACGGTCATTAGTGTCTGAAGAAAAATCCAATCTTACAGCCATTGCATTAAATAATATGGAAGTATGTTTTATTCCTAAGAACGAAGTATTGTTTGACCTTTCTAAGAATCCCAAATTTTCTTTTGATATGTTACAAGAGATGGCTAAAGAGCTCAGAGTTTCTGATAACGTTATTGTAGATATGGCTCAAAAATCGGTTAAACAACGTTTGGCGGATGTTTTAATTTATTTGCATGAAAATTTTGAAAAGGATGAAATGGGCTTTTTAAAAGTTGTTTTATCTAGAGAGGATTACGCAAATCTAGTAGGTACAGCAACAGAATCTGCAATTAGAATCTTATCTCAATTTAAAAAATCTGGTTTAATTTCTACAACAGGAAAACATGTAAAGGTTGAAGATTTAGATGGTTTAAGACGTATTGAATAAAAAAAAACACCCTAAATAATTTAGAGTGTTTCTTTTAAATAATTTATTGATGTTAATCTAATTTAAAAGTCTTAACGTCTTTAAAAGGATTTGTTTTTACAACTTTCATTTTAGCCTTATAAACTGACCAATCGTTTTTGTAGAAATCATTTGTTTCAGCAAATAGCTTTTCTAACGCATTTTTTGCATGTTTAATTAATGTGGTTTCTGTTGATGTTAATCCATTTTGGCTGCCGTTAATGTAACCACTTGCAATTCTTAAACGTAGTAATGGTGTAACTTCAGGGCTTCTTGTAATTCCTTGTCTTTTATCTTCTTTACCAAGATATTTGTCTAATAATCCATTAATAGATTTTATAACAGTTTTTGAAGCTTTAATTTCTTCTTTGTAATGTTCTTTATCTAGTTTAGCCAATTCTTTTTTATAGTTTTCTGCTATAGTTTTACTTTCTACTAATTGTTTTGTGGCATCTGCTGTGGTTTGTTGTAATTGCTCTATTTGTTTTGAAGCAGCATAAACTTCATCTATATTTTGTTGAGACACTTCTAGTCTCGGGTCTGATTCTACAGTTATTTTACTTTCTGATGTTTGGTCACCATATTCCAGAACAGCTCTATATGTACCTGGTTTTACTGTGACACCACTAGATTCTCTTGTGCGTTTTCTAATCTTACGAGAAGGTCTGTCTGCACCAGCTTCGTCCATATACCAGGTCCATTTCTGTATACCGTTTTCCTTAGGCGCTTTTGTTTTTAAAGTTCTAATTAAACGGTCGCCATCATATAATTTTAAAGTAAGAGAATCCCATTTTACTTTGTTTTTGTCTTTTTCAGAATCAATTTCAACAGTCTCTTCATCTTCTTTTTCATTAGCCTCATTTTCTTCCTTTTTATCAGTAACAGATTCGTGTTTTTTAAATAAATAAGAGAATCTTGCATCTCCTTTTCTGTTTTCTCCTTGGTACATGGCATCTGCTCCAAATCTACTACCAGTTGGTTGTTGGTAAGCGGCTAAATAAGCGGTTGGAGGTTCAAACAATTTAATAGTTGCATTTAATACTGATTTGTCTTTAGCCATTGCTCTTAAAGGTCTAATATCATCTAAAACCCAAGCTGCTCTACCAAAAGTTCCAATCACTAAATCGTGCTCTCTTGGGTGAATTATTAAATCTTTTACAGAAGTTGTAGGGAAACCTTCTGTCCATTTAGTCCATTTTTTACCAGCATTTAATGATATATATAAACCATCATCTGTACCTAAAAACATAAGGTTAGGTTCTACTAGATCTTCAACAATAGCTAAAGTGTAACTTTTAACATCATTTTCATCTACAATGCGCTCCCAAGATTTGCCGTAATTTTTAGTTCTATAAGCATAAGGCGTGTAATTAAAACGTCTATAATCATTGGCTATTAAAAGGGCTTCACCTTTATTTTTATTCGAAGCTTTAATTTGTGCAATCCAACTTCCTGTTGGTAAACCTTTTATGTTTTTAGTTACTTCTGTCCAAGAATCACCTCCATTTGTTGTATAATGTACACGTCCATCATCTGTGCCAGCCCAAAGCATATTTTTTTCAACAGGAGACGGTTCAATCACTAAAACCGTACAATGATTTTCTGCTCCTGTGGCATCCATAGTAAGACCACCACTTTCAGATTGTTTTAATTTTTCAGGATTATTAGTTGATAAATCTGGTGAAATTACGGTCCAAGTTTCGCCTTTATCTGACGATTTATGTACAAACTGACTACCAAAGTAAATGGTACTATTATTAAAAGGATCTATGTTTATTGCTGAGTTCCAATTAAATCTAAGTTTTACATCTGCATTAGGATGTGTTGGTCTTACACCATAATTGTTTCCTGTTTGCCAATCATATCTACTTACGTAACCTTGTTGGCTCATAGACCAACCATAACGAGAGTCGTCTTTATCTGGTATCACATCAAAGCCATCACCAAAACTTATTTCTTGCCAGTAACTATTTCTTATCCCTTGCGCTCGCCAAACATAAGCGGGTCCTCGCCAAGAACCATTATCTTGCATACCACCATAAACGTTATATGGAAATTCGTTGTCAACATTAATATGATAAAACTGAGCCACAGGAAGATTACCAATAAAACGCCATGTTTTTCCGCCATCTTTAGTAATATTCATTCCGCCATCATTACCATCAATCATAAAATTTCCATTCTCAGGGTGAATCCACCATGCATGATGATCAGGATGTACACCATTATCTACACCATAAGCAGGCATTAATTGTTTAAAGTTTTTACCACCATCTTCTGAAACGTTGACATAGGTAAAAATAGAATAAAGTCTGTTTTCATTTTCAGGATCTACGTAGATCTCAGAATAATAGAATGGTCTATTGCCAATATCACTTTTATCGTTTATTTTTTTCCACTTAAAACCACCATCTTCACTTTTGTATAACGCATTTTTTTTGGCTTCAACAAGAGCATAAATAACATCTGGTTTGTTTGGCGCAATAGCAACACCAATACGTCCTAAATTACCCTTAGGTAAACCATCCTCATCAGTGATTTTTTTCCATGTTTCGCCACCATTATGTGTAATGTGCAAGCCAGAACCTTCGCCTCCAGAATTAAAAAACCAAGGTTCACGTTTATGTTCCCAAAGTGTTGCGATTAATTTATTTGGGTTTGTTGGATCCATTATTAAATCGGCCGCACCTGTTTTATTATTAGCAAACAAAATTTTTGTCCAACTTTTTCCGCCATCTGTAGTTTTAAAAACACCGCGTTCTGGGTGTTCTCCCCAAGGAGAGCCAATGGCGCCAACGTAAACAACATCTGGGTTTGTTGGGTCTACAATGATTCTATGTATATGTCTTGTTTTTTCTAGCCCCATGGACTTCCAAGTTTTTCCACCATCTAAAGTTTTATAAATACCATAACCTCCATTTAATGAGTTACGTGGATTTCCTTCGCCTGTACCAACCCAAATAACACTTGGGTTAGATTGCTGAATCTCAACTGCACCAATAGACGCTGTAACTTCTTTGTCAAAAACAGGTTCCCAAGTAATACCACCAGAATTAGATTTCCATAGTCCACCAGAAGCTGTTCCTACATACATAACATCCGGATTGTCAGTTACCACATCAATGGCAGTAACACGTCCAGACATGCCTCCAGGACCAATATTTCTTGGTGACATGTTTTTAACTAAATCCATTGAAAAGTCTTGTGCAGACATAAATGTTATACTGAAAAGCATAACGAGAGCGAGTAATTTCTTCATTTATTTTAAAGTTGGTTGCGTAAGCCTTAAAATTAAGTAAAATATTTAGAGAAGTCTTAATGTGATGTTAAGTTATTCTGATGACGATTTTTTAAAACGAAAAATCATTATTTTTACATAGCTATGAAAGAAAAACAATTTAAATCGGGCTTTGTATTTAAAACTTACGAAGCACCTCACCAATCGCCATTTGAAAAACTCTTTGAGATTTTTAAAGAGTTAATTACACATACTTCTGGCGATTTTGATGAAGCCATAGATTGGCTACGTCAATTAGACAAAGAGTATAAACTCACCACACCAGAGTATACCATTGATGATTTTATAGAAGATTTAAAAAACAAAGGATATATACGCGAAGAAATTGATCCTAACGGAACAGGTGAAGGCGGAATGACGATTACTGCAAAAACCGAACGTGCCATTAGGCAACAAGCCTTAGACCAGATTTTTGGAAAAATAAAACGCAGTGGTTCTGGTAATCATAAGAGTAAAGGTGTTGGTCTTGGAGACGAACATACAGGAGACTTTAGAAGCTACCAATTTGGTGACAACTTAGATAAGGTTTCAATGACCGAAAGTATTAGAAACGCTCAAATTAATAACGGAATAGGCGATTTTAGTCTTACAGAAGATGATTTGGTGGTTGAAGAAACACTGCATAAAAGCCAGATGAGTACTGTTCTAATGATTGACATTAGCCACAGTATGATTCTCTATGGTGAAGATAGGATTACACCTGCCAAAAAAGTGGCTATGGCTTTGGCCGAATTAATTACCACGCGTTACCCAAAAGACACCTTAGAGATTTTAGTGTTTGGTAATGATGCTTGGCCTATTAAAATTAAGGAATTGCCATACCTAAAAGTAGGACCTTACCACACCAATACGGTTGCAGGTTTGCAATTAGCTATGGATATGTTGCGCAGAAAACGAAACACAAATAAACAGATTTTTATGATAACAGATGGTAAACCAAGTTGTTTACGTTTGCCAGATGGTCAATATTATAAAAATAGTAATGGTTTAGATCCATATATCACAAACAAATGTTATGCAATGGCACAGCAAGCGAGACGTTTGCATATTCCTATAACGACGTTTATGATTGCTCAAGACCCTTATTTAATGCAATTTGTTAGAGAATTTACGCAAGCCAATAGAGGGAAAGCATTTTATACAGGTTTAAAAGGTTTAGGTGAAATGATTTTTGAAGATTACGAGAATAACAGAAAAAAGAGGATTAAAGGATAAAAAATGCTTTTAGCGTTTAGGTGTTAGCCTTTAGCTTAATCGAGCTAGCTAATAGCTAAAGGCTGATTGCCAAAAGCTATAAAATGAAAGAAATAAAAACATTAGGCGAATTAAAACAATCGGGTTATCAATCAAAATCTATAAAAGATGAATTGAGAGATAATTTAATTGAAAATATAAAGAACAAAAAGACAACTTTTGAAGGCATTCATGGTTATGAAAACACTGTAATACCTGAGTTAGAACGTGCCATTTTATCTAGACATAATATTAATTTATTAGGACTTAGAGGGCAAGCAAAAACACGGTTAGCACGTATGATGGTGACGTTGTTAGATGAATACATACCTATAGTAGAAGGTTCAGAAATTAACGATGACCCTTTAGCTCCAATCTCTCGTTATGCTCTAGAATTTATTGCAGAAAAAGGAGACCAAACACCAATTACGTGGTTACATAGAAGTGAGCGTTTCGCCGAAAAATTAGCAACGCCTGATGTCACTGTAGCAGATATAATTGGAGATGTAGATCCTATAAAAGCAGCGAATTTAAAATTGAGTTATGCAGATGATCGTGTAATTCATTATGGTATGATTCCAAGAGCTAACCGTTGCATTTTTGTGATTAACGAGTTGCCAGATTTACAAGCTAGAATTCAAGTGGCATTGTTTAATATTTTACAAGAAGGTGATATACAGATTAGAGGATTTAAATTACGTTTGCCGCTAGATATGCAATTTGTATTTACAGCAAATCCTGAAGATTATACCAATAGAGGAAGTATTGTTACCCCTTTAAAAGATAGAATTGGGTCTCAGATTTTAACGCATTATCCAGAATCTGTAGATATTGCCAGAACCATTACCTCACAAGAAGCAAAGTTAGATGTCAGACAATCTGAATCTGTTTATGTACCAGATTTAGCCAAAGATTTACTTGAACAAATTAGTTTTGAAGCTAGAAAAAGTGAGTACGTTGATGTAAAAAGTGGTGTAAGTGCACGTATGAGTATTACAGCTTTTGAAAATTTATTGAGCACAGCAGAACGTAGAGCTTTAATTTCTGGAGATAAAACAACTTCTGTAAGATTATCTGATTTTATTGGTGTGATTCCGGCTATAACCGGAAAAGTAGAATTGGTTTACGAAGGTGAGCAAGAAGGTGCAGATTTTGTAGCTAATTCATTAATGGAAGAAGCAGTGAAAACCTTGTTCCCAAAGTATTTTCCTAAAGTTGAAAAATTACAAAAGCAAGATGAAGAAACACCTTATGACGATTTAATCTCTTGGTTTTTTAATGGTGATGGTTTTGAGTTGTTAGATGATTTAGATGATACTACTTATAAAGCTAAATTAGATGAAGTAACACCTTTAGATGCTTTAATTGCAGATTATCAACCAGAAATAGATCCAAAAGATGTCTATTTTGAAAAAGAATTTATTCTTTGGGGATTAACCCAGTTTAAAAAATTAAGTAAGTATCGTTATGCTGAAGGACTTCAGTTTAAAGATCCTTATGGAAGTTATATTAGTGGCTTGTAGAATTACCAATTACCACGACTTTTAATATTAGCATCGCAGAGTTTTATAATCTCTGCGATTCTTTTTTGTTGTGTTGCTGCTCGTTTCGCTTGGTTTAACCAATACAAATAACTTTTTCTGTAGCTAGGAGCAAAGTTGAGATAATTATTGTAAGCCTTCTTATTGTTATTAAATGCAATTTGAAGATTTTTAGGAATAATTCCATTTTCTACATCGTCTAAAGACGACCAACTGCCATTTTGTTTTGCAATTTTAATAGCTTCATATCCAGACGAGTGAATTAAATTATCTTTTTCTAGGTCTATGATATGCTTTTTATTAACAGCGCTCCAAACACTTCTTGTTTTTTTGGGCAAAAATATTGACGTCTTTTTCCATCTCCCAAGCTTTTTACTGTAGCATCTATCCAACCATAACAAAGCGCAACTCTTACAGCTTCTTCCCAACGCATAGAAGCCATTGAGTGATTCACTTTATAAAATATAAGATAAATGCCTTTTTCAGATTTATGATTATCATGTAACCAATCTCGCCATTCGTTATCCGTTTTAAAATAAAGTTCTATTATATTAGACATTTATATTTTTTTAGACGCTACATAGAAATCTTTGTCAATATTAATCTTTTTTGAAGTCATTTCTATAGATTTCCACTCTGCAGTAGGAAATATCCATTGAGATTGGTCATCAAATTCAATTTGAATGGGCATATCAAAGCCTTCAACGATGTTTGTCCAACGGAATTTTAATACATTTTCTTTAAGCGTGTATTCTAGCGTTGGGATTTTAATAGTTCTTAAATATTGATTAAAAAAAGCAGATAAATCTTTACCAGTTTCTTTACTTAAATAATTTTCAATCTGAGCAGTTGTAACCGTCTGATGATAGAATTCAGCATTCATACCTCTTAAAATTTGTCGCCACTTTTCATCATCTTCAATTAATTGGCGCAACGTGTGTAGCATATTTGCACCTTTGTAGTACATGTCTCCAGAGCCTTCATTATTTACGTTATAATTTCCTATAAGAGGTCTGTCATTTTGTATGTTTTTTCTGGTTCCAATAACATAGTCTGCAGAAGCTTCTTTGCCATAGTAATAATCTAAAAACAAGTTTTCTGAGTATGAGGTAAAGCCTTCATGTATCCACATGTCTGCAATGTCTTTGTTGGTAATATTATTGGCAAACCATTCGTGACCAGCTTCATGGATAATAATAAAATCGAATTTTAATCCCCAACCACTTCCAGATAAATCACCTCCTAAATACCCTTGTCTGTATTTATTGCCATAAGTTATAGAACTTTGATGTTCCATACCTAAATATGGTGCTTCAACCAGTTTAAAACTATCGTCGTAAAAAGGATAAGGTCCAAACCAATGCTCAAAAGCCTTCATCATTTTTGGTGCATCTTTAAAATGCGATTTAGCTTTTTCTAAGTTGTAAGATAGTACCCAATAATCCATGTCTAATGGACCTTTCTCTCCTTCGTAAACTTCAGAGAAATTAACGTAATCACCGATATTAATATTAACACCATAATTATTAATTGGGTTTTTTACAAACCAATGTGATGTTACGGTGTTATTGTTGTTTTCAACTAATTCTCGTAATCGTCCGTTTGAGACATTTGTTAAGCCTTTAGGGTTGGTAACACTTATAAGCATGCTATCTACTTCATCGTACATGTGGTCTTTATTTGGCCACCAAACACTAGCACCTAATCCTTGACATGAGGTGGCAATAAAAGGTTTACCATACTTGTCTTTTTTCCAAGAAAAACCACCATCCCAAGGTGCGCGTTTTGCCACTTTTGGTTGACCTTCATAATACACATCTATGGATTGAATTGATCCTTTTTTCTGTTTTTCGGTAAGTGAAATGTAATGTGCGTTACCTTCTTGTTTAACTTCTAACGTATTACCATTTTGAATGACTTTAGTAATTTTTAAAGGCTTTTGTAAATCAATTTGTAGTATTTGGTTAGGCTTTAAAACTTTATATTGAATGGTGTTTTTACCTGAAATAAATCGACGGTCTGGTTTTATTTCAACATCTAAATGGTAATAGGTTAAATCCCACCACTCGCGTTCTGGAGTAATACTTCCTCTTAGTGTATCTTGTTTTGTAAATTTAGTTTTCTCTGTAAGTAGGCTTTGACTATTACAGTTTATAACCAAAACGGTTATAAATAGTAGAGATAATAGGTTTTTCATTTGTAGGATTAGGGTTAATGTTGTTTAATTTATTAGGTTAAAATGTAAATAATATAATTAGCGGTTATTGTATTATCTCAGTATTTTATTAGGAAACTTTACCACACTCTCGTGTCCATTGTCTCCAACTGCAGCTACACCAAAAAGTGAATTGTCTATAACTATACCGTTTAAGGTAAATTCAGTTGTGTTTTCTACATATCGACTGTTATCCCAAGTTGGTGATGTTGTATCTCTCCAATATATTTTGTAACCAACAGCGCCTTCTACTTTATTCCATTTCAGTTTTGCAGAAGGTTCTACAATACCACCAATGGCAACGGTTTTTGGAGCAGGAGGTGCCCAAGCTAAACAAGCTAGGTTTATAGCATTAACAGCTGTTAGTTTTTTTGCGTAATCAAAATTGACATGCTCTATAACATCACCATATTTTATGCCGTCTTCTTCACGTATATCTTGATGCTGTTGGGTGTAGTTTTCATGAGCTTCCATAATTCTAATTCCGGCAAAACCTAAGTCATTAAAAGGTCTGTGGTGTCCACCACGACCAAAACGATCTAAACGATATATCATCATCGGATTCATTTCTGGCATATAAACTTTAGTTCTTTTGTGCACATAACGTGCCAATTGTCTAGAAATGCCATCAACTTCACCACCATAAAAACGTCTCAGAGATCGTTGACGTTCCGTTTCGTTTGCAGGTACAGGTTCTGAGAAAATACGGAAGGTTCTGTTATCAATGACTCCATCGACACCTTTAATGTTCCCAATCATGTCGTTATTAAGAATTCCTATAATATCCCAATTTTGTTCTTTGGCATATTTTGCTAAACCGCCACCACCAAATAGCCCTTGTTCTTCTCCAGAAAGACCAACGTAAATTATACTATTTTCAAACTTATATTGAGATAAAACTCTAGCGGCTTCAATAGTGCCTGCCATACCAGATGCGTTGTCATTTGCTCCAGGAGCATCTTTGGTGAATTCCATAGTATCACTACCTCGAGAGTCAATATCGCCACTCATTATAATATAACGATTTGGGTATTTTATGCCTTTTTGAATTGCAACAACATTAACAATCCAAGCATCATGAGGTACGCGTTTATTACCTTCTTTAGTTACAAAATCTTTTTGATAAAAAACATTTAAACAATTGTTACAATTTTTTGAAATGCTTTCAAATTCAGACTTAATCCAACGCCTTGCAGCACCAATACCTCTAGTTTCTGAGATTGTATCGCTAAAAGTGTTTCTAGTGCCAAAATTTACTAAGGTCTGTATATCTTTTTCAATTCTTTCTGCGGAAACGGCTTCAATTATATCATATATTTTTTGGTCAGTTTGAGAAAAAATAAATAGCGAAAATAGGAGCAAAGCTATTGAAAAGTGATATTTCATGATTAAATATAAATTAGCATTAAAGTTCGGAAAATATTTGCAGCTAACCAACCACTATTTATATAACTTTTACATGAGGCTTTGTTTTATAATTTCTTTTTGTAATTAAATTTTACGGTTTCTGTTTTACCGTTATCGGTTATATCAACGTATATGTTCATTTCAGTTTCTGATACTTTTTCAAAGGTCATTCCTTCAAAAACAACTTTATTTTCTGTGATTTCTTTAAGAGGGAAATCTACTGTTTCATCTTTAGTTTCCCAACCTTTTAAATCTGAACCAAAATGTTTTAACTGAAGTATTAATGAATTCTCTATTTCTCTAATAATTTCTATTTCATAAAAGGTAACCTTATTGTCATTAATTAATTTAAAAGTTGCCATCATAGAACCTGCAGATGGTTCACTCCAAATTTCTTCGGTTTTTCCGCCAAAAGCTTCACCATGCCACGTGCCAGAAATCCAGCTTATGTTTTCTAATTTTGGTGCTACTGTATTTACAGCTGTGATATTATTTTCGTTTTTACTAGTATTAATATCGCCTGTTACTAATAATTTTGAAGTAGTGTTATTTACTAAAATACGTGTAATATTTAAAATGTCATAAGATGATAAATCGGCTATTTGTTTCCAATCTTTATCTTTATGTAGTGTAAATTTGTACAAACGATTTGCTTTGCCAGAAAGTATGGTGTTTTCATCTAACCAGCAAATATCTTCTACCATTGGCAGTGTATTAGCCATAAATTTGGTTTTACCACTTAAAGGATCTAACGAACGAATTTGCCAAGTAATAGAATCTTTTTTTGAAATATAACTCACCAAACTAGAATTCGGTATTTTATGAATAGAACGCCCAATTTTAGTGTCATATTTTCTATTAGACTTAAGGCTATTAAACGAGGTGTAGAGATTTAAATCCTTGTCTTCAATAACAGCTGAAACTATAGTGTTTTCATTATACCAATTGTAATAAGCAACAACCAGATCTTCTATGAGTTCTGTTGAGTTACCATTACTTAAACTGTACGTGTACAAGCGTTGTTTACCATTTGTGTCTAAACGCACAGCAGAAACCTCGTGTTTATTAGGAATTTTTAAAGGTGAATATTCGCCACCTTCTGTGTGGTTTATCCAAATTTTAGCATTGTAACGCGTATCATATTTGGCAATATCTGTTTGTCCATTTCTAGTTGAAGCGAAGATGATATAACGTTCATCTAAAAAAGACGGCTGGTTATCGTAACCTTCGTTATTTGAAATGTTTTTACCATTTTGAATTTTAATATTAGCATTATTTGTTTCCAAATCAAACAAAAATACTTCTGTGTCTGATTGCGCAAAAGATGCAATTGTTAAAAAGAGTAATGATAATTTAAAAATATTATTCATAGAATGTAGTTTTATACACTAAAGGTGATATTACTATTGTTTCAGTTGATTTAAGTTTGCCTTTAATTCATTGAGGTAATATTGTCTTATTTTTAGTTCTTTTGCAATAATTATTGATTTTTCAAGATAATCAATTGCAGTTTTATTATCCTCTTTAATTGAGGCTATTTTACTAAGACCTTCTAATGCTTTGTATGAATCTGAATTAGAAAATAAGATGGATTTAAAACGTTTTTCGGCTTCCTCATAATTTTTAAAACTTAAAAAATTGTTGGCAACCTGAATATGAAATTGCTCTAAACTGGCAGGAAAATGGGTTTTAATCCCAGCTTCCATTTGTAATAAATCATCTTGCCTTTTATTGCGAATGTAGTAATAGGTAATATTGCTTAGACTATACCATGGTAACAAAAATTCAGTATTGAATTTGTCGCTAATTTGTTTATAGTAATCAATAACTTCGGTTCCATTTTTTAATGAATAAAATTTTTCACGATTTAAATCCCAACCGATAAAAACAGAATTTATAGCATCTGTGATAGCTTTGAGGTGTAAGGAGCCATGATTGTCCTCTGGATATGTGTTTAGATACCAATTACTTTGCTTCGGTGTTTGTTGTTTTAATATGGCAACAAATTCATCAATACCCATACCTTCTGTGTTGGCTTGCGCTATATAAAGTTGGGAGTTGGTTGTAAATCCATTTTTTAATTCTTCTTCTAACCGTTTTACAATTTCATAGTCATTAAACCAATAAGAAGGGTCTATAGCTATAAAGACATTAAAATCGTTTGAATTTGTCATCCAATAGTGGGTGGCTAATATTCCGAATTTTGAATGTCCGATTAAGATATCTAAAGTAGAAGTTCTGTAAGATTTATTTATTAAAGGTTTTAATTCGGTTTGAATGAATTTAATAAAATTATCTGCATTTTGTTTAGGGTCTGAATTTTGAAGTTGTTTGGTTCCTCCATTGTCCGAAACACCAATTAAAATAGCTTCAGGAATTGTAAATGCAGAATTAGATAAAAATTCAATTAAACCACTATCGTAGTGAAAGTTGTAGTCGCCATCTAGAAGATAGATAACAGGGAACTCTGCTTTAGGGTTGTCGTTGTAGCTAGGTGGTAAATATACTTGATAAGAACGTTGCTCTTTCAGAATTTTAGAATCAAAACTATAACGCTCACCAATAGAAATTTGCTGCGCATAGGAAACGCTCGAAATCAAAAAGACAAGCAGAAATCTTAAATAATATTGGTATTTCATTATGTGTTATCTTATTATTTTCGAATATACTAAAAATAAAAAAGCCAATTCAAGTAAATGAATTGGCTTAAAAATTAGAGATATTTGAGTTAGTCTAATTATTGAATTATTTAGAAACAGTATTTGTTTTCTGCTTTTACTTTTTCTGCAATCTCAATACGTAAATCTACGATGTCTGGATAGTTAGCATATTTTGTAAAACGTTTAAGACCCATTAGCATCATACGTTGTTCATCACCTTCAGCAAAAGAAATAATACTTTCTTTTCCTTTTTCTTCAATGATATCTACCGCATGATATAAATATAATTTAGCCATTGCTATTTGAGCAGATTGTTCTGCTTCACTTGTACGTTTTACGTTTTTCTCTGTTCTTAAAATTGCTGATTCTGCCATATAGATTTCAATTAAGATATCTGCAGCTGCAATAAGTAATTGTTGGTGCTCTTCTAATTGAGGACCAAATTTTTGAACTGCTCCACCAGCTACCATTAAGAACGCTTTTTTAAGTTTCTTAATCATTTCTTTTTCTTCAGAAAATAATTCAGAATAATCTGGTGTTTCAAAAGAAGGAATGCCCATTAATTCTTCTTGAACTTTTTGAGCAGGTCCTAATAAATCTACGTGACCTTTCATTGCTTTTTTAACAAGCATACCAACAGTTAACATTCTGTTGATTTCATTAGTACCTTCATAAATACGAGCAATACGAGCATCTCTCCAAGCGGCTTCCATAGGTGTTTCTTCAGAGAATCCCATGCCTCCAAAAATCTGAATACCTTCGTCTGCACAATTTTGTACATCTTCAGATACAGCCACTTTAAGTATAGAACATTCTATTGCATATTCCTCAACGCCTTTAAGTTCTGCTTCTTGATGTGTGTTTCCTGCAGCAACTCTTAAAGCAATTCTATCTTCGATATTTTTTGCAGCTCTGTATGTAGCAGATTCACCAGCGTAAGCACTAGCTGCCATTTCTGCTAATTTGGTTTTAATAGCACCAAAATTTGCAATAGGTGTTTTAAATTGTTTGCGCTCGTTAGCATATTCTACAGCAGTGGTTAGGATTCTTCGTTGAGAATCTAAACAAGCAGCAGCTAATTTTATACGACCAACGTTAAGTGCATTCATGGCAATTTTAAAACCTTCACCACGACCAGCTAACATATTTTCAACAGGTACAACAGTATCATTAAAAAATACTTGACGAGTAGATGATGCACGAATACCTAATTTATGTTCTTCTTCACCTAAAGTAATTCCGTTAGGATTTTCACTATCATATTCTACAATAAAACCTGTAATGTTTTTATCGTCTTCAATACGAGCAAAAACAATCATCAAACTACAGAAACCTGCATTTGAGATCCACATTTTTTGTCCGTTAATTTTGTAGCTTTTACCATCTGCTGAAAGCTCTGCAGTAGTTTTACCAGAATTAGCATCAGATCCAGCGCCAGGCTCTGTTAAACAGTACGCACCAAACCATTCTCCTGTAGCTAATTTTGGTACGTATTTTTGTTTTTGTTCTTCTGTACCATACAATGTAATTGGCATAGTACCAATACCTGTATGTGCACCAAAAGCAGTACTAAAAGAACCAGTACCAGAAGAAATATAATCACAGGTTAAACAGGTAGATACAAATCCCATTCCTAATCCGTCATATGCTTCTGGAACAGCAACACCTAAAAAGCCCATTTCACCAGCTTTACGCATCACTTCTTCAGTTAATGCATAGTCTTTAGCTTCAAATCTAGCTTTGTGTGCAATGATTTCACGTTCGTTGAATTCCATTACGGATTCTTTCATCATTGTTTGTTCTTCTGAAAAATCTTCAGGAGTAAAAATGTCTTCACAATTTGTTTCTTTTACAAGGAATTGTCCTCCTCTTAATAATTCTTTTTCTTCTGTTGCCATGTTTAATATTAGATTATTAGATACAAGAACCAAGAATCAAGACTATTTTAGTCCAGATTTGAAACTTGAAATCATTTTTTGTATTTGTTTTATTTTGTTTTCTAATTCTTTAAATTTTTCTTCTGAAATATAACTTTCATTAAAAGCGACATTTAGTTGTGTTTCCCATTCAAATGCCGAACCTAAACTGTGCTCTAAATAATTTGCAAAATGTTTATTTGAACTTTTGCTAGTTCCTTCAGATATATTAGAAGGAATAGAAACAGCGCATCTATTCATTTGACTCATTAATCCATAAGTTTCAAACTTTGGAAAACTTCGAGTTATTTTGTAAGACTCTGAAACTAACTCCATACTTTCATTCCAAATTTTTAATTTCTTGAAGTTATGCATAGCGTTTAGTTTTCGTCATGCTTCTTGGTTCTATGCGTCTTGATTCTTAATTAAGAAACTCAAATATCCCACAAGCACCTTGTCCTGTACCAACACACATGGTTACTGCGCCATATTTTCCTTTCATGTCTTGCTTACGCATTTCATCAAAAAGTTGTACAGCTAGTTTTGCTCCTGTACATCCCAGTGGATGACCAAGTGCAATTGCACCACCATTTACGTTAATGATATCTGGATTAAGGTTTAACTCTCTAATTACAGCTAAAGATTGCGAAGCAAAGGCTTCGTTTAATTCAATTAACGCTAAATCGTCTTGCTTTAAACCTGCTTGTTTTAATGCTTTTGGTATTGCTTTTACTGGCCCAATTCCCATAATACGAGGTTCTACACCTGCTGCTGCATAGTTTACCATTCTTGCAATTGGTTCTAAACCTAGTTCTTTAACCATGTCTTCACTCATAACCATTACAAAAGCAGCACCATCACTCATTTGTGACGAGTTACCAGCAGTAACACTTCCTCCAGCAGCAAATACTGCTCTTAGTTTTGCTAAAGCTTCAAGATTAGTTCCTTTACGTGGACCTTCATCTTTAGTTACTGTGTAAGATTTTGTTGCTTTTTTACCGTTAGCATCAATATAAGTTTGTTCTACTTCAATTGGTACAATTTGATCCTGAAAACGATTTTCAGCTTGCGCTCTTAATGCTTTCATATGTGAATTGTAAGCAAATTCATCTTGGTCTTCACGAGATACGTTGAACTGTTTAGCAACAGCTTCTGCAGTATTTCCCATTCCCCAATAATAATCTTCATGTCCAGCTTTTACAATGTCGTAGTTAAGTTCTGGCTTAAAACCTGTCATTGGTACACTACTCATACTTTCTGCTCCACCAGCAATAATACAATCAGCCATTCCGGCTTGTATTTTTGCAGTTGCCATACCAATTGTTTCTACTCCAGAAGAGCAAAAACGGTTAACGGTTACTCCAGGAACATCTACAATATCTAATCCCATTAAAGAGATTAAACGTGCCATATTTAAACCTTGAGAACCTTCTGGCATTGCGTTACCAACAATAACATCGTCAATACGTTTTGGGTCTAAATTAGGCAGTTCTTTCATCATGTGTTTGATGGTTTCTGCTGCTAATTCGTCAGTTCTTTTAAAACGGAACACGCCTTTAGGTGCTTTACCAACTGCTGTTCTGTATGCTTTTACTATATATGCTGTTTTCATCTTTTATGCTTTTAGCTATTAGCTTTTGGCCTTTAGCGTTTTTGTTTGCTGCAATTTGCCAACAGCTAAAGGCTAATGGCTAATTGCTTAGTAATTTTAATTACGTAATGGTTTTCCTTTGGTTAACATGTGCTGAATACGTTCTAAAGTTTTACGTTCTGTACATAAGCTTAAAAATGCTTCACGCTCTAAATCCAATAAATATTGCTCGCTAACTAAAGTTGGTTCAGATAAATCTCCACCAGCCATTACGTAAGCTAATTTATTAGCAATTTTCATATCGTGTTCTGAAATGTAATTAGAATCTTGCATAGAGTCTGTACCTACTAAGAACATACCTAAAGCTTGCTTACCTAATACTTTTACATCAGTACGTTTTACAGGTTGTGTGTAACCAGAATCTGCCATTAACATAGCGTGTTGTTTTGCAACTGCTATTTGACGATCTTTATTTACAACCACCACATCTTTTCCTTTTTGAAGTAGGTTTAAATCGAAAGCTTCATAAGCAGAAGTGGATACTTTTGCCATACCAATAGTTAAGAAATGCTCTTGTAACACATTAAGTTGAACGTCTCCTTTTTGGAACATATCTTGTGCTCTTAAAGCCATTTCTTTAGAACCACCACCACCAGGAATTACACCAACACCAAACTCTACAAGTCCCATGTAAGTTTCTGCAGCTGCAACCACTTTATCTGCGTGTAATGATAACTCACATCCACCACCTAATGCCATTCCGTGTGGTGCAGAAATGGTAGGTATAGAAGAGTAGCGCATTCGCATCATGGTGTCTTGGAAGTATTTAATAGCCATATTAAGTTCATCATACTCTTGCTCTGCAGCCATCATAAAAATCATTCCTATGTTTGCTCCAACCGAGAAGTTTGCACCTTGGTTACCAACTACTAATCCAGCGAAATCTTTTTCTGCTAAATCAATACCTTTATTTAATCCTGCAAGCACGTCTCCACCAATGGTATTCATTTTAGATTGGAATTCTACGTTAAGGATTCCGTCTCCAATATCTTCTATAACAACACCAGAATTTTTAAATACTTCGTTTGTTTTACGGATATTATCTAAGATGATGAAACTATCTTGACCAGGTATTTTTATTTGTGTTTTAGAAGGAATATCATAGAAATATGTTGCACCTTCTTTTACAGTATAGAATGAAGAGCTACCAGAAGCAAGCATCTCATTCACCCAAGCAGCAGGTTCTAAACCTTCGGCTTTCATTAATTCGATACCTTTTTCTACACCAATTGCATCCCAAATTTGGAAAGGACCATGTTCCCAACCAAAACCAGCTTTCATGGCATCATCAATTTTATAAACATCGTCTGAAATTTCTGGAATACGATTAGACACGTAAGCAAATAATGCAGTGAAGCTTTTTCTGTAAAACTCACCAGCTTTATCTTTTCCTTTTACTAGTACTTTAAAACGGTCAACAACTTTATCAATCGTTTTCGTAAGTTCTAAAGTTGCAAATTTTGCTTTTTTAGAAGGTCTATATTCTAAGGTGTTTAAATCTAAGGCTAAAATTTCTTTTTTACCTTCTGCATTAACAGTCTTTTTATAAAAACCTTGTTTTGTTTTGCTACCTAACCATTTGTTTTCCATCATGGTGTTGATGAAATCTGGTAATTCAAATAACTCTAAACGCTCGTCATTAGGGCAGTTTTCTCTAATTCCGTTAGCGACGTGAACTAAAGTATCTAATCCAACAACATCTACAGTTCTAAACGTAGCTGATTTAGGACGACCAATTACTGGGCCAGATAATTTATCTACTTCTTCAACTGTTAAGTTTAAATCTTTTACTGCATGAAATAAACTTTGTATGCTAAAAATACCAACTCTGTTTCCAATGAAAGCAGGTGTATCTTTAGCAACAACAGATGTTTTTCCTAAGAATTTTTCGCCATATTCATTTAAAAACTCAAGTACAGAAGCATCTGTATTTGGTCCAGGAATGATTTCGAATAACTTTAAATAACGTGCTGGATTAAAAAAGTGTGTTCCGCAGAAATGCTTCTGAAAATCTTCACTACGTCCTTCATTCATGAATTTAATAGGAATTCCAGAAGTATTAGAAGTTATCAATGTTCCTGGTGTTCTGTATTTTTCAAGTTTTTCAAAGACCTGTTGTTTAATATCAAGTCGTTCTACAACAACTTCCATAATCCAATCTACGTCAGCTACTTTGGCAATGTCGTCTTCTAAATTACCTGTTGTAATACGACTTGCAAATTTTTGATTGTAAATAGGAGAGGGTTTAGATTTAAGTGATGCGGTTAAGGCATCATTTACTAATCTGTTTCTAACGACTTTGTCTTCTAAAGTTAAGCCTTTAGCCTTTTCTTTGTCGTTTAACTCTCTTGGAATAATGTCTAATAATAGTACATCTACACCAATGTTGGCAAAATGGCATGCGATTCCGCTACCCATAATACCTGAACCGATAATGGCTACTTTTTTAATTCTACGTTTACTCATCTTACTTTAAAATGTGTTCTTTATTGTTGTATATCTGTTTATTTGAAATCATGTTGTTTATAACTTCTGCAACTTTTTGAAAGTTGGCGAGTTCTTCTTCACTAACATTAGCTTTAATGGTTTCATTAAAAGTGATAACGCGTTCTTTTGAATAGGCTCTTTTTTCTCTTCCAAAGTCTGTTAGAAAGATTAAGACACCTCTACCATCTTCTGGGTTTGGTTTACGTTCTATTAGACCTTTAGTTTCCATGGTCTTTAAAGTTCTAGAAAGACTGGTGGCTTCCATACCCATTTTTGGGCCTAATGATGTAGATGGTGTACCGTTTTCTGGGTCAATACTTAGTAAAGCAAACCCGGTTGCCATGGTTGAGTCGAATTTAAGCGCCTCTTCATTATACATTTTATTTACAGCTAACCATGTGGTTCTCAGTATGTAATCTATAGTTTTGTCTTTCATAGAACAATATTGAAAACCAAATATAGTAAAAAAATACTATGCATGCATAATAAATTTAAAAAATATTAGATTATCAATATTTCAATTATCAAGGCTGATAATTTTGGGAAGCTTTTTTTAAAGGATACTTTTTTATGATTATCTTAATTATTAGGCATGTATATTGTTAATTATGCATACGTTTTTGGATGATTTACAAGCAAAAGCTTCTAAAAAATAAGATAAAAATAATATTAATAAGTGACGTAAATAAGAAAAATGTACTGTAATTTAACGGTAAATTTTATCGTATAAGTCTTGGTAGATATCCTTAATAATTGCGCGTTTCATTTTCATAGTAGGCGTAAGTTGGCCACCTTCAATAGACCAAATGTCTGGTGTGAGTTCAAAACGTTTAATTTGTTCCCATTTTCCAAAATTCTTATTGTATTTATCAATCTCTAATTGTATACGATTAATAACAACTTCTGAGTTTGCTATTTCTTCGTTAGTTTTGCCTACACCATTTTGTTTATGGTCAATCCAATCGCGAATAAAATCAAAATTTGGTTGAATTAAAGCTGCAGGCATTTTTTCGCCTTCACCTAAAACCATTATTTGTTCAATGAAAAGCGATTGTTTCATATCGTTTTCTAATAGTGGAGGAATGATATATTTACCACCAGAAGTCTTAAACATTTCTTTTTTACGACCTGTAATTTTTAAGAAGCCTTCTGCATCAATAATTCCTTTATCTCCTGTGTGAAAATAATCGTCGGTCATTACACTGGCTGTTTTTTCTGGGTCTTTATAATATCCTAACATTACGTTTGGACCTTTAATTAAAACCTCGCCATCATCTGCAATTTTTACCTCAACATTATCAATAGGTTTACCAACTGTACCAACTTTATAACCATTGTTTTTATAAAGGCCTACACCAACAACAGGAGAGGTTTCGGTTAACCCATAACCTTCCATTACTAACATTTTTGCTGCGCCAAATATTCTGGCTAATCTTGGTTGTAGAGCAGCGCTTCCAGAAACCATGGTGTGTAATTCTCCGCCTAGAGCTTCGCGCCATTTACTAAAAATTAATTTGTTGGCTATTTTTAATTTAAACTCATACCATGCACCATTAGCACCATACGGTTCCCATTGTTCACCAAGTTTAACTGCCCAAAAGAATAATGCCTTTTTTAAACCAGTAAGTTCTTCTCCTTTCAGTATAATTTTATCGAATACCTTTTCAAGTAGACGAGGGACAACACTCATTAAATTAGGTTTAATTTCTTTAGCATTATCTCCAATTTTATCAATGGCTTCAGCAAAATAAATAGATGCACCAGAGTGTTGGTAGACATAGATTAATAAACGTTCAAAAATGTGACAAATAGGTAAAAAACTTAAAACTTTGTTTTCTCCTTCTAGTAAAGGAACTCTTGGTGAACTGTCTAAGGCGTTGCTGGTAATATTCCAGTGCGATAACATTACACCTTTTGGTTTTCCGGTTGTGCCAGATGTATAAATTATTGTTGCTAAATCAACAGGTTTTACGTCATTTTTTCTAGCTTCAACTTCTGGTTGTGTACTTTCATCTTTACCTAATTCAAATAATTCTGAATAATGTTTACAGCCTTCAATTTGATTAAATGAATAAACTTCTTTGAGTTTAGTATTTGCTTGAACTTTTTTAACTTTTTCTAAAACTTCTGCGTCAGACACAAAGCAATAGATAGATTCACTGTGGTTAAGAACATATTCATAATCTTCAGCTGAAATAGTAGGATATATAGGGATATTTTGTGCACCAACCTGCAGAACACCTAGATCCATAATATTCCATTCTGTTCTATTTGTTGAAGAAATAACCGCTATTTTATCATTTTTTTGAACACCCAATTTTAATAAAGCTCTACTTATAGCATTGCCCTTGTTAATATACTCTTGTGTAGAGATTGGTGTCCATTTTCCATCATATTTAGTTACAAAGGCCGCATCTGTTGGCTTATGCTTAAGTTGATAATAAGGAAAATCAAAAAGTCGTGTTATTTCAGTCATTAGTTTATTAAAATTAAATCATCGCAAATTATGAAAATAAATAGTATTTACAAATATGCTTAACAAAAATGAGTAGTTTATTAATAAAAGCTTAATAATTTTACCAATTTCGTAATTCAAAATTTTTTTAATTATATTTTTTTGTAAATTTATACTTATTTAAAAATTGGTTAACCAATCTGGTTTCCCAGTTTTTAACGTTCTGAATATCAATATTTAACTAAATTAATAAACTTATGAACTCTCTCTACAATTTAAAGTTGCGTAAATTGCTAATGCTAACAATTTTATTGGCTTCTACAATATCCGTTTTTGCCCAAACAACATATTATATTAATGATCCGGGTGCACTTGAAAATCAAACTTATGTACCAGGTGATGTAATTATTTTAGAAAATGGTATTTATAATACCGATGAGCGAATAGATTTTATTGGAAATGGTACTTCAGATAACCCAATTATTTTTAGATCAGAAACACCAGGAGGTGTTGTTTTTACTGGAGGATTAAAAATGAATATTGGAGGTGACTATGTTGTTGTTGATGGTTTTCATTGGCAAGGTGGTTATGGTGCTAGTAACTTTATTCAATTTAGAGATGGTTACGATTATGCTAACCATAGCACCATACAAAATTGTGTTATAGATGGTTTGGAAATTGAACCAGATGATGTTGCAGATGATTTAGCTGATGGATCTATCACAAAACACAGATGGATTGTATTATACGGAACTTACAATACAGTAATAAACTGTTCTTTTATGAACAAAGCAAGTGCAGGTGCTTTAATTTTGGCCGAATACGCTTATAATGCCACGCCAGATGAAGGCGTTACCAATACACGTTGTGATATTGTTGGGCACACAATAAGTAATAATTATTTTTATAATTATGAAAAAATAGATAATACCTTAAGTAATTCTGGCGATAGTGAAACCATTAGAATTGGTACAAGTGAATATCAAAATGTTAATAGCAATGTAACAGTTAGTAATAACTATTTTGTTGAAGCCGACGGTGAAAATGAAATTATAACTAATAAGAGTAAAAACAATAGTTATGTAAATAATACCTTTAGAAGATGTAGAGGTTCTTTAGTATTAAGACACGGTTCTAATGCTACAGTAGAAGGAAATTATTTTTTGGGCGAAAATGTTGACGGAACAGGAGGTATAAGAATTACAGATAGCGATCATACCATTACTAATAATTACATTCAAGATTGTATAACGGTAATTGATCAGGCAAAATGGAATAACGGAATTACCTTTTTAGGAGGAAGTGCAAATGATGCTGTTTTGTGTACATCTACCAGTGTTTCTAATGGTTACCAACAATCTCAAAATATAAATATTTCTAATAATTCTATTGTAAATACTAATGCACCGTTATTTTATAATACAGATAAAGGGTCTACAGATCCAACAGGTACCGTAGCTAATAATTTAATTTATTTTGAAGCTGGTAATGCTAATATCACGGATGTTTTTACAGGTGATACAGCGACATCTTATACCGATTTAGGAACAGCACTTACTTATACTGGTAATGTATATACAGGTACGGTTTTAGGAGAAACTAATACTGGTTTCTCAGAGGAAACAGGTATTACAGCGACTCCTAGTGGTGAAATATTTACTTTTGCTGGAGCAGGATCTACTGGTAAGGGAGCAGATTTAGGCACTTACACACCAATTACAGATACTATGGTTGGTTATGGAATTGGAGCTTGTTTTGTAGATAATTTAGGTAATAATATAACAGATGGGAATTGTACTATAGAGATTCCAGAATCTTTAATAGTAAGTACCTTAGACCCGTTAGCACCCGAGGCAAACAGTTATGATGTCTCTGTTTTTGCAAACGTAAGCTGGACAGCGATGTCTAACGACACATGGATTTCTATAGATATTACCGCAGGTACTGGTGATGAAACTGTATCTGTTTCAGTTACAGAGAATATAGAAACATCAAATAGAGTAGGTACTGTAACATTTACCCAAGACCCAGGAGGAGATGATATAGTAAGAACATTAACGGTAACACAAGAAGGTGCGGATCTAACGGACTTATATGATCTTATCAATGATGTGCCAGGAGGAGGACCAGTTTCTATTCATTCTTTTTCGAGCGATAATGCAAGTGATAGTCCGCCAGAGATTGCTATTAATACTTTAGATAAAGATAACTCTAGTAGTTCTATTTGGGCAGCTCAAGATGGCGCTGTTGTTTCTGGTGATTATAAAGGAGATGGAGAGTATATTATTTATGATCTAGGTGCTGAATACAATTTAGATTTAATACAATTTAGTACTACAAATAAGTCAGATCCTTTTGGGTATCAAATATGGGTGTCAACAACAGGTACAGCAGATGCAGATTTCACAAAAGTTTTACCAGAAGTAGACGACTTATTATTAACTGCTACTAACACAATGGATTTTAACCAATATGAACTTACAGTGGCTGCACGTTACGTAAAAATGATAGGTTACGGAAGGTATAATAGTGCAGGTGATACAAGAACAAGTGCATGGAGTACTATAGCAGAGATTGAGTTTTTTGGCACAGAAAGTCTTTCTGTAAACGATGAGGATTTTGCAAATAAAATTATTATATATCCTGTACCTACAAGTCAACAATTCACTATTAAAGTGTTAAATGATACTGAAATTAGTTCTGTAAAACTATATAGTTTAACAGGGCAATTAATTCTAGACCGTAAGCCAGCTTTTATTAATTCAAAGTTTTCCATAGATGTTTCTAAAATAGAAATGGGGACTTATGTACTTAATTTAACAAACTCTAACGGGTTAAATGTTTCAAAATATATAATTATCTCAAATTAAGTAACAACGTAAATTTTTTTAAAAGCCCTTCTGTTGATAGAAGGGCTTTTTTTGTACTTAATTATATAGTTATAATAAAATATTTCTATTACTAATATGTAATTAAGTAACTAATTGTGAAATAGGCTTAGGTTGTTCTTTGAAGATTTATAGCTTTTTTTACTGATATCCGTCATTTTTTTAGGTGAAAAGGGAGTTTTTCAAACGTTTTCGTAAATAAATCGCTTAAAAACGGCCAAGTTTTAGAGTAACCTGATAAAAGTCAGGTTTATTAAATAACATGGTGTTTAACTTTGAAGTGTCAAGAAGAAAAACAAAATATTAATAAATAATTAAGATGGAAGTAAAAGAATTTAAACATGGAATTTGGACTGAATCGGTCAATGTTAGAGATTTTGTAATAAATAATATTACACCATATCATGGCACTAGTGAATTTTTAGTTGGCCCAAGTGCTAAAACTCAACGATTATGGGATGTATGTAAAAAGGCAACTCAAGAAGAAAGACAAAATAATGGAGTTCGTTCTGTAGATACAGAAACTATCTCTACGGTAAGTGCTTTTAATGCTGGTTATATAGATAGAGAAAACGAAGTAATAGTTGGTTTACAAACAGACGAATTATTAAAAAGAACTATGAAACCATTTGGTGGTTTTAAAGTGGTGCAAAAAGCGCTTTCAGAGCAAGGACTTAAACCTAATGAAGCTATAACTGAGTTATTCTCTAAATATGTAAAATCTCATAATGATGGTGTTTTTGATGCTTATACTTCTGAGATTAAAAAATTCCGTTCTTTAGGTTTTTTAACAGGTTTACCAGATAATTATGCAAGAGGTAGAATAATAGGTGATTATCGTCGTGTAGCATTATATGGAATCAATTATTTAATTGAAACTAAACAAGATGATTTAGAGAAAATAACAGGCCCAATGACAGAAGCTGTAATTCGTCTACGTGAGGAAGTTGCAGAACAAATTAAATCATTAAAGGAGATGATTGAGTTGGGTGCTAAATATGATTTAGATTTAGGTAGACCAGCAGAAAATGCACAAGAAGCAGTACAATGGACATATATGGCGTATTTGGCGGCTGTAAAAGAACAAGATGGTGCAGCAATGTCTTTAGGAAACGTTTCAACATTTTTAGATATATATATTGAGAATGATTTAGAAGACGGTTTAATTAATGAAGAGCAAGCGCAAGAGTATATAGATCAGTTTGTAATGAAGTTACGTATGGTTCGTCATTTAAGAATGGGAGCTTACGATGAAATATTTGCTGGTGATCCAACTTGGGTAACTGAAGCTATTGGTGGTATGTTTGATGATGGTAGAACAAAAGTTACTAAAACATCGTTCAGATTCTTAAATACGTTATACAATTTAGGCCCTTCACCTGAGCCAAATATGACAATCCTTTGGTCTGAAGATTTACCACAAAACTTTAAAGATTTCTGTTCTAAAGTAGCAATTGATACGTCTTCAATTCAATTTGAAAATGATAAATTAATGCGTACTAAACGTGGATCAGATGATTATGGTATTGCATGTTGTGTATCTTATCAAGAATTAGGTAAATCCATTCAATTCTTTGGTGCTCGTACTAATCTTGCTAAAACTTTATTATTAGCAGTTAATGGAGGACGATGTGAGTTTACAGGTAGACAAGTTGTACATGGAATTCCAGAATATACAGATGAGTATTTAGATTTCGATAAAGTAATGGCTAACTTTAAAATTGCCATGAAAGAAGTGGCACGTGTCTACAATGATTCTATGAATATTATTCATTACATGCATGATAAGTATTATTACGAAAAAGCTCAAATGGCTTTAATAGATACTAATCCAAATATTAATATTGCATATGGTATTGCAGGTTTATCTATTGTTGCAGACTCACTTTCAGCTATTAAATATGCAAAAGTAAAACCAATTAGAGATGAAGATGGTTTAACTGTAGATTTCTTAATAGAAGGCGATTTCCCTTGCTATGGTAATGATGATGATAGAGTAGATGATTTGGCTGCAAAAGCAGTAGCTGACTTCAACAACGAGTTAAAACAATTACCAGTATATAAAAATGCAGAGCCTACGTTGTCTGTATTAACTATTACATCAAATGTATCTTATGGTAAGAAAACTGGGTCTACACCAGATGGTAGAGATTTAGGTGTGCCATTTGCACCAGGTGCAAACCCAATGCATGGTAGAGATAGTAATGGCGCTATAGCATCACTAAATTCAGTTTCAAAAATTAACTATGAGGATTCTCAAGATGGCATTTCAAATACTTTTTCTATTGTACCTAAATCATTAGGTGCGGACGAAGAAGATCAAATAGAAAACTTAACGTCTATTTTAGATGGTTATTTTTCAAGAAATGCACAGCATGTTAATGTTAATGTTTTAAACAAAGAAACATTATTAGATGCCATGGAACATCCAGAAGAATACCCTCAATTAACAATTAGAGTGTCTGGTTATGCTGTTAATTTTGTAAGATTAACAAAAGAGCAGCAATTAGAAGTAATCACACGTTCTTTCCACGAATCCATGTAAATTTATTATTATTTTTGAGAGCATCTAGGTAATAAATACTGTTTATTGTCTAGATGCTTAATTTTAAAACCTAGTCCTATCAAAACAGCTGAGAACATATTAAGAGTACATTCTATTGAGTCCTTCGGAACACACGATGGTCCTGGTATACGATTTATAGTATTCTTGCAAGGCTGTAAACTTAAATGTTTGTATTGCCATAATCCAGATTCTATTGCAACTTCTGGTGGTAAAGAATATCATATAGAAGAATTAGTACAAATGGCAATTAAAATGAAACCTTACTTTGGTAAAAAAGGAGGTGTTACGGTCTCTGGAGGTGAACCTTTGTTGCAGGCCAAATCATTGATTCCATTTTTTAAGAGGTTAAAAGAAGAAGGTATTCATACCAATATAGATACCAATGGTAGAATATTAAATCATTTTTCAACCGAGCTATTAGATGATTATGCTGATTTAATTATGTTAGATATAAAGCATATGACAGAAAAAGGTTATGTGTCTTTAACCGGACAAGCAAACAAGAAAATAGCATTTAATTTAGCAAAGCATAGGGAAGATTCAGGAAAAAAAATGTGGTTACGTTATGTTTTAATTCCAGGCTTAACAAGTGATCCAGAATTATTACATCAATTAGGAAATCATTTCAAAGATTATTCGTCAATAGAGCAAATAGAATTACAACCCTATCACAAATTAGGTGTTCATAAATGGGAAGCCTTAGGTTGGGATTATGAATTAAAAGATGCTAGAGAAAATACCGAAGAAGAATTACAACAAGCATCTGATATTCTAAGTCACTATTTTAAAAAGGTTAAAGTGAATTAACGCCTTTTATCTAATACGTTCAATTAATATAATTATTTGTAATACATGTCTTTACAGAGTTTTGCCACTTTGTTAAAGGGCAATGTGTTGCGTCATATTTAAGACAAAATACTAGTTTAACTATTTCATGCTGAAAATAAAAGCGTATGAAAACTTACAAGGAAGAACATAAAAGGGCAACGGAGTTTGAAACCCGATCAGAATATTTAGATCATGAGTTACAAATAATGAAACCTAGACGGTATAGATTAAATTTACCTGGAAGAGATTTTAGATTTGAATGGGAAGATTTAGTACCAGCTTTTGCCGGAACTTTAGGTATTATTGCCATGTATTCTTCTGTAATGATGGCTTGGGCAGAAGGTTTAACCGAAGCGTGGGACCACATTACATTAGGTAAAGAATTTGCCATAGAAGTGTCTCGAGTAGAAATGTTAATTCCGGCTTTATTATTTGTGATATTAGCTTCTGGTTTTTTTAATCCTAAAGCAAATTTAGCAGGTAACCATGGTCCTATGATTCCTTTAATAGCAAGTATAGCTTTAGCAGGTGCTCACCCTTTAGCACTAGCCATATTAATTGGTGTTTTTGGTTTACTTCTTAGTTTTTTTAAAGGTGGTTCTCGCCTCGTTAATTTAACGAGTAAAGGCGTTGCTGGTGGTTTATTGATATTTTTGGGCTTTTCTGGTGCTTTGGTTCAAATAGAGACCATACAAAACTGGAGTATGGGATTAGAGTCTGGTACAATTGAGGCTGGTTCTATGGGATTCTTAGGACTTTTAATTTTGGGTGTAACTGTAATTTTATATAGTTTTCTTGCACGTATTGAAAAACGTTGGTTAGCTATACCTGCTTGTGCTATTACAGCTTTAATATTAGCCTTAATAGGTGGCGCGAGTTTTGACCTGCAGTTTACTACCGAAGTAGGATTGCCAAATTTAAACCCTGTCTATTGGTGGGGAAATACAGAAGAAGGCTGGATGCTTGGCCTTCCAAATACACAACATTTTTTAGCGTCTTTACCATTTGCTATTTTGGCTGTGGCTATGTGGTCACCAGATTTTTTAGGTCATCGTATTTTTCAAGAAATGAATTACCCTAAAAACACAGAAAAAGTACTTATGGATGTAGATGATACTATGACTATGTGTTCTATAAGACAAATGGTTGGTACAGCTGTTGGTGGTGGTAACATAACATCATCTTGGGGAACGTATATGATACCTGCTGCCATTGCAAAAAGACCAATTCCGGCAGGTGCTATTCTACTCGGTTTAATGGTGATTATTGTTGCTATTTTGGGGTTTCCTATGGATATAGCAGTGTGGCCACCAGTAAGAGCAATTGCATTATTAGTTGGTGTGTTTTTACCAATGATTGAAGCTGGTATACAAATGGTAAGAAAAAGTGCCTGCTCTCAAGCAGCTGGTATCTGTATTTTTACGGCTATGGTTACTAACCCTGTGCTGGCCTGGGCATTAGCAATGTTTTTAGATAATAATGGATTAATAGGTGATAAAGACAGACCAAAAACGCTTTCTAAAGTAGACAAATTGGTAATACCTTTAGCTATACTCATAGTGTGTATTGGTGCCATGCTAGCCGTAGGTATGTTAGAGTCTAGTTATGGTATTTTGCCCTACTTATAAATTTTAATATTTTTCTTTTTTCATGATAAAACCCAGAAAATTACTTCGGTATTTCTGGGTTTTGGTTTTTGTAGAATTTTAATACTTATTATCTATCCACAGTCTTGCATTAATAAAAGCTTCTAACCAAGGTGAAACTTCATCTTTTCTATCTTGCGGATAGTTGGCCCAGTTCCATTGAAAAATAGAGCGTTCTATATGAGGCATAGTTACTAAATGTCTTCCTGTTTTATCACTGAGCATTGCAGTATTATAATCTGAGCCATTAGGATTTGCAGGATATTCTTCATAACCGTATTTAGCCACAATATTGTATTTTTCTTCAGCATAAGGAAGGCTAAATTTTCCTTCACCATGCGAAATCCAAACACCCAAAGTACTACCAGCTAAACTTGATAACATTACTGAATTATTTTCTTGAATTTTAACCGAAGTAAAACCGCTTTCGTGTTTGTGAGAATCATTATAAGTCATTTTTCCGTGATTCTCATGCTCAGGATTTACCAAATCTAATTCCATCATTAACTGACAGCCATTACAAATCCCAACAGATAAGGTGTCTTCTCTTTTAAAGAAATCATTAATTACCTTATTCGCTTTCTCATTATATTTTATGGCGCCCGCCCAACCTTTGGCAGAACCTAAAACATCAGAATTACTAAAGCCACCAACAGCACCTAAAAACTGAATATCTTCTAGGGTTTCTCTGCCGGAAATTAAATCCGTCATGTGTACATCTTTAACATCAAAACCAGCTAAATACATGGCATTTGCCATTTCTCTTTCTGAATTAGAGCCTTTTTCTCTTAAAATTGCCGCTTTTGGTCTTACTGCATTAGAAGGTATAGTATCTAATTTACCAGTGAAATGTGTTGGAAGTTTAAAATCTAAAGCTTGATTTTTATAATTATCAAATCTATGCTTCGCTAAACCATTCGCTGTTTGTTTCTCATCGAGTAAGTAAGAGGTTTTATACCACATATCTCTTAATCTCGAAACCGTCATGGTAAATACTTCGTTATCATTAATAATACCTAAAACATCACTTTCAGTAACTTCTCCAATTTTATGAAATTCAATATTTGCATTAGATAATTCAGTTTCGATAGAATCATCTTTAGACTGAAAAACAAGTCCTGCATTTTCAGCAAATAATACTTTAAAGGAATCTTTTTCTCCAAGACTGGTTAAATCTAACTCAGCACCTAAATTATTATCAGCAAAACAAAGTTCTAATAATGTGGTAATTAAGCCACCAGAAGCCACATCATGTCCTGCAACAATTTGATTATCTTTTATTAAGGTTTGAATGGTGTTGAATACCGTTTTTACGTAATCTGCACTTTTAATATTAGGTGTTGTATTTCCTATTTTATTATTGATTTGTGCAAAAGAACTTCCACCTAACTCATAAGAATCTTGAGATAGATTAATATAGTAAATAGATCCTTTACCTTTCTGTAAAACAGGCTCTACAACTTTTGTTATATCATTACAATTTGCAGCAGCAGAAATAATAACTGTACCAGGAGAAATAACATCACCATCAGGATATTTTTGTTTCATGGATAATGAATCTTTTCCTGTTGGTACGTTAATACCTAAATCTATTGAAAATTCTGAAATCGCTTTTACAGCTTCATACAAACGCGCATCTTCACCTTCATTTTTGCAAGGCCACATCCAATTGGCAGATAAGGAAACACTTTTAAGACCATCTTTTAATGGTGCCCAAATAATATTAGTTAAAGCTTCAGCAATAGAATTTCTACTTCCTGCTTCAGGATTAATTAAACCCGAAATAGGCGAGTGCCCAATTGATGTTGCAATACCTTCTTTACCTTTAAAATCTAAAGCCATCACACCAACATTATTTAATGGTAATTGTAATGGACCAACACATTGTTGTTTGGCAACTTTTCCGCCAACACATCGGTCTACTTTATTTGTTAACCAATCTTTAGAGGCAACAGCTTCAAGTTGTAACACTTGGTCTAAATAATCGTAGAATTTTTTGGTATTATAAGAAATGCCACTGTATTCTTTTTCAACCGTAATATCATTCATAATAGTTTTTGGAGAACTTCCAAACATATCTTCTAGAGCTAAATCCATAGGTTTTTCACCTGTAGTTTTAGACTCAAAAGTAAACCTATGTTTTCCTGTTACTTCACCAACATCATAAATTGGTGAGCGTTCTCTGTCTGCTATTTTATGTAAAGTTTCTAGATGCTTATCGGCAATTACTAATCCCATTCGCTCTTGAGATTCGTTGCCAATTTTTTCTTTAGCCGACAATGTTGGGTCACCAATTGGTAATTTATCTAAATCTATATGTCCACCTGTATCCTCTACCAATTCTGATAAACAATTTAAATGTCCACCAGCACCATGATCGTGAATAGAAACGATGAAATTATCGTCACTCTCTACCATTCCTCGTACCGCATTAGCTGCACGTTTTTGCATTTCTGGATTAGAACGTTGTACGGCATTTAATTCTATTCCTGATGCGAATTCGCCAGTATCTGCAGAAGAAACTGCAGCACCACCCATGCCAATTCGATAGTTGTCACCACCAAGAATTACTATTTTATCACCATCTTTTGGCAGGTCTTTAATGGCTTGTTCTGCTTTACCATAACCAATACCACCAGCTTGCATAATTACCTTGTCGTAACCAATTTTACCGTTGTTATCGCTATGCTCAAAAGTTAAAACTGAGCCACAGATTAACGGTTGACCAAATTTATTACCAAAATCAGATGCACCATTACTAGCTTTGATTAAAATATCCATTGGCGTTTGGTATAACCATTTACGTTCAGGGAATGCTTTTTCCCAAGGACGTTCGTCGTTTAATCTTGAGTAAGATGTCATATAAACCGCAGTGCCAGCTAAAGGTAGTGAGCCTTTTCCACCTGCAAGTCTATCTCTAATTTCTCCACCAGAACCGGTGGCTGCACCATTAAATGGCTCAACAGTTGTTGGGAAGTTGTGGGTTTCTGCTTTTAATGAAATTACAGACTCAAAATCTTTTGTAGCGTAGTAATCTGGTATATCTGCACGTTTTGGTGCAAATTGTTCTACAATTGGTCCTTTTATAAAGGCAACATTGTCTTTGTATGCTGAGACAATATCGTTGGGATTTTGTTTTGATGTTTCTTTAATAAGTTTAAATAAGGACGTTTCTTTTTCTTCGCCATCAATAACAAATGTACCATTGAATATTTTATGACGACAGTGCTCTGAGTTAACTTGAGAAAACCCAAAGACTTCAGAATCCGTTAATGGTCGTCCTATTTTTTTTGAAACTTCTTCTAAATATGTAATTTCTTCGTCGCTAAGTGATAGGCCTTCTTGTTCGTTATAGGCTGAAATATCTTCTATGTTTAAAATATCTTCTGGTTGAATATCAATTTTAAATATTTCTTGATTCAAACTTTGATATTTTTCAGAAATCATTGGGTCATAATTTGAAAAATCATTAGAAACAGAAGTGAATTCTTCTATTCTAATAATATCAGAAATTCCCATATTCTGAGTAATTTCTACTGCGTTTGTACTCCAAGGTGTTATCATTGCAGCTCTTGGTCCAACAAAAAAAGCATCGAGTGATGCTTGTTTTATTTTAGGCTGGTTGCCAAATAACCATGTCAATTTTGAAATGGTTACCGTTGATAATTCTTTTGTTGCTTGAACAGCATATACTTTGCTGTTTTGGTTTCCGAAGAAATGAATCATTTAGTTGAGTTATTTGTCGTGAAAATTAAAACACAAAGTTAATTTATTTTGTGAGTTATTAGAGAGAAATTTAAAATTGAAATATTTAAGTATTCAACAAGTTTTAAACAAAAAAAAGCAGCTTTTAAAGCTGCTTTTCTATATTATAAGGTATTGTTTATTCTTTTACTAACTTCTTTGTAATAGTAGAATTACCTTGGGTGATTTTTACAATGTATATACCAGTATTTAACGCTTCAAGATTTAAAGTACTTGTTTTATTAATTATGTTTTTAACAATTTGCTTTCCTAGCATATTAAAAATTTCAATTGTAGTATCAATATTAGATTTTAATTCTACAGTTAGATTGTGGTTAACTGGATTTGGATAAAGTTCAATAGTTTCTATATTAAATTCACCTAGGCTTAATGAAGAATAGCATGTGTACGACAAATCATCAAACATAACTCTATTACTAGTTTCACTATTGCCATCAATGACTATTGAAACATTGTTTTCTACGTTAATATTAGGAATTGTAATGGTTTGTTGTGTGTCTCCATAAGCAATAGTACCAACTAATGTACCATTTACATTAAGATTAAAAGTTCCGCTACCTCCACTGAAAACACGTTGAGTTGTTACAGTTAATGATCCAATTCCTCCAGATGTAGTTGGTAGTGTCAGCGTACCATTTCTTATAGTGATTGCTCTGGTATTTAAGGTTTGGTCTGTTCTGGCGTCTGTGGCATTCCATGTACCACCATCGTCACCTGTCCAAGTTACGTTAGAATAAGAACCAGAAGAGGTTCCTAGGTTTTCAAATGTTTCAGTTAAACAATCTGTTCCACCAGCAGAGCCATTATTGGTTGTTGTTTCACAAGATTGATTACTAAAACCTGATTCATTGCCAACAGCATCTTTAGCCTTAACTGTAAAACAATAATTAGTATCTGGTAATAAACCTGTCACTATTGCCGTGTTAGAAACCACATTGAAAGAATACATACCATTCATATAAACATCATAAGAATCTACAGCAATATTATCGGTAGAAGCCGTCCAGTTTAAATCTATGGTATTATCTGAAGGATTTGATGCGACTAAATTAATTGGATCTGTTGGTGCTTCTGTATCTGTAGTTGGATTCCATATTAGATTTGCATATTCAGGATGGTCTACAAATGGATTAGCATTTCCTTGGTAATTGTATGCTGCATTGTTTCTGTCAATTTCTTGTTGATCAACAGGATCTATATTATAATGCCAATCTAATAGCATAGTAATTGCCCAATCTTCTAAAGCTTGGTTTTCTGTACCATTAAACATATCAAAAGCACCATAATTATCCATAGTATCTTCATAACGCACTGCAAAATAAAGTACAGCTCTTGCAATGTCACCTTTAAACTCATCAATAGGTTCAAATACAGTACCAGAATATCCAGAGACATTACTTGGTCCTCTTTTAGATCCGTTTTGCGAGGTCCAACTTGCAGAACTTACAGTACCAAAAGGGTAACTGCCGCGTTGTCCGTTAGCATAACCATCACTAGGAATAACATGATGAATATCTGTTCTCATAGGATTTGCACTACTAAAAGCAGATTGTGGTACTAAATGCTCTCTATTATAACAATCGCCTTCTGCACTATAATTTCCACAATTATTAGAACCGTGGTTATAGCCATAAGGGTCAGTACCGTTTGGGTTTTCTGTGTAATATAATAATATAGAACCATCGTTTTCGTATTCCGTGTCAGTATGAGTTGTAACATAGCCTGTATACAAACTACCATAGCCTTGATCGATATGACCGTTAGAAATAATATTTTTAAGTTCTGTTTTTAAGGCATACTCTGTTAATCCATTTGCACTATCGTAATAGTTAGATGGTATTTGAGCAAAGCCTAACGTTGTTATAAGTAAAAAAAATAGGTAAAGGTGTTTCATAAATAGATATAATATTAACTAATAACTTGGATTATTTTTTCTCTAAAAGTGCCATGTAAAATCCATCGAACCCAGATTTATAAGCAAGTACTTTTTTATCTTTTACAAAAGTAAAGTCTTTTCCTGCTTCGGAGGTTAAGAATTTATCAACTTGTTTCTGATTTTCTGATGGTAAAACAGAACATGTAGCATATACCATTTTTCCTCCAGGTTTCACCATTTTAGAGTATTGCTCTAAAACTTCTTGTTGGGTCTTTTTTATATTTTCAATAAATTCTGGTTCTAGTTTCCATTTAGCATCAGGATTACGTCTTAAAACACCTAAGCCAGAACAAGGTGCATCAATTAATAAACGGTCTGCTTTACCATGTAATTTTTTAATAGGCTTTGTAGAGTCAATAACTTTCATTTCAATGTTATGAACGCCATTTCTCCGAGCTCTAATTTTAAGTTTTTTCAATTTACTTTCGTAAATATCCATAGCAATTAACTGACCTTTGTTTTCCATTAAAGATGCTAAGTGCAATGTTTTACCTCCTGCACCTGCACAAACATCAACTACTTTCATGCCAGGTTTTACGTCTAAATAATCTGCTACTAATTGAGATGATGCATCTTGTACTTCAAACCAACCGTTTTTAAAGGCTTCTGTTCTAAATACATTGGCACGTTCTACGAGTTTTAAAGCAGACGGATGCTTTGGTAGAAATTCAGTCTGTATATCTTCAGATTGTAATTTTAATTGTAGGTCTTTTTTGTTTGTTTTAAGGGTGTTTACTCTAAGAATGACATCTGCTTGCTCATTTTGCATAGCAATTTCTTTGCTCCACTCGGCTTCGCCTAATTCTTTTATACCTAACTCGTCAATCCAATCTGGTATAGACTCTCTAAATTTTCTAACTTTAGATAATTCGTCAAAACGTCCTTTAATTTTTCTAGTAGGTGTATCTGTAAAGTATTTCCAGTCTGGTAGTTTTATTCCTTTTAACGTTGCCCAAACAGCAAAAATTCGCCATAAATCGTCTCTATGATATGGTGCTTTTACATTAGCAATTTCTGCATAAAGCCTTTGGTAGCGTACAATAGTGTATACAGTTTCTGCAACAAAACCTCTATCTCTGCTTCCCCAACGTTTATCTCGCTTTAGCAATTGCTGAATTACTTTATCTGCGTATTCACCTTCATTAAAAATAAGGTGTAATCCATCAATTACTGCAAAGCATAAATTTCTATGTAATCTCATAACTAGTGTTCAGTTTTTGTTCTCAATTCTTCACTATCATTAGTCAGCAAAAAAGAACGTACAAAGGTAAGTTAAAAGTTTAAAAGTATTAGACTTTATTGAAAAGTGTTATTTTTAAAAAATATTTTAGAGAATAGCGCAAGTTTTTGTGCGGAATAGCATCTACATATAATTAAGGACAATCATTTTTTTTGACGGACAAGCAATTTATAGAAGAATTAAAACTGAAAAGCACACAAGCTTATAGTAAGCTTTTGGACGATTTTCAGCAAAAAGTATTTAGTACATGTATTTCCTTTGTGCCAAACAAAGAAGATGCTGAAGATATTGCGCAAGATGTATTTGTAGAGGTATTTAAATCTATACATAAGTTTAAAGGTGATTCTAAACTATCTACATGGATATATAGAATTACCACTAATAAATGCTTAGAATTTATAAGAAAAAGGAATACTAAAAAACGGTTTGCTTTTTTACAGTCTATAACTGGTAATGCAATCCCAATGGATAAAACAGACTATTTTACAGAGATGAATCATCCTGGTATTCTATTAGAAAATAAGGAGCTGAGTGCTACCCTGTTTAAAGCAATAAATAGCTTGCCAGAAAGCCAAAGTGTGGTATTTACATTGCATAAAATAGATGGTAAAAGTTATCAAGAAGTGGCAGATATAACTAATCGAAGTTTGTCTTCTGTTGAATCTGTGATGTTTAGAGCAAAAAAGAATTTACAAAGTGTTTTAGAAAATTATTACAAAAAAGAATATTAGCACAAGTTTTTTTAAGCTTATGCATCTAAAGTTATATATATGAAAACTAATGTTGAAATGAATAAAAAAGTAAAGGACATACTTGATTCGGCAGAATTAATAGACGTAGTTAACGTGTCTCCTTTTTTTAAAGAAAATGTGATGCATCAAATTCGTGCAGCATCAGCAGATATTCAAGAAGTAACTCGCACTTGGTTTACTCCAAAGTTACAATTAGCTACTTTAATTTGTGTTATTGTGTTAAATGTGTTAGCGTTTAGCAATACAAAATCTGCTACTTATGATGAAAACGTAAGTAGTTTTGCAGAGTCGTATGGATTATCTACAAGTACAGAATCTTCATTATTTAATTAATTATGAAAAAAAATATATTTCTATACATATTACTTGTATTTCTTATCATAGTAAATGGATTTTTTCTGTTTAATTATATGAAAAGAGGAAGTGATAGACCAGAGAAGACGCAAAAAGATAAGGAGTTTATTGTGAAAGAACTTGGTTTTAATTCAGAACAAATTGAAAAGTTTGAATTGATAAGTGAAGCACATCACCATAAAATGATGAGATTGTCTGATGACGTACGGCAATTAAAGGATGAGTTATTTGGAGGTATTTCTGCTGAAACAGTTAACGAAAAAGCAATAGATTCTATTTCTTTATTAATTTGTGAGAAAGAAACTGCAAAAGAAAAAGAGATATTTTATCATTTTAGGAAGATACAAGACATTGCAAAAGGTGAGCAGAAAGAAAAGTTTAAAAGTATTTTAATGGATGCTTTAAGACAAGGCGATGATGGAAATAGACCACCTCCTAGAGGAGAAGATGGACATGTGCCACCTTCTAGAATGGAGGAAGGGCGCAGACCACCACCAAGAGAAAATTAATGAAAACAAAAGACCTTCTGATTGCAGAAGGTCTTTTTTTTGTGTTTTATTTAACAAAACACATCACAAGTTTAATTTTATATAGGCATCTAAAGAGATATAACATTAAAACTTAATAAGATGAAAAGTAACAGATTAAAAGCAGTAGTATTAGTATTTGGAGTAGCATTATTTATGTCATCAAATGTAATTGCACAATCTAACGATAGACAAGAACGAAAAGGACCACCAACCTTTGCAGAATTACTAAAAGAGATGGATGCTAATGAAGACGGTAAATTAGCAAAAGATGAATTAAAAGGACCTCTAAAAGATGATTTTGCAAAAATAGATACTGATGAGGATGGTTTTATTTCTGAAGAAGAATTTAAAAATGCACCAAAACCAGAAAGAAAAGGAAGAGGTAACTAAAATAAATTAAAAAGAAGTAAAACTTTTAAAATTAAAGATATGGTAATCAACCTAAAGCATAAAACACCATTTTTACTTGCAGTAATATTAAGTCTTTTTTTATTCAATGCTTGTAATGACGATGATGATATATTTACTTCAGATGATGATATCTCTGATGATTTAGTGGATGGGTCCACAGTAAACGATGATTATACAGTAGGTTTAATATTAAATACAGCAGACGCTTATAATGGTTATACATTATTTTCGCCAATTAGAAGTACAACAACATATTTAATTGACAATTGTGGGGAAGTAGTACAAACATGGCCTTCTGAATATACACCGCAATCTGTTTATTTGCTAGAAAACGGTAATTTATTACATACAGGTACTTTAGATGCTGTTAATAGTGAATTTGAACAAGCAGGAGGACAAACAGGACGAGTAGAGTTAATTTCTCCAGAAGGTGAAGTCTTATGGTATTACGAAGTAAATAGTAGTACAGAATTTATGCACCATGATGTAGAGTACATTGAAAGTTCTGGTAATGTAATGGTAATGGTGTGGGAAAAACTTACTGCAGATGTTGTTGAAGCGGCAGGTCGTTCAAATGCCACAGAACTTTGGACAGAGAAGATATTAGAGATTAATCCTACTACAGATACTATTGTTTGGGAATGGGATGCAATGGATCATTTAGTACAAGATGAGAATCCTACAGCAAGTAACTATGGCGTTGTTGCAGATAATCCTCAACTGTTAGATTTTAATTATACGTATGAAGATTCAGATTATGCCTTAGATTGGCTACATAATAATAGTATAGATTATAATGAAACCCTCGATCAAATTGTTATTAGTAGCAGAAACTTTAATGAGTTTTGGATTATTGATCACTCTACAACAACAGCAGAAGCAGCGTCACACCAAGGAGGAAATCATGGTGTAGGTGGTGATATTCTTTATAGATGGGGAAATCCACAAGTATACGATATGGGAGACGATGATGACCAAATGCTATTTGTACAACATGATGCTAATTGGATACCTAGTGATTATACAGATGGTGATCAGATTATGGTTTTTAATAACCAAACAGGTTACCATGAAAACGTTGATTATTCTACAATAGATGTTATTGATACTCAGGTAGGTGCTGATGGCTCTTACGAATTAAATGAAAGCGGAATTTTTGGGCCAGATTATTTTACTTGGACATATGAGGCAGAGGAGAGAACAGATTTTTATGGAGCAAACATTTCTGGAGCACGCCGTTTGCCAAACGGAAATACAATAATTTGTGAGGGTACAACAGGTACATTTTTTGAAGTAAACTATGAAGGTGATATCGTATGGAAATATATTAACCCAGTTGATGAAACAGGTGCAGTAGACCAGTACAGTACACCTAATAGAAACTTTGTATTTAGATGCGATAAATATGCCCCTGATTTTCCTGGTTTAGCTTATTACGATCTTACCGCAGAAGGTACTTTAGAAAGTGGTTCAGATTATACGTGTACCATAACAGACTAAGAAATAGAAGAATTAAATTTAGTTATTAGATTGATTGATTGGTTGAAAAGGCTTCGTGAGAAATTGCGAGGCTTTTTTTATAATGTATTACAATTTCCAAAAATATAGGATGCGAATTTTAAAACAAATAAGAAAAAAAATGCTGTTTTCTGGTAAAATTAAAAATTACCTTGGTTATGCGTTTGGTGAAATATTACTTATTGTAATTGGTGTACTAATAGCATGGAAAATTAATAACCTAAATGAACTAAGAAAGAATAGAATTGTTGAATTAAAAATTTATCAATCTTTAAATGAAGAATTAAACTCTAATTTAATACTGTTAGATTCAGCTATTGCTCAATACAATAAAAATACTGAAACTATAGAGAATATAATGGATATTATTTTTGAAGAGCAAACCGTTTTAAATTTACAAGAAAAATTAAATATAATTAATGTAGACTATAAATCTACACAATTACTAAATGGTGCAATTACATCTGTTAATTCTACCAATAAATTTGAATTTATAGAAAGTGATGTTTTAAAAGACCTAATAGCATCATATCCTAATGATTTAGATAGTTTTGAAAGTCAAGAATCAAAAATTGAAAATATTATTTTAAACCGACTACAGCCTGTTATAGAAAAACACGTTTCTTTAATGGATTTAATCAGTAATAAAGAGTTAAAGAGTAATAAAATTCATTCATTTTCTGGTCATTCAAATTACATAAGTTTACTAAAGAGTAGAGAATTTCAAAATAGTTTAGTGGACCGCTTATTACAAACGCAAATACAATTGAAAAATGCTATAAGTTTAAGAGAAAAAACCCAAACAATAGCTTATAATTTACATAAAGAATTAGAGAATTAATGATGTCAGTTTTTGCTTTTAAATCTACTTATGTAAGTACACTTATAAATCTAAAAAAATGGTTTTTGAACATAAAATAAGCAAACCCATTATTGTGATTTTTTAGCAGTTGAAGCAACAAGTTTTTTATCTAAAAGTCATCTAAAACTACATAACTAAATTATAAACTCAAGAACCAGGTTAATTATTGCATTTTAATATTTTACAAGTTGGTTGGATTGAAAAAAATCGTTTAACATGAATATTTGGAATAGAAAATTTAACGCATTAGTCATAGTATTAATTTTTAGTGCTTCAACAGTAACCTTCAATGCATGCAGTGATGATGATGACAATATATCATCAGATTCTGATGAATCTACATCAGGTAATACCATAAGTTTCACCTTAACAGATACTGGTCAAGATGTTTTCTACTACGCAGATGGAAATGAAATTTCTGCACCTAGCGAATCTGATGATTTCTACGGACAAGATGCACAATTTACAGGGATTTCATCCTCGTTTACAGATAATGGAGATGGCACTGTGACGGACAATAATACAGGGTTAATGTGGCAGCAAACACCAGATTATAGTCGTTATAATTACTATGATGCTTTTGATTATGTAGATGAATTAGAAATTGGTGGATATACAGATTGGAGATTACCTACAATCAAAGAGTTATATTCATTATTGAATTCTAATGGTGAATTAGATGCTACAAATACAAGCAATTCTCAACCTTATCTTTACGATGAGTATTTCGATTTTGAATACGATGCCAATATACCTTATGCAGGAGCCTATTGGTCGAGTACCAAATATGTAAAAGGTGGTCTTCAAACGGAGGGAATTGAAGGTGCTTTTGGTTTTAACTTTGCTGATGGACATATAAAATCATACGAAACAGGATTGTATTTTGATGGTTCATTTGGAGTTAACGATCCAGGAAGTTTTATTAGAGCCGTTCGTGGACAAGAAAATGTATATGGAATAAATGACTTTACGGATAATGGCGACGAAACAGTTACTGACAACGCTACAGGATTAATGTGGCAACAAGTTGATGATGGTAATGCATACAATTGGACAGATGCTTTAGCTTATGCTAAAAATAGTCAATTGGCTGGTTATTCAGATTGGCGTTTACCAAATACAAAAGAACTGCAAAGTATTGTGGATTATGAAAAAACTACAATTCCGGCTATAGACGAAACGTATTTTACCTGTACAGATAGCGACAGTTGGTTTTGGACAAGTACTACACAAGGTGATTTTAAATATACAGCATGTTACATTGCTTTTGGGTATGCCTATAGTAGAGAGAATAGTTCTGCAACAGAATATTACGATTGGCATGGTGCAGGAGCACAACGTTCTGATCCTAAAACTGGAGATCCTGAAGATTATCTTCTAGAATCTGATAATGCTGATGATTTAATAAGAATAGAAAACTATGTACGATTAGTAAGAGATGTAAATTAAGAGATTATGATAACTATTAAAAGTATAATATTTAAAGGATTTAGTTTATTATTAATATTAGTTTTTAGCGCGTGCAGTTCGGATCATAATACTTCAACCGAAGAATCAATAGATAACTTACCTGATGTTACAGGTTATCCAATAGTAGATACAAATCAATCATTATTTTTTGATGAGATTTCTACTATAATAGAACCATTATTAGGTAGTGATTATTACGGACAAGATGCTCAATATATGGGTAATCAACCAAACTATACAGATAATGGAGATGGCACATTGACAGATAATGTTACAGGTTTAATGTGGCAAAATTCATTTGATCACAACGAAGATGGAAGTGTTGATTACGACGATAAATTAGCATACGATGAAATATTAGCGTTAGTTGAAAATGGATTTACTTACGCAGAACATTCAGATTGGCGAGTTCCAACTATTAAAGAACTATATTCTTTAATCATGTTTAATGGAAAAGATATTAGTGGTTATGAGGGAACATCAACCGATGGATTAACACCTTTCATTAATACAAACTTTTTCAATTATGCCTATGGAGATTTAGATGCAGGAGAACGTTTAATTGATGTGCAATGTGCAACTACTAATTTGTATGTAGGAAGCACTTTTGAAGAAATGGTTTTTGGAGTCAATTTTGCCGATGGACGAATTAAAGGGTATGGAACCTCATTATTGGGAGAAGATAAAGCATTTAATTATTTATTGGTTAGAGGGAATTCCACTTACGGTGAAAACGATTTTACCGATAATAATGATGGTACTATTACAGATAATGCAACCGGTTTAATGTGGATGAAAAACGATAATGGAGAAGGCGTGATTTGGAAAGACGCTTTAAGTTACGCAGAAAGTTCAGAATATGCAGGTTATAACGATTGGAGGTTACCAAACGCTAAAGAACTACAGAGTATAGTAGATTATACAAGATCACCACAATCAACAAATTCACCAGCAATAGATGCATTGTTTAATGCAACTCAAATTATTAGTGAAACTGGTCAAGATGATTATCCTTGGTATTGGAGTGGAACCACGCACCAAACTTGGGTAGATGAAAACGATGGTGCTTGGGGAGTTTACGTTTGTTTTGGTAGAGCAACAGGAAATATGGATGGTTGGGTAGATGTTCATGGAGCAGGATCTCAACGAAGTGACCCTAAAACTGGTGATCCAAGTGTTTACGAAGAAGGACATGGGCCACAAGGTGATGGTGTTAGAATATACAATTATGTAAGATTAGTAAGGGATTTTTAAAAATTGCAAGAATTTAATAACTAGTTGATATAGATGGTTAGTATTAAATAATCTAACTATCTCAAAAAGTCCAAGGTCAATATAGTTCTTGGACTTTTGTTATAGTAAACATTTAATAGAACTTATATGGGTTAATTGATCACTGCAGAGCGTTTTTTTTATGCTTTTTTTAACACCATTATACGCAAGTTAAAAATACGCACAGCATCTAAAAATATATAACTTAATCATTAAGACCTTATAATATGAAAACAATAAAAATTAACCTTAAATTGTTATTTGCGGCACTTATTTTTAGTGTTTCAATACTAACGTTCAGCGCATGTAGCGATGATGATGGTGACTCAGACTCTGCATTATCTATTTCAGATGATATCACTATAACAGATACTAATACTTCAAGCACAGCAGAAGGAGACACGGATAACACAGGTTACGACGAAGATGACCTAGTAGAAAATGCAACCTTTGATTATACTATACAAATTGTATTCTCAAATACATCAGCAACAATTACAAATCCAGTTCCAGATGATGTGGTTATTACACAAGATGGTGCAGATGTTACAGTAGATTCCTCTATTTCAAAAGTAGCTTATGAGATATCAGGTACAACAACTGACGGCATGTTAAAAATTTATAGCGACAAAAAGTTTAAGCTAACTTTAAGCGATTTAAATATTACAAATGCAGACGGTCCTGCTATAAATATTCAATCGTCAAAAACCAGTTTCGTAATATTAGAAGGTACTACCAATTTAGCAGATGCTTATACGTATAGTAATATTCCAGATGACGAAGATGCTAAAGCTACTTTTTTTAGCGAAGGCCAATTAGTGTTTAGTGGTACAGGAGAATTGGTGGTTACCGGTAACTATAAACACGGTATTACAAGTGATGACTATGTTAGAGTTGTGAGCGGAACAATAACAGTAAGTGATGCAGCCTCAGATGCCATACATACCAATGATTATATTATTGTAGATGGAGGTACGCTTATTTTATCTGCAAATAGTGATGGAATGGATTGTGAAGAAGGATATATTATTATAAATGATGGTTCATTTAATATTAATACCGTTGATGACGGTATTGTAGCATCTTACGATATAGACGATGAAGAAGAACCAGATGATTCTATTTTACCTAATGTTACTATAAATGGTGGTGATTTTATTATAAATACATCCGAAGGAGAAGGTATTGAAGCAAAAGGTATACTTACTATTAACGATGGTACAATTAATATAAGCGCATATGATGATGGCCTTAATACAGGTGGAAATTTATATATAAATGGTGGAAATAATTATGTATACAGTACGTTGAATGATGCTATTGATAGTAATTCAGAAATAATAGTTACAGGCGGAACAACCATTGCAATAGCTGTAAGAGTTGATGAACCAGATGGTAGTTTTGACTGTGATGATAGTTTATTTAAAGTTACAGGTGGAACCATTTTAGGTTTAGCATTAAATACGTCTTTTCCAACAGTGAGTGAAAGCACTCAAAATTCTGTGATTTTTGATGGCGTTAATGCCAATCAATTATTAAATATTCAGTCAGAAGATGGCACAGAAGCACTTACTTATCTTGTACCTTATAGTGTTAATACTATTATTTATTCAAACGCAAAACTAGAAACCGGAGAAACTTACAGAATATATACAGGAGGTAGTGTAAGTAGCGGAACAGAAGTTAACGGATTATATACATCTGGGACTTATAGTGGAGGCACAGATACAGGCGATTCATTTTCTATTAATAGTACGGTAACACAAATAGGAGGCGATTTAGGACCAACAGGAGAGCCTAATACAGGAGGTCCTGGAGGAAATTAAATATTTAAAACACAGTTATGAAAGTCAAATCAAACAAAGTAATATCTACAATTTTAGTTCTATTAATTAGTATCACTGCTTTTGCGCAAGGACCTCCTGGAGGACAAGGAGGAAGAGGAGGTAGACAAGGTGGACCTCCAAATGGTGATAAGCCAGATGCTTCAGAAATTTTAAAATTATTAGATACCAATAATGATAATCTAATTGATAAAGATGAAGCGTCTAAAGATGAAAGAGGAAAAATCGCTGAAGATTTCGATATTATAGATGCCAATGAAGATGGATTTATAGATTTAGAAGAGTTAGAATTGGCATTAGATAGTACAAAACCAAAAAAAGTTTCTGTAAAAAAGTTGTTAAAGGAAGTCGATCAAAATGAAGATGGTTTTTTAAATGAATTAGAAGTTGCGGCAAAGGATAAACGCGATTTAATGGAAAGTTTTTCTATAATAGATGAGAATAAAAATGGGCAACTAGATAAGGATGAACTTAAATCGTTTTATACTCTTAAAGAAGATGATAACAAGAAAAGAAAACAGAAGAATTAAAGAGGAGTTTATAAGTTTTTTGTAAATTATAGAACTACAACAAATCAAATGCAATGAAATACTCATTTTTTTCTAAGTTAACGTTCTTTTCATTAATAATTGCTGCCCTGTTAATAAGTTGTAAGCAAGCTGTTAAAACAGAGAATGACATCCCAAATAATCGCTCTCAAGACGGGCGACCAAATGTTTCTGAATTAATATCTGAAATGGACGCCAATAAAGACGGTAAACTTTCAAAATCTGAAGTTCATGGACCATTGTCTAATGATTTTTCTAAGATTGACTCAGATAATGATGGTTTTCTAACTAAAAACGAATTAGAAAATGCACCTAAGCCAGAAAGAAGAGAACCAAGACAAACGGATAACTCCAATAATATTCAAAAGGATTTAGAGGTAACTGTAAATGTAGACCCTTCATTATTTATAAAAGAGAGCTTATTAAAAGATATCACTGCGGAAGAACGTACACTTGCAGAAGGTACCAAAGCACTTTGCTATATTATAACAACGGCTTCTCAACCACAAGAACATAATATGGGACCATGGTGTCCTACACATATTAATGATGGTAAAGATAAAGGTGGTTTGTGGTTTAAAGATGAAAAAGTGTATGATGTAGATGGTCATTTTATTGCTAATCTTAAAGATTTTTATAACGATGAAGAATGGGCACTATTTAGAGAAGATGGTTCTATTAAAGTAACTGATAGTAAAGATGAATGTGAAGCAGCTGCAAGACCAGATGTAGATGAAAAATATCATAATTATTGTGTACAATGTATGCCAGATTATTATAAAGAGAAAGTGTCTACTTATGTCATTCCTGTAAAACCTATGTATTTAGAAAACTCAAATCCATTAGGCGGCAACGGAATTGGTATTGCTTTCAATGGTGTTAATTTTGATGCCTCAGCACCTACACACGCTATTCTCGCAGCACATACATTAGCACCTTTAGATGATGCAGGCGGACACGTAAATCCACATTCAGGATATCATTACCATGCGGTAACTGGTTCTACTAAAGAAGTGGTACAAAAAGATGTACATGCACCAATGATTGGTTATGCCTTAGACGGTTTTGGGATATATGCACATACAGATAGTAATGGGCATTCAGATAACGATTTAGATGACTGCAACGGTCATTATGATGAGGTTAGAGGTTATCATTATCATGCAGGTTCTGCAGGAAGTAATAAAATTCTCGGCTGTTTACATGGTATTAGCGGCTCATTAAGTGTTTCAAATTAATTAGTAAAAACAGACTAAAATATTTAATCAGGTCTAAAAGGATGTGACTGTTTTAGATATTACCTTTTACGGTACTTAAGAAATATTTAATTTTTTACGCAAGTTTTTTATTCAAAGTACATCTAAAGAAATATAAACTTAAAACAAGACACTAGCTATGAAAAATATATTTAAATTAATATTTCTCACAATTACAGTTTTTTCGTTAAACTTGGGATGCTCATCAGATGATGAATCCTCAAGCAGTATTGCAGATGATGTGGATGATACAGATGATGTTGTGGTAACAGAACTTCATGCTGCCTTTGCTGAGTTTAATTCAGATGCGGTTACTGTTATGTTGTCAGACGATGGAACAGAAATTTATATAGAAACTACTGGTTTTCCAGATCACACTTCTATTTATTGGCACCCAGACAATGCACTTTATATAGATGAATCTACACAAGGAGTAGTGAAAACAACACAAGACACTTACATTGGAGGTGGTACAGGAGAGGCTTCTAGCTTTACCGTTGATGCTTCACCAGATTTAAATGGTTCAACTATCTCTACTGAGTTAGGTACCATAGGTATTTCAGTTAGTGGTGCAGCTATATTTAATGATCAAGAAGGCGCTGGAGATTTAGATGAGGCAGCCAAAAGTTTAGATTATAATGGTGGGCACAAAGGACCTGGTGTTTATCATTATCACTTAGAACCAAAATCAATTACTAATGATGATGATGCGTTAGTTGGTATTTTACTTGATGGTGTCTTTTTGTATGGAAGAAAAGATTACCCATCAAATGAATATCCATCAGATTTAGATGCTTCAGGAGGACATTTTGGGCCAACACCTCACAATGAAGATGGTGAATATCACTATCATATAATAAACGAAGAATACAATGCACCTTTATATGCCTATGATGAAGCTATTATTCTGTTTGCAGGCCCATTTCAAGGTTATTAAAGATAATATTTATGAAGTCAATTCTGTGCTTTATCCTTATTATATTTTCAATATTTGGTTGTGAAAAATCCACTTCTATAAAGACGAGTAGTAATGATAATGCACAAGTTGATACCATTGTTATCAAGGATGTTGAGGTCTTAAAAGAAGATTTAGTTTTAGATGGTAATAAAGGTAGGTGGTATTATAAAGAAGAACCATTTAACGGTTATTCTTTAAAGTATTACCCAAATGGAAATATAGAAGAGAAATGGGGTTTTTATAATGGCAAAAGAGAAGGTGTTGCAAAACGTTGGACAAGAAACGGCAAGCTTCAGGTAGAATCTTATTATAAAAATAATCGTTTACATGGAGAATATAAAAGTTGGTGGGAAAATGATACACTAGCAAGTTTAGCTATATACAAAGAGGGTTTGTTGCAAGGTTTGGAGAAAAAATGGTATTCTAATGGTCAATTGGCTAAATTAAGAAACCTTGTTGATGGCAAAGAAGAAGGTTTTCAAAAAGCTTGGTTAGTCAATGGTACATTATACGTCAATTATGAAGCCAAAAATGGACGAATTTTTGGTATGAGAAGAGCAAATTCATGTTATAGATTAGAAGATGAAGAGATTATTAGAAGGAATAAAAAATAGAATTATATTAATGGTTTTAGTTGCAATTATTTGGAGCTGTAAAGAGAATACTAAAAAAGAAAAAAAAGAAGTTGTAGAAACAAGTAGAGTAGAGTATTTACCATTTTATAAAGACGATACATTTACACCACATTGGTTAACTCCAGGAACAATAGAGGAAAAAGAATTTCATAAAATCCCAGATTTTAAATTAGTAAATCAATTAGGTGATACAATTTCTCAAAAGACATTTAAAAATAAAATATATATAACTGATTTCTTTTTTACTACTTGTCCTGGTATTTGTCCTAAAATGACCAATAATATGGCTAAAATTCAAGAAGAGTTCATTGATGATAACGACGTTTTAATATTATCGCATTCAGTAATGCCAAATACAGATACAGTTTCTGTTTTAAAAGCCTATGCAGATGCTAATAGTGTTATTGATAATAAATGGCACCTTGTTACAGGAGATAGAGGCGAGATATACAATTTAGGAAGAGAGCACTATTTTGTAGAAAATGATTTAGGAGAAGAAAAGAGTATACAGGATTTTTTACATACAGAAAACTTTCTACTTATAGATAAAAACAAACATATAAGAGGTATTTACAATGGTTTAAATAGAGCGTCAATAGCTCAACTAATTGTAGATATAAATGCTCTAAAAACGGAAACTAATGTGATGAATTAGTTTATATTTGATTGATTGATAATTTGAAAAGCTTTGTGATTATTCACAAGGCTTTTCTATTTTTAGAGAAAATTGGGTATCATGAAAAAAATAGTATTAATAATTACACTTATAATAGTATATGCTAGTAGTTGTAGTTTGAGAAAGAACAATAATAACGGTCATGACTTCCATTCCAAAAATAAAACGGTAAGTATTGAAACGCTAATACAAGATTCTACATTAAATGTAAGGGCATTAGAAATTGATGATAATGGAGTAGGTTCCTTTGCTTTGTCTAATGGTAAAATTGGAGGTGTTTCTAAAAATAATAATGGTAATTACAGCGCTGGATTATCTTTTCAAATAAAACATGATACAGTTTTACCAAATTTTAGAGCTCTTGCGCTTACTGAATCATCTGGTTTTGTAATAAGTATTGGTGCTCCAACATTATTATATAAGGTTAGTGATTCATTAAAACTAGTTTACCAAGAAAACCATAAAAAAGCCTTCTATGATTCTATGGATTTCTGGAATGACAAAGAAGGTATTGCTATTGGAGACCCAACTGAAGATTGTATGAGTATTATTATCACCAGAGATGGTGGTGACACTTGGGAGAAACTATCATGTAACGATTTGCCAAAAGCAAAAGAAGGTGAAGCTGCTTTTGCGGCTAGTGATACTAATATTGCAATAATTGGTGACCATACTTGGGTAGCAACAGGTGGGAGAGCTAGTAGAATACTATATTCTCCAGATAAGGGAAAAACTTGGGATGTATATAATACACCGATATTTCAAGGAAAGGAAACAACAGGTATTTACTCTATAGATTTTTATGATGAAAATAATGGTTTTGCTATTGGAGGTGACTATACCAAACCAAACGATACCTTAAATAATAAAATTAGAACCAATGATGGTGGCAAAACATGGCAAGTGGTGGCAAACGGAAAAGGACCAGGTTACAGAAGTTGTGTCCAATACATTCCTAATTCAGATGGAAAAGAATTAGTAGTTATTGGTTTTAAAGGAATAGATTATAGCAATAACGCTGGTGAAAGTTGGCAACACCTTAGTGATGAGGGATTTTACACCATTAGGTTTGTAAACGATACTGTGGCTTACGCAGCAGGAAAAGGAAGAATTAGTAAATTGACGTTTAGAGAATAAAAAAAGGAAGCAAATGTGCTTCCTTTTTTATTACTTTTTATCACTTTTTTTATTGCTGTGGCGTTTTTTATATTCATCAAACATTTTTTGTTTAAAAGAATGCTCTGCTTGGTACAGTTTTATAATTTTTTTTGCTGGAAGAATTTTAAATAATTGATTCAATAATTTAGATTCTAATTCTACTTTTTGTTTTTCAAACTTTTCCATATCCAACAGAAGAACTTTAGCTTCAGCTTCGGTTAAATCATCAGCATCCTTTTCTTTACGTCTATTAGATGATGTTTTTCTTAATTTATTTTTTGCCTCTTCATGTGCATTGTAAACTGGCCAAAACTTTTGTGCTTCAGTTTCTGTAAGGTCTAATTGTTCTGTAATATGCGCAATTTTTAATGCCTTAATTTTTTCTCTATCTGGTCGTTGCGCAAAAACACTTATAGATACAAACAATGTTAAGAGTACGGTAAATAGTGATCTTCTCATAGTGGCTCTTTTTTTAATGTTAATATTTTGATTATGTTTAAAAGTCATATCTTTTATTAATCTGAAATAAAATCTTCGGTATCTAAACTCTCAAAATAATCATATAAAGTTTCATCAGATATAGTAACATCTATAAAATCTGATTCTGAAATATCATCGGTATTAAATAATGACGCTAATTCTTCATTACTATACTCTTCTTGGTATAAATAATTCTCTATACTGGTAGTTTCAATAGAATTAATAGTTATTTCTTTATTATTAAAGACTAAACTAAATAATAAAATAAAACTAGCTGCAATACCCGCAAAGTAATAAAATGTACTTTTAGGTTTTAGTTGTATCACAGGTTTTTCTGCTTTGGTATTAATTGTTTCTAAGACAGCGCTTTCAAAATTGTCAAAATAATTTTTAGGAACAGTAAATCCAGGAGTTTCTATAGCATCAAGACCTGTATCATTATTAATACGCTTTTGCAGTTGTGCTTCAAACGTATCAAAATAATGTTCTGGTGTTTTAAATCCAGTTGCAGTGATGTTATGTAGTTTCTCTTTTTTCATTTGTTGTTCTCACTTAAGTGAAAATCTATTTAATGTTCTATATCTATGACTCCAAATTCTTTAAATGGTTTAATCTGAAGTTAAAAAGGCTTCTATTTTCTTTACAGCGATATGATATGAAGACTTTAAAGCACCTTCACTTGTATCTAAAATTTCTGCCATGTCTTTATATTTTAAATCTTCAAAATAACGCATGTTAAATACTATTTGCTGTTTTTGTGGTAATGTAGCAATGGCTTTTTGTAATTTTAATTGAATAGCATCACCTTCAAAATAAACATCTGATGATAAGTTATTTATAGCATTTGTTTGGTAGTCTTGGTCTGTAATTTGTAAGCGTTTGGCGTTTTTATTAATAAGTGTAATAGATTCGTTGGTTGCTATGCGATATAACCAGGAGAATAATTTACTATCCCCTTTAAATTTATCGATACTTCGGTACACTTTTATAAATGTATTTTGAAGTACATCATCTGCATCATCATGGCTTAGTACAATTTTTCTTATATGCCAATACAAGCGCTCTTTGTAGAGGTTTAATAATTCTCTAAAAGCGGCTTCCTTAGTAGAAGGATTTTTTAAGCGTGCAATAAATTCAGATTCGTCAATCAAGCGATATACTTTGGTTATTAGACTGTTTAAATTTATAAAAGTTTAATTGAAAATAAATATGAATTAATAGTGATTTTGTTTTTATTGATAATCAGTTAGTTACATTAAATTATTTCGATTAAATACAAAAAAATACGATAAAATGCATTTTTTTCTTGGTTGGTACCTTTATTTCTTTTATGTTTGTACCAGCTTAACCTATTAATCGTTATCAGTCCCCCAAATCTGATAACAACAGAGAAGGATGTATTTTATTATACATCCTTTTTTTGTGTTTTTTAGTAATGTATTTGCTTTGTGAGTTGACTTTAAAATACGGTTTTAATCAAAGCTTTGCATGTCTACCAATTTTCTGTAAACACCATTTTTAGAAATAAGTTCAGCATGTGTGCCTTGTTCTGCAATTTCACCTTTTTGCATTACTATAATTTGGTCTGCGTTTTGAATTGTAGATAATCTATGTGCTATAACAATAGACGTTCTGTTTTTCATCATATTCTCTAGTGCATCTTGTACTAAGCGCTCACTTTCTGTGTCTAATGCAGAGGTAGCTTCGTCGAGAATCATTATTGGTGGATTCTTTAAAACAGCTCTGGCTATACTTAAGCGTTGTTTTTGCCCGCCAGAGAGTTTATTACCAGAATCTCCAATATTAGTATGTATACCTTGAGGTAAGTCTTTTACAAATTCCCAAGCATTGGCGATCTTTAAAGCATCGATAATTTCATCGTCAGTAGCATCTTCTTTTCCTAACAATACGTTATTTTTAATGGTGTCATTAAATAATATTGAATCTTGTGTAACCAATCCCATTAAGTTACGTAGCGACTGTTTTGTAAGGTCTTTTATGTTGTCTCCATCTATAGAAATACTCCCGTCGTTAACATCGTAAAAACGAGTTACCAGATTGGCTATTGTACTTTTACCACTACCAGACTGACCAACCAATGCAACACTTTTTCCTTTTGGAACTTCTAATGTGAAGTTTTTAAGTACTAAATCATCTTCGTATTTAAATGAAATATTATTTAGTTTTAATTCTGAAGTGAAGTCTGGTTTTATTTTAGCATTAGGCTTGTCTTCTAGTAATGAAGGCGTTTCAATTATTTCTAAAACACGGTCTGCTGCGGCATTACCAGCTTTTACTTTATAGCTTGCTTTACTAATTGCTTTTGCGGGCGTAAGTATTTGGTACGCTAAAGCCATGTACGTAATAAATGCGCCTCCTGAAAGGCTGTTTTCTATTAAAACCATACTACCGCCATACCACAATAAAGCAGCTATGGTTGCAATACCTAAAAATTCACTTGCAGGCGAAGCTAAATTTTGGCGGTTTAATAATGTATTTGAATAATTATAAAAACGGTTTGTAGAATCTTGAAACTTATCATTAAAACGTTTTTCTGAATTAAACCCTTTTATAACCTTAAGTCCACTTAGTGTTTCTTCTAAAGTTGAAAGAAAAACGCCTTGTTCCGTCTGTACACGATTAGATTTTTTCTTTAAGCTTTTTCCGATTCTAGAAATAATAAAGCCAGCTACAGGAATAAATAGAAATACAAAAATGGTTAATTTCATAGAAATTGTAAACATAGTTACAATTGCAAAAACAATAGTTAATGGTTCTTTTACAATAAGTTCTAATACAGCTAATAATGAGTTTTTAACTTCATTAACATCACCAGAAATTCTGGCGATAATATCTCCTTTTTTCTTTTCAGAATAATAAGATATTGGTAAAGTAAGTACTTTATTATATATAGAATCTCTTAAATCTTTTAATACTCCATTTCTTAAAAAAGTAATGAAAAACAAGGCTAAGTAATTAAAAATATTCTTCAATAAAAACAGACTTATGATTAAAATAATCATATAAAGCAATGTTTGTTGAGGTCCATCACTTTCGTTAGTAGTTGTAACAAAATAGTTTAAATAATCTTCGCCAAAAGATTTTAACTCACTAATGCCTTTATAAGTTGGTTTTTTATATAATTTTTTGGTTTCACCAAACAATACATTAATCATTGGCATCAATGATACCATAGCTAACGTGCTAAATAAAGCATATAGTACGTTAAAAAAAATGTTGAGGTAACCATATCGTTTATAAGGAGCGATAAACCTAGATAACTTCTTTATATAATCCATGTATTACAAATTCATATCCTTGAGGATAGCATCAATTCTGTTATCCAACAATTGCTCCGTTTTTTCAAAGTCTGACGAATTGTCAAGATCAGTATTTACGCTTATATAGAATTTGATTTTAGGTTCAGTTCCACTTGGTCTCAATGCAATTTTACTACCATCTTCTGTATAATATATTAATACATTAGACTTAGGAATATCTATAGTTGTTTCTTCATTAGTTTGAAGGTTTTTAGAGATAGATAATTGGTAATCTTCAATTAACACTACTTTTTCTCCATTAATTTCTGTTAAAGGATTTTCTCTAGCATCAATCATCATTTGTTTAATTTCTGCGGCGCCTTCAATTCCTTTTTTAGTTAAAGAGATTAAACGCTCTTTAAAGAAGCCGTGTTCAACATATAGATCTATTAATTCTTGATACATGGTTTTGCCATTTTCTTTGGCTTGTGCAGCAATTTCAATAGCCAAAAGGGTAGAGGTTACAGCATCTTTATCTCTTACAAAATCGCCAACCATAAAACCAAAACTTTCTTCGCCACCACCAATAAAATCCATGGTTGGGAAGTCTTGAATCATTTTAGCAATCCATTTAAAACCTGTAAGTCCAATTTTACATTCTATATTATAAGCATTAGCTAAAACAGACATCATTGGTGTAGACACAATTGTAGATCCAACAAATTGATTACCATTAATTTTTCCGTCTTTTTTCCATTGTTTTAATAAGAAATTAGTCATTAAAATCATGGTTTGGTTGCCGTTAAGAATTACCAATTCGTTTTTTAGGTTTCTAACAACTACCCCTAAGCGGTCACAGTCTGGATCTGTACCAATAACAATGTCACCATCTACTTTTTGTGCTAATTCCATAGCCATTTTTAATGCTTCTGGCTCTTCTGGATTTGGCGAAACAACGGTTGGGAAATCACCATTAGGAACACGTTGCTCTTCAACTATATTAACGTTTGTATAACCAGCACGTTTAAGGGTTTCTGGTATTGCAGTAATTGATGTACCATGTAAAGATGTAAAAACTATGTTTAAAGCATGTTTAGCAGCAACTGAGGTTTCATAACTTCCGTTTTTTATAGAGGCATCAATAAATACATCATCAACGTCTTTACCTATATATTGAATTAAATCAGGATTAGATTCAAACTTAATTTCAGAATAATCTAATTTATTAATTTCACTAATTACACCAGCATCTTCTGGTGGTACTAATTGTCCGCCATCTTGCCAGTATACTTTATAGCCATTGTATTCTGGTGGATTGTGAGATGCTGTTAAAACAATACCACAATGGCAACCTAAATACTTTAGAGCAAATGATAACTCTGGTGTTGGTCTTAAATCTTCAAATAAATAAACTTTAATACCATTGGCAGAAAATACATCTGCAACCAATTTACCAAACGTGTTACTATTGTGTCTACAATCGTAAGCAATAGCCACTTTTATAGCTTCATTAGGAAACGATTGTTTTAAAAAATTACTTAAACCTTGCGTGTTTTTTCCTAATGTGTATTTGTTAATTCTATTGGTACCTAAACCCATTATACCTCGCATTCCACCAGTGCCAAATTCTAGATTTTTATAAAAACTTTCTTCTAATTCTTTTGGGTTAGAAGCCATCATATCTTTTATTTGCTGTTGCGATTCATCGTCAAAAGTTGGTGTTAACCAAGCGTTTATGCGTTCTAAAATTTCTGGTTTAATGTGAATCATGGATATATTGATTAAAGTTTAATATGTAGTTTGTATAACAAAAATAAACAATTCGTTATTTTAAATCGAGTAAGAAGACTATAAATTCTATAGCTTAATTTAGATTTAAACGTTCTTTAATAAAATAGCGTTGTTGCTGACGGTTAGAGCGTAAAACAAGTTCGCCTAAAAAGCCAGCAATGAAAAATTGCGATCCAATTATCATTGTAGATAAAGCGATATAAAATTGTGGGCGTTGTGTAATAAGTCTTCCTGTTGGGTTAAGAAATAATTTATCTATACCTAAATAAAAAGCAAACCCAAAGCCAATAATAAACATTATAACACCTAATGCACCAAATAAATGCATAGGACGTTTACCAAAGCGAGAGACAAACCATATGGTAATGAGGTCTAAAAATCCGTTTATAAAGCGATTCATCCCAAATTTAGTATGGCCATATTTACGTGCTTGGTGTTGTACAACCTTTTCCCCAATATTTGTAAATCCGGCATTTTTTGCAAGCACAGGTATATAACGATGCATCTCACCGTAAACATCAATATGTTTTACAACCGTATTGCTATATGCTTTAAGGCCACAATTAAAATCATTAAGTATAACACCAGATGTGCGTCTTGCAGCCCAATTAAATAATTTAGAAGGTAAATTTTTAGAAAAATAAGAATCGTAGCGTTTCTTTTTCCAGCCAGAAACCAGGTCAAAACCATCTGTGGTAATCATTTTGAAGAGTTCTGGTATTTCTTCGGGATTATCTTGTAAATCGGCATCCATTGTAATGACCACATCACCTGTTGCTTTTGCAAAACCAGCATGTAAGGCTTGCGATTTTCCAAAGTTTTTAAGGAATTTAATGCCTTTTACAAAGGGATTTATTTCACCTAATTCAGAAATAATTTGCCAAGATTTATCAGTACTGCCATCATCTATAAATAAGATTTCGTAAGAAAACTGATTGGATTGCATCACAGATACAATCCAATTATGTAATTCTTTTATAGATTCTTCTTCGTTAAGTAGTGGTATTACTACTGATATATTCATAAAGCTTTAATCTAATTTCTAGACTTCAAAAATAGAGAAATATTTTAAGCTGCATTAGGATCTGTTCGTTTTACTACAGCAGCAACAATTAATCCTATAACAGAAAGAATTAATAATCTAATGACATAAGCTTGCAATTGTGCCGCAATAGAAAAATTATTTTGTTCTTTCATATTAGCAATAGTTTCATCTATAGCACTTTGAGGCGTTCCCCATTTTTCCATTGTTTCTGCAGTCATAGTAATTATTTTTTCGTTAATATAACTTGCAGCCTCTGGATCAACAAAATTAAAAATAACAATTCCAACAATTGTACTAATTAATGTGCCAATTACAATGGTAATAAAGTACGAGGTAAAGGCATCTTTAAATGAAATAAATCCTCCTAAAGATTTTCTAGAAGCTATCGCGGCATATGTACCATAACCAATAGTTAAAAGAATAAGAAGTATACCTAGCCACCATGCGGTGAATAGGTCAATCATTACAGCATAAACTATAATTGAAATTGCAGTTAAAATTAGACCTAAATATACACCATAATTTATAGATAGTGATTTCAAATTTTTTTCCATGATTGGTTGTTTTAAGAGTTAATTTTCTAGTTAGTACTCAAAGATAGCCAAATGTTACATACTTTTGTAAAATAAAATTTAGCAAAAACATTGTACAATTATAAAATTTGCTTAAATTTGCACCTCGAAAAAATCGAATTTATTTAAAGCATTTAGTGATGAAAGCAGGAATACATCCAGAAAATTATAGAATAGTAGCTTTTAAAGACATGTCTAACGATGACGTTTTTTTAACTAAGTCTACTGCAGATACAAATGAAACTATTGAAGTAGACGGTGTTGAATATCCATTAGTTAAGTTGGAAATTTCTAGAACATCTCATCCATATTACACTGGTAAATCTAAGTTAGTAGATACAGCTGGTCGTATTGACAAGTTCAAAAACAAATACGCGAAGTTTAAAAAATAAGCATCGCTTACCGATAAACGTAAAAAGCCTTTCTGTTAGCAGGAAGGCTTTTTTGTTTTAATCATTTAAATTACATTTGGTATAACAAAATAGTGTAATGAGGAAATCATTTTTTTTCTAACTATTTAACTTCAAATTATTATGAATTACATTCTTTTTGATGGGCCTTACAGAAATAATTTACTACCATTTACCTTTACAAGACCTGTTGCAGATATTAGGGTGGGTATATTAACAATTCGACAAAAATGGGAATCATACTTAGAATATACCACCACAACAATTACAGAGGATTATTTATCAGATAAATTTCCGATGGTAGAAATGGAAGAAAACATAATGATTAATGCGTCATTTCTTCCAAATTTTGAAGTTATAGAAATTGTAAAAAATTTAAAACATAATCAAGCTTTATTTAAAGACGAAGATGTTATAGCATTTTATGCCAAAGAAGGCGAAGAACATAATGATTTTTCAGATTTTGAAGCCATAGAATTAGAAGGCGATATTTTAAAGATTGAACATACATGGGATATTTTTTCTAAAAATGGAGCTGCAATTACTGAAGATTTTAAACTTATAACAAAAGATAGAAAGTCAGAACCTATTCCAGATTCAATTCAAACTATAAACAAAGAAAATATTTTTATAGAAAAAGGAGCTACCTTAAATTTTGCTACCTTAAATGCTAGTGCTGGCCCAATTTATATTGGTAGAGATACTGAAATTATGGAAGGTTCTATGGTAAGAGGCCCTTTAGCATTGTGCAACAATGCGACTTTAAAACTGGGAACTAAAATTTATGGTCCTACCACTGTAGGACCTCATAGTAAGGTAGGAGGAGAAGTAAATAACTCTGTGATTTTTGGGTATTCTAATAAAGGACATGATGGTTTTTTAGGAAACTCCGTATTAGGTGAGTGGTGCAATTTAGGTGCAGACACCAATAATAGTAATTTAAAAAATAATTATGCAGAAGTAAGACTCTGGGATTATAATACCGAAGGGTTTGCTAAAACCGGATTGCAATTTTGTGGTTTAATGATGGGAGACCATAGTAAATGCGGAATTAATACCATGTTTAATACTGGCACAGTAGTTGGTGTAAGTTCTAATATATTTGGAAGTGGTTTTCCTCGTAATTTTGTTCCAAGTTTTTCTTGGGGCGGAAAAAGTGGTTTTGTAACGTATAAAACTAATAAAGTTTTTGAAGTTGCAGAAGTTGTAATGTCTCGAAGAGGAATTCCTTTTACAGAACAAGACAAGGCTATCTTACAGCATGTATATGAAGAAACAAAACAATATAGAAGAGAATAATATGAATTTAAGACCCAAATTAACCCTACTTTTTTTATTTATTATAACTTTTGGTTTTGCCCAAGATGTTGAAGTTAAAAAGCTTAAAATAAATAACAAACTCGACCATTTTGCAGCTAGAGTTGTCAACGATAAAGTTTTTTTTAGTTCTAACCTTACTAGAAAAAATGGTCGTATAATATTAGATAAATATTCTCAAACACTTTATGGTATTTACGAGGGTGTTCTTGGTGAAGACGGAGAAATTGAAGATGCAGAATTAGTTAGAAGAAAAGAGGTTGGTATGCATAATATGACGGCTTCTACGTATTCTAAAGATGGCAAATTTATGTATTTTACCTCTAACCAAACAGAAGCAGGAGAAAACAAATTACAAAATAAAAACACCTTTAATTTACTAATTCAACGTGCAGAATATGTAGAAGGAAAAGGTTGGACAAATTTTACAACATTACCTTTCTGTGACCCTAATTTTAATTATTTACATCCAGCATTAAGTCCAGATGGTAATACCTTATATTTTGTGTCTACTGTAAAAGGAACAAAAGGAAAATCAGATTTATATAAAGTGTCTGTCACTGATCATGAAACTTATGGAGAAGTTACAAGGTTAAGTGATGATGTTAACTCATCTCGTAAGGAAATATTCCCTTTTGTAAGTGCTGATAATAAACTTTATTTCTCGTCAGATAGACGCGGAGGAATAGGTGGTTTAGATATTTACTGCTATGATTTAAATTCTTCTAATTTAATGAAACCTGTATTGCATTTAGAAGAACCTATAAATAGTAAAGGTGATGATTTTTCTTTCTTTTTAAACGACGATTTAACTACAGGTTATATTTCTTCTAGACGATTAAAAGGAGATGGAGGAGACGATTTATACTACTTTAAAGATTTTAAAGTTGAGGATGGTGAATAGTTATTAGTAATTAACGTTTTGTTTTTTTTACAGATTTTAATTCTAATAGGTTAGTAGCATTTATGCCTAAACCGTTAACGTTTTTTCGAGTAAATCGTACAACTTCATCATAGAATAAAGGGACTATGGGAGCAGAAGCCATAATTAAAGAATCCATCTTAGTATAGAGTTTAGCTCTTAAGTTAGGGTCGGTTTCTACAAATGCTGTTTCATACAATTGGTCGAATTCATTATTTTTAAAATGCGTGTAATTAGGTCCATTAGGTGCAAAATTTTCACTGTAATACAGCGATAAGTAGTTTTCAGCATCAGGATAATCAGCTATCCAACTGGCTCTAAAAAAATCGAGTTTACCATTAGCTTTAGCATCTTTTAGGCTTGAAGGCGGAATAACATCTACATTAACCAATAAGCCTGTTTTTTGAAGCTCACGTTGTATAAACTCACAAAAACTTAAATAATTGCTAGTTGTAGTTAATGTAATTTCTGGGTTTTCAATTCTAGTTTCAGATTTAAACTCAGCAACTAATTGTTTTGCTAATTCTGGTTGGTAAGAGAAACCAATAGAATTATCAAATCCTGGTAAGCCTTTTGGAATAAAACCACCATTTGCAGGTATGCCAATTCCATTTCTTAAGTAGGTCATCATTTTATTTCTATCAAAACCTATGTTAATTGCCTTACGGAGTTTTATAGATTGAATAGTGTTGACTTCACTTTCCATAAAAAACGCTAAATATTCCGTGTTAAGATAAGGACCTCTTATCATGTTTACATCTTCAGCGTAATTAGTTCTTAATTGTCCTTTAGCGGTTAGTATTTCATCTTTATAAGAACCATCTAAACCAGAAACAAAGTCAATATTGCCTTGTGCAAATTGTAAAAACTCACTCTGTTTGTCAGGTAAAAATGTTATAGAAATAGCCTCTAGATATGGTAATTGTTGTCCTTGTTCATCAGTTTCGAAATACTGGTAGTTTTTTCTAAAAACGAGTTTTAAATTTTCTTCCCATCGTTTAAATTTAAATGGTCCTGTGCCAATTGGGTGTGATCTAAAATCATTACCATAATGTTCTACAATTTCTTTAGGTACAACTGAGCAATACTTCATGGTTAATAAGCCTAGAAACGCAGGAAATGGTTGTTTTAATTTAATTTGAAAAGTAGAATCATTAATGGCAGAAAAATCATCTACTTTATTTAAAACCCAACTACCTGGAGATGCGATTTTTTTATCTCGTAATCGGTTGAAACTGTATTTAAAATCTAAAGCATTAACGGTTCTTGTAGAATCTTTCCCAAATATTTTGTGTTTATGAAAAAATACATCGTCACGAAGTAAGAAGGTGTAAGTTTTTGCACTATCTGTAATTGTCCATTTTTTTGCAATACAAGGTTTTACATGGAGTTGGTCGTTCATTTGTACCAATCCATTAAACAATTGATGAGTTGCCCAAATGTCTGCCAAGTCCTTTGAGAATGCTGGGTCTAGAGAGCCAATATTTTTATGTTCATTGTATTTAAAAACAAGATAGTCGTTCTCGGTTTTAGGTTTGCCATTACATGCCATAGCAAGTAGAACCATTGTAAAGCAAATTAATTTGAGGTTCAACGAATAGAAAAAGTTATAAGGTAGATTCATAATTATCCTTCAGGTAGAGATTTCCATTTTTTAATTGCTTTGGTAAAAAAGAATAAAAATACTAAAGCTGCAATGAAATACACAAAACTCCAATTAAAACCTAGCCAATCAAATAAAGTATCACAATGATAACCAGATTCGTAATAATCTGCACGATCTCTACACGCATCTTCTTGATGTGTTGTAATTAATCCGGTAATCAGCAAAAGATATAATGGAAAACCTATTATAGACAAGTTAACACAAACACCAGCAATTGTTTTATGCACCTTATCAGAATATACTATTGATATTAACATGATTATTGCTCCTAACATCAATAAGAAATACATAATAAAGTAGCCTATGATATCACCATTTGATACAATTATAAACGATAAAAACGTTCCTAATAATGCTACTGTTAATGCTAAAACACCTGTGGAAATTATAGAGAATAGTAAGGGTTTTAATCCAGTAGTTCTAAACATAAAAATGATACTTGCAATGAAGAATGCAAACCATATAAAGAAATGAATGCTGTCTAAAAATGGTGTTGAAGCTTTTATATCTTCAATATTTTCAAATACATTTTCTAATGCGTTATTATCATAGTAAAAGTCTGTAATCCGTTCAAAATAAAATTGCTCAAATTTTGTTCGTTCTTCTGAGATAGCGGTATTTTCAAAAACAAAGTCATCTATAGGTTCCGTTCTTATAAAGTGTTTGACTTCAAAATTTCCTGGGTGATAAACTAAATCTACCCATTCTTTTGCAGATATATTATGTGGAATTTTATAGGTTTTAGAGAATTTTATAAAGTCCTCAAAAAGTACATTAAATTCTGCTTTGTCTTTTCGGTTTAAAAGTTCAGTATTTCTTTTATTTCTGTAAAAATCTCTAATTGAAAATTGTTCATTATTATAATAACCATTGTCATATTCATTATATGTATATGAATTGTTTATTTTATTCTGAAAAATACTATCGTCTAGTGTATCGTTTTTAGAAATAAAGAATGTTGAAGAGGCATTGTAAAAACTTGGTTTTATAGTCTTTATATGTGGTTTAATATTTACTACAGAGTCTTTAAAATACAATATAGTGCTAGTATCTTTTACTTTAGAAAAAACAGGAATTACAAGTGTGGTATCCTCATCATATTCGTTAGGCACATATTTATGTCTGTCAATAGTTTGAATTATCATTGTATCTAACGTATAAAATTGGTAAGAAACACCTGAGAATTTTTCATATGGTAAGTTTTGGTCAATAAACTCGTCCGTAGTTTCACAATACAAATCAAAAAATAGCTGTGGGTATTTACGATTATCAATAGTGAAATCATTGACGCTTTCTGAAAAGAACATGGCAACATCATTAGCAATTTCAATTTCTTTATTGACTTGTTTATCTGGATAGGTTACGGAAATGTAAGTCTTAATCCCGTAATTATAAGAAAGAAAGAATGTGCTACAACTATAAATAATAAGAATATAGCTAATAAATTGCCCAAATAATTTTGAATTTGATGTTGGATAAAAATTCTTAAATCCATTGTTTTTAAACATGTAAATTAACCAACCTACCAATAGTAAAATAGAAACCATTGTGGTAAAATACACAGCGCCATTTTTAAAAAAAATGTCTTTTGTATTATACTCATGCAATAATTCCGGATTAGTTAAAGACAGAAACCCAACCACAAAAAATAGTAAATGGAGTAACAGTGCACTAAGTAACATCCAAACTAAGCGCGTATTCCAAATGGTTGGATAGCGTTCTAGTAAATATTGATTGGTTTTATATATAAATTTTTTCATTGAAAATTGTGATTAAGATACAAAAAAGCGTCTCGTTGAAGCGGTAATATTTCTAGTATAGGTAACCTCGATTTTATGTTTTCCTAATGTTTCTAATACAGCTGAAAAGTTGGTGCTATTTTGAAAATATGCGATATAGATTCCTCCATTGTATATTAGTTTGACTAAGTGTAAATCTATAAAAACAGAAAGTAATTTTTCGCGTTCTTCGTTGCAATCAATTTCAACAATTAATTGATTTTCTTCAACTTTGTTTTCCGTTTTATTGTCTTTGTATTTTCCGTCTTTAAGATAAATAACTTTATCAGAAATTTTTTCTACTTCGTAGAGTTGTTGAGAACTTAGAATTAATGCAATTGGGTTATTAATAGAGTTACACATAGATTTTAAGTCTTCTAAAATCACTTGTTGCGCCAAAACATCTAAATTTGCTAATGGTTCATCTAATAACAAAAGTTCGGGTTGTCTTAGTAATGTTCTTGCAAGTTCAAAACGCATTTTATAACCAGATGATAATTCATTCCATTTTAAATGTTTGTAGTTCCATAAGCCAAAACGAGCAATCATCATTAAAACTCTAGTTTCGTTTTCTTCTGGTGATATTCCATAGCTTGATAGCACAAATTTTAAATTATCCTTTAAGCTACCATACCATTTTTGTGTACGTTGCGGAATGTATACTAGATTAGTCCGTAAGTCGTAATTTGTGTTATAGTTATTATCAAATTTAAATTCTAAATTACCTTCATTATATTTTAACTCTTTAGCTAAGATTCTGAGTAAAGTTGTTTTTCCGTTTCCATTTTCGCCAACCAAACCATAAACCTGACTTTTATTAATTTCAACCGAAATTGGCCCTAATTGAAAACGATTAATACCGTAACTTTTAGTTAATCCACTACCAATAACTACAGGATTATTTGTGTTATACTCTGTAATTGGAATTTTTGAAACCAGTTCTAAAATAGCTAGAGATTTTTCAATAAATTCAGTCTCGTTTTTGGGATGTTTTTCTTTCCAGTCGGTTAAATCAATTATTTGTCTATAAAGATTTAGGTCTTGTGTATCTATAACACAATCCATTAATTTACGATAGCCAAGTACAGTATCTTTATTTTTATAAAAAGAAATGACCTCTTCTATTCTAGCTTCAGCTTTAGACATTTTATACAGTTTATTAATTTTAACGTTAGAGAACTTCAATAGATTGCAAGACCACTAACAATTACGTAAATTTGCGCACTCTAATATAGTATTAAGTAAATATAATTTATTAAAAACCCTGAACCAAGTTTGAAATAATAAAACATGGAACAAAAAAAAGTCGCATTTTATACATTAGGTTGTAAACTTAATTTTTCTGAAACTTCTACTATAGCCAGAGGTTTTACAGAAGAAGGTTTTAGTCGTGTAGACTTTAAGGAAAAAGCAGACATTTATGTTATAAATACATGTTCTGTTACCGAGAATGCGGATAAACGGTTTAAGAGTATAGTTAAACAAGCACAAAAAAATAATCCAGAGGCTTTTGTTGCAGCAATTGGTTGTTATGCGCAATTAAAGCCAGAAGAATTAGCCGATGTTAATGGTGTAGATTTGGTTTTAGGTGCTACAGAGAAATTTAAAATTACAGATTATTTAAATGATTTGTCTAAAAACGATTTTGGCGAAGTACACTCTTGCGAAATAGAAGAAGCCGATTTTTATGTTGGTAGCTATTCTATAGGAGACAGAACAAGAGCGTTTTTAAAAGTACAAGATGGATGCGATTATAAATGTACCTACTGCACCATACCTTTAGCCAGAGGTATTTCTCGCAGTGATACTATGACTAATGTTTTAAAGAATGCTGCTGAAATTTCAGAGCAAGGCATTAAAGAAATTGTGCTCACTGGTGTAAATATTGGTGATTACGGCAAAGGAGAATTTGGAAATAAAAAGCATGAACATACGTTTTTAGATTTAGTAACTGAACTCGATAAAGTAGAAGGTATAGAACGTCTTAGAATTTCTTCAATTGAACCCAATTTACTAAAAAATGAAACAATTGATTTAGTCTCTAAATCGAGAGCCTTTGTACCTCATTTTCATGTGCCATTACAAAGCGGAAGTAACGATATCTTAAAAAAGATGAAACGTCGTTACATGAAAGAATTATATGTAGACCGTGTTGCTAAAATTAAAGAAGTAATGCCACACGCTTGCATTGGTGTAGACGTTATTGTTGGGTTTCCTGGTGAAACAGACGAGTTGTTTTTAGAGACTTATAATTTTTTGAGTGAATTAGATATTTCTTATTTACATGTGTTTACCTATTCTGAGCGCGACAATACTGAAGCTGCAGACATGGAAGGTGCTGTTTATAAAAATGTAAGAGCAAAACGTAGTAAAATGCTTAGAGGATTATCTGCTAAAAAACGAAGAGCTTTTTATGAAACACAATTGAACACAAATAGAACTGTTTTGTTTGAAGGTGAAAATAAAGAAGGCTACATACACGGATTTACAGAGAATTATGTAAAAGTAAAAACACCGTGGAATCCAGAATTAGTGAATACACTTCACCGTGTAAATCTTACAGAAATTGATGAAGATGGTATGGTAAGATTTAACTTTTTAGAAACAGTGACGGTTTAAATAAAAACAAAAAAAATCCGAAACTTAATAAGCTTCGCATTTTTTAATTCAATCTTTTTCTAGTTATATACGAATTCCAACTGGTAGCATTCGTTTATATTTTCTGTTTCGTCTTACAAATTTTGCAATTTCAGGACTCGTTGGTACAACACTGATATTACGGTCCTTTATGTTGCTAAAGACCAAATCTATAAAGTCTTTTTCAAAGGCTTCAGTTCGTATAGCTTCAGGAATAATCATTTTAGTTAAGAATATTTTTCGTTCTTGTAAAGAATATTCTATAATCGCCATTTCTTTTTCAACATTTAATTCAAATTGTCTTAGAAATTCATTGTCAATTAACTCATCTGTTTTTGTCATAATTTCTTAAATTTTAAATTAGAGGTTGGTGTAGTGGAGACTATATCGCTATAGTTTTGCGATGCAAAGGTACAAAAATTCACAGAATTTTGCATTTATTGATGTTAAAACCTTAAATTGTAAAGCATTAATGCGTCCCATTTAAATAGTTTTTAACCTATGAAAAACCAATTAACTCATGTTTATTTAATGCCAGGAATGGCGGCTAATCCCTCTATCTTTGAGTATATTAAGTTGCCTGAGGATTCTTATAAAATACATTGGTTAGAGTGGCAAATTCCTAATAAAAACGAAACATTATTAGAGTATGCTCAACGTATGTGTAATTTTATTAAATATAGTAATGTTGTGCTTTTAGGTGTGTCTTTTGGAGGTATTTTAGTACAAGAAATGAGTAAACTTATAAAGGTTAAGAAACTCATTGTAGTATCAAGTGTAAAATCTCATAACGAGTTGCCTAAACGTTTAAAATTATTAAAAGTTACCAAAGCCTATAATATTCTGCCTACGCAAATAGTTAGTAATATAGACGTATTAGCTAAATATGCTTTTGGAGAAACTATAAAGAAACGTGTAGATTTGTATAAAAAGTACCTTTCAGTGAACGATAAAACTTATTTAGATTGGGCCATTAAACAAGTGGTGTGTTGGGATCAAGAAGAGGCACATCCAGATGCGGTTTATATCCATGGAGATAATGATGCTGTTTTTCCACATTCGTGCGTTGGTAATTGTATTGTTATTAAAGGTGGAACACACATTATGATTATTAATAAATATAAATGGTTTAACGAAAATTTACCAAAACTTATTGAATTGTGATTTTAATCTTGTTTAGAGATTGATTACATTTATAATATTAGAAAAAAAGAAAAAGAATATGAAATTTATAAAGAATAGTTTAGCGTTAGTAGGAGTGGTCTGTGTATCTGGCATTTTAATTTTCTCAATGCAAAAATCACCAGACCAAAAAATTCCATCGGACTATAATATTGGTAAAGAAGACCCAATTGTAAACGATTATAATGTCTATGCTTTAGAGATGCCAGAAGACTTAAACTTTGCAGGAGAACCTGTGCCAGTAGAAAATCCAGATATTTTTGAGCGTATGGATCGCGAGTTACTGGTTAATACCTACTGGCAATCTAATGGTCTATTAATGTTTAAACGAGCACAAAAATATTTTCCTATAATTGAACCTATTTTAGCTGAAAACGGTGTGCCAGATGATTTTAAATATTTAGCAGTAATAGAGAGTGGCTTGGTACAAACGGCAAAATCTCCAGCAGGTGCAACAGGTGTTTGGCAAATAATGTCTACTACCGGACGCGAAAATGGATTAGAGGTCAATAAAAATGTAGACGAACGCTATAATATAGAAAAAGCAACCCAGGTTGCCTGTGATTATTTAAAAAAAGCAAAAGCCAGTTTAGGAACTTGGACCAAGGCTGCAGCGGCATATAATGCTGGCAATTATGGTATTGCCAAACGTTTAAAAGAACAAGGAGTAACTGGTTACTATGATTTGCTTTTAGGAGAAGAAACCGGTCGTTATGTGTTTAGAATAGTTGCTTTAAAGGAAATTCTTTCGCATCCAGATAAATATGGATTTAATTTTAATTCATCTCATTTGTATAAAAAAGTACCAACTTATAAGGTAGAGGTAGATACCGCTGTCGCAGATTTTTCTCAATTTGCAAAACGATTTGGTATTAATTATAAAATTTTAAAATTGCACAATCCTTGGTTGAGAGAGCCACATCTTAATAATAAATCGCGTAAATCTTATTTTATAGAAATCCCAAAAGAAGGGTTTTATAGTGTTAAGCCCTAATTAGTGGATTATGTAAGAAACCATATCTGGCAAATTCTTATACTGCTTAATTATATTATAGCATTATCTGCAGTTGTAACTATTTTATTAAAAAAAGTAAACCCAACTAAAGCACTCAGTTATATTATAGGTTTACTAGCTTTACCTTTTATTGGTTTAATTGTGTATTATTTATTTGGTCAAGAATATAGAAAGACAAAAATCTTTAGTAGAAAAAATGTTTTAAATCAATCGGTTGTAAAAAAGATACAAGAAAAGTTAGAATTAGACCATAAGACTATAGATAAGGTAGATGATTTACTAGATCAAAAATCCAAACTAATTCCTCTGCTTTATAATAACGAAAAATCCAAACTAACTATAAATAATGACGTAAAACTCATAAAAAATGGAGATGAAAAGTTTAAGCTTCTTTTTAAGGATATTAAGGAAGCAAAACATCATATTCATTTAGAATATTTTGTAATTAAAGATGATAAAATAGGTTCAGAATTACTTAATCTATTGTGCGAAAAATCTATAGACGGCTTAGAAATTAGAATCTCCATAGATGATGTAGGGAGCTCTATTTCCTCTAAAATGAAACGCCAAATTAAGGAAGCAGGTATAGAAATGAATTCTTTTATGCCAGTATTGTTTGGCAAGTTTACAGGTCAGATGAATTACAGAGATCACAGAAAAATTGTAGTTATAGATGGTAAGATAGGTTATGTAGGTGGTATTAATATTTCAGATAATTATGTAAATGCCAATAATACACGTTATTGGAGAGATACACATATAAGAGTTGTAGGAGAGACTGTAAAACAATTACAAATTCTATTTTTTACTACTTGGGATTTTGTTAGTAAGGGACAAACTGAAATCTCAAATGCTTATTTTCCAGAGCATAATTGTGTGGAGAATGTACCCTTACAATTAGCAGCAAGTGGCCCAGATACAGATTGGTCTAATATAATGGAAGCTATTTTTGTTGCTATTACTAATGCAGAAGATCACATATACATAACAACACCATATTTTATACCTAATGGTGAAATCGTAACTGCACTTCAAGTTGCATCTAGAAGTAATATTACCGTAAAAATTATTATACCTAAAAAATCAGATTCTTGGATTGCTGAGTATGCTACCAATTCATATTTACAATTATTATTAGAAGCAGGTGTAGAGGTTTACCAATATACCAAAGGGTTTATTCACGCTAAAACTATGGTCGTAGATGGTGTATTTAGTACTATTGGCACTACCAATATGGACTACAGAAGTTTCAATATTAATTTTGAAGTGAATGCTTTAGTGTATAATAAAAAAATTAGCAGTGAGTTAACTCAGTTTTTTAATGATGATTTAAAAGACTGTTGTCAGCTCCATTTGGAGTCCTGGCAAAACCGTGCTAAACGTACAAAATTAATAGAAGCATTGGCACGTTTAATGGCTCCTTTACTTTAAATTTAAGTGTTAAATGTAATATAAAGGGAGCATGATCTGTGTAGTTACAATGGAATAAAAAAAAAGGCTTAATCAAAATAATGCTTAAGCCTTTTTATATATTCAATAATAAAATTATCTTCTACTTCTACGATTTTGTCTCGCAGAAGTGGGTTGCCCATAATGTTGTTTAGGTATAACTGCCTTTTTCATTTGTTGCTTCATCATTTTTATTTGATCGGCAAGCATATCTCTTTTATCTAACTTTTCAGCTTCTGCTAATAGTTTTTTTGCTTCGTTTTTTCTACGTTTAGAAAAAGCAATACCTGCTAAATTTAATTTTGCCATAGCTAAATCGTGATCCATAGATAAACCAAGATTAATAGCTTTTTTAAAGTAGCCTTCAGCTTCGTTCATGTTAGTTTGAGATACCATAATACCATTAAGGTAGTTCAAATATCCTTGTTGTTTCTTTACTAAAGCGCCTTCCGGATTTTTAATTTTATCTAACCATTTTTTGGCGCCAACAAAATCTTGCTTTCTTAGTTTTAAGAATGCTAAGAGAATCATTTCATTTTTAAAATAAAGGAAAATAAAAATAGTAGACAATAATATATACATAATACCATTGCCAATATATCCTTCTGTAAATTGATAGATGCCAAAACCAATGATTAAAGCAGCAATAACAAGTTTTATATTTTTATTGAACATGTTTAATTGTATTTTTTAAGGACTGCAAAGGTAATAAAAACGATGAAGTTAAAATCTCATAAAATATTTTTATTTAGTCACTTGCTAAAATAAAAAGTTGTTGTATATTTGCACCCAGTTTTTGAGATAGCTCTCATATTAAATAAAGATAAATTAGTTTTTAAAAATATAAGTCATGCCGAAAAGAACATTTCAACCGTCTAAAAGAAAGAGAAGAAACAAACATGGTTTTAGAGAAAGAATGGCTTCTGTTAACGGAAGAAAAGTTTTAGCACGTAGAAGAGCTAAAGGAAGAAAGAAATTGTCTGTTTCAACTGAATCAAGACATAAAAAATAATGATTAACAATTGTTAATATATTAGGGCGTTACTTAGGTGTAACGCCTTTTTTTGTATCTAATTGATACTTATTTTTGCAACGCTAAATAATTTAAATTTTATCATATCACAAAACATATTTTCTCATGCCAAAAAATAAAAACATAAAATCTATACTACTTATTGGTTCTGGTCCTATTGTTATAGGTCAAGCTTGTGAATTTGATTACTCTGGTTCTCAGGCATTACGGTCATTAAGAGAAGATGGAATTGAAACTATTCTTATCAATTCTAATCCTGCTACAATTATGACAGACCCAACAATGGCAGATCACGTTTATTTATTGCCATTAACTACAAAATCCTTAATACAAATTTTAAAAGAACATCCACAAATTGATGCAGTATTGCCAACAATGGGTGGACAAACGGCATTAAATCTTTGTATTGAAGCTGATGAAAAAGGTATTTGGGAAGATTTTGACGTAGATATTATAGGAGTAGATATTGATGCTATTAATATTACAGAAGATAGAGAGAAATTTAGAGAATTAATGTTGAAAATTGGTGTTGGCATGGCACCACAAGCCACAGCAACATCCTATTTAAAAGGTAAAGAAATTGCTCAAGAGTTTGGCTTTCCTTTAGTTATTAGAGCATCTTATACTTTAGGTGGAGCAGGTGCATCATTTGTTTTTAAAGAAGATGATTTTGATAAAAAATTAACCCATGGTTTAGAAGTGTCTCCTATACATGAGGTAATGATTGATAAAGCCTTAATAGGTTGGAAAGAATACGAGCTGGAGTTATTAAGAGATAAAAACGATAACGTTGTTATTATCTGTACTATAGAAAATATGGATCCAATGGGAATTCATACAGGTGATTCCATAACATTAGCTCCAGCCATGACATTGTCTGATAAAACATATCAGAAAATGAGAGATATGGCCATTCACATGATGCGCAGTATTGGTGATTTTGCTGGTGGATGTAACGTGCAATTCGCTGTAAGTCCAGATAATGAAGAAGAAATTATTGCTATTGAAATTAACCCAAGAGTATCGCGCTCATCGGCATTAGCAAGTAAAGCAACAGGTTATCCTATTGCAAAAATTGCTGCCAAATTAGCCATTGGTTATACCTTAGATGAATTAGATAACCAAATTACAAAATCTACATCTGCTTTATTTGAGCCTACTTTAGATTACGTTGTGGTTAAAATTCCACGTTGGAATTTCGATAAATTTGAAGGTTCAGACAGAACTTTAGGGCTACAAATGAAGGCTGTAGGAGAGGTAATGTCTATTGGTCGTTCTTTCCAAGAAGCACTTCATAAAGCCACACAATCATTAGAAATTAAACGTAACGGTTTAGGTGCAGACGGCAAAGGTTATAAAGATTACGATACTATTATAGAGAAACTAACCTATGCAAGTTGGGATAGAGTGTTTGTTATTTATGATGCTATTGCTATTGGAATTCCGTTAAGTCGTATTCACGAAATCACAAAAATTGACATGTGGTTTTTAAAACAGTATGAAGAGTTATTTCAACTTCAAAAAGAAATTTCAACATTTACAATTGATACTATTGAGCGCGACCTATTACTAGAAGCCAAGCAAAAAGGTTATGGTGATAGACAAATTGCTCATATGCTAGGTTGTTTAGAAAGTCAGGTACATAAAAAACGTATGGACTTAAATATTAACCGTGTATTTAAATTGGTTGATACCTGTGCTGCGGAATTTAAAGCCCAAACACCATATTATTATTCTACGTTTGAAAGTGAAGTAGAAACCGCAGATGGTGATGTGTATGTGCAAAACGAAAGTATTGTTTCAGATAAAAAGAAAATCATTGTATTAGGTTCTGGTCCAAACAGAATTGGTCAAGGTATTGAGTTTGATTACTGTTGTGTGCACGGTGTATTAGCTGCTGCAGAATGTGGTTATGAGACCATTATGATTAACTGTAATCCAGAAACGGTTTCTACAGATTTTGATATTGCAGATAAATTATATTTTGAACCAGTTTTTTGGGAACATATCTACGATATTATTCAGCATGAAAAACCAGAAGGCGTTATTGTGCAATTAGGAGGGCAAACTGCTTTAAAGCTTGCTGAGAAGTTAGAAAAATGGGGTGTTAAGATAATGGGAACGAGCTTTAAATCTTTAGATTTAGCTGAGGATAGAGGAAGTTTTTCAAATATTTTAAAAGAAAATAACATTCCTTATCCAAAATTTGATGTGGCAGAATCTGCAGATGAAGCTTTAGCAATTGCAGATGTTTTAGATTTTCCAATTTTAGTAAGACCTTCTTATGTATTAGGTGGTCAAGGAATGAAAATTGTGATTAACAAACAAGAATTAGAATCTCATGTTATTGATTTACTAAAATCCATTCCTGGTAATAAATTATTATTAGATCATTATTTAGATGGTGCCATTGAGGCAGAAGCAGATGCCATTTGTGATGCAGAAGGTAATGTTTATATCATTGGTATTATGGAGCATATAGAACCTTGCGGAATTCATTCTGGTGATAGTAATGCAACTTTACCGCCTTTTAATTTAGGAGAATTGGTGATGCAACAAATAAAAGATCATACGTATAAAATTGCAAGAGCATTGAATACCGTAGGTTTAATTAATATTCAGTTTGCGATTAAAGATGAAGTGGTATACATTATAGAAGCCAATCCTAGAGCATCGAGAACGGTACCATTTATTGCAAAAGCATATAAAGAACCATATGTAAATTATGCGACTAAAGTTATGTTAGGAGATAAAAAGGTAACTGATTTTGACTTTAACCCTCAATTAGAAGGTTATGCTATAAAACAACCAGTTTTCTCTTTCAATAAATTCCCTAATGTTAATAAGCAATTAGGACCAGAAATGAAAAGTACAGGAGAAAGTATCTTATTTATAGATAGTTTAAAGGACGATGAGTTTTATGATCTTTACGCAAGAAGAAAAATGTATTTGAGTAAATAAATAGATTTTAACATATAATTGGCACAGTTTTCGATGAATATTAAGTGTTATTACCTAATATTTACTAACTTAGCTATAAGAATACCCAAATTATATGAAAAAACTATTACTCGGACTTATTTCTATATTCACTTTTGGTATCATGTTTGCAAACGCAACATTAGATACTATTAGTAGAATAGATTTACAAAATAACATAGAAACTTTCTCTAAAAATGATGGAGATTTGTTCCAAGATGGTCGTTTTATAATTACGCCTAATCCATCTAAGGATAAATTAAACATTAGGTTACCAAAGACGTCTCAAAATATGACGCTAGAAGTATATGATGTTTTAGGAAAGCGTATTCATAAAAGTACTATTACACAATTAACGGCATCTGTTGATGTATCTCGTTGGAAAACTGGTGTTTATTTGGTAAAAGTATCTAGTGATAAAGACACACAAACCAAACGTTTTGTAAAGCAATAAACGTTTAAAGCTTATAAAGAAAAGCTGTTTCAGTTCTGATAAAAATCAGGTGAAACAGCTTTTTTATTTGAAGCCATTGATAAATATTTATTTTCAGATGGCTTAAATTTTGTAAAGGAAGTTTTAAAAATTAAATGCACTAAAAATTTAAGATTCAAATAATTCAATCATAGCATTCTGTGATTGAATTAATTCAATATGATCTTCTAATTTAAAATCAGAAGAATTAAAACGAGACGATCTTTTTCTAGATTGTTCTTGTCTTGCAATACTTCTAGCAAAACGTCTAACCCCTTGTTTAGAGTTTATAATTAAACCAGGAACTTTAGCATTTTTTCCATCTTCTCCTTTAGCAACCATTGTAAAATATGAAGAGTTACAATGCTTCACTTCACCAGTTTGTACATTTTCAGACTCAACACGTAACCCAATTACCATTGAGGTGTTACCAGTATAATTAACAGATGCTTTTAATGTAACTAATTCGCCTACTTCAATTGGGTTTAAAAAATCGACCTTATTTACAGAAGCCGTAACACAATAATTTCTACAGTGTTTTGATGCGCATGCAAAAGCAATTTGATCCATTAAATTTAAAATATGACCACCATGTATTTTACCACTAAAATTAGAATGCGATGGTAACATTAATTGGGTTATAGTAATTTGTGAGTCTTTTGCGTATTTATACATGAGTTATATTTTAGTTTTAGCCAGGTCAGATATTGATTGTACTAAATTAGGGATTTATTTTTCGTATTCTTAATCTGAGCTCTATTTTTAGTAAGTTCTAAGATATTCTAATTTAAAAAAAGATTTTAATAATTATAAATATTAGAATACTAAAAATTACTATTGAGTATTTTAAAACAATTGATAACGTAAATATGTGTTATTCGTTTTCTTCCTCAACTTTAGTAATAAAATATTTAGTGTCACCGAGCCAAAACATTGTTTTATAGCGTTCAAAGTAATAAAGTTTTACAAATTTGCCCTGTAATCTATTGAGGTCTTTAATGGCTTGCTCTTCGCCATCTTCAACAGAGAAAGTAAATGTCTGCGCATCAGAAACCCCTTGACTTATTTCGCCTTCCCAAGTTTTAAATATAACTCCTTTGTTACTAAATTTTACTAGTTTTCCTGCGCGCACACCTTCACTGTAGTGAACAAAATACATAAAACTGAATATACCAGCAGCTAATATTAAAAGGACAATAATTGATTTGATTAAAAATTTCATGAGATTATAGTTTGTATAGTATTACGCTTTCAATTTTATTTGTTTTATACTTTAATTTATTAATTGTCTTCTTCTTCGGCACGTTTTAAAATGGCTTCCGGAAGTGCTTTTTTAGCCTTAGCACCCATTTTTTTCAGTTTTTCTACACTAGTTATTAAATTACCTCGTCCATCAACTAACTTGTTCATAGCCGATGAATAATCGGATTTTGCGGCATCAATCTTCTTGCCAACACCTGTTAAATCTTTAACTAAACCTTCAAACTTATCATAAAGCGCACCAGCTTGTCTAGCAATTTCAATAGCGTTTTGTTGTTGTTTTTCATTATTCCACATACTATCAATAGTACGTAATGTGGCTAAAAGGGTAGAAGGTGTTACAATAACAATATTTTTTTCAAATGCTTTGTTGTAAATTGAATTATCCTCATTAACAACTATGGCAAAAGCAGGTTCTATTGGTATAAATAGAAGTACAAAATCTGGCGATTCTATATCGTATAAATCTTGATAGTTCTTATCAGAGAGTTGGTCAACATGTCTTTTAATAGAATTAACATGTGCTTTAAGGTACGTTGCTTTATCTTGCTCATCATCTGCATTAACCAAACGTTCGTAATCGGTTAAAGATACCTTAGAATCTATAATCATTTTCTTATTACCTGGTAAGTTTAAAACAACATCTGGTAAAACCCTAGAGCCATCATCTAAAGTAAAACTTTGCTGTACAAAATATTCCCTGTCCTTTTCTAAACCCGATTTTTCTAAAACACGTTCTAAGACTAATTCGCCCCAATTCCCTTGCATTTTACTATCGCCTTTTAAGGCTCTTGTGAGATTTGTAGCTTCTTTAGTCATTTGTTGATTAAGGTCTTTTAAACCTAACAATTGCTCTTTTAATGCAGAATGCATACTGATACTTTCCTTTTGTGTATCATCTACTTTTTTCTCAAAGGTTTTTATTTTTTCTTCAAGTGGATTGAGAATACTTTTTATGTTTTCTTTATTTTGAAGTGTGAATTTCTCTGATTTTTCTTCAAGAATTTTAGATGCCATTAATTCAAAATCTTTCCTTAGTTGAATTTGTTGTTGCTCTAATTCTGCATCACGTTTTAGGTTTTGCTGTTGTAAATTTTCTAATTCAGTATTCCGTCTAGATAATTCGGTACTTAAAAAATCTTTCTCTTTCCTAATGTTTTCGCGTTCGGACTCTGTTTTAGTAATGTTTTCTTTTAATGCTTGTAACTGCTGATTAAAATATTGGTCTTGCTTTTTATTTTCGGCTTCAGACAATTGTTTGAATTCGTTGAATTGTTGCTGTAAATTAGCATTGCGTTCTTCAAGTGTACTTTTATCACTTTTGCTTTTTAGCTGCGCAAATTTTAAGCCAATTAAAGCACCAATTGCACCAGAAATAATAATAGCTATAAATAGTATGAGTGTGTCGTTCATGATTAAAAAAAGAAATTTAATCAAAGGTAATTGTTTTGTGGGTTAGTGCGAAGAGAAGCATCTATAATTGTCTATAGTTTCTTATGTTGTAACTTTTAAATTAATTGTTATTTTGAAACTTTAAAACTTCCTGTTAAATTATCAAAAGCGATTAAATCTTTTGGAAAAAGAGTTTCAAAAACACCATTTTTAATTAAATTACAAGGTTGGTCATAAACTACATGGCCTTTTTGCATAACAATCATAGTGTCGCATAGTTGTATAGCTAAATCAATCTCATGAGATGAAAATAGAATGGTTTTACCCGTTTCTTTGGTAAGCTTTTGTAGTAATTTTAAAATGTATGCTTTATGATACATATCTAAATGTGAGGTTGGTTCATCTAAAATTATTATTGCCGTATCTTGTGCTAATGCACGTGCAATCATAACTTTTTGCAATTGCCCATCACTGAGTTGGTAACACTTTTTGTCTTTTAAATCTGAAATATTAATTAAATCGATGGCATTATTAATTACAGAAAGGTCTTTATCAGATAAGTTGCCTACCCAATTGGTGTAAGGATGTCTTCCTAAGGCAATTAATTCAAAAACTGATAAATTTTTAGACAACAAAGGCTCCGTTAAAACAATGCTTAGTTGTTTGGCTAGTTCTAAATTAGAAGTGAAATTTAAGTCTTTATTATTGAGCAGAATCTTACCAGATAAGCTAGGTTGAACCTTTATAAGTGTTCTTAATAAGGTAGATTTACCTATGCCGTTAGCACCAACTAAACCAATGAGTTGTCCACTTTGCAACTGTAAATTTATATTTGAAGCAATAGTTGTTTCAACCTTTTTGGTTCGGTAACCAACGGAAAGTTGATGGGTTTGTAAAATTAAATTGCTATTTGTTTTAGTCACTAATTTAGTGCGTTGCTTGTTATATTGTTGTCATGGCAAATACTAATATAATGAATTGCTAATACAATTTGAATGTTAGTATTAGATAAATCAAAATCTAGTGTATCATCGTTTAAGTAGTTGAGCATTGAAAAATGACTAAAGTTGCCAGATTTAATGACTTTATTGTAATAATCTTTAATTCTGGAATTGTGTTTTGTGTTTTTTGCTAAAAACTGCAAATATTTGCCACTTTCATTAGGTACTAAATATTCATAAGATACAGAGTTTGGTCTACTAGGTACATGAGTTTTAGGTTTCCAAATTTCATTAAATGTTTCTTTAGGCATAGAATTAAATAAGTTTTCTATTTTTTTTGGTTCTACTGTAGAAAACCCATTGGCTTCTAATTTGCGCATTTCAGACCTAAATTTAGAATGAAAGTTGTCATCATTTAGTTGCATAATATCCTCTATAAAAAAGGAGCGCATAGTTTCTAATTCTTTGAGTTCTTCTTCTATGAAGACAGACTGAAGTTCAGTGGTGGTTTTGTAAGAGGACTTGCATCCCATTAACATGGTTAATGTTAATCCGATAATTAAGGGTTTAACAGTGCCAATCTTACAAAAACTTAGGGGAGTTTTTGTATTCATGTTTTACATAATAAAAACATTATTTTCTAACGTTTTATAAGTTGCTATATTACTAAAAGAGTTTTAATCGCAGACGTTAAGGCTTTAATTTTATGGGTGTTGTTACTTATAGTAAATGCAGCAATATTGTTGTAAACGACATTACTGTAGCGTATATAAAATACAGAAGGCAATAATATTTTAGGGTTTAAGGGTTTAACTATTAGCTACGTTAATTACAGAATTGCAATACAGATAAATGCTATAGGGTGAGCATAAATGGTTTCAATTACTGCTATTAAACGCGTAGCGAATATAATGATGAAAGTACTTGATAACAAAGATAATGCTAGGTTTTTTAAGAGGTTACAGTCTAACTTTTAGACATTCAGTGTTTTAAGATTAATAAAAGGTGTGAGACTAAAATCTAGCTAACAGTAAAGAAAATGAAGAACTTTTTTTATATAGATTACTGTCTACGTATCTTTGATTATCTACCATCATACAATGATGTTGTTCCTAAATTATTATCTCGACAAATTGAAATAAAATGAATTGCAAATACCATAAGGATATCGGGATTATGCAAATCAAATTCAATGGTTTCACTATTAATATAATTTAGCATTGCTGTATGGCTAAAGTCACCAGAATGAGTAGTTTCGTTATAATATTTATTAATTTGGGAATTAAATTTTGTGTTTTTTTCTAAAAAGCGCAAGTACTTTCCGCCTTTCTTTGGTGCAAGATATTCATAGATGCCTAAACTATTTCTAATTCGAGCTTCACTCTTATAATCCCAAATCTGATTAAAAGTAGCTGGTGATATGGAATTAAGACGTTCATTGACAAGGTCTCTTTTTATTGTAGTATAGCCTATAGAATCTAATTTTAAAATTCTCGATTTAAATTCGTAATGAAAGTTTTTTTCATTAAGTTCTAAAATATCATCAAGGAAAAAATCCTTAAGGACTTGGAGGTCTTCTTGCTCTTGTTCATTAAAAACAAATTTAAGTTTTGGTGTTGATTCTATGGATTTACAGCCCAAAAATAAGAAGGTACAAATAATTAATAATTTGATGGTAGTATTGAAATTCATATTTTAAAACAACATTTTACCTTTTTTAACTAATAACCAAATAACTATAGGAGCACCAATTAGGGCTGTAATAGCATTTATTGGTAATGTGTAGTCATTGTTTGGTACTTGTGCAACGCTATCACAGATTAACATAATTATAGCTCCAAATAAAAATACAGCAGGTAATAAAACTTTATGATTTGAGGTTTTAAATATTTGCCGAGTTAAATGCGGAATTGCCAAACCTATAAATGCAATTGGACCTGCAAAAGCGGTAATGGTTCCTGCGATTAAACTGGTCGCAAAAATAATAATAAATCTGTTTTGTAAAAGGTTTATTCCCAAGCTTTTCGCGTAATTATCACCTAATAAAAAAGCATTAAGACCTTTAATAGATAAAATGCTTAGAATAATACCTAAACTGTATATACCAGTGAAGATAAAAAGTTCTTCCCAAGATAGATTGCTTAAACTACCAAATCCCCAAAAAATGTATTGTTGCAGTTGTTCGGCAGAACTAAAATAAGATAATACACTTACAACTGCTGCTGTTATACTGCCAAACATTAAGCCTATAATTAGTATAGCCATAGTATCTCTTACCTTAGTAGAAACTGCCAAAACAGCCATTAAAACAAGAAAACTTCCTAAACTTGCTGCTATTATAATGCTCCATTTACTAATTAAAACAGTTGCAAATAAACCACCAAATAAGCTAGAACCCAAAATAACAATGGCAACACCTAAACTTGCTCCAGAACTAATACCTAATACAAATGGTCCTGCTAATGCGTTTCTAAATAAGGTCTGCATCAATAAGCCTGCAATACCCAAACCAGAACCTACTAAAATAGCTGTAATAGCCTTAGGTAATCTAAATTCTGTAATAATTATTTGGTAAGTTTCATTTTGCGAGCTACTGAAAACACTACTAATAACCTCAGAAAAAGGTATGTTAATAGAACCCAAACTAATATTTAGTATAAAACAGAATATTAAAACCACTGTTAAGGTTATAAATGAATATGTATAGTTGGTTTTCATTTTTTTTATATTGTTATTTAAACCGACATAAAGAACCTAATGTTATAAAATAAATGGGCTAACTATAAAAATTATTTGTGGCATTTTAAATAACATTATTTTAATTGCTCAAAAAAATAAGGTTTGTAATCTAATAACAATTCTGGGTGTGCTATTTTAATTAAATCTTTTAATACTAAATCTGGTCTTGCGGTTCCTAATTCGTAATATAAAACGCCACCTGTTGTGCCTGTTTTATTACTGAATGAATAAATAGATTTATTTTTAAATGCATCAAAATTAGTATACAATTTGCTTGCTGTTTCTAATTGCTCTAAACTTCTGTAATAGGAAGGGCTTAACCATATGTCTGCAGCTTTTGCCTTATTTAAAACCACTTCAAAACTAAGAGCTAAACTTCCGTTACCAGTTGTTGCGCTCCATAAATAGTTGGCATTAGCATCTTTTAAAAATTGTGCTTCAGGACTAGAACCATTAGGTAAATACCAAACGTCTTTTTCCATAGCACCACTTAAAATTGTGGGTTGAGATTTGGCTTTTTTAGCAATTTCTTTTGCTGCTAAATATTCGGTTTCTATAGTACTAAAAATAGAATCAGCTACTTTTTCTTTATTAAAGAGTGCACCAAATAACTTTATCCATTCTGCTTTTGCTAAAGCCGAAGCTTCTGCCCAATCACCATTGTAAATAACCGGAATGTTAGCTTTTTTTATAGTTTCAAAAGTTTTGTTAACGCCATCAACGCCAAACCCAATAACCACATCTGGATTTAATTCTAATAATACTTCTGTGTTAATGCCTTCATTTTTACCGAGCTCTCTAACCGATTTATTGTCTATTAATGCTCTCGTTTTTTCTGAAGACACATAATCCGTCCCTGGGAAACCTACAAGTGTTTTTTCTACTCCTAATAATTCTAATGCAGGTATATGTGTCGTAGAAGTCACTACACTTTTTTGAATAGGTGTAATGATAACACCATCGTAATCTGCTTTGTTATATGTTGATTTTGCAGCTTGTTCTTTAGATAATAATAAATAGGTGAATTTTTTTTCTGCTTTTGGCCATGCTTTCGTTATTTCAATAATTTTATTACTGTTAGACGTTTTAATGGCAAACCCTTCAGCATATTTTAATGTCAACGAATTGGTGGTTTCTAACTCTGGAGTATTAACTTTTGCTTCATTTTTACATGAACAAAACAATATAAGGATGAATAAGATTCTAAAGTAAGACATAGGTAACATTTGTAACTTATAAATTAAAAAGTTCTCATTAATTTTGGTAAAAATTAGACTATGAGAGACGATTCAAATTTAACACTATATATCGTTGCAGGAATAATCATTGCACATTTTTTAATTGGCTTCATTTATCTTATTTACAAGATGAATAAAAAAAAATGACAAAAATCAGGTTTGAAATGTAATTAAAAGTCTAGTTTTGCTGCAGAATTAGGTTCGACTATAATAAAATAAAAGTCGATTAAAAGGGAATCTGGTGAGATAATTATAATCAAGTCCAGAACTGTTCCCGCAACTGTAAGTTTTATACTGAATTTATTTCAGTATCTTTTTTAAGAGTTATTATTTACTTCAAATACCACTGGCATTAGCTGGGAAGGTGAAATAATAAAAAACGAGTCAGGAGACCTGCCTATTTTAAACTAAAATTAAACTTTCGGGATAAAAGTTAAGGCAGTATGATACGTATAGTATTCTTTTTTTTATTGCTATGTTATTATAGCGTTGCTAATGCACAAAAGTCCACTGATTCTATTCAGAAATTGGACGAGGTTGTGTTGAGCGATGTAAAACTTAAACATTACAACGAAGGTTACAAGCTTACCGTTTTAAGTGATTCTATTCTTAGAAAAAATGGAAACTCATTAACCGATGTTTTACGTTTTAATTCTAATATTTACTTTAAAGAGAATGGTTATGGCATGGTGTCTTCGGCTTCTTTTAGAGGAACCAATGCATCACAAACTGCCGTGATTTGGAATGGTATTAATATTAATTCGCAATTAAACGGACAGGTAGATTTTAATACCATATCTACAGCTAATTACAATTCTATAAGTATAAGAAGTGGAGGCGGAAGTGTGCAATATGGAAGTGGAGCTATTGGCGGAAGTGTACATTTATCTAACGATTCAGATTTTACAAAGCACATAAATCATAGACTGCAATTGGGTTATGGCAGTTATGAAACTGAGAATGCCAGTTATAATTTATCCTTTGGTAACAACAAATGGTCTGGTAGTGCAGGTGTATCTTATGTGAATACTGAAAATGATTATAGAATTATTGGTACAGATGAGAAAAATGAAAATGGTGCTTTTAATAATTTAGATCTTAATCTCAATTTAGGTTATATTTTATCTCAAAAGGATGTTTTAAAAGTATACCATCAAAATTTTAGAAGTGATAGAGCATTTTCTTCAACCTTATTAGCACCTTCTAATAGTAAGTACGAAACTGAAGACTATCGTAGCATGTTAGAATGGGCTCATGTTAGTGAAAATTTTACATCGAGTTTAAAAGCGGTGCATTTATTAGAACAATTTAAATATTTTGAAAATAAAGATTTAAATAATTATTCTAAAGGCCAGGCAAAAACATGGCTCATTAAGCATAGTTATAAGCGTAATGTATCTAAAAACATGGCTTTGAGTGTTATTACAGATTACAGTTATATTACAGCTGAAGGAAATAGTTATATAGATCCAAAACGAAATGCTTTTTCTGCTACTGCCATCTTAAATCATCAATTTTCAACAAAATTTAAGTATAATCTAAATGTTAGAAAAGATGTGATTTCAGATTTTAAAAGCCCATTAGTTTTTGCAGGAGATTTAAGTTATAAAGTTGCAGAAGCTTATGTGTTAAAGTTTAATGCTTCTAAAAACTTTAGAGTACCAACATTTAATGATTTGTATTGGAATCCTGGTGGAAATTTAGACTTAGAACCAGAAGAGTCTTTTCAATTTGATTTAGGTCATCAACTTGAAATATTAAAATCGTTACAATTAAAACTGAACACCTTTTACATTGAAACTTCAGACCTAATTCAATGGCGACCAAACACTGAAACTAATTATTGGAATCCTGTAAATATTGCTAATGCTAAGCATTATGGTTTAGAAGTAGAACTTGGTTATACAAAACAAATTAATGCACATCACTTTAATTTAGTAACAGCTTACTCTTATACAGAAACGGAAGATGTAGAAAAAAATCAGCCGTTATATTATGTGCCGCTTCATAAAGGCAATACAGCTTTATCATATAATTTTAAATCATTTACGGCTTATTATCAACACTTATTTACAGGTGAAGTAGATGTTATTGGTGGCTCATTAGATGGTTATGATGTTGGTAATATAGGCTGTTCTTATGAGTTGAATACAGCCGGAAAATTAAATTATATCCTAGATTTAAAAATAAATAACATTTATAACACTTATTACGAAAACGTAGCATTGCGACCAATGCCAAACAGAAATTTCAATATTAAACTAACACTTAAATTTTAAAACAATATGATTTCAAAAAAAATTACTTTACTCTTTTTAGCAGTAGCTTTATTATTTACATCTTGTAATAGTGATGATGATAATACACCAGAAGCTTCAGGAGATTATGTAGATGGTCTTTTAATTTCACACGAAGGTAATTTTGGCCAAGGAAATGCCTCTGTTTCTTTTGTGTCTTATGATTTTGCCACTGTTGAAAACAATATTTTTGAGGCTGTAAATTCTAGCCCATTAGGAGATACTGCACAAAGCATAACCTTTGATGGAGATTTCGCATATATTGTGATGAATGTTTCAAACTCTATACAGGTTGTCAATAGATACACCTTTGAGTCAATAGCAACAATTGATTCAGGTTTAAATAATCCAAGATATATGGCAATATCTAATGGTAAAGGTTATGTAACTAATTGGGCTGATTTTTCGGTAACAGATGATGATTTTGTAGCAGTGATAGATTTGTCATTAAATTTAGTTACAGATGCTATAAGTTCTAGTTATTTACCAGAAGAAATTATTGCTCTTGGAGATAAAATTTATGTCGCTACAGGTATTTATGGTTATGGAAATTTAGTAGATGTCATTAACTCAGACACTGATGAATTAGAAGAAAGCATTGTTGTTGGAAATTCTCCAAACTCATTACAGTTAGATTCTAATAGTAATTTATGGGTTTTATCTTCGGAAAACTTAATAGAGATAGATACTGACACAAATGATATTGCGCAAACAATTAGCTTAGGAGATGGATTTTCTTTTCCATCTAACTTAATATACGACAATAGTAGTTTTTATTTTTATGATAGTGGATCAGTTTATAAAATGGATGAATCTGCAAATGTATTGCCTACAACGGCTGAATTTTCTAATGTTAATTTCTACGATATGAATGTTAGTAATGGTATTTTATATGGTGTTGATGCAGGAGATTTTACATCTAATGGAGAATTAAAAGTTTATGACTTAAATTCAAATACCGAAACACAATCTATAACATTAAATATTATACCTGGAGGTGTTTATTTTAATTAAATACTAAACTTTAAGATATAAAAAAAGCCGCTTTCTAAACTTAGACAGCGGCTTTTTCAATTGCGTAGAAATCGTTTAATCAATAAACATATCTTGTTCTAAAGGCGCAACAATTTGTTTTACTTCTTTTAGCTTAGTAGCCTTATTGGCTTTACCAAAAGAACGGTCAGCAGCCGTAATATTTTGAATTGCTTCAGCTAAAAGCGGCTCATTTATATCTCCTAATATTCCTAAATTACTTGGTGATTCACTTAAATCAATATCTGGAGTTAAACCTTCAGTTGGTACTAATTCATCATTAACATTGGTAGAGTTTGCAATTAATGGTTGCATAGCGTAAGTATGCCCAAGGTTTATACCTTCTGTTGTAAATAAACCAGGTGAGTCATAAACGGTTTGAGAAGCTTGTGTTTTACCAACAGTGTTTTCTCCAATAACAATAACGTCTATATATGGACTAAGACTATTAATAACCAATTCACTAGCAGAAGCGGTTCTGCGGTTTGTGGTTAAAACATATACTCTTGACAGGTTGAGACTATTTATAGAACCACCACCCGAAATTGAATTAGTAAACAAAAAATCTACATCATTACTACTCAAATTCTCATTGTAAAATAATTTAGAGTATATAGATCCTGTAAATTGACCAGTAACCATACTACCTAAATAAGCTGCTGTTTGCACAGAACCACCTCCATTATATCTTAAATCTAATACCAATTCTGTAACACCTGCTGCGCTAAATTCAGCAAAGGCATCATTTAATTCAGAATTATATTCGCTGTTAAATGCGTTGTACATGAGGTAACCAATGCTTGTACCATTAACTTCTAATACTTCCGTTTTATGAATAGGGTTCTCGGTATAAGTTACCTTAGATAAACTTACACTGTTAGCATTTAGTGTTACCGTGTCATCTGCAGTTTCATCTGTTCCATTAGTATCATAATCTGCAAAATTCAAAGTAAAATCATTTGTTGTTAATAATTCGAGGTAATTAGAATTATTTAAATTTTCTCCATTAACAGCTCTAAATATTTGGCCACGTACCAAACCTAAATCTGAAGCCATACTATTATTAAGTACCAAAGTGATAGCACCAAAAATTTCAGAATCACTACCAGGTACATAGTATAAATTATATTCTATGCCATTACTTAATGATACGCCATCTAATATATCCTGTAGCTCGTTATAATTACTATAGATTCTACTAAATCTATCTATTGTATCTGGTAAATATTTTAGAGATTCAAATAATGTTTCTGGTGAAGCATAATCATTTAAGTATTCATTGTATTCAACACTTGTAGTAAATCTATCATCTACTAAATCTGGAATTTCAGGTTTATATAAATAAACAGCGTTCATGGCTTTCCAAACAAAATCATTAATTTCTACAGTAGTAGCATACACAATATCGTCATCTAAGTCGTCAAAGCAACTAGTTACTGAAAAAAGTACAATACAATTAAGCAGTAAAATTTTAAGTTTTTTTGTCATCTCTTTTACTTTTATTAAATAGCAATTCTTTTCTTATAGTAGTATAAACTCTAAATTTACTTACAATATTATAAAAAACGTAAAATCTTTGTAACAAAAAATAAAGTGACTCGTCGTAACATTGAAAGCTACTAAAAATGCTTTTGCCAACCAACCAATAAAAAGTAATGAAACAGGCAGATTTTGTAAATATCGTTATGCCATTTAAAGATAAAGTATTTCGTTTAGCAAAGCGACTACTAGTTTCTAGAGAGGAAGCAGAAGATGCTACGCAAGAAATTCTGTTGAAGTTATGGAAGAATAATAAAAAAATTGAAGACTATAAAAATGTAGAAGCGTTTTCAATGACCATGACCAAGAATTTTTGTTTAGACCGTTTAAAATCTAAACAAGCACAAAATTTAAAAATTGTTCATAATAATTATACGGATGGTAATACATCTTTACAAAAACAAGTTGAAGCAAAAGATAGTGTGGATTGGGTTTCTAAAATTATGGAAGACCTACCAGAGCAGCAAAAAATAATAGTGCAACTACGAGATATTGAAGAATACGATTTTGCAGAAATAGCTAAAATGCTAGACATGAATGAAACTGCAATACGCGTTAACTTATCTAGAGCACGTAAAACAATAAGAGAAAAATTAACTAATACACATGGCTATGGTATTAAATAATATAGAAAAACTAATAGAAAAGTATAACAATGCCGAGACTACACTTAAAGAAGAGGCACAACTAAAAGCCTATTTTTTAAGCGATGATGTAGCGCCACATTTAGAACATTACAAACCAATGTTTCAATATTTTTCTCATTCAAAACAAGAGCGGTACACCAAAGACGTTCCATTAAAAACTAAGAAAACAAAATTGTATCAATGGATTTCTGTCGCAGCAGTGGCTGTTTTAATGCTTGGTTTAATTGTCCCTAAAGTTTTAGGTCCTTCAGAACAAGAATTAAGAGATCAAGAAATAGCAATGGCTACTTATGAGCAAACTATGGAAGCTTTTAATTTAATCTCTTTAGGTCTAAATAAAGGAAAAACACAATTAACCAATTTAGCTTTAGTTAGCGAAAACATTGAAGAAGGTGTTGGGCAAGCAAATAGGCTAGGAGAATTTAATACAATTACAAACAAAATTTTAAAAAACAAGTAAACCTTAACAATTAGAAATTATGAAAAATTTGAAAAATTTTCACGAATACTTAAATAATAGAATAGTCATGAGTAAAAAATTAATAATAATTACAGCGCTTTTATTATCACCAATCTTAACTTTTGGCCAAGGCGTTTTCGATAAGTTTGAAGAATTAGAAGATGTATCTTCTTTTGTAATCAATCAGAAAATGTTTAGAATGTTAGCTTCTATAGATATTGATTTAGATGATAAAGAAGATCAAGAATTCTTAGAGATGGCTAAGAAAATTACAGGTCTTAAAGTTTTTACAACAGGAGATGAAAAGATTTCAACCGATATGAAGTTAACCGTAGATAAATACTTAAAGTCATCTCAACTAGAAGAATTAATGCGTTTTAAAGATGGAGGACAAACTATTAAGTTTTACGTTAAAGAAGGTAAAGATGAAAACCATGTAAAAGAACTTTTAATGTTTATGACTGGTCTTAAAGAATTAACGGATGGCCAAGACATTGAAATTAACGGTAAAAAACGTGTGTTTGAAACCTTAATACTGTCCTTAACAGGAGATATAGACTTAAGACAAATATCTAAAATCACTAGTAAAATGGATGTTCCTGCTGGAGAGCATTTAAATAAAGCTGGAGAGAATAAAGAATAAAGTTATGATTCAATCAATCAAAAAATCAATACTAGTGTTGTTTCTGATTACAGTTTTTACAAGCTGTAATCAAGAGCCAACATTGCAAACCTATTACGTAGATAATGAACTAAAACCAGGATTTGTATCTGCTGATATTCCGTTAAGTATGCTTAATGTAGAGCATATAGAAATGACAGCAGACCAAAAGGAAGCTTACGATTCTGTAGACAAATTAAATGTATTAACCTACATGAAAGAAGATACAGATGCTACAGACTATAAATTAGAATTAGAAAAAGTAAAAACGATTTTAAAAAATCCGGATTACGAAGAGTTAATGCGTGGCGGAAACTCAACAGATGGAAAATTTGTAGTTAAGTTTTTAGGTGAAGTTGATCGTATTGACGAACTCATCATATTTGGAAATGCTACAGATAAAGGCTTTTTAATTGCCAGAATTTTAGGTGATGATATGAGTGCAGCAAAATTAATGTCTCTTAGGTCTGTTTTAGAAAAAGCAGATATCGATGAGAGTCAATTAGGAACTATCACAGATTTTTTTAAATAAACTGACTTTTATTTAAATGTTAATGCAAATCGTCTTGAAGCTTGTCTTTAGGACGATTTTCTTTTTTCTCATTCTGAATAGCAAAATTTAAGCCAAGGCCTAATAAAACGGCTAAGCACAGAAATAAAAGTACTTGTACTATAATGTAGTTGAGTATATCAAAAATACCTGCAAAAAAGAATCCTACAGCCGTAACCGTTACAATTATTAAAGCTATACTATCTTTAGTTATAGTTGTTTTAAATCTCACTGTTTTAAATTTTAAATACCAGTGTAATTGCTCGGTGTTATAGCTTTTAATTCAGATTTAATAGCCTCAGAAACCTCTAAAGTGTCAATAAAATTTGAAATAGAACTCTGCGTAATAGCTTCGTTAGTTCTAGTTAAACCTTTTAAAGCTTCGTAAGGATTTGGGTAGCTTTCACGTCTTAAAATCGTTTGAATTGCTTCTGCAACCACAGCCCAATTATTTTCTAAGTCTTGCGCAAATTTAGCTTCATTTAGTAATAACTTGCCTAAACCTTTCATTGTAGATTTAAAACCAATAATAGTATGGCTAAACGGAACACCAACATTTCTCAAAACAGTACTATCTGTTAGATCACGTTGTAACCTAGAGATTGGTAATTTAGCAGAAAGATGCTCAAAAATTGCATTTGCTATACCTAAATTACCCTCACTATTTTCAAAATCTATAGGATTTACTTTATGTGGCATTGCAGAACTTCCTACTTCACCAGCTTTAATTTTTTGTTTAAAATAATCCATAGATACATACGTCCATATATCTCTATCTAAATCTATAATAATTGTATTAATACGTTTTAATGCATCAAATAATGCGGCTGCATGATCGTAATGTTCTATTTGTGTGGTTGGGAAAGAATGTTGTAAGCCCAATTTTTCTTGTACAAACTTGGTTCCAAAGGCTTTCCAGTTAATAGAAGGATAAGCCACTTTATGTGCATTAAAATTTCCTGTTGCACCACCAAACTTTGCAGCACTTGGTACGTCGTTTAATAAATTAAATTGCTCTTTAAGTCTAACTGCAAATACGTCTATTTCTTTCCCTAAACGCGTTGGTGAAGCTGGCTGACCATGTGTTCTGGCTAACATTGGTACAGCATTCCATTCTTTGGCTAAACTTTCAATTTTTTCTAAAAGTAATAAATACTCAGGGACATACACATCGTTCATAGCATCCTTAATACTTAAAGGTATGGCTGTGTTGTTGATGTCTTGAGAGGTTAACCCAAAGTGAATAAACTCTTTGTAGGCAGATAATTCTAATGCGTCAAATTTCTCTTTAATAAAATATTCAACAGCCTTTACATCATGGTTGGTTACTTTTTCTATGTCTTTAATTGCCGTAGCGTCTTCTGCTGTAAAGTTTTTATAAATGTTTCTTAACGCTTCAAATAGTGATTGGTCCACAGACTCTAGTTGAGGTAATGGTAATTCGCAAAGCGCAATAAAGTATTCTATTTCAACTAAAACACGATATTTAATTAGTGCTTCTTCAGAAAAATAATCTTTTAATTTTTCTACTTTAGATCTATATCTTCCATCGATTGGAGAAATTGCATTAAGAGGTGAAAGTGCCATTTTTAGTTGATTTTTTAGAAGCATCAAATATAATAAAGTTAGTTGGAAGAATGAATTATTCTTTAACCTTTAGCGCTTATCTTTTTGTTTCAAATTCTATATTCTATAAAGTAGAAATTATTTTTTAATTTTCTTTAAAATTTGTCTTGCTCTGGCTTTAAATGCAGCACTTTGTAACTGAAAATCGCGTTCTAAGATGAGGCTTAATTCTGGGTAAATCCAATCATATTCTTGTCCAAATAAATAAAGGCTGACCATGCTGTAGGCTTTGGGTGCTACTTTTTCGTCATTAATCATCCAATCAAAACAAGTTTCTATAATTTTTTCTTTGTGTTTTTCGTTGAGATGAGTTTTTAATAAATGGTCTTCTTTACCGTAGTAGGCTTTTGTAATATACTCACACACTTTAGCAATTGGCCTTACGGCAGAATCTAAATGAACTTTGTGCATATTATCAGTAAAGGTATCTAAAAACGGAATAATAGCTTCTAGTTTTTCACCGCACATAAACTCAAAAACCCAAGCTGCTCTGCAAGATATTTTGTCATCTACGTTAAATAGAATTTCTAAAAGAGGAGCAACCAATTTAGGGTTGTCAATAACAAGATTAGCGTATTTTAATCGTTTCTCTCGCGAATGATTTACATAATTTAATTCTTGGTAGAGTTCTGCTTTAGTCAAAAGAAAATGATTATTTTAGAGCTCTAAAATTAATGAAAAATGAAGATTTTTAAGAAAATAGTACTCTTACTTTTAGTAGTGTTTATAATTGCTCAGTTTTTTGGGCCAGATAAAAATGAAGGTGATTTTACCTCTGTAGAAGCTTTTTATGCAGATACTAATCCGCCAGAAGACGTTAAAATTATTTTAGAAAACGCTTGTAATGATTGCCATAGCGATAGCACAAAATACCCTTGGTATAGTAATATTACACCTGTTAATTATTGGTTAGCAGACCATATTGAGCATGGTGTTAAGCACTTTAATGTTTCTAAATGGAACGATTACAGCGACAAGAAAAAAGACCATAAACTAGATGAGTTAATTGAAATGGTCGAAGAAAAAGAAATGCCTTTAGAAAGTTATACTTGGGCACATAGCGAGGCTAAATTATCCCAGGATCAAATTGATGCGGTTATTAATTGGGCCAAAACCGTTAGATTAAAATATACCTTTTTAGAAGAAGCGCAATAAGCTTACAAATACTTAAATTTATTTTGAATGCTATTGTAAACACTACAGTAGCATTCTTTTTTAAAATAATATGAAACAAAAATTACTGGTTATTGGTTTTGTTTGGCCAGAACCCAAAAGTTCTGCAGCTGGTAGCAGAATGTTGCAATTAATTACCCAATTTCAGCAACAAGGATATGAGGTAACTTTTGCATCTGCGGCAAAGACATCTGCTAATACATTCAATTTAGATAGCATTAATGTATTAACCCAATTTATTGTTTTAAACGATGCTTCTTTTGATGCTTTTATAAAAAACTTGAATCCTAATGTGGTGTTGTTTGATCGTTTTATGACCGAAGAACAATACGGTTGGCGCGTCGCAGAACATTGCGCTGATGCATTACGAGTTTTAGATACCGAAGATTTTCATGGATTGAGGAAGGCTAGGGAAGTAGCGTTAAAACAAAATGAAACTGTTTCTATTTCACATTTACAAAATGAGATTACCAAACGCGAAATTGCTAGTATTTACCGATGCGATTTAAGTTTAATGATTTCTGAAGCCGAAATTGAAATTTTAACGGAACACTTTAAAATAGATAGAAGCTTACTGTATTATCTACCATTTTTATTAGAACCAATTCAACCAGAACCCATTAATCTATTGCCAAAGTTTGAAGCAAGACAACATTTTGTAACCATTGGTAATTTTTTACATGCACCTAATTATGATGCTGTTTTGTATTTAAAACAAACAATTTGGCCCTTAATTAGAAAACAATTACCAAAAACCGAATTACATATTTATGGTGCTTATGAAGCTCAAAAAGTTACGCAACTCAATAATAAAAAAGAAGGTTTTATAATAAAAGGATTTGCGGAAGATGTAAATGTGGTGATGCAAAACGCTAAAGTATGTTTAGCAGCTTTACGCTTTGGAGCAGGACTTAAAGGAAAATTGGTAGATGCCATGCAGAATGGAACACCTTGCGTTATGACAGCAATTGCAGCAGAAGGCATGTTTGGTGATTTAGAACCAAATGGATGTATTAAAGACTCACCAGAAACTTTTGCAAAACAAGCTATTGAACTTTATAAAATTGAAGAATTTTGGCAACAGAAACAACAAAATGGTTTTGAAGTTTTGAAACAACGATTTAATCGCTTAGATTTTGAAACTGATTTTACTGCGCATATAAATGGACTTTCTTCAAACTTAAAATCTCATCGCGAACAGAATTTTATTGGTCAATTGTTGATGCATCAAAGTATGCAAAGTACTAAGTATATGAGTAAGTGGATAGAGGCTAAGAATGGGTGATTTTTTTTAATTGTGTCTAATAGTCTTGTATAACCGCCAGTTACGGGTTAATTTGTAATTGTTTTCGGTTTGGCACAAGCCGTAGTAATTCCTTTTGAATTAGGACGTAGTAGAATCCGTCGTAATTGCGGTTGTACATTGTAGTAAGTAGTTTTTTATTCAGATTCAGTTTGGTTAATTAATTCCATTTGATTTTTAATATGTTCAGATAAAAATTCTTTTTCTTTAGTATTTAAGTTTTCTAAAATTCCAACTCGTCCATAAAAGCTAACATTTTCGTCGTCCTTATGTACTAATACTATTAGAGGAAATCCAGTTTTCGCCTCAAACATTTCCAAGTCATTTTCCATTCCAGATATCGGATTTTCACGGTCTAAGAAATATTTAAATCTAATATTTTTTTCAGTAGGACTATCAAAAGGGTCGCTTGTTAGACTTGCTGATTCTATGAAACCTTGCACTTCATAAAAGTCAGACTCATTATAATCAGAATATCGTTTTTCGGACTTGCAAGATGAAAGTCCGAAACTTAATGCTATCAATATAGTTAACGTTTTTCTCAAATTTCCGTTAATGGTTAGATGATATAAAAGCATTTCAATGTTTTATATCATACGTTAAACGAAGTTAGGCTTTTAAATGTACAATGTCAAGCACAAAATTTCTTACTAATAGTAAATTAATTGGAGTAAAATATCTTCTCGAACCTTTTTGGTAATTCGCTTTTAAGATTTATATTTTCCTTAGTAAAGGGATGAGTAAATTCTAATGCACATGCATGTAAATACATGCCTTTTCCATGCAATATTAAATCTTTTATGCCATAATCTTTATCCCCTAAAATAGGATTTCCAAGTTGAGATAAATGAATTCTTAATTGATGTCTTCGACCTGTTTGTGGTTCTAATTTAACCAGATTAAGTTTGGCGAATCTTGGAGAAGAAACAGTTTTAATGACTTTGTATTGAGATGTTGCTGATTTCCCGTCTATGCTAGAAGTAATGATGTCTTCTGTATTTGGCATATTTCCTATGGTTACAGCAAAATATGTTTTTCTAATTTGTTTAGTTTCAAACAATTTATTTAATGTTCTTATGCTAGTGCTTGTTTTTCCTGTGAGTAAAATTCCTGTAGTAGCATAATCTAAACGATGTACAGGTTGAGGTTTTGTAGCATCTGGTAAAGAGCTGGGTTCTAAATTTTGAATTAACGCATTCGCAATTGTTTTAAAATGATTACCGCTTACCAAAATACCAGCTGGTTTATGTATAACGGCTAAATAATCATCTTCAAATATAACATTGAGTTTAAAATTGAATTTTTTATGAGAACTCACTTGTTTTGGTAAAGTTAATACAATGGTTTCTCCACCAGATATATAAGTTGCAGTAGATGCAATTTTACCGTTAACGGTAATATAATTTTTTTTTAGAGCTTTCTTTAATGCAGATTTTGTTGGGAAAGCATCAAAAATGCCAACACCATAGTCTTGAAGACGAGTAGGTGTGCTTTGTTCGGGAACAATATGTGTTATGATCTGTGTAATAGATTGTAGAAATTAAAATAGTCTAGCACGAATTTAATTTAAAATAAAAAAAGCCATTAAGAAATTTAATGACTTTTTTCGAAACAAAAACAAACTATTAATCAACTATTCTTTTAGATACAACTGTTTCACTTAAATGAATTTAGTTAACATTTGTATCTGGCATGCGTATTCTAATTTTCCTTTTTCAATTATTTTTTAAAAATCGCTTCTTTTAAACCATTATTAAACTTTATGTTTGTCCAGTTTACGGAAATCCAAGGTTGGTCAGTTACTTCAGCTTCCCAATTAGAAGATTTGTATTTTCGTTTGGTTGGTATTAAAATTCCTTCAATGTCTTCGTATTCTACTTTCATAAGAAACGGAACTTCCATTTTGCCAAAATCTGCTACTGTAAATAAAAATTGGTCAACTAAACCTGTGTTTTTATTAATGTATAATTGGTAAATATCAGTAGGTTTATTATCTGTAGATGTAAATGATACTTTTACAATATCGTAAACAATACTATCTATTGTTTTATCACCTAAATACTCGTAAATGACACCTGGATCTAACAATTTTGGCATCATTGCAAACCAATAAAAATTTGTTGGTCTATTAAAAGCTACACGTTTTAAGGCTGCTTCATCTTCTATAATAGTTCCGTTGTTTTTAAGCCAGAATTCAGAACCATCATAACCTTGTTCTATTAAACCTTCTAGTTGAGGAAGTGTTCTTTGGTGTTGGCTATAAGCGCCATAGGATAATTCGCCATTAAAAATATATTTTTCGGTAGAGATATCTATTTCACCTTTTGGTGTTTTATAAGTATAGGTGTAAACAACATCTTTTTTATTAAGAAGGGTTTGGTAGTTTCCTGTTTTTTGTGTGAGGTTGTAAACCAGCTCATGACCTTTATTTTTAAAAGTCATAGGCTCTGTTTTAACAGCTTCAGTGTTATCTACTTCTTTTGTGGTTTTGTCAGTAGGTGTTTTTTTAGTCTCATTACAAGACATTAAAATAATACAAAGTAAGAGTGTAAAGATGTTGGCTTTCATATGTTTTTTATAAGTTGAATTTTGTTTTATTTTTTTAAATGAGTGCACCATTTGCGCCTACAACTTGACCAGAAATCCATTTAGAATCATCGCTTGCTAAAAACACAGCAATTTTGGCAATATCTATAGGTTTGGCTAAGCGGTTAAAGGCGTTCATACTGCTTAATTTATCAATAAATTCTTGTGATTTTCCGTTTAGAAACAATTCTGTTTCTGTGGCACCAGGTGCCAAGGCGTTTACTGAAATTCCTCTTCCTACTTCTTTAGAGAATACTCGTGTCATTTGCTCAACTGCAGCTTTAGAAGCAGAGTAGAGTGCATAGGTTGGAAACATTAATTTTACAGTACTCGATGAAATATTAATAATATTTCCATTATCAGATAATTTATGAAATGCTTCTTGCAACGTATTAAAAACACCTTTTACATTTACATTAAATTGATTAGTGAAATCGTCTTCAGTATTATCTTTTATGGCTTTAGATATCATTATGCCAGCATTGTTAATTAAAACATCAATGCGGCCATACGTAGAAATGGTTTTATCAAATAAATCTGTGACTTCGGTTTTGTTACTAACATCTGCTTTTATGGCTAATGCTTTACCTCCTTCGTTAATAATAGTTTCAACAGTTTCTTCTGCTTCTAACTTACTATTAGAATAATTTACAATTACCGTTGCTCCATTTTTAGCTAATTGTATAGCGATTTCTCTGCCAATACCTCGAGAAGCACCTGTAACAATAATAACTTTGTTTTCTAATGTTTTCATGAGTTTATTTAAGTGCAATTAAGCGTTCTGCAATTAGTTTTAAATTAGGTTCGGCAATTTCTGGAGTAGGTGCAAGTGGATACTGTTGTGCACCAGGTCGACTTACAAAAGCACCTCTCCAGTTTGCCCATAATGCGCCAGCGATGTCCCAACCGTGTGCAGCGACTAATAGACATTCGTTAGAATTTACTCCCATTTTCCTGGCCGCCCAATCATAGGCGTCTGTATGAGGTTTATATTTTCCTATATCTTCAATGCTTAAACGTTTGTCAAAATAATCTAACAAACCAGCATTTTTAAATTGAGTTTCTACTCCAATATTAGATGAATTTGTAAAAGATACTAAGGTGTAGCCTGCCTTTTTTAAGTCTGATAATGCTTGTTTAACTTCTGGATGTGCCGGAATTGAGCGTAATGGACCTAATATAGCTTCTCTACCTTCTTCTTCAGATAATGTTATGCCGTGATTAGCTGCTACCATCTGTAGTGCTGCCGATCCTATAATCCCAAAATCATTGTACTGTCTACCAACTGTAGATACTAGAGAATATTGTAGCATAGTGGTAAACCATAATGGTAATAAATCGCTTCGGTTTCCTAGAACTTTGCCAACACTTTCTTTCATTGCTGTTAAGTCTAACAAAGTTTCATTAACATCGAAAAATAAAACTTTAGGTCTAGTGGTTGTTTTGTTCATTTGTTTGTGGTCTTTATTGGATGTTGCAAATCCAAATTGTGGAATGGTAGCACTAGCTAAACCTAGCATTGCAGATTTTTTAATAAAATTTCTTCGGTTGTTATTCATGTTTTTTTTGTTTTTACATACTATTCGGTATGTTTTGTTTTAAAAAAAAAACTATGCTTTTAGTTGATTAATGTATAATGAGAGACCTGTAATGTATTCATTTAAAATAGTATCATCATTATATAATTTTCTTATACCTCTAACGCCTTCAAAAGCACTTATTAAATATATGGCAATTGCATTGCTTGAGAGCGATTTATTAATGGTGTTTTCTTTTTTTCCGCGTTCTAATAAATGAATTAAAGCAGCTTTCCATTCTTCAATAATTCGTTTTAAGGCAATTTGGTAGGCCTCTTCTTTATCAGCAATCTCATTAATGAAATTATTCATAGGACATCCATGTTTCTTATCAAATAAAGAGAAGGATTTTAAGCGTCTAGAAAAGGTGTTTTCTAAAATAGTTAATACATTTCCGTCTTCGTATAATGGTGTAATCATACCATCATAAACACGTTTTTGTAATTTAGAGCTAATTATTTCTAACCCTAAGGCTTTCTTGCTCTTATAGTGATGATAAAAAGCACCTTTAGTAAGGTTTGTTGCTTTCATTATTTTATCTACACTTGTAGACTCAAAACCATTTTTATAGAACAATTTGAAAGACTCGTCTAAAATTAGCTGTCTAGTAAGTTCGGATTTTTGTCTTTGTTCCATGTGTCAAATGTATTATAAAAAATACTAATTAGTATGTTTTGTATTGTTAAAATAAGCTTAAAAAAATTTTGAAAAACAATTATGTAAAGTATATTTGACATATGGGAAAATATGTTTTCCTTTATATAAAGAAGATTTGTCAATTATGAATACAGAGAAACTTATTAATTGCGAACGTAAAAACTTTCAGAAACTTATAAAATTTAGGTTACCACATGGTTTTATGACTGTTGGTATTGCAATTGTAGTCTTATCAATTATTGGTATGTGCGTGCGAGCGTTTGCTTTAGAAGGCGACTTATTATGGCTAAAACAGTTGTTACAAAAAACACTTTTGGTAGGTATGTTAGTTATGTCTATGTCTAAGGACAAAGTAGAGGACGAGATGACTATTACTTTAAGAGCACAATCTTATGCCATTGCTTTTGTAGTTGGTGTGATCTATGCGCTAGTGATGCCATATGTAGAATACGGTGTTTCTAATGTGGTTCATTCTGGTGGCGAAGCGTTTAAAGACTTAGGCGATTTTCAGGTATTACTTTTTATGCTAATGATTCAGCTTTTGTTTTATCATAATTTAAAACGTTTTAGATAATGGAAAACACTATAAAGGTAGAACGCGCTATTTTAAATTTAACACAAGATGAATTGGCTAAGAAAATAGGTGTGTCTAGGCAAACCATAAACTCTATTGAAGCTAATCGTTATGTACCATCAACGGTTTTAGCTTTAAAATTATCTCAACTTTTTAAGAAACCTGTAAATGATTTTTTTAAATTAAATGCTGATGACTATTAGAAATAACTTATAATAACTTAATGAGTTCTTGCATACCTTCTGTAGCAGATTTGGCAATTACGGTTACCATGTCTCCGCTGTTAATAGCTGGCTTTGGGTCTATGTAATAAATCGGAGTTTTGGCTTGCACATAATCTATTAAACTTGCCGCAGGATAAACTTGCATACTTGTGCCAATGATGATAAGAATATCTGCAGTGTTACAGATGTTAATTGCGGTTTCAATCTTTGGTACTGCTTCACCAAACCAAACAATGTGTGGGCGTAATTGATGTCCTTTGTCACATAAGTCACCAATGTTTATATCTTCTGTCCAATCTCTAATGTCGTTCTCATTTCCTGTACTTCGTATTTTTCGTAATTCGCCGTGAAGATGCACTACATTTGTACTACCAGCACGTTCATGTAAATCATCTACATTTTGTGTTACAATGGTTATTTTATACTTGTTTTCTAGTTCAGCCAAATCGAAGTGTGCTTGGTTAGGTTCAACCTCTTTTAACTGCTTGCGTCTTTCGTTATAAAAGTTTAAAACCAATTCTGGATTGCGCTCAAACCCTGCAGGTGAAGCTACTTCCATAACATCATGGCCTTCCCAAAGTCCGTCCGCATCTCTAAAGGTTTTTATTCCACTTTCGGCACTCATGCCTGCTCCTGTTAATACAACGATGTGTTTTTTCATAGATTAAAAATAATTAATTTTGAGTTATTTTGACTGCACTTAGTGTTTCAATTAAAATTAATGGCTTTGCTCTAAAGGACATTTCTTATTTTTGAATTATGCAAGATTTACAATTATTAGACTATTTAGAAACATTTTTAACTGAAAATAGGAGAGAGCGTTTTAAAAATGTGTTGCCACAACGAACAAAACATTTTACAGTTGCTACAGAAGATGTTTATCAATTACATAATACAAGTGCTGTAATGCGTTCTTGCGATGTGTTCGGAATTCAAGAATTAAACATTGTAGAAGAAGTGAATTCTAAAAGTATAGATAGAGAAATTGCAATGGGTGCACAGAAATGGGTAGATTTAAATAGATACCATTCTACTGCAGATTGTATAAGTGATTTGAGAGACAAAGGCTATCAAATTGTAGCAACCACACCACATAGAGATGACTGCGAACTAATTGATTTTGATATTACTAAAAAGTCATGTTTTTTCTTTGGAAGAGAAACAGAAGGATTATCTGAGCAAGTACTAGAGGAAGCGGATTGTTTTTTAAAAATACCAATGGTTGGTTTTACAGAAAGTTTGAATATTTCTGTGTCTGCCGCAATAATTCTTCAGCATGTCACAGCTCAATTAAGAAAATCTGCAATAAATTGGAAACTAACAGAAGCGGAGGTTATAGAGAAACGATTTGATTGGATTAAGAAAACTTTAAAAGATTATGATGCTATTGTTGAGCGCTATGATTCAACTAAAAATAAGCTATAAATTAATTCAGCTTTAATTTTTCTTATTTGTTTTTCGTTCCTTGCTATTTCTTATTACTTTATATTCTTCGTAACACTCGCTAATAGCGTCTAAAATTTGAAGGTCGTTTGCCGTATTTATAAAGTCTTTAGAGTAGTTACATTGGTTTACAATTTCGTCTAAATCGTATTTTGTAACTTGGAGTAGAACTAATAACATTTCTCTATCGAAACGTTTTGCCAATTGATTTCTAATTTCATCATCTTCCTTCATTTTCTTTAGCTTATGCATTTCGTTGGGCTTTTTTCCAAACATATTGTATAAGAAATCTGCAGGATTAAATATTGCACCTAAAACTTTGGTTGCTATATTAGGTTTACCAGCTTCATAACCTTGTCCAGGTAAGCCAGATATACGATAACGGTTGTTAGAAGTTACAGGAATTTGCTCCATATCTACTTCTAAATAACCTGTAAGTTCTAATTGTTTTACGGTAACTTCTTCTAATGCTAAGGCCAATTCTGTCATTTGAATTTCTGTTTCTCCAAATTTTAACCAGTCGTTTGTAACTCGGACTTTAATTGATTTGTAACCTAAGTAAGATAAATGAAGGGTATCATTTACGTTGGCTTTGATTTCAAATTCACCTTCGTCGTTTGAAGCTGTACCAATAACCTGATTAATATTTACAATGTTTGCTTCGCTTAATGGTAGTTCTGTAGAGGCACTAACTAAAGTACCTTTAACTGTTGTTGGCGTTTTTGTGGCTGTGCTGTCTTGACTATAGCCTTGGACTGTAGTTAAGCATATAATGAGAATTAATAAATATCGCATGTAGTAGTGTTACTGGGTAAAGGTAATAAACAAAACCGATTTAACATATTGGACCTTTATATTTGACTTAAAATTAACAAACTTTAGTTTTAGAGTTTTAGAGTTTTAGAGTTTTAGAGTTTTAGAGTTTTAGAGTTTGAAATGAAAAAATCCAAAACTTAAATTAATTTTTCAAGTTTTGGATTTTGTATGCGCCTTTATAATCTTATTAGTTGTAAAATTATTATCTAAACGACATTTAATCTCTGCGTCTAGAACGTCTAGGTCTATCTGAACCAGAGGAGTTAGTAGATTCTGGGCGTCTGTCTCCTCTAGAATCGTTAAATTTTCTATCGCCTCCTCTGTCATTTTTATTGTTATCAGAGCGTCTGCTTCTTCTATCGCTTCGGTTTCTAGAACCAGAAGAACGTCTTTCACTAGAGCGCCTATTTCCTCTGTCATCTCTTCTGCGGTTTCCACCACCAGAACGTCTGTCGTTTCCGCCACGTCCACGACCTCTATCGCGTCTTCCGCCACCACTACGACCTCTATTTTCGCTAACTTCTACGTTTACAAAACGACCATTGTGTTTGAAGTCAGTGAAGAATTCTAAAACTTTATCTTTTAAGTTATTTTCTGTATTAAAAAACGAGAAACTTTCCTTTACATCTACTTTAAAGACATCATCACGCCCTAATTCTAGTTGTTCTTTTAAGAAATCTTTTAATTTCATCCAATCAAAACCATCTTTACTACCAACGTTTATAAAGTAACGTGTATCGTTAGATTGTTTTGCGTAATCTCGTCCGCCATCTCTATCACCTCTAGATTCTACAACATTTATATCTTTAGATTTTTGATAATAATCAAAGAATCGATTAAATTCTACTGAGAAGAATTTTTTAATTAACTCATCTTTATCTGTATCGGCAAATAATTCGTTAATACTATCTAAATGCTTATCAATTTCGTGATTAGTCTCAGTTGCATGAATTTTATTTGCTAAAGACATTAATTGTACTTCCACTATATCAGTACCAGAAGGAATATCCTTTTTCTCAAACTGCTTTTTAATGATACGTTCTATACTCTTAATCTTTCTAACTTCACTTTTAGAAACAATTACCATAGAAACACCTGTTTTACCAGCACGTCCTGTTCTACCAGATCGGTGTGTGTAAGTTTCTATTTCGTCTGGTAATTGGTAATTGATAACATGTGTTACATCATCTACATCTATACCACGTGCAGCGACATCAGTAGCTACAAGCATTTGTATTTGGTTGTTTCTAAATGACTTCATTACCAAATCTCTTTGATTTTGGCTTAGGTCTCCATGCAATGCACCTGCAGAATAGCCATCTTCAATTAAGTTTTCGGCAACTTTTTGTGTATCTCTTTTAGTTCTACAGAAAATTACAGAAAATATATCTGGATTTGCGTCTGCTAAACGTTTCAAGGCTCTGTAGCGGTCTCTTGCATTAACTAAATAATACTCGTGAGAAACGTTACTTGTACTTTCGTTTTTGTTACCAACAGTTATTTCTGTTGGGTCGTACATAAATTTCTTAGCAATTGTAGCCACTTCTCTAGGCATCGTTGCGGAGAATAGCCATGTACTTTTATCATCTGGTGTGTGCGATAAAATGTCTGTGATATCTTCATAGAATCCCATATTTAACATTTCATCTGCTTCATCTAAAACACTATACTGAATTTTAGAAATATCAACCAATCTGCGGCTAATCATATCTTTCATACGACCAGGCGTTGCTACTATTATTTGGGCGCCTCGTTTAACTTGTCTGGCTTGTTCGGTAATACTAGATCCACCATAAATAGCTACAACATTTAAACCCTTGCAATATTTACCATAGTTTTTTAATTCATTGGTGATTTGTAAACAAAGCTCTCGAGTAGGTGATAATATTAATCCCTGTGTGGTTCTACTTTCAATATCAATTTTTTGTAACATTGGGAAACCAAAAGCTGCTGTTTTACCAGTACCAGTTTGTGCTAAGGCTACTAAGTCTTTGTCTTCTTCTTCTAATAAAAGTGGAATTGCTTTTTGTTGAACTTCACTAGGTTTTACAAAACCTAAATCTGTAATGGCGTTAAGGAGGTCTTCATTAAGACCTAATTCTTGGAATGTGCTCATTCTTGAGTTTTATGTATTCGATTATGTTCTGTTGGTGTTACAAGAGAAGCGAATCGACATACTAAACACTAAAACTTCTAGGTAACACATCCTCACTCTGAGGAATTTAAAAATTCAATTTATGAATTTTTTGCAAGGTGCAAAGGTAGGTTAATTTATTTAAATTGCAATTTTGTTGGCATTTAGCTTATGATTTAATTATAAAAACCTTCTGAAGTATGTTCAGAAGGTTTGAAATTTAATTAATTCTGGAGTAGAATTAAGATACAGTGTCTTTAGACCATGCAAACTTCTCAAAAGGTGCATCTACAGGTGTATTTGCAATATGATTAGTGTAGTTACTAATAGTCTTTTGAGATAATCCTAAGATGATATCTAATACGTGCTTTTCTTCGTATCCTGCAGCGTAAAATGTGTCTAATTCTGCTTGAGAAACATTGCCACGATTTCTAACAATAGATAATGTCATAGTGCGTAAAGCTTCAAGTTTAGCATCTTCTAACGGTGTTTCATTACGTAAAGCTTCTGTAATGTTATCATCTACTTTCATCATTTTGGCAATGCCTGTATGGGCTGGCACACAATAATGACATGCATGTTCTACATTAATAGCTTGCCAAACTACGGTTAACTCATCCTCGTTAAAAGAAGATTCCGAAAATAACTCATGTAAAGTTTGGTAAGCTTTTAATATTTGTGGTGATCCCGCTAAAACGCCGTGTAAACCAGGAACCATTCCGAAGGCTTTTAAAGAATTTTCTAATAATGGTTGCGCATCTTTTGGTGCATCTTCAATAGTGTGAACTTTTAATGTTGTCATTGTAATTTTGTTTTTAATTTAAAATTCTGTTAATCTTTTCTAAACGTTCGTTTAGTTATTGTGTAAAAAAAATGTGTTATAAATTTTTGAAAGTCATTTCTATATAATCTTCAATTTCTTGTTTTGTATTTACTCTCGATGCCGCAGCTAAACCATGTTTTGCTAATAACAAATAGTTAGCTTGCCTTAAGATAGTTTCTTCATTTTTAGAAGTATCTATTTTTAATTTTTCTATGATAATTTGCTTTAAATTAGTCATAAAAGCTTCCATTTGCTCTTTTACCATGTCATCTTCTGTTTCAGAAAATTCGTTATAGGTATTTGTAACAAAGCATCCTTTTAAGTTGTTGTCTTTAAAATTAGAACTTACAGAATCGTAGAAAAATTGTTTAATGTCTTCAATTCCTTTTGTTCCGTTTTTTAATTTATTGAAAACCGAATTTACGCTAGATTTATAGTGTTTTAAACTCTCTAAAAATAAACTATGCTTATTTCCAAAACTAGAATATATAGAGAACTTGTTAATGCCCATTTCTTTTTCAAGCATTTGCATTGAAGTAGACTCATAGCCATTTTTCCAAAAAAGACGCATGGCCTTTTCTAGTACTTCAGCTTCATTATATTGTTTTGTTCTGGCCATTTTTATATTCCCAATAAGAGAAACATTTATATTTACATCACAAAACTAAACAATCGGTTAGTAATAAAAAAAGTTTTAACATTATATTCTGAAATACCTTTATTTGCTTAGAAATTCTATGAGTTGGGTTACGGCTTTCCCACGATGACCAATTCTGTTTTTTTCTTCAAGCGTAATTTCTGCAAAAGTTTTATTATAACCTTGTGCTTTAAAAACAGGATCGTAGCCAAAGCCACCTTCACCATGTTTTGTTTTGGAGATTTCACCTTTGCAGATACCAGTAAAGGTGTGGAGTTTTCCATTAATATGTAAAGCAATTACCGTTTTAAATTGGGCATTTCTGTTCGGTTTATTTTTTAATTCAGTCAATAATTTATTGGTATTATCTTCTGCATTACGTTGCGGACCAGCATAACGTGCAGAAAAAACACCTGGTTCGCCATTTAAAGCTTCAACCTCAAGGCCAGTATCATCAGCAAAACAATCGTAACCGTAATGTGTTTTAAGGTATTCTGCTTTTTGTATGGCATTACCTTCTATGGTTAATTGGGTTTCTGGTATATCTTCTGTGCAGGCAATATCTTTTAAACTTAAAAGTTTAATGTGTGGTGGCATTATAGCTTGTACTTCTTTTACTTTATTTAAATTGTTTGTTGCGAAAACGAGTTGCATAGAGTCTTTTTATTAATGTATTTTAGCTATTGTAAAAATATAAATCTAATTACATATCCTTGTTAAAAATTTTAAACATTAAAAAGACTCTAGCATTAAAACTTTTTATTTCTTTTACATGCTCTTTATTATATATTACTGCACATGCTCAAGATATGGAAGGTATAGATGACTTGTTATTGGATAGGGATATAGACAATTACTCTTTTAGAGTATTTACCAATTTTAAAGCTAATAAATTTAGTATTTTAAGTGAGACCTCTAAAGCTAGATTTGCTCCAAACAATAGACATGGATTAGGCTTGGGTATAGCAAATAGAAAAATAATTTTAGATTTAGCTTTTAATATTAAAAAAGCAAATAAAGAAGCTACAAAGAAGTTTGATATACAAGGAACTACAATTATAAAAAGAAGACATTATACCAATTTATATTTTCAAAGCTATAAAGGTTTTACAGCCAAAAACAATTTTGATGTAGATTATGATTTTAGAAGTAATATGCGCTCTTTAAGTTTTGGAATTAATTACCTATACACTTTTAATGATATTGAATTCTCATATGCCTTACTTAAAGCTGGTTTGGAAGACAACGAAAATAAAAATGTTTTAATTTCTGGAGGAATAGGACTGTTTTCTGGTTTTAACTATTTTTCTGCAAATTCTGGTATTCTTACAGAAGACACAAGTCTATTTTTTAATGATCAGGCTAACATTAGACGCTTTCAAGGTGTAACAGTTGGTGTGTTGGCAGGTTTGATTTCTTATTTTAAATTACCAGAAAATATTACAGCAACTGTAAATATTATGCCAGGAATGGGTGTAATGTATAAAAAACTTACCATTGAAGGCGGAAGCTATACACCTAGTAATCCTATGATTTATAAGCTAGATTTTATGCTTGGTTTGGGCTATAATTTTGATAGATTTTACATAAGTCTAACTTATAATAATGGTTTGTATACTACTGATTTTGATTATTCTAACAGGTATAGATTAAATGTAACAAATGCTAAACTAGCTATTGGTTATAGGTTTAAAAGTTAGAATAATTAATTATTAAGTAACCCAGTTTTAAATTCCATATTCTATTTATTTAAGTGATAGAATTTTAGAAATTTTATAAATTATTTATGATATATATCAGTCAGAAAATTGCTGTTAATCTTTATCTTAGACAAAAGAATTATTAATTAAAACAAGATAGATTATGACTGTGAATTTTCAATATGTAAATACAGATGTTAGTGAAACACTTTCAGCTATTACTACAGAAAAATTAGAAAAATTGGTAAAAAAAAATGAGTTCTTAATATCGGCACAAGTCTATTTTAAGCACGATGATAAAGATTATAACGCTGGTAAAATTTGTAAAATAGAATTGAGTCTTCCTGGTCCAAGGATTTTTGCTACATCAAATGAAAAAAATTACGAAATGGCTGTAAATAAAACAATCAGCGATTTAGAAAAACAACTAAATAAACGAAAAGAAACCTATAAAACATTTTAATATTTAACGTTACGACGTTTGTTTTTTCAGAGGGTTTATAGTTTTTAGCGATGATGATATGGCTCATTTCTAAGAATTGTAAACCCTCTGTATAATTGTTCTATAAAGAATAACCGTACCATTTGGTGAGAAAATGTCATTTTAGATAAACCTAGTTTTCCGTTGGCTCTTTTATACACGGCATCAGAAAATCCGTAAGGACCTCCAATTACAAAAATTAGGGTTTTAATACCAGAATTCATGTGTTTTTGCAAATAGTTAGAAAAGGCAACAGAATCTAACTGTTTACCGTTTTCGTCTAATAAAATTAAAACATCAGAATTTTGAGTTTTCGCTAAAATAAGATCACCTTCTTTATCCTTTTGTTGCGCCTCTGATAAATTTTTAACCTTCTTTAAATCTGGAATAACTTCAAATTCAAACTTGATATAAAACCCAAGTCGTTTAGAATAATCTGCAATTAAGGCAATTAAGTTTTTGTTGTCCGTTTTGCCTATGGCTATGAGTTTAATGTTCATATTTCAAATTTACAATTTACAAGGTATCATTTTAATTTTTTTTTAGAATTATAATTCGTAATTCTAAAATCGGATATCGTTAATCAATTTCCTATTTTTACATCAAATAAGTATTTAATATGATTTCACAAGCACAATTCGATAAAGAAATAGAATTAATAATCTCTAATGCCATCCGTGAAGATGTTGGTGATGGCGACCACAGTTCATTAGCATGTATACCAGCTTCAGCACAAGGAAAAGCAAAATTATTGGTAAAAGATACTGGTGTAATTGCTGGTGTAGAATTTGCTAAGCAAGTGTTTGCTTATGTGGATGCTAAAATGAAGGTAGAGACCTTAATTGAAGATGGCAGCCGAGTTAAACATGGTGATATTGTATTTTATGTTGAAGGTGCTTCACAATCTATTTTAAAAGCAGAACGTTTAGTACTTAATGCCATGCAACGTATGAGTGCTATTGCCACAAAAACAAGAGAATTTGTAGATATTTTAGAAGGAACAGGAACCAAAATTTTAGATACACGTAAAACAACACCAGGCATTAGAGCTTTAGAAAAATGGGCTGTAAAAATTGGTGGTGGTGAAAACCATAGATTCGCATTGTATGATATGATTATGCTTAAAGATAATCACATTGATTTTGCAGGAGGTGTTTCTAAAGCTATTAATTTGACTAAGGATTATTTAAAAAATACCGAAAGAGATTTAAAAATCATTGTAGAAGCTAGAAACCTTGATGAAATTAAAGAAATTTTAAATTGTGGAGGCGTTTACAGAATTTTAATAGATAACTTTAATTATGAAGATACTCGTAAAGCGGTAAAATTAATTGGTAACCAATGTTTAACTGAATCTTCTGGTGGAATAAATGAAAACACTCTGAGAAAATATGCCGAATGTGGTGTAGACTATATTTCATCTGGTGCATTAACACATTCCGTTTATAACAAAGATTTAAGTTTAAAAGCAGTATAGTTTAATAAATAAGTCTAAAAAATGAGCCGAATTAAGGCAATAGCTAAACGCTAAATAATGACTAAACACATAGAAGATAAATTAGATAAGATTCCGGTTTTAAATATAATTGTGCGTTTTTTTAAGCAAATTAGACTACCAGGATTTGAAGGTTTATCTATTTATGATTTGTTAGAGCTCTACGTAATGGGAATTGTAAAAGGTGCATTAACAACAAGAGCTAGTGCTATTGCGTTTAGTTTCTTTACAGCTATATTTCCTTTTTTATTATTTGTAATTATTTTAATTCCGCATATTCCAATACCTGATTTTCAATCAGAATTTTTAGATTTTTTAAATTCATTTTTACCACCGCAAACTTCGGATTTTTTCATTTCAAATATTTTTGATAACATAAGTGGAAATGGAGGAGGAGGTCTATTGTCTTCTGTATTTTTATTATCCATGCTATTAATGGCCAATGGTGTAAATGCTGTTTTTTCTGGCTTTGAAAATTCGTATCATAAACAATTAACAAGAAATGTGTTTAAACAATACATATTCGCTTTGGGTATAGCTCTAATTTTAGCCATACTAGTATTGTTAACTGTTGCATTTTTTGGTTATTTTCAGATTTATGTAATAGAACCTTTATATGAAAGTATTAATAATGAAATAGTCTCTGAAGATAACTCAGGTGTTGGTTGGGTGATTTTTGCAAAGTATATGTTCTTTGTAGCAATGACGTATATAGCTACAGCAACATTATATTATTTTGGAACACGAGAAGGACGAAAATCTAGATTCTTTTCCGTTGGTGCTTTGCTAACTACTTTACTTATTATTTTAACCTCGTATTTATTCGGAATTTACATTAATAACTTCTCGCAATACAATGAACTTTATGGGTCAATTGGAGGTTTGTTAATTCTATTATTATATTTGTGGTTAAACTCTAATATTTTACTTTTAGGCTATGAGTTAAATGCCTCACTTCAGTTTTTAAGGAAGCATCCTAAAGCTAAAAAACCAATTAATTTTAAGGATATAATTAGTTAAAATGTTTTAGAAATTCCTCCTTACGTCTTACTGATATTGGTACCTGTGCTTTATTAGACATTACAACGTAACTTTGTTTGCCTTTAAAATATTGTTTAACGTGGTCTAAGTTTATTAAATGCGATTTGTGTGTTTTAAAAAACAAACCATCATCTAATAAATTTTCGTAGAATTTAATGGGTTTAGAGACTATTGTTTTGCCTTCTTTGGTATAAATATGTGTATAACTTGTGTCGGCTTCTAAATGAATAATGTCTTCAATTTTTAAGGTTTCAAAGCCTGTTAATGACGGAATTGTAATTACCTTTTTTTGGTTAGGTTTTATGTTTTTAAATAAATTTTGAAGTTGCTGCTCCATGCTTTGCTGAGAAATGGTTTCTCGTAATCTAGAAACGGAAGCATTAAAATCATCGGCATCAATTGGTTTTAATAAGTAATCAATAGCACTGTATTTAAAGGCTTTAATAGCAAAATTATCAAACGCTGTAGTAAATATGACTTTAAAATTTATGGTATCAATGGCTTGAAGAAAATCAAATCCTGTTTTTTCATGAATTTTAATATCTAAAAACACCAAATCAGGTTGTAGTTGTGGCACAAGTTCTAAAGCGTCTTCAATGGTGTCTATAACTTTTAAGACATTAAAGGTGTTAGGTTGTTGTCTTTCTATTAAATTTAAAATACGGTCAGAGCAATGCTTTTCGTCGTCTATAATTATGGTTTTTATCATTTTTAGTAAGCAAATTGCATAGGTAATGAAACATCTATTCTGGTACCTTTGGTTTTATCAATTATTTCAATATTTCCGTTGGTATTTTTTAATTTATTGATAATCTCAATTCTACTTTTGGTAATGGCCATTCCCATAGATTTGTTTTCTGTGTTAGCTTTGTTTGTTGCAGAGGATTTTCTACCTATCCCATTATCATCAACACTACAAATTAGCATATCGTTTTTGGCTTTAAATGAAATGGTTAAAACACCAGAATTTTCCTTATGAGATAATCCATGAATAATACTATTTTCTATAAAAGGTTGCAAAATCATTGGTGGTACAAGGATATTATCTTCATCTAGTCCTTCATCGACGATAATATTGTATGTAAACGTATTATTGAAGCGTTTGCGCTCAATATCCATATAAGTTCTAAGTAGGGAAATATCTTCACTTAGTAGAATCTCCTTTTTTTCAGAATTCTCTAAAGTGAGTCGCATTAATTTGGCAAACTTGCTCAAATAATCGCTAGCAGACTGTGTGTCGTTTTTTAAGATATAATCGCCAATTGAGTTTAGAGAATTAAATATAAAATGCGGATTCATCTGAGAGCGCAACGCCTTTAATTCTGTATCAGAAACCTTGGCATTAAATTCAGCTTCTTTAGATTTAGAAACGGCATCGCGCTTTCTTCGGTATAAAATGAAACCAATGATTGCGGCTAAAACTAAGCCTGCTCCTCCAATAATAGACGCATTTTTAATTGATTTTTGGCGTTCAATTTCAACTTGTGCTATGGCTTTGTCTTTATCGGCTTTAAACTGAATTTCCTTTCTGGAGATTTCTAATTTTCTATCAGCATTAATTAAACTATCTCTTAAAACAATATGTTCTTTATAGTTAGTCAGTGCATTTTTATAATCACCTTTTTGAGCGTATACATTAGCTAATGTTGCCAAAGCACTATTTTTAGTAGATAAACTATTGATGCCTTCACTCAATTTTAAACTGTTTGAGGCATAATATTGAGCTTTTTCGATGTTGTTATTTTGCAGGTAAACTTCAGCTGCGTTAGTGTACGCTGTAACGCGTAAGCCTTCAATGTTATGAGTTTCAATGATATCTAAACTCTCTTGTGTGTTTAATAAGCCATCCTCTAAAAAGCCTGCATTTGTTTGTACTACGCCTAAGTTAGTTTTGATATTGGCTATAAAAATTGGCCGTTTGTTTAGTTCTGCACCAACCAATGCTTTTTTGTAGTAATAAATGGAAGAATCTAATTTTTTTTGTTCGCCATAGACATTTCCAATATAAAATTCAGTCGTGTATTTGCTCTTGTTTTCCGGATTATGAAGTAAGGTTTTAAAGCTTTTTAAAGCTTTGGTATATTCTTGTTGCTCTAAATAAATAAGTCCAATATTGGTAAGAACTCCAATTACATATTTTTGAAATTTTGGCTCTTTTTCAAAAACGTCATAAGCCTGTTGATAATACTCTAAGCCTTTTAATGGGTCTGATAAAAAGTAATGTTTAACAATACCTAAATTATTATAAGATATACCAATGCCTTTAGGGTAATTAAGTTTTTGGGATAACTCTAAAGTTTTGTTGTTGTACGTTGTCCATGTGGTATCTGCAGGTGTTAAGAACATCTTTCTCGCTGCATATTTAATTCTAAGATTTACATAATTGGTGTCTTGGGTTTTGTAATTAGAAATTAAATTTTCTAGAGAATCTAACATCTTATTTTGCGAAATACAAACAAGCGGAATCAATAAAAAGAGGATACTGAGATATCTTTTCATTTCAATTATTTAATTAATAGCTAGGCTAAAAATAGTAATTATTTGTTAAAAATAAACTAGAGTTTTAACGTTAATGTACTCAAAACCAACGTTGATAAGTTGGTTATGGTTTTTGGAAGAGAATAATTAGTTCTTTAGACATAATTAAATCTATAACATCAAAAACATGAAATCCATTCTAAATTCCCTCAAAATCGCCTTCACTTTTTTAATACTAGTTGGTTGCTCTAATAGCGACGATTCAGATTCTAACGTTTACGGAACAATTCAATTATCTGGCGCAGATACAGCTGTTGTTGGGTCGTCTTTAACTGTTGGCAATATAGATTCTGACGCTTTAGATACCACAGGTACTTCTAGCTCAGTTGTGCTTTTAGATGAAAATACAACCTTTGTAAATGGCGAAATAGAATCTTCAGATTATTCCAATGCGTTTATAATAGTTGCTGCAGAATTTAATGCCGTAGATGAAGCTGATGTTGAGAAATCAATTTCTATGACTATCGTTAAAAATGGTGTGCAAATGAGTTATGTCTGTACTTCTCCTGCTACAACCTCTGGAGGTAATATAGATTGCGGTACAGGCTTTAGTGTAGATAAAGTAGAACAAGAAATTATTTTTTCTAACACAACAGTTATCAATGTTGAAAATGAGAATGTATTAACTATGAATGGTGTTATTCAATACAACTAATATTTAAAATCTCTAATTATGAAATTAATCAATCCAAACAAGCCTCATCTCGTAATAATATTATCAATTTTTATAGGCCTTCCGCTTATAAGTTGGTCTCAGCCTAAACGTTTAAAACCACCCAAGCGAAGTTCTAGAATAGAAAGTGTAGATAATTTTGTTAGTCATTCATTTGAATTATATCACAAAGTTTTTGTGTATGATAGTTTAACAAAAGCTGGTATTGAAATACCTGCAGAAATAGAAGATGAATTAATTGAACGTGCAGAAATTGATGCCGATAGTTTGTGGCAAGAAGTGCCAGATTTATTAGAAGAAATTAGCGATGCCTCTGTGATGAAACAAGCTAAAGCGACCATAAATTTAAATAAAACAAAGAAGGCCCTAAAATTTTGTTTGACAGCAATTAAAAATTATTTCACAGAACCAGAAGAAGATTAAATATTTGATATATGAAACTAATAAATACGTTTATATTACTGATTATTAGTGTTTTGTCGGCAAACTCACAATCCTATAAAAAAGCATTTAGAGATGATATGTGCCAGTGTATAGAGCTGGTTAGCCAAAAGAGGAGTCTTACAAACAATGTACTTAAAACATGTTATGTAGAAATCCTTCCAAATTATGCAGATTTAATAGATGCAACTATTACAGAAGAAGATATCAATAAGAAATTTATAGAAGGGCAATTAGCACGCAAGGATTTGCTAACAGCTATGTATTCTGAATTAATTTATACCTGTGATACGTATTACAACTTTATTGATTTTCAAAGAACCAATAGTGCATTGGTTTTGCGCGAAAATGCCAGTGAGAGTGAATTAAAACGTTATAACCAATGGGTTGCCTTAAAACCAAATTTCACAACCTATTATATGAGGGCTTGTGTACATTTTACGCTAAAAAACTTAAAAGAAGCTGAAGCAGATATTAATAAAAGTCTAGCACTAAACCCAAATAAAAAAAGCGCAAAAATTACTAGAAAAGAATTAGAACTTTTAGCATGGGTTTACGAGGAACAAGAGCGTTTTAAAGAAGCTGTTGCTATATACGATTCCATTTATTTAGGAGATTTTGATACTAATGTAGCTCAACTTAGAGCATTAGCCAATAGAAAATCTGGTGGTACAATGTCTCAAATTCTAAAAGAAGAAATTACTAGCAATAAAGTTCTAGGACAAAAAGAAAATACCAATACTCAAAAAAATCAGAAAGTATTAACATCCAATAAAAGTAAGTCAGAAACAACAATAAAAAGTAAAAAGAAAGATACGGCTGCACTGAGAAAACTTTTTAAAATTTAAAACCAATAACTACCCACTAAAACATGAAAAATAATTACCTCTTTACAATACTTATCAGTTTACTATTTCTAAGTTCAGTGTACTCTCAAAGTATTTCAGAACCTGGAAAATTAGGATTAGGCTTTGCATCATCTTATCCAGGTTATGGATTAAGTGCTAAATATAATTTTACCGAAACTCACGCAGGCCAAGTTATTATTGGAGGTGCATCTTACGGATTTGGTACAAGTTCTTTAGCTATTTCTGCGCGTTACCTTTATAATTTTAAAACAGGAGGAAGCAAGCTTATTTATAAACCTTATGTATACGGACAAGCTGGTTATTTTAGTGTAAAGGTTGAATATTTTGGCGTGTCAGAATCATATAATACGGTGTCTTTTGGTTTTGGTGGAGGTATTGAATTAACTATTGATGAATTTGTAGAAGGCTTGGCTTTTAATGTAGAATTAGGTTACATAGGTGGTTCATTTGATAATGGTGTGGGCGGATTTGCAGGTTTTGCTTATGGTGTAGGTATTCATTATTATTTTGATATATAATTTTTTAAAATCTATAACCCATGAAAAAAATATTCATATGCATATTAGCTATAATATTAACAAGTTGTGATACAGAAGATATTGTTAGTCAGTTTGTAGATGGTTCAGTTAGTGCAGATATTAATGGAGAAACACAAACATGGCAATTTGGACCCAATGCATTAGGAGCAATAATAAATAGCGAATCTGTAGGTACTGAAACTGTTTATACCTTTAGTGTAGTAGCATCTACCGATGGTGTTTCAGATAATTCAGAAAGTAAATCTATTGGAGTTGTGGTGTTTATTGATAGTCCTGCCAACATTGTTTCAGGTGCAACATTTAATTCCTCTACCGATTTACTCGTTGCTTCATATGCGTTTGAAAGTACTAATAGTACATTGTCTATAGATGCTGATCATACGGTAAGTGCAACATTGCAAATTTCTAACATAAATTTATCTGATGAAACAATTTCTGGAATATTTAGTTTTGAAGTAATCGATGAAACTACTGCTATAACCTACAATATTACCAACGGCAGTTTTACAAATATTCCTTATTACAATGATTAATAGTTAATATAATTTATAAATCACAAGTTTATTTAAATTGAAAACCATCTCATAAAGGGATGGTTTTTTTAATTAAACCTATTACTTTTGATATATTAAGCCTTAAATTTTCAATTATGATTAAGAATGTATTAGTATTTTTTTTAGTTTTCTTTATGTTTTCTTTTCTGCCAGCGCAATCTGTTTTAGGAAAATGGAAAAGTATAGATGATAGTACAGGTAAAGCAAGGTCTATTATAGAAATTTATGAAAGTGATGGAAAAATCTACGGAAAAATTATAGAATTAATAGACCCAAAATCTAAAAACCCAATTTGCCGTGAATGCAAGGGAGCTAATAAAAATAAGCCTATAATAGGGTTAGTAATAATAAATGGTTTGTCTAAAAATGAAGATGTCTACGATGGCGGAACAATTTTAAATCCTGAAAACGGAAAGACATACGACTGTCGTTTAAAATTTGAAGACGATGAAGATACGTTACAAGTAAGAGGTTATTTAGCATTTTTCTATAAAACCCAATATTGGAAACGTATTAAATAATGTTACATTTTATAGATGTTATACTTCCAATTCCGCTTCAAAAGGCATTTACTTACCATATTACAGAGGCAGAATCTAAATTTTTATCGCTAGGTATGCGTGTTGCTGTGCCTTTTGGAAAAAGTAAAATATATACGGCTATAGTTTATAGTATTCATCAAAATCCACCAACAGCGTATGAGGCTAAAACCATTCATCAAATTTTAGATGAAACACCTGTAATTACTATGCACCAATTAAAACATTGGGAGTGGATTGCTAAGTATTATATGTGCAGTATTGGTGAAGTTCTTAGAGCAGCAATGCCAAATGCATTTCTTTTAGAAAGTGAAACTATTATTTCAAAAAATGAAAAACAAACTATTGATGAGTCTAATTTAAAAGATGACGAATTTTTAATCTATGAGGCTTTACAACATCAGTCGTCTTTAAAAATTAATGATGTGGTTTCTATTTTAGATAAAAAACGAGTTTTACCTACTATAAACAGTTTGGTAGAAAAAGGGGTTTTAAATCTACAGGAAGAACTTTATGAAAAATACACGCCAAAATTAGTGCGTTATGTAAAGTTACATCACAATCATAAATCTCAAGAGAAGCTTCAAGAATTATTAGAAGAATTAAGTAGAGCGCCAAAACAACGCGAAGTAGTCTTAACGCTTTTTACAATGGAAGCTTCACTAAAACAACCCATAAAAGTTTCTGATTTATCTCAGCAAAGTGGTGCATCAACGAGTATTATTAAAACGCTAATTGATAAACAAATATTAGAAGAATATCATATTCAGGTGGATCGCGTTAGGTATGAAGGAGAAGGTGATGAAGATGCTAAACGATTAAGTGAGGCTCAACAAACAGCTTTTAATGAGGTTGAAACTATTTTTAGAGAAAAATCAGTAGCCTTATTACATGGTGTCACTTCTTCTGGTAAAACCGAAATTTATGTTCAGCTTATTCAAAAACAATTAGAAATAGGTAAACAGGTATTGTATTTGTTGCCAGAAATAGCATTAACTACGCAATTGGTTAATAGACTTCAAGATTATTTTGGAGAGAAAGTAGCTGTTTTTCATTCTAGATATTCAGGAAACGAAAGAGTAGAGGTTTGGCAAAATATGCTATCTAATTCTCAAAAAGCGCAAGTTATTATTGGTGCGCGCTCCTCTTTATTATTGCCATTTCAAAATTTAGGTTTAATTATTGTAGATGAAGAGCACGAGCAATCTTATAAGCAATTTGATCCTGCACCACGTTATCACGCTAGAGATGCCGCCATTGTTTTGGCTAATATTTTTAAAGCCAAAACGTTATTAGGTTCTGCAACACCAAGTTTAGAAAGTTATTTTAATGCAAGCCAAGGAAAATATGGCTTGGTAGAATTAAATACACGTTACAATAATGTATTGATGCCAGATATTGAATTGGTAGATTTAGCAGATAAGTACAAACGTAAACGTATGAAAGGTCATTTTAGCGATAGACTTATTGAAGAAATGACCGAAACGTTAGAAGAAGGTTTTCAGATTATATTATTTCAAAATAGAAGAGGGTATTCACCAATTATTGAGTGTACAACTTGTGGTACGTCACCACAATGTCCTAATTGCGATGTAAGTTTAACCTATCATCAATACAGAGATCAATTACGTTGTCATTATTGCGGTTACAATTCGGCAATGCAAAAGGCGTGTCAAGCTTGCGGAAATTCTACATTAGATACCAAAGGATTTGGTACGGAACAGATAGAGCAAGAAGTAAAAGTGTTATTTCCAGAGAAGAAAGTGGCACGTATGGATTTAGATACCACACGAGGTAAATATGGATTTGAAAAAATTATAACCAGCTTTGAGCAGCGCGAAGTAGATATATTAGTAGGTACGCAAATGCTAACCAAAGGTTTAGATTTTAGATTTGTGAAGCTAGTTGGAATTATGAATGCAGATAACTTACTTAATTTTCCAGATTTTAGAGCACACGAGCGTAGTTATCAGTTAATGGCTCAGGTTTCAGGCAGAGCAGGTAGAACTGAATTGCGTGGAAAAGTGTTGATACAAACCTACAACCCTCATCATAACATACTACAGCAAGTATCTACAAATTCATATAAAGAAATGTTTACTGAGCAAATAAATGAGCGCTATAATTTTAAATATCCTCCAATATATCGTTTAATAAAAATTACGTTTAAGCATAAAGATTATAACCGTGTAAATTTAGCAGCAGACTGGTATGCAAAATCTTTAAAACACTATTTTAAATCTAATGTATTAGGTCCTGAATTTCCTCCAGTCTCTCGAATAAGAAATTTATATCATAAAAATATTTTAATTAAAATTCCGCAGCAGCAATCTTTAGGTAAAACAAAAGAGGCCATAAGAAAGATTGATAACAGTTTTAATGCTGTCAAGGATTTTAGATCAGTGCGTGTGGTTATAAATGTAGATAATTATTAAAATAAAAAATCCTAAGCCGTCATGACTTAGGATTTTTTAAAATTATAATGTAATGCTTAAATCATAATGTAAGGTTTTACATGTTGTTTAAGGCATCAACTAATTGAGTCTTTTTGTTTCGACTCAACGGAATTTCGTAAGCGCCAACTTCAACATTTTTACTATTAAATCTGTCAATTTTATCGAGGTTTACAATATAAGATTTGTGAATTCTTAAAAATTTTCCTTCTGGTAATTCACTTTCAAAAGCTTTCATTGTTGATAAAACCACTAAGCTGTTTTCTTCAGTTACTACTTTTACATAGTCACCAAGAGCTTCAATCCATTTAATGTCCTTAATATATACTTTACGTTTTTTAAGGTTACTTTTTACAAAAATATGTTCGCCGTCTGTTTCGTTAAAGTCTAGTTTTAATTTGTGCTGCTCAATAGCCTTTTCTACGGCAGTGTTAAAACGTTCTTTAGTGATAGGTTTTTGAAGATAATCTGTAGCGTCATAATTAAACGCTTTAAAAGCATATTCGGTTTTACCAGTAACAAAAATAATTTGGGGTTTGTTGTTGAGTACATCTAGTAACTCAAAACCGTTTAATACAGGCATTTCAATATCTAAAAAGATAAGATCTACTTTATGCGTATTAAGACCATTTTTTGTTTCTAATGCACTACTGTACTCTGCTATAAGATTAAGAGAGGAATGGTTCTCAATTAATTTTACTATAGAGAGACGCTGAATCGCAGAATCATCAACAACTACACAGTTTAAAGTCATAACATTATTTAATTTTAGGTTAAGATATCGACAATAGTACGATAATTTCGGTTAAAAAACAAATAATACCGACAAACCGTAAAAATTAACATAAAATTTTAGTTCAATTTATGGGGTAAATCTGTGTTTTCAAAGTAGTTGTAAAAGTAGTTGTCAGATTTATAAAAAATATGTATTTTTGCAGCCGTTTTAACAATAAACAAAATTATTATTATGAATCATTATGAAACTGTTTTCATCTTAAATCCCGTTTTATCTGAAGATCAGATAAAGGAGACAGTAAAGAAATATGAGGATTTCCTCGTTTCTAAAGGAGCTAAGATGGTATCAAAAGAAGATTGGGGCTTAAAAAAATTAGCTTATCCAATTCAAAACAAAAAAAGTGGTTTTTATCACTTATTTGAGTACACTGTTGCTGGAGAGGTAATAGAGCCTTTAGAAGTAGAGTTTAGACGTGATGAGCGTTTTATGCGTTACTTAACTGTGAAATTAGACAAGCATGCTATTTCATGGGCTGAGAGAAGAAGAGAAAAACTTAAAGTTAAAGCAAAAGCGTAATTATGTCATCTATAGAACAACAAGCAAAAGGAAAAAAAGACGGTGAAATTAGATATTTAACACCATTAAATATTGAGACGTCTAAGACTAAGAAATATTGTCGTTTTAAGAAATCTGGAATCAAGTATGTAGATTATAAAGATGCAGATTGGTTATTAGGTTTTGTAAACGAGCAAGGTAAGTTATTACCAAGACGTTTAACAGGAACTTCTTTAAAATACCAAAGAAAAGTATCTGTAGCGGTAAAGAGAGCTAGACATTTAGCTTTAATGCCATACGTAGCTGATTTATTAAAATAAAATACCGATAACAATGGAACTTATATTAAAACAAGACGTTGAAAATTTAGGATTTAAAGACGATGTTGTAACAGTTAAGAACGGTTATGGTAGAAACTTTTTAATTCCTCAAGGCCATGCTATAATGGCTACTTCTTCTGCTAAAAAAGTTTTAGCAGAAACTTTAAAGCAAAGAGCATTTAAAGAAAAATCTGTAATTGAAGCTGCTGAAAAAACAGCAGAAGCAATTAAAGGTTTAGATATAAAAATAACAGCAAAAGCTGGTACAGGAGCTACAGCAGGAGATAAATTATTTGGTTCTATTACCACAATTGATTTAGCTGAAGCTCTTAAAAATGCTGGTCACGATGTTGAGAAGAAATTTATTTCTATCAATGGTGGTAACATTAAGCGTTTAGGTCAGTACGAAGCTGCAATAAGATTGCACAGATCAGTAACAGTTGATTTATCTTTCGATGTTGTTGGTGAAGCCTAGTCTTTATTAAAATAAATTTTAAAACCGTTTAGTTTTCTAAACGGTTTTTTTATAATTTTTTTTTAGTTCAGCCCTAGTGAATTATAATTTTACAGGTTCAAAATTATTACTTTATACATGAAAAAAAATCTTCTAATTTTAATTGTTCTTGCTTTTATAAGTTGTAAAAACACTTCAAAAAAAGAGACTATTGTTGAGGTTGAAGTTTCTCAGCTAATAAATTTATTTAAAGCATCTCGTACAGATTACCCAAACATTAGTGTACATCGTGGTGGTAAAGGGTTATTAAATTATCCAGAAAATTGCTTAGAATCTATAAAATTTATAAACGATAGTATTTCTGCTATTTACGAGATAGATGTTGCCCAAACCAAAGATGAACAGTTAGTTTTAATGCACGATAACGCTATAGATAGAACATCTACAGGAACAGGTAAAGTAAGCGATTTAACGTATAATGAATTAAAGCAATTTAATTTAGTGGACGATTTTGGTAACAAAACACCATTTAAAATACCATTATTTTCTGAAGTATTAGATTGGTGTAAAAAAAATAATGTCATCCTTACAGTAGATATTAAACGTAGTGTAAAACAGCAAGATGTAATTGAAGTTATTAAACGTAAGAATGCAGAAGATATTAGTATTATAATTACTTATAATGTAGAACAAGCAAAAACAGCTTATCAATTAGCACCAGAATTATTGTTATCAGTTTCGGCAAGAAATAATGAAGAATTTAATAGGCTTTTAGATGCTAAAATACCAACTAAAAATATGCTTGCCTTTACAGGTACACGTCTGTCTGATGCTTCATTGTTTAATAGGTTACATGATAACAATATTGTTTGCATGCTTGGCACATTAGGTAACTTAGACAAAAGCGCTGCAGCCAAAGGTGATGATTTGTACAAGAAATGGAAACAATTAGGTGCAGATGTTTTGGCAACAGATAGACCATTTGCCGCATATAAAGCTATAAATAATTAAAAAATAGATTCTGATACATGTTCAGAATGACAAATCAATGTTGAAATGAAATATTCAAGATTAACAAAAGAACAATTTGAAGAGTTACACCAAGAATTCATTAACTTTTTAGCTACTCAATCTATTACAGCTGATGAGTGGGAAGATATAAAGAAAAATAAACCAGAAACTGCCGAACAAGAATTAGATGTATTTAGTGATTTAGTTTGGTTAGGTGTACTACAAAAAGTTGAATATTTAGAGCATATTTCTCCAAATCAAATTCATTTATTTCAATGTAATGAAAAAAGCATGCGTTTAATTGCTTTAAGAATTGAAAATAAACGCGTAGATTTTACAACTAAAGAAGGTTTTAATTGGTTACGCGATAATTTATTATCTGATTCTGTTGAGTTTTTTAATGCAAAAAAAGACTACTCAGAAGATAAGTATTTAGATATCTTTAAAATGATTCAATCTGGTGCAAATATCACAAAGGGTGAGTTGTTTAATTACTTTGCTAATTTGGTAAAAGGATAAATTTACTGCGTAGACAGAAGTCTCGTGTTAAATGTGAATTTATTTATTTTTGAGAACGCTATATCCATATTAGTTCTTAGCTCCAACGATTTTGAATTATTAAAGTTTAATAAACTCGAGTTTTATTTATTGAGATTCCTGTCTTCGCAGGAGTCTTACTCATAACGTAAACTCTCAATTGGGTCTAGCCTTGCGGCTTTAGTTGCTGGATATAAACCAGAAACAATAGCTACTATAAAAGCAATACTAGTAGCCCAAATCATGGCAACCCAAGGTGTGGAGAATTCTAAATCAAAACCATTAGCTACAGCCATACCAATTAAAATACCTAGAATGATGCCTAAAATTCCACCAAGTTGACCAATAATTATGGTTTCCATAAAAAATTGAAAAGCAATAGTTTTACGCTTTGCACCAAGTGCTTTTCTCACACCAATTTCTCTGGTGCGTTCACTTACAGAAACTAGCATAATATTCATTAAAGCAATCGTAGAACCAAAAATAGTGATGATGCTTATAATCCATGCTGCAAGGTAAAGTGCAGCTGTGTTTTCAGCAACTCGGTTAAGCAAATCGTCACTACGCTCTAGTCCAAAATCGTTATCTTCAATAGGGTTTAATCTTCTAATATTTCTAAAGGTTAAAATAGCATCTTCTTGTGCAACGTCTAACATATCAGTTTTATCAACTTTTACACTTAAATTATAATTGATATTAGGATTAGTGAAAATAGAACGTGCTTTTTGTATAGGTATAATGACTCTTAAATCTTGATTATTTCCAAACGTAGAGCCTTTTTCTTTTAAAACACCAATAACTTTAAATTTAGAACCTCTTATGCTGATAGTTTTATTAACCGGATTATCTTCAGGAAACAAGGCCTTTTGCAAATCGCTACCAATTACACAAACGCCATTGCTATTTTTTACATCAAATACATTTAACGACCTACCATTATCAATTTCTAAACCAGAGTTTTCAATATAAAATTCGTTAGCACCTAAAACCGCAACTTCTGGATCTGTTTTTTCACTGTCATATTTTACCTCGGCAGTAGATGTTCCGTAAAATGAAACAGCTACTTTAGTAAACGGAAAATCATAATTATCTTCAAAATCTTTCACATTTCTGTAGTTAATAACCGGATTTATTTTTTGACGTTCTCTACTGCTTTGACGTTGATTTGTAAATTCGTAACGCTGAATATTGAAGGTATTAGAACCCATTGAAGAAAAATTACTCGTAATGGTATTTTCTAAAGCAGAGACACCACTTAAAATTCCTACTAAAGCCATTATTCCAATAGCAATAATTAAAACCGTTAATATAGTACGAAGCAATTGCCCTTTTATAGAGTCAAAGGCAATTCTAATATTCTCTCTAGCTAATGAAAACATAGTATTTTATCGCGTTAGTTGGGTTGTTTTAAGTATAAGACTACTTAATCCGTATAAAGTTACTATAAAATGAAGATATCTTTATAAGACCTCTGAAAAATATAATATTTTTGCGTTGAATTTTACATTTAAAATAAAGTTTCACTAAAAGAGATTCCTGCTTTTGTAGGACGTATATATGGCACAAAAACCAAGCATCCCAAAAGGTACAAGAGATTTTAATGCAGCAGAAGTTGCAAAACGTTCTTATATAATGGAAACTATTAAAGAACAGTTTCAAATTTTTGGATTTCAACCTATTGAAACACCAAGCTTTGAAAACTCAGAAACCTTAATGGGAAAATATGGAGATGAAGGTGATCGCTTGATTTTTAAAATTTTGAATAGTGGTGAGTATTTAAAGAAAATTTCTGACGAAGATTATAATGCTAAGTCTGAAGTTAAAATAACGCCTAAAATTTCAGAAAAAGCACTTCGTTACGATCTCACAGTACCTTTTGCACGTTATGTAGTACAACATCAAAATGATATAGAATTTCCATTTAAGCGTTATCAAATTCAACCGGTTTGGCGCGCAGATCGTCCACAAAAAGGACGATTTAGAGAGTTTTTTCAGTGCGATGCAGATGTGGTAGGTTCTAAATCTTTGTTTCAAGAAGTAGAGTTTGTGCAGTTATATGATGCGGTTTTTTCAGCTTTAAAATTAGAAGGTGTTACTATTAAAATCAATAACCGAAAAATCTTATCTGGTATTGCAGACGTAATTGGAGCACAAGATAAACTCATCGATTTTACAGTGGCTTTAGATAAGTTAGATAAAATAGGAGAGGAGAAGGTAAAAGAGGAAATGCGAAGTAAAGGTATATCTGAAGATGGTATTACTAAGCTTCAACCTTTATTTACCTTAAAAGGTGATTTTGGAAATCAAATAGAAAGTTTAAAATCTATTTTGAGTGCTTCAGAAATTGGACTAAAAGGTATTGAAGAATTAGAATTTATAAATACAGCCATTTCAAACTTAAAACTAAAAACAGCTATCTTACAATTAGACGTTACTTTAGCTAGAGGTTTAAATTATTATACAGGTGCTATTTTTGAAGTCTCAGCGCCAGAAGGTGTAAAAATGGGATCTATTGGTGGAGGTGGTCGTTACGATGATCTTACCGGAATCTTTGGTTTAAAAGAAATGAGTGGTGTTGGTATTAGCTTTGGCTTGGACCGAATTTATTTAGTGTTAGAAGAATTGAATTTGTTTCCAGATACCATTACAGAATCTACAAAAGTATTGTTTATTAATTTTGGCGATAATGAGGCAATGTATAGTTTAGGTGCAGTTACAAAGTTAAGAGCTGAAGGTATAAAAGCAGAGTTATTTCCAGATGCTGCAATATCGGGCAAGCAAAAGAAAAAACAAATGAACTATGCTAACCGTCGTAATATTCCTTATGTTGTTTTAGTTGGTGACCAGGAGTTGAATTCAGAAGTGTTTACATTAAAAAATATGGAGTCTGGTGAACAAAAAACTGTTGATTTAGCTACGTTAACTAGCTTTTTAAAATAAAGAAAGCCTCAGTTGAATGACAATGAGACTTTCTTCTAACTAACTAAAAACAATTATTTATTTGACTATTATTTTTTTTGTTACTAATAAACCAGCTTCGGTTTGAAGCTTTATAATGTAGGTGCCACTACTTAAATTATCTATACTATATTCTGAATAATTACTTAATGTGATAGCGTTATTATTATATACAGATTGTCCAAGCACGTTATATAAGTGCATGGATTTAATATCAAAATAATAAGGGTTTATAATTACTATTTTTTCGATATCATTAGAATAGAGGATATCAATGCTTGTTGTTGTTTGGTTTTCTAAACTTAATGCGTCTGCAGCTAAACCAAAAGTGATTTCAAAGCGATCTAAATAGGTGCCAGCATTTAAGAAAATCTCGTAATTATTAAGTCTTAAATCATGATAGATTCCTAAGTCTTTATCATGTAGGTAGATATTGAATTCTGATGGTACATTTTCTAATTCATCTATAGTTATAGAATTTATACCATCTGTACTCGTTTTTATACCAAGAGGATAGATGCTTGTAGTTTCTGCATCATTACTTCCTTGTATAATATAGGCTTCAGTGTTTATTAGCCAGTACATATCATCTATTTGGTCTTCGTTTAATAAGCCATCGTAAGCCCAATCTACACCTGTTGTAGCATTGTTATCTATTGTTAATAATAGTTGACGTTTTATGGTATTAACAGAGTTAAAGCCAATTCTAAATTTCATTCTTAAATCCTCTTCTTCAACTGTGGTATCATCGTTATTAGTTTTAGCTATTGAAGTATTTGTACTTCTCATAAAAACTGAAGTACTATTTTCTTTTTGAAAAACACGTTGACTATTGTTAAAGTTTATTGTTCCGGAATTTTCACCAATGACAAAGAAACCTTGACCAACAGGTATATAGCGACCTGGTTGTTTAGTTGGTGTTCCACCAGAGGCAAGATTAGGGTAATTATTAGCCATATAAGCTGCGGCAACTGCGCCAGAATAATTATAGGTAGCGTAACCACCTTGATAATCTTGTAAAATATGTGATCCGCCTCCCCAATGTTCCCAAAAATATAATGTACCACTAATTAACGGTGTAGTATCTGAAGTAGAGCTGTTATTGTAAGTAAGTTCTATGCCATTGTCACTTATAAATTTATCGGCATCAATAGCAGATGGATAAGGGTTACCAACTAAGTAATCGTTATTTGCGGCTAATGTAAGATTGATATCGCCATTATTAGGCAGACCAGAAAACACGTAATTTTGAGGGGTTGTAATAGAGCCTGTTCCTGGACCCTTCATGGTAAACCCTTCGCCAGGATAAATTTTTCCTGTTTTTCTTATGTGTTGCCAAGACGAATAATCTCCAGTAGGATGGTTGGCAAATTTCCATATCCAATAATCGGCTATTTTAATTGGGCTAGTTGCTGCGCCATTATATCCTGAAGACGAAAAGTTAATTGTAGTTGGAACATCTGGGTTTGTACCATCTCTCATAATATCAGATACATTATAGTTTAGCGCAGTAGAATTTTGACGTTTTACAGGTGAAGACCAATAGTTGTATGTGTAAGTGTCTGCTGTACCTTGTTGGTCGCGTTCAATTTTACCTATACTAGTATCATCAAGTACACTATCCTCGCCTTGTATTAGTTGAGATTCGCCTTCTAAGTCAATAAAACCATCTAATTTCAGATACCATGACACATTGAGTTCAGAATCATTTGTTATATGATATTCAATAGGGTTGTTAGTTGCATCTGTTTCTTCTATAAATAAGCCTAGATGTTTTTGTCTGTTATTAAAGGTGACATCATTGTGTTCTACTTTTACAATAGACCAGTCGTAATTAATAGCATCTTCTCCATTAATACCATCAGATGCTATAGTTAAAGCAGTTTCTAGATTTCCACTTTGTTTTGTTACAAAAGGCATTGGTGCAGATTGATAATTGAACGTTTTTATATTGTATAGTCTTGCGCCAGAATTAGTATCTACAACAGGTGTTGTTAAATTGTCTGTATACGCACCTTTTAATTGATCTAATCTGTAATATTTTATAAGGTTAGCCCATGGAAGTGGTGTAATATTGTCACTATCTACAAAATTGGTGATATCTCTTGGTATTACAGTGCCTCTTATAGTAGAGCCATTAGCCTCTATTTCTTGGTATACCATTTTTTGTATTTCATCATCAGAAAGTGCTTTGTTAAAGAGTCTTACTTCGTCTAGATAACCTTTAAAAAACCAAGGTGTTGTGCTATGGTCTCTTCTACCCATATAAAAAGGTGTATTATCTGTATTGAGGTTTCCAGAGATTGAGCTATCTCGTACAAATTCGCCATTAACATAGATTTTTAGACTGTTAGTAATACTGCTATAAGTAGCACCAACATGAACCCATTGGTCTGTTGGTAAAGGAACGGTGTAAAACAAGTTTTTGGTATTAGCTCTAACTAACAAACGTCTGTTACCTAATAGTCTGAAATAAAAATTGTTCTGACCAAATAGAATTTGATTTCCGGTTCCTGTTGAATCTATTTTTATCCAACCCATTAACGTACATTCTGGCCAATTACTAATAACTGGGTCATCTTGGATATAATCATTTCTGCCATCAAAATATATTTGAAGCTTTTTATCTATATCTCTAGGTGAACCAAAAATAGTGTTGTCAGTATCAAAATTATCTAGTAATCCATCGCCATCTGTATCAGAATTTCCATCAATTACACCATCGTTATTTGTATCTAAGTCAGCATAAAGTGTATTGTTGATATCAAAAGTAGCTTCAATATTATTGTAATTATCAATATAGTCTGGTAGTTCATCGTTATCTGAATCTTTAACATAAAATGCATGGTCTGTACCTTGGTTAGAATTTCCATAACTGTTATTTATGGTATTACCATTATAATAATCGTAGATATCTAAAATACCATCTGAGAAATACTCTAAAACACCATCGGAGTCAAAGTCTTTTTCTCTTACAGCGTCAGTATCTAAGCCATCACCAACACCATCACCATCTATGTCTCCATCACCATTTTGAAATGAAGAATTTCCTATATTACCAGCACCAGATTCGTCAACATCAAAAATACCGTCGTTATCACTATCTAAATCGAGATAATTTGGTACACCATCATTATCGGTATCTAACGCTGTTGTATTTTCTATAGCATCGTGTAAGCCATTATTATTGGTGTCAATTAATGAAGAAATTACAGCATTACCAGAAGTTAAGGAAGCAAAACCTGCTTCTACAGCATCTGGTATACCATCATTATCACTATCTAAGTCATATACATTGGCTATACCATCGTTATCTGTATCGCATAGGGTTTGTATAATTTGTATATCATCAATAGCTAAATCGTTTCCAAGTCCTCCAGACTGGTCATTGTAAAAGTATACATTAAATTCACTAACCGAAAAGGTAAGGTCAGCTGTAAAATTATGCCAACTTGCTGCGGCATCACCATTGATAGATGGAGGAATATCACCTGTGTTAATTGTAGCAAGTAAATTGTCATTTACATCTCTAAATTCTACTTTAATTTGTGGTCTTAACCTACTGTTTATGTTTGGGGCAGATGTTGTATCTAAATTTAATACCCAAAAACTATAAGTAATAGGCACGTTAGGTAATGCACCTACAATATTTGCTGTATAGAAAACACCTGGATCGTAAGCGGCATTAAACATAGCCATTCTTCCGTTGGTATCACCTTCAGTGTGATCACCACCAGTATACCAATATTGGTCAGCCCAAGAAGCAACTTCAGAGTTTGGTGTATCGTTATTACCATCACCATCAGCAGCCCTATGATATACGGTGTATTTTCCATCTCCTAAATTAATATTACCATCACAAGAGCCGTAACCATCTTCGTAACAATACGTTGTAATAGCATTATAAGATGTATTAATTTGTGTTCTGTTACCAGTACCAAAAGTTTCATTTAAAAATTTATAATTTGTAGTTGTAGATATATTAGAATTTAAACAAGCTAATTCTTCATCAGAATCTGCAATACCGTCATTGTCATCATCCATGTCAAGATTATCTAAAATACCATCACCATCACTATCAAAGAAACTTAGAGTGGCTTCAGCTTTAATTTTAAATGTGAATGGATTTTCGTCGGAATCATTATTATCTATTGTAACAATAGCAGTTGAAATCCCTGTATTTATTGAATTAAATTGAATATCAATAGTTGTTTGTTGTCCTGCCGTTATAGAATTATCATAGGTACCAATTATTGAGAAATCTGTTGTATTAGATAAAGAAATATTAGTTATAGATAATGTTGACGTTCCAGTGTTTTTAATAGTAAATGTTTTAATTATGGCGTTGTTTAGTTCAGCAGAACCATAGTCTGTATTGTTCGCAATACTTGGCGAATTACTTCCATCATTAATTTGATTAGCTAAACCAGTTACATTTATTTCTGGTGCATTTGGATAGCCTTTAATAATTATATTATCTACATACATTTCTCTCCATGCAGAATTTGTACGAATTCTAAATTTAGAAGTATTGGTAAAAACATATGTTGCACTATCTATAGTAATAGAGGCGGAATAATTGATGTCATTGTCGTAATTAGGATAGTTATAATACCCTATTTCAGTCCAATTTGTACCATTATCATTAGAAAACTCCACAAAATAATGTTGATCCCACCAAAAGTTATTCAATCTAAAATCGAACTCTATTGTTGCTGCGCCATAAGCTGTTAGATTAATGTTGTTAGAGTATGTAGATGAATTACTTCCAGAATCATATTGCAGCGTAACGCCTTTGCCTGAACCTATAGGTGTAGAGTTAGATAGATGCACATTTGAGCCGCCATCATTCCAATTTCCCCAGCCAGAACTAAAATTATCTGTTGTTATAATTGTTTGTGCGGATATATTAAAGCTAATCATTATAAACGCGCAAAAAAGAGCACATTTATTGTAATTAAACTGGCTATTCATTTCGGTTAAATTTAGTTTGGGACTAAGTTCTAGGACAAACGTATGGTTTTAATCTTTAAAAAGCAAATAATCACGATAAAATACTTTTAATTGTAGTCTTTTTATTACTTTAGATGTGTGAATTATTATGTAATAACTCTAGTAATCCTTATGCTATATAGTATATAAGGCATATGCTATATCAATCACATGAATTTAAACTTTGCATTACATGTTCTAACACAGGTTAGTATACCTAATTATATCAGTGATTTTTATATAAATAATGCATTTGGTAGATGATTATTAAATCTTATCGAAGTTTACACTGTAATAATATTACCATTTATTGTTTTTATTATATTGAAAACCTATTTAAGTAATTAGCTATCATGTATTTATGGGGAAAATAAAATATAGCTTATTATTGATCATAAGTCTTGTTTTTGGTCTAATAAGCGCAATAAATATTGCGAATACATCTGAGGAGGATAATAAGCCTTTAAATTCAACGGAATCTTTGTCTAGTAATTTACCACCAACAGCAACTATAAGTGGTGGCGGAATTACCGTATGCCAAAACAATGAGCCAATTCCTCAAATTACGTTCACAGGTTCTGCCGGTTTACAGCCATATACATTTAATTATCAAATAAATTCTGGTGCTACTCAAACTATAATGACTACAGGTACCGATGATTTTGTTACTTTTAATGCCGATATAAGTACTATTGGGACCATCACTTATACTCTAATAAGTGTAGAAGATGCAAATGCAGAAGTAACTGCGATAGGGCAGAGTGTAGATTTTACAGTTATAGAATCTCCAGATGCAAATTTAGGAGGCACTGGTTCTGGTACTACTTTTAATGGTCTACCTGTTTTTAGACAATGTATTAATTCTGGTTCAGAATTTACGTTTACTAATTTATCTACTACTACAGCTTTAAATACAAGTTATAATATTAATTGGGGAGACGGTTCCCCAGATTTTAATGCAACTGATTGGTCTAGTACAACACATAATTTTGGTGTTGGGATTTATGATTTAACTTATACTATTACAGGAAGTAATGGTTGTACTACTGTTACAAATTATTCGGTCTTTGTTGGGTCTAACCCAGGTGTTTCTCTAGGAAACCCTGGTAATACAGATATCTGTAATGTTAACCCATTAACATTTCCTATAACTGGGACAGAGAATAATCCTCCAGGTACAATTTATACAATTACATTTAATGATGGTTCTGCGCCACAAGTGTTTAACCATCCACCACCATCTAGTGTTTCTCACACTTTTGAAGTATCGTCGTGTAATACTACAAGTTCTGATGGTACTAATACCTATGAGAATTCGTTTTCTGCTATTATTGTAGCATCAAATCCTTGTAGTACATCGTCAGTTGGTGTTGTACCTATATATGTTTCGGTAGCTCCAGAAGCTAGTTTTAATAGTGACGATGTTACGTGTACTAATACGCCAGTTTGTTTTCAAAATACATCAATTGGTGATGAAAATAACGGGCAAGGTGGCTCTTGTGATACAAGTCCAAGTATAATTTGGGATGTAACGCCAGCAACAGGTTTTACAGTGTCTAGTGGTTCATTAGGTAATGATTTTGGAAGTACAGACCCAAGTGTTTGGTTACCAGGAACAGATAACATGTGCTTAAACTTTACTCAAGTTGGGACTTATGAAGTACGACTAAGAACTGGAAATCGATGTGGTATGGATGAAATGATAAGAACCATATGTGTTGAGGATGATTTAATACCTGTATTTACCACAAGTACAGTTGAAGGTTGTTCACCTTTGCAAATTACTACAACAAACTCCACGGATGAATCCAATAGTTGTGTAACACCAACTTATTTTTGGGAAGTAAATTATACCTCAGATTATTGTGGCACAACGTCAACTTGGAATTATACCAACGGGAGCGATGAAAACTCTTCTAATCCATCGTTTCAATTTGATGAAGCTGGAACTTATGAGCTTATAATGACTGCTACGAACTCTTGCGGTGATTTTACAACATCCCAATTTATAGAAGTTAAACAACCACCAACAGCGATTATTGAAACGATAGATGATGCCTGTGGAACGGCATCAATAAATCCGTTAGTTACCGTAGATTCTTGTACAGATGCTTCAGATACTATTACCTATAATTGGTCGTTTCCTGGCGGAACGCCTTCAACCTCTAACCAATTAAATCCAGGTACTATAGATTATGCAACAATAGGAGATTATACCATCACTTTTAGTGTAACCAATTCATGTGGTACTACAACTGTAACTGAAGGTTTTTCGGTTAACGATTCACCGATAATGACAAATACAGATTTTATGCAAACCATTTGCTCTGGTGCATCTACTGATGAAATTATTTTTACATCAAATAATTCAGCTACATCTTATAATTGGGCATCTAATAATCCGGATGGTTTGTCTGGTTATATACCAAATGGGACTTCTAATAGTATTCCTATTCAGTCTATAGTTAATTCTACAACTTCAAATATTTCTTTAATCTATACAGTTACACCAGAAATTAATGGTTGCATTGGCACTGCTATAGATTTTGAAATCGTTGTAATTCCCGCACCATTAATTACAACCCAACCAAGTTCTGATTCGGTTTGTCTTAATGGTGTTGCTAATGATTTGTCAGTTGCATTTGACGGTTCAGGAACACCTAATTATCAATGGTTTGAAAACACTGTAGATAATACAACATCAGGAATGGCAATTGCAGGTGCTACTTCATCTACTTTTACACCTCCAACAACAGCAATTGGCTCCATATTTTATTATGTTGTTATTTCGTTCACCACAGGTGGTTGTAGTGAAATAATTTCAGATACAGCAGAAATTGAAGTTACCGATTTAACACAAATAGATACACAACCACAAGCAACACAGACCATATGTGAAGGCGGTACTTCTGAAACATTAGAAATAGAAGTTTCTGGAGGTTCTGTAGATCCAACGTTTCAATGGTTTTCTAATACAACTAATAATAACTTTGGAGGAACCTTAATTTCGGGAGAAACCAATTCAACATTTTTACCACCTGTTTTTAATGCAACAGGCACCTTTTATTATTATGTAGAAGTGAGCTATAGCGAAAATGGTTGTGCCGCACTTACTAGTGCAGTTTCAGAAATTGTGGTAATTGATGATCCTATAGTAACAACAGAACCTATGGCATCTCAAAGCTTATGTGAAAATTCTATAGTACAAGATTTAACCGTTGCAATTTCTGGTGGTACTGGGACAATAACATATCAATGGTATGTTAATTCAATAAATAATACAACTTCAGGTTCACCAATAGCTGGTGCTACATCAGCGACTTTTACACCACCTTCAGATAGCGTTGGTACGTTTTACTATTACTGTGTAATTACACAAGATGTTTCGGGTTGTGAAGTAACAAGTGCTGCTGCGGAAGTTGAAATTAATGCAGGTGCTCAATTTAGTGAACAACCATTATCAGATGAATTATGTTTAGGAGAAACTACAGCAGATTTAATGGTGTCATTTACAAATGGAGCAGGAGCAGCAACGTATCAATGGTATCAAAATTCTACAGATGACACTACAACAGGAACAGCCGTTTCTGGAGCAACAGCTTCAAATTATAGTCCAGATGTAAGTAGTGTTGGCACAAGCTATTATTATGTAGTAATTAATTTTGATTCAGGTGGCTGTTCTGAAATTGTATCACAAACCGCAGAAATAATAGTTAACGAAACACCATTTATAAATGATTCTACCGCTTTAATTTGTAGTGGTACAGCTTTTCAGTTTATACCAGATACTTCTAGTACTGGAGATATTATACCCTTAAATACAGAATATACTTGGGCAATGCCAATTGTTAGTCCGGCCGGAACAATTAATGGCGCAACAGAACAATTAGCTGGAGTTTCAACGATTTCTCAAACTTTAGAAAATACAACTACAAATCCTTCAACAGTAACTTATGTTGTAACACCAACATCTGGAAATTGTGTGGGTGAAACTTTTGAAATTGTGGTGACGGTAAATCCTTCAATCTCTATAACCTCAACAGTTATTAATAATTTGTGCTATCAAACTGATACGGCTTCAATAGAAATTGATATTGTTGGAGGTGTACCCTTTACCTCAGGTAATCCTTATACTATTTCTTGGACAGGACCAGATGGTTTTGCGAGTACTGATGAGGATATTTATAATTTAGCTGCTGGAAGTTATATTGTAAATATTACAGATAATGGAGGTTGCCCTTTTTCTGAAACATTTGAAATTACAGAACCTGATGAACTTGTGTTTAGTGCTATCAATTTTGATCCAGAGACTATATCTTGTAATGGTGCAAATGATGGAGAAATTTCTATAGATGTTTCTGGAGGTGTATTGCCATATACTTATAATTGGACGTTGAATGGTAACCCATTTTCTACAGATGAAGATTTAGCAAATTTAGGACCTGGTGATTATTTTATTTCAGTAACAGACGCTAATAGTTGCAGCCCAATAGAAATAAATTTTATAATTGAAGAACCAGATGAATTAGACGTGTCTCTATATACTAAAACAGATGTGTTATGTTTTGGAGATGCTACAGGCGAAATTTTGGTTGATGTTGTTGGTGGAAGAGGAGATTACACGTTTGCATGGACAGGTCCAAGCGGATTTGTAAGTACTAATGAAGATCTTAATAATTTAATTGCAGGAATTTACAATTTAACGGTTACCGATAGCTCTGGTTGTATTGATATGTTACAGGTTGAAGTCCTTCAGAATACAGAAATTGAAATAGATGTAACGGTTACACAAATGCTCTGTTATGGCGATAATGATGCCTCTATAGTTATTAATTCAATCTCTGGAGGTGTTTCACCATATGAAGTATCATGGAGCAATTTTGGCCAAGGAATGAGTCAGGTAAATTTGTCTGGTGGAACATATATTATAACGATTACTGATGGGGAAAATTGTGAAAAAGAATTTCCGGTAATTATAGATCAACCACCTGTATTTGATATAAATCCTGTGGTTACACAAATGACCTGCGCCGGAGAAAATGATGCAAGCATCACTTTAAATTTTGTGGGAGGAATTGATCCTGTAACGCTGGTTTGGGATGATGACCCAGTTGCAGGTACAGAACGTAATAATTTAGCGCCTGGCACCTATACGGTAACTATTATAGATGGCACACCTTGCGAAATTCAGGAGAGTTTTACCATTTATAATATTGTACCATTATCATTGAGTGCCAATATTACACATGCGTTAGATTGCGAAGATACTAATAGTGGCGGCATCAATTTATTAATTGAAGGTGGTACACCGCCTTTTGAAGTTTTATGGAATAATGGTGAAACTACTGAAGATTTGTCTAATATACCTCCAAGCACATATACAGCAACTGTAACTGATGCCAATGGTTGCGAAATTTCAGACAGTTGGGCTATTAATAGATTTGAGCCCTTGCTAGTTGAAGTTATTGATCAAGTAGATGTAGATTGTGAAACTGCCAGTATAGATCAAACATTTTTAGCTATGGCAACAGGAGGTGTGCCGCCATTTCAATTTAGTTGGTCAGATGGTACGGTTAGCGGACAGAATAATGAATTTATGTCTACAGATACTAATGGTTTAATAGTTTTAGAAGTTGAAGATAGTTTAGGTTGTACAGCAAATTATACGTTTAATGTAGAACTTGCAGTTTTTGGCGAACCAGGTTTTACAACATCTTCTTTTGGGTATTTAAATTACGGACTTTTTGCAATTGAAGACCCAATTGAATTTACAAATACCGCAACAGGAAATTACGAAAGCATCTTATGGGATTTTGGAGATGGAAGTTTTTCTTCTGATGAAAATCCAATACATACTTATTTTTCACCAGGTAGTTACATAGTGACTCAAACAGTTACTTATCCTTTAGGTTGTGTGTTTACTGAGACAATAACCCTTGTTATTGAAGAAGGTTATAAGTTAGTTGTACCCAATGCATTTACACCAAATGAAGACGGAATCAATGACTTTTTTATACCAGTCTTTTTAGGTTTGAGCAGTATAGAACTTAGTGTTTATGATACTTGGGGAAGTTTAATATATAATGAAACAGGAGATTCTATAAGAGGTTGGGATGGAAAAGTAAATGAAGAAGAGGCTGAGAATGGTAATTATTATTACACATTTTCAGCTAAAACATTTTATGGTAATGAAGTAAAAAGACAAGGCGCATTTATATTTATCAAATAAAACTGAATGACAATTAAAGCAAAATTCACAATTATAGTAGCGGTTTTATTTGTGTGTATAACACATGCTCAAGACCCTGTTTTTACGCAGTCTAACTATATACAAGAAACCTTAAATCCTGGATTTTCTGGTTTTGAGGATAATGATAGAATTAGTGCAGGTGTTTTAAGTAGAACGCAATGGCCAAATTTAAATTTAAAGGTTAGTACGCAGTATTTTTTTATTAATAAATCTTACGAAAGTAGATACAGTTCTGGTCATGCCTTTGGGTTTAACGCGTTATGGCAAAACGAATCTGCTACTAATTACAATTTTTATCAGGCTAATGTTAATTACATGCATCGTGTTAATTTAAATGGTGGATGGTTTTTTAGACCAGCAATAGAGGTTGGTTTTGGTATAAAAGATTTACGCTTTAATAGTTTAACACTTGGTGACCAAATTAATATTTATAATGGAACAATAAATCCAAATTCCGTTGATCCATTTGGTAGTAACACAGAGAATGTTGCTTTTTTTGATGTGTCATCAGGGTTTGTATTTGAAAAACAAGGCTACAATAACCAAACGTATTGGTTTGGTTTTTCTGCAAAACATTTAAATCGTCCCAATATTGCATTTGTAAGGGATCAAAATGTAGATTTAGATATTTTTTACTCAGTGCATGGTAATTATAGGTTTCCTTTCTTAAATGATTATAGAATAATGATGACGGTAAATTATATGCAACAAGGAGAGTATAACCGATTAGATATTGGGTCATTATTTCAAGTAAATCAGTTTTTATTTGGCCTTACTGCTGCTTCAAATCCTGCACAGAACGATGATAACAGTCATTTGCTAACTTCAGTAAATGGATTTCTAGGTTTAGAGTATACTAATTTTAGATTTGGCCTTTCTTATGATGCCAACATCTCAAAAATTGGTAGAACAAATGGTGTTTATGAGTTTTCAGTAACCTACATGTCACGTTGTCGAAATTGTCCAACAGATCGCAGCCGCAAACGTTAAATAGACAAATTAAAAATACTTTACTTCAAATTTTAATTAGAATTTGGTTGTTTTATTTGTAAGTTATTTCAACATTTGTGTAAATAGAGATTTTTTTTTACCTCTAGCTCAGCTATTTTAATTAATCTCTTAATTATCCCGGTTTTAAATTAAGTATGAAGTTTTTTATTAAAGTTTTAATTTTTTTTAGCAGTACGTTATTAGGTGCACAAACTGCAGAGAAGTTAGATAGCTTAATATTAAAAGGCATTACTGCACGTAATAATAAGGATTATTCGCTGTCATTAGAATTATTGACTGAAGTTAATGCTATAGCAGAAGACAACCACCTTTATAGACATCAATTTTTAGCAATAAATAATATAGGAGCTAATTATTATTCTATGCTAGATTATGGTGAGGCATTAGATAATTATTTAGAAGCATACACTATTGCAATAAAGCATCTCGATGAAAATGAGGAAATGACGGTTTTAAATAATATCGCTATTCTTTACAGTAAAGAAGGTGATTTAGAAAAGGCAGAAGAATATTTTACAAAAGCTTATGAACTAGCAGTAGCCAATGAAGAGAGTTTAAAAATTGGATTATATGCCTTAAATTTAGGTATTGTTGCTAATAAGCTAAATAAGTTAGATGTAGCTGTTAGTTATCTTAAAGATAGTAAAAAACGCCTTGCAGAGCATCCTGAAATTTCCATATTGGCAGATGTAGCCATGGCAGATAATAAATTTAAACAAGGTGATTTTACAGGCGCAAAGGTTTTAGCCGAAAGTATACTACCTCATTTAGATGATAGCGCGTTAACTGAAGAAAAAATTGAAACTTTAATACTGCTTTCAGATATATCTGAGCGTAATAATAAATTAGTATTAGCTATAAATTACGCAAAAAGTGCTCTTGCATCGGCTCACAACCCTGAATTTAAAATTTCGGCCTATAATCAGTTGGCTAAAGTATACAGTTCACAAGGCTTAGTAGAAGATGCTTTAATATCTAAAGACTCTATAATTGCAATGACAGAAGCGTTAAATCAAATAAAAAACGGGCGTTTGTATGAGTCTAATAAGGTAAAGTTTGAAGTTGCAAATTATAAAAAAGAATTACAGCAAAATAAGGTATTACAAGCCATTGAGCGTAAAAGACTTTATACATTACTTGGCATATGCGCGTTAATAATTGCTTTAATCTCTTGGGCTTTAAGAAATAGTTTTATTAAGAATAAACAACGCAAGATATTACACCACAGAAGTAAGGAAATTATCGAATTAGAATTACAAAAGAAAGAAAGTGATAATTTAGTATTAGAGCAGCAATTACAAGCGCAAGAAGTAACATTGCAATTAGAACAAGAAAAGTTAAAGAATGAAATAGATGCACGTAACCGAAAATTGGCTACTAAAGCACTTCAGATTTCAAGTAGAAATGAATTATTAAAAGATATTATTAGCTCCTTATCTAGTCAGGTTGAAATTTCTAAAAATGCATTTCTTTCAAAAAAAGTTAAAGAATTAAACCATTTATTAAAAAGTGATAGTGAATGGGAAAATTTCCTAAAACATTTTGAAGAAGTCAATCACAATTTTATATTTCAATTAAAAAAACGTCACCCAGAACTTACAGCAAATGACATCAGATATATAAGTTATTTATATATGGATCTCACAAATAAAGAAATTTCTTCACTCTTTAATATCACAGCAGTGGCCTCTCGCAAGCGAAAAGAACGCATCAGTCTTAAAATGGGATTAACAGAGAGTTCTGAGTTATATAGTTATTTGTCAAGTATTTAAGTTGTTATGTCACACTTTTTATTAATGCTGTCGCATTAATTATTTTAAATTTTTGGCATTTGTAATTATTTTGAAAGAATATTGAAGTTCACAAAAAAATAATTATGAAAAAAACAATTACGCTCTTCTTATTTATAGTTTGTTTTACTTCTCAGCAAACATTTTCTCAAATTGAGATTACTGGTTCTAGTGCATATGGTAGGATTTTTGATTTAACCTACGATTCTAATATTGCTAATAAAATATACGCAGTAACTTTAGGTAACCATATTTTAGTTTCTGAAGATAATGGTAATAATTGGTCCATTTTATATTCCATGAATCTGGTCTCTAATGGAATTATTGAGCAAATGAAACTGTCGGCAGACGGTACAGCTTTAACATTTGCTGTTTATAAGGGAAACTCTACAGAAAATGCAATCGTAGTCTATGATATTGCAACGGCATCTATTACAAAAACATTTACGTTACCTAATCAATTAGATTTAGCCTATGTGAGTTCTTATGATTTTTATGATAATAATATGGATATTTTGCTCGTAGATACCAATTATCCGGTTGGTTTTGATACCGAGGGGAAAACGTTTTACACCTCAGATGGAGGCATTACATGGGATATGATTTATTATACCAATAATTACGATACCGTTTTTTTAAAAAAAGTAGCTATCAGTCCTAATGATCCCAATAAATTATTTTTAACTAGAGGAAACGGAAGCACAAATATAGATGGAGGCCTTTTTGTATCTAATGATGCCGGACAAAATTTTACAGAATTATTACCAGGTGTTGTGTTAGATCCAATTACTTTTCATCCTACAGACAATCAAACTATATATGTAGGTACAGGAATTAGTTTTGGTAGTACAACAGAAAACGTATATAAATCTACAGATGGAGGAAGTACGTTCAATATTGTTCCTATATCGTGGACATCTGGTATTTTAGATAATATTGTTGCGATAAAAATTAATGAGAATAACCCTTCACAAATACTTATTTTAGAGGAAAATGAAATGGTAATTTCTGAAGATGCAGGTGTAACTTGGCAAAATGTGGTATATCTAAATGAAGACCCAGAAAGTTATTACTATGGTTTAAATGCTAGTTATAATCCTCAAAACTCTAGTGAAATTGTAATAAGTGCTAATTATAAACCTTTATTTTCAAACGATGGAGGATTAACAGTGGCAAGCATACCAAATCCATATTTTGCAAGTACAGGTAAGACAGCTGTTTTTAAAAACGCCTCTGTTTCGTCTTTATATTATGGCGTACAATTTGGTAATATTCATAGAGATTTATTAACCAGTACAGATACGGCATATAACATTGTTCCTTTAAATTATTTTTCTAACGGTGGAGGTGCGCCTTATTTTGTAGATCAGATAACACCTAATCGTATCTTTACTTTAAATTCTGGTTTTGTAGGCAGTAGCTTAACGGTTAGTAATGATAATGGTAATACGCAAAATCAACTTTATAGTTTATTTACTAATAGATTTACAGCATTGGCAACATACCCAACTAATACAGAAACTGTTTTAGCGGCTTTTGCTGGTTATGATCCCTCAGAAACTATTTTGAAAAAAGTAGATTTTTCAGATATTAATAATGTACAAGCAACAGATGTTTCACTACCTGTTTTAAATTATATTAATGGAATTTTAATAGATAACACAGATAAAGTTACAGTTGCCATTGGTACAGAGGTATATTACACAAATGACGATGGTACTACTTGGGTTAATAGTAGCGCAGGACTAGAAACCTTAACAGCAAACGATTTAATTTACGATTTACAACAAGACCCATTAAACTCTAATAATTTAGCTTTAGCTACAACCTCTGGTGTTTTTATCTCTACTGATTCTGGTTCTACATGGAATCAAAAAACAACCAGTATAGTTCATAATGTTGCATTTTCTACCGAAAGCCAAGGCGTTATATTGGCTTCTACTTACAGTAGTGAAGTTTCATTATTTCATATGTATTACTCTACAGATGGTGGAGATAATTGGGAAACTATAAGTAATGATTTATTATTAAATGTAAGTGCATCATCATCATCTTATTATTTTAATGCAGATTCCGTTATTGCGTATGTTGGTACTGCGGATTTAGGATTAATGGAATTCACGTTAGATATAAATGCTTTAGGTTTACCTCAAATTGCATCTGATCAACAAATGCTTTCAGTTTTTCCAAACCCTTCCTCAAATATTGTAAATATTGATGTGAAAAATGCGAATATAAACCGGATAACACTTTATAGTTTAACAGGTAAAATGATAAAAGAATTTATTGGTGCATCAACAATTGACATTTCTAGTTTTTCATCTGGTATTTATCTAATGCGCGTACAAGACAGTAATAACAAAGTAAATTTTAAAAAAATTGTAAGAGAATAATAATAGTTACCCCCAATTTACCCTTACCCTTAATAGCGATCAAAGCCCAAGTTACAAGTTAATGAGGGTTTTGGTTTTTTATAAAGACATGTTTTAATGTTTATGATAAGAAATGTTGGTTTTAATCGAATAAAACAAGCAGTTTATCTGCAAAGTTTACAAGATTGCGACTATAATGTTAAGAAAATGCTAACTAATTGATTTTTAATAGGTTTTTAGGGTATTTGGACGTCCAAAATAGATTTCTTCAACGTATCTTTAGTAACATTAAAAACGAGGGCTATGAAAACTATAAAAGAACTTAAAGATAAGTTACAAGGATTTAAATTTAGATCATCTAAAAAGGCTGTAACTTCAACTAAAACAACGACTAAAACTTTAGCAACTAAATCGTATTCTGGAGATGATGATTTGTTTATGTTTATTTAAACACATCTGTGTTTTAAGTTAGCATGTAAATTACGTTTTTATTTTCTCACCATTATTAATTCTTCAATTAATAACCGCTAGTTTTGTGTAAATTTTTACACTAATGGAATTATCAGAACTAGTAGGACAATTTAATGTTATCGGTAGTAACCAAAATGAAGATGGCATTGCCTACCAAGGCACGTTAAATTTAACCTTAGATTCTAACAACAGAATAGTTGCGCACTGGGTAATCAATTCTACTCAAGAACAATTTGGAACCGGTTTTTTTAAAGATAATATCCTAGTCATTAATTTTAATTATAAAGGTTACAATACCGAAACTTTTAAAGGCGTTGTCGTTTACAAATGCATTACTAAAGATGTGCTAGATGGTTTTTGGTCCGAAAAACACGGCAACCCACTTTATTTAGGTAGTGAGCGTTGTTTTAGAATAGGGACCTCTAGTAGTATTGCAATTAATTAAGTAATTTTATTACAGTTGCTATATTTTTTTAGGTAAAAATCAGAAAAAATGTACTATTAAACACTTGCACAAACAAGGGCTTTTCTTACCTTTAAACTCCCTTAATTAATTTCCTAATTATAATTAATATACCTTCAGTTTTTTTTGAAGGTACAAACACACACTATTTTATTTAAATGTCCGAAAACCAACAACAACTACATCAAACCCTCTGGAACATCGCCAACGACCTTCGTGGTAATATGGATGCCGACGATTTTAGAGACTACATACTAGGCTTTATATTTTACAAATACCTAAGCCGTAAAATGACGCTACACGCTAACAAAGCACTAGCGCCAGATGGCTTAACTTATGATGAAGTAATGGGTCATGAGCAAGAAGAAGCACTTATAGATGCCTTGCGTACCGATGCGTTAGACGCTTTAGGCTATTTCTTAAAGCCAACCGAACTGTTTAGCGAGTTGGCAAAACGTGGTAATTCTGGTGGAGTTAACAAGTTTGTACTCGAAGATTTACAAAAAGTACTCACTAGCATAGAGCAAAGCACAATGGGTAGCGAGAGCGAAGACGATTTTGGTAACCTCTTTGAAGATTTAGACCTAACGAGTAGCAAACTAGGTAAGACTGAAGAAGCCAAAAACGAACTTATAGTAAAAATACTAAACCGTTTAGAAACCATTAACTTTGATGTAGATAATGCCGAAAGCGACATTCTAGGTGATGCCTACGAGTATCTTATTGGGCAATTTGCCAGTGGCGCAGGTAAAAAAGCAGGCGAGTTTTATACACCACAGCAAGTATCTAAAATACTAGCGCAGTTAGTCACAACAGACAAAAACCGACTTAAAAGCGTGTACGACCCAACCTGTGGTTCGGGTTCCTTACTACTACGTGTGGCAAAAGAAGTAAACGAAGTTGGCGCTTTTTACGGGCAAGAAAGCAACCCAACCACGTACAACCTAGCACGTATGAACATGATTATGCACGATGTGCATTACAAACGTTTCGATATTTATAATGAAGATACGCTAGTCAACCCATCGCCAGTACACAGCGAGCTTAAGTTTGAAGCCATAGTGGCAAATCCGCCGTTTTCTGCAAAATGGAATCCAGATGCTATAATAAGCGACGAGCGTTTTTCACCATACGGAAAAATGGCACCCAAAAGTAAAGCCGATTTTGCGTTTGTACAGCACATGATTTACCAGTTAGACACTAACGGAACTATGGCTTGCGTATTACCACACGGCGTTTTGTTTCGTGGTGCTGCCGAAGGTCACATACGTAAATACCTTATTGCAGACACCAACCAGCTAGATGCCGTAATAGGTCTGCCAGCAAATATTTTTTACGGTACCAGTATACCAACTTGTATTTTAGTACTTAAAAAAGACCGCTCGATATGTCATGCTGAGCGCAGTCGAAGCATCCTATTTATAGATGCCAGTAACCATTTTGAAAAAGTAAAAACCCAAAACGTACTGCTGCCAGAACATATAGATAAAATAGTTTCAACATATAGAACTTATTGTCACACTGAGCGCAGTCGAAGTGCAAACAATACTCTTAACAATAATAGTCACACTGAGCGCAGTCGAAGTGCAAACAATACCGATAACACCAACCATCCGGCAAACATAGACAAATACAGCTACGTAGCCAGTTTAACCGAAGTAAAAGAAAACGATTACAACCTAAACATACCACGCTATGTAGACACCTTTGAAGAAGAAGCACCTGTAAACCTACAAGCCGTATCACAGCAATTACAACAGCTAGAAAAAGAGATGGAAAGCACAGACGAAGTAATAACAGGCTTTTGTAAACAATTAGGAATAAACACACCGTTTTAGTCATTACGAAAAGTATAGTTTAAACGTCACATCAAGTAATTTGAGAAGCACAAGCAAACAGTATCTCAAAACCGTCACATCGAGTGATTTGCGAGGCACGAGCAAATAGTATCGAGATGCACCCACAATAACCACATGAACAAAACAACAAAACATAAAACAAGAAGTCATTACAAACCGTCACATCAAGTAATTTGTGAAGCACGAGCAAATAGTATCTCAAAATCGTCACATCGAGTGATTTGTGAGGCACGAGCAAATAGTATCGAGATGCACCCACAATAACCACATGAACAAAACAACAAAACATAAAACAAGAAGTCATTACAAACCGTCACATCAAGTAATTTGTGAAGCACGAGCAAATAGTATCTTTAAACCGTCACATCGAGTGATTTGCGAGGTACGAGCAAATAGTATCGAGATGCACCCACAATAACCACATGAACAAAACAACAAAACATAAAGCAAGAAGTTATTACAAACCGTCACATCAAGCAATTTGTGAAGCACGAGCAAATAGTATCTCAAAACCGTCACATCGAGTGATTTGTGAGGTACGAGCAAATTGTATCGAGATGCTAACCTTTTTGGGCGTGCCCCAAGGGTCGGGCTATACATTACAATCTTTTTGCTCGTACCTCACAAAAAGGATATCCATTGCTATCCCTCACGCAAACCAAACAAACCTATAAATGGCAGCAGTAAATAACAAACATATAACTACAACAAAAAGGCGCGTACCAAAACTACGTTTTAAGGAATTTGATGATGAGTGGAAAGAGAAAGAATTTGATGAAATATGCATAATTAAAACAGGAGGAAGAGATACTCAAGATAGAAAAGATGAAGGCGAATACCCATTCTTTGTGAGGTCAAATACTGTTGAGCGAATTGATACTTTTTCTTTTGATGGTGAAGCAATTTTAACGTCCGGTGATGGTGTAGGTGTAGGTAAAAATTTTCATTATATAAACGGAAAGTTTGATTATCATCAAAGAGTATATGCTCTTCATACTTTTCACAATAATTTTTCTGGAAAGTTTGCATATCACTTGTTTGCCGAAAAATTTTATCGAAGAGTATATAGGTTAAGTGCAAAAAACTCTGTCGATTCTGTTAGAATGGAAATGATTGCTAAAATGAAGGAGTATTTCCCATCCCTACCAGAACAACAAAAAATAGCCCAATTTTTAACCGCAGTAGATAGCAAACTACAGCAACTCAACCAAAAAAAGGAGCTGCTGGCGCAGTACAAAAAAGGCGTTATGCAACAACTGTTTAGTCAACAACTACGCTTTAAAAAAGATGATGGTAGTGATTACCCAGATTGGGAAGAGAAGAAGTTGGGTGAGGTATTGAAGTATTATGATGGTACACATCAGACACCAAATTATGTAAGTGAAGGTATCCCTTTCTATAGTGTTGAACATGTAACATCAAATCAATTTATTAATACAAAATTCATATCTGATGAGGTTTTTGAAAAAGAAAATAAACGAGTCATGCTTGAAAAAGGTGATATATTAATGACTCGCATTGGTGATATTGGTACCTCAAGATTAATTGATTGGGATGTAAAAGCATCTTTTTATGTGAGTTTAGCATTGTTGAAGCAAAATAAAAGTTTAAATCCTAGTTATTTAAACCAGCATATTTCATCAGATAGTTTCCAACGGGAATTGTGGAAACGGACAATTCATGTAGCTTTTCCAAAGAAAATAAATTTGGGAGAAATTGGAAATTGCCATGTTCAATTGCCGTGTATGGAAGAACAACAAAAAATAGCCAATTATTTAAGCGCTATAGATAGTAAAATAGAAACCGTTACCCAGCAAATAGAAGCCACACAACAGTTTAAAAAAGGCCTGTTGCAGCAAATGTTTGTGTAAATAATAAACGTTTTTCACCAAAATATTAAAAAAATAAATGTTTTTTACCAGCTGTAAGTGTTTTTCACCTATATTTGAGAATAAATGTTTTTCACCATAAACTATGAATAATAAGCATTATTCACTTGAAATAAGTGTTTTTCACGGCAGGCAAGCACCAGAAACAGGTACATTAGTAGGCTATGGCGCCATCATTGAAGCGCATCACCTACCAGTGCCATTGCCTAAAACATTATCTCTCATAAGTACTAAAAAACGTCGTTATACCACAACACACTGGCAGGTATTTACACCTAGACATGAACCAGAAAACAATTTATACAAACAACTGGTATTTGCTTTAAAATATGAAGGTGTAGATTTATTAGTATTAAAAAAGCTATTTGTTGCCATTGATAAAGCACTAATAACTGAAATAATTGCATCCGAGACACTTGGTCAGTATAGCAGGAAACTTTGGTTTTTATATGAGTGGTTACTAGAGGAACAACTTGATATCCCAGATTTATCAACTGGTAATTATGTACCCTTATTAGACAAAAAATTACAATACGCCATTACAGGTACAAAATCTTCCCGTCATAGAATTACAAATAATCTTCCAGGAACTAATGAATTTTGTCCGTTGGTGTTTAAAACAGACAAATTAGATAGTTATATAAAGGCTAACCTTTCCGAACAAAAAAACACCTATTTAAATACTACACATGCCGATGTATTGCAACGCGCGGCTTCATTTTTAGTGTTAAAAGATTCAAAGGCATCATTTACTATAGAACAAGAACATCCAACAACTAATAGAGCCATGCGTTGGGGAAAAGCTATCGGGCAAGCTGGTAACAAGCCCTTAAGTATAGAAGAGCTAGAACGTTTACAGCAAATTGTTATTGAAAGTGCTAGGTTTTTAAAACTAGGGTTGCGACAAGAAGGCGGTTTTGTAGGAGAACACGATAGACATACAGGAGAACCCATTCCAGAACATATATCTGCAAAGCATGAAGATTTAGAGACTTTATTACAGGGTTTAGTAAATGCCAACAAATTATTGCAAGACGAAACCTATGATGCGGTTTTAGCAGCAGCAACCATAGCATTTGGTTTTGTATTTATACACCCTTTTGAAGATGGTAACGGACGTTTACATAGATACCTAATACATCATGTGTTATCTAAAAAAGCATTTTCACAACAAGGAGTTATTTTTCCCGTATCAGCATCCATTCTAGACCATATTGATGATTATAGATTGACGCTTGAAAGTTATTCGCATCCATTGCTGGACTTTATAGAATGGAAAGAAACAGAAGGGCATAATGTAGAAGTCTTAAATGATACCATAGATTTTTACCGTTATTTCGATGCCACAAAACAAGCTGAGTTTTTATATGATTGTGTGGCAGATACCTTAAATCGTGTAATACCACAAGAGGTGAATTATTTATTAAAATATGATGAGTTTAAACATTTTATAGATAATAAATATGAGATGCCAGACAACTTGGTAGCATTATTAGTTCGTTTTTTAGAGCAAAATAATGGTATACTATCACAACGCGCTTTGAAAAAAGAATTTTCTGCCTTAAAAGAAAATGAGGTAAAAGAAATACAACAATTTTATAAAGACCTATTTTTTGAGTAATGACCATGGAGTTGCAAAAAAAAGCGTGTTACAATAACCGTCATTGCGAACGTAGAGAAGCACTCTCATTTTGCGGAGTACTAACAGTAAACAGATTGCTTCGTGCCTCGCAATGACGTAAAAAAATGACGCTATGAAACCAGGATACGTTTACATAATGACCAATAAAAATAACACAACGCTGTATGTAGGTGTCACTTCCAACCTAGAGCGACGTGTTAAGGAACATAAGTGTAAAAAGTATCCTAAAGCCTTTACGGCACGATATAATTTGGGTAAATTAGTGTATTACGAAGCGCACCAAATAATAGGCGACGCCATAGGTAGAGAAAAGCAATTAAAAGCAGGAAGTAGAGCAAAAAAAATAGCATTAATAGAAAGTATAAATCCTGAGTGGTTAGATTTATGTAATGAATTATGAGTAAACAATCTGAAGCACAATTAGAAAACAACCTCATTAAACAATTAGTTGGTTTAGGCTACCAAAACATTACCATACACGATGGCAATGCTTTGGTTGGTAATTTAAAAACACAATTAGAAGTATTTAATAACACAACGTTTTCTACCAAAGAGTTTGAAACCATTTTAAACCACTTAGCAAAAGGTAATGTGTTTGACAAAGCCAAAACCTTACGTGGCAGGTTTCAGTTTACTAACGATGCTGGTGAGCCTACTTATATTCAGTTTTTTAATAGCGAAGATTGGTCTAAAAATCTATTTCAAGTCACTAACCAAATTACCCAAGAAGGTGTTTATAAAAACCGTTACGATGTAACGCTTTTAGTAAACGGTTTACCTCTGGTACAAATAGAGTTAAAACGTCGTGGTTTAGAAATTAAAGAAGCGTTTAATCAAATAAACCGCTATCAAAAACACACGTTTTGGAGTAATAATGGGTTGTTTCAATACGTGCAATTGTTTGTAATTAGTAATGGTGTTAATACTAAATATTTAGCCAATAACGAGTTGCAATCGGTAAAACAAACCTTCTTTTGGAGCGATGTAAACAACAAAAACATTACAGAGCTTACAGATTTTGCGGCTTCGTTTTTAAATCCCGATCATTTGGGTAAAATGATTGCCAAGTACATAGTACGTAACGAAACCCATAAAATACTTATGGTGTTGCGTCCGTATCAATTCTTCGCCGTAGAACGTCTAGTTGAGCGAGTAAAAACGAGTAATGATAACGGTTATGTATGGCACACCACAGGTTCTGGTAAAACCTTAACCTCTTTTAAAGCGAGTCAGATTTTAATGGATTTACCACAGGTAGATAAAGTGTTGTTTGTGGTAGATCGTAAAGATCTAGACTACCAGACTATGAAAGAGTTTAACAGCTTTAAAAAAGATAGTGTAGATGTTACTAATAATACCAGTAGTCTAGTAAAACAACTTACAGACGAATCTAAATTGGTATTAACCACCATACAAAAGTTAAACAACGCCATATCAAAAACGCATTATGAAAACCAATTATCTGTATTAAAAAACCAGCGTATTGTTATCATTTTTGATGAGTGTCATCGCAGTCAATTTGGTAAAACGCACGAACTAATTACCAACTATTTTACAAACAGTCAGTTATTTGGGTTTACAGGAACACCAATTTTTGCCGATAATGCATCAAAAAACGATTTAGGTAAACGCACCACCAAAGATTTATTTGGCAAATGTTTGCACAAATACGTGATAACAGATGCTATTAAAGATGGTAACGTACTTAAGTTTGGTATAGAATACATTGGTAAATACAAACAAAAAAGCAACACCTTTGTAGATATTGAAGTAGAAGATATTGATAAAGCAGAAGTGTTTCAAGATGAAAAACGTTTAGAAAAGATAGCCGATTACATTATTAACTATCATAGTTCTAAAACCTTTAATAAAGCCTATTCAGCATTATTTGCAGTAAGTAGTATTGATGTTTTAATAAAATATTACGATATTTTTAAGCGTAAAAAAGAAACAGGAGAACACAATTTACGCATAGCAACCATATTTTCTTATGGTGCTAATGAAGACAGTAAAACAGCACAAGATTATTTACCAGATACAGAAGATGACTATGATGCAGCAGCAGAACCTACAGCAGTTTATGGTAAGCATACTAGAGAAAAGTTAGACGAATACATTGCCGATTATAATAAAATGTATAATACTGGCTTTTCTACCAAAGACAGTAAGCAGTTTCAAAAGTATTTTGAAAATATTAGTAAGCGTTTAAAAGAACGAGAGAAAACATCATTTAAAGATAAAGATCGATTAGATATTGTTATTGTGGTGAATATGATGTTAACGGGTTTTGATGCAAAAAAGGTCAATACGCTTTATGTCGATAAAAATCTAAAGTATCATGGATTAATACAGGCTTTTTCTAGAACCAACCGAATTTTAGGTGAACAAAAATCACAAGGAAATATTATTTGCTTCAGGAATTTAAAAGGCGCTACAGATGAAGCCATCACGTTGTTTTCTAATAAAGAAGCCAAAGAAGAAATCATTTTACCACCTTATGAGTCTATTGCTTCAAAATTTGATGAAGCCTTAAAAAACCTACTTCAAATTACACCAACCTACCAAAGTGTTGACGATTTGCGTGATGAAAACCAAGAACTAGAATTTGTTACAGCATTTAGGCGCTTATTACGAGCTAAAAACGTGTTAGAATCTTATGTGGATTTCGATTGGGATGATTTGGGTATTGACGAACAAACTTTTGAGGATTTTAAGGGTAAATACTTGGATTTACATGATAAAGTAAAAACCGATAGGCAAAAACAAAAAACATCAATTCTTGATGATATTGATTTTGAGTTGGAGCTAATTCATCGCGACGAAATTAATGTCGCTTATATTTTACAGCTATTAGCTAAATTAAAAGCGTTAAAACCATCGGAAGCTAAAGCACAGAAAAAAGCTATTATTGACTTGTTAGGAGGTGAAGTAGAGTTACGAAGTAAGCGAGAGCTTATAGAGAAGTTTATAAAAGAAAACTTACCACATATTGAAAATCCTGATGATATACCCGACGAATTTGAAAAGTTCTGGCAACAAGAAAAAGTCATGGCATTATCAAAACTATGCGAAGACGAAGGTTTAGACCAACAACAATTTAATGCTTTAATAGAAAGCTACGTATATAGCGGACAAGAACCTATACGCGATGAGGTTTTTAAATGTTTAGATAACAGACCAAGCATTTTAAAAGCAAGAGCAATAGGCGAACGCATCATTTTAAAAATGAAAGAGTTTGTACAAGTGTTTTTAGAAGGGATGACAGGGTAGAAATTTAATTTTATACGCTTACTTTCTAGTTAAACTTTTACTGTTGTAGCGCGGTAGAGATTTACATAATCTTTTTTAGGGAAGCTATATAATAGTAAAAGCCTACAATACTAGGGTATTGTTGCCGTCTTTTTTTTGTACATTTTGCTATAAAGCAAGTTTTAGCAATACATATAAAAAAGTCCAGTACGTTTGTACTAGACTTTTACTGTTGTAGCGAGAACGAGATTTGAACTCGTGACCTCCGGGTTATGAATCCGACGCTCTAACCAACTGAGCTACCTCGCCATTATTAATTACCAATAGGTAAATGCGGCTGCAAATATAAAAACAAAATCTACTCTGACAAACAATAAAATCTAAAAAAAAATAATTTTAATTTAATCTTCAATTCTAAGCCATAAATTGTATATATTGAGCACATAATTATAGTATTTATGGACGATAAAGAAAAATATGAAATGGAGTTTGTGATCCAAGCATCACCTGCGTTGCTATACACTTATATATCAACACCGTCTGGCTTGTCAGAATGGTTTGCAGATAACGTTAATTCGCGTGGAGAAATGTTTACATTTATTTGGGATGGGTCAGAAGAAGAAGCAAAATTATTAAGTAAAAAAAGTGGAGAACGTGTTAAGTTTAGATGGCTAAATGATGAAGAAGATGGCCTATCTTGTTATTTTGAAATGCGTATTCAAGTAGACGAAATAACAAAAGATGTTTCTTTAATGATTATAGATTTTGCAGAAGATGATGAAATTGATGAAGGAAAAATGCTTTGGACTAATCAAGTTTCAAGTCTCAAACAAGTTTTAGGGTCTAGATAGCTTGTAAATAGTTATTCTAATATATCTTTGTCTCGATTTAATTTTTAAACTAAATCGAGATTTTTTTATGGTTAATTTAAACGGTTCATTACTAACTGAAGCAAACTCTAAACTTACAGTAAATAATAGAGGTTACAACTATGGAGATGCTTTATTTGAAACTCTAAAAGTTGTAAATGGTAAGATTTTCTTCTGGGAAGATCATTATTTTAGGCTAATGTCTTCTATGCGTATTTTAAGAATGGATATTCCTATGAATTTTACTATGGAATTTTTAGAAGCGCAGATTTTAAAAACGTTAGAAGCTAATAATTTATTACAAGCGGCTGCACGTGTAAGACTTAATGTAGATAGAGGAGTAGGAGGAAAATACGCACCTTCTAAAGATGCCATTGTACAGTACAATATTAGTGTAGAACCACATGATAATCCGTTCTATACTATAAATACTGATGCTAAATATATTGTAGATTTATACAAAGATTATTTTGTAGCACCAGGCTTATTATCTGGTTTAAAGTCTAACAATAAAGCCATACAAGTTATAGGAAGTATTTATGCCAAGGAAAATGATTTTGAGAATTGTTTAATATTAAATACCAATAAAAGTGTTATAGAAGCTCTAAATGGAAATCTATTTTTAGTCAAAGATGGCAACATAAAAACACCTCCATTAGAAGATGGCTGCCTAAAGGGCGTTATGAGAAAGCAAATTTTAGAAATCTTATCTAAAGATGTTAATATTACTATTGAAGAAGCGTCTATAAGTCCATTTGAATTGCAAAAAGCAGATGAGTTATTTATTACCAATGTTATTAAAGGTATTGTTTCAATAACAAAATATCGTAAAAAACAATTTGGGAATGATTTTGCGCAAAGCCTTGTTAAAAAACTTAATGCAAAACTGAGATTATTATAATTTAACTTGTAATTAGTTGAGTTTTTATTTGTTTAAACTAATTATAACTTGGGTTTTCTGGTGCATTAGACCAAATACTGTAGTCACCACCTAACTCTAACATTTTATCACGCCAAAAAGAATTACAAGGTTTAGAGATAATTTCGTTGTTGTAGATGTTTTCTGAAATGAGCCAAGCATTAGATTTAAGTTCGTTATCTAATTGTTGCTCATCCCAACCAGAATAGCCCAAAAAGAATCTAATATCTGATGAAGAAATAGCACCTTCATTAATAAGGTTAATAACAACAGAAAAATCACCACCCCAAAAAATGCCATGAGATATTTCTACGCTGTTGGGTATAAGATCTGGTGACTTATGAATAAAATAGAGGTTGTCTTGCTCTACTGGTCCACCATTATAAACTTTAAACTCGGATTCCGTACCTTCAATTATATCTTTAAGATTGTACTCTAATGGTTTATTTAAAATAAAACCAACAGAACCAAAGGCATTATGGTCAGCTAGTAGGATGACAGCACGATTAAATGAAATGTCTCCGATAATAGATGGTTCAGCAATTAGTAAATTACCTTTTTCGGGCTTGTTCATTTTATACTTTTAATTGGTTTTATTTAAAATTCTGCTATTAAAGCTAGTTTATTTTTGTTAAATAAACAACTTATAACCATAAAATTAGAACAAAAAAAGCCTGCTCATTGAGCAGGCTCTGTATTTTTAAACAAAAAATGTTTTAGTTTACAGCGCTACTTAAGTCAGAACCTGCCTTAAATTTCACTACATTTTTAGCTTTAATTTTGATAGTTTTACCTGTTTGTGGGTTTCTTCCTTCTCTTGCAGCTCTTTTAGAAACTGACCAAGATCCAAAACCTACTAAAGATACTCTGTTACCTTTTTGTAAAGATCCTTCGATATCAACTAATAAAGAGTCTAATGCTTTTTTTGCTGCTGCTTTTGTAATTCCAGCATTCTCTGCCATTCCGTTGATCAAATCTGTTTTGTTCATAAATATTAATTTTAAATTGTTAAAAATTCGATTTTAGTCATAGTGTTGTTAAAACCGGTACACAAAATTATTAGGAATATTAAGCTATACAAGGAATAGCAAGGGAAACTCGGATTTTTGTTAATAACTTGAGGCATTTGTTAATAAACCTAATGAATTTTATCGAATATTTTGTAATACCAATGATAATAAGGGTTTACAGCAGTTTGGCTCCTTCAGAAAATTTAAAACCATTTAAAAGCGATTTTACCTCCATTTTTCGTTTGCCTGGCAACTGAATTTCTAAGATTTTTATATAACCACCTTGGCAAGCGACCTTTAACTCGTCTTTAGTTACTATTAATTTTCCAGCTTCAAAATTATGTGATTCGTCAATTTTTTCTACCCCATAAATTTTTACAGATAGTGGCTTTTTTTCATCATTTTCTAACAAACACCATGCTGTTGGAAATGGATTTAAACCGCGTATCTTATTATATATGGTATCAATATTTAATGTCCAATCTATTTTGCAGTTATCTCTATTAAGTTTGTAAGCTGTTTTTAAATCCTCGGTTTGTGACTGAACTTTAGTTTTAACCGTATTGTTTTCAATTTGCTCAACAGTTTTAATGACTAGTGTGCTACCAATATGCATTAATTCATCATGCAATTCGCCAACGGTTGTAGCGTTTCCTATTACGGTTTCTTCACTTTTAATAATAGCACCTGTATCTATTTTTTCGTCTATAAAAAAAGTAGTAACACCAGTTTTAGTTTCACCATTTATTATAGCCCAATGTATTGGTGCAGCACCTCTATATTGTGGTAGTAAAGACGCGTGTAAATTAAACGTCCCAAACTCTGGCATTTGCCAAACCACTTTTGGTAACATTCTAAAGGCAACAATGATTTGTAAATTAGCGTTTACGTTCTTTAGTTCTTCTAAAAACGATTCGGCTTTTAAGTTTGTAGGTTGCATAATAGGTAAACCTTGTTCTAAAGCAAAGGTTTTAACTGCAGAAGCTCTTAGTTTTTGCCCTCTACCAGCAGGCCTGTCTGGTGCAGTAATAACACCAACAACATTATAATTATGGTTAATAAGTGCTTTTAAAGTAGCAACAGCAAAATCTGGTGTACCCATAAAAACAATTCGTAAATTGCGTTTTTCGGTCATATAAGTGTATAGGTATTTGTAGGTGTTAATTTTATTTTTTTAAGTTCTATTAATTCTGAAAGTGTTTTTAAAAGTACCTTTTCAGAACATTGTATTTGAAGTAATAATTGTCGCGAAGATAAAGCTTCTGCTGTAATAGATGTTATAATTTGAAGTGCAATAGCATCATTTGAAGCCGTATCTACGCTTGAAGCTTTTGCCACACAAACCGAACAAATGCCACATGGTTGTTTTAACGTCTCACCAAAATAGCGCAGAAGTTGTTGACTTCTGCAAACGGTATCATTTTTAATGTAATTTAATACGGATTCAATTTGCTGATGTTTTAATGTATGTTGTTGTTCTATTGTTTTTGCGATTGGGTTAATGGTAATAGCATCTTCACGTGGTTTTAAAAATGTAATTTCAGAATCTGTGTTTGCCATTTGTAAACTAATTACATCGTCTTTTTCTAAACGTTGCAATTGAGCAATAACTTGCTTTTCTGATAAATTAGATTTTTTAATAACCAAACTAAGATTCACTTTGGTTTCATAATCAAAAATACCACCATAGGTTCGTAATAATACTTTTACTAAAATATTTAAATCTTTATTAGTTTCTAGGTACTGAAACAAAACGGTATTAGTAGTTATAAACTGTATTTTTGTTCTGAAGTTAAAATGTTGTATCAGTGTAATTATGGCATTTCGGTCTAAAAGTAACAAAGCATTGTAGGTAATGCTAGCACTTAATTTATACTGATTGCAAAAGGATTTAAAATCGAATTGATGTAAGGTGTTTTCTCCCTCACCGTAAGAGATCTGAAAATAATTACACAGTTTGTTATATACCGTTTTTACAAAGGCTACGGACGGTAAATTATTTAAAAACTGACTACGTAAATGATTCTCATCAATATGTTGTTTTAAAATAATTGCGTGTGCTAATTTACCATCTCGTCCTGCGCGTCCTGCTTCTTGGTAATAACTTTCTAAACTTTCTGGTAAATTAATATGAATAACGGTTTTTACATTAGCCTTATCAATTCCCATTCCAAAGGCTGTGGTGGCCACCATAATATCTAGTTGTCCATTAGTCCATTGGTACAACCGTTGTTGTTTTTCTTTATTAGTAATACCGCCATGATAAAAAGTAGAGGTAAAACCTTTAGCTGTTAAAAAATTATGAATGTCTTGAGTGGCGCGTCTATTTCTTACATATATAATAGAAGAACCAGTATGCTTTTTTAATATAGATTCTAACTGAAATAATTTATCGTCTGTATGGATAACATCATATGCAATATTAGGTCTTGCAAAAGAGGCTTTGAAAATATTAGGATTTATAAAATCTAGGTTTTCTACAATATCATCTACTACATTATGTTTTGCTGTGGCTGTTAATGCAATGCAATTAACATGTGGATGCATTTGTCTTAGTATAGCAATGTTTTTATAAGCAGGTCTAAAATCATTTCCCCATTGACTTATACAATGTGCTTCATCAATCGCAATGAGGTTTACTTTCATTTGCTGAATGCGATCTTGTACTAAAGTTTGTTGTAAGCGTTCTGGTGAGAGGTAAAGAAATTTATAATTTCCATAAATACAATTGTCTAATTGCGTGTCTAAATCTTTATAAGACATGCCAGAAGTCAGCGCAATAGCCTTAATACCTTTTTCTTTTAAAGTGGTGACCTGGTCTTTCATTAAAGCAATCAGCGGCGAAACAACAATACAGATGCCATCTTTTATTAAAGCAGGAATTTGAAAACAAACTGATTTTCCGCCTCCAGTTGGTAACAAAGCAAAAGTATCCTCTTGGTTTAAAACCGAAGTAATAATCTCTTCTTGAAGCGGTCTAAAGGACGTATAATTCCAGTATTGCTCTAAAACTTCTATAGGATGCATTACTGCAAATTTAAGAACTCTAAGATAAAGTTGGCTCTAGTTTCTACACTTCCAAAAGGCACGTCAATTAATTTATAGCCAAAACGCTTATAGGTTTCTAATAAATGGTTGTGTATTTTTATAGCTTCTTCAAAATTCTCATAACGTTCATTGTCACTAGTAAAAATTTCTTGCCAAGGTGCTAAAACAAAAATGATATCGTATTTATGGTTGTCACAAGCTTCTACAAAATGATTGGGATACGTGTCTCCTATAAAATCCATATACGCAATAACATCAGGAATTCCTCGATCTAAAAAAACAACCTCATTTGTTTCAATAGTAGCATCTTTATATTGCTGTATTCTCCCATCTAAGAGTTTCTGACTAAATAACAATGGGTCAGTTAGAAACATTTGTTCAATACCTTCCTCTCTAGCTTGTAATGTAATTTGTCTAGAGATTTCATCATAACAAATAAAATTTCTTTTTTTTAGTTCGTTAATTATAGTGGTTTTTCCTGTTCCAGGTCCACCTGCAATGACGACTTTTTTCGGATTCAAATTGTCTATAAATTTTAAGAAAATAATGAGGGTAAAAATAAGGCATTAAATAGAAAATATAAAAATCCTAACTATATTTTGAAAAACACCATTAAATACCAGGTTCAGTTAATTTGAATTTTCTCTTTTTTAAGTTTTAAATGTATCTTTGCAGTTGAAAATATAAACTATGAATAGTTCTAAAAAAACAGATGAATTTTACGAGAAATTAAAGTCGCAATTATACGACACAACGCTTTGGCCATCAGAGTATTTGTATAAATTTATTGTAATTACAAAAGGGTCTGGAGTTAACCACATTGAAGCACTTTTTGATAATTTAGGCGCTGTAATTTCTACTACTGAATCTAAAAATGGGAAATACACTAGTGTTTCTATTAACGTTAGAATGAAAAACCCAGAAGCAGTTATAGCTAAATATAAAGAGGTGGCAGAAAATGTTGAAGGCGTAATTTCTTTATAATTTTATATTAGACTTCTTATTTTTTTGTACTTTGCAACAAAACCTAGAGACTTCGGGTTTTACAACATTATACTACACATATTACAATTTTGATTGACAATTTAGAATACAACACAGAGCGCGAGCATTTAATAATTCCAGAATATGGACGTCATCTTCAAAAGATGATTAATCATGCTAAGTCTCGCGAAACAAAAGAAGAGCGTAATAAATTAGCTAATGCTATTATTTCTGTAATGGGAAATCTGCAACCACACTTAAGAGATGTGCCAGATTTTAAACACAAATTATGGGACCAGTTATTTATAATGGCAGATTTTGATATTGATGTAGATTCACCATATGGAGAACCATCAAAAGAAGAAATACAAGCGCGACCAGAGCCTTTAAAATATCCGCAGAATCACCCTAAATATCGTTTTTATGGTAATAATATAAAAACTATGATTGATGTTGCGGTGAGTTGGGAAGAAGGCGAATTAAAGGAAGCTTTAACGTATACTATAGCTAATCACATGAAAAAGTGTTTCCTTAATTGGAATAAGGATACGGTAGAAGATGATGTTATATACAATCATTTACTTGAACTTTCTGACGGAAAATTAAACTTAAAAGATAGTGAAGAAGATTTAACAGACTCCTCTAGTTTAATGCGTACCAAATCTAAATATGGTTCTAAAAATAACTCTAACAAAAAGAATAACAATTCTAATAAAAAGAAATATTCTAATAACAGAAAACGTTACTAAAAACGGATGAGTACATTTAAAATTGAAGGTGGCCACCAACTTAAAGGGAAAATTCAACCACAAGGTGCCAAAAATGAAGCTTTACAAATCTTATGTGCAGTACTTTTAACTGCCGAAGAAATTCAAATAGATAACATTCCAGATATTATTGATGTTAATAAGCTCATTGCTTTATTAAAAAAGCTAGGCGTAAAAATAAATAAAACAGGTAAAGGGTCTTACACGTTTAAGGCTGATGATGTTAATTTAGGATATTTAGAGTCTGCTCAATTTAAAGAAGATGGTAAGGGTTTAAGAGGTTCTATAATGATTGTTGGTCCATTATTAGCACGTTTTGGTAAAGGTTATATTCCAAAACCTGGCGGTGATAAAATTGGTCGTCGTCGTTTAGACACACACTTTCAGGGATTTATAGATTTAGGGGCTAAGTTTAGATATAATAAAGAAGATTTATTTTATGGAGTTGAGGCAGACCAGTTAAAAGGAACTTACATGCTATTAGATGAGGCTTCTGTAACAGGTACAGCTAACATAGTTATGGCCGCAGTTTTAGCAGAAGGTACCACAACTATCTATAACGCAGCATGTGAGCCTTATTTACAGCAGCTTTGTAAAATGCTGAATCGTATGGGAGCAAAAATTTCTGGTGTTGGTTCTAACATGCTTATCATTGAAGGTGTTAAGTCTCTAGGAGGTACAACTCACAGAATGTTACCAGACATGATTGAAATTGGAAGCTGGATTGGTTTAGCTGCTATGACTAAAAGTGAGTTAACGATAACCAATGTAAGTTGGGATGATTTAGGCCAAATGCCAAGTGTATTTAGAAAAATAGGTGTTACAATTGAGCGTCAAGGTGATGATATTTATATACCAGCGCATATTGATGGTTATGAGGTGCAAAATTATATTGATGGTTCTATATTAACGGTTTCAGATGCGCCATGGCCAGGATTTACACCAGATTTATTAAGTATCATTCTAACCGTTTTAACACAAGCTAGAGGAGAAGCTATTGTGCATCAAAAAATGTTTGAAAGTCGGTTGTTCTTTGTAGATAAGTTAATTGATATGGGTGCAAAAATTATTCTTTGTGATCCTCATAGAGCTACAGTTATTGGTCACGATTTTAAGTCTACATTAAAAGCAACAACAATGACCTCGCCAGATATTAGAGCAGGTGTTTCATTATTAATAGCTGCATTATCTGCAAAAGGAACATCTACTATTCATAATATTGAACAAATAGATCGTGGTTATGAAAATATAGACGAGAGATTAAGAGCAATTGGTGCTAAGATTGAACGTATAGAAGGAAATTAGAAAATAAAAATATAATATATAAAGAGCCTCATTTTTTATGAGGCCTTTTTTTTATGTTTATAGTAAAATTTTATATCTGTAGACTATGTATTTATAAAATCATTTTCTATTTTAGTAGCTTTTAGAATAATGCATAATATTTAATCAATTATTAATTATATTAACGTGTTTTAAGGATAAACGTTAATTAATTTTAATTTGTGGTATAATGCTTTGAAAAATAAATAATGTATTTAATTTTCCCTCAAAAAAACTACATTCTATTTTTTCTTGTATTAATTAGCTCTTTTGTGCATGCGCAATTGAGTGATTTTAACTTTTCAGTAAGTGTAACAGAAGAGTCTTGTTCAGGAAATGGTTCAATTACAATGGAGGTTTCTGGCCTAGAAACAGAAGCACAAGTAACGTATAAACTATTTTTATATCCAGATCTAGATACACCAATTGCACAAACATCTTCAAGCATGTTTAGTAATTTAGAAAGCGGTGATTATTTGGTTGAAGCTACACAAACATTAGATGACTTTCAGAACACACAAACTGCAGATGCTACTATAATTGATGCTATTACTGTTTTAGACTTTGAGGTTGACCAAGGCTATTCTGGGGTTTGTGGAGACTTAATTTTAGTTGTTAATATATTATCTGGTAATGCTGAATCTTTTGAAATTATTTCGGGCCCTGTAACAGTGCCTTTACAAACAGGTAACACGTTTACTAATCTTCCTGAAGGAACTTATGTTATCCGTGTTTATGATAATTGTGGTAATGCTTTAACTAAAACCTATACTTATTTATTTAATGATTCCGTTTTAACAGTATCTGAAATTGAACAATCTAATGTTTTAATTAACTGCGATGAGGTTACCATTTATCAAGTTATATCAGCGAGTAATGGGTCACAACTGTCTTACCCTATAGTTGTTAATTTTACCATAAATTTTTCAGATGGAAATGAAACTACAAGTTATTCTCAGACCTACGATAATGGTCCAGAAACTGAGTTAGAGATATCAACAACGGTAACTGATTATGCTGAGCAAACTTTTACCGTAGATACGGTAATACAAGATGGGTGTGGCACTATGGTTACTAGCACTGAAATTGTAAATCCAAACCCTGAAATTAATTTATCTGAAGTTGCAAATGTTTGCGGAAATGATTTAATAATTGCCATATCCAATATGCTACCGCCTTTTACACTACAGTTTATTCAGGCACCTATAGAGTTCAATCCTTCAGATTATAATGATAATCAAGGTGTATATTCAGATTTTGTTATTGTTTTTGGGCAAGAAGATGAAGGCTTACCTTTTGGAGTATACGAAGTAAGTATTGTGGATGCTTGCGGAAATATTGGTGAGGCAAGCATAGAGTTAGTAGAAGAGTTAGAAATTCCAGTTGTAAATACTTCAAATGGTGGGTGTGATACAGAATCTGGAGCATTGTCGGTGAGAATTCCAAATAGAGAGCTTGTATCCGCATTAATTACAGCTGCACCTATTAATTATAGTAATGCTGTGCCAGATGATGTTTCGTATTTAATTTCTTCAAATGGTAGATTAATGCTAAACGACCTTCCATTAGGTAATTATACGTTGGAGATGATAGATAATTGTGGAAACACTTATATAGAAGACTTTGAAATTCCAGAACATGAGATTTATGATTTTAACGTTTCAACCTCAGTTAGCTGTAGTACAAATCTAGGAGCTTTAAATTTAACAGGTGGCAATGGTACAGTTGCATCTGTAATTTTTATTGAAGCTCCAGTTGAGTTTTCACAATCATTGCCTTACGATTACAGTTATGCAATTTCATCTCAAGGCATATTTTATGTTGAAGATTTACCAGCTGGTAACTACACAATAGAGTTTACGGATAGCTGTGGTAGCCAATTTATGTTTACAGAAATTGTTGAAACGTACAATGATGATAACAATGAATCTATTTATGTTTTACAACAAAATTGTGGTTCTTTTGATTTGAGTATTCTAGATAATGATGATGCTGTAGTAAATCAAACTTATTGGTTTCAAAAGTACTACCCAGAATATGATAGTTGGGGACATCCTAATACAGGTGTAATGTATAATGAAGGTGAATTGCCAACTGATATAAATTCTATTTCAATTGAAAATGGAGAAAGTCTTCTTAATATTTTTGTTGTCGGTGAGTTTAGATTAATAAAAGTATTTCAAACTGCAGTTAACCCAAATCCAGAGGCATATTGTTTTGATATTTTTGGAGAATTTGAAATAGAATCAGAGCTAACAATAAATGATGTTTTTAATTTAAATTGTGATGGAGGCTCAGGACCGTCAGACATAATAGTAGATGTAAGTGGTGTGCCTCCTTATAATTTCTCTATTATTTCTCCTATCGTTATAGATAATGGTGCCGTTAATGTTTTTACAGATTTGAGTGCAGGTATTTATGAAATTAGGGTAGAGGATGCTTGCGGAAGTATAGCTGCCACTACTATTAATACCATGGATTTACTACCTGTGGTTAGTCTTGGAAATCCAACTGATATGGTAATTTGTAGTGATTCAAATAACAATCAAGCGTTATTTAATTTAACTGAGCAAAATACCCAATTGTTGGGGAATCAAAACCCAGATAATTTCACAATTACATATCATCTAAATCAAATGGATGCAGATTCAGGGAATAACCCGATTTCAGAAAATTATGAGAATGTAATAAATCCACAAACTGTTTATGTTAGAATGGTTCATAATACTTTAGATGTATGTTATGAAACAGATGCTTTTCAGCTTATAGTTGGCTTTGCTCCAGAGTTGGGAGCTGATGAATCTACTACGATTTGTGAAGGTAACTCTATTTTGCTGTCTGCAGATTTGGGGTATTCTAGTTATTTATGGTCTTCAGGTGAAACAACAAGAAGTATAGTTGCAGATACAGAAGGAACTTACTCTGTTACAGTTTTTAATAACTATGGTGATTTTTATTGTGAAGCTACTAAAACCTATACTGTGGTTATGTCTGGTGTTGCTAATATTGAAAATATCATTAGCGAAGACTTTACCTCTAATAATAATTTTGTTGATATTGAAGTTTCTGGTATTGGTGATTATGAATATTCATTAGATGGCGTAACTTATCAGTTAGAAAATCATTTTGAAAATTTAGATTCTGGAATTTATACCATTTTTGTAAGAGACAGAAATGGTTGTGGTGTTAGTACTGAAAATATTTCGTTATTAAATTATAAAAAATTCTTTACACCAAATGGTGATGGCGAAAATGAATATTGGCAAATAACAGGCTCGCATTTAGAAACTGATATGCAAGTTTTTGTTTATGATAGGTACGGCAAGTTATTAATTAATTTTTCTGGTAATGATATCGGTTGGGATGGACGTTATAATGGTAACCAAATGCCTACTAGTGATTATTGGTTTTTAGTAAAACGTTCTAACGGGTTAACACATACAGGTCATTTTACTTTAAAACGCTAAGTTATTTTATACAATTGAGAGTGGTTTCTTTGCTATGATTTAATCTATAGTATACAAAAATTGTTCAGATGTAATTTTGCCATCCTTAACTTCAAACACGGCAATTTCTTCCATTTGTTGTCTTCCTCTATCTTTAAAAGTTAAATCGAATTTCATTTTAGAAGAAAAATGATTACCCGCAACAAGAGGCGCACTTATAGAACTGCAATGAATTTTTTCAACATTATCTAACCATTCCTTGTTTTTATTCCAAACATTTTGTTTGCCAGTAATTTTTTCTCCAGGCATACCTGGCATTTCTTTACTTACAACGTTGTCTGCATAAAGCTCATTTATGCATTCTAAGCTTTTACCTTGCTCGCACATTTCTTTCCACTTTCTAGCAACTCCCCAAGTATTCATAATTCTCTAAATTTAAATTAGTGCTTTAAAAATAGTGAAAAGTTTTTCTAAAATCTATATATATTCCCGAGCTTTTTAACTTTTAAATTAATTATTAGAGCGTTGTGGTGCTGTTTGCTAGTAAAAAATAATGGTATTATGACAATGCGAAAGGTAAAGTAATTAATCTAAGGCAGATTTATATCTTATTAAACAACGTTCTCTTGCTTCTTTATGGTCAACTATTTGTTTGGGATAAGTTAACTCTTGAAAATCCGGAACCCATTTTTTTATATATTCTAAATTCTTATCAAATTTTTGAATCTGAGTAGTAGGATTAAAAATTCTAAAATATGGCGAAGCATCTACACCAGAACCAGCAACCCATTGCCAATTACCAACATTACTTGCCATATCGTAATCGTGAAGTTTCTCAGCAAAATAAGCTTCGCCCCAACGCCAATCAATGAGTAAATGTTTGCATAGAAAACTACCAACTAACATACGTACTCTATTGTGCATAAAACCTGTGGCATTTAGTTGACGCATACCAGCATCAACAAGTGGATATCCCGTTTTACCTGCGCACCATTTTTTAAACTCTTCTTCATTATTTCGCCATTCAATGCGGTCGTATTTTGGTTTAAAGGCTTTGTCTTTTGTATGCGGAAAGTGCCATAGAATCTGCATAAAAAACTCGCGCCAAATTAACTCTTGCCAAAACACTTCATTGTCTTCAGCAATGGCTTTTTTTACCATTTTACGAATGCTAACGGTTCCGAATCTTAAATGTGGTCCTAAACGTGAGGTGGCATCTTTAGCAGGAAAATTTCGTGTGGCTTCGTAATTCTTAATCAATGTTGGTGTAACATCATAAGCTGCTATTTCTTGACTCGATTTTTCAAAACCAATATCTGCTAATGATAAGTTTGGTAATCTGCTGTGCTCAATAAGATTGTCTAGATATGAGTTGGTATAGAAAATTTCTAAATCTAGATTTCTAAATTTTTCTTTCCACTTACGCATGTATGGTGTGTAAACCATGTAGGGTTTACCGTCATTTTTTACAACCTCACTTTTTTCAAAAATAACCTGGTCTTTATAGGTTTTGAATTCTATATTGTTTTTTTCTAAAAGGGTTTTTATTGAATTATCACGTTCTGTAGCATAAGGCTCGTAATCATGATTTGTAAACACCGTTTCAATATCGTATTCTGAGATTAATTGCTTGTAGGTGTCTTCAGGCTTTCCTTTAAATATGGCAATGCTACTGCCGTGCTCATCTTGTAGCGTTTGTCTTAAACCTTGTAGTGTTTCAAAAATAAAAGTAACACGCGCATCATTTTTGGGTAGTTTTTCTAAAATCGAGGTATCAAATATAAATATAGGAAGCACAGGATGTTCCGATTTTAAAGCTTCATAAAAACCAAGATTATCATCTAATCTTAAGTCGCGTCGAAACCAGAAAATGTTTACTTTTTTTGTCATGTTTTGTTGTTAATTAGTAGAAAGTGTAAAGTGAGAAGTGATAAGAGTATAATGTAAAGTAAAAAGTTTCGCTTAATATTTTCTGCTTTTGGAATCTCAGTGACTCTTCAGCTTTAAATCTTTGCGCCTTAGCGAGAGCGTACATTACAACTCGTATTTCCCAAACAATTTTTCTAACTTTTTAGTTCTATAGTTAAAAATTTCTTCCAATTTGGGCTTCACTATAATAGGATGAATTAGTTGTCCTAGGATTCCTAGAGGCACTTTATAATCTATAATATCTTCCATTTCTACACCACCTTCAATTTCCTTTATAAAATGCTTATGATGCCAAAGGGCATAGGGTCCAAAACGTTGTTCGTCTACAAAGTATTCATTGTCTTTTACATGCGTAATTTCTGTAACCCATTTTGTTTTAATGCCTAATACAGGTGTCACAATATACTGAATAATTTGCCCAGGAAACATTGGTCTATCTGCGCCAGAGAGAATATCAAAGCTCATATAATCTGGTGTGATGGTTTTTAAATTAGCAGGACTAGATAAAAACGCCCAAGCTTCTTCTACTGAGATTGGTAAATTTTGTTTTTTGTGTAACCTATATATTTTCATTTGTTAGTTTTTCTACTAGTTGGTGATTAGTTATTAAATACAATGTAGCCATTGAGCGATGTAGCAATACAGAGCCAAATAATGTAAGGTAGTAAGAGATATTTAATGTGACTTAGTTTATCGTCGCCAAACGTTATAAAGAAATAGGTAATGAGTAAAGTGAGTAAAATGATATTAACGAAACCTAGTGTCGTTAACTGTTGGTTAAAAAACACGTAATTCCAACTCACATTTAAAATTACCGCTATAACGAAAAGTGCTTTAACAACATTAGAATTCCGAACTAAAAATAAATAACTAAGATAAACTGAAAAGCATATCATAATTAATGTCCAAGCCGCTCCAAAAACCCAACCTGGTGGTGTCCAAGGTGCTTTATTTAGATTGGTATACCATTCGCCAGTTACAGCGTCTCCCATAAAATAGCGTCCCAAAGCAAGACCACCGAAATTAATAACTAGAAATAGAATGATAAGATATATCTTTTTCAATTTATGCTTGTTTTAATTGTTCTATTTTGTCCATTATTACTTGTGCTTCAGCATATTTTTTATCACTTTCGCCTCTGTTTGTGGCAGACAATTTATGCCAATCTGCCATTAGCTTTTTGTATTGCTTTTGAAGCTTTTCTAATTCTGTAGTTTTTTTAAAGCGTCCAAACATAGTCTTCTATTTTAAATATTTTGTTATTCTAGAGCTATTAGGCTTAGTAATTGAAAAAAAGTAATTTAGAAATTCGCCATTTTCATCAATAAGATATTTTTGAAAATTCCAACGTACATTAGAATTTTGCTTTCCGTTTAAAGATTTATCTGTAAGCCAAGCGTATAATGGATGTTGAGAGTTGCCTTTAACATCAATTTTTTCTGTTATTATAAAAGAAACACCATAGTTAATTTCACAAAATTCTTGAATATCATTTGCGCTACCAGGTTCTTGATTTCCAAATTGATTACAAGGCACGCCAATAACCACCAAATTGTCTTTATAAGTATCTTGAAGCTCTTGCAACGCTCTATATTGAGGTGTAAAACCACATTTTGACGCTACGTTAACAAATAGTATTTTTTTACCTTTAAATTGTTGAAAATCTATAGGTTGTCCTTGAAGGCTGTTCATCTTTATATCGTACATGGAATGCGTAGCTGTTGCTATCATGATATTTAAGTATTAAATTATTCAATGGTATTTATAACTTGAAACTGACGATGCCACAGTCCATTTCAAATATTTGTCCTGACATAGAAGCCGCTTTTTCTGATAATAAAAAGCCTGCCATATCCGCAACTTCTTTAGGTTGAAGATATTTTTTTAAGGGATGACGTTCGTTCATATTGTCAATCATCCGTTCATTACGCAGTAATTTAGATGCCAACTCTGTATCTGTAACAGTTGGTGCAATCGCATTAATGCGAATGTTTGGTGCTAATTCTGCACCTAATGATTTTGTTAAGCCTTCAATGGCAGATTTTGAAGCCGCTACACTAGCATGAAACGGCATGCCTAACTTTGCTGCAACGGTACTAAACAATACAACCGATGGTTTATTACCATTTTTTAAAGCTGGTAAATAGTTTTGTATAGCTTTAACAGCTCCTATAACATTAATGTCAAAATCATTTTTAAAATCATCTACACTAAGTCTGTTTATGGGTTTAAGATTAATACTTCCAGGACAATACACTAACCCATCGGCTTTATCTATTTCTGGTAATTGGTCAGTTAAAATATCACAACTGTAATGTTTTAAATTAGGCTGTGACGCTTCTGGCGATGTCCGACTGATATTTACAATCTCATCGTAAGAAGAAAGCAAAGATGAGATAATTGCTTTACCAATACCTTTGCTTCCTCCAACAATTATTAATCTTTTCATATTATTAAGCCAGTTCTGTTAAAGGTCTACCTTTTAATCGTTTTTCAATTTTTTGCTTAATAACAGTTAATCGCTTCATTAAGTCCATTAATTTCGCGTCTTTTTCTTTTTTGTATATTTCGTTGACTTCTAATATTAAATCTTTAGCTTCTCTTGCTGCTAAAATTCTGTCACTTGTTGTTTTAAATGAAAACTTTCTGTTTTCAAATTCTAAAGCTTTTTCTACTGTACTCATAATATATTTAGTTGTTTAAATAGTTTTGTAATTCTAAAATTTTTGAAGCGTTGTTAAATTCGCCTCCATAAAATGTTGTTATCGTTGTAGAAGTATCGTCTTTTACACCTCTAGAGGATACACATAAATGCTTGGCATCTATAATAACAGCCACGTCTTCAGTTTCTAAGACAGTTTTAAGTTCATTCGCAATTTGATTTGTTAAACGCTCTTGAACTTGAGGACGTTTGGCATAGTATTGAACAATTCTATTTAATTTAGAAAGTCCAATCACTTTTCCAGATGACTTGTAGGCAATATGTGCTTTTCCTATTATGGGTACAAAATGATGCTCACAATTAGAGTAGAAGGTAATATTTTTTTCTACTAACATCTGATTATATTGATATTTATTTTCAAAAAGTGCCATTTTAGGCTTGTTTTTTGGGTCTAAACCAGAAAAAATCTCTTCAATATACATTTTTGCAACACGGTCTGGTGTGCCTTTAAGGGAATCGTCGGTTAAATCTAAACCCATAACATCCATTATTTCTGAAAATAAAATAGATATGCGTTTTTTCTTTTCTTCATTAGACATATCAAAAGCATTGGCTTTCATTGGTGTGTCTAAACTTGTAAATAAATGGTCGTCGCCTATAGCCTCATTTGTAAAACCATTAAGCGTTCCATTTGTTTTGGAAGTTGTTTCTGTACTCATCTGTTTTTTTTAATTTTAATCAAAGGTCAGATGGAATTCGTCAAGTCTACTTTTTAATTGTTAAATGACATTGACTCATTTCATAGAATCTTTTTTATGTGCTGTCTTTAAGTACTCCAAGCTTAAATCAAAGCACGTGTTAACGTTTTGAAATAGAGTTATTTGTTATTGTTCTTTGTCTCGAGCATTTAAATCTGCCTTTGTCAAACGTTCTTTTTTTACTGTGTTTAGTAGCTCTACCTTGCACTCGCGCTCTCCATAATCTGAAGCTACTTGGTTTTAATTCGCGTCGCATCAAATTAATAACCTCTTGTTCTTTTAAATTGAATTGAAATGTAATAGCGTCAAAAGGTGTTCTGTCTTCCCATGCCATTTCAATAATTCTGTCAATGTCTTTTAGTTCTAAATTCATAGTCCGTGAGGCATTGTGTGTTGTAAATCGTACTTTACTTTTTCATCCATTAATTTGTCAAAAAACTTCTTATTTTCTTTAAAAGTTTTGTTGGCCCTAAAGTGCACAAATTTTCCTTGCGCATGTATACTAGACCCATTGATTTTATATATAACGAGATGGTAATAAGGTATTATCCATGTAAAATTTTGTAAGCCTTTATTAATTCTAATTAAAATACCTTTTGGTCTCAATTCAATATTTCCATAATTAATATCAGATACAGTATTCATCATGGATTGCATATTTGGACTCACTTCGTCAATTATCATACGTTTAGAACCTATACCATTCATTTTCAATTTCTGTACCAAACTAAACGGACTGCCAACTAAATCGGCAATGATTTGTTTGTGCTCAGGATTGTTATATGTAGTATTGAGTATCATATATCATCAAATATATAAAATGTTTAACTATTTATTTTAAAAGTTAAACAAAAATTAACAGATAATTATGACTATGAAATTTCTTAGGTAAGAAACAGAAATCAATCACTTCTCAGCATACGCTTTCTATCTTGTAATGTATGTCGTTTTAAGATTCTATAACTTTCACGCAGCACTTCTGGGTCTTTTTTCATATTCCACAAAATTTTGCTTGCACGCTTTCTATTTTCCTTTACATCTACTATAGGCATTGGGTAATCTTCGCCTAGCTTAAAACTATAAAAGGCTTGCTCCATCTCAGTCATCAAATAAGGTTCATGAATAAATGGTATATCTAAGTGTGCCAATTCTGGAACCCATTTTTTAATAAATTCAGCATCAGGATCGTGCTTTAGTCCATTGAGAGTTGGATTGTAAATTCTAAGATTATTAATGCCTGTTTCGCCTGCTTGCATCTGTAATTGTGGAAAATGGATGCCAGGTTCAAAATCTAAAAATTGTTGTGATAAATGCGTGGTTGCAGACTGCCATGGTTGCCAAAGGATATGCGTAAAAAAAGATGCCAACATGGCACGCATTCTAAAATTTACGTAACCTGTTTCAATTAAACATCGCATACTCGCATCTACCAACGGAAATCCGGTTTGCCCATCTTTCCATGCGTTTTGATAACGTTCAGACAGTGTTTTCTTGAGTTTATGATACCCTTTGTTAACGCTTGCGTTTTCCATGGTGTGTTCCATTTCAAACTTTTGAATGAAATGGGCTTGCCATCGTAATCGTGAAATAAACGCACCAATGTGACGTTTATCTTGAGTTGTAGATTTTAATTGTTTTGCTTTCTGAAACACTTGTCTAATGGACAAATTTCCCCAAGCTATGTATGGCGAAATTCGGCTACAACTGGTTCTTGAAGCTTCAGGCTTTGAAATATTAACCATATAATCTACATGTCTGTTTTCAAAAAATGAATTGGCATATTTCCAACCCATAGTGGTGCCACCTTTTTGAAACTTAGTGTCTTCAGGTGTGGTTAAATTTGTTTCCGATAGGACGTTTTCTAAAGTTTCAATTTCTGAAAGATTTAATAGTTGATTGTCGCTAGGTTGAAACACTTCCAAAGGACTATTCATGTAGGTTTCCCAATTTTCAAACCAATTATCTCTATTAACCAAACCACGTTCTACACCATTGTTTTTAGATTCTTCCCAGTGAATTAAATTGTTTCGGCAATAGCGTTTAAATTCTTTGTCTCTGTTGTATGTGACTAGTAGACCAGTTTCCACATGCGAAAAAACCGTATCAATTTTGTGGAATGCTTGTAGTTGGTTAAATACACTTGAAATATCGCTAGTTACAGTGAGTATTTTAGTCTGGTGTGCGGCAAGATTTTCATTTAAATCTCTTAAAGATTCTTTTATAAAATTGAAATGACGTTTGCTATAATGCGCATCATTCAATAGTAAATGCTCAAAAACATATACAATAAGAACACGTTTGCCTGATTTTAGAGCATTGGAAATGGCTTCATTATCCTGAAGTCTTAAATCGCGTTTCAACCAAACGACATTGATATGTTCTTTTGTTTTCATCTTAAAGTTGCTCTAAAAACTGTTCTGCGTTATTAAAATGATTTTCTAAAGTCTCTTTTTTCATTTTGTCTAAATTGCCCAAAAGCATGCCTAGTCTTGGATTGCCAGCAAAAAAATCGCGATGCTTATCCATAAACGTCCAGAACAAACCATCCCAAGTGTCTTGCCAATCGCCTTTAGCATAGTTGCTCATTTTCATTATATAGTTACTGCTACTGATGTATGGTTTTGTGGACATTAAACCACCATCAGCAAACAAACTCATGCCATACACATTTGGTACCATAACCCAATCGTAGGCGTCAATAAACAATTCCATAAACCATTGGTAAACCTCGTCTGGATGAAATTCGCACAACACCATAAAGTTGCCGAGTAGCATTAAACGCTCTATATGATGTGCGTAGCCTGTTTTTAATACTTTTTTAATAACATCGTCAATGGGTTTAATGCCTGTGTTGCCATCGTAGAAAGATGCTGGAATTTTCCTGTTGAAATTCCAAAAGTTTTTTGTGCGTTCTTCCGTGCCTTTTACTTCGTAAACACCTCTAATAAATTCGCGCCAACCTAATATTTGTCGTACAAAACCTTCTAATGAATTTAAGGGAACGTCGTTAGATTTTGCATAATCGATAGCTTTTTCGATAACATCTAAAGGTTGAAGTAATCCAACATTAATAAGAGGTGAGAGGATGCTATGATTTAAGAAATGTTCTTCCTTAACAATGGCATCTTCATAAGGTCCAAACTCATGAAAACGTTGCTCAAAAAACTGGTTCAACCATTCTTCTGAAGATTTAAAATCTACAGGATAAATTACAAAATCATTGAGTTCGCCATAATGCTCACTAAAATTAGCGTTGACATAAGTTTCGGCTTCCTTATGATAATCGGTTTTATCTGGAAAATGAATATGTGGTGGTGTTTTATCTTTTGGATATTTCTTTCGGTTATCAGCATCATAAGTCAGTTTGCCGCCTTCTGGCTCACTATTTACCATTAAAATATCACGTGTTTTACGTTGCTGCTTGTAAAATGAGGTTTGAAAGAATTTCTTTTTTGTGGGTTTAAAGAATGAACTTAACTCTGCTTTTGTATTTATGAACAGAGGATTTTCATACCATTCAATTTCTATTCCTTTTGAAGCCGAATTAATATGTTTTTGAAGCCAATTATCTGTTGGGTCAATGATATGAAATTTTTCAATGCCATCTTCAATAAGTTTTGGTATCAGTTGTCTAACATCAGATTGTTTTGTGGTGGCTTCGATATAATTTACGGTTTTATTTTGGGTTTTGAGATAATCCGCATAGGCTTTCATGGAAGCTCTATGAAAGGCAATTTTTTGCTTGTGAAACTTATATTGCTTAAAGAATAAGAACTCTTCAATTACATAAATATCAGTATCTACTTTAAGAATTGGTGCATCCTTAAATAATTGATGTGGGAATATGAATATGGCTTCTTTCAATTTTTTCTTTTTTGTTTTTAATCCTGCTATGATTTAAGCATATTTTAGTTATGGTTGGTTTTGAATATATTGCATCTCAATACTATTTTTCATTCTTCAAAATCACTCGATGTGACGTTTCGTTCTCAGAACAATGTTGGTTGCAACCAAAGATTTCTAAATTTTCTATTGGCATCATAGCGTTCCGCTTGTAATTCAACATTAAACTTTCTATCTCTTGGGTCGTTACCAACACCAGCCACGTACATCCAATTGCCATAATTGCTGTGCACGTCGTAATCTATGAGTAAAGACTCAAAATAGGCAGCACCAATACGCCAATCTAGTTCTAATGATTTGGCAAAATATGAGGCCACATTTTGGCGTCCTCTGTTGCTCATCCAACCGGTTTCTTTAAGTTCAATCATATTAGCGTTTACAAATTCAGATGTAGTTTCGCCATTAATCCATTGTTGTATCTGAGTTTGGTTTATAAACCAATCGTAATCCTTTTGAAGTATGCCTTCTAACTTGAAGATTTGGTTGCCATGTTTTAAGGACACGTATTTGAAATAATCGCGCCAAATGAGTTCAAAAATGAGCCAATAGGTGGATTGATTTTTGAAGAATTCGTTTTCAAAATTTTTCACTTGCCAATAAATTGTTCTGGCAGAGATGCAACCATTTGCCAACCAAGGTGAAAACTTAGAGCTGTAATCCGTACCAACTAATCCGTTTCTCGTTTTTTTATAAAACCCTAACTTTTTAGTGTTAAAAAAATAATCTATGAGGCGTTTGTTAGCTTCCGTTTCGCCACCTTTAAAAGGAAAAGCCGAATGTGGATGGGTTTCAAAATCTTCAAAGCCTAAATCGTGAAGTGTTGGAATTTTAGTGTTGTTGGTAATGCGATTACTTTCAGGATATGTTTTAGGTTGTAATTCTGGTCGAATGGTAACATTCTTTTCTAGTTTCTTTCTAAAATTAGTAAAGACTTGTGATGTTTGTTCAATTTTAAAATTAAGGTCTTCTGGATGGAATAAAAACTGATTGTAAACTGCATACCAGTTAATAGAATTTAATTTTGATTGAACAGCATGTTCAGTTTCTAATTCTTCAGACGTCCATTCTTTTTGAAAAAATATTGAATTGACATTATAGGTTTTGCAAAGTTCTGGAATTACTACTTCTGGCTGTTGATGAAAAACCAATAAATCAATGTTTAAATTTTTGAGTTGCTTTTTTAAATCTTGTACAGATTCAATTAAAAACTTAGCTCTAAATTTTGCTGTCTTTTTAAACTCAAATTTGTCAATTGTAAAGTGATTGGGATTAAAACAATAGACGGCAATTATTGGATTACCGTCTTTTTGAGCTTCGTATAAAACGGCATTGTCCATGGTTCTTAAATCGTTTCTAAACCATATTAAATTATTATTGTTTTCTGTTTTTTGCATTTATTGCTACAATATTTAACGTATTCCCAATCGCGTTCCCATTTTTTGCGCCATGTAAAAGGACGATTACAAACAGGACATTGTTTTGAAGGCAGATTTTCCTTTTTTACGCCTTTCATTTTTTTACCAAAGCGTTAATCATACCATTAAAAACAAAAGCATGAAACGGTAAAACAGCATACCAATATAAGCGTCCCCAAATGCCTTTAGGTCTAAAAACCGCACGTTGATGTAATTGGTCTTTTACAATTTTAAATTCTAACCAAGCTTCGCCAGGTAAACGCATTTCTGCGAAAAGCAACAATCGTTTTTCTTCTTTATTAGCATATAACACGCGCCAAAAATCTAGTGCGTCTCCAGCTTCTAAATACGTGTCGCTTGTTCGGCCACGTCTTAAACCAACACCACCAAAAAGCTTGTCCATATAGCCTCTTAGTTTCCATAAACCATTGAAACTGTACCATCCATTTCTGCCACCAATAGCCCAAATTTTATTCAGTGTAAATGCTTCGTCTGTTACTTTACGTTGCTTTACATCTTTAAAACAGCCGAATTTTGGTAACTCAATATGCTTAGATAATTGGTCTTTAAAGCGTCCGCTACTTACAGCATCTTTCCAACTCGAAATCACAGCATTTTGTTCAATTTTCTGAAAAGCTAAATCTACAGCTGTTTTGTAATCCATGGGCTCAATACCAATAATAGTGTTAATGTTGCTTGGTTTGCCAATCACTTCAACCTTCATACTATCTACCAAAGCAGCAGCTAATTTAAACGAGGTTGAGGTTACAAAATATAACCAATATGATGATAGTTTTGGTGTCAGTACAGGTAAAGTAACAATGTAACGTATTAAGCCTCTTACTTCTGCAAATTGAAGCAACATTTCTTTGTAAGTCAGTACTTCAGGACCAAAAATATCGTAAGACTTATTATAGAGTTCGGTTTTACCTAATCCACCTGCTAAAAAGTTAAGAACATCACGAATAGCTAAAGGTTGTGTTTTGGTATTTAGCCACCTTGGTGTAATCATAAAAGGCAATTTTTCAACGATATCTCTTATAATTTCAAAAGAAGCGCTTCCGCTACCAACAATGATACCTGCTCTAAATGTGGTGAGTGCATAGGCTTTAGACTTTAAAGTGGTTTCAACCTGTAATCTCGATTTTAAATGTTTAGATAACGATGCATCGTTAACAATGCCACTTAAAAAAAGGACTTGTTTACAGTTGGTTGGTTCAACAAGGTCTTTAAAATTTTGGGCACATTGTTGTTCTAAATCTTCAAAATCATTAGAACTTGTAGACATGGAATGAATTAAATAATACGCAGCATCTATGTCTTTAGGAATTTCAGCATCTTTAGGTTTTAAGAAATCTACTTTTATAAAAGAGCATAACGGATGGTCTTCAATTTCATCTGGAATTCGGTTTAAATCACGTACACAACAGACTAGTTCGTGCTTATCTTCAAGTAATTGAAGTGCTAGTCTTTTGGCAATGTAACCTGTTGTACCTGTGATTAATATGCGCATTAGCTTTTAGAGTTTACAAATTCTGGTTTCGGTCTTTGGTACTCAAAACGTGTTTTTAATTCTGGTATAGCATAACCATCTAAACCATTTATAGTTGCCACATTCCCTTTAGAAAGGTTAACAAAACCATCGTCGTTTAATAAGGTGTCTTGTATGTATAGTTTTTCAATTTTACCAATAACCAAAATAGTATTGTTCGCAGCGATAGGATATTCTTCAACAAATTGCATCGCCAATTGTACAGGTGCATTTTTTACAAAAGGTGCCCAAAATTTATCTTTATATGCTTCCGTTAGTTTTGTGGCATCAAATTCTGATATGTGCGAATCGTATTTAGCCGAAGTGTGATGTGCATCTTCTATAATTTCAGAATGAATGTGATTTATAGTGTATTTTCCTGTCTTTTTTAAATTTGAGTACGTATTACGCATTACCGTTGTTGGTCTTAAAAAGAAACCCAATAAGGCAGGATTAGAACCTAAATGCGTTACAGAACTAAACACAGCGACATTACTAATACCATCCTCACTTTTTGTACCAATGAGATTAGCAGATTTATAGCCAGAACAACTATTAATGAGGTTAATTCGGTATAAATGGTCCATGTTTTCAAAGTCGTCACTGGTAAATTCTAACATCTATAGATTTTTAAAATTATTGATTTTAACGTTTTTAGATTTTAAATCGAACATTAAATTATACAGTCCAAAGAAGGTTCTATTGATGTAAATAAAATGTTTAGAACCTCTATTACCGTTCATGTTTCTAAGCTCTGTACTTTTCGAATAACGTTGTCCCATTTCTGAAATTTGATTGAAGAATTCAGGATTTGAAAAATCGAATTCTTCAACATGAAATGGTTTTGTAAACAGGCTTAATAACTCATGAAACATAGCGCTAAAGAATTTTATTTCTTCATCTGAATCATCTTCTCTTAAAATTTCTAACGCGTATAATTTTTCGGTAAATAACTTCGGATTATCGATGCATTCTTTTTCAGCTAATTCGAAATACGGAATGTAGAAATCTTCCGGAATGGTTTTCATACAACCAAAATCTAACGCAATTAAATCGCCAGATGCTGATATTAAGAAATTTCCAGGATGTGGATCTGCATGGACCTTTCTTAAATTGTGAATTTGAAACATGTAAAAATCCCAAAGGGCTTGGCCTAACTGATTGGCTAAAACTTGGTCAGTATTATGCATTACAAATTCTGAAAGGTGTTCGCCTTTCATATAATCCATAGTAATAATACGTTCAGAGGATAAATCTGAATAATAGTTAGGAAACTTTAAATTAGGAATATGTTGGCACGCCTCAACAACGGCTTTACTTTGTTCAACTTCTAAGATGTAGTTGGTTTCTTCGGTGAGTTTATTTTCAACCTCTTTGAAATATTTATCAGAATCTTTGCCTTTTATATTAAACATTTTAATGGCAATGGGTTTAACCAAAGCTAAGTCTGATGCAATACTTTCCGCAACTCCAGGATATTGGATTTTCACAGCAAATTTCTTCCCATTCTTCTCTGCAATATGGACTTGGCCAATACTGGCAGCATTAACTGAAGTTGCGTTGAAAGTATCAAATAATTCTTCGGGATGCTTCCCAAAATATTTTTTAAATGTTTTTATCACTAAAGGTGGCGACAATGGTGGTACCGAAAATTGAGACAACGAAAATTTTTCTACATAAGCCTGTGGCAATATGCTTTTTTCCATGCTCAACATTTGGGCTACTTTTAGCGCACTTCCTTTTAATGTTTTTAAGCTATCGTAAATATCTTCTGCGTTATTTTGATTAAGACGTTCTTTAGCTTCTGCTTCAGACTTAACCATTTTATCGCCATAATACTTTAAGTAGTTTACACCAACTTTTGCACCAGTAGACACCAATTTAGTGGCTCTTGAAATTTTGGTAATCGGTATGCTATCTATCGTTTTCATAAGCTCTATTTGGTTTGCATTTTTTCTTTGTATAAAAATTTACCAAAGTCGATAATGCTTTTTAATGGTGTTGTATCTATTAAATCGAAGCTTGTTTTTAACGATTTTTCTATAAAAATATCGGTCTTTTCAAATGAAGACGATGTGTCGTCCATCCAAAATTTTAGTGTGACTAACAATTGAATCCAAGCGGATTCTTTTAAGGCTTTATTCTGAATTTTTTCTAACTTCTCTTGTTTTAAATCAATTGTTTTTATGTCTAAGTGTGCCACGTAATTAGTGAAACTGTCTTTTAAATGTTTTAAGACTTTTAAAGTTTCTAGTTTGTTATTACTAGATTTTAATGCATGAATCACATAACTTCTGTTAGCCGTTAAAATCTCAAAGAAGGTGTAATAGAAACTGAGCATTTTGTTTCTGGCATCAAAAGACTGATAATCTTCACTTTTGTCAAGATTAGCAATAGTATGGTCAAAAAATACTTGAAATATAGCTTGTTCTAAGGCTTCAAAAGACCCAAAAAATTCATAGAATTTCTGTTCTTCAAAATTATTGTCTTTAGCAAAAGCATAGACGGATTTTGGCTTATGATTGTGAGTTAAAACATAATCCATGTAAAAATCGATTACGTCCGATTGTTTGATTGCCTTTTTTTTTGCCATGATATCTTCTTTTAGAATGGTGTAAAGATAAATAATGTTTAACTATTTTTGTTGTTAGTTAAACAAAATTTAACAAGAATTTATTGATTAGCTGTTTTTAGCTATTATTTTGTGTCCATTAATGATAAGGATTTGATTCATCTGATTAGATGTCTTCTAGTTATATTGAAGAAAGTTAATGGTATTTTAAGTTTTTATTAACAAAGACAATATATGTTTAGATGTAATTTTACAAGCAATTCAAACAACCACTAAACACTATAATTTATGAAAAAGTTAGTATTATTTACATTTGCTTTAACCTTATTGTTTTCAGTAAATGCACAGATTAAAACACCACAACCCAGTCCTGCTGCTAAACTAGAGCAAGTCGTTGGTTTAACAGATGTAGCTATTGAATACTCTAGACCAGCAATGCGTGGCAGAAAAATATTTGGAAACCTTGTACCTTACGGCAAACTGTGGAGAACTGGTGCTAATAAAAATACTATGGTAACTTTTAGTGATGCTGTAGAAATTGGAGGAAAAGAATTAAAAGCTGGTTCTTATGCGATTTTTGTAACACCTTCTGCTAAATCTTGGGAAGTCATTTTCTATACGGATACTAATAATTGGGGAACACCAAAAGAAATAGATGAATCTAAGGTTGCAGCACGAGTTACTGCACAAGTATATCCTATAGAAATTGATATTAAATCATTTACAATTTCTATAGATGATATTACTAGCAGCTCTGCTGTAATTGGTATGATGTGGGAGAAAACTTATGTTGGTGTAGAATTTAAAGTACCAACCGATAAAACCGTTAGTGCTGCAATAGAAAAAGTAATGGCTGGTCCGTCTGCAAATGATTACTATGCTGCTGCAGTATATAATTTAGCTGAAGGAAAAGATATTAAGCAAGCAAAAGAATGGATTGATAAAGCGATTTCTATGATGAAGGAGCCTCGTTTTTATCAATTACGCAAGCAATCTTTAATTTATGCAGCAGCAGGAGATAAAAAAGGTGCGATTGAAATTGCTAAAAAATCGTTAGAAGGTTCTAAAAAAGCCGGAAATGCAGATTATATTAAAATGAATGAAGATTCTCTGAAAGAATGGGGCGCAAAATAATACGCTCTACTTAATTTATATTTAGTAATCTGAAAAACGCAACTTTATAAGTTGCGTTTTTTTGTTTTAATATTCCAATCCAATTAGCTTTCTGACCTGGTCTAAGGTCTTAATTAATTGCTGACTTTTTTTAAACGTCATTAAATGGCTTTCTTTTTTATCACTTCTTACCAGTTGGTTAAAATGTTCAATTTCAAAACTATAACCGATGGTATTATAATTGAAATCTTTTTCTTTAGAATTTCCTTTTTTGTCAATTAACGTAACTGAAGATGGCTCGTGAAAACGACTATTTATTTTAATAATGCCTTCTTCACAATAAATTATAGCTTCGGTATTAGTTTTCTCTAAAAAAGTGCTTTTTAAATAAGCTTTAGCTTGATTATAGTGAAAAGTAACATTGCATTTAGAATCTGCTCCAGTAACAAAGAATTCTGCATTAGCCTCAATTGAGTTAGGTACGCCTAAAGCGGAAAGTGCCATAAAAATAGGGTAGATGCCAATGTCTAAAAGACTTCCGCCTCCAACGGATTTATCAAATACTCTCGAAGTTTCATCATAGGTTGGATGGAACCCGAAATCCGCTTCAAGTTTTAAAATTTCTCCAAAATGTTTACGTTGAAGTAGTTCTAAAACATAATTAAAATGTGGAAGAAAATTGGTCCACATGGCTTCCATTAATAATGTATTCTTTTCTTTAGATAGTTGAATCATATCTTCAACCTCTTGTAAGTTCATTGCGAATGGTTTTTCGCATAATACAGGTTTTTATGGTTTAAACATAAAGCCGTATGCGCGTTATGAAAACTGTGTGGTGTAGCAATATAAATGGCATCAATATTATTGTCTGCTATAAGTTCTGCATAGCTGCCATAAGCGACATTTGCATGATGCAGTTTTTTAAAGGAGTCTGCTTTTTCAATAGTCCTAGAAGCAATAGCGTAAAAATTACAATTAGGAACTGTGTTTAAATCTGTAGCAAATTTGGTAGCAATTTTCCCTGCTCCAATAATTCCCCAATTGATGATTTTAGATGTCATTATGCTACTTTTTTCGGCATAAGTGCTTGTAAAATATGTGCCATACATATTACAACAACGCAACCAAATAGATTTAGCCATAAATAAGGCATCCAGTCTAACCACCAACCAATTACAACGATGGTTTGTGTAATTAATGCTCCAATAAATACAGCGTTTCCTTTAATATATTTAAAGAAAAAGGCGAGTAAAAAGATACCTAATACATTACCATAAAATATAGAACCGATAATGTTAACGAGCTGAATTAAATTCTCTGCCAAATCGGCAAAACAAGCAATAATAATGGCTACAATTCCCCAACCTAATGTAAAGAGTTTGGTCATTTTTACCATATGGTCATCATCCTTTTCCTCTTTTAAATTTCTACCATATAAATCAATAGAGGTTATGGTTGCTAAAGCATTTATTTCAGAAGCTGTAGAAGACATGGCTGCAGATAAAATAACGGCGAGTAATAAGCCAATAAGACCTGTAGGTAATTGGTTTAAGATAAACCTAATAAACATATAGTCTCTATCGTTAGTTTGTGTGTCTTTTGCCGCATCTTTATATAGTGATGCTAATGACGCTGATTTGGTTAAGTAGGCTTCACTTTCTGGATTAGATTTTAAAGCTTCAACTTCTTTTTTAAGTGCATTATACTCTTTGGCATAGTCAGAGTCAACTGCTTTTTTAATTAAAAACTTAGATTCTAATCTATAGGTTTTTTCAATGCTATCGAGTTGAAATAATTTGTGCTTTAAATTGTTGTTTTCAGTTTTGGATAATGCTAAACTTATGCTTTGCTTTTCTTCGAATAAGACAGATTGTTTATTTTGTAGTGCTCTATATTCATCACCATATTCTGAAGCTAAAACCGTTTGTGTTGATGCATCTATAAAGTTTAACGGTGATGGGTTAAATTGATAAAACACAAATACCATAACACCAACTAGTAAAATAAAGAATTGCATAGGTACTTTTAGCATACCATTAAATAGTAAGCCCATTTGCATTTCTTTCATAGATTTACCAGAAAGATAGCGTTGTACTTGGCTTTGGTCTGTCCCAAAATAAGAAAGCATAAGAAATGTACCACCAATTAAACCTGTCCAAACGGTATATCTATTTTCTAAATCGAAAGAAAAATCTAAGACTTGCATTTTGCCCGAAGCACCAGCAATATTAATGGCATCAGTAAAAGAAACGTCTTCTGGTATTAAATTTATAGTAATAAATAAGGCAGCCAACATACCAGCAAAAATGACGAACATTTGTTGCTTTTGAGTAACTGTTACCGCTTTGGTTCCACCAGAAACCGTATAGATAATTACTAATACGCCAATGATAATGTTTAATGTAACAATATTCCAGCCAAGTACTACAGAAAGAATAATGGCGGGAGCAAATATGGTAATACCAGCAGCTAAGCCTCGTTGTATTAAAAACAGAATGGCTGTAAGACTTCTTGTTTTAAGGTCGAATCTATTTTCTAGAAATTCATAGGCTGTATAAACCTTGAGTCTATGATAGAGTGGAATAAAAACTAGGCATATAATTACCATGGCAATTGGGAGTCCAAAATAAAATTGGACAAATCCCATGCCATCTGAAAATGCTTGACCTGTTGTAGAAAGGAAAGTTATAGCACTAGCTTGCGTTGCCATTACGGATAATCCGATGGTCCACCATTTTGAAGAATTACCTCCTTTTATGTAATCTTGTGCGTTTTTTTGTCCTTTAGTTTTCCAAGTTCCATAGCCAACAATAATAGCGAGGGTAGCTATTAATACTGTCCAGTCTTTCCAATCTAAATACTGCGGCATTAATTAAGCAAATGAAGCAGTGATAAAGTAAAATAAAACAATATAAAGTGCATTTGCTATTAGCACAGCAGTGTACATTTTATTCCATTTTTCTTTTTTCTGAGGGAAATTTTGATTTTGCATTTTGTTAGTTTTAGTTAGTTACTTAAGGTTGTGTAGGTAGTTCCGCTAGAAAAACACTATTTTTTAATTGAGGGATTATCGGTTTTTTTAGCGGATAGTAAGTTAGCAAATAATCTGTAAGAACCAAGCACTCCAGCCGGAAATTCTCTAAAAAAGCTTAATCCTGTGTAGATATAATTGCCTTTTCCGTAACTCGCCACAAGTAATACGCCTTCTTTAGAAGATTCGCCTTTATCGTTGGAAGCGAGAAGTGGTGTAAATTCGTTAGACCATTCATTTGGGAAGTATAATCCGCGTTCTTGTACCCAACCTTTAAAGTCTTCACTAGTAATTTTATTAGGATAATTTAAAATAGGGTGGTTTGGTTCTAAGATTCTTACTTCTGCAGTTTCGTCTGTAACTCTATCTCTAGATAATTTTAAATCGAAAGGTGCAATATTATTAACTTTTAGTCTTCTATTGGTGTTATACTGAACAACTAAATTTCCGCCTTCTTTAACGTAGTTTAGCAAGAATTTTTGTTTAAACTTTAACTCTTCAACAATATTGTAAGCTCTAATGCCTACAACAATAGCATCAAAATTAGTAAGATTTTCTGGTGAAATTTGTTCAGGTTTAATAATAGTTACATTATAACCTATTTGTCTTAAACTCTCTGGGACAACATCTCCAGCACCTTCAATATAGCCAATATTGTTTCCTCTTTTTTCAATATTTAATCTTACAATTTTACTTTCACTTGGAATTAGTACAGTTTGAAACGGAATATGTGCATAATCAATTTCTATAAGTTCGTCAGTGTAAAATTCGCCATCAACATTGACCATTGGTGTAATTAAACCTTCACTTTGATTTTTTGGTGGAATTACAGTAAATGTTACTTTTTGAATATCGCCTTTATTTGCAATTTTAATTTTTTGTTTTTGAGGAAATACTTCCCAATCGTTAGGGTATGCCAATTGCACATAACCTTCTATAATATCTTTACCAGCTTTTACGGTAACTTCAATTTCTTTTTGTTGGTCGTTTTCAAAAATGTATACTTTATCACTTAAACTGGCAGAAACTATAGGTACAATTTCAAAAGGTCTATAAAGTTCACCTTTATCTGGCTCAGAATATCTGTAAATAACTGGTTTTGTAAAACTAATAGGTGTGCCGGCAATCATTAAATTAAAATCTACTAAGACTGTTCTTGGTGTTTCTGGTAGACCAATTAAGGTTTGGTCTTCTACATTGTACATGCCTAAGGTACTTTGTTTATTTAGCCAATATGGTGTAGTGTAATTGCTGTTTGCAGGAATAGTTATGCCTTCTTCAAAATTCAATTTTTTATTTGAAGCCATTATCATGTTCTTAGAAATTCCCTTATTTATAGTTGATAATTTATAAGATAGTAATTTAATGTCTGCAGTGCTTCTGTTTAAAACTTCCATATTTAAAGTCACATCAGAGTTTGGTGCTGCATTTGGTGTGTTAGCCGAAACTTCTAAATATAAACCAGTGCAAGCTTCAATTATGGTTTTAATTTCTTTGGTTTTTACTGCTTTCCAGTGTTTATTATCTAATTTTTGAATTAATTTGTAAGCTTCTAATAACTGTGGTAAATGTGCAGCTGGATTTTTAAAATTAAAATTGTCTTCAACCGATTTTAAAATAACTTCGATTGCTTTTCCACCTTTAACTCTGTTCCAAGAGGTATCAATGCCTTCAAAAACACTCTCTTTTTTGTCTAATGGTTGTCCTTTTAAAAACTCTATATACTCTTGTTGAGAACCGCGTTGCGATAAACGTCCAAAACCTTGGCAAAGGTGTTGGCTACTAGCAAGTGCTGCGACTTCATTGTTAGACATACCTTTGCTTGGGTAATACACACCAATATCAAAATTTAGCATGTTGCTTTTATCTACCTTATCAAATTCTTCTTGGCTGCCGTATCTCCACCAACTAGTATTGTAAAATAAACGTTTTGGTTGCCAGGTTTCTGTAAAGTTTAATTGACTGGCATATTTAGTAGCATCGTTAGCTAAATCAAAAGCTTCTATACTTAAAAGGGCAGAAGTGGTATGGTGTCCGTGAGTTTTACCAGCTCTTCTATGATCAAAACGGTTAATAATAACATCTGGTTTAAATTCTCGTATAGCCCAAACGACATCAGCAAGAACTTTGTCTTTATTCCATATTTCTAGTGTTTCATCTGGATGTTTAGAATAACCAAAATCATTGGCTCTACTGAAACGTTGTTCGCCACCATCTACACGTCTTGCGGCTAATAGTTCTTGAGTTCTAATAACACCTAAAAGTTCTCTAATTTCTGGGCCAATAAGGTTTTGGCCGCCATCGCCACGTGTTAAGGATAAATAGGCTGTACGTGCTTTAACTTGGTTAGACATGTACGAGATAAGACGTGTGTTTTCATCATCTGGATGAGCTGCAATATATAAAACGGAACCTAAAACGTTAAGTTTTTGAACTGCTTCATAAATTTCTGAAGCATTATATTTTTTTGGTTTTTGTGCTTGTAATGACGCAATTGCGCTTATAAAAAGCAATAGACAAAGTCTAAATTGGTACATGAGGTGTGTTAGTTAGTTGCGCTTCAAATATAAAAAAGATACCTAGCTGTTTGTTGAGTTTTAGATTTTTTTAACGTTGTAATATATTATATTGATGGCGTATACTTTTATCTACTATTAGGTTGTAAAAAAAGTGAATTTTCTTTTATGTATTTGATAGGTTTTAAACACTACAAAGTTTATTTAGATGTTAAACGCATACATACAGGCTACTGAACAAGTTTTTTTACGTTAGCTCTGTACTTAGATGCACTTTCTCCTGTAGTTTCTTTGAAGACTTTATTAAAATGAGAAAAGCTATTAAAACCGCACTCGAAACATATATCTGTAATACTCATGTCACTTTCTTGTATAAGTTTGGTGGCGTGCACAATTCTATATTCATTAACCAATTTTGTGAAAGTTTTTCCGGTTATCTTTTTAAAAGATCTACAAAAAGCAGGAACCGTCATGCTCACCGCATCAGCAATTTCATCTAAAGAGATATGGTTTTTAAAATTGTCGTTAACGTGTTTGTAGATGATATCCATTTTGGCAGTATCTTGTGGTTCTACTTCAAAATTAAAACCTTCAGGGTTGAGAACTCTATATTCATCGGTAACAGAAAGCTCGTGTAAAATGTCTAAAAACTTAATTACTTTGTGGTAGCCTTCGTAATTAACTAAATCTTCGATTTTTGGTCCTAATTCTTTTTTTATTTTAGGATTAAATAATAAGCCTTTATTAGCACGTTCAAATAAGTTATTGATGTCTTTCATTTCAGGAACGTCAAAAAATGAATCTCCTAAAAATTCTTTTTTAAACTGTATAATAGTTTCTTTTCCATTATCCGTAATTCCATCAGTAAAACCTTTATGCGGAATATTTGCACCTATTAATAAGAGCTGACTATTATTAAAGTATGAAATATGACTACCAACATGCCGTTTACCATGACCTTGATTTACATAGTGTAATTCTATTTCTGGATGAAAGTGCCAAAATGCTGTTTTGCTATCTAATCTTTCATTACGTTGAACTATAAGTATGGAACTTCCAAAATCTGAATTTAATTTTTTTAAAACAGGCTTTTTAATAATCATTACTAAAATTTTTTACAAAGGTAAGTTGTTAAAATCATTAATTATACACAAATATAACTTAATTATGCTCTATATTAACATTTACTCAAAACGAATATTTTCTTTTGGTTAATTTAGAGTATAAAATGGTCAAATCTGGTGTTTTTTAGCACGCTAAAGCCCTATATCTTTGTAGTGTAAATAATAAAAATAATTTATCATGAAAAATATACTTAAAAACATTTTAGTAGTAGCATTAATGTTTACAGCATTAGTAGCAAGTGCAGATTCATCACTTAGAAACTCTAAAGACGAATCAAAAACAATCTTAACATTAACAGATGTTATTGAAGGAAACAAATTACTTATTAAAGATGCTTACGGTTTAACATTATATACTGAGCAAATTGAAAATTCTGGAGATTATATTAAAGGATTTGATTTAACAGAACTTCCAAACGGGAACTATTATTTTGAGTTAGTACAAGATTTTAAAATTAAAACCATTCCTTTTTCAGTAGAAGAAAATACAGTGAAATTTGAAAAGGATAACGAGTCAACAGTATTTAAGCCAGTTGTTAAAGTAGAAGATGACTTAGTTTATATTTCAAAATTAGCTTTAAACAAACAAGCATTAAGCATAGAAGTTTATTATGATAACGATGGGTATAACTTATTACATTCTGAAACTATCGAAGGAACACAAGATATTAAAAGAATGATTAAGTTAACAGAAAAAGGTAGTTACAAAATAGTAACTAAGTCAGATGGTAAAACATTTGTAGAGAACTTTAAACTATAATTAAATTACTACGAGAAAGAATAAGACAGTAGTTTAAGATAAAACAGTTAAAGTCGGTAAAGTTAATCTTTACCGACTTTTTTATGTTATTTTGTTTCTAATTATAAAGAATAGTTACATCATTAACTTACTTTGCCTGGACTTAGATAGGGTTTTATAATAAAAACAATAAAAATTGCTTCTTATACAAAAATTAAAGTCTATATGTAAGGTTTTGAAAACCATAGATTAAGTAAAGATTTTTTAGGAAAGTTTACTAGCAAAAAAGAACATATTAACAAACCATAAACAATTAAGGAAATTACTCATTAAATTTCGTAATTTTGCCTGCGTTTAAAAACGTATCATGACCACAAACCCTAAATATATCTTTGTAACAGGAGGCGTGTCTTCTTCTTTGGGAAAAGGCATTATTGCTGCATCTTTGGCAAAATTACTGCAAGCACAAGGTTACAGAATTACGATTCAAAAATTAGATCCATATATAAATATAGATCCAGGAACATTAAATCCGTACGAGCACGGCGAATGCTATGTAACAGATGATGGCGCAGAAACTGATTTAGATTTGGGCCATTATGAGCGTTTTTTAAATGTACCAACCTCGCAAGCCAATAATGTAACTACAGGTAGAATATACCAAAGCGTAATAGATAAAGAAAGACGTGGTGAGTTTTTAGGTAAAACGGTGCAAGTAATTCCGCATATAACCGACGAGATTAAACGAAGAATACAAATACTAGGTAACTCGGGAGATTATGACATTGTAATAACCGAAATAGGAGGAACCGTTGGTGATATTGAGTCTTTACCATACGTTGAAGCAGTAAGGCAGTTAGAGTGGGATTTAGGAGAACACAACACTTGTGTTATACACCTAACCTTAGTGCCATATTTATCTGCAGCAGGCGAACTAAAAACTAAGCCAACCCAACATAGTGTAAAAACCTTAATGGAAAGTGGTGTACAAGCTGATATTTTAGTTTGTAGAACAGAGCACAAGTTAAGTGAAGGGTTAAAAACAAAACTAGCACGTTTCTGTAATGTAAAAAAAGAAGCTGTTATAGAGTCTATTGACGCATCAACCATTTACGATGTGCCAAATTTAATGTTAAAAGAAGGGCTAGATAAAGTAGTTTTAAATCAATTACAATTAAAGAGTGATGTACCTAATTTAACAACTTGGAACACTTTTATAGAACGTTATAAAAACCCAAAAAGTGAAATTACAATTGGTTTAATAGGTAAGTATGTAGAGTTACAAGATTCATATAAATCTATTTTAGAAGCATTTATACATGCTGGTGCAGAAAATGAAGTTAAGGTAGTTGTAGAACCAATTCATTCAGAATATTTATCTGAAAGTAATATAGATTTTAAACTAGGTCATTTAGATGGCGTTTTGGTAGCTCCTGGTTTTGGTGAAAGAGGTATAGAAGGTAAAATTGATGCTGTAAAATTTGTAAGAGAAAATAATATTCCGTTTTTAGGTATATGTTTAGGTATGCAAATGGCAGTGATAGAATATGCCAGAAACGTTTTAAACCTAAAAGATGCTAACTCGGTAGAAATGGATGAAAATACTCCAGATCCTGTAATTAACTTAATGGAATCTCAGAAAGATGTGATTAATAAAGGCGGAACCATGCGTTTAGGAACTTGGGATTGTAAATTAGATAAAGAAAGTATTGCTTATAAAGTTTATAAATCTGAATTAATTACAGAACGTCACAGACATCGTTTTGAATTTAATAGCAACTACAAAGAACAATTTGAAACTGCAGGATTAAAACCAACAGGTTATAATCCAGATACAGGTTTAGTTGAGATAGTTGAAATAACAGGAAATGATTGGTTTGTTGGTGTACAATACCATCCAGAATATAAAAGTACAGTTAAGAATCCACATCCATTATTTGTGGCTTTTGTTGCTGCAGCTTTAAAGCATAGTAAGAAGAAGTAAAATATAAATGTGTCACTTTGGCGCACTATTAACTTTTGGATAGTTTTTTGGTTATTCAATTGTTACCATATAAGACCTGTTAGATAGTAATACCTGACAGGTCTAAAACTGAAAAATAAACATGGAAGAAAAGAAATTCGACGTTAAATCTATTATTGGCTTTGTTTTAATATTTGGGATTTTGGTATTTATGATGTATCAAAATCAACCTTCACCAGAAGAACTAGAAGCACAGAAAAAAGCAGAACAAGAAAAAGTTGCCGAAGAAAAAAACAACAGAAAGCAAAACGAAACTTTAGTTACAACATCTAACGATTACGTAAACACCCAAGCTTTAGATTCTACACAAAAAGTGGCTTTACAAAGCAAAGTAGGTTCATTTGCATATGCATTAACATTACCATCGTCTTCAGAAAAACAAACTGTGGTAGAAACAGATGTTTTTGAATTAAAATTCAATAATAAAGGAGGGCAGTTATCTGAAGTAAAACTTAAAAACTTTGTAGATTATGATTCAGTTCCTATTTATTTAATTAAAGATAACAACAGTGCATTTAATATCACCTTCGGAACATCGGATAATAGAACTTTAAATACACAAGATTTTCCTTTTGAACCAACAGTTACTAAAAGTGGAGAAAACACTGTAGTTTCTATGAAACTTAAAGTTTCGGCTACAGATTTCTTGGAGTTCCGTTACGAGTTAAAGCCTAACGATTACATGATTGACTTTTCAATTAAATCTCAAGGTTTAAGTGGTGTTTTTAACACGTCTCAACCAGTTTCTTTAGATTGGAAACAAAAAGGAATTAGACACGCAAAAAGTATAAGCTACGAAAATCGTTATACAAGATTAACTTACATGCATGATGATGGTAAGGTAGACAAATTATCTCAAACAGGAGATGATGATGACACTGCAGAAGCTGTAGAATGGTTATCTTACAGACAATTTTTCTTTAGTTCTATATTGGTTTCAAATGATAGTCCGTTTAAAAAGGCGGATTTAACGTCTCAAAATTTAGTTGAGGATGACGAAATAGATACGTTGTATACAAAATTGTACACCTCTAAATTACCATTGGCTTATAATGGAGGCGAATTAAACAAGAATTTAGGTTTGTATTACGGACCAACTAAAGCAGATATATTAAAAGAATACGACAAAGGCTTAGACCAAAGTATTCCTTTTGGATGGGGAATTTTTGGATGGATTAACAAAATTATATTTATCCCTCTATTCGGTTTCTTAATTCAATATCTACCACATGGTATTGCTATTATTTTAATGACTGTTTTGGTTAAGATAATGTTGTCTTTTGTACAATACAAGCAGTTTTTATCTCAGGCAAAAATGAAAATTCTAAAGCCAGAATTAGATGCCGTTAGAGAAAAATATAAAGACAATAAATTAAAAGCGCAACAAGAAACAATGGCTATTCAGAGTAGAGCTGGTGCAAGTCCATTAAGTGGATGTTTACCAGGTTTAATGCAAATACCTGTATTCTACGCTTTATTTCAGTTTTTTCCAACAGCTTTCGATTTAAGACAGAAAAGTTTCCTTTGGGCAGATGATTTAAGTTCTTATGATTCTATTTTAGAATTACCATTCAGTATTCCTTTTTACGGAAGTCATGTAAGTTTATTTCCAATTTTGGCGGCTGTAGCTATTTTCTTTTATATGAAAATGACTACTGGTCAGCAAGTAGCAACACAACCAACACAAGAAGGTATGCCAGATATGGGTAAAATGATGAAATATATGATTTATTTTTCACCATTATTAATGTTAGTATTCTTTAATAACTATGCTTCTGGTTTAAGTTTATATTATTTCATATCTAACTTAATTAGTATTGGTATAATGTTGGTGATTAAAAACTACATTATTGATGAAGATAAAGTGTTAGCCAAAATAGAAGTGAATAAAACGAAGCCAAAAAAGCAAAATAAGTTTCAAAAGAAAATGGCTGAAATGATGGAGCAAGCAGAAGCACAGAAACAAGCACAACAAAGAGGTAGAAAGAAAAAGTAAGCCTTACTTCTTATTATAAAATAAAAAAAGCTCTAACATATTTAGTTAGAGTTTTTTTTTAGTTTAAAAGAAAAGAAACAAAATGATTGTGAAATAGTAAAAGCCCAAACCAAAGTATGGGCTTCTACATTCTAACTATTAATCAACTTAAATTTAGGTAATCAGTCTTTGTTTAATATTATTGTGGAGTTAAAATCACTTTGTCAATAACGTGTACCACACCATTTATAGCTTGGATGTCTACTAAAGACACTACAATGTTGCTAACTCTTCCGTTAGCATCAGTTAACGTAAATGCTGAGTTATCTGCTGTAATATCACCACCAAGTGTTGTTACTGTACCATTAGGTAAACCAGAAGATTGTACATTGGCATTAACAATATGATATAATAAAACAGCATCTACAGTAGCTGTATCTAAATCTGTTAGCGCAGAAATGTTTAACTCAGTTAATAAATCTGAAAATGCATCATTTGTTGGTGCAAATACAGTATATGGGCCAGCAGTAGCATCAGATACCGTTTCAATATAAGGTACAGTTGGTGTGCCAGAATCTGCATACGCTAAAGCTGTAACTAGAGTATCTAAAGCATCATTAGTTGTGGCAAAAGTTGCAATGGTTGGTAAACCAATAACTTCATCTACAATATGAACAATGCCATTAGATGCTGTATTATCTGCACTTGTTACTGTTGCAGAACCATTTAACATTACACCATTAGATGTTGTAAAATATAAACTTAAATTTTCATCATTTGGGCCAGTTGCTGCAGTGTTAGTATAACCAGAACCTGCTGTAATTAAGGCAGAAGAATTAACCGTTTCTCCAATAATTACGTGGTTTAATAATATGTTTCTTACTAAATCTTCTTCATCGTCTGATAAATCGTTTAAATCTAAACCAGTTGCTGCTAATAAATCAGTAAAAGCCTCATTAGTTGGTGCAAATACAGTAAATGGTCCATCACCTTGTAAAGTTGTCACTAAATCAGTGGCTTCTAAGGCAGCTGCCAAGGACGTTAAATTGTTTGCTAAAGCAATATCCACAACGGTAGTTGGTGTTGTTGTACCATTGTCGTCGTCGTCACTGCAAGCAGTAAAACCTATAACCAATAGAAATACTGCAAGTAATTTGAAGTTTTTTGAAATAATTTTCATTGTTTTGAGTTTTTAAATTGTTCAACATTCAAACCTCACTGGTTTGTTTAACAAATATAGAAAATGGTTAAACAAAAAATTTATTCTCTTTTTATTTTAACAGTTTTTTTAACAACTGCTAATGCCCAAAAATCTGTAAATCAATTTGATAAAAACGGCAAACGTCACGGTATATGGACAAAAAACTACCATAAAACTGACCAAAAACGTTACGAGGGCACTTTTGTGCATGGCAAAGAAGTTGATTCATTTAAATACTATACCTTATCTTCTGGTAAAAGTGTGTTGAGTGCTGTAAAAGTCTTCAATGAGAAAGATAGTATTGCAGATGTCACCTTTTTTTCGTCAACCAAAAAAGTGATTAGTAAGGGTAAAATGAACGGGAAACGTTTTATAGGCCAATGGATTTTTTATCATAAAAATTCTACTGATATTATGATAAAGGAATATTACAATGAGGATGGCGTATTAGATGGCAAACGTATTGTATTTTTTAAAAATGGAAAAGTTGCAGAAAGCGCTAACTATAAAAATGGTGAGTTACATGGTGAATCAAAATGGTATTCAGAACAAAACGTGTTACTAAGGCATGCACAATACAAAGATGGTCATTTAGAAGGAAAAACCATTCATTACAATTCGGAAGGCGACGTCGTTTCTGAGGGCAATTACAAGAAAAGTAAAAAAGATGGTATTTGGAAATATTACAAAGCAGGTGAGCTTCACAAAAAAATAGACCATACCACTGGCGAAATTATATTTAAGAAAGAATAGTTTTAAGCTATACAGTCTATAGAATTTGAAAATGGCAATCTTACAAAGATTGCCTTTTTTATTTTGTAATTTTGCCAAAGTTTTTTAGACTAAGATTTTGTAAATTAAAACGAGATTACTGTTTTACAGGGAATGATTATGAAAAGAGTTATAGTAGGACTTTCAGGAGGTGTAGATTCTAGTGTTGCCGCTTATCTTTTAAAAGAGCAAGGCTATGAGGTTATTGGCTTATTCATGAAAAATTGGCACGATGATTCTGTAACCATTTCAGACGAATGTCCTTGGTTAGAGGATAGCAACGACGCTATGTTAGTAGCAGATAAATTAGGTATTCCATTTCAAACTGTAGATTTAAGCGAGCAATATAAAGAGCGTATTGTAGATTATATGTTTAATGAATATGAAAAAGGGCGTACACCAAATCCTGATGTATTATGTAATCGTGAAATTAAGTTCGATGTCTTTATGGATATTGCCTTAGAACTTGGTGCAGATTATGTAGCAACTGGTCATTACTGCAGAAAAGCTACGATAGAAAAAGACGGAAAACAAATACATCAACTATTAGCTGGTGCAGATAATAATAAAGACCAATCGTATTTTCTTTGTCAATTGTCGCAACAGCAATTAGCAAAAGCTTTATTTCCTATTGGCGAATTACAAAAACCAGAAGTAAGAGAAATTGCTAAAGCCCAAGATTTAATTACTGCAGAAAAGAAGGATTCTCAAGGCTTATGTTTTATTGGAAAAGTAAGATTGCCAGAATTTCTTCAACAACAATTAAAACCTAAAGAGGGTAATATTGTTGAGGTGGATTCTAATTTTAAAATTTACAATCAAGTAATTCCAACATTTAATTCTAAAGAAGCCGAACTAGAGTTTTTATCTAAAAAACCAAATTATAATGTAACGGATGGCAAAGTTGTTGGTAAACATCAAGGTGCACATTATTTTACCAAAGGCCAACGAAAGGGACTAGGTGTTGGTGGTACAGTAGAACCTTTGTTTGTAATTGATACAGATGTTAACGAGAATGTAATTTACACAGGTCAAGGTAAACAACATCCTGGATTATACAGAAATGTATTGTTTGTATCTAATGAAGAATTGCATTGGGTACGCGAAGATTTAGCTATTAATGAAGGTGACACTTTAGATGTTATGGCAAGGATTCGTTACAGACAAAATTTAGAAAAAGCAACCTTGCATAAAGTCGCATCAGGATTATACGTGGAATTTGAAAATAAACAATCTGCAATAACCGAAGGTCAGTTTGTAGCTTGGTATGTGGAAGATGAATTATTAGGTTCAGGTGTTATTTCTTAACTTGCATAGAAATTAATAGACAAGTAGTTATAAAATAAAAGTTGTATTACAGAGTGTCAACGTTTATAAACTGAAAATTGCGTTAAAAAGAATAAAAATATATAGTTTTATGAAAAACATATTTACACTTCTATTTTTAGTATTTATCTCCACTAGTTTCGCCCAAGAAGACGCATGGATTTATCTTACTGATAAACCTAATGTAGCAGCTTCAATTGCTAATCCTATTAGCATCTTAACCCAAAAAGCTATTGATAGAAAACAAAATCATAATGTAGCTATAGATGAACGCGATGTGCCTGTTAATGAAGCCTATATTTCAGATTTAAAACTTCAAACTGGGATTACAGTTATGGCTAAATCTAAGTGGTTTAATGCTGTGCATGTTAGAGGGACTCAAGTAGATATTGATGCTTTAAGCAGTTTAACCTATGTAGATAGTATAGATTTTGCAAACAATAATTTAGATGCCGCCTCAAGAGGGACTGCAGTAACAGATAAACATGAAATAGAAAATGAGTCCATCATTTTTACGTATGGAGACACGCAAAACCAAGTAGAAATGATTAATGCAGATAATTTGCATATTGATGATTTTACAGGTGAGGGCATTACCATTGCTGTAATGGATGCTGGTTTTCCTAATGTTAATACCATGTCTGGTTTTCAGCGTTTACGAGATAATGGCGATTTACTAAATGGTTATGATTTTGTAGATAGGGTTTCAGATGTTTATGCTTATACGGGAAACAATCACGGTACAAAAGTTCTGAGCACAATGGCTGGTTTTGTGCAAGACCAATATGTTGGTACTGCTCCAGATGCTTCCTATTATTTATTTAGAACCGAAGACTCTGCAAGTGAAAATCCTGTAGAAGAAAGTTACTGGGTAGAAGCGGCAGAACGTGCAGATAGTTTAGGTGTAGATATGATTAATACATCTTTGGGTTACACAGATTACGACAACTCTAATTATAATTACACACCTGCAGATATGAATGGGCAAGTTACCTTTATTGCCAGAGGCGCTTCCATAGCTGCAGAAAAAGGTATTTTGGTTGTTGTTAGTGCCGGAAATTCTGGTGCAACGGCTTGGCAAACTGTGGGTTCGCCTGCAGATTCTCCAGACGTTTTAAGTATTGGTGCTGTAGACGCAGCTGGTAATTATGTAGCGTTTAGTTCGCAAGGAGGTGCTGCGCAAGTGGGTTACCAAAAACCAGATGTAGTTGCTAGAGGTGGAGCTGCTTATGTTATAAGTGAATATGATAATATTGTGCAAAATAACGGAACATCGTTTAGTGGACCAATTATGTGTGGTGGTATTGCTTCATTATGGCAAGCCATACCAGATGCTTCACCTTCTGAAATTATGGATTTTGTTAGAGAATCCGCTTCTCAATATACAACACCAGATGACTTCTTAGGGTATGGAATTCCAGATTTAGATTTAGCCAGAACAAATGCATTATCAATAGATAGTTTAGCAAAAGAAACCTTCAATTTTTATCCTAATCCTGTAAGGACAACTTTAAATATTGACATTCCTTCAAATGTTGATAAAGTTGAAGTTTTTGTTTACAATCAATTAGGCCAAGAAATATTGAGTCAATCTGTAACTGAAAATTTAAAAACGATTAATGTTTCAGGTTTAGCTTCAGGTATTTATTTGATGAAACTTTCAACTCAAAATAATTCAAAAACGTTCAAGTTTATTCGTAGTTCTAATTAAAAATGGAACATTAGTTCTATTGATTTAAATCCTGAAATTTTTCGAGAAAGAAATTGTATCGAAAACAACGTGGACTAAAATTATCCTTATTTTCAATGGTGAAACTCGTTTGAATTGCCGAAATTTATACTCTATTTCAACAGATATAATTTCACATGGCAAACAAAATCACTTCACTTTTCAATATAAAATATCCAATTATCCAAGCCGGAATGATTTGGAATAGTGGCTGGAAATTAGCCTCAGCAGCTAGTAATTCTGGTATATTAGGCTTAATTGGTGCTGGTTCTATGTATCCAGAAGTGTTGCGTGAGCATATTAAAAAATGTAAAGCAGCAACCGATAAACCTTTTGGCGTTAATGTACCAATGTTGTATCCAGACCTTCAAGAAATTATGGATATCATTGTTGAAGAGGACGTTAAAATTGTGTTTACCGCAGCCGGAAATCCAAAGACGTGGACCAAATGGTTAAAAGATAAAGGCATAACTGTTGTACATGTGGTGAGTAGTGTAAAATTTGCATTAAAGGCACAAGAAGCAGGTGTAGATGCTGTTGTTGCTGAGGGATTTGAAGCAGGAGGCCATAACGGAAGAGACGAAACCACAACCCTAACGTTAATACCAATGGTAAAAGAACAACTTCAAATTCCGTTAATAGCAGCAGGAGGTATTGCCACAGGTAAAGCCATGTTAGCCTGTATGGTTTTGGGGGCAGATGGTGTGCAAGTTGGTAGCCGTTTTGTGGCTAGTGAAGAATCCTCAGCTCATGCCGCCTTTAAGCAAGTGGTTGTAGATGCTAAAGAAGGCGATACACAACTCACCTTAAAAGAATTAGCACCTGTAAGATTAATTAAAAACAAATTCTACAACCAAGTACAAGAACTATATAAAACAGGTCCAACACCAGAACAACTTAAAGAATTATTAGGAAGAGCAAGAGCTAAACGTGGTATGTTTGAAGGTGATTTAGAAGATGGTGAATTAGAAATTGGCCAAATTTCTGGATTAATCCATGAGGTAAAACCAGTGGCTGAGATTGTAAAAGCTATGGTTGAAGAGTTTGAAGAAGCAAAGAAATTAGTTGCTACATTTTAATATAATTGGTTTTGTAATATTTTTCTTAAAAATATGTGGTTCTACGTATTGAAATCATTATTCTTAAATATTAACTTCGCTTACTTGTCCTGATCTTGTTTCAATAACGTTTGACATGATTCCTTAAAACGGATTTGTATCAATTACAGTTAAGCGCAATACTTAAATTATCTTTAAATTAAATCTTTCATATTATCTTTAACTTAAACAATTAATTAGTTAGCCATGAGAAAAAGACTCCTCCTATCCATACTTACATTAGGACTTTTAGGTTGTGAAAATGAAAACAAGCCAATTATAGACTTAACAAACCTAGAAATAGTAGATGGTTATGTTGATGTACCGCTTACTATAATTGAAAGTAAAGAACTTGATAGTTATTATGAGTACAACTCTGGTGCAATTGTAAATAAAGATACTATTGGGCTTATTGTAAGGTTAAAAAAAGATATTCCTGCAGGATTTGTTAATGGAGTACCAAAAAATATGTTTATTGGTGAAGGCATTCAATTTGTTTCAAAAGGAAAAGTAAGTGATAATTTATTGGAGTTTTTATCTGAAAAATATGGACTTCAAAACGATAATCTTAAACTCATGGATTCTCAAACCTTTACTTGCGCTAATCTTAATCAAGAAAAGACAAATTATAAAAGCGGAGAAAGCCGATTTAAAATTTTCTTAGAAGGCGAAGAAGATTATTCAGAGTTATTTGTGAACTTTAATTTTGCAAAAGGCATTGTTTCTTTAAACGAAAAAGATGAAGAATATAGAGCGCCTTTAATCAAACTATTAAAAAAGTAGACGCTCTAAAATGTTATATTAATATAGCTGAGGTATTATTTTATATGTCAGTATATGGTATATAAATTATCCTAAAAAATATTTCTACCAACTAAATGTAATCAATTATCTTTATCTTGTTGAATTAACTATTAAGCTATGAAAAAAATACTATTACTTTCCATACTGCTTCTTGGTCTATACGCTTGTGAAAATAAGATTAACTTAGATCCAGAAGAACCTCTAAAAGTTAATTGGAATGAGCGTGTAGCTTCAATGTCTATTGCAGATTCTTTATTAACTTCTGGTCATTCTTATCTCTCTGTGTATTCTCAGATTTATAGTTACTCTCAGCATAAAACCTATAATTTAACCGCTATGGTAAGTTTAAGAAACGTGAGTATGAAAGATACAATCTATCTTACCAACGCAGATTATTACGATACGCATGGCACACTTTTAAAAAGTTATATTAAAAACCCAGTGTATTTAGCACCATTAGAAACCGTAGAAATTGTTATTGATGAATCTGATATTTCAGGTGGTACAGGTTCTAATTTTTTATTCGATTGGAAAATTCCTAATAACGCACCAGAACCACTTTTTGAAGGTGTAATGACCTCCACAGCTGGTCAGCAAGGTTTGTCTTTTGTAACGCATGCTAAAAGAATTAGATAAATGGCAGAGATTATTACAAGCATATTTTTTCTATTTGCAGTAATTGACCCCATTGGTTCGGTACCTGTTTTTTTAGAGGCAACTAAAGAATTTGATACAAAGTTTAAGAAAAAAATAGCGCTTAGAGCTTCTGGTGTTGCTTTCTTTATTTTACTCTTCTTTATTGTAATTGGCCAGCTAATTTTAGAAAGCATGGAAGTGTCTTTAGATGCGTTTCAGATTTCAGGAGGTGTAATTTTATTTTTATTTGCTTTAACCATGATTTTTGGTGATGGTAAACCCGAAAATGAAAAGAGTCACATTTCAGATTACAAACATGTAACTATATTTCCTGTAGCCATACCCTCTATTGCGTCGCCTGGAGCTATAATGGCTGTGGTATTATTAACAGATAACCATAAATATACTATTAACGAACAAATCTTTACCACGTTTTTAGTGCTAGTAGTTATTGGTATTACATGTTTAATTTTGTTGGCAGCAACTAAAGTGCAAAAGCGCATTGGAAGTTATGGAATAACCGTAATTAGTAAAGTTATGGGCTTAATTTTAGCTGCTTATGCTGTTCAGAATATCTTATCAGGAATTTCAGATTATTTTGCGAAATAATTAGACCATTATAGCAAAACGAAGTATTACTTTTGCAAAATGGTTTTAAGTGACTACACAAAAGAATTTAAGTACAATCTCAAACTAGCATCACCTGTAATGTTAGGTATGTTAGGGCATACCTTTGTGAGTTTTGTAGATAATGTAATGGTTGGGCAATTAGGTGCTGCTGAACTTGCTGCAGTATCTTTAGGTAATAGTTTTATATTTATTGCCATGTCTTTAGGTATTGGGTTTTCTACAGCTATTACACCATTAGTGGCAGAAGCAGATACCGAGAATAATTTTGAAAAAGGAAAATCGGTTTTTAAACATGGCCTGTTTTTATGCACGGTTTTAGGGATATTTCTTTTTGTAATGCTCTTATTTGCCAAACCCTTAATGTACGTAATGGATCAACCGGAAGAAGTGGTTGCTTTAGCTATTCCGTATTTAGATTTGGTGGCGTTTTCTTTGGTGCCTTTAATTGTTTTTCAGGCATTTAAACAGTTTAGCGATGGTTTGTCGCTTACCAAATATCCAATGTATGCCACCATTGTTGCCAATGTATTGAATGTAGCCATAAATTATGTTTTAATATTTGGGAAATTTGGTTGTCCAGAAATGGGTATTGTTGGTGCAGCAGTTGGGACCTTGGTCTCTCGTTTTGTTATGGTGGCTTATTTGTGGTGGTTACTAGCCAAACGTGAAAAATCAAAGGCATTTGTTACTAATATTAAATTCTTTCAATTAGAGACTTATTCATTAAAAAAGATTACCAATTTAGGTTTACCAAGTGCTATGCAGATGTTTTTTGAGGTGGCGATTTTTACAGCTGCAATTTGGCTCAGCGGAACCTTAGGAGCAAATGCACAAGCTGCTAATCAAATTGCATTAAATTTATCTTCAATGACCTTTATGGTAGCCACAGGTTTAAGCGTGGCAGCTATGATTAGAGTTGGTAATCAAAAAGGATTAAAAGATTTTAAAAGCTTAAAACGTATTGCACAATCTATATTTTTAATCGGGTTTGGTTTTGCTGTAATTTTTGCTTTGCTTTTTGTGTTATTTCATAACATGCTACCTAATTTATATGTAGATTTAGACGACCCTGTTAATGCATTAGATACAGCTGAGGTTGTAAAAATTGCATCAACTTTATTACTTGCTTCTGCGGTTTTTCAAATTAGTGATAGTTTGCAAGTTATTGCGCTTGGTGCATTACGTGGACTTCAAGATGTCATGGTACCTACGGTTATTACATTTATTTCGTATTGGGTTATTGGCTTTCCTATTAGTTATTTTTTAGGAAAAGAAGAGGCTTACGGAAGTTTAGGAATTTGGATAGGCCTTTTAGCTGGTTTGAGTACAGCAGCTATTTTATTATTTATTCGATTTAATTATTTAACTAATAAGTTAATTGTGGAGCGTAGTTAGGAAATATAGAAATAGGTCTGTCCCAGGGAATTTAACGATTAATAAATCGTGAAATTAGTATAGAGAACAGATAATTCAGTAACCGATAGTTTTCAATAGGATGCGCAAACTGACGTTTTAAATCATTAGTAGAATTAGCTGATATAAACTAAAAGAGATTTACTACTTTTGCCACACCGAATTCAATATTAATATTCATGGAATTACCAAAGTTTATATTAGGAGATAATACAGATTATCCTGATGCTATATATATTATTCATACAGAATTTCCTCGTTTTATCATTAATCTAGAAAATGATGAAGTAGAATGGTTTGAAGAATTTGATCAACACGACGAGAAAGAATTAGAAACTGAAACAGAAAACTACATTCAGCAAGCTACTGATTTTTACGATAGAGAAATAGCAAGATACGACGATTAATGTTAGAACAACTTTTACAATTAGATAGTGAGCTCTTTCTTTACCTTAATAATTTAGGCTCAGAAAACTGGGATAATGTATGGTTAGCCATAACAAATAAGTTTTCATCAATACCGTTATACCTTATTTTATTGTATTTAATTTATAAGAAATTTGGTTGGAGAGCATTAGTGTTAATGGTATTTGTAATAGCAGGTATGATTGCTTTTACAGACCAAATGACTAATTTATTTAAAGATACGTTTCAACGGCCAAGACCATGTAGAGCAGAGAGTATCATGGATTTAACACGTTTTATCGCACCACGTTGTGGTAAGTATGGTTTTTTCTCTGGTCATTCTTCTAATTCAATGTCTACAGCAATTTTTGCAGGCTTATTACTAAGACCTTATTTTAAAAACCTTATATATGTTCTTATTGTTTGGAGTTTGGTTGTTGCGTACAGTCGTATTTACGTTGGTGTCCATTACCCTTTAGATGTGGTTTGTGGCTTAACCTTTGGTGTGTTTTCAGGTTTTATATTCTATAAGTTAACATTATACCTTTTAAAACGTTTTATTTCAGAGTAAGTTTATATAATTGGTTTACTAAACGCGAGCGTTGTCCACTTTTAGTAAAGTTTAAATTGTACGTATCCACAAATTCAACGGTATATAATTTTTTAAGGGCTGCTATATCTTCTGTGTTAGATTTCGATGTTAAAAGATAAAATTGTTTTTCTTCCGGAATTATAAGTCCAACTTCAGTTTTAATACGCTGAATTTTATCGCCATAATGGTAAATAGCTTCAGGAGAAATTCCACTGATAGAGTAGAGAGGTAAATTGTCTGAAGCTAACTCAGCAACCGACTTATAATTGTCTTGCACTTGGTATTTTACAATGGGTAAAGCTAAAAAGCCAATACTCATCATAAACGTTATAAACAAGTAGAATACAGTTTTTATATTTTTAGCCTTTAAATTCTTAATAATATAAAATCCAATAATAGCCAAAACAAAACAGGTGGCTATAAATCTTATCCAAGCTAACCCTGTAAATGAAGGAGCCAAAACAAAACCAGTTGCCCAAAATAAAACAGCAATACTACCAATTAACCCAAATTGAAAATAAACAGGAATCTTTTCTTTCTTAGATTTTAGCGTTTTGAATTCACGAATTAAATACGCTATATAAAATCCAATATTTATAGCCAATGGAATTAAAACAGGCATTAAATAACGCGATTTTTTTTCAGGAATAACAGAGAGTAGAATTACAGCAATAATGGTCCAAAAGAAACTAAAACGATAGGCTTTTAAATTTTTAACTCTCGTTTTCATATAAGGATAGAGTAAACTGATAAATGCAGGAATCGTCCATAAGCCACTCTGCACAAAGAAACTCCAGTAATAATAAAAGGGTCTTACATTATAACTGCTCCAATTAGAAGTTTCGCGTTCTGCAATAGCTGCAAATGTTTCAGGGTCTGCAATTCTTACATGAAAATACCACCAACCACCTAAAACAATTCCGAAGACTAAAAGGCTAATTAATTTTAAAAAATGAATGGGTTTTCCTCTAAATTTATAGGCAATACCATAAGAAATTACAAATGGTAAGAATAATGCATAAAGCGAAACAGGTCCTTTAGATAACACAGAACCAGCTAGGCACAGTACAAAAAGTAAACTTCTTAAAATAGATGTTTTTTGGTCTTTAAAAAGAATAAAAAGTTGATATAAAGCCATAAGCATAAAACCATGGGTGTAAATATCCCAAGGCGCTTCAATAGTAATACCAATGCAATAAAAAGAGGTTAAAACAATAAATCCATTAATTAAACTATGGCTTTTACTAAGCTCTAGTTTTTTAGATAATAAATAAGTAGAAATACCTAAACTCGCTAAAAAGAGTAACGCAGGTAAACGCAACGCCCAAACGGACGTTATTCCAAAAATATAACCAAATACAGCAGTAATCCAGGTTGGTAAAGGTGGTTTTTGGTAACGTGGCTCACCATTCATGGTAGTTAAAATCCAATTATCATCCGTAAGCATTTCTCTTGCCGAAATAAAATTACGAGCTTCCATAATGGTTACGGGAATTGCATCTATGGTAAAACCAAGCATTACCAAAACAAAAATTAAAAGACTAATAAGAGGATATTTTTCTATAAGTTTTATCATGTTTAATCTTTAGTTTTTCGGATTAAATACGCATTTCTAGCATAAATTATTAAGCCAAATAGATGACCAACAAACAAAACAGGATCTTCTCTAATAATGGCATAGGTAAGAATTAATCCTGCGCCAATTAAACTCAAAACCCAAAAGCCCATTGGTAAGGTAGATTCTTTTTGTTTTTCAGAATGAATCCATTGATACACAAAACGCAAAGTAAAAATAACCTGAGCTATAATTCCTAAAACTAATAACCAAGTTGGAATATCTGCATTTTTAAACAATAAGTCTACGTCAATCTGATTGTTATTAAAATAAAAAATAACAATAAATATTGGCGTAAAGAATAATAAGTATTGTACTATTTTAGGAAATTTTTGCCACTGACCTTGTAATTGTAGATTTCTAATATAAATAAAGTAGGTTAAACTTTGGCCTAACATAATGGCAAAATCTAAGCGTAAATAACCATAAATAAATAGAAGGAAAGAAGCAATTAAACTAAGGATCCAGAACGTTTTTGGAGTTATAACTTTGCGTTGCTTTTCTGAGGTTATCCATTGTATAATTAATCGAGATGAAAACAATATCTGCGCCAAAAAACCAATGCTGTAAATAATCCAGTCTTTCATGTGCTAGATTATTTACTAGATTTTGAAACTTCGTAATTAATATATTTTTTCTTCATCCATAGATAAGCAAAGCAATCCATTAAAGGACCTAAAAGTCTATTCCATAAACCAAATTTAGCTGTACCAGCCATTCTTGGAAAATGCTGAACCGTTATTTGTGTAACGCGCCCGTTTTGTAACATGATCATGGCAGGTAAAAAACGATGTAAACCTCTAAACATGGGTATGCGTTTAGCGTAGTCTGTTTTTATAACTTTAAGCGGACAACCAGTATCATCCATACCATCATGCGTAAATGCACGTCTAATGCCATTGGCAATTTTAGAAGACATGTTTTTTACAAAAGAATCTTTTCGGTTAGAGCGCACACCAGTTACTAATTCATAAGAATCTATATGCTCTAATAAAATATTAAAGTCCTCGGGAGCGGTTTGTAAATCTGAATCAATATAACCAACAAGTTCAGAATCTACATAATCAAAACCTGCTTTTATAGCTGCGCTTAAACCTTTGTTCTCTTTAAATAGAATATAATCAAAGGCTTCGTTACGCTCGCAAATGGCTTCTATTAACGCCTGACTTTTATCTGTAGAGCCATCATTTACAAATAGAATTGAAGTTGAAACCGTAGCGATATTGAGGTAGTTAGAAAGTTCTTTTTCTACACGTTCTAAATTGTCTTCCTCATTATAAACAGGAACTATGATGGTAAACTTATACGTCATGTATTTGTTGGCTTAGTCGTTGCAAAAGTATTGATTTTTATTATACTGATAAAGACTAATTATTTATTGTTATTTAATTAAATAAACCATCTCCAAATACTAAAAATTGAAAGAATAATAGCAACTAAAGATATTAGGGCAGCTACTAAAGCTAATTCTTTTATTCTATGTTTTATAGCTACTATTATACTCACTATAAAACCTATAGCTGGTAGAATGCCATAATAGTATTTATGACCGTAGCGGAGAAATTCTGTTAAACCGAACAACGCTCTGTTTTTTCCTGTAGATACAGAATATTCCATATAAATACTAACTTGTATTTGTATTAAAACTAACAGGCAAAAACTATTTAAAATGATAATACTATAGATTATTTTTTTATTCAAATGTTAAGCCGTTTTTCAGTAAAAGCAAAAGGATAATTTTTTACTTCTTTTGGGAGTTTTACATTTAATAATCTATGGTTTTGTTGGTGTGTGAACTTTTAAAGGCACTTCAATAACTGTGTTATCCCAAGCCATAGTCAACTTTAGGTTTCCTGTTTTGTGATCAAAGGCAATGGTAAATTGTTCTATTATTTCGTCAATATGTTCTGCTGGTACTTCAATTTCTAAAGCATCGTAATTTGGATCCCACATTGGTTCCATTTTTTCATTAACTCCCCATTTATACTGCTTAGAATTAAACATCACTTTCCAAGATTCTTTCATTGGCACTGTCCAAATGGTATATTTTCCTTTTCTTAATACCATACCATCAATTAACAAGTCTTTGTTGGTTTCAAACGTTGTTGCTTCGTTTGCTCCAGTTCGCCATACTTTATCAAAAGGTACAAGTGCACCAAATACCACACGTTCTCGCTTAGAAGGTCGGTTGTATTCTACTTTTAATTTTAAATCGTTTAATGTAATTTCTGCAGTATCTTTTGGACTTAAACGTGGTGCAAAAATATTTTCTACAAACACAGAATATAATAGTAAACCTAAGGCTAATATGCTTAGTATAATTAAAAGGCGTTTCAACATAGTGGTGATTCTAGTTTTTATGTAAGTTCAATGTAATGCAAACTTATGCATTATAAGTTTAAAGATAATTCAATTCCTTAAATTTATAAGGTACAAACGCTGAATTTTAAGTATTTCTTATAATAATTTAAATTTTCTAAAAATTTTTGCAACACTTCATTTTTTAAGTCGTCTTTAAGGTGCAATCAATCAAAACCAAAAGTAAAATTAGTACGTTTCAAAATCATATTGTTGAACAATGCAAACAGAACAATAGGCAAGCGCAAATGCAATTGTATAATCAATATTGTCACGGAATGTTGGCTGTTGCCAATAGATATATAAATAATACCATGGAAGCTGAAGACGTTGTGCAAGATGCCTTTATTAAAGCTTTTTCTAAGTTAGAACAATATAAAGCAGAAGTAAGTTTTGGCGCTTGGTTAAAACGTATTGTGATTAATAGATGTATTGATGTTTTGAAATCTAAACATCAACGAATGGTAGAATTAGAAGACTTTCATTTAAATGTTATAACCGAAAATAGTGAAACCAATTGGGAGATTGAAAAAGGAATAACCGTTGAAAATGTAAACCAAGAAATTGAAAAATTACCAGAAAAGTATAAATATGTAGTGTTACTGTATTTAGTTGAAGGTTACGATCACCAAGAAATTTCTGAAATATTAAACATAACCGAAGTTGCCTCTAGAACCCAATTATCGCGAGGAAAACAAAAATTGAAAAATGCCTTAAAATTGAAAAGAAATGAAGCAAGATATTAGAGATTTATATAAAAATGAAGCAGACAATGAAGCCGTTAAAATGTCTAAAGGGCATGAGTTGCGATTTCTTCAAAAGTTAGATATAGAATTACCAATAAAAAAAGAAGAGAAGTCAAAGTCATTGAACACTTTTATGCTGTTTAAAGTGGCAGCAAGTGTTGTAGTGGTTTTAGGCTTAAGTTTTGGAGCTATAAAGTTTTTTCAAAATGAAAAGGTTGAAATAGAACCACAAGAAATGGTTACTACAGAAATTAAATCTTTAGGAGATGTATCACCAGATTTTAAACGTGTAGAAGATTACTATTTAGCTAGTATAAACTTAGAATTATCTAAAGTGCATTTAACACCAGAGAATAAAGAATTGTTTGATGGTTATGTAGCACGCTTAAAAGAGTTAAATGACGAGTATAAAAAATTAACCGTAGAGCTCAATGAAAACGGACCTAATGAAGCAACCTTAGATGCCTTAATACAAAACTTAAAGTTTCGTTTAAAGCTTGTAATGCGTTTAAAAGATAAACTAAAAACTTTTAGTGATACAGTAATTGAACAAAAGACATTATAATCAAATCAGTACCAATCAATCAATCAAATTAAATCAAAAAACGAACAGTTAAATTAAAAAATCATGAACAAAATCAAAATTTTAATCCTCTGTCTTTTTACCACTTTGGGTTATGCACAGAAAACGCTGAATAAAACATCGCAATCTATAAAAGTTAATAAAGATGTGATTGTAGACCTCAATACCAGTAATGTTGAAATTCAACTCGAAACTTGGAACAAAAACACCGTAGAAATTGAAGCTTATATAGAAAGTGAAACACTATCTAACGAACAATTAAAGGAAGCTTTAGAGCATTGGAGTCTTAATGTGGAAGGTTCTAATGATAAAGTAACTATAACCTCTAATGGTAGTAGGTATATTGGGCTATTAGATACTGATGATTATTCGGTTTTACTAAATGATTTAGAGTATCAGCTTATAGAGTTACCAGAAATGCCAGAAATGCCAGAAATGCCAATATTACCAGAAATGGTTCAGATGCCTAATATCCCAATATTACCAGAAATGCCAGAAATGCCAGCGTTACCAGAATTGCCTAAAGGTGTAACTACCATAGAATTTGACTACGAAAGATACCAAGAAGAAGGCGAGACGTATTTAGCAGAATGGAGCAAAAAATACGAAAAGAAAGGCGGTAAGGAGTTTCAGAAAAAAATGGAAGATTGGGCTAGAAAGTTTGGTGAATCTGGTTATCAAGAAAAAATGGAAAAATGGGGTAAAGATTACGCTCAACGATTTGAGGGTAAATGGACCAAAGAAATGGAGAAATGGGGCGAAAAATTTGGAGAAAAGTATGGTGAAGATATGGAAAAATGGGGCGAAGCGTTTAGCGAGAAATTTGGCAAAGAATGGGCAGAGAAAATGAAAGTTTGGGGCGAACGTTTTAATGATAAAATGGAAGCGCGAGCTGAGGCTTTAGAGCATAGAGCAGAGGCTTTAGAGTATAGAAAAGAAGCTTTAGAATCTCAAAGAGAGGCGAGGCAACATGCTTTAGAAGCTAGAAAAGAAAGTTTAAAAAATAGAAGAAATTCTAGAGTAATTTACGGATTAGATAATGGTAATGACAGCAAAGTGAAAAAGGTGATTAAAATTAAAATACCTAAAAAAGCGAAATTAAAAACCAATATAAGACATGGCGAATTAAAATTAAGCTCTGTAATTTATAATATGAGTGGTGATATTGCACACTCATTATTAAAAGCAGAACACATTGATGGAGGTGACACTTCCATCAATGTAGCTTACTCTCCTATTTTTGTAGACACATGGAATTTAGGAACACTCAACGTTAATTTTGTAGATAAAGCTCAGATTAAAAATGCTCATAATTTAGTGTTGAATTCTAAATCTTCTAATATAAATATTGAGAATCTTACAGATACAGGTATTGTAGATGGCAGTTTTGGAGAACTTACTATTGCTAATCTAACATCAACATTTAAAAATCTTAATTTGGTTTTAGAGCATTGTGATGCTTTAATTGCATTGCCAAAAGGATTGTATTATACCCTTTATTTTAATGGTAATCTCTCCATGTTTAATAATAAATCTATAAAGCAAAAAACCATTAGAAATTATCCAGAAGGGCAAAGTACTAACCGAACTATAATGATTAATGCCAAGTATAGTGATGTGGTAATTGATTAAAAGTATGCCTTAAGTATCTTCAAAGTTTTATGTTTTCTCTTCGTGCTTTCCATGGAATACATTCGTATTTTTATGGAAATTTTATTTTATGACTAAGCTGTCTTTTCAAGCGTTTTTAAAATCACTCAATACACATTCTGTTATAGACGCTGCACTAGACAAAACAGACTACATCGCTTTAGATTTATCAATTAATAATTTCCAATTAAAATCCGTTGATACATCATCTTCTTCAGAATTAGAACAATATATTTTCAATTATATAAAAACAAATAAGGCAAAAATTGCTTTTGGTGGTTATCTTGAAAAGCGAAATATTTACCAACGCAGTACGTATTTTAATCAGCAGAATTCAGATTCTGAGCGTAACATTCATTTAGGAATAGATATCTGGATTAAAGCGAATACGCCAATTTATGCACCTTTAGATGGCATTATTCATAGTTTTAATAATAATATTAATTATGGCGATTATGGACCAACTTTAATTTTAAAACATAAGTTTGAAGAATTTGAGTTTTACACACTGTATGGTCATCTCACAGAAGCCTCATTAATTGATAAATCTATTGGCCAAAAGGTGAAACAAGGTGAGCAAATGGCAACTTTAGGAACAGCTGAAGTTAATGGTGATTATCCGCCTCATTTGCATTTTCAGATTATAAAAGATATTGAGGGCTACAAAGGTGATTATCCAGGTGTTTGTAGCTTATTGGATTTAGAATATTACAAAGCTAATTGCCCAAATCCAAATTTACTTTTAAAGTTAAAATAGGCTTAGCTTAAAATTTAGTAATCTGTTTCTGGGCAATGATTTTTCCTATTAAAAATCCAGCAATAGCAAATACCGCATCAGAGACTGTAAACCATAACTCTTTTGGGAGCATAAAAATGGTCGCAAAAGTGGCTATGACCATTAAGCTACCAACAATATAAGACGGAATTATACTTTGTTTAGTAATCATTGCTGCCGCTATCATACCAACCATAATACCCGCAAAATGAGCAATAACAACAAAAATTTTAGAACCAACAGGAATTTTATCCATGTTGTTTTTTATCCATTCCATGTCAGAGAGCTGTGCATTGGCAGGCATCGGAAATAAATTGTGGCCAATTACTGCCTCAAATAGGTGAACCGTTAAACTAGCTATAATTAAACCTATAATAGTTGCTAATACATTTCTCATGGTTACTTTAATTAAAAGGTAAAAGATAATAAATTATTACAAAATGGCTTGCTAGACTATAATTACAACCATTTTTTGCGTTTAAAATAATAAAGTAAGCCCAAAAACATTAAGAACATTATACCTATAAGCACAAAATAACCATAACGGTATTTAAGTTCTGGTATGTATTCAAAATTCATTCCGTAAATACCTGCCAGAAATGTTAGTGGAATAAAAATAGAAGACATAATGGTGAGTACTTTCATCACTTCATTCATTTTATTGCTTATGGTTGTCATGTACATATCCATTAAACTCCAAATCATTTCTCGGTATATATCTATGTTTTCAGACACCTGAATTAAATGGTCATATATATCTCTATAGTACGTAAGTGTACGTTTGTAAACCAGTGGATGTTCGCCTTTGTCTATGCGATTTATAATTTCTCTAAGTGGAAATATAGCACGTCTAACTTTTAAGATTTCACGCTTTAATTGTTGTACTTCTATGCTAATGTTATCTCTTGCATGTCCTTCAAACAAATCGGTTTCTAAATCTTCAATTTTGTTACCTAAGGTTTCAATTATACTAAAGTAGTTATCTACAACAGCGTCAATTAAAGCATATAATAAATAATCGGATTTTAAGCCTCTAATTCTTCCGTTTCCTGTTCGTAAACGTTCGCGAATGGCATCAAAAACATCACCTTCAGATTCTTGAAAAGAGAGTACGTAATTTTTACCTAATGCAAAACTTACTTGTTCTATTACAATATTTTCATCAGCATCGTAATACAACATTTTTAAAACCAAAAATAGGTAATCGTCGTACTCATCAATTTTAGGTCGTTGGGTTGTATTTACTATATCTTCTAAAACAAGCGGATGCAAATTATATTGTAAACCAATATGTTCAATTTCTTTAATAGAGCTTAAGCCATCTATATTAATCCAAGTTACAGAATCGGTATCTTTAAACGATTTAGCATCTTCAATATTAGTAAGTAGCTTTTCTGAAATAAAGTCTTTGTTGTAATCGAAAGACTCAATTTTTATATTTTTATGTGATTTATCACCAGTGTAAATTAGGGTTCCAGGAACTTGTCCTGCATGTTTTTTATAATTCTCGGTACGTTTTTTAGGCCTTCTTTTCTTCATTTTTATAAAATACTTGCATCATCTAATGCATCCTTTTGCAATAAAGTTACGGCTTTTTGTAGAAGAAGGTTATTTGGGTAAGTAACTAAATCACCATTATCTTCTCGTAGATGAATTTGAAAAGCTCTAATGTCTTCAATTATAGCTTCTACAGGGTAATCTTTATCGTGTATTCTAATTTTATCACCAACTCTATAAGGGAATGAAAAGAACATAATAACACCAGAAGTAACATTACTTAAAATAGACCATACTGCAAACAAACCAACACCAATTACAGCAAAAACAGAAGAAAATACCAGAGACACTTCTTCTGGTTCTACACCAAGAATAAACATTTCTATAAGTATAGCAATCAGTACCAAAATCACTGTAATATAACGACCAATTAAACCAGCTCTTGCTTCTGTGGTGCCACTTTTTTTACCAATATTTTTTACAGTTATAACTATAATGGTTCTTATAATTATGAATATAATTAATAATATAACTGAAGAGATAATTTGCTCTAAATTGTTGTTAAAGAATTGCGTCATTAAGGTATTTTATTTTTCTAAGATTTTTATAAAGAATTATTGCAATTTTAAATCTGTTCTTAAACTTAAATCTGCATTACTTTTCTTATTCCAATAATCAGTTTTAAGAGATTCTAATTTTGTTGCTTTAGTTGTTAATGTTTTTTCTGAAGGACCATGACCAGTAGTGGTGGTTTCTGTCCAACCTAAAATCTCATACGGAAAAGTAGAATTAAATTCTATTTGTAATGTACGACTTAAATTATGGTAACTCAGTGTATAGCTATTGTCATCTAATTTAGCAGAGGTATTGTAAGCCTTAAGTTCATCATGGTTTAATCTTGCACTTTCAATAGAAGGAATAACTTTGATATCTCCAACAGGAAGACTTTTTGGGTTAATTCTTAATTTTGTCCAAAGTTCATTTTCGGTCCAATTTTTTTCTAAAGAAAATGCGTCGTCTGCTTCACCTTGAAAGTAAGAATGAGACATCACTTCAAATTTATCACGATTGTTTAATTGGGTATACACATGGCCACACCATTCTTGTACAGAAGCCGAAATTTTTAGAGCATGTTGATTATTAGCAACAGGAAAAAAAGTACTTTGCATTATAGAATATGGATAAATGCCAGTGTTGAAATTCTTGGTCATATTCAGTTTTAAAACCGGGATATTGTCAGTGCTATAATTGTTGGCTTTAACCTGTTGTTCTGGCATAAAATCTTCAGTAACAAAGATTAAAACAGAGGTTCCGTCTTTTATTTCGCCATAGCGCGCTTGTTCTAGTTTATAAGATGTAATTTCGGCTTCACCATTATACCAGTAATCTTTAAAGGCTTTTGATAGTTCTTGTTTAGGCACTTTAGGTTCTAATTTTGTTTCAGAAAGTACTGCTGTTTCTTGTTTTTTTGAGGGTGTTTCTTCTTTACAAGCAATAGAACTTAAAATACTGATAGTAAGTAATACAAAGCTCAATTTTAATTTCTTTATCATATTAAGTGTATTTTAAAGTTGTTCTAAATAAAAAAATGAAGAACAAGCATCTTAAGTTTTTTATAATAAAGATACGCTTCTAAAAACCGTTTGCAATGTTATTTAACGTTTTGTAAAGTAAATGGGTTGGCAAGCCTACTACATTATTATAGGAGCCTTCAATTTTTGTAATGGCAATAGCTCCAATCCACTCTTGTATACCATAAGCACCAGCTTTGTCTAGTGGTTTAAAATTATTAATGTAGTACAATATTTCCTCGTCAGAAAGCGACTTAAAAGTTACTTTTGTAACTGTATTTACTACTTGTTGTTGCCCATTTAACGTTATGCAAATTGAGGTAATAACCTCATGAGTTTTGTTGCTTAAAGATTTAATCATTTTAAAGGCATCATCTTCATCCTTTGGCTTTCCTATAGCTTTGTCTTCTAACCAAACAATGGTATCACTAGTAATTAAGATGTCTTTATTTTGAAGGTCCGTTGCAAAAGGTTCAGCCTTTAGTTTGGCTAAAAAATCGGTAATCTCTTCGCGTTTTAAATACTCAGGAAAAATTTCTTCAACAGGTTTTAATTTTATCTCAAAATTGAGATGCATATCTTTTAAAAAGGCATGGCGACGCGGAGAACCTGATGCTAAAATTATATTAAATTCTTTTAGTTTTTCCTTTAGCATACTATTTTAAAATAAAATTATAAAGTAAAATTGATAACATACCTGTAAGCATTACCAATTTGTAAATTAAACTGATATGCTTGTATTCTGCCTTAGTTTCTGAATTAAATAATTTAATGCTTGCGTAAATTAATGGCGCAATAACTACAATTAAAAAGTAACCAACTACTGGTAATTGCTTAAATAAATACGTCACCACGTAATATGTAATAGATAAAATAGGGAGTAATGAAATAAAGAATACAATTTTATTAGCACGTTTTATACCTAAAAGAACTGGTAACGTTTGTATTTGTACTTTTTGGTCGCCTTCAAAATCTTCGAGGTCCTTAACCATTTCTCTAACAAGATTAATTAAAAAAGCAAATATGGCATAATCCTTAATTATATTTAGAAAGGTAGTTTGTACAACTTCGTTATTAAAATTTATAGCTGGAATCAATTCAAAAATACCAACCAATAAAATATTAAGGGCAACAACCAGAGATACAATGGCATTGCCAACAACAGCGATTTGTTTTAGAGATGTAGAATAAATATAAAGTAGTGCAGAGGCAATAAAAAAGATGGAAAAAAAACCTGTTCTCCCGATACTATTGGTTAGATAAAACCCTAAGCCAACACCAATAATATTAAGAGCTATAAAAAGAGAATATGCATCTTTTTCACTGATGTTTTTAGTAACAATTACTTTGTTAGGTTTATTAATAGTATCGGTTTCAATATCGTTAATATCATTAATAACGTAGCCACCTGCAGCAATAAGAAGTGTAGCTAATACAAGTAGAAAAAAGTTGAAATGTGATAAAGATGTTACAACACCGTGACTATCTTCAAAAGGTATTAATAAAGCATATTTAATAATGTATTGCACAAAGGCTATCATTAATAGATTTTTCCAACGTATTAAATTAAGTATGTAAATCATTTGAGGGATTAGTGAGATAATATTTTAGTGGTTAAATAATAAACAATTAAAGCAACAATAATAGAAATTATAATACTTAAAATCAGTGTGCGTTTAAAAAGCTTTTGCTTTTGATGCCTAATTTTATCTTTAATGGTTTGTTTGTCGTCTTTGGTTAAGTCTTTATGAAGAAATTCCATTTTGTAATGTAAATGGGCTTCTAAATCTAGTTTTTCTTTGTATTTAGAAAAAGGTGTAGCCGATTTTCGGTTAAAAGTTGCTTGGCTGTTTCCGAAGCCTATATATCCAAATCCTGTGCTATGTCTTCTTCTTTTTGGCATTTATAAATTAATCGTATTTAGCATTAAAATTACCATTCCATTTACCTTGTACTTTTAAGACTTGTTCAATAACATCTCTTGCAGCACCTTTTCCACCATTTTTATGAGAAATGTATTTAGAAATCGCTTTAATTTCTGGAACTGCATCTTGTGGGCAACATGGTAAACCAACCAATTTCATTACTGGAAAATCTGGTATGTCGTCTCCCATATATAAAACTTCAGATTTAGAAACCTTATGTTGGTCTAAGTAATCATTAAGTTGTTCAATCTTATTGTGTGCACCTAGAAAAATATCTTTAATACCTAAACCCGCTAAGCGTTTACGAACACCTTCATTAGAACCACCAGAAATAATACAAAGATTAAAACCAGCATCTATTGCTGTTTTTAGGGCAAAACCGTCTTTTATATTCATGGTTCTTAGCATTTCACCATCTGTGGTTACGGTAATTGTTCCGTCAGTTAAAACACCATCTACATCAAAAATGAAAGTGGTTATATCTGCTAAGTATTCTTTATAACTTTTATCGTCGCTCATATATTATTTTTATCGTTTAGTTGGTTTTTGATTTTTTTGGTCTATAATTCGAAACATTATGCGTCTTTTTAATAGAGGCTGTTAACATTTTGTAAATCGCTTCATGCTCTTCTTTTTCTATCAATTTCAGTTGTCGCTTAATGGTTCTTTTGTCATTGCGTTTTGCAGGGCCAGTTTGTGCCTTAAAAGGTGACATTTGCTGAATTTTTTTAGCTGTTTCTTCAATTAAAGGATGTAGAATTTCGAATTCAATATTCTTTGTTTCACAAATTTCATGACCAAATCTATACAGTTGATTGGTGAAATTATTTACAAATACAGCTGCTAAATGAAGCGTTTGGCGTTGCTCTGTAGTAATTTTATGAGGTTTGCAACCCACGGCTCTTGCTAAGTCTCTTAATATTTTAAGATTTTCCTTTTCATAAACTTCAACACAAATTGGCACTTCAGAAAAAACAATATCTGCATCTTTTGTAAATGTTTGTAAAGGATAAAAAACACCAATTTGGTTTTTCTTATCAATATCGTGCATGGCTACACTTCCAGAGGTATGCACTACCAAACGATTTGTAAAGGGTAAAGCTGAAGAAAATTCTGCAATACAATCATCGCTCACTGCCATAATATAAAGGTCGGCTTCTTTTAATTCTTCTAAAGAATCTGTTATGTCTACTTCATTTGCATACGACGAAATTGAAGAACGCGTACGGTTATACCATTGTGTAACAGAAACTGTTTCTGAATCTGAAAAGGCTTTATATAAATGTGTGGCTACATTGCCAGCACCAAGTAATATTACTGAAATCATGCTGTAAAAATACTAAGATTTCTTATCTTAGAATAACAACATAGCGATTAATAGAATAACTTTGAAACAATGAGCAAAAAAGACCTAAAAACCAGAGAAGATGTTTTTTTATTGGTTTCAGAATTTTATAAAAAAGTTAGAAAAGACGACAAATTGGGACCCTTTTTTAACGAAACAATTATAGATTGGCCAGCGCATTTAGAGCATCTCACTTCGTTTTGGGAATCGAGTTTGTTTTTAAAAACAAAATTCTATGGTAACCCTTTAGAGGCACACGCCAAAGTAGATAAAGCGTTTAATCATAGTATTACAGAACTACATTTTGGTATTTGGCTTAACTTATGGTTTCAAACTATAAATGAATTGTACGAAGGCGATTATGCCGAAAATGCTAAACGTAGAGCTCGTAAAATGGGCACTTTTATGTATATGAATATATTTTCAGAAAGAAATAAAAAGAAGGATATGTAGTTCTTCTCTGGCAACTTTATTATTTTGTGTTTTTAAAACCAAAATAATCACAGATGAAACTAATTAAAGAATTTAAAGAATTTGCAGTAAAAGGTAACATGATGGATATGGCTGTAGGTATCATTATAGGAGCAGCCTTTAATAAAGTTATAGATGTATTGGCAAAGCAAGTTCTTTTACCGCCTTTGTCTTTATTAACAGATGGTGTAAAATTTAGTGATAAAAAACTTGTTTTGAGAGATGCAGTATTAAATGCTGAGGGAGAAATAACAACTGCAGAGGTTGCCGTAGCTTATGGTAAACTGTCTGAAGTATTTTTAGATTTTATAATCATTGGGTTTACTGTATTTGTTATTGTAAAATTTATGAACAAACTTGTAAATCGAGCTCATGACACAAAAGATGAAACTGTGGTAACACCTAAAGATATTCAATTGCTGACAGATTTAAAGGAATTAATGCAAGAGCAAAACAAAATTTTAAAGACTGAAACTAACAAGTAAGTCTTTGTTTTAATAGAATTTTAACAACTTTTGAGTCGATTAAAGAAACTTCTAAATCGTTTTAAAAGCATATCTTTGCGCGAGCTTAAAAAAGCCAATAGTTATGCAAAAGAAAATCGCTAATTTCCTATTCTCTACAAAACTCACTGCGTTTTTATTTATTGCCTTTGCCGTTGCCATGGCAGCAGGTACGCTTTTAGATAGAAACATGGATACATCGCCAACACCTTACACTAGAACTTTGATTTATAATGCATGGTGGTTTGAGACCATAATGGTGTTTTTTATTATCAATTTTGCAGGTAATATTTTTAGATATCGTTTATATAAAAAGGAAAAATGGGCAACTTTAATTCTGCATTTATCATTTGTTTTTATTCTGTTAGGTGCATTTATTACGCGATATATTAGTTTTGAAGGCTTGATGCCAATTGTTGAAGGTTCTACTGAAAATGAATTTTTCTCTCAAAAAACATATATAGGTGGAAAAATAGTAGGCGATTACAAAATTAATGGACAATTACAACAGCGTAGAATAGAGGAAGAGGTAGATTTTTCACCAAGATTAGATAATGATTTTAACAAAACCTTTGAGTATGGTGATACCGAAGTTACTATTAAGCTTGAAGAATTAATAAAAGGTGCAGAAAAAGATATTATACCAAATGAATCAGGAAAACGCTATCTAAAAATTGTTGAAGCAGGCCAAGGTGCACCACACAATCACTTTTTAGAAGACGGTAAAACGGTAAACTTGCATAATATTTTAGTGTCGTTGAATAAATACCAAGAAGGCGCTATTAACATAACCGAAACCGAAGAAGGTCTTTTTATAAATTCGCCTTACGAAGGTGAGTATATGACCATGGCAACCAGAGCCCAAGGTAAATTAATAAAAGACAGTTTACAGCCTTTAATATTAAGATCTAGATATATTATTGGTAACATGCAAATTGTAATGCCAAAACCTATAGTTAAAGGTGATTTTGGAGTAGTTAAAAAGGCAGACTTTTTAAAAAATGATGAAGATGGTGTTATTTTAAGTGTAACGGCCAATGGTGAAACTAAAAAAGTAGGACTTCTAGGAGGTCCTGGTAATTACGGAACTCCAGAAGAGTTTGAAGTAGGTGGTTTAGAAATGGCATTACAATATGGTCCTAAAATTTTAAAATTACCGTTTGATATAAAATTGAATGATTTTATTGCCGAGAAATATCCAGGTACGGAAAGTGCATATTCATCTTATAAAAGTAAAGTAACTGTTTTTGATGAAAAAGATGGTGATTTTGATTATGATATTTTTATGAATCACGTTTTAGATTATAAAGGTTATCGATTTTTTCAATCGGGATTTGATTCTAATGAAACTCGAACTATTCTTTCTGTAAATCATGATTTCTGGGGAACTTACATTACATATGCTGGTTATATGTTATTGTATTTAGGATTAATGGCAATTCTATTTGCAAAGCACACACGCTTTGATGAAATACGTAGTAGATTAAAAAAATTAAGAAACAAGAAAGCCAAAATAATGAGTGCTATTGTGCTTTTGTTCAGTTTATCTGGTTTTGCACAAGAACACACTGCCGAAGATGGTCATAATCATGCTACAACACCAGAGAAAGAGCAGATAGATTCTATTTTAAGAGTACACATTACGCCAAAAGAGCATGCGGCTAAATTTGCAGAAATGGTAGTGCAAGATTACAGTGGTCGTATGATGCCTATGCATACATATTCTTCAGAAATGTTACGTAAAATAAGTAAAAGTGATGTTTATGAAGAGTTTAATGCGGTTCAGATATTTCTATCTATTCAAGAAAGTCCAATGCTTTGGTATAACGTTCCTATTATTTATTTAACACCTAAAAAAGCAGATTCAATTAGAAAAATTATTGGCATAGATAAAAGTGTTAAGCACTCTAAACTTGTAGACTTTTTTACACCAGAGGGTAGATACAAACTGGCGCCTTATTTAGAAGAAGCATATAAGGCATCTGTACCAAATGGTTATCAGGCACAAATAAAAGAAATAGATTCTAGAATAAATTTATTGTACAATGCTATTGAAGGGCGCACAAACAAAATTTTTCCTATTCCAGGTGACGAGAATAATAAATGGATTTCATCTATAGAATTTAGAGAAGGTGGTTATAGAGATAAAATTAAAGACACACTTTATGGTAATTTTATAAACAATGGCTTTAGTGCTTACTTAGTAACTTTAAACAATGCTAAGCAAACAGGTAATTATTCTAAAGCCGAAGATTTATTAACCGGAATTAAAAAAACACAGCAAAAGTATGGCAGTGAGGTAATGCTGCCAGATGATAAGGTTAAGGCTGAAATTTTATACAATAATTACGATATTTTTAAGCGTCTATTTAGTTGGTATATGTATGCCAGTACATTATTGTTTGTTTTAATAATAGTTCAGATTTTTAAATATAAGAGCAAATGGATTAATATTGCTATTAGAACTCTTATAGGTGTAATCATAGCCTTATTTATATTACATTTAGGTGGTTTAATATTACGTTGGTACCTATCTGGACATGCACCATGGAGTGATGCATATGAATCTATGATTTATGTAGCATGGTCGGCTATGTTATTTGGACTGTTATTGGGTATTAAGAAAAGTAGTTTAACAATTGCAGCATCTGCTTTTGTAACCTCTATGATATTAATGATAGCACATTGGAGTTGGATGGATCCAGCAATAGCTAACCTGCAACCTGTTTTACAAGGCTATTGGTTAATGATACATGTATCTGTAATTGTAGCAAGTTATGGACCTTTTACCTTAGGTATGGTTTTAGGTATTGTGGCTTTATTATTAATGATTTTAACAACAAAAGATAATAAAGAACGCATGTTGGTTAATATAAAAGAGTTAACTATTATTAATGAAATGGCTTTAACTGTTGGTTTAGTAATGTTAACTATAGGTAATTTTCTAGGCGGCATGTGGGCAAATGAAAGTTGGGGAAGATATTGGGGTTGGGACCCTAAAGAAACTTGGGCTTTAATTAGTATTATGATATATGCTTTTGTAATACATATGCGCCTAATTCCCGGCTTAAGAGGTAGATGGCTCTATAGTTTAATGTCTATTTTGGCTTATGCTAGTATTATGATGACCTATTTTGGTGTTAATTTCTATCTATCAGGATTGCATTCTTATGCAAGTGGAGATCAAATATTAAGTTTTAAATTTATAGCTATAAGTCTTGCTATTATTGCAATACTGGGTTTCTTTTCTTATTTAAGTTATAAAAAGTACTATAAAAAATAGAGTTAACTTTATTAGCTCTAGTAATTAAAATTGGTTGATGATATTTTAGTATTGTCAACCAATTTTTATTTTATATTCAATAAGACTTGTATTCATTTTTAGTAATTTTAGATTTCAAAAAATTAAAATAATGTCAAAGATAAATCTAGGTTTAAATACCATTTGCACTCATGTAGGAGAAGTTAAAGATGAACAGTTTAAAGGTGCAGTTTCACCAATATACTTAAGTTCTTCATATGAATATTTAGATGTAGACGTAAAACGTTATCCGCGTTATTTTAATACACCAAATCAAGAATTTTTGGCCCAAAAGATAGCAGCATTAGAACATGCAGAAAGCGCAATGATTTTTGGTTCTGGTATGGCTGCAATTAGTACCATGTTTTTAGCTTTTTTAAAACAGGGCGACCATTTAGTTGTACAAAACACTCTGTATGGCGGAACCGTTAATTTTATAAAAGAAGAGTTTCCAAAATATGGAATAGAATATACATTTACAAATGGTTACAAAGTGGAAGATTTTGAAGCTGCATTACAAAGTAATACCAAATTAATTCATATTGAAACGCCTTCTAATCCTTTATTAACTGTAACAGATATTAAAGCCATTGCGCAATTAGGTAAAGCTAAAGGAGTCTTAACATCCATAGATAATACATTTGCATCACCTGTTAACCAAAAGCCTATGGACCTAGGTGTAGATATGGTAATGCATTCTGCAACAAAATATTTTGGTGGTCATAGTGATATATGTGCTGGTGCAGTTGCAAGTTCTACTGAGCATATAGAACGTATTTGGAATGTTGGTAAAAATTTAGGAGGAAGCCTAAGCGATATGATGGTTTGGATGTTAGAGCGCAGCATGAAAACATTAGGTTTACGAGTTAAAGAACAAACTAAAAATGCTTTGAAACTGGCAAAATGGTTAAATAAACATCCAAAAGTCTCAAAAGTGTATTATCCAGGTTTAAAAACGCATCCCGAATATAAGTTAGCTAAATCTCAAATGACAGGTTTTGGTGCCATGCTGTCTTTTGAATTAATAGACGGACTAGATTCACAACTTTTTCAACAAAAACTAAATTTAATTAAATCTTCAATGAGTTTAGCAGGTGTTGAGAGTACTATGATTTCACCTCATTTAACATCTCATGCCTTATTAACACAAGATGAACGCGATGCTGTGGGTATTAGTAATCAATTAATTCGTTTTTCTGTAGGCATAGAAAATGTAAAAGATTTAAAGCACGATATAAATCAGGCAATTGAAAAATTAAAATAGAATAGCAGTTGTCTATAAATTATGGTAAAGTTAGATTGAAATTTGATTTGATATAGATTTCTATACTTATTGTTTTTGCTTTTTTCTAGAATTAAACTTTAAATTAAGTTGAACAGATAATCTATCATAACTCTTAGTTTTAAATGAATGTCTTGCATAGCCAAATTCAGCACTCATGTTTTTGTTTAAACTAACACCTAAACCTCCAAATATTCTATTTTGTTGAAAGTCGAATTGATTAAGGTAAAAGTGAATCTCATCGTAGATAGAAACAAATAAGGTATTATTAATTGGTATTTTACCTTTAAATCTATAGCGTAATCTATGTTTTAAAAGATTTTCTGTTTCATATTCTAAAAAACGTTGTTCTAACCTAAATCTTTGAGAAAGTTTAATTTTATTCAATTTATGATTAAAAACAAGTTGTTCTAATATACGGTGTTCCTTAATGTTAGGGGTGTCATTTTCTTCAAAAGAAGAATCAATGTCACCATAAGCATAGCCAAGACCAACAGATGTTTTTGGGTTTAGTTGATACTTAACACCAACAATGGCTAAGAGTAAATGAGAGTTTTCGGCTGGTAACTTGTAATTCCAACTCGTTAATGAACCAAAAAAGCCAAACTTATCGCTAATTTTGGTAGAGGCTGTAATTTCGTACCAAGAACCAAATTGATATTGTTTTGTGTTTTGAGCTTTTATCTGACTGAGAGAGAATAAAAAAATAATGATTAAAAATAGGTAGATTTTCATAGTGTAAATAATAAAAAAAAGAGCCCTAAAAGTGAGCTCTTTTCGGTCATGGAGTTATTAAACATGGTCATTTAAATGATGATGCTCATCTATTAATGGGCCACCTTCAAAGATTTCTTCTGAAGCCTCACTAGCAAATTTTTCAAAGTTTAAATGAAAAGAATGTGCTAATTGAATGGCTTTACTAATGTAACCTCCTTTTTGTAGCCAAGTATTCATTGGGTCTAAAATTTCGGTAGGTACATTAGGGCAATATTTAGGCATGTGTAATCCAAATATTGGATGTTGGTGATAATCTACGTTGTCTAAATCTCCATTTAGTATTGCAGCAATCATAGCTCTTGTATATTTTAATTTAATACGAGAACCAACACCATAAGGACCGCCACTCCAGCCCGTATTAATAAGCCAAACGTTAACACCTGCTTCTTGCATTTTGTTGCTCAACATTTCGGCATATACTGTTGGGTGTAATGGCATAAAAGGTTCACCAAAACACGCAGAAAAAGATGGAACAGGTTCTGTGATACCTGCTTCTGTGCCTGCTACTTTAGCAGTGTAACCAGAAATAAAATGATAGGCAGCCTGGCCAGGTGTTAGTTTTGAAACAGGTGGTAATACTCCAAAAGCATCAGCAGTTAAGAAAAATATGTTTTTTGGATTGTCTGCATAAGATGGTTTTTGAATATTATCTATATGGTAAATAGGGTAGCTTACACGTGTGTTTTGCGTAATGCTACTGTCTAAATAGTCAACTTCACCATTGTCTTTAAAGACTACATTTTCTAAAATAGCACCTGGTTTTATAGCTCTAAAAATGTCTGGCTCTTTTTCTTCAGACAAGTCAATAACTTTGGCGTAACAACCGCCTTCAAAATTAAAGATGTTGTTGTTGGCTGTCCAACCGTGTTCATCATCACCAATTAACTTACGTGTTGGGTCGGCAGATAATGTTGTTTTTCCTGTACCAGATAACCCAAAGAAAATTGCGGTATCTCCATCTTTACCAACATTTGCAGAACAATGCATTGGTAGTACATCTTTTTCAACTGGAAGAATAAAATTTAATGAAGAAAAAATTCCTTTTTTAATTTCACCAGTATAACCAGATCCACCAATTAAGGCTATTTTTTTTGAGAAATTAAGGATTGAAAAATTTCCTTGACGTAAACCAACAGCTTTTGGGTCTGGTGCATTATAACCTGGTGCACAGAGTACAAGCCAATCTTCCTTAAAATTTTCTAATTCTGACTCTTCACATCGTAAAAACATATTATAGGTAAACATGCTAGACCATGGGTATTCTGCAATCGTTCTTACATATGTTTTGTAAGTTGGATCAGCACAGACATAAGCATCACTGGCGTAAATTTCTTTATCACTCAAATAATTAGTGAGTTCTGCTTCTAATTTGTTAAAGTTTTCTGTGGAGATAGCTTTATTTGTTTTTCCCCACCAAACTTTATTTTCGGTGTATTGGTCTTTTACAATAAAGCGATCTTGTGGCGAACGACCGGTAAATTTACCAGTGTTAATTGCTAATGTTCCATTAGCTGTTTCTTTTCCCATACCTTTTTCAATGGTAATGGCTTGTAGTTTTTCTGGATTTAAATTCCATTTTACAATGGCATTCTTTATTCCGTACTTAGTTAGGTCTCTTGTTTTGTGGACCAACTTGTTCAATAAAGTTTCCATGATTAAAATTTTTATAATTCGACTTTCGATTTAAAAAGGCCAAATTAATGGCACTAATATTAATGATGTTATTAAGAAAAGCAGTAGCAAAGGAGCACCTACTTTTAAATAGTCCATAAATTTATATCCGCCAGCCGTCATAACCATAGCGTTTGTTGTAGTGCCTACAGGTGTTAAAAATGCTGTTGAAGCACTAATTGCAACCACAATCATAAATGGTGCAGGTGATATGTTTAATGTGTTAGCTGCAATAATTACAATTGGCGCCATTAATACTGCGGTTGCAGAATTATTTATAACTTGGCTAAAGGTTGTGGTCAATAAAAAAACACCTCCAAGTAAAACCACAGGATGTAAATTACCTAATGAGCTAACTAATCCGTTGGCAATTAGTTCTGCAGTACCTGTTTTTTGTAATGCAATACCCATTGGTATCATTGCTGCAATCATTACTACACTTATCCAGCTTATGCCTTTATACGCTTTTACCATTGGAACACAACCAGTAATTAATATAATACCTGCTGAGATTAATGCAGCAATAGCTCCTGGTACAATTTTAAACACCAACATGGCAATCATTAGTAATAATGAAAATAACGCTATATAAGATTTTGGAGATAATTTAGTTACCGTTTTTGCCATACCTTCAGGACTACCACAGATCACTATGTGCTCATAATGTTTCTTTAATTCATCTATAGCACTCCATTGTCCTCTAATTAGAAAAGCATCTCCTGCTTTTATTGTAAATTCTGAACCTTCTAATGGTTGACCATTTCTAGACGCTGCCATTAGTTGTACATTATATCTTTCAAAAAAATGATTAAAGCTAACCTTTCTACCTACCCAAGATGATTGAGGAGTAACCAAAACCTCAGTCATACCAACTTCTTGATTTATTAAATTCTCTCTCAGTTCATCTTTAATTGGATCTAAAGGTAACAGGCCTAATCTATATTTTATCATTAGAGCATTAATGGCTTCTGTGTTTCCTTTTACGGTAATTATATCATGATATAGAAATTCAGTGTCACCCGTTGGTAATTCAATAAATGGACTATTGCCTTTTAAACGGTTAGGATGTCTTCTTTTTATACGAAGGATTGATATATTATGCTTGTTTTCAAAATCCCAATCTCCTAGTTTTGTATTTAATAGTGGAGAAACAGATCTAACTCTTAATCTATAGTATTCACCATCAACCTGGTAGGCTTTTATCCATTGGTGAAGTGTAGTACTTATGTTAACCGGTTTATTATTGGTTTTGTTACTAGGTAGAAGTTTATAGCCAACAAATCTAAAATAGAGTAGTGCTAAAATTAATAATGGTAAGCCAATAAGACCAAATTCAAAGAAAGAAAACCCTTCTAAACCACTCTCCATCATTGTGTTGTTAACAATAATGTTTGGTGGTGTACCAGTTAATGTTAATAAACCACCTGTATTAGAACCAAACGCAACAGGCATTAATAATTTAGAAGGTAAGGTACCAATACTCCATGCTGAAGAAATTGTAACAGGCATTAAAGTAGCAACGGTACCTGTATTACTTACTACGCCAGAGAGCAGTCCGGAGCCTAAGGTTGTAATTAGTAGTAGTTTAACTTTGCTTTTGCCAGCTAATTTTATAAATTTTTCACCTGCCAATGCTGTCCAACCTGTTTGAGATAAGCCTTCTCCAATTATAAATAGAGCAGCAATCATAATTACAGTTGGGTTACTAAAGCCACTAAGAGTTTCAGTAAGATCTAGAATTCCAAAAATAAATAAACTCAGCATTGAAAGCAAAGCAATAATATCTGGAGTGAATTTTCCCCAAATAAAAAGAGAAATTGTGATAACAAGGATGGCAATCATTAAGCTCATAAAGCGTGGTTGTTTTTAATTATAAGGTAAAGGTAGAGTCAATTGAATCTATTAATTATGACGAAAATCATACTTTTGAGATTTGTGAATTTTGCAATATTAGTGAGTATTTATTAAGATTTTGTAACTTTACTTATCGCTGATAACGTTTGCGTATTAAAAGGAAAGTTAATATCATTCTTCTTTTTAATATTTTTGACATTTAAAGATACATATTAGAACAAATAATAGGTATTGGAAGATGGTTTTTTTAATAAAGAAGTTGAAATTAATGTTCTAAAATGATTATAAATACAACATAGTTACAAATGAAATTAGATATATTGGCCATAGGAGCACATCCAGATGATGTAGAATTAAGTTGTGGTGGAACACTAGCAAAAGAGGTTGCTAATGGTAAAAAAGTAGGAATTGTAGATTTAACTCGAGGTGAATTAGGAACCAGAGGAACAGCAGAAACTAGAGATGTAGAAGCTTCAAACGCAGCTAAAATTTTAGGTGTACACGCCAGAACAAATTTACGTTTTGCAGATGGTTTCTTTGTTAATGATAAAACCCATCAATTAGAATTAATTAAAAGTATCCGATATTATAGACCAGAGATTATTATATGTAATGCTATAGATGATAGACACATTGATCATCCTAAAGGAAGTCAGTTAGTTAGTGATGCATGCTTTTTAAGTGGATTAAAAAAAATTGAAACTATTTATAAAAATGAAATTCAAGAACCTTGGCGTCCTAAAGTGGTGTATCATTATATACAATGGAAAGATTTAGAACCAGATTTAGTGGTAGATGTAACGGGTTACATGCAAAAAAAGATTGATTCTGTATTAGCTTACAAGACTCAATTTTACAATCCGGATAGCAAAGAGCCTGAAACTCCAATCTCTAGCAAGAATTTTACAGATAGTGTAGAGTATAGAGCAAGAAATTTGGGAAGATTAGTTGGTGTGGAATATGCTGAGGGTTATACAGTTGAGCGTTTAGTTGCTGTAGATTCATTATTTGATGTAAAATAATTATAAAAAGGCTTTGTAGAAAAATGTAAATATTTTACATTTGCAATCCAATTTAAAATGGTGGTTGTAGCTCAGCTGGTTAGAGCGTCGGTTTGTGGTACCGAAAGTCGCCGGTTCGAACCCGGTCTTCCACCCAAAAGCAATAAGCCTTTCAGTAATGAAAGGCTTTTTTTGTGGGTTAAACTGAGAAAAGTCCTTCATAAATAATGAAGGACTTTTTGATATCTAAATTTTGTACTAAACTACTTATTGCTTACTTTATCTACAACAAGTCTTTCTGCTCTGTTCGCAACTTCCCAAGCGGTATAGAATATTAAACGTGATCTTGTTTCTAATAAATCATATTCTATTTTGTCTGGTGTATCTGATGGTTGATGATAATCATCATGTGTACCATTAAAATAAAAAATTACAGGTATATTATTCTTGGCAAAATTATAATGATCCGATCGGTAGTAAAAACGATTTGGATCATTATCATCATTAAATTTATAGTCTAGTTCTAATTGTGTGTACTTTGTATTTATTTCTTCAGAAATATTATGTAAATCCGTACTTAATTTGTCACTACCAATAAGATAAATATAGTTTCTTGTGCCAATGGTACGTTTAGGGTCAGTTCTTCCAATCATATCTATATTTAAATTTGCTACTGTTTTTTCAAGTGCAAAAATAGGGTCGTTATCGGCATAATGCTTTGATCCAAGAAGTCCTTTTTCTTCACCAGTAACATGCAGAAATAAAATAGTTCTTTTTGGTCCATGACCAGCTTTTTCTGCGGCTTTAAAGGCTTGTGCTATTTCTAAAATAGCAACTGTACCAGAGCCATCATCGTCTGCCCCATTATAAATTTTACCGTCTTTAATGCCTTCGTGATCTAAATGAGCTGAAATTACCAAAATTTCATCTGGTTGTTCAGAACCTTTAATGTAAGCAACCACATTTTCGGACATAATGGATTCTGTTTTGTTCTCAACTTCAATATTTAATTCTGTTTTAATTTGCTTTGCAGATGAATCTTCAAGAATAGATGGATAAAGTGCTTTTGCTAATTCATCATTTATCATAAGCATAAGTATGTTGTCTTCATTACTTTTTAGTTTTAAACGACCTGTAGAACCAGATTGGGCTTGTCTTTTGTAATATGGTGCGTACCGAGCAAATGATTCATTATCAAAATATAAAATACCTTTTGCACCATTCTTTATGGCCGCCTCTTTTTTACTTGCTAAAGATTGTCTCCCATTTGTCCATTTTGTTTTTTCTGTTGTACCTGAAGTTATAAAGTTACCTTGTTTATCCTTGGGTTCTCCAGCTTTTGCTAATACTATTTTATTAGTGACATCAATAGTATTGTAGTCAGAATAATGTTCATCATCAATACCATAACCAACATATATAATTTGGTCAGTTGAAATGGTTATACTTTTTGAAGCATCTAAAACAATTTGATTTTTAAAATTTTCATATTTCACGCCATTAACGGTTAGTTGGGCTTCTGAGACTTGTTGCTTTTCTAAAGGCACTTCTTGGAAATAATCATCACCTCCTAAAGGTGTAGAGATGCCCATTTCTTTGTATTTCTCTTTTAAATACTCTACGGCCATTTTCTGACCTTTTTCTCCTGTATTTCTACCTTCAAATTCGTCTGAAGCATAAGTGTATAACATTGTTTTTAGCTCCTCAGATGTAATAGTTGATGCGTATTCAGTGGGATCTGCGACAACAGCTTTTTCTGGTAGTGTATTGGTTTTATTTTTTGTTGAACTACCACATCCTAAAATTAGAAGTGCAGTACAGCTAAAAATTAATAGTTTTTTCATTTTTGATAGAATTTAATGTAGAATAAATTATAATAATTGCGTGAAAATAGATTTTTGTTTTTTAAAATACTGAGGAGTTAATTATATAATTACGCGTTTTAAAGGTTTGTTTGAATTTGCCAAATACCATGCAGTTGCAAATATTAATTTAGTCCGTTTGGCTAGAAGTGAATAGTTGATTTTTTCTGCTGTATCTGTTGGTTTTGTATAATCTTTATGTTCGCCGTTAAAAAAGAAAATCACAGGTATACCTTTTACTCCAAAGTTATAATGATCAGATCTGTAGTAATAACGATTTGGGTCGTTCTTTTCATTAAATTTATAATCTAATTCTAAATTTGTGAATGTTGAGTTTGCTTTTTGAACAATAAAATCGAGCTCAGTACTAATTTTGTCAGAACCAATAAGATAAATGTAATTTTCATTATTTTTATGTCTGCGGTCAATACGTCCAATCATATCTATATTTAAGCAGGTAACTGTATTTTTTATAGGAAATATAGGGTTGTTTACATAATATCTAGAACCATGTAGACCAACTTCTTCCCCTGTAACATGTAAAAACACAACACTACGTTTGGGTCTGTAACCATCTAAAACAGCTTGGCTAAAAGCTTCTGCCATTTCTAAAACGGCAGCTGTTCCAGAACCATTATCATCTGCGCCGTTAAAAATTTTGCCATTTTTTATGCCTTCGTGATCAGAGTGTGCTGAAATATATATGAATTCATTTGGGTACTCAGCTCCTTCAATAAAAGCTATAACATTCTGAGAATTATTGAGGCCCTTAGGTAGGACTTCTTTAGGAACGATTTGATAGTAGTTTGGATTAGATTTTGGAGGAATAATGTTTAAGTTTATATACTGATTTCTTATAAAATCACAGACTTCATTATGACCAGATTCCCCTGTCATTCTTCCTTTATATTTATCATCTGAAATTTCAAAAACATAAGACTGAAGTTGTTCTGTATTAATAGTATTGAGGTACTTTTCTACAATAGTCTTATCATTATATTGAATGCTATTTTTAAGAGTGTTTATTTTCTCACTATGTCTTATTGTGGCGCAAGAACCTACTAATAAAAGAATAGAAGTGAAGAGTGCTTTCATATGCAGTATATCAATAATTTCTATAGGTTAGATATAAAGTGAAATGGGGGGATTTATTTTTAAGATATAGTATAATTTAATCTTAAATAAAATAATTCAAATGATTAAAAATAAGGTGTTTAAGGACAAGAATATAAAATGTAAAAATAAAATTTAATTAAACTCTAATCTTACTTTCTAATTTTTGTGGTTGAGGTGTTTCACTTTTATTTTGATTTTCAGTTTCAGTACTCTCGGTTTGTTCGGTCTCTTGTGTTTCATGTACTATAGTAACATTTTTGTATATGGTAAGCCCTAAAGACATGATTACTAAAAGAAAAATATACTGAATAGATTTTGTATAATTTTGTGTTTTTTTTGAAATAAAGATTAAGGCTACACCACAAATAAAAGCCGTTATAATAGGGATAATTGAAAACATATACAATTTAGTAGAAGCTAAAATAGTCGCTATCACTGCTGCTATAAACCCAATGATGATTAATGCTTTTTTCATTTTTCTTATAATATTATATTATAAAACAGTGTAAATATCTCACTCTGAGATAAGCTGTAAATTTAATGATAAATGTATCATTAACTGTGCCTAAAATAAAAATAGTCGTAAAATGTACTGAATTATAGTAGGTTATTAAATGAATTTAATTTTTTTAGAAAAAACTCATTAAAAATGTTTGTCTAAAACAAAAAGGGTTTTATATTTGCAGCCGCATTCAGGGAATACCTGATTAGGCACTCAAGGAGAAATGGCAGAGTGGTCGAATGCGGCAGTCTTGAAAACTGTTGAGGGTCACACCTCCGGGGGTTCGAATCCCTCTTTCTCCGCAAAAGAAAACCCATAACTTCAGTTATGGGTTTTTTGTTTTTTAAATATTTAGAATTTTATCTAGACTATTAGTTAAATTCAATTTTACTTTTTTGTAATACAACTTTTGCATTAGTGTAACCTATATTAAATATATTATCAATACTATTCATATTAAAGGTGCCATACTTTACTAATTCTTGCGGATTAATTAAAAGATCACAATCAGAAAATTTATTTATTGTTTCTCCAGCTAGTTTAATTTTGTAGGCTCTTTCAACAATAGAGTAGGTGTTTTTTAGATCTTTTATAGTTACATTTTTTAAAGGACTAACGTTAACACCAATAATTTTATCGCAGATAGGAATTAGAGGTTCTGTAGGGAAATTATTTAAAGTACCTCCATCTACGTAGTATTCTCCTTCTATTTCTGTAGGCGTAAAAACTCCAGGAAAAGATGCAGATGCAATTATGGGTTTAATAAGTTCTCCTTCGCTAAATATTTTACAGGTGCCCTTAACAATGTTAGCAGCGGTAACAAATAGTGGTTTGCTAAGAATATCAAAATTATCTTTTGGAAAAAAAGCTTTTAAATCATCATAAAAATTTACTGAATTTAAAAAGCCAGGTTTTTTACGTGCATATCTATATGTACTAAAAATGGTAATCGTTTTAAAGAAATCTAAAATTTCAGACCAAGAGATGCCTGCAGCATATAAACCGCCAACTATAGCACCTGCACTAGCACCAGATATATGTGTTGGGTAAATACCCTCTTCTTCTAATGCTTTAATTACACCAATGTGTGCTGCTCCTCGAGCGCCTCCTCCAGAAAGTACTAGGCCAATATTCATTTATTTGATTATTTCAATTTATTAATGTTTCTACAAAGAAGAAAAATTAAATGTAAGAATTATATTTTACAACGAATTAGTTATTGCTCCAATAAAAGTAATAATTGTTAAGAGTATTAATACGCCAAAACCTAAAGCGTAAATTTTGATAAGTGTACTTTTTTTAGTTTGTATAGGACTGAAATATTTTTGAAAAAATGGAATACAAACAGGAAAGCATATTAGCAATATTGTATTTAAAATAGAATTTGAGGTCGTTGCAGAACTATTGTACCGTTTTGCAGAAATTGCTCTTGCCGAATAATGGCAAATCGCTGGATAAAGAATTAACAAACCTATAAAATTGATAGTTTCTCTTGTGCCATATAAAAGCCAAGTATAATTATCATAAGAAGTACTTAAAAACGTATATAAGGGCTCATATGTTAAATTGTAAATTAAATAAAACAAGAATAAACCAAATACTATATTAAACCATTTAATAGGAATACCAAGTTTTGTTGTATCTACAGAAAGCGTGGTGGCTTTTAACCATAATATCCATAATAAAAAAACTAGGATAAAAAGCATGTTAATTATTACGAAAAGCACTTGAGATAATTTGTTGTTTGCTTGATATATACTCTGGTGTTCACTTACTATGAGAAATAAAATGACATAAAATGTTAAAGCCAAAAGCGGACAAACAATTAAGTAAATGGCTAAAACCTTTGGAGATAATTGTAAAATATAGCTGTAAACTCTTTTCATATAAGCTTTTAATTAAACAAAATAATAGGAGTAGAATTCATTTTCATTAAAAGGTTGAAATTTCTATACCATTAGCTTTTGCGTAAGGAATAGCAATATCCATTAAATTGGTGTGTAAATCCCAAAATTTATCTAAATATTTTTTTTCAAACTTTATAATTTCTTGATGAATTTCTGTTTTAGACACTTCACTATCTATGAGCTCTGCGATTTTTACATATTCAGTTTTATATTGTTCTAACGTAAATTCGTGTAGTTCTAAAGAGGCATTAATCATAGCTTCGGTACTAGCTGTAACTTTTAAATCTTTAATGTCTTTAATGCTTTTTTCAATATTAGGAATAACATAAGTTGTTATATGAGGTACTAACATATCTTGCATTTCATAATCTTCGTTTTCTAGTTTAATATAAAGTGCATTTTGAGATTTAGCATTCATATAATTTTCAAAATCTTGTTCGCCAAATCCTCCTAAAAGATTTGAATTAAGAGCAACCTTTCCAAAGTATTTTTCAGGACTAACACTAAAACTGCAAGATTGAGCGATTACAATAAGAATTATAATAATTGATAATTTAGTTTTCATGATTATAAAATTTGTATGTTGTATCTGTGTACAAAATTAATTTCAATTTATAATTCTCAATACCCTGAAAACCGTTAAAACCTTCTACTTGTAAATAGTGTTTTGTTATTGATTACATTTTTTAAAATTAATATTTCATTATTTCTAAATTTTTTTTAATTTGCTTCCTTAGTATGAGGTTTTAATTACCTCTTAAACAGTAATTTACTATTTGTGTATGTTGTTTTAGATTTACATATAATAACCGCTGGTTGATATTAAAACCATGTTCTTTTTTTTGACATTTATTTCCCTAAAAATAAAGTTGCTTTTTTCCCTAGATTTTTCTAATAATTAAAAATGTTAACATGAAAAAAATATTTAGTGTATTGAGCTTGTTTTTATTGATGTCTTTTGCTTTTGGACAACATAAAAAAATTGAAAAAGCAGATGAATTGTTCAATAGTTATCAGTACATGGATGCTATTGAAGCATATCTCAAAATTATAAAGGAAAATCAAGGCAACAGTGCTGTTTACAAACATTTAGCAGATAGTTATTACAATGTTTTTAATGTTGATGAAGCCTCTAAGTGGTATAAAAAAACAATAGAAACCAAACAAGATGGAGAGACGTATTATCGTTATGCACAAGTATTAAAATCTCAAGGAAATTATGAGTTGGCTAATAGGCAATTAGATATTTTTGCTAAATTAATGCCTAATGACCCTCGGGCAATTTCTCATTTAGAAAATCCTAATTATATTCCAAAATTGGCAGATGCATCTAAAGCATTTAATGTTGAGTCCACAACAATAAATGACGCCATACAAAGTGACTTTGGAGCCATATTATCTAATGATAATAATCTTTATTTTGTTAGTTCTAGAACGTCTTCGATAAAAAAAGATAATTGGACAAATCAGCCTTATTTAGATATTTATAAATCTGTAAGAAAGGAAGATGGTATCTTATCAAAACCTCAGGGAGTTTCAGAATTAAATACGGATTATCACGATGGTCCTCTAACCATTAGTGCAGATGGTAAAACTATGTATTTTTCTAGAGATGGTCATAGTGAGGGTACGTATAAAAAATTAAAGAAGAAACGATTAAAAATTGCACAACAAGGTTTATACAAGGCTACTTTAATTAATGGCAAGTGGGGAAATATTAAAGCACTGCCAATTAATAGTAATGAGTACACGGTGACGCACCCTAGTTTAAGTAAAGACGGAAAGACGTTGTATTTTGCTTCAAATATGGAAGGTGGTGTAGGAGATACTGATATTTGGAAAATTAGTATTAACGGAGAAACTTATGGTAAGCCCGTAAATTTAGGTCCAAATGTAAACTCTTCTGGTAAAGAAGGATTTCCATTTATTAGCGATGATGATGTTTTATATTTTTCTTCAATAGGTAGAATGGGAATAGGAGGTTTAGATATTTTTAAATTCGATTTAAATACTAATGAAGATGCTCAAAATTTAGGAGCCTCAATTAATACAAATAAGGATGATTTTGCTTTTAGCATTAATAAAAATTTTAACGTTGGTTATTTTACGTCTAACAGGTCAGGTGTAGATAATATTTATATGGCTATACCAATTTGTCAATTTAAAACTATTGCTATAATTAAAGATATAGCAAGCGGACAAATTGTTTCTGATGCAGTTGTTACTATTTCTGATGCTTTAAATAATAAAATTGCGACTCAAAAAAGTGATAAAAAAGGAGAAACGGTTTTTAATGTAAATTGTAACGACTATACATTGCATATTCAAAAATCAGGCTATCAATCAACTACTATTTCTGTTGAAACATCTAATGGTGATGATGTTACTGCAATTGTAAAACTGAAACCAATCAATGAGTTAATAACAGAAACCGAAGTTAAATTAAACAATATATACTTTCAATTTAATAAAAGTAACATTACAGAACAAGGTGCTACTGAGTTAAATAAATTAGTAAAAATTATGCAAGATTATAGAGATATGAAAATTTTAGTGCGTTCGCATACAGATTCTAAAGGTCGGGCTGAATATAATTTAAAGTTATCAGAGCAACGAGCACAAGCAACAGTGCAATACCTAATATCTAAAGGTGTTAGTGAAGAAAGACTATCAGCAAAAGGTATGGGAAGTTTAGAACCTAAAATTGATTGTAAATCTAACTGTACAGAAGAACAAGATGCTGAAAATAGACGTTCGGAATTCTTGATTGTAAAATAAATTAAAGCCAATTAATAGAAGCAAGTATTCATTAACAATAGTAGAATTCGTCATTACTTTATTCCGTATTTTTACAAAAAAGAATAAAATGTCTATTATAGAAAAACTAAAATGGCGTTACGCTACAAAAAAGTTTAATCCTTCAAAAAAGCTTTCAGAATCACAATTAACAACATTAAAAGAGGCTTTTAATTTAACCGCTTTATCTTATGGATTACAAACACTAAAGTTAGTTGTAGTAGAGGATAATAAAGTAAGAGAAAATTTGGTTGGCATGTCTTATGGGCAGCGTCAAGTGGCAGATGCATCTCATTTATTAGTACTTTGTATTCAAACGGAGATTAATGAGACGGATGTTAACGAACATTTTAAAACTATTAAAAAAATAAGACAAACACCAGATGCAATTTTAGCACCTTTTAAGGAGCAGTTAAATACTTCAATTGCAGAGATGTCTTCTGCTAAAAAGCAAGATTGGGCTACAAGACAAGCTTATATAGCTTTAGGAAATTTAATGACCGTATGCGCCGTAGAAGGGATAGATAGTTGCCCAATGGAAGGTTTTATACCAAAAGATATTGATAATGCTTTAGGGTTAGATAAGTTAAAACTTAATTCCGTTTTACTTTTACCAGTTGGCTTTAGAGCAGAAGACGATATGTTTTCAACGTTTAAAAAAGTACGAAAATCCATTTCTAAAACAGTTATCGAATTGTAGCTGTTTTATTACCTTAAAAATTATAAATAATATATATTTACTTGTAAATAAAAATATAAATATGCCAGGATTTGAATTGTTCAGTGATTTAGAACGTAATGAAGTTAACGATGTTTTAGATAATGGAGTGTTGATGCGCTACGGTTTTGATGGTATGCGTAAGGGCCATTGGAAAGCAAAAGAATTAGAAGCAGAACTTGCAACTACGTTTGAATCTAACCATGTACAATTAGTATCTAGCGGAACAGCTGCAGTTTCTGTAGCATTAGCATCTGCAGGAATTGGTGCTGGAGATGAGGTAATAATGCCAACCTTTACATTTGTGGCGAGTTTTGAAGCTATAATGATGTTAGGTGCAATTCCGGTTTTAGTTGATATAGATGATACCTTAACATTAGATCCAAAGGCTGTAGAAGCTGCTATTACACCAAAAACCAAAGCAGTAATGATAGTGCAAATGTGTGGCTCTATGGGTAATATGGATGCTTTGAGTAAAATTTGTAATAATCATAATTTAGTTTTCATTGAAGATGCATGCCAAGCAATTGGAGGAACTTACAAAGGAAAACCCTTAGGTAGCATTGCAGATTTAGGCTGTTTCTCTTTCGACTTTGTAAAAACCATAACCTGTGGAGAAGGTGGTGCAGTAGTAACTAATAATAAAGCATATTATATTAATGCAGATCATTTTAGCGATCATGGACATGATCATGTTGGTAATGATAGAGGAGCAGAAACACATCCTTTTTTAGGTTATAATTTTAGAATATCAGAATTACATGCTGCTGTTGGCTTAGCGCAAGTGAGACGGTTACCAGAGTTTATAAATATTCAGAAAAGAAACTTTACCATATTAAGAAATGCTATAGCAGATGTGCCAGGTGTAACTTTTAGAACTGTACCAGAAGGTGGAGAAGAAAGTTATGCTTTTTTAAATTTCTTTATGCCAAATTTAGAATTGGCTCAAAAAGTTTCAGAAGCATTTAAAACCAATGGTGTAGATGCCTGCTGGAACTATTACCACAATAATTGGCATTATATTAGAAAATGGAATCATTTAAAAGACCTAAAGTCATTGTACCCTATTTCTTCCGAAGTTAAAGAAGGATTAGAATATCTTCAAACAAAATCCTTTGATCAATCAGATTTTTATATTTCTCGAAACATTTCTTGCTTAATTAAATTATCTTGGACCGAAGAAGAAGTTAGAGCTAGAGGAAGTAAAATGGCTCAACTTATAAAAGCTATCAATTAAATCTCAAATCATTTATGAACAAAAAATTATTATGCATTGCAATCGTTTGTCTATTCGCATTCAAATCTTTTGCACAAACCAATGACTATTCAGAATTTTGGAATCATTTGCTAGCCAATGAAAGGGCCGAAGCCGGAAAAATAATTAGTAAGAATAAAAGTGCAAGTATTGAGTGGCTTATAATAAATGAGTTGTACAGAAATGAAATTGGTAAAATAAAACGAAATGATAAATTTCTAAAACCCTTTTTAGCTAAAGCTGATTTTGAAAATTACCTGTTTGCATTTTGGAATAGATCGTTCTTTTTTGATGATTATTTAAGCGAGGGATTCAATATCAATACTTATGAAACCTTAGATGCAGTTTCTAAATTAAATATTAAAAATATAGACCTAAAAGATGCTATCTTATATCTTGAAGCTATAAGGCAAAGGCATCATAATAATTGGGATGATTTTAATAGGTTAAATGCAGAAATAAATGCAATTAAGGAGTGGCAATATTGCGGAAGTTTTGAAAACTTAAACAAAAGTGGATTAGATAAATTCTACGAGCCAGAAACCACATCTGCTAATGACGTAGATTTTGATGCCAAAAGCAATGGTATTGTAAGATGGTACAATGGTAATAATACTAAAGAGGCCTATCAGTTTTATTCTAATCATAACGAGTATGGCTCTAGTGTTAATTATGCTCAAACGTTTATAAATTCTTCAATTGACCAACGTGTTATAATTAGAATAGGAAGTGGTTCTGCTTTTAAATTATTTTTAAATGATGTTGAGATTTATAAATATGAAAAAGATGTTTCAACAGATTTAAATGGTTTTGAGGTTGTTGTTAATTTACCTAAAGGCAATAACCGATTATTAGTAAAATCGGCAGAGAGTAATTCTAACTCTTATTTTATGGTAGCTGTTTTTGATGAAAATAAAAAACCGTTAAAAAATATTTCAATTTCAAAAAATCCAACGAGTTATAATACATCTTCGTTTTCGGCTTTAAATCCTGTTGAAAAACAAAATGATGTAGAACGTTATTTTAAATCTAAAATAGCAGAACAGCCAGATAATTTCCTTTATTCTTATGCTTTGTATAGTACTTATTTAAGAAATTCAAAGTATAACGAAGCTAGAGATGTTATAATGCCATTTTATAAAGAGTTTCCTAAAAGTTCTATGTTAAGAAGTGCTTTAATGACTACTTATAATTTAGAGAATGACTATACATCGTCTAATGAAATAAACGAAAATATAGAGCGTGATGATCCAGATTATTACCTTCCTATAGTAAATAAAGTTACAGAATACGATGAGCTATCGAGGTTAACAATGGACGAATTTGAAGAGTATATAGAAAAGCTAAAAAAGGCTTTTGACTCTGAGATGATTAAAGGTGCGGCCGATTTTTTATATTTTGCACGCAAAGAAGATTTAAATGGCATTAAAAAAACATTAGAACATCTTAATACATTAGCAGAAGACTATGATAATACCAATTTCAAATTACGTTATGCGCCTTTGTTTGATCAGTTATTTCAGGATCAGAATAGAACCATAAAAGCGTTAGAGGAAATTGCCAAAGAGAAGTTTAGTTTAAGTGCAGAAAATCAACTTATTAATTACTATGATAAGAAAAACGAAAAAAATAAAGTTTTAAAATTAATAGATAAGCACTACGATGAGTTAGGTAATCAAAATTCGTATTTAAAAAGAATTGTAAACAGGTATGTAGAATATCAGATGTTTGATAAGGCATTGCCTTATACCGAAAAAATGCTTAAAAATTATCCTTATAGTTTTACAACAATGGAGCTTAGAGGTGATATTTTAAAGCAAATGGGAAAAACCGAAGAAGCTTTAGTTTATTATGAAAAAGCACTTGCGCATAACAGTGGTGATTCCGGATTAAGAAAAAAAATTAATGATGTTTCTAAAAAATCTAACCTTATAAACGAGTTGGTTTTAGAGGAAGCTTATGATTATATCACAGAAAACAGAAATAAAATTACCACTAACAATTACGGATTTAATATTTTATTAGATGAAGGTAATATTGAGATTTTTGAAGAAGGTGGTTTTAAGTACAGATATGTATACATTTATGAAGTAACCTCAAACAATGGTATAGAGTCGTTTAAAGAGTATAATTTAGGTTTAGGTGGTTCTTATAAATTTTTAAAATCAGAGTTGGTAAAACCAGATGGTAGTATTGTGCCTGCAGCAAGAAGTGGCTCTAATTTAGTGTTTAATGATATTAGCATAGGCGATGTTGTTTATATAGATTACGAAGGTGTTGTAACTACAACAGGACGTTTTTATAAAGATATTTCAGATAAAATGCAGTTTGATTCTTTTCACCCAATGGTATTTACATCAATGGATATTTTAGTACCAAATTCTAGCCAATTAAATTACAAGTACATGAATGGCAGTTTAGAGCCAAAAATTACTAAAAAGAAAGATCATGTTTTGTACCAATGGGAATTAAAAAATGCTAAAACGTTAGAGTTTGCAGAGGATTACATGCCAAATTCTGTAGATGAATTAGGTTACCTTCATTTTAATACAATAAAAAGTTGGAATGATATTGCGGTTTGGTATTCGGATTTAGTAAGAACAAGAATTGAAATTAACTCAAAAGTTGAAATTGAGTTTAAAAAGCTTTTTCCAGAAGGGCATGAAGGCTTAAGTGAAAATGAACGTGCAAAAATTATTTACAATTACATTACTTCTAATTTTAATTACAGTTATGTTAGTTTTAAACAAAGTGGATTTATTCCGCAAAAACCGGCAAAGACTATTAATACAAGTTTAGGGGATTGCAAAGATTTTTCAACCTTATTTGTAACACTTGCTAAAATGGCGAATCTTAACTCTAATTTGGTTTTAGTTTTAACCTCAGACTACGGAAGAAACAATTTGGTTTTACCTAGTACAGATTTTAACCATTGTATTGTAAAGGTAATGATAGATGGTAAACCTCAGTTTTTAGAGTTAACCAGTAAATATTTGCCATATAAAGCTTTGCCAACAAGTTTAAGAGGTGCAACTGCATTAGAAATTCCGTTTGATGCAGAGAAAACTAATGAAACTTTTGATTTAATACATTTAGATAATATTAATAGAATTAAATCTAAAGTAAATAACCACATCAATATTGATTTATCTAAAGATCATATGAATCTTCAGATTGCAACAGAGGTTATTGGTCATAACACAGCGTATTATAAAGAAGTGTTTAGTGAGCCTAACCAAGAAGTAATTAAAAAATCTATGACCGAAGATTACTCGTCTAAACTGGTAGATGATTTTACGTTAAATACAATAACTAATTACAAGGAAAATAATGATTTGGCTTCAATAACCTATGATGCAGATATTACCTTAAATAAGAAAATGAGTAGTATTGGATCCATAAAAATCTTACAATTACCAATTGTAACACATCCTTATGAAAACTCAATTATTCAGTTAGAAGAAAGAAAATACCCTATTAATTACATTCAATATGAAACAGTAGATACTTATTATACAGAATACATAATAGAGATTGAAGATGGGGAAACTTTTGTTGAAATACCCGAAAGTAAACAGTTTTCGTTTAAAGATCATAAGTATTCTATTACTTATAAAAATGAAAAGCCAAATAAACTAAACGTAGTTATTAAAGCAACTACACCATATGATGATGTAATGCCAGAAGATTATATAGCTTATAAAACATACGTAAAGGGTATTTTAGATGCTGAATTAGAGTATATAGGATTTAAGTAAAAAGAATTTAAATCTGAATGTAAAAAGGAATAAAGCCACTTTTTAAAGTGGCTTTCTTTAAGTTTAATAATTAGAATACTCAACGATTTCTAACCCATATCCAATCATTCCTACACGTTTGGTCTGAAGACTGTTTGATAGCAATTTTAGTTTACTAATTTTAAGATCGTGTAAAATCTGTGCACCAATACCAAAATCTTTAGTATCCATGCCTAAACTTGGTGCTTTTATTAATTTACCTTCAACTTGGTTTTCCTTTAAAATTGAAAGACGTGTTAATAAATTCACCGACTCTGGTTGTTGATTAATAAATATTATAGCCCCTTTTCCTTCAGTATTAATAGCACTAAACATATCATCTAGTTTTTTATCTGCATTGTTAGTTAAGGTACCTAAAATATCATTATTAACTAAAGTAGAGTTTACCCTTGTTAATATAGATTCATCAGATTTCCAATTCCCTTTTGTTAACGCAATATGCACTTGGTCATTGGTAGTTTGTTGATATGCTCTTAATCTAAATTTGCCAAAACGAGTTTCTATATTAAAGTCTTCTTTCTTTTCAATTAAAGAATCGTATTCCATTCTGTAAGCCACCAAATCTTCAATTGAAACAATTTTTAAGTCGAATTTCTTTGCTACATTTAAAAGCTGTGGTAAACGTGCCATTGTACCATCTTCGTTCATAATCTCTACAATAACACCAGCAGCCTCAAAACCAGCTAAACGAGCAAAGTCTATTGCAGCTTCGGTATGGCCTGTTCGTCTTAAAACACCACCTTCTTTGGCAACTAAAGGAAATATGTGTCCTGGTCTAGCAAGTTCAAAAGGTTTGGTGTCTTTTTTAACTAAGGCTTGTATAGTTTTAGCTCTGTCACTTGCTGAAATTCCTGTACTTACACCATTACCTCTTAAATCAACCGAAACTGTAAAGGCTGTTTCCATTGGGTCGGTATTGTTTCTTACCATCATGTTAAGTTCTAAGTCTTCACATCTATGTTCAGTAAGTGGCGCACAAATTAAACCACGTCCATGAGTAGCCATAAAGTTTATCATCTCTGGTGTTGCCTTTTCTGCAGCAGCTAAAAAATCACCTTCGTTTTCACGGTTTTCGTCATCTACAACAATAATTATTTTACCTTGCCTAATGTCTTCAATTGCTTCTTCAATTGTATTTAATTTGGTTTTAGTATTTACAGTATTAGTTGTCATAATGTGTTTGTGTTATAGGACAAAGGTAAGCTTATTTTATGTTTTGAAAACAACTCAAATAAAAGTCTTGGGTAATCTTATTTCTTAAAACAAGATATTTAAGTGGATAAACCGGGAGCGTAATAAGATGTATTAATGGATTAATACGCTTGCCTTCTAAATTTGTGGTTTTATAAAATTTTGAATATACCACAGCATCTACAACAAGGTATATTATAAAAAATATAAAAGCTATGATACTTAGTGTTATTGAGGTCTCAGCTAATTCTGGTAATTTATTATTTCTAAAAATAAAATATAGAACTAATAGAACAGCGCCAATACCAAAACTAATTAAACTTGTTTTAGAATAATCCTTGTAATCTTTTAAAAGTACTCTAGCTTTAATAAGTTTGTCTGGCACATCTAAGCCTTCAGACCTTAAACCTTCTAATGGAATTTTTCTATCTAAAATACTGTGCAGCGCAATCTCTTTTGGCTTTTTATCTAAATCAAATTCGTCTTGCTTTTTTATAATACTTATTAATTCTTCAATGGAATATTTTTTATAAAAATTAAAGACTTTAGTATCGCTTTCTGAAAGTTGAATTCTATTCTTTGTAGAAAATAATCGCTTTAAAGGTACAGTGATAGCATCAAATTGAAAAACACCTTTGTCGTTTGTTGCTCTAGTTGTTAAATAAATACTTAAAGGAAACATTATTGCAGTTGATAACCAAGAACCAATTACAGGGCTATAACTTCCTTTTTCTGCACTGTTTTTAGCAAAAATACCAAAAAAGTGATACGTTAAGAAAAGCACTATAGCAATTACCATAGGTAAACCTAAACCTCCTTTTCTTATTAAAGCGCCTAACGGAGCTCCCACAAAAAAGAGTACTACACATGCAAAAGCTAATACAAATTTTTCATGTAATGCAATGACGTGTTTATTTAATCTAATTTGTTTATCTGTAAACGACTTTTTATTAGAGTCTAATATTTGTCTTGTACTGTTAGCAGAATTTAAAGCTAAGTTTAAGATTTGTATTTTTTGGTTGGTATTAAAAATTGTTAAAACGTCTTTTCCGGTATATAAAGAATCTGTTTTAGTAGTATCTATATTTAAATTTAATGCATCATAAGAACTTCTATTATAGAGAGTATTGGCTAAGGTATTGTAACTATTTTTCTGTTTGGTTTTTAAACTATCTATAGTATAGTTTAGCTGGCTAACATCTAACATGTTGTATCTGTCAGAGTGATTTTTTTCATCTAAATCGTCAGCATTGAGCAATTCTAAATCTACATTAATAATATAGCTATCAAAATAACTTCTTATGTGTGGTTTGTTTACATTATTAGAGCGTTTACTACTTATTATTTCTTCATAATAATTACCGTTAATTAATTCTAATTGCAAAATGTTAGAGTCTGTACTACTTATTAATTCACCTTTTTCGGCAGCAATAACAATGTAGTTTCCAGATTTTCGTTTGTCACTTTCTTTATGGATTATAACACCTTCTAAAAATTGTCCTCTATCACCAGATTTTTTATCAACTTTAATATTAATATTACCTATTTCGTTAAATTGACCTTCCGCTATAGCTAAAGCAGGTTTTACTTTGGCAATGTTTCTTCTTAGGTTATAGAAATTGTATTCTCCCCACGGAATAACATTATTAGAAAAAAAGAAAGTTGCAATACCTAAGCCAATAATAAAAACACTTAAGCTACGCATAGCGCGCTGTAATGAGATACCAGTAGATTTCATGGCTGCGAACTCATAATTTTCAGCAAAGTTTCCAAAAACCATAATGGACGATAATAAAATGGTTAACGGAACAACTAACGGAATAAGTCTAGGCATGTAATACAAAATAAATTTTGCAGTTACCGTAACATCTAAATCCTTACCAGCGAGTTCAGCAATATATAGCCAAACACCTTGTAGAATAAAGATGAACATGAATATAATAAAGACGCTAAAAAACGTCCTTAAGAATGTGATAAGTATGTACCTATCTAATATTTTCACAAAGAAATGATTTTGAACTTAATCTAATTTATTGATGTAATAATCGCTGTATTTACTTTGGTCAAAAGTAAATAAGGTTTTTGAAATAGGTTGGTCGGTTTTAAAAGAATTAACAGTTAATGTTGTTTTGGTTCCGTTTTTACCTACTTCAATTAAGTTATAAATGTGCTTTGTAGTGGCATCAATACCTAATAACACGTGTTTTATTTCAGAGTTGGTATCAATAGGGCTCAATTTTATATATTGAATTTTTCTTCCTTTTAGAGTTTGAACAATGTCCATTTTAAATATGTAACCATCTTCATAAAACGATAACATTTTACTTGGCGTTATTGTACTTTCATCTTCTGTGTTATCAGACGATATTGTTACCTCTTCGTCTTCCGGACTAATGGTATACAATGTTTTACCATCGAATATACGTGTAATTCCTAAAATATTTAATTTGTACTTTTCACCTTGCATTACAACATCTCCTCGTGTTTCTTGGCTAATATTTTCACTTACGTTATTTAGCTCGTATTTAAAACTTAGGCTAATATTATTATAAGATTTAATTTTTGTACTTACTTCCTTAAGTAACGTTTCTGCTTTGGCATCACTTTGTGCAAATGCCGTAAATCCTAATGTTAAAAATGCTATTACAAATAATTTTTTCATCGTATTAAATATAAATAATCTTATTAATTTTTTTCGTTTTCTAATAATTGGTCAAGGGCAACTAAATCTGGCACTAAAACTTGTCTCGCTTTACTACCTTCAAAATTACCAACAATACCAGCAGCTTCTAATTGGTCTATAATTCTACCAGCTCTATTGTAACCTAATTTTAATTTTCTTTGCAATAAAGATGCCGAACCTTGTTGAGCGGTAACAATTAATTCTGCAGCTTCTCTAAATAATTTATCTCTGTCTGAAATATCTATATCAAGATTTGTGCCACCTTCCTCACCAACATATTCTGGTAATAGGTGAGCATCCGGATAGGCTTTTTGAGAGCCAATAAATTCGGTAATTTTTTCAACCTCTGGTGTATCTACAAAGGCACATTGTATACGGACTAAATCGTTACCTTGGGTGTAAAGCATATCTCCTCTACCAATTAGTTGATCAGCTCCAGGTCCATCTAAAATAGTTCTAGAATCTATTTTACTGGTTACTCTAAAGGCTATACGTGCTGGGAAATTGGCTTTAATAATACCAGTTATTACGTTAACAGATGGTCGCTGCGTTGCTACAATTAAATGTATACCAATAGCACGAGCCAATTGCGCTAAACGTGCAATAGGTGTTTCTACTTCTTTACCGGCTGTCATTATTAAATCTGCAAATTCATCAACAACCAAAACAATGTATGGTAAAAAAGCATGACCATCGTTTGGGTTTAACTTTCTAGCTTTAAATTTAGCGTTGTATTCTGATATGTTTCTACAAAATGCATTTTTAAGCATTTCGTAACGGTTATCCATTTCAATACAAAGTGAATTTAAAGTGTTTATTACCTTGGTATTATCGGTAATAATGGCATCTTCACTATCTGGTAGTTTTGCTAAATAATGTCGTTCAATTTTATTAAAAAGGGTAAGTTCTACCTTTTTTGGGTCTACCAACACAAATTTTACCTCTGCAGGATGCTTTTTGTATAATAGAGACGTTAGTACAGCATTTAGACCTACCGATTTACCTTGACCAGTTGCACCTGCCATTAGCATGTGAGGCATTTTAGCTAAATCAACAACAAAGGTTTCATTACTAATAGTTTTACCAAAAGCAATTGGTAATTGCATCTCTGATTTTTGAAATTTTTGCGACGCAATAACTGAACGCATTGATACTATTGTTGATTTTTTATTAGGTACTTCAATACCAATAGTACCTTTGCCAGGTATGGGCGCAATAATTCTTATGCCTAAAGCAGAAAGTGATAATGCTATATCATCCTCTAGGTTTTTAATTTTTGAAATTCTAATACCAGCTTCTGGTACAATTTCGTATAATGTAACCGTTGGCCCAATGGTTGCTTTAATGCTAGAAATACCTATTTTGTAGTTATTTAAGGTTTCTACAATACGGTTTTTGTTTTCCTCTAATTCTTCTTGGTCAATAGAAATCCCTTCGTTATCGTATTTCTTTAATAAGTCTATCGTAGGAAATTGATATTTTCCTAATTCTAAAGTTGGGTCAAATTGCCCAAAATCTTCAACTAACTTGTCAGCTAAGTTGTCGGTTTCAGATTTTTCTTCTTCTACAGCTTCAACTTCAATCTTTAATTCTGGTACGTCAATCGTTTCTTCTATAGGTTTCTCAGTAACTTCCATAGTAAGCTTTGTTTCAGGCTCAATGGACATTTCTGGTTCTAGTTTTGGTTTAGAATGTTTGCTAATGGTAGGTTCTGATTGTTCTAAAGGAATCTCAAAAGCAGATTTTATAGCTTCAGCTTCTTCTGTTAAATTATTATCAATATTAACAACTGGTGTTTTTTCGTTGTCTTCAGCTTTTAAATCTTCTTTAATTGAACTTTTGGCACTTTTAAAGAGCTTAACAATGCTTTCTCCTGTGACTTTAAATCTTATTGCTAAATACGTAATAAGTCCAAAAACAAGAAGAAGTATAGTGCCAATTTTACCAATATAATCTTGAAAATAGGTATTCATTTCAAAACCTATTGTGCCACCAAGCAAATCGTATTTATGTGTAAAAAATCCGAATAGAATTGATAACCAAATAACAATGAGTGTTCCCCAAACCCAGTGTTTTCTGAGTTTTACTTTGTTTAAATCTAAAGCGATATACACGCCAGAAAGAAATATTAAGCCAGAAAAAATAAATGAAGGTAATCCAAATCCTTTAGTGATAAAAAATTCACTAACCCAAGCACCAAGCTGACTTGCCCAATTTTTATATTCTGTGGAGCGTTCTGGAAAACTGTGTAATACACTTTGGTCTTCCTTACCCGTAAAGACAAAAGATAAAAAGGAAATAAAAAGAAGAAGACCAATAATTATTAATAAACTACCAAGCACAAGTTTGTGCTGACTCGTTAGTTTAAAAGCAGGCTTTTTTACCTTAGGCGTTACTTTTGCCTTAGGTTTTGCTTTGGTTGTGGTTTTCTTTTTAGTTGTTTTTTTTGCCATACTTACTTCCTGCGAAAATAGGAATCTATTTTATTTATATGCTGTTGCTTTTTTAGAAATACCATTAACATAGTTTTCTATTACATTAAGGTCTTTTGCTAATTCAGCACCATCAAAATCAATTATATCATCTAGTGTTATATTAGAATTATAAAATTCTAAATATTTGCTGGCTAAAGGTAAATAAGACCAATGCCATTTTTCTAGATTATAACCAGTTCTGCCGTTATCTTTAGTGGTATAAACCTGATAAAATCCGTAATCATTAGCATTTTCATTTAACCAACGGTAAATAGCTTTTCCTTTTGCTGTGCTAAAATACGAATTAGTTAAATTATTTAGGTCTAAATCTGTTCCCCAATGATGACGAGATGTACTTGGCATAGAACTATATTCTAATATTTTCTGTGCTCTATCCAATGGTTTTAGATTGTTATACTTTTTCCATTTGCGTTCCCAAATAGCCTTTTGCTCCTTAAAATTTCGTGTTCCAGATAAAATTACTAAATCTATTTGGTCTTTTTTTGCGGCTTTGTACATGTCTAAAAAAGCAGCATATACGTCTTTATTGAGATATAACGTTTTTGCAGAATGGTCTGTGCTAACTTTAATAAATGTAGAATCTGTTTTATAATTAAATTTTCCTAAGACTAAAGATTTATTAATATTGAGTTTTGATTTTTCTTTAGTTTGAAGGCTGTCGTTACTACTTGTTGCAACTTCTGCTACAACAACTTTATTTGGTTTTGTGTTACAACTTACCACCAGGCAAAGCATAAAAAATGTAGCAAGTAATAATTTCATTGATGAGTTTAAAAGTATTGATGAATTGCAATGACGCAAAAATACAAATATGAAACGTTAATTCTAGTGCTTTTGGTATTTATAGGAACTTAGGTAGATAAATAATTCCGGCAATGATAATAGCTATAATTGAAGCAATAAAAACGGCTCCGGCTGCTACATCTTTTATTAGGCCTATTTTTTTATGGTATTCTGGGTGAATAAAATCTGCAATATATTCTACAGCAGTATTCATGCCTTCCATGCTCATTACAATACCAATCATAATGAATTGAGCCATCCATTCGCTTTTAGAAATATCAAAATAGAAGCCAGCACAAGTCATTACAATTGTAATAAATAATTGTACCTTTATACTAGCTTCTGTTCTAATAAGAATGAGCATGCCTTTAAAAGCAAAGCCTACACTTTTTAGTCTATTAACTAAAAACGTTTCTTTTTTTTGCATTCAAATTATTTAAGTACCTCTAAAGCAGCTTCGTAATTTGGTTCGTCTGCAATTTCAGCAACTTGCTCTGTATGTAATACTGTACCATCCTTATCTACAACAACAATACATCTAGATAATAATGGTGTTAATGGGCCAGTTTTAAAAGTTAAACCGTAATCATCACCAAAGCTTCCTGTTTTAAAATCTGAAAGACTTTCTACGTTATCTAAACCTTCTGCGCCACAAAACCGCGCTAATGCAAATGGTAAATCTTTAGAAATACATAATACTTTAGTCTCTGGTAATTCGCTAGCTTTTTCGTTAAATGTTCTTACAGATTGAGCACATGTACCTGTATCTACACTAGGAAAAATATTTAACACTAATCTATTGCCTTCAAAATCTGACATAGATTTGGTAGATAAGTCTGTTGCAGTTAATTTAAAATCTGGAGATTTACTACCAACTGATGGTAAACTACCTGTAGTTTCTATAGGATTTCCTCCTAAAGTTATATTAGCCATATGTTTTTGATTTTAGAATGTTAAAAATAAGAACTTTTAAATGTAATAATATTAAATAAACGATAATATTTCAATAGGTATTTATCTTATGGTTAATATACATTAACAAAAAACCTCAAGCCCTGAAACTTGAGGTTTTTTTATAATATATAATATAATTTATCTTAATTCTGCACCAAGCTTGGTCTCAAAGTTAGATTGTAGTTTAGACATTATTTTGTCTATCTGCTTATCGTTTAGCGTTTTGTTTTCATCTTGCAGAATAAAACTCACGGCATAACTCTTTTTACCAGCTGGTAAGTTTTTGCCTTCGTATACATCAAAAAGATTCACACTTTTAAGTAATTGTCTTTCGGTTTGTTTAGCAATAGTGTTTATCTCTTCAAAAGTAACTTTGTTGTCTAATAGTAAAGCAAAATCACGTCTAACTTCTGGGTATTTAGAAATAGCACTATACTTAATTTTGTTGTGTTTAGCCATGTCTATTACATTGTCCCAATTAAAATCAGCAAACAATACATTCTGAGAAATACCAAAGTGTTTTAAAACCGATTTTTTAACCAACCCAAAGTCAACCATTTTTTTCTTTCCAACAGATAAGCTCATACCTTCACTAAAGATATCAGATTTTATTGGTGCCGACTTTAATTTGGTTAAACCTAGTCTGTGTAAAACCGCTTCAACCGTTCCTTTTACATAAAAGAAATCACTCGGATTTGCTGCGGAATTCCAACGTTCTTCAGATTTATTTCCTGTTACAAAAACCGATAAATGTTTATGTTCTTCTCTAGCTTCTGTGTATTGATGGTATGTTTTTCCAAATTCAAATAACTTTAAATCATCACGTTTTCTATTGATGTTATGAGCAACCGCTTCTAAACCAGAAAACAATAAGGACTGACGCATAACTTCTAAATCGTTACTTAAAGGATTTAGCATTTTTACGTTATGCGCATCATTTAAATCTTCACTTAACTCTATATATTTTGGCGATGTTAAAGAATTAGACATAATCTCGTAAAAGCCTTGAGATGCTAATTGATTACCAATGATATTTTGTAATTTATAATCTTCAAAACGAGAAGAGTTAGAAATCGATGCATTTAACTTAGTGGTTGTAATTATATTATTGTAGCCATAAACTCTTAATATTTCTTCAATAATATCAGCTTCTCGCTGTACATCGTTTCTGTAAGGAGGTACTGTAAGTCCTAAGCCAGCTTCTGTAACATTATTTACTTTAATATCTAATGAGGTAAGTATGCTTTTAATTGTTTCTTTAGGAATTTCTTCACCAATCAACTTTTTAGCATTTTCAAAACTTAATCTAACTTCAAAATCTTTAATTTTCTTTGGGTAGGCATCAACAATTTCACTTGTAATTTCACCTCCTGCAATTTCAGTAATAAGTAAAGCAGCACGTTTTAAAGCATATTCCGTAAGATTAGGGTCAATACCTCTTTCAAATCTAAAAGAGGCATCTGTATTTAATGCGTGGCGTTTTGCTGTTTTACGAACACTTACCGGATTAAAATATGCACTTTCTAAAAAAATACGTGTGGTATGCTCCGTAACACCAGAGTCAATACCACCAAAAACACCAGCTATACACATTGGTTTTTCTGCATCGCAAATCATTAAATCATCCTCATGTAATTGGCGCTCAACACCATCTAAAGTGGTGAATTTTGTGCCAGCTTCACAGGTTTTCACTTCAATTTTATTGCCTGCAATTTTGTCTGCATCAAAGGCATGTAATGGTTGCCCTAATTCATGCAATACATAATTAGTGGCATCCACAACATTATTAATTGGTGCTAAACCAATAGATTTTAAACGATGTTGTAACCAAGTGGGCGATGCCTCTACTTTTAATCCAGATAGTGTAATACCACAATAACGAGGTGCTTTTTCAATATCCTTAACATCAACATCTATTTTTAAGGACCTAGCGTCTACGTGAAAAGAACTCACTGAAGGTGTAATTAATTCTAAAGAAACATCTTTTTGCAATAAGCCAGCTTTTAAGTCTCTTGCTACACCATAATGACTCATGGCATCAGCTCGGTTTGGTGTAAGTCCGATTTCAAAAACTTGGTCGTTTTCAACTTTAAATAAGTCAGAAGCTAATGTACCAACACTTAGATCAGCATCTAAAACCATAATGCCGTCATGAGATTCACCTAGACCAAGCTCGTCTTCAGCACAAATCATTCCGTGGCTTTCTTCGCCTCTAATTTTTCCTTTTTTAATTTTCCAGGCTTCACCTTCGGCAGTATAAAGAGTGGTGCCAATAGTAGCCACAGGTACTTTTTGTCCGGCAGCAACATTAGGTGCGCCACATACAATTTGCACAGGCGCTTCTGTGCCAATATTAACCGTGGTTACTTTTAAACGGTCTGCATTTGGGTGTTGTACACAAGTTAAAACTTCGCCAACAACGATGCCTTTTAAGCCACCTTTTACAGATTCGTAAGTATCTATACCTTCTATTTCTAAACCTAAGTCGGTTAGTAAATCGCCGGTTTTTTCAGCGTCCCAATCGGTTTTTATAAACTGTTTAAGCCAGTTGTATGAAATCTTCATAATATCATTTTAGTCAATTTACAAAGATAAAAATACTTATGGCAAAAAAAATAAGTTAGCAGGTATATTAAGTTATTTCTTTTAAAATCATAATTTGTGACTTAATAGTAAATTAGTGTCATATGTATAAGGACAGAATTGTATAATCTTTAAAATAAATTTATATGAAATCATTATTAAAAGGCTTAATTGTTTTAAGCATATTGCTATCTTATTCTTGCAGAGAAACCAAGGAAGAGGAAAAAGGAATAACAGAAGATAAAACTGAGGTGGTAGATGAAACGGTTATCGCTACAGAGGCAGTTGAAGACGATTTAGATGAAGCAGAAGAATATATTAACGAAACTGAAAAAGAGTTAGAAGACGCTTTAAGTGATTTAGACAACATTTAATAAAGAAGATAATTATGAAAAAAATACTCAACATTTTAATAGTAGTGATTTTTGTTGCTTTTAGCAGCATTTCAGTGCAGGCGCAAGGAAAACCAGAAAAAATAAAGGAAACAAAAGAAAAGATTGAAAAAAAATCTAAGAAAGCCACTAAGGACATAAAAGATAAAAAAGAAAAGGTAAAAAAGGAGCTGTCTGATAAATCTGAGAAAGCTAAAAAAGAATTGAAAGACAAAAAGGAAAAAATAAATACTAACAAAGGTGATGTTAAGAAGTCTGCAGTAGCGTTAGAGGCCAGTGCAAAAGGTAAAGCTAAAGTTGCTGAGGCAAAAGAAAAACTTCAAAAGAGGTCTGATTTTCTTGTGCAAAAGGAAGAAAAATTCAATTCATTTCAAGATAAAATTAGCGCAGCTAAAGTGCGTTTGCAAAAGTTAAAAGATGAGGGGAAATTATCTGCAGATCAAATAAAAGATAAGGAAGCTAAAATTGTAAAAGCAGAAGAAAGACTTAACAAGTACAAAGCTTCTATAAACGCTGCCAAAGAAAAGGTAAAAAATAGGACTAGTGTTTTAGAAAATTAAAAGAATTAATACTTATAACAAAAGGTGCTAATTTATTAGCGCCTTTTTTTTATTTGTAAGCAAATTGTTGTTATTTCGAACTTAATTAAAAGTCTATTTCTATGCGTAACGTTATTGCTTGCCTTATTTTATTAATTCTTTGTGCTTGTAAAGAAGAAACAAAACAACAAACTATAGAACCACAACTTAAAATTGGAAGTTATAGAGCTATTTTAGAATTGCAAGACAATGAAAAATTACCTTTTAATTTTGAAGTTACATCAGCATCTGAATTAAAAGTTTTTAATGCTGAAGAAGTTATAGACGTAGACGAAATAACTTATAACAATGATTCTGTTTTTATTAACTTTCCTGTGTTTGAAGGTTATGTTGCTGCTAAATTAGATGGCGATAATTTAAATGGAAATTTTATAAAGGAAAGTTTAAATAGAGTAGTGCCATTTTCTGCTGAATTTGATAATGCTACGCGCTTTAATGTTTCAGAAAAACCGTCTCAAAATGTATCAGGTATTTGGGAAACTGTTTTTAGTATAGGAATTGTTGATGATGAATATATTGCTAAAGGTATTTTTAAACAAGAAGGCAAAAAAGTAACCGGAACTTTTAGAACCACTACAGGTGATTACAGATATCTTGAAGGTGTAATGGATGGCGACCAAATGAAGCTTTCTACTTTTGATGGCGCACATGCGTTTTTGTTTACAGCGAAGGTTACAGACTCTACAATGGAGGGTTTATTTTATTCTGGTAATCATTGGAAAGAGCCATTTATTGCAAAACGTAACAAGAATTTTGAATTGCCAAACTCTAACGACTTAACCTTTTTAAAGGACGGTTATGATGCTTTAGATTTTGCGTTTCCGAATACATCAGATGAGTTGGTGTCTTTAAAAGATGACCGCTTTAAAAATAAAGTTGTGGTTGTTCAGATTATGGGAACTTGGTGCCCAAACTGTTTAGATGAAAGTAAATACTATGCAGAGTTTTATAAAAACAATAAAGATAAAGACATAGAGTTTGTGGCATTAGCTTTTGAGTATGCTAAAACCAAAGAAGCGGCATTTAGCAGAATAGACCGTTTGCAAAGTAAAATAGATATTAATTATCCAATTCTTTTAGCACAATACGGAACTTCAGACAAAGCTAAAGCGCAAGAAAAACTACCAATGCTCAACCATGTGTTATCTTATCCAACATCTATCTTTATCGACAAAAAAGGAAAAGTAAGAAAAATACATACAGGTTTTAATGGACCAGCAACGGGTGAAAAGTATGTGGAGTTTAAAGAAGAGTTTGAAGGGTTTGTTGATGATTTGTTGTTGGAGCAGAGGATTTTTGATTAATGAGACTTTTTCTAGAAGTTAATTATATTCAGTGACGATAATTATTCGTTCTGTTCTAAAGATTCTTTTTTGTTAAATTTAGATGTCTTTCTAAATATTAAAATAACAGAAAGTATTACCGCAAATACTATTGCCAAAACCCAATATGGAGTAGTATTTTTTTGTTTTTCTATGATATCTAAAACTTCAATATTTGATTCGTTAATTATAAATTTAGCCTTAAAATTATTTTTATTGTATAGTTTTGCTCGAGCATTTAAGCCTTTATAGGCTATGGTGAAAAAGTTGTTTTGCTTTTCATTTTCTTGAAAGCAAATTGCTTTTACCTTTATTTCCCTTGGAGTATCCTTAAGGTTATTTATTCGAAATTTTAAATCTGTTTGGTGACTTCCTAATTTTATTATTCCAGCACCAAAATTTAATTGTTGGTCATTTGCAAATATTAGGATATTTTCTTTTAAATATTTAATTAATAATTCTTTAAATTTATTCGGTTCAATAGAGCTTAAGTCTAATTCAGGATATTTTTTTAAAAATGCTTGTTCTATTCCGTATTGTGATAAACTTATCTCTAAAATATTATTATTTTCAGTAAGGAATAGTTTAAAGCTAGATTGTTGCGGATTATGAGCAAAAGCAACACTTTGAAATAAAAAAAGGAAACCAAATAAAAGACTATTATTAAATTTCATAAAATATATTTTTATATTAAAAAGTAGTCAATAATAACACTCATTAACTACTTTTTAAATTTTTAATGTATTTATTGGACACTAGAAAAGTTTTCACTAGCAACGTTAGCACCATATGTACAAGGTAATATATTTGTATAGCCAGTATCGCTATTGCTATCTATAATGTTAGTAATATGATAATGATAAATACCGTCAGGAAATTCATCAGTTTCGTGTGTATGTCCATTACAATCATCTAAATCATCCGGTGTAGACCCATCATAATCTTCAGTACCATACATTGGGAAACCATCTCTTGCGTAACCTAGTATAGTATTACTAGATTGATCTATATAACTACAATTTACATTGGTGATGCCTTGATCTTCTAATAAATCATCAATTACCTGAGGGATTAGGTGGTAATGATATGGCCCATCAGGTTGTGGATGGCCACCACAACCATCTAAACCAGGTATAGCAACACCAACTTGACTAGCAGATGATGGTGGTTGTTCTGCAAACGGAAAACCATCAAGAGAAATACCCCAATAATCTAAAGAATTTGTAGTTGTTTGTATTGTTGTTTTTACCGGATAAGCAGGAATGTAATACGTTATTAAATAGGACTCATCTAACTCAGCATCTAAACAAGAACCACTAATTCCTGATCCTGCTTCTATGAAGCCAGATCCTGGTCCGCCAGCAGGTATTTGAATGTTTATTGTTCCGTCATCATTAATAATGTCATAACCATCAGTTGCGAAATCAGCCCATAAGTCATTATCTAAGGCACGTAATCCAGGATTAGTAATGCCATCAACACCATTATAAACACCTAATCCGCCAACTTCGCCTTCGTTTTCTGGGCATATTACAGTTACGGTTTCTCTTATGTTTTCATAAACAACTTTGTAGCATTGTGTTACAGTACCATCAGACAGAGTGCAATCTACCAATTCAAAGTCACTGGTTCTAGAATATTCAGAAAACAAACTGGTATTTAATACTATAGTGCTTTCTTCAGACGATGAGTCACCGCCATCATTGTCATTTGAATCATCATTATTACAGGCAAATAAGCCAATGGAGATAATTGCTAATGTAATGTAAGATCTTTTTATCATTTTAGTATGTTTTTATATTTAGACTATTTTTTTAAGATTTTCTTGTGTTCAATTTCAATATTTTTTATTTAAGTGATTTTCTTGGTTAATATTATTTGTACTTTTAATTATGAAGATTCTATTTTAAATGGCACTATCGAAGACTAAAAGAACTTGATGTTTTTTAGAAAAAGTAACGATTAAAATTTTAAAAAATTAAATCTTTTGTGAATCATCATTTTACAGAATAATTTTGATAAGTCAAAAATCACATTCTATTAACTTAACCTAGCAGGATGATTATTTTTAAAACTGTATACATGTTTTTGATTCAATAAAATTTAATCAATTAAAAACCATGTTAGAGTTGTGCTAAATACTTTTATAAACGCAGATAGATATTTATCTTTGTTTTAACTAATTAATTTAAAAAATGGAAAAACCTAAGATTGGATTTATAGGACTTGGCCTCATGGGAGGAAATATGGTTGAAAATCTACAAAAAAGAGGCTACGAATTAACAGTAATGGACCTTAATAAAGACGAAGTTGCAAAAGTTATTGCTCGTGGTAATGCAACTGAAGCAAGTTCTCCAAAAGAATTGGCTGAAAATAGTGATATCGTAATGTTTTGTCTTACAACATCTGCTGTTGTAGAAAAAATAGTTTACGGCGAAAACGGCGTGTTGGCTGGTATAAAGGAAGGTTCGGTATTAATAGATTTTGGTACTTCAATTCCGGCCTCTACTATTAAAATTGGTAAAGACTTGGCTGAAAAAGGTGTTGGTATGATAGATGCACCTTTAGGACGTACACCTGCACATGCTAAAGATGGATTACTTAATATAATGGCAGCTGGTGATAAAGCTACATTTAATAAGGTAAAACCAGTATTAGATGAGCAAGGTGAAAATGTATTTTACTTAGGTAAACTTGGTGCTGGACATACAACAAAGTTAATTAATAACTTTATGGGTATGACTACAGTTGTGGCCATGTCTCAAGCGTTTGCTGCTGCTAAATTAGCAGGTGTAGATGGGCAACAATTATATGATATTATGTCTGCAGGACCATCAAACTCACCGTTTATGAAGTTTACTAAAAACTACGCAGTAGATAATGTTAGTGATTTAGGATTCTCTATTGCTAATGCTAATAAAGATTTAGGATACTTTGTACAAATGATTGATGATTTAGGTTCAGTTTCAGATATCGCAAAAGCAACTTCTGGAAACCTTCAAGCTGCATTAGATGCAGGTATGGGAAGTGGTAATGTTCCTGAAATTTTTGATTATTTTACAAAATTGAAGAAATAAATTGAGGTTGATTTCATTCCAAAGATAAACTTCAAAAGTATAGTCCTGGTGTATTAAAACCTAGTTCTAGTATTATGTTGTCTGTTTAATAAGATGATTTATTTTATAACGTAGTATTAACTATGTTGTAGTATCTAGACCATTGTTTTAACATACCAGGATTTATAGTTATATCAATAAACAGTTCTGGACTAATAACATGTGGTAATCCCCAAACATTTACTTTATTCGTTTTAAAGTCTCCAGTTTCACTAATTTTAATGTTGTTTTTACGGTTGCTTAATTCCCAACCAGCTTTTTCATAACTACTTCCGCTTAGGTTACTGAAAAAGAATTCTTTTTCAATTTGGTCTGTAAATTTTAATTGGTCTTTGCTAATAATTACTTTGTATTCAGGGTTTACGGTTTCTTCAAATAATTCTGGTTTTAAGGCAAACGGAAAATTCAATTCGTAATTATCATTTATCGGTTCATTATTTATTGCTATAAAATTATGAACATATTCATCTGTAATAATGAGTTTTTTGCCTGTGTTTTTTAGTTTGTAATTTATGGTAAAACCTTCCTCTTGTAATTCTATTTCCTTAGATAAAACATAAGCGTAACCATTTATAGATTCAGATTTACAGTTTATAGTAATCTTGTTATTATCCGTTTTTACAGTGAACTCAGCGGGTTTAATTTCAAATTTATGCAGAAAATTATACGTGTCTTCTGTCTTTTTTAATAAGCCAACGCCAATCTTATGAAACCAACCACCAATTTTAGCATCTTTAAATCCAAGAGCAGTATTTATACCAAATTCATTATAAAAACCTTGACCTAAACTCCTTTTACTTTTGCTTTTAGGATTTTCTAAAGCTGAAATTACAATGTTTTTAAATTTAAAAGAGGATATTTTTCCTGAATAATCAAAACGAGATGCATTATAGCCTTCGTGTGGTAAATCTATATGCATTTCAATAGCGTTATTTTTTAAGATATGTGGCATGTTTCAATGTTCTGTCTATAAACAAGCGAAGTTAGGTTTTTAGTTGAAAATTAGAAACTAAAATTAAGTGCTATATGGGAATTTTAGCTTAGTTGCTAAGATTCTTAAAGTTTTCCCAATTTAGTATTTGCATCAATATCATAATCATTTGCGCTAAACAGAAGCTTCTCTTCTATGTAATTTTGTAATGAACCAATAAAATACATAAGATGTCATTATTAACAATTATTCTCAGTATTCTTTTACCACCTTTAGCAGTTTTTTTAAAGCATGGAGTAGGTACAGAATTTCTAATAAGTATTCTATTAACATTAATTGGATGGTTACCTGGAGTTATTTATGCATTTTATGTTAATAGTAAATAAATAGAAACATGGAAAATATATTAATAGCAGGTGCCAATGGTACTACAGGAAAAAAAATAGTAAATCTTTTAAAAGCGTCGCAATACTTTAATCCTATTGCTATGGTTAGAAAAGAAGAACAGTTAGAACAATTTAAAGTTGATGGTGTAGAGACTGTATTAGCAGACCTAACTAAAGATTTAACAAAAGCAATTAAAAATATTGATAAAGTGATATTTGCGGCAGGTTCTGGAGGGGAAAATGTAGTTGAAGTCGATCAGGAAGGTGCAAAACGATTAATAGATGTTTCAAAAATGGCGGACGTTAAAAAGTTTGTAATGTTAAGCTCTATGGGTGCTGATAATCCAGAAGCTATTGAAGGTATGGTAGATTACATGAAAGCCAAGCAAAATGCAGACGAACATTTAAGAAATAGTGAATTAAACTATACCATTGTAAGACCAGGAACTTTAAATAATTCTGAAGGACAAGGAAAAATTAAATTGAGCGAAAAATTAAACGAACAAGGCGAAATTAGTAGGGCAGATGTAGCCCAAACACTTGTAAGAGTTTTGCATGATGATGCGCCAAACAATACAATTTTTGAAATTTTACAAGGCGAAACCTTAATAGGTGAAGCTATAAATACAATACAAATGAATGAGTTAAATATGAGTGTAAATTAGGGTTTGCCTATAGTCTTAAAAAATTATTACAGAAAGAATAAAAGTTAAACACAAATTAAAACACATATACAGAAATGGAAAATTTAAATAAAAAAACAGTAGCAATTTTAGCAACAAACGGATTTGAAGAAAGCGAATTAAGAGAGCCTAAAAAGGCTTTGGAAAACGCAGGTGCAAACGTGGATATTGTATCCTTAGAATCTGGAGAAATTAAAGGTTGGGCTGATGGAAATTGGAGTAACTCTTATAAAGTAGACAAGACTTTAAATGAAGTAAGTCAAAATGATTATAATGCCTTAATGTTACCAGGAGGACAAATAAATCCTGATATTTTGAGGAAAAACAAAGATGCTGTAAATTTTGTGAAATCATTTTTTGAAAATCACAAACCAGTAGCAGCCATTTGCCATGCGCCTTGGTTGTTAGCGGAAGCTGGTGTAATTAAAGATAGAAAAGTAACCTCTTATGATTCTATTAAAACCGATTTAATTAATGCAGGTGCCAATTGGGTAGATGAAGAAGTTGTGGTCGATTCTGGGTTAGTAACCAGTCGTTCACCAGAAGATTTACCAGCATTTAATGCGAAATTAGTAGAAGAGGTTTATGAAGGTAAACACGAGGCGCAAGTTGCCTAATATAAAAATAGCTTTGAGAAAGAAAGTAAAGGAGATACCTACAGTGTCTCCTTTTTTTGTTTCAACTTATGTAGTTCCAAATGTTTTTAAACTTACTCATTTGGCGGTAAGTAAAAAGAATCATTTTATGGTCTGGTAAAGCTAGGCTTGGGTCGGTTTTAAGTACGTTTTTAGCATAGTAACGTGCTTGTTCTAATATATCCTTGTCTTTTACAATATCTGCAATTCTAAGATTTAATACACCACTTTGTTGTGTTCCCATAATGTCACCTGGTCCGCGTAGTTTTAAATCCACTTCGGCAATTTCAAAACCATCGCTACTGCGTACCATTGTTTCTAATCTTGTTTTACTGTCTTGGCTAAGTTTATGGCTGGTCATTAAAATACAATAACTTTGTTCTGCACCTCTACCAACACGTCCGCGTAACTGATGCAATTGCGATAAGCCAAAACGTTCAGCGCTCTCAATTATCATTACAGACGCATTTGGAACATTTACACCAACTTCAATAACGGTTGTGGCTACCATAATTTGGGTTTCTCCGTTTGCAAAACGTTGCATCTCATAATCCTTGTCTGCAGGTTTCATTTTTCCGTGTACAATAGATATTTGATAATCTGGCATTGGGAATTCTCTAGAGACACTTTCATAACCATCCATCAAATCTTTATAATCCATTTTTTCGCTTTCCTGAATTAATGGATAGACAATATAGATTTGTCGGCCTAAAGCAATTTCGTCTTTCATAAACTTGAAAACTTTAAGTCGATTATTGTCATATCTATGAACCGTTTTTATAGGTTTTCTTCCGGCTGGTAATTCGTCAATAATTGAAATGTCTAGGTCACCATAAACAGACATCGCCAAGGTTCTCGGAATTGGTGTTGCAGTCATGACAAGAATATGTGGTGGGATAAAAGCTCCTCTAATCTCCTCAGAGGGGAGACTTTTCAAAGTTTCCTGAATTTTATTTAAAACATTATCTATACTCCCTATGACTTCTTCGTTCTTAAAACGAATCACTTTAAACCCTAAATCCTTTAAAATTAGCGTTCTGATTTCATTAATTTCAGTTTGTTCTAAACTATTGTGATAACCTCCATCAACTTCTACAACTAAGTTTTTTTCAAGGTTTACAAAATCTACAATAAATTCATCAATAATATGTTGTCTTCTAAATTTGGTATCTAGCTTTTTTGCTCTCAAACATTCCCATAAAATACGTTCAGCTTCAGTGCTATTGTTTTTGTTTTCATGCTGAAATTCTTTCATTAAATTATAAGTCGATGGACGAGCAGTTTTATATTTTTTTAGAACAGCTCTGGCTGCCTCCTTTTGGGAGGATTGAGGAGGGCTTTTTTTCCATAATTTTGACCTTTGTGCAACTCCAAATCGATGTTGCTCATCAATAATTGCGAGTCCTAAATTCTTAAATTTTACTTTATCTTCAAGAAGCGCGTGTGTGCCAATTAAGAGTTGTAAACTCCCGTTTTCTAAATTTTCATGAATAATTTTTCGTTCTGAAGTTTTAGTTGAGCCAGTGAGTAATGAAATACTGATTCCTAATGGTTTACATAGCTCACTTAAACCTTGGTAGTGTTGAACTGACAAAATAGCAGTAGGCGCCATGAGGCAGCATTGAAAACCATTGTCAAGTCCCATGAGTATTGACATAAAGGCTACAATGGTCTTACCAGAACCTACATCGCCTTGTAAAAGCCGATTCATTTGGGCATTACTACCCAAATCGTTTCTAATTTCTTTTAAAACGCGTTTCTGTGCATTGGTTAAATCAAAGGGTAAATGCTCTTTATAGAACGTATTAAAATAGTTGCCAACTTTATCAAAAGTAAAGCCTTTTATTTTAGATTTATGAATAAGATTTTTAATAATTAATTGCAGTTGAATGTAAAATAATTCTTCAAACTTTAATCTAAATTTTGCTCTTGCTAAAAGCTTTGGTGTCTTAGGGAAATGAATATTAAAAAGGGCTTCTGATTTTGAAATTAATTTTAATTCTTTCAAAATAGAATCTGGTAATGTTTCAGAAAATCGACCTTTAGTTTCCAAAAATAATTGCTGCATTATTTTGGAAGTTACTTTGTTTGTAATGCCTTTATTCGATAATTTTTCAGTTGAAGGATATATAGCTTGCATGGCAGAACGTAGATTACTTTCGTGATCTTTTTTTAATTCTATTTCAGGGTGAGGCATGCTGTATTTTCCACCAAACCAATTCGTTTTTCCAAAAATTACATAGGTCTGTCCAGGTTTAAGACTTTCTCTAATCCATTTTTGACCACGAAACCAAACCAATTCCATTTGTCCTGTGTCATCTCTAAAGTTAGCAACTAAGCGTTTACCACGTTTTTGTGCCACCTCTTTAAAACCCATTAATTTTCCTATAATCTGCACTTCGGCACCATTGCGTTGTAACTGATTTATTTTATAATATTGAGTTTTGTCTATATATCTATTTGGGAATAGGTTGATGAGGTCTTGATACGTGTGTATACCTAACTCCGAACGCAATACATCTGCGCGGTTTGGGCCAACACCTTTGAGGTAATCAATGGGAGTTTGTAAATTCACACTCATAATTGCGAATTTAATTAATTCCTACGAAAGCAGGAATCCCATTGTTTGAAGAATTAAACTTTGTTTTGCTTAGTTGTGCTCTGTTATACCTGCTAAGGCAGAAATCTTTTAATCTTAGATATTAATGTGTAAATTCTATAATTTTATGTTATTTCTATGAGCTAACTTTTAGTAATGGTATAAAATCTCTATTTTGGTCTTATTCTTGTTTTATATCTATTTATGAAGAATTCTATTATCTATTTATGTGTATTAATTACTAGTTTTTCCTTTGCTCAGCAGACGGATTATGTGGATTTTGAAAAGTTAGAGGCAACGATTGGTTTTGAAGTAGATTCATCAAAGGTAATGGGTGCTGGTACATATACCTTTAAAATTTTACAATCAGTAGACTCTATTTTTATCGATGCAAGGAATTTTGAATTTAAATCTGTAGAATTGATTAATCAGTCTACAGAAAACTTTAATTTTATTAATAGTAGCGATAAATTGTGGTTGAAATATAACTTTCAAAAAGGCGAAACTTATCTGCTTTCTTTTGATTATGAAGCTTATCCTGAAAAAGCTATATATTTTACTAAACAGAATAATGAAATTCAAATATGGACACAAGGACAGGGTAAGTATACGAGTAATTGGCTGCCAAGTTTTGATGATGTAAATGAAAAAGTTGAGTTTGACTTGAATATAGTTTTTGATGATGGCTACGAGGTTCTATCAAATGGTAAATATGTTTCAAGTAAAAGGTTAAATCATATCGGTAAAAAGCAATATGAATTTGACATGAAAAAACCAATGTCCAGCTACTTAGTGGCACTAGCTATTGGTAAGTATAATAAGAAAACTGAGACTTCTAAATCCGGAATTCCATTAGAATATTACTATTATCCAGAAGATTCTTTAAAATTTGAACCAACGTATCGTTACTCCAAACAAATGTTCGATTTTTTAGAAGAAGAAATAGGTGTCCCATATCCATGGCAAAATTATAAACAAGTTCCTGTTCATGATTTTTTATATTCTGGAATGGAAAACACAAGTCTTACTATATTTTCAGATGCTTTTGTGGTGGATTCTATTGGTTTTAATGATAGAAATTATGTAAATGTTAATGCGCACGAATTAGCACATCAGTGGTTTGGTGATTTGGTAACGGCAAAATCTGGTAAACACCATTGGTTACAAGAGGGTTTTGCTACGTATTACGCACTGTTAGCCGAACGCGATATTTTTGGTGATGATTATTTTTATTTTAAACTGTTGCAAAATGTACTCGATTTAAGTCGGCAAGATTTAACAGGTAATGGCACATCGCTATTAGATGAGAAGGCAAGTAGTTTAACGTTTTATCAACGAGGTGCTTTTGTATTGCATGCGTTAAAATATAAAGTTGGTGATGCTGTGTTTAAAAAAGCCGTAAAAAACTATCTAACAAAATATCAGTTTAGTAATGTTGAAACTAAGGATTTTATTGCTGAAGTCCAGAAGTTATATGGTAAATCGTTAACTAGCTTTGTTAATTATTGGATTGTCAGTAAAGATTTTCCATACGAACAAGCCTTTGAAATACTTAAGAAGCAGTCTGTTTTTGTTAATGAATATGCAATAGTAGATTGTGAAGCGCAATCTTCTAAATGTGCAGAGCAGCTAAAGTATTATATCTCAGATGAAGCTAAAGCTAAAATTATTTCTCAAGTACCAGATTTGGTAACCGCAGATACTTTTAAAAATGGTCTTAAAGTTAGACAAGCTATTGCACAGCATGTCACTCAAATCCCTAAGAATTTAAAAAAAGAATACGAGTCTTTATTAGACGATATGTCTTATATAACTATTGAGAGTGCTTTGTATAATCTTTGGACAAATTTTCCGGCAGATCGTGCTAAGTATTTAGCTAAAACAAGAGATGTTGTTGGTTTTAATGATAAAAATGTGCGTTTATTATGGATTGCATTAAACTTAAATACACCATTTTACGAAGCCGATAATAAATATGAACTCTTCAATGAATTAAAACAGTATACAGGAGAAGCGTATAATGCGGATTTAAGAATGAGCGCATTTAATTATCTTTACATAATGAAATCTTGCGATAAAGACTGTATTGCTGAGTTAGAAAAAGCAAAATCGCATCATAATTGGAGAATGGTTAAGTTTGCAAAAGATTTAATTAAAAAAATAGAAGAAAACAAAAATTAATGCGGGCTTTAGTCATATCTGGAGGAGGAAGTAAAGGTGCATTTGCAGGTGGTGTAGCGCAATATTTAATGGAGCACAAAAAACATAATTACGATATGTTTTTAGGTACTTCTACAGGAAGCTTATTAGTGCCACACTTAGCAGCAGGAGAAATAGGTAAATTGTATGATATTTTTACCAATGTGCAACAGCACGATATTTTTAGTGTAAGTCCATTTATTCAAAGAAAAAAAGGAGATAGAGAATACGTCTCCATAGATTTTATAAACTCCCTTTGGCAGTTTATGAGGCGCAAACGTACTTTTGGTGAAAGTAAGGCGTTAAGAAAACACATAAGAAAACATGTAACTTATAATGAGTATTTGAAAATAAGAAAAGAAAAGCACGATGTTGTTGTTACTGTAGCTAATCTTTCTTTAAATAGAGTAGAATATAAGTCTATACAAGAATGTTCTTATGAAGAATTCTGTAATTGGATATGGATTTCTTGCAACTACATTCCTTTTATGTCTTTAGCCAAAGTAGATGGTTATGAATATGCAGATGGTGGTTTAGGAAGTGTAATACCAATAAGAGAAGCTATTTTAAGAGGTGCAACAGAAGTTGATGCCATAGTTTTAGAAGCAGAAACTTTAGGGAAGCAAAAAGTACTGGGTAAAAACCCCTTTTCATTAATGATAAATTTATTTAGTCATTTGCTTAACCAAGTAGAACGAAATGATATTATGATTGGTAAGTTGGCAGCAAAGAATAGAGGTGTAAAACTAAACTTGTACTATACACCAACAAGTTTAACGGAAAACTCCTTAATTTTTAGCAAACGTCTTATGGAAAAATGGTGGCACGAAGGATTTGATTATGCCGAAAAACGCCACGAAAAATAATTGTTAATAAATACTGATTAGTCTTTGGTTGAGGGACAATAGTAATAACAACATCATCTCACTATATAACCTTATAAGTAGTTTAAAGACAATTAGCCTACCACATGTCACTAACCTCTTGCTTTATAAAAGCAAGTGCAGCATTACTTGGTGCTGGTTTATCCATTAATTCCGTTAAAACCACTTCACGTAATTTATTAGCAGAATCTGTACCCTCTTGCATTGTAGATTTTCTAATTAACTGAATGGTTGCATTTTTAGCTGCCTGCGTAATAGACCAACATTGGTCACTTACATATATTTGCTGTGATAAATTATGCTCAAATTCTTGTTCTATGGTGGCAATAAGTAAAGTTTCATAATCTTCTTTATTAGAAGATGTTGGGTTAACTCTAGTTAATAATTTTGAAGGCGAAATACGCTCTAAAAAAAGTGCCATACGCTCGTAGGCTTGTAAACGCAATGGAAACGTTTCTTTTTGTAAATCTTTTTGTAACAGAAAATTTCTTCTATTGGTTTCGTTATCTGTATGCATTTTAAAAAAGTAATATGCAATGACACCAACAATTAAAGCTGGTGCAATGTTAAAAAGAAGTTCTAGTACCTTATCTATATCCATTCTGTTTGTTTTGAGTTAAGATTAAATTTTTATTAGTCAAAAAACAAGTCTTGATTATCCTAAATTCAAACTTTAAGCTGTAAAGGTAATTTATTTTAAAGATTTTAAAAATTAATAGCACTAACTATGATTCAAAAACATAAAAAAACACTTATCAATTTATCCGTCATAATTTTAGTAGCTATAGTCGTTACACTTTGGGGTAATTATGCCGTAGAACGCCAGATAAAAAAGGTGCTGCAAGGTTTGCCTAAAACAATACAATTGCAATACACATCAATTAAAGCTAATATTTGGACTGGAAATGTGGCCATAAAATTACCTCAATTGAGTGTAATTGGTGAAATAACAGATCAACCAATTCTTAATGCAGAATTAAAAACAATTGAGATAAAAGATATTGGTTATTATGATTTTTTAATAAATGATCAGATCTCTATAAATTATCTAATTCTGGATCAATTAGTTGTAAACTATAAGTATAATCCTAAAGTTAAGCGCAGCTCTTATAATAAAGGAATTTTAGAGAAATTGAAACAGATTATACATGTCGAAAAAGTTGATTTTAACAATGCAGATGTTTTAGTTTTAAATTCTGAAACAGATTCTACATTATTGAGTCTGCCTAAGTTTAATTTTGAATTAAAAGAGCTTCAAATACAACCCGAAGCTTCAAATATTTCTAATAAAATAAAATTTAAAGATTTTAAAGTATCAGCTTCTAACGTAAAATGGGCAATGAATACGTTTGATGATTTATTCGCAAACACAATAGAGATAACTGATGACTATGCTGTTTTTAATGAATTTCAGATTAAAACAAAATACAATAGACAAGAATATTCTAAAATTTTGAACGTGGAACGCGATCACTTCCAGCTTAACATAAAACAATTAAAGTTAAATGATTTAGACTATGGATTCAACATAGAAAATAGTTTCTATTTAACATCTAAAGAAATGAATGTAGTTACACCTGAAACTGAAATTTACAGAGATAAATTAGTAACAGATGACCTAAAGAAAAAACCATTGTACTCTCAGCTATTAAGGGACTTAGATTTTAATTTAAACATACATTTAGTGGAAATCACAAACGGAAAAATAGCTTACTTAGAAAAAGTTAATGAAGATAAATCAGCAGGTCGTTTAGATTTTACAAATCTTAATGCAACCATTGTGAATTTAGGTAATATTAATGGAAGTGAAGAGACGCAAATTAAGGTGAATTCTACATTTATGGACAATTCTAGTTTAGCAGTCCGTTGGGATTTTAAAGTCAACGATAATACAGATCAATTTAGTTTTAAAGCAGATTTAGGATTGTTTAATGCCGATCAGTTAGATCAGTTTACTAATGCTAATCTTAATATAGATTTAAATGGCCAATTACAACAAACCTATTTTACCATAAGCGGTAATAAGAAAGCTTCTCGTGTAGATTTAAAAATGAAATACAATGATTTTGAGGTTGCTATTTTAAAAAAGAATGGTAAAGAAAAAAATAGGTTGTTATCTAAACTAGTCAACCTAATTGTATCTAAAAACAGTAATGAAACTAAAAATAATTTTCGTTATGGACAAGATTACAAAGTAGAGCGCGATGTTACTAAATCTGTTTTTAATTACATTTGGTTAAATGTAAAACAGGGTTTATTAGCAGCTATGACAGGTAAAGGTGTTATTAAATAGTATTTAAAATCAATGTTTTAAGACAATGTTTTAATATTTAATGGCTTTCAATTCGGATAACAAAGAGAGTATCCGTAAATTTACAGCTTCAAAAAATTTTATCTTGGAAAAATATCTCAGTCAACTTAATGACGCACAACTAGAACCTACAATTCAGGTTAATGGACCAATGATTATCATTGCTGGTGCAGGTTCTGGGAAAACTCGAGTGCTTACGTATCGTATAGCGTACTTAATGAGTAAAGGAGTTGATCCCTTTAATATTTTGGCTTTAACTTTTACCAATAAAGCTGCAAAAGAGATGAAAGGTAGAATTGCAGATATTGTTGGTGATAGTGAAGCAAAAAATCTATGGATGGGTACATTTCACTCGGTTTTTGCTAAAATTCTTCGTTTTGAAGGACATCATTTAGGTTTTCCAAGTAATTTTACAATCTACGATACGCAAGATTCACAAAAGTTAATGGGTTCTATTATTAAAGAAATGGGACTCGATAAAGATATCTATAAAACAAAGCAAGTTTACAGCAGAATCTCTTCATATAAAAACAACCTAGTTACGGTAAAAGCCTATTTTAAGAATCCAGAATTAATGGAAGCAGATGCCATGGCAAGGCGTCCAAGAATGGGAGAAATTTACAAAGAATATGTAGATCGTTGTTTTAAGGCTGGAGCCATGGATTTTGATGATTTATTATTAAGAACCAATGAGCTTTTAACACGTTTTCCTAATGTTTTGGCACAGTATCAAGATAGGTTTAGATATATCTTGGTAGATGAGTACCAAGATACAAACCATTCTCAATACTTAATTGTAAGAGCATTGGCAGACCGTTTTCAAAATATATGTGTAGTAGGTGATGATGCACAGAGTATTTATGCGTTTCGTGGTGCTAATATTAATAACATCTTAAACTTTCAGAAGGATTATGATGGCGTAAAAATGTTTAGACTAGAGCAGAATTACCGTTCTACAAAAAACATTGTGGGAGCAGCAAATTCTGTAATAGAGCATAATAAAACTAAATTAGACAAAGTAGTTTGGACCGCCAATGACGTTGGAGAAAAAGTGATTGTTCACAGAGCAATGACAGATGGAGACGAAGGTCGTTACGTAGCAAGTACTATTTGGGAAACTAAAATGAATCAGCAATTGCACAACAGTGATTTTGCGGTTTTGTATAGAACCAATGCGCAATCTAGAGCAATTGAAGATGCCTTGCGTAAACGAGATATTCCGTATAGAATTTATGGAGGTTTATCATTTTACCAGCGTAAAGAGATTAAAGATGTTACAGCATATTTGCGTTTAATTCTTAATTCTGCAGATGAGGAAGCATTAAAACGAGTTATTAATTATCCGGCGAGAGGTATTGGTCAAACCACAGTTGATCGTTTAATTGTTGCGGCAAATGCTACAGGGCAAACCATATATGATGTTATTAAGAATCTTGATTCAGTTAATATTAACATTAATAATGGAACTAAAAATAAGCTTCGAGATTTTGTAACACTTATTGAAAGTTACAAAGTAATGAACCAAACAGCAAATGCTTTTGATTTAGCAGAGCATGTAACTAAAACTAGTGGTTTAGTTAGAGAATTAGGAAAAGATGGAACTCCTGAAGGCGTTGTTAAAATGGATAACGTACAAGAACTTCTTAATGGTATTAAAGATTTTGTTGAAGGACAAATAGAATTGGCAGATGCTGGTGATTCTTTAGCAGAATTTTTAGAAGATATTGCGTTGGCAACAGATTTGGATGGAGATAAAGGTGATCCAGATCATGTAGCTTTGATGACAATTCACTTGGCAAAAGGATTAGAATTTGGACACGTATTTATTGTAGGTATGGAAGAGGATTTATTTCCTAGTGCCATGAGTATGAACACAAGAAGTGAATTAGAAGAAGAACGACGTTTATTTTATGTAGCCTTAACAAGAGCAGAAAAACAAGCGTATTTAACATATACCTTATCGCGTTACCGTTGGGGAAAATTAATAGATGCAGAACCTAGTCGTTTTATCGAAGAAATTGATGACGAATTTATAAATATAACCACACCATTAAAAGAGCGTTTTAACCCAATGTTAGACGCTTCTATATTTGGAGATGTAGAGCCAAATCGCGTAAGATTTGCAAAACCTAAAACCCCAAAGATTCAGAAAAAAGAGATGAACAAAAAACCTGAAAACTTTAAAATAAGTACACCAAAACGACTGAAAAAAATAGATAATTCTAAAACTGATACTACAACATATAACAGTGATTTAACAGTTGGTAGAACTGTAAATCATCAACGTTTTGGAAGAGGTCAAGTTATTAATATTGAAGGAAAAGGTGCAGATGCAAAAGCTGAAATAAAATTTCAGAATGGTGATACAAAAAAATTACTGTTGCGCTTTGCAAAGCTTGAAGTGTTAAGAACTAAGCAAGATTAAAGATAGGTCTGTATAAAGTTTTGAAGCTTAGTCGTTGTATCAATAAGATTTAGTCCAACCCAACCATGCCCTTCTTCAGGGTATAAAGTAAATTCATGAGTTACATTAAGTTCTTCTAGTTTATCTCGTAACGCAGTGCCTTGTGTTGTTGGGATTAATGGATCATTACCACCATAAAACATAATTGTTGGTGGCGCAGATGCAGTTACTCTATGATAAGGACTTATTTCTTCTAGATAAGACGTTGAGGTGTCTATACCTAAGTTCATTAAAAGTAACTGTAAAATAGGGTCTGTATTTTCTAAATATGCAGGGTCTGTAAAATTGGTAGGGCCAACAACACTACAAACCATTTCAGTTTGGCTATTAGTATCAAAACCATAACTCCATAATAACGATAAATGCGCACCAGCACTTACACCAACAAAACCAATAGCATTAGAAATAGTATAATAGTCTTCATTGTTTTCTAAGTAATCTACTACACTTGTAATATCATTTATTTGCATTGGGTAGGCATCATTGTTGGCATCTGCTAAACGGTAATTAATATTAACCACGGCATAAGATGGCATTTGTTCTAAAATATAATCTTTAAAATCGTTCATGTCTTCTTTATCGCCAGAAGACCAACCACCACCATGGACTAAAATAATGGTTTTGGTAGCTGTAGTTCGGTTAGCAGGTAAGTATAAATCGAATACTTGGTCGCTGTCAGAACCGTATGATACATTAAGTTCGGTGTAAGATTCTAGTGGGTCTAAAACATCTTGTTCATCATCCGCAGAGTTATTTGATGAACATGAAATAAATATGGATATAGAAACCAAAAAGACTAAAGCTAATTTAAAATGTTTCATAATAAAAAATGTAGTTACTTTGTAAACGCGTCCTAAATATAGTTATTATGGCTGAATTTGTTAAAATATATCCAGAAAACCCCAATCCAAAAGAAATTCAAAAGGTTGTTAATGTGTTGAAGCGTGGAGGATTAGTTATTTACCCAACAGATACCGTTTATGGTTTAGGCTGTGATATTACTAATATTAAAGCATTAGAGCGTATTGCTCAAATAAAAGGTGTTAAACTTGAAAAATCTAACTTTTCATTTGTATGTGAAGATTTAAGTAACCTCAGTGATTATGTAAAGCAGATTGATACTACTACATTTAAAATTTTAAAACGAGCTTTACCAGGACCATATACATTTATTTTACCAGGCTCTAAAAATTTACCAAATCCATTTAAAAAAAGAAAAACTGTAGGGATTAGAGTGCCAGATAATTCAATAGCTCTAGCTTTAGTGTCGGCATTAGGAAATCCTATAGTTTCTACATCCATTAGAGATGAAGACGATGTTTTAGAATATACCACAGATCCAGAGTTAATATTAGAAAAATGGGATAAATTAGTAGATATAGTTATTGATGGTGGTTATGGCGATAATGAGGCATCTACCATTATAGATTTATCTACAGGTGTGCCAGAGGTTGTTAGAGAAGGTAAGGGAAATTTAGAGATTTTTTAGAAAATATAAGGCTTACTCTCTAACAGGTTTTTTTACGCTGTAAAATAAAACCAGCGCAATTAAACCAGTAACCAAGAAACCAATAAATAACGGTAAAACTGAAGTTTTAATAAAACTACCAATATAATTGGCAATAGGTACAGCCATTATTGTAGAAATAAAGCCATTTAATGCAGAACCAATTCCTGCAATATGTCCCATGGGTTGCATAGCTAAAGCTCTATAATTACCAAACAAAAATGCAACACTTGCAAATTGAAGCATTAAAAAAACAATTAAAACACCTACAGGAGGATTTACACCAGACCAAAAGAGAACGACATAAACTAAAGCTATAGAAACAAAAGTTAATAAGGCAATGTTTACAAGGTTCCACATGCCAAATCGCATTACTATGGCACTATTTAAAAAAGTAGATAGTCCTATAGTAATCGCTAAACTGGCAAATATGTATGGAAATAAATCACCTAAATTATACTGTACCTGAAAGATTTGTTGAGAGGTACTTAAATACACCATAAAAGACCCAGTAATTAAACCAGAAAGTATTGTGTATATAACGGCAGATTTTATTCTGAAAAACGTTAAAGTACCTGTTTTAAATATAGAAAGGTGGTAGGTTTTTCGGTGTTGCTCTTGCAATGTTTCTGGTTGACGTTTCCAAAACCAAAGCATTATAAGTGCACCAAAAGCAAGGTTAACACTAAAAATAGAATGCCAACCAAAATGATGGAGTAAAAACTGCCCTAGCATTGGTGCAATTACTGGTACTAAAATAAAGGTCATTGTTACAATAGACAGTATTTTAGCCATATGGTCACCACTGTAAGAGTCTCTTACAATAGCAATACTCATGGTTCTTGGTGATGATAAACCAACACCTTGTAAAATACGTCCTAACAACATCATTTCAAAATTCTTGGTGGTAATACAAATAAGTGATGCTACAACAAATACTCCAAAACCTAAATAAACCATAGGTTTACGGCCAAAACTGTCTGAAAGTGGCCCAAAAATTAATTGGCCAAACCCAAGTCCTAAAAAAATTGTAGTAATAAGTTTTTGGTTTTCGGTTTCGTTAACACTGCTTAAATATGTGCCTATTTTTGGAAGTGCAGGTAAAACAGCATCTATGGATAAGGCTACAATAGACATTAATGCTGCCATTAATACCACAAATTCTAACTGAGACCGTTTTTGATTTTGCATGGCGCAAAAGTAAGAATTAATGTCTATTTTTGATTACTCACAGTATTAATAAAAACTTAAATTAAGTATTAAATAATGCCATATGCTTACTAAAACTTTAATCAAAATATTTACTAGAGATTTAGAAAAAATAAAGGAAGAAATTAGTCTTTATAAAGACGAAAAAAACCTGTGGAAAATAGATGGATTAGTGACTAATTCTTCAGGAACTTTAGTACTTCATTTATTAGCAAATTTAAACCACTTTATTGGCGCAATTTTGGGAGATTCGGGTTATGTTAGAGATCGTGATTTAGAATTTTCTTTAAGGGATATCCCTAAGTCAGAATTACTATCTGAGCTTAATAAAACCATACGTATTGTGGAAAATACATTAAACAAAATAACTCCCAATATGTTACAAAAAGACTATAAGCCTCAGGTTTTTAAAGACCCAATGACTATTGGGTATTTTTTAGTGCATTTAGCGTCTCATTTGGCTTATCATTTGGGTCAGATAAATTATCATAGACGATTATTAGATAAATAAATTTGAATAATTAAAACTGTAGAATTGTTTTTTAAACGAAGTTGTTACTTTAGTTATAGGTAAAATCACGTTCTATAATTTCAATTTTTTGAGTGGAATTATATGTTTTTTGAAGTTCTATACAGTTATCAGAAGCATCTTTTTCTAAACACCGAAGCGTTGTTTTTTCTGTTTCCTTTCGGTCTTTATTTAAAGTTATTATTGTTAATAAAGTATCGCTTTTAATAGTTGTACCATATCTGTAAATGTACTTATTAAAAGTAGTAAAGTTATCTGTAATATGTTTTACAGTACCGTCTTTATTGTATTGCACAATAATTTCATTTTGTTTGTCTGTTTTCTGACTATAACAGCTTATACGCTCCTTTTGATTAAATTTCCAGCGTGTTTTACAATAGTATGGTTCTTTATTAGGGAATGATTTTTTATTAAAAAACAACTTCTTTTCAACGGTTTCAATAAGGTCATTTTTTTCATTGAAAGTTTCAGAATATTTAACCCTACCGTTTTTGGTAAGTTCAATATGTTTCAGTTCTATCTGGGTTTTGTTGCCATTTTCTATAGCGTAAGTTGTTTCCTTAATTTTAGAAATATCACTTTGTAATTGTAGCTTTTGCACCAGTTTTTTTGAAGCACAAGAGGATAGTATAAGCACAAAAGTTATATATTTTAAAACCTTATTCATTAATCTAAAGTGATAAAATAAAGATACAAAAATTACAGCATATTTGCATTGCGCAGGTTATAACGGAATGTTACCATGTTTACGCTTAGGTTTTGAGACATCTTTATTTTTTAGCATACTAAACGCTTTTATTAGTTTTTGTCTTGTGTTTTGTGGTAAAATTACTTCGTCCACAAAGCCGCGTTTTGCTGCACTATAAGGATTTGCAAATAGATCGGCATATTCAGCTTCTTTTTCTTTCCATTTAGCCTCTTTGTCTTCTGCTTCAGAAATTTCACGTTTAAAGATAATTTCTGCTGCACCTTTTGCACCCATTACGGCAATTTCGGCATTTGGCCAAGCAAAGTTCATGTCAGCACCAATATGTTTAGAATTCATTACATCATATGCACCACCATATGCTTTTCTTGTAATCACTGTAATTCTTGGTACAGTAGCTTCGCTAAAGGCATATAATAATTTAGCACCATTGGAGATAATACCATTCCACTCTTGGTCTGTACCAGGTAAAAATCCAGGTACATCTTCTAAGACTAATAACGGAATATTAAAACAATCGCAAAAACGTACAAATCGTGCTGCTTTTTTAGAGCTATTTACATCTAACACACCAGCCAAAAACATAGGTTGATTGGCAACAATACCAATACTTTTTCCGCCTAAACGTGCAAAACCTACAATAATATTTTCAGCATAATCTTTATGGATTTCGTAAAAAGAATTTTCATCAATTATACCTTCAATAATGTGATGCATATCGTAAGGTTTATTTGGGTTGTCTGGCACTATAGATGATAATACATCTCTCACTTCGTCTTTAAAAACATAGGGAATATCATCTACCTTACACTTGTTGCTTTGTGGTACATAGCTTAATAAAGTTTTAAGGTCTTCTAAACATTCTACGTCATTAGAGGATGTTTTATGAGCCACACCAGATTTTGAAGAATGTACACTTGCGCCTCCTAATTCTTCACTGGTGACTTCTTCATTAGTAACTGTTTTTACAACATTTGGTCCTGTTACAAACATATAGCTTGTGTTTTCAACCATTAATGTAAAATCAGTCATAGCAGGTGAGTACACCGCGCCACCAGCACAAGGTCCCATAATCGCAGAAATCTGAGGAATAACACCAGAAGCCTGAACATTTCTGTAAAATATATCTGCATAACCTCCTAAAGAACGCACACCCTCTTGAATTCGCGCGCCTCCAGAGTCGTTTAGACCAATAATTGGAGCACCAACATTTACAGCCATATCCATAATTTTACAGATTTTTTCGGCATGTGTTTCAGATAATGAACCTCCAAAAACGGTAAAATCTTGAGCAAAAACATAAATCAGTTTTCCGTTTACTGTGCCATAACCAGTAACAACACCATCGCCATAAAATTGTTGGTCTGCCATACCAAAATCTTTAGTTCTATGTGTTACTAAAGCTCCAATTTCTTCAAAAGAGCCTTCATCTAAAAGATATAAAACACGCTCTCTTGCAGTTAGCTTTTTCTTTTGATGTTGTTTATCTATTCTCGCTTGTCCTCCTCCTAATTTGGCTAAGGTTAGTTTATCGTTAAGGGTTTTTATTTTAGAATTCATAATTTCTGTATTTCTCGCTATCTGTTTACCGCGAAGTCGCAAAAACGGAAAACTTTTAATTTTAATATTTTTTTTTGACTAAAGACTATTCAGGTATTCTTAAAATTTTCTGTTCTTTTAAAAAATGTTTTAATGCAATTTTTGCTGCAATTTCTGCCTCTAAGACATGTTGCTGTTTTAATAAGCTAAATGAATAGTGGTTATTAACAAAATGTGTATCAAAATTTCCACTTCTAAAAGCATCGTGCTCACAAACAAAGCGACCAAAAGGTAAAGTACTTTGTACACCTTCTATTTGATAATTATTTATTGCTGTTATCATTAATGCAATGGCTTCTTCTCTTGTATTTCCGTAAGTAATCAGTTTAGATAACATTGGGTCGTAGTAAATAGGAATATCCATGCCTTCTTCATAGCCATTATCTACTCTTATATTTTCGCCTTCAGGAAGTTTATATACCTCTAATTTACCAACACTTGGTAAAAAATCGTTCATTGTATCTTCTGCATAAACTCTCAGTTCTAACGCATGACCATTAATTTTTAAATCGTCTTGCTTAATATTTAACGTTTCTCCTCGAGCTACTTTAATTTGAAGCTCTACTAAATCTACTCCAGAAATCCACTCGGTTACAGGGTGCTCTACTTGCAATCTGGTATTCATTTCTAAGAAGTAAAAATTTAGGTTCTCATCTAATAAAAACTCAACAGTTCCAGCGCCAACATAATCACAAGAACGTGCTACATTTATGGCAGCTTCACCCATTTTTTTTCTTAGTTCTGGTGTTAAGACTGAAGAAGGTGCTTCTTCTATTATTTTTTGGTGTCTACGTTGTATAGAACACTCGCGCTCAAAAAGATGGATGATATTACCATGGGTATCTGCCATAACCTGAATTTCAATATGCCTTGGAGAAGCTACATACTTTTCAATAAACACAGAACCATCTCCAAAAGACGATGTTGCTTCACTGATGGCTCTATTCATTTGCGATTCAAATTCCTTTTCGCTTTCAACTATACGCATTCCTTTTCCGCCTCCACCAGCAGATGCTTTAATAAGAATTGGGAAACCTATGTTATTTGCTATTTGTTTAGCTTCAGAAATATCAGTAATGGCCTTGTCTGTTCCTGGTACCAATGGTATGTTATAATCCTTTATGGTTTCTTTAGCTGCTAATTTATTGCCCATTAATTTAATAGCCTTAGAACGCGGCCCTATAAAAATGATATTATGGTCTTCGCATAATGCTGCAAAATCAGCATTTTCACTTAAAAAACCATAACCAGGATGTATGGCGTCTACATTAAGTAATTTTGCTACTTCTATAATTTTATCACCTTTTAAATAGGATTCATTAGAAGGTGCTGGACCAATACAAACGGCTTGGTCTGCATATTTTACATGTGGCGAATTTCGGTCGGCTTCAGAAAATACAGCCACTGTTTTAATGCCCATTTTTTTAGCAGTTGTCATCACTCTTATAGCGATTTCACCTCTGTTAGCTATTAATATTTTTCTCATTTTATGCTGAATTTGTTTTCAGTATTTCAACTTTAACCTTTAGTAAATAGGTGTCTTTTTTAATTTTATCTGTATTTAGATTTTATACCTCTGTGTTTTTAACATGTGCCATCTAGTAAAGTACATGCATTAATGGAAACGATTAAGATTCAAACTCAATTAAAAGTGTGTTCTTTTCTACGGTTTCTCTTTCGTTAACTTTAATAGATTTTATTATGCCCTCACGTGGTGAGTGTATTACATTTTCCATTTTCATGGCTTCAAGAATTAATAACGTGTCGTTTTCTTTTACATAATCGCCAACTTTTACTGTAATTTCTAATATTAACCCTGGCATTGGAGCTTTAATGTCGTTAACTTGTCTTGATGCACCGATTTCAAACCCTAGTGCCTCAATTTGTTGGTCTAACTGATCTTGAATATCAACGTTATAAGTGTTGTTGTTAACTTTAATTTTAAATGTTTTTTTGTTGAAATCAGATTTTAAAACTTTGGCTTTTATAGATGTGTTTTCATGAAGAATATGATAAGTATCTGAAGAAATTTCTACACTATCTAGAGCTTTTAAAGTGTCTTTTGATAATTTAAAAGTATCTGTAGTGTTAACATTAATTTTATACATATGCTATAATTTGTTATATAATTGCTAAGTTATAACGAAAAAAGCAAACAAAAAATGAAATTAGAAAGGATATTTTGAGAATATCATAATTTAATACAAATTGTTATTCAATATTAATTATGAGGGTTTAAAGTGAGAATGGTCTTGATGTTTTTTAATGGCTTTACGGGATAAAAATAATCCTATAACTAAGGATACAAAAGCACCAGTTGAAATTCCTGGAATAAAATTGATAAATAAGAAGAAATCATAAGCACCATGAAACAAGGTTGCTAGCAGTAAACCTGTTAAATTTAATACCAATCTATTGTTAGAGAATTTTGCTTTACCCATAAAATAACCCATTAAAACACCAAACGTAGCATGTGCTGGTACTGCTGTAAATGCTCTTACTATGGCCGTTTGGTAACCACCTTCTATAACGTACATTAAATTTTCTGTACAGGCAAAACCCATGGAAACCATTACTGCATATATAATGCCGTCGTAAGGTTCGTTAAATGCTTTTTTAGGCTGCGCATAATATTTTACAATAACGTATTTACTAAATTCTTCAGACAAGGCAACGACTACAAAGGCTTGTATAAATTGCTGCCAAACACTAAATTTATCAGTAACAGGTATAAATCTTCCGGTAAAAAAATAGAGTGCAAATACAATGAGTACACTTATTATGGCACCAAGTAGAAAACTAAAAATCAATAGTTTTCTCGGTTCTTTTTCATGTTTGTCTTGAATATAAATGTATAAAATGATACTAAAAACTGGAGCAATGGCGAGCAAGATGGTGTTCATGTAGAGGATATATTTTGGATGGTTTTTAGTATAAATTTATAATAATCGGTATTACTGCTTACAAAATGGTTATTAGTTTTGCTGTTATTTAATAAGGTTTCAAATTCAGAAAAAGATACGAGTTTTACAGCTTCGACTTCTGATTCTTGAATTACTAAATCAGTAATAGGTACTTTTAATTTGGCTATAAAAACCTGATGAAATTCGTTATCTTGTATGGTACCATCATTATAAGATGTTTCGTGTAGAAAAACACCAACATGTTTTAAGTTGTTCGCTTCTAGTTGTACGCCAAGTTCTTCTTTAGTTTCGCGCAAAGCAGCTTGTATAAATGTTTCGCCTGCGTCAATATGTCCGGCTGCAGAAACATCCCAAAGCAAAGGGAAAATTAATTTTTTATGAGAGCGTTGTTGTAAAAGAATTTCGCCGTTAGAGGTATATAACCATAAATGTATAGTGTTGTGATACAATCCTTTAGTATGCGCTTCGGATTTTAAAGCAGTTTTACCTGTAGGTTTACCGTTTTTATCTACGATGTCTATAATTTCGTCCATAGTTGCAAGAAGACCTCAAAGATTTTGAAACCTTTGAGGTCTTTATTATTATTGTTTTTCCAAATCTAATTTAGCTAGTTATTTAAAATAACTAAATGTTTCTCCGTCTTCTATTTTGAGCAATGTTTCATAAATTAATTTAATGACATTTTCAACATCATCTCTATGTACCATTTCTACAGTTGTATGCATATAACGTAGTGGTAAAGAAATTAGGGCAGAAGCCACACCTCCATTACTGTATGCAAAAGCGTCAGTATCTGTTCCGGTTGCTCTAGATAGTGCAGCGCGCTGAAAAGGAATTTTTTTGTCTTCTGCAGTATCTGTAATTAAATCGCGTAATTTTTGTTGTACAGCAGGTGCATATGCTACAACAGGACCTTTACCAATTTCGGCATAACCTTGTACCTTTTGGTCTATCATAGGAGTTGTTGTATCATGAGTTACATCTGTAACAATAGCGACGTTTGGTTTAATGGTTTCGGTAATCATTTGGGCACCACGTAAGCCAATTTCTTCTTGTACGGAGTTAGTAATATAAAGTCCAAAAGGTAATTCTTTCTTATTTTCTTTAAGTAAACGGGCTACTTCAGCAATCATAAATCCACCCATTCGGTTATCTAAAGCTCTACAAACAAATTTGTCTTTGTTTAAAATATGAAACTCATCTGGATAGGTGATAACACAACCCACATGAACACCCATTTTTTCAACTTCTTCTTTATCTTTTGCTCCAATATCAATACAGATATTATCTGGTTTTGGTGCTTGTTCTTTAGCTCTGCTTCTGGTATGGATTGCAGGCCAACCAAAAACACCTTTCACAATACCTTTTTTTGTATGAATATTAACAACTTTACTTGGTGCAATTTGGTGGTCGCTTCCACCGTTTCTAATTACATATAGTAAGCCGTTATCTGAAATATAGTTAACATACCAAGAGATTTCATCAGCATGTCCTTCAATAACAACCTTATATTTTGCCTTAGGGTTTATTACTGCAACTGCAGTTCCATAAGTGTCTGTGATAAATTCATCTACGTATGGTTTTAGATAATCCATCCATATTTTTTGGCCTTCCCACTCGTAACCTGTAGGTGAGGCGTTATTTAAATATTTCTCTAAAAAGTCTATTGACTTTTTATTCAATAATTGTTTTTTAGCCATCTGTGTAAATTTTCTTTAAAAATAATAATATTAATACTAATTTAGGGTTATAGATTATAAATATTACTAATTTTGAATAGTATTAAAATTGAATTTTTGGAACGATTTTAGCATTATAGAAATTGATGAGGTATATATTCTACATTTGGTTATTTTTTTCTGTGGCATTAACAGCCCAAGAAAGACCTGTGGAGCATGATCAAGATTCTGTAGATGTACACTATATGATAATTGATTCTGTACCTGTAACAGAAGTAGAGTTAAAAGAAGTTGTAGTATTACCTAATTTAAAGTTTGCAGATAAAGCAGCGAGAATTAGATATATTATTTTAAGACGAAAAACCTTGAAGGTTTATCCGTATGCAAAGCTTGCAGCGGAACGTTTAGAAGCCTTGCAAGAGCGTTTAGATGGTTTAGAACGAAAGCGCGATAAAAAACGATACGCAAAGGTTATACAGAGGTATATTGAAGATGAGTTTTCTGCTGAACTAAAAAAGCTTACAAAAACGGAAGGTCAGATTTTGGTAAAGCTTATTCACCGACAAACCGGAAAAACTACTTTTGAACTTATTAAAGAATTACGCAGTGGTTGGCGCGCTTTTTGGTTTAATAGTACCGCGAGTGTTTTTGATATTTCTTTAAAAAAAGAATTTATTCCGATAGAAGAGGAAGAAGATTATCTTATAGAAGATATTTTACAACGCGCTTTTAGAAACGAACGCTTAATTAGACAAGAACCGGCATTTGATATTGATTTTTACGCCTGTTATAACAAATGGACTAAAAAGAGGCAAAAAGATACGGCTAAAAATACTGTAAAAACTAAAAATGCGGGTTCAAACTAAACATGAAGAGAAGTTAAATGCATGGACACATGGTTTTGGTGCGGTTCTGGGTTTAGTGGCTTTAATTCTTTTTATAATAAAAACAGATAATGCGCAACCTTGGCATTTGTTTAGTGTTATTGTTTATGGATTGTCTATAATTATTCTGTTTACGGCATCAACACTATACCATTCTATAGAAGATGAAAAACAAAAACATTATTTTAGAATTGTAGACCATGTAAGTATTTATCTTCTTATTGCAGGTACATATACGCCAATTTTGTTAATCTCATTAACAGAGAGTCTTGGTTGGACACTTTTTTGGACGGTTTGGGGAATAGCTTTGTTTGGTGTTATTTTAAAATTATTCTTTACAGGACGTTTTGAGATTTTTTCAACCCTTTTATATTTGGTAATGGGTTGGTTAATTATTTTTGATTTTACAAATGCATCTGCAGCTCTAGGTTCGCAAGGTGTTTTATGGTTATTTGCGGGTGGTTTATTTTACACAGTTGGTATTATATTTTATGCTTTTCATAAAATACCATATAATCATGTTATTTGGCATTTGTTTGTTTTAGCAGGTGCAATTTGTCACTTTTTTATGATTTATATGTATGTCATATAAATAGCAATGTTTTATTTTTTCAATGATTTAAATTTCGAGAGGTGTAGTACATCGTCTTAATTGGTATTTTTTTCTTAAATAAGGTGTGGTATCATCAATAATTACAGCAGAATAAAAGACCCAAACTTTTGTGGTACCTATAAATGGTTCTGGTTCAGAGACACTTAAACTATCATTAAATTGGCTCAATAACCATTGTTGCTGATTGGTGTTATCTACAGTTGTAAGCCATATTTCACCAGCTTGATTAAATGAAGTTTCAAAGAAGTTACCACCATCGTTATTAATTTGAAATGTAGAGTACAATTGATTATTAAAAGTAAATGGCTCGTGAGATTGATTTAGAGCAGGAGTTTCTAGATTTTCAGATAAAGGAGTTACTGATTCGTGTTGCACAAACATGGTATTGAAGGCAGTTCGCTTATAAATGTATGCTGTGCTAGTGGCATCTATACCACTTATAAAATATTGATTGCCATTAGCAGTGTTGAGAAAAGAATTACCATCAACTTTATTGCTATAATCATCTGTAATTTGTGATGCTGATATTGTTGGAGTATTTGCATTAAATTGTTTTGCTTGTGCTGTACCAATATCGTCTTTAGAGCCATAGGAAAGGTAAGAACTCCCTTTAATCCATCTAGGTACAATAACATCCATGGCTATAATTTGAGGATAAACACTTGCTTGTTCTTCTATTAGGTAATCATTAGTAGGATTGTCTATGTCTAATAGTCGTAATTGAAAAGTTGTGTTTTGAGGATATGTAGAAGAGAAACCGTTGGTTACATCATTTAAAATATAACTGAGGTAACGCTTATCTTCATTAGGCAATTGCGATGGGTAAAATACTCTACGTTTATTGTTTATTGGTGTGTTAATATTTGTAACTGTTGCAGTAGTTGGGCTTGTTGGTCTTACAAATTTTAGTTGACCATAATGTGTAGCGCCAACGTAATAGACACCATATTGATCTATTCCCCAATCAGCTGGTCTAGCATAAATATTTGATGAAAACGGATTAAAGCCTTTTCCATCTGTAGGAATTAGATCGCCAGTTTCTGGGTTTATACCACATTGCCATACTTTGCCGGTAACACCATTTAAAGTGTCAATTTCAATCCAGATCATATAATTATTAATTGGGGAAATTTCTGGATTAACGTAATTAACAGAGGTATCTCCAATTCTTATATCTTCAGTATTAAAATTGGAGTTTGTATTAGTGTTATTGTTTGATGTAGAACAAGACACCACAAAAAAGCAAATTAAAACCCATAAGGTTAAAAGTCTCATAATATAATTCTTTTACGTTTAAGACTGAGATTTTTTGTAAAAGTTTAATTACCAGTCGTTTTCTGTGTAAAATTTCTTCCAAACTTTTTCTGTTCCAATTTTTATCTGTTGTATTTCATCTTCAGAAAGTCGTTGTTTCCAAGATTTAATATTTTCTTTAGAATTTCTTTTTAATTCAGATTTTTTATTGCTCTTAGTGGTTTCATTTATATAATTAATAACATTAGAATCAACGGTTAAATTTAATTTAGCAAACATCTTATTAAACTCAACCATTGGGTTTGTGGAAAGATCTTCATGCTTAACAAAATACCAATCTTCTTTATATTTCTTTTGGTAAAGAAATATTGTTTGATGTATAATATTCCAAAGTAAAATTCCTTGATCTATAATATCTTTTTGGTTATTAGAATAAATTAGTATGGCGTCTTTATATTGTTTTAAATATGAGTTTAGTAATAAGGGTTGATTTAAAAAGTTGTTAAAATCAAACTCCCAGTTTTTAACTTTGAGGCTCGCTATAAAAGCTGCAGGATGCCTAATAAGTACAACAACATCAATATTATAATTATTGTAAATCCATTCTACCGACATAATGGCGATTGGATCTTTAATAATTGTTCTGTATGTAAGACGTTTTATTAAATCTCCTAAAAAATAATATACGCCTTTAATAGAGCTGACATCTAATAATCTATAAATAGTGTATACATGGAGAATATGTAAAAAAGAATTAAGGTATTTTTTAGCACCTTTTTTTTGCAGTGATGTAGACGTGTTAGAAATGTGTTGAAACCAATATTTAAGAGGTGTGTATTTTCTTGTCATTGCAATATTAAATGGCTCTTGAACGTACCTAACCTTAGGTGCTTGTTCTATTACTTTTCCTGTCCAAGTTGAACCAGATCTATGAGATCCGGTAACCAAAATATTTTTTTTCATAAAATTTTCTTGATTGAAGTCTTTTAGTAATTTAACAAATAACTATTTAATTAGTCAATAATATAAAACACTTAATACATTTAAATAAGTTGAGTTGACTAATATCTTTTATTAATTCCAGTTGTGAAAACAGCTTTTATAAACAGGCAACTTAATGGCAATTTACGTTAATATTTACGAAGAAATAAATAGTAATACACCTAATTATACTAAATTTTAAAAAGGGTTTTAGACGTTGTTGTTAGTTTGTTAATTTCTTTTTTTTTCAAGGCTTTTATAGGGTTATATCTGTAACAAAATCTTTAAGAGTAATAAAATTATGGTTTTTTCTATTCCATTATTCTCTAAAAATTAAATATTCATATTTTTTAAAATTTACCTATATAATGAACGTGGGTTCATTATCTTTGTAAAAAATAAAGAATGCCACGACCAAAGAAAAAGCGAAAAATTAATCATCCACCAAAAATGCATGGTTTTAAACCGTTCGGTATTAGATTTTGTGATACAGAACAAGTTGTGATGCAATACGAAGAATACGAAACGGTAAAATTGGTTATTTATGATAAGCTTTCGCAAGATGAAGCAGCGGAAAAAATAGAGGTGTCTAGACCAACACTAACCAGAATATACAATAGTGCTTTAAAGAAAATTGGACAAGCTTTTGTAGAAGGAAAATCTATTGTTATTAAAGGTGGTGATTTTGAGTTTGATAAGGATTATTACAAATGTAACAGATGTTTTAAGTTATTAGAAAGCATTGATAGGCCTGCTAAATGTGATGAGTGCCCTGAGGAAGATAAATTAGAAAATTTAAATGAATAGCATATGCCAAACTTTAACCAAAAAGGGCCAGAAAATTTAGATCCCAAAACAGGCATGAAACTAGGACGCTGCAAAAAAAATCTATATCTGATGTATTTGCATATCCGGAAAATAGACTGTTTAAAAAAGGTAGACGAAGAAAATCTAATACTGGTAAAATCTTAAAATTAAATAGTTTAGAATGAAAAGAATTGCAATACCCATAACAAGAGATAATAAGATAGAACACCACTTTGGTCATAGCAAGTTTTATGAAATTTACACATTTTCTAATGCTAATGAAATAATAGATTTAAAACTAGTAGAGTCTAACAAAGGTTGTAGTTGCCAATCTAATATTATTAATGAACTAGTTGATGAAGGTGTAAAAATGATGTTATCTGGTAACATCGGAGAAGGAGCTGTAAACAAATTAAATGATGCAGGTATAAGCGTAATACGTGGTTGCACAGGTAAATCTTCAGATGTTATTTTAAAGTATGTAGAAGGCGAGATTACAGACAATGGCATTAATTGTACTCGTTCTCATACACGCCAAAAACATAAACATATGTCTAAGCATTAACAATTTACTTCAATTTATTAACCGGTTTTACTTAGATATTTTGTTTAAGACTTCGTCCAAGTAATAATAAAAAATATAGACTATGATAACTGATGAGTTTCAATTAAGACCACGTTATGGAGAGGTAGATCAAATGAGATATGTTTATCATGGCAATTATCTAAGTTATTGTCATCAAGCCAGAAATGAGTTATTAAGAAAATTAGGGTTAGATGAGATTAGGTTAGAACATAATCATATTATTTTACCAGTAATTTCTTTCAATATAAAGTATAAAAAACCAGCACATTTTGATGAACTTATTACCATAAAAACTATCATAAAAGAAATGCCTAAGACACGTTTTAATTTTGAATTTGAAATTAAAAACGAACAAAATACACTGTTAAGTAAAGCTAAATCTACAGTTTTGTTTGTAGATAGCGAATCTCGGGTACCAAAACGTATTCCAGAATTTATAAAAGAAATTTTGAATCTCAATTTTGAAGCATTAACTCATGAAACTAACAGTACTTACTGAAAATTGTGCAGGTTCAGAGTTTTTAGCTGAGCATGGATTATCTTATTTAATTGAACACGAAGGCGAAAATTTTTTATTCGACGTAGGGCATACAGATGTTTTTATAAAAAATGCTAAAACCCTTGGTATTGATATTAAAAATGAGGTAGATAAGATTGTACTTAGTCATGGTCATTGGGATCATGGTGATGGGTTGCAGTATATTGAGAACAAAACTTTAATTACACACCCTGAAGCTTTTATAAAACGATTTAGAAACAGCGATTTTTCAAGCCTTGGGTTACAATTAAGTAAAACTGAGATTGAACAAAAGTTTAATTTAATATGCTCCACCGAACCGTATTATATTACAGACCGAATTATTTTTTTAGGTCAAATTCCTAGACTTAATGATTTTGAATCTATAACCACTAATTTTTCAGATGAATTAAGACAACCAGATTTTGTAAACGATGATTCCGCTGTTGTTATTATTCAAAATAATGAGATAATTATAATAACAGGATGCTCACATTCTGGTATTTGTAATATAATTGATTATGCCTCTAAATTAACAGGAATTAATACGGTAAAATCTGTGATAGGAGGTTTTCATCTAAAGCACAATGATTTACAAACCCAAAAAACAATAGAATTTCTTAAAGAAAAAAATATAAATGATATTCACCCATCTCATTGTACCCAGTTTCCTGCAATGGTTGCTTTTTCTGAACATTTTAAAATCGAACAATTAAAAACAGGTATGGTATTAAATTTATAAAAAGAACTATTTTTATAAAATAAATAGTCATTTTATTAAGACTGATAAATTTTATAATCAGTAAAATACCTCAGAAGAGAATTTTGTTCCTCTGAACATTTTAAATTAAAACACTTATGACAAATAATATATTAATAGAAGATCAATATAAAAGAACAAGTTTATTTGAAAAAGAAAACGTGAATTACCTGGTACATGTTTTAAAAAGATTTAATACTGTACCAAAAATGAACAATATTAATATTATTACATCTAATAGTGATCCAAATATATTTAAAATTATACCGAATAAATCTATTATTATAGGTTCATCTTATTTAAAAAAACCTGTTTTAGCTTTGGTTTATCTTAGATATGGTATTGAATGGCAATTATGGTATAAAGCTATAGATAATAATAAAGAAGATGTAGCATTATGCGATATCGCAGCATTTAAAGTAACCAGAATATTCTATAAGTTACTGCCAAAAGAAGATAAGGAGAAATTAGAATCTTTAGACTATTTTTTAACTAACATTATTAGAAAAAATAAAGATATAGGCGCAGAAGAATTGTTGCAATTTAAAGAACTACAAGAATTTCATGATATTGATTATATAGACAAAGTATTTAAAGATTCTTGGAAACCTATTGTAGATAATTTAGCAAAACCAACCGAATATTTATTAATGGATGGTGGTGATTTAAGATTAAATATAGACGAAATTGCTTTGCTTAATAAATATGGGTGTAGACCGTTTCCTAGGCCTGATGCGTTTACATTTGCATCTTCAACGGCAACAAGTGTTTCTAATTTTGCATTTGATAAAACAGACAAGGTAAGACGAATTGTAATTAAGAACAGTTTAAAAAACGGTTTTAAAAGTTCTACAAATGAGTTTTCAGAATCATTAAAAGATAGACTTAAAAAGATTTTTAAATTAAATACAGAGAGTCAAATTATATTTTCGCCTTCTGGTACAGATTCTTCACTTCAAATCGCTGGTATAACTCAAATTATTACAGATAAGGATATAGCACATGTTTTGGTGGCAGCAGACGAAACTGGTAGTGGTGTGCCAGCCGCATTAAAAGGCTGTCATTTTGAAAATACAACTGCGCTAAATTTCCCAATTAAAAAGGGTGATAAAATTGAAGGATTTAGAGATGTTGAATTAAATAAAGTAACGCTGAGAGATGATAAAGGAGACCTTAAATCTTCTACAGCAATAGATAAAGAAGTATTTACAGCAATTTCTAAAGCTAACGACGCAGGCAAGCATGTTGTCTTGCATGTCATGGATCAATCTAAATTAGGCTATCAGTCACCTAGTGAAAAAATGATTAAAGATTTAGATAGTTTAACAAATCTGTCTATACAAGTCATTGTAGATTCTGCACAAGTAAGGTTAGACCCAAAAGACATTCAAAACTATTTAAAAAAGGGGTTTATTGTTTCAATAACAGGAAGTAAATACTTTACAGGACCTCCTTATTCTGGTGCGTTAATTTTGCCACAAAGTGTAAGTAAATCTATTCAAGCCATTAAAAATACATTGCCAAAAGGATTAACTAAATATTATAACCATTCAGATTGGCCAACATCTTGGCATTGTTCTAAAGATTTGTGCGATGGATATAATTATGGGTCGTACATGCGTTGGAATGCAGCCATAGTAGAAATGGAAAGGTATTTTATGACACCAGTATTATATAGAAACATGGGTATTGAAATGTTCTGTGATTTTGTAGAGGAATCTATTAAAGAAGCCACCTTTTTAGAACGACTTTATGGCAATGAAACAAATACCAATAGTTATACAGGTAAGGAGTTTGGGATTAGAAACATGCGTACTATTTTTCCTTTTTTCATTCTAAAGGATAATAAAGTGTTGTCGGTAGATAAAGTGAAAAAGCTTTATCTATTGTTAAATTCTGATTTGTCAAATCATTACCAAGATTCTCCTTTAGAGATTGTAAGACTTGCAGCGCAAAAATGTCATATTGGGCAAGCTGTAAATGTTAAATATAATAATGATATTCAAAGTGCAATATTAAGAATTAGCTTAGGTGCAAGAATTATTTCAGAAAGTTGGGTAAACAGAGATATTAGTATCTTTTTTAGAAATATTGAAGCACAAATGAGTCAGGTTACTGTGATTATAAAAAAGATTGAATTGATTCTTAGTAACCCAGATTTATTAGAATAGTGGATTAAATATTTGTTTTTGTTACGTTATTAAATTCTAAAAAAATAACGTATATAGTTATTATTTTTCTAGGTAATCTTTAACCCATTGTTTTAATGCTTCACCATGAAGATTTTTTGCAACAACAATGCCTTTATCATTGAGAATAAAGTTAGCAGGTATAGTTTGTACGCGGATTTTATTTAAAAATGAGGTGTTATCACCTTGTAATTCGGATACATTTAACCAGCGAATGGCACCATCTTTATCGGTTGCTGCTTGCCAAGATTTTTCACTACTCTCTAAGGCATAAGCGACTATTTGTAAGCCTTGGTTATGGTATGCTTCCCATAGCGGAACTAGAATTTCTCGGTTTTCTATGCGGCACGGTGCACACCAAGAGGCCCAAAGGTCTACAATGGTAATTTTTTTACCTAACTGATTTTTTAATGAAATTGTATCTTTAGTAATCGTTGGTAATTTTACATCAGGAAATTCATCGCCTATAAGAACCGGTAATTTAGAAGGTTTACTTTGTTCACAGAGTTGTTTAACCCAAATATGATCTGGTTGTATTTTATTCCATTTTTGACATTGACTTACTAAAAATTCTGGAATACGCTCATAATCATTTTGTGGACTTGCCCATCTAAGCGCAATTAATGCTGACATTAGGTGTTCTGTATCATTGGCAAAATTCATTAATGCTGTTTGATATTGTAAAACAGCATGTTCTTTATCTAATAATTGATTTCCGTTTTCTAAATGCCATTTTTTTTCATAGAGATAAGTTTCATAAGCTTTTAAGTTAATATCTCTAAGTTTGAGTAGCGCTTTATTTGTCTCCGAAGGATTTTCTATAATAAAATTTTTCTGAAAATTTTTTGTAGTGGTTTTAACCTTTATAGTTTCTCCTTGTTGCCATAAAACAGGCATGTAGTTAGATAAAATAGGGTTATAAGTATTTAAATAATTAGGACTTTTATTAGATTGTTTTAAGGCCAGTTCTAACAATAAAGGTTCAGTTGTTTTAGGTGTGTTTTCAAACTTAAAATATCCATTAGCATCTGTGAGGGCAGAGTCTATTACCTTACCAAAATAAGAAGCAGCTATCTCTTTTAAATTATTTGGTTTTATAAGGTATATTGTAACACCTTCTTTAGTAGTTCCTTCTAATTTACCAGATATATAAGAAGACGTATTACAAGATACAAGAAATAAGGTTAGTATACTTAATAGAAAACTTTTTTGTTTTGAAAATAATTTATACCAAATCATGTTAACGTTATAATATAAAGTAAAATAGTAATGGTTTGTTTATATGTATTTCCTACTGAATTAGGTTGATTCTTTTTGGTTGCAATATCTGTATTTAAAAGATTGTTTTAGTTATTTTAAAGGCAAAACTTAGTATAAACTAGTTCTTCTATTCTTAAAATTGTTAGTTCAGGGCTGTATTCAACGTTTTAACGAGTACTATGTGTTTAATGTAGAGTCAAAATTGCGCTTCAATCCCTATAAACGCTGATGTGTTTAGTTGCATGTAGAGCGTTCTTAGACTCGACTAAATATAGAACAAAATTTGATGAGGTGCAATAAATAGTAAACGATGTGTTGAAAATAGTAAAACAAAAGGTTTTGAAAACGCTATTGTGCGTTACGTAGGCAATTTGACCACATCGTTGATGTATATAGTTACGTGGTTTAAGTCACTAATTTAGCAAATAAAAACCGAATAGAAAATCCGAGAGGATTTTCGTAAGTAGGCTAGAACCAAGCAATTAATTTTATACATTTTTTGGCTTTCGTACTTTTTAATCGACGTCTTTTTTTAACTTATCAGGATTTTGTCGTGTGTCAAAAATTGTAATGATTTCTACTTCTTTTCGTTCAGCTATTATTCTAAAGAAAAATGTTGTTTGCTTTGTTACAACACATTTATAAAGATTTTTAAATTCCGATGATTTTGGACAACTATCAGGTTGATTTGATATTTGTTTGATTTTATCGCTTAGTTTTGAGATAAACTTGTCATGAGTTTTTACGTTCCACTCTTCAAGTAAATATTGAGATAGCTTTAGAAGTTTTGATTCGGCAAGTTCAGATAAGAATACTTTCATTAAGAAATTTTCTTTAGGAATGACTCGAAGGAAACTCTTTTTCCTTTATCCAATTCCTCAACACCTTGTTTTATTTCAGATTGTTCAGATATAGATAATTCGTCCCAAAAATCTACTTTTTCTTTTTTTACAAAATCAGCTACCCTTTGGATGAAATCAGTGTTTTCAGTCTCCAAAATCGTTTTGAGTAGTTCAAGTTTTGTTGTTCGAATATCCATTTCAAAATTTCTTTTAATCAAATGTACAAAAAAATATGATTTAGTTCGTTGCTGCATTCAATGTTCTAACGCAACAAACGTTGCTTTTTTTTGATTGATACTAAGCTACATTTTTTAGTTCATAATCCATAATTTCTTGAGGAGTTTTATAGCCTATAATTTTCCGAGGTCTGTTAT